>NZ_SELS01000075.1 GCF_004197395.1 Paraburkholderia sp. UYCP14C | reverse complement strand
CACACCCTGTGCCCATCGGACTGTCCCCGCTGCCAAAACCATTGCTATCCATAATCGACGACTTTGCATAATCGGCCATTGCAGACGCTCAGCTACCGCCTCTCGTCGGGCGGCTCCACGGTGCTAACCGGCCGTTCGTCCGAGCCGGCTCCAGAGCCGCGACTCTCACATCGGCGAACGCGTACTTGCGACCTTCTTCTGCCGTTTGGATCGGCGCCGCAGCAATGACCGCTCCCGAGCGTGGATCGGACCTGCGAGCGGCCGCTCGCGCGTGGCTTCAAGCGGCGCCTTGTGGGCTGATGTGCCAAAGAAGCCTGTCAGTTCGGGGACGAGCGCAGCGGCCTTGATATTAACGTTCTCGCCGAGTAACGATCTCGCCCCTCGAAGTGCGCAAGGCCTGTTTAGTGGCTCGCGCCCTCCACCGCGCCGATTCCGGTTTCCGAGCGCACGGTCTGCGCCTCGAACCCGGCCTGGTCAATGCGTGCGCGAGCGGACTTGTCGGTCACCGAGAAGATCCAGATGCCGGCGAAGCCGATCGCCACCGAGAAGAGCGCGGGCGATGCGTACGGGAACGGCGCGTTCGCGTAATGGAATACGTCGACCCACACCGCCTTGGAGAGGACCGTCAGCAGCACCGCCGAGAGCAGCCCGAGGAAGCCGCCGATGGCCGCACCGCGCGTCGTGCAGCCGCGCCAAAGCACGGACATGAACAGGACCGGGAAATTCGCAGAGGCCGCCACAGCAAAGGCAAGCGACACCATGAATGCGATGTTCTGCTTCTCGAACACGATGCCGAGCACAACCGCAACGATGCCCAGCACGATCGTGGTGACGCGCGAAACGCGCAGCTCGCTTGCGCTCGATGCCTTGCCGTGCTTAAACACGGTCGCGTACAGATCGTGCGACACCGCCGACGCGCCGGCGAGCGTGAGGCCCGCGACCACGGCGAGGATGGTCGCGAACGCGACGGCCGAGATAAAGCCGAGGAACACGTTTCCGCCGACCGCACTCGCCAGATGCACGGCGGCCATGTTGGCACCGCCGAGCAGCTTGCCGCCCGCGTCCTTGAAGACTGGATTGGTGCTCACCAGCACGATCGCGCCAAAGCCGATGATGAAGGTGAGGATGTAGAAGTAGCCGATCCAAGTGGTCGCCCAGAACACCGACTTACGTGCTTCCTTCGCATTGGGAACGGTAAAAAAGCGCATTAGAATGTGCGGCAGGCCGGCTGTGCCGAACATCAGCGCGATGCCGAACGAGATCGCTGAGATCGGGTCCTTGATGAAATTGCCCGGCCCCATGATCGACGCCTTCTTCTCGTGCACCTCGACGGCCTTCGCGAAGAGCGCCTCGGGGCTGAAATGGAATTGCCAGAGCACCATGAACGCCATGAACGAGGCGCCCGCGAGGAGCAGGCAGGCTTTTATGATCTGCACCCAGGTGGTCGCGGTCATGCCGCCGAAGAGCACGTACACCATCATCAGCGCGCCGACGATCACCACCGCGATCCAGTATTCGAGACCGAACAGCAGCTTGATGAGCTGTCCAGCACCCACCATCTGCGCGATCAGGTAAAACGCCACCACGACGAGCGTGCCCGATGCGGCGAACGCGCGTATCGGGGTTTGCTTGAAGCGGTAGGCGGCCACATCGGCGAACGTGAAGCGGCCGAGATTGCGCAGTCGTTCAGCCATCAGGAACGTGATGATCGGCCAGCCCACCAGAAAGCCGATCGAATAGATGAGACCGTCATATCCGTTCGCGTAGACAGCGGCCGAGATGCCGAGGAACGACGCGGCGGACATGAAGTCGCCTGCGATCGCAAGGCCGTTCTGAAAGCCAGTGATTCCGCCGCCCGCGGTGTAGAACTCGGCGGCCGAGCGCGTCTTCTTGGCGGCCCATTTGGTGATGAAGAGCGTCCCGATCACGAACACGATGAACATGCTGATCGCGGTCCAGTTGGTCGCCTGCTTGACCGCCTGACCGAGGTCGGCGCCGGCGGCGAAGCAACTAGCCGAAGCGGTGAACAGCGCGCTGACGGCGAGGAGTTGTCGAGCCTTCATGCGGCCTCCCGCTTGATCTGGTCGGTGAGTTCGTCGTAGGTACTGTTGGCGTGGCGCACGTAGAGGCCGGTGATCACCACGGTGAATACGATCACGAAAAGTCCGATCGGCATGCCCCAGGTCATCACCCCCGCGCCCATCTTCGCGGCAAGCACGTCCTTGTTGAATGCGATGAGCAGCACGTAACCGTAGTACACGACCAGCACGAGGGCGGTCAGAGTCCAGCCGAGCTTCGAGCGCTTCCGCACCAGTTCGCGGTATGTCGCGCTCGATTTAATTTTCTCTACGAGTTTGAGGTCCATTTCCGTCTCCTGCATGAGTATCTTTCTTTGCCTGAAAGAACGCCCTCGTACGGGCAGCGCCAGAGCGATCTGCGATCCATATGAGTTTGGGGATCCCCGTGCGGGGATGTGGTGCGATGCTCTCGCGCACGCATTCTCAGCGTGTTGCTCTTTGGATGCGCTTGTGAGTACGTTAAAAGCGTCCGCTTACCGGGTTCTTACGGTAGGCGATTTCTTTTGGCGGGGTTTACGCGGAGAATTGAGTTTCTCCGTGCGCTTGATAGGCGTGGGCTGGCGCCAGTCGACCCGCACCGCGCAACCCTATCGATCGCGCTGGTTTCTGCAGCCCAGGAGGCCAGTTTGACTGTTCGTCGTCGCCAACCGAATGACCGTTCGCGGGACTCGAGGCGACGTTGGAACGTCCGATCTTCGTGACCAGCGAACGACGCCTCATGGCCGAGAGCACCAGTTGGTTGAACGTGCTATAGAGCTGCCGCTGGAGTCATCAATGGCGGCTTTCCGGAAAACTGTATGAACGAGTACTCCCGGCCATCATGGGACATTCAACTAGCGCTATCGAATGACCGAAGTTCGGCGTACAGCCGACGTCGAATATAAGTTTGGATTTGGTTATAGCACTGCTTGGTGCGCGTCGGATGCGCGGTGATGGCGGTCGCGCGGAACATTTGGTTGTCAATCTTTGTGGGACCACGGCGCGATTACCGAAGCGCTCGAACGCGAGAGCGTGGTGGGCCTCGCGGTCTATGAGGACAGCTCGGGCAAGGCTCAGGCAGTGCCAGTCGACAGCCTGAACGCGCCACTGCGTCCGGACCATACGCTTGTATGGCGTCTATCTGAAGCCCTCTGCACCCACGGACGCCGCGCCCGCGCTATCGAAGACGCGTGCTGCCCTTGAGTACCTGGACGCTAACCCGGACACCACGCCGCAGCTAAGCGTTTCGGCCTCACATCCGCCGCCGTCTACAACGCACTAAAGGCGCGCGCGCAACGTGCAAGCCGCCCGCTATGCCCGTGCTGCGGGCGCCCAATGCCGGCGAACAAATAGTCGCCTGAATCCAAGTTCAAAGGTCGGCTTTTTGCCCGCCGAGCCGGCATAGCGCACACCTGCACACTGGGTACGGACGTTGCGTCGGCGGCTTCTCACGGGAGGGAGGCTGTCAAAGGTTGAGTGCTTCCGGCTGGTACTGCCGAACATCGCCCGCAACCGGCACACACGCTGGAAGGGGCTCGCCCTCAGCGCGACGCGGCTCGACGGTAACGCTCAGCGGTAAGGGAACACCGTCCTCTTTGAAAGCCTGGATCGCCGCTGAGAGCCACGCTACAAACTTGCCCTCGTCTTCACCGCCGAGCAACAGTGCGTCGAGATGGCCGTTAGAGCCGCCCAGGCTCCAGACTCTTGCGTGTACTTCTGGGGTCTGCGGGGCACACCGGCCACGCAGGACCTCTCCCGCGTAGACGTCGTCGTGTTGATCCAGGCGACAGTTCTCGCGGTTCGCGGCGGCGTTGACGAGAATCGTGCAGTTGCGACGGACGATGTCTTCGAGATCTGCCCTAACGCGGCCGGGTTGCGGCGCTAGCGTGCGCAAGTATTCGAGTTCATCCACTTCCGGGTGCATGGTGAACACCTGCCACGAACGACGCGCGGGTCCGTGCAGGTCGATGAGCGGGTCAGTCGGCATAGTGGAGCCATTCATCAGCGCTTCGAACGTCGGCGCGCCCAGCGTGATCGCGACAATTTCTTCGGCCTGAGCGTCGTCAAGGTACGCGTGTACGGCCAGGCTGCTAGCGACTACCCGTATCGCGTCGCACGCCTCAGGAATCAGCGCCGTGCCGCCCGGCAGAAGGAAGGCCCAGAAAAAGTCGAACGCCGGGTGTTCGACCATGAAGGATGGGCGAGTTCTGAAGCGCCGGAACGTGTCGGCCATCATTGTGATATGGCCGATACCGAGAGCACTAAGCACGGGCCGCACGGCGGAGATCCTGCCACTGCCGGTCCACTGGCATTTCTGGCAGAGGACCGTGTAGAGCAGCCCGAAAGCGTGTTCGAAGTCCTTGGCGAGTTGAGGCGTCGGCCCTTGTTCCTTCCGGGCGGCATACAGGTACTCGGGTACGTCCATAGCCTTCTCCTGGTGGTACAGGCGGCGGAGCTGACCGGCGCCTGGTCGTGGTTGCCGTTTCATGCGTGGGAGCGGTCACGGGTTTGACTGGTGGGCGTCCGTGCCCATTCAGTCGTATTCCTCCTCGCTATCGTCGTCGTCCTCGATGTCGTCGTCGCTGTTGTCTTCCTCCTCGTCGTCGTCGCCGGGCCCGTTCATCTCGAGCCCGCTGTCGTCGACTTTAGCGTTGAGCACGTTGGGCCCCTCCGCAACCTGCGCATGCCCCCAGAACTGGTAGGGACCATCATTGACGCGCACGACACTCAGGTGAATCCAATCTGGTCGGCTGTTGGGGTCGTCATCGTCCTGCACGGGTGCGCGAAACAACTCCTCGTATTGCGAGTCACCATCACCCAGGGGGCGCGTGCCATCGTCAACGCGTTCAAACCTCGACGCGTCGACAATGTGCGTCACGCCTTGAATCGTCACGCGGGCGTAACCGCCAAAGCGCTCATTGCGGCCGTGATCATGGTCTAAGTCTTCTGTTGCATCGGACATTTCGGGTCTCCTTGGTGTGACGGGTGGTCGCAACAACGATACCACCGCGACTCAGTTGGACACCTTTGGGACACGCGTTAGGACGCCCGCGACGTAAGGCATCCATCGTCAGGGCCCGTAGCAACAGGCCTGGAGGGCAGAGCGCGATGCGCATGGGCGTGAAAACGTCATTCACAGCCGAAGGCGGCTGGGCGGGCCAGAGGGACTGCGGATCAGTCACTGTTTCCGGCACAAGGCTCGCCGGCAAAGGCCATCGCACTCTTTCCTGGGTAATCATCACGCGTCCATCACAGCCACGGCTCGGTCGACGGCCCAAGCCGGCCACCTCGTGAACCTTCGCGATTTAGCGTAACCTGCTCACACTCGAGCAGATCTTCGAGCACGTCTATGAGCACAGTGACACCCGAGCCCGCGGATCCATCAACCGCAACCTGCGAACACGAGATTCTCGCTGAGACCTCCCGGCCTGCGCCGTCGCAATCCACGGGTGATCCGCTCGTGCTGCCGCTGCCTGAGGTCGTCCGCGATCTGTGGGCGTCCCATAAGGCACTCGTGCGGCACTATGCGCATACGGGACTCACGTTCACGCTGGACGGCAGGCTTGTTGGCGATATTGCTGAAGCCCTCGCGCTGGAACACTTCGACCTCGTGCTGCCGCTGCACCGCACAGGAGGGGTCGATGCGCTTACGCGCTCGGGCAGAACCGTGCAGGTCAAGGCTACGGGTAGCAAAAAATCGGGGCCCGCATTTACGCCTGGTGACGGCGTCGCGGAGTACCTGCTATTCATGCGCATCGATTTCCACTCGGGCACGGCATCGGTTCTCTACAACGGCCCGGAGGCGCCGATTCGCGCGTTCCTGCCCGCCGAGTGGAAAGGCACCAAAGTCGTCCGACTGGCGCAAGTGCTCCATGCCGCGAAAGCCATCGACGCCGCGGCGGGGTTGCCGCGCAAAGTGTCCTCGGGCTGAAGTCACGCAACTGGAGCACCAGGGTCGTAGCTGACGAAGGCTGATGAACCGGTGCCGCACGCGGTGCTGTTCACGCGCACGAAGTGTTCCCCACAGGCGTGGGGATGAACCGTCGTGAGGATTCGCGGCCATGGCGAAATACGCGTGTTCCCCACGCACGTGCACGTGGGGATGAACCGATGGACTTCATTGAGTACCGGGAAGGCTTTGGGTGTTCCCCACGTGCGTGGGGATGAACCGGCGCGCGTTAAAGGATCGCGCCGAGGTTTGCGGTGTTCCCCACAGGCGTGGGGATGAGCCGACGCTGATCGCGGCGGGCGAAAACACGCTGCAGTGTTCCCCACATGCGTGGGGACGCCCCGCGTATCACGGCGGTAGGCTATCCGCCCAAACGATGTTCCCCACGCACGTGGGGATGAACCGGAGTCGCGCGTCGGGCGCAGTTCGGCCATCAAGAGTCAGTCCATGGTCCGGATTCCTTGACGGTCGGGTGGCGCCTGACGAACACCAAGCGGCCATCCATCCACTCAGCGAACTCAAATTCTCGCCTCCAGGATCCGCGGCCTGGGAGTTACACGGTTCGTGTGTCATAAGGTTACGACTACGTTGTCCCGCAGCACGCGACTTCACGATGCCCAAAACCCGTAACCGATACTGCGGAAAGCTGATCGAGATCAAACGGTTGGTATGCAGAGGCGCGACCATTTCGCCTGTGGCTCCAGTTCGTCCGAGTTCTGTTGTCACATTCGCGATGGAGTTCTGTTATGGGCATCGGTATGCAGATAGCCTATGTCGGGTTTTCCGGCACGGCATCCTTGGAGAGTGAGGCGGCGATGCAGCTTTTGCGCCTGCAACCGTATGCCGCTTATGTTTCCGACTGCTGCCTATCGATCGAGCGTCTCGGCACGTCTCCAGCGAACTCCGTGTACGAGGTTTGTCTTTTCATCGGGATGATAAAAAGCAGCGCGAGACGCCTCGGACGCTGCATTCGTGATAACGCAGAAGCAGCAATTCGGTGCGCGTTTAACATCGCAGTCCGGACTCTCGAACTCCTTTCCTTGCATTGCCGGTTGTGACGGCCATTAGCAAACGCGAAGCCGCACGAGAAATGGGGTGGCCGAACCATTCGGAGAGGTAAGGCGAGGATCGACCACGAACGGCCGTTCGAGAACTCCGTGGCCGTCTCATTTGGATGGCGGCTTTGATTGGAAGGCTTCGCCTTAACCGGGTCCGGCAGGCGTCCGTGCTTTCGGGCCTCCCGATCTGCGCCCTCAATTCCCCGCGCGTGCGAACTTCGGTGTCGAGGACCGATCCTCCTCGCAAACCTCGACGTTTGATGATCCTGATCAACATCCGCCTGACCATCGAGCTGTAAAAAGTGATCATGCGACGTTGACAAGCCGTTCGTTCGAAATGAGCAGAATCCAACTGTGTCTGTCGGATGTCGTCGACGTGCCAGGTTTCTCCCACCGAAGTGGACGTTTCTTGCTTTTCCGCACGCCGACGCTATGAGGCTACGGTGAATCTGCCCGCGAGATGCGTCTTCCGAGACGTCCCGAGAGGAGGCAATCATGCCGCTATGCATGCATTCTCATGGCTCATCCCGCCGCTTGTTCCTGTGTGGCAGCGCATCGGCCGCCTTTAGTGCAGTAATGGGCACGCTGCTGACCGGCTCGCCGGCCGCCCGGGCCGATGAACTCTCCGGTGAGGTACCGACCGTCGACCGCGTCGCGCTCCGTGTCGTAACGGATAGCTATCAATTGGCCATAGCGCCCAGTGGAAGGATCGGCAACGTCGACGTGGTCCGCTTCGGCATGCCGCCTGCGGGGAAGTCGCTACTGGGCGAGTTCGGATTAGCCATGCATGTCCAGTCGACTCGTGGGAGTGAGGCTCGCAACATGCTGATCGACTTCGGTTTCACCTCGCAGACACTGGAGAACAATCTCGCGATGCTCGGCATTGCGCCCGAGAGTCTTGATGCGCTCGTGCTCAGTCACGGTCATTACGACCATTTTGGCGGGCTTGCGGGGTTTCTCCAGCACAATCATCAAAGACTACGATCGGATCTGCCTTTGTACGTCGGCGGCGAAGAAGCCTTCTGTACGCGGGAGTGGACAGCGGGGAAGGTCGAAGACTTTGGGTATATCGATAGACAATCACTGACCGATGCCAAAGTCAGAGTTGTCACTGCAGAAAGGCCATCGGTCATCGCCGGTCACGGCTTCACTACCGGGAGGATTCCGACCGTGTCGTTCGAAAAGGTGTTGGCTCCGAGCCGAATGCACGTCGGCATCAAAGATGGCATCGGTTGCTTCCCGGACAAGCTTGCCACCGAGAAGCAGAGCGTGCAGGTCATTGCCGACGACTTTCAGCATGAACTGGCGACATGCTTCAACGTGAAAGATCGCGGACTGGTTGTGATTACATCTTGCAGTCATCGTGGCGTGGTGAACACCGTCACCCGGGCCATGGAAGTCTCAGGAATTAAAAAGGTCCATGCAGTGGCCGGCGGATTTCACTTGGCGCCTCAGAAAGAAGAGTACGTGAAGCAAACCGTCACTGAACTAATCGCGCTCGAGCCTGATTACATCATCCCAATGCACTGCACCGGCGAGACATTCGCTCAGATCTTGCAGCAACAGTCGCGTGAGAAATTCATCCGTTCGTACACGGGCAGCCAGTATGTGTTCGGAGCTTGAAGCGGCGCGCCTCACGATTCGACGGAAACGGCTCACTCAGATCGCTTGACCCTGACCAGGTACAGGAGGATGCACCCGTCGACGAGACGCGTCGCATTTTAGCCTGAAGCGCCTGAGGCGTGTCGGCTCGAACTACCGGGTTCAGGCGGATGGCTTTCAAGTCCTCTATCAAGGTCCGTTGACGCTTGTGAGCGGTCTATGACCGTACGGTGGCGCGAGCGGCCGTGATGGGTCGCGTGCAGCCGATCGCAGCGTGGCGAGGTTAAAGCTGTGTATGCCGATTGCATGAGGCAGCACCCGGCCAGTTGCAGCCGTTCGCCCTCGCCTTCACCTGGTCGCTCAAGCGACTGCTTCGCTTTGCTTGCGGACCCCTCGTTCGAATATGCGGTGGCGCCTGTCGGCTATTCGTTGGCGCCCAAAGTCACTTGCGACTTCTGAAAAAAAAGCTATAACCATCTTACAGGAAACATCGAGCGGGTTCGCCAACCGCTTTAGACTATTTTCGATCAAATGCTCTTGAGATCCTTTCAGAGCAGCCTAGAGAAGAAGTAATCCGCGTCACACGAACGTCATGTCGCGTTCAAATCGGATCGCAGTGCGAATTAGTTGGATTGGGTCACACTTGAAGTGAATATTTCTTACGCGCTTGTCGAGTCGGAAGAATCGCCGGAGAAGGTAAAGCCGGAGTTCTGGTTGCTCGAATCGACCGCGCCGGAAGCGAAAGACAGTGCTAGCTTAGGCAACGGAGCCGTTCAGCATCTGACGGTACGCTTCTCTCCGCGCCAGTATCCCCCGAAACCGGATGTATTCATGACGGATCGAAGTGTCTTGCCGCCGCAGAGGTCGCCTAGAACGTCGAAGTAATAACTCCGGATCGTCTGTGAATTGGGAAATTCGTGATTTGGTTTGTCGCATGCACACATCGTTGAGACGTAAGGAAAACTTGTTCCAACTCTGAGGATTATTTACCGATGGACATGCTACGGCTAGGTCAACCGGACAACTTCTGGAATGCGCCGACTTATTCAGTGAAAGTTCGCGGGAGCAAGTTTCTCTGGGGGTCGGCCGGCATCGTCAAAAACCTGACCTTCGAGAAGCCATTCATTCTCCACATCGCGAATGATCTGGCTGGGAAGCCGCTGGCGATCGGGACGTTAGGGTCGGGCGGGAACAAAACTGAATTTGGCAAAATAGAACCTGGTGAGTGTATTTCAATACCCGTTAACGATATTTCGGGCGTTTATGCCGAATGCGCGCCTGACTTAGATTCTATCGTGCATTGTCTGATCTATTGAGCTAGTCGCCTGCGGGAAGATATCACAGATGGACTATTCAAACGTCATTTCGATGGTCGCCCGGCCAATCTACAGGTCCTACCTCTGTTTTGAGGTTGGTGGGATTCTCGACACTTGCGATGCCCGACTTGGCGATCACGTCGATGGTGTCTCGTACGAGACGCTCTGTGCCGACGTGAAAAAGGCTACACCAGGGGTGAACCTGGGCGGAGGTGGACTGGGCGGAGGTTTAGGACGAGGCCGAATATCTCTTGACTATTCCCGCTTGGCCAATGCCGACAATGTGATGGATATCGTAAAGCAATACACGACGCTCGCTACGCTCCGGAACGAGGATCGGAAAGCCGCACTGAACACAGCCGTCAACACGCGACAAAATATTTTTTTCTCGAAATATGCTAGCTCGTCTCTGGTCATCGACAAAATGAGGGAATATTACGACATTAAACGGTCGAACTCGAAACCGAACCGGCTTAGGGCGCTAAGCAATATCGCTCAGCAGCAGAGCGCGTCCTTACAGGAAGCATATACCCAGGATCAGATAGACCCGGTTGTCCAGACGACTACCAGTTCAACGTCGACCACCGACGGTGATACGGAACGTTGGCAAAGTTTTGTTCAAGAATCCGTAAACGAGGATGTAAATGAAGGAGCTTCGGTTCCCCACAATCTGACGTGGCCGTCGCGAGATGTTTCCCCTCCAGATCAATTCCCCTATCGCACCGCGACGAAGCGATGGTCCCAAGGCGCGGTGACCGCTGGGAAGACCTATGAGCAAGCGACAAGGCCCGCAACAACAACGACAAGTGTCGGTAACGAGTACAAAACCCCTTATCTAGAGTCCCAGGCGAGAGAACATCGCGCTCAGATAAGCCTGATGGATCAGATGTTCGATTCGTTCATGCTTGGGCAAAGCATCCCGTATCTCGAACAGATCTTCAAGAACGAACTCGATAATGTCGACAACGATGTCTATCGACTGCAGATTGCTTTCCTGAGATCCTTCTTGTTTCCACCGCTTCCCGGTATTGTGACAGGCATCTATAAGAGGCCTGGAGATGCGGTGAATGCAGGAGAACCCGTGATTCGGATCGAAGACAATAGCGCTGTCTATCTCGTCGCGAACCTCGCGCTTTCCAGCCCGGTCGCCGTCGGGGCAAATGCCACGGTGAAGACGACGTTGAGCGGCGGGGAGGCCCCAGAAACGACAGTGCCAGGAAGTGTCGTTTCAGCGCGGGGGCAGGCAGACGGTGGCCGCTGGGAGGTCGTCATAAAGATTGATAACCTCAATGGTGGAAGTTTAATATTTCCAATCGACTATTGGTTCGATGCGGAATATACGCACGTTCAATTCTGATTTGCTCCGCGCCGGTGAGGGTTGCCACACTTGATGCGGCCGCGACAAAAGGCTGAATGTCATCTCATGTGTCCGAGCGAACAAGGTGGTGCAAGTAGCGGCGACGATCAGAACGATCCCGGTGATGACAACGCTAGCATCAGCGCCATTATCTGGTATCTCAATCATCGCAGCTTCGGTGCGGACGGCGACTTTACCGGCAATGCGGGGTTTGGCGGCGACAATATCGGCCCGCCCGGCTCCAATGATCCGCCGAAGGACGAGGCGTCGCCCGGTCAGATTGCACAACTGGCGCCAGAATCGGGCGACCGGAGAGACGGAGGAAGCTGGCCTGATCCCTATGGCGGCACAGACGCGCGGACCGGCAGCCTGTTTGCGTTTGTCGGCATGGATGTTGATGTCTATTCGGGGCTGCCTTTAGGCACCGAAAACCTCGATCCGTGGACGGGCCAGCCTGCCTTCCATCCGTCCGGTGAAGGTGACGGTCCCGCACGCGCGCTTAGTGCGACGCCCTTCGCTCCCAGACGAAGGTCCGGCCTTCTCTCGTCGCGTTATCTGCTTGCTGACAACACTGGAGACATGGCAGCACAGCAAAGTGGAGACATGGCAGCACAGCAAAGGGTCCTCGACGCACGGAGGCCCGAGAGCCAAGAGCCGGTCTACGAGGTCTCGGCGGACCATAGCACTTATGAGGAACGCCAGGCAGGTGTTGCCAAGCTCTATGAGATATTGGAGAGCAAAGAGCATCCACCTATAGGTAAAACGGATATGGAAGTGCTCAGCCACGCTGTCGATCCCGCAGGAGCAGGGATGTTCACGGGCGTTATTTATACGCTGCGCAGGGCGCGGGGCGACGAGCATTCGAATTCCCTGCAGGCGGCACAGTGGTTCGATTCATTTGCCGGTTTGGCCTCCATTCTTCACGCTCCGCGGTTGAATCGACTCCCAGGCCCGGGGGCCATCCCTGACACAACGCTTGGAACATACAGGCCGGACATTCCAGAGGCACCATGGACAGAGCTTCCCGCAAACCGTACCTATGAGCCGACGCGTGGTGCACACCAGCCGGAATTGGAACTTCCACCGCCGCCGTGGAAGAGAACGTTGGGGGAGCCGGTGGGTCTTGCGCTCGGCGAGAAGGCCGAGCCAAGTGTGGCGAGATTTCTCGGTGCGACGCTTACAAGTGCTAAAACGGAAGGCATAGACATGACCATCGGAGGACAAAGGATCTCCGCAAAGCTAGATGTCGTCAGCGCGAAATGGGATTCCCCTGGGGCCTCTTGGGACCCTGTAAAAAAGCAATGGTTTAATTGGGCTCAGCGCGAAATAATAGCGGGCGGCGAGTGGATTCAGCAGATAACACCGACGAAAAATCCACCTGATCTCGTCCGAAATATTGAAGATAAGATGACGGCGTTCCGCGAAGCCTGGGATGCTAATGCCAGAAAGAATGCGGGGAGGTTCGCGGGCGATATCGACAGCGGGGTACAGACAGATTACGGATTCATAAAACGCCAGCAGACATTCGTGAATCCAACCGGATTTCGCGTGGTTATCCTCGTTGACGATGGCGTAGTAACTCATGAAATGCTGGAAGCCGCACAGGGTGCGCTCAATAGAGAAGTTTACGCGTTGATAAATGACGGGGCAACATCGCCGCCACCGCCCGTCTCGGTGACCATCATATCCAAATCGGGTGCCGTGATCAGGAATTTGTGGCCACAACCGCTCTAAGACATTCGTTTGGGAGTGCCCGCCGATGGCAGCAAACATGCCAGCGAACCAACCCTTCAGCGAAGGACAACGCCACGGGCAGGTAATTGTCACGGTCCTCGACCCGGTTGATGAATGGATAGTGGCTGGCGAGTAACAGATAAGCTCGAATTTGTTCTACGTGAATTAAGCTCTCACAACGCAGATAGGCAAGTTCTTAGTAACCTTTCATAACGAACGGCGTGGAGGTTTCTCATGCGGATGGTTGTCATCACAGACGTATCAGGGCGCGTTATTGCTGCCTGTCATGTAGCTTCCTCGGGATCGTCCAACGTTCAGGCTGGGCTCTTCCCGATCGGAGATCAACGAATGGTCGAAGTCGACGTTCCGGAACATCTGCGTGTCCTCGAGCTAGAGGAGCGGCTAAAGGCCGTCTTGCAGCATTGCGTACCAAAAGATACGCAACAGTTGCGTCCGGTGGAACCCTCAGCGAGATAGTTCGATTTATATCGTATAGGTGACGACATGGCATTTAATAATGTTGGAGGCCCCTCGGGCAAGTTCAGTTTGGCTTCGGGCTCGCAAGTCGGTGCGTGGATTAGTTGGGGCACAGAGGATTTGGGAGCACAGTGGATAATGGCGGATCCGGTGGGCCCGGGTAAATTTACAGTTTCGGAAATGACAAAGGAGAAGACCATCACTGTGCCGAACTCACTGAGTGTCACTTATTCAACGACCGTCACTAATGTCGGTGACGACATCTTCGCGGTATTGTTTACGATTCAAGGAGGTGGAAACGTTTAGTAGGTGAGTGTATCTGGGTGGACGTGCTCCGTAGTGTCCGAAACACTCCGGGAGCGGCCATTGATGCCCCTTCGTCCTGGATGGCTGCTGCGGGTCGGGTAGCGCCCACTGCAGAAGTACAGACTGAATCTCCCTTCATCTGAAAGGAGATTGTCATGAACACTTCGACTAACGCGGCGGCGACACGGACACCCTGGAACAAAGGGATACTCACGGGACAGAAGCCGCCGCTCAAGCTCAAGGAGATCTGGGCGATCCGTGTACGCCTGCAGTTGTCATCTCAAGTGCGGGACCTGGCGATGTTCAATCTGGCCATCGACAGCAAGCTCCGCGCATGTGATCTGACGAAGCTGCGGGTGCGCGACGTTTGCCACGGCGAGTATGTGGCCAGTCGCGCAACGATCATGCAGCAGAAGACGCAACGGCCGGTACAGTTCGAGATCACCGAGCAGACTCGAGAAAGCGTGGCAGCGTGGATAAGCCGTGCGGGGCTGCACGCGAGCGACTTCCTGTTCACGAGCAGAATCCGCGAGTCTCCGCACTTGTCGACACGACAATATGCGCGGCTGGTACATCGGTGGATCGCGTCAATCGGCCTTGACGATACCGCCTACGGCACACACACGATGCGCCGGACGAAAGCGTCTTTGATTTATCGTCGCACGAAGAACCTCCGGGCTGTCCAGTTGCTGCTCGGCCATACGAAACTTGAAAGTACAGTGCGCTACCTCGGCATTGAGGTAGATGACGCGCTTGAAATGGCGGAACAGACTGAGGTGTAGATGCTCTGGCGGCCGGTTAGCGAGCGGTCGCTGACCGGCCGAGGGTGTGTGGAAACTGCTTTTTTGGCGGCTGAGGCGAATTGCCGGTCAGGTCAATCGTGGTTTGGTAGGTCTGGCGACAGTACTAACGTGGCCAGCGGCAAGAAGGCCCCTCAGGGCCTCAGCTTCCGGCCACCCGCATCGCCTTCATCGTCCTCGCAACCCCGAGTATATTCATGACGCGCTTAAGGTTGTAAGCCAATACCTGAAGGCTCATCTCCGTGCTCACGCGCCCGAGCGTTCGGGTCAGGAAGTGCGTGGCACCCATCCAGTGCTTGAGCGTACCGAATACATGCTCAACGGTGCTCCGCCGGATGGTCATCGCATCTGGCTTCCGGTCGAGGCGCCGCTGCATGGCTTCCAGTATCTGTTCATGCTCCCAGCGTCGAATGCGGCGATAGTCGCTGGGAGAACATCGGTCCTTGAGATGGCAACGCGGGCAGGCGCTGGGCCAGTACACCCGCAGATTCATGTCATGCTCAACAGTCGTGAATCGATGAATGGCGCGCTCGCCGGCTGGGCATCGATAGACATCGTCTTTTGCGATGTAGATGAAGTCGCGTTTGGTAAAGAGGCCTTTCTTCCTCGATGCCGACGTGAGTGGTTTGGGGACATACGCCTTGATGCCGGCCAGTTCGCAAGCGCGGATATCAGGGCCGCTGAAGTAACCTCGATCGGCTAGGGCCTTCAGTTCAGACTTGCCCATCGTCTCCTTTGCTGCCTGGGCTATCCTGCTGAGTTGTCCATGATCGCCTCCAACATTGGTCACCTCGTGTTCGACGACCAGATGATGTTTCGTGTCCACGGCGACCTGTACGTTGTAGCCGACCGTTCCGGTTCTCTTGCCACCACTGGTCATGGAACGGGAATCCGGATCTGTAAGCGACAACTGTCTGTCCGGCTGCACCTTCAACTGCTTTCTGATCTGTTCGAGTTCACGCATCTGCTGGCGCAGGAGGGCGATCTTCTCATACAGGTGCACGGTCTTCACATCGAAACCTGTTGGACTGATCCGGTCTGCGGTTTCAATCGCGTCGAGGTATCTCTGAACACTTTCCTCAATCTGCTGCTGACGCTTGTCGATCTTTCCTGCTGTGTAGTTCCGGTCGCGGCTGTTCACGGCCTTAAACTTGCTGCCGTCGACGGCCACCACGTCGTGGGATAGCAGCTTCAGCCCGCGACAGAGTTCAACGAAGCGCCGGCATACGTTTCGAATGGCCGCGCCATTGTCGCGGCGGAAGTCTGCGATCGTCTTGAAGTCCGGTGCCAGACGTCCTGTCAGCCACATCATCTCGACGTTGCGCTGGCATTCGCGCTCGAGACGCCGGCTGGACGGCACCCGGTTCAGATACCCGTAGATATAGACCTTGAGCATCACTGCCGGGTGGTAGGAGGGGCGGCCCGTGACGGCGGGCGTAGCGCCATTGAAGCCGAGTTCCGCGAGATTCAGTTCGTCGACGAACACGTCTATGATCCTGACTGGATTGTCCTGCCCGATGTAGTCATCGACGCATTCGGGAAGCAGTGCGACCTGCTTGCGGTCATCGCCTTCAACGAATCGCTTCATGAGTCACCTAGGGCAACGCTGATCAAGTCCACCGATCCGGTAAGTCAAGCGTTGTAGAGATCGGGTTCAACGAGGAATGCAGAACAGGATGAAGCAGCAGACGTTGGCGATGGCAGCCGATCAAGGAGCGGGTTTCGAGACCCACCGCAAACGCACTCAGGGCGATGAGTTTCTCGACACGATGAATGCGATCGTACCGTGGACGCAGTTGTGCGCGGTGATCGAGCCGCACTATCCGAAGCGCGGCAATGGCCGCCCGCCGATTGGCCTGGAGCGCATGCTGCGGATGCACTTCGTGCAGCACTGGTTCAATCTGGCTGACTTCGCGTGCGAAGAAGCGCTGTATGACAGCGCAAGCCTGCGCCGCTTTGTGGGTATTGACCTGGGCTGCGAACCCGTGCCCGACGCGACGACGCTGCTCAAATTCCGGCGCCTGCTGGAGACTCACAAACTGGGCGAGCAGTTGTTCGCCGAAGTGGGCCGGGTCCTTCAGGGCAGCGGCATGAAGCTCAAAAGCGGCACCATCGTGGACGCTACGATCATCGGCGCGCCGAGCTCGACGAAGAATGAGCAGAAGGCGCGCGACCCTGAGATGCATCAGACTCGCAAAGGTCGACAATGGTATTTCGGTGCCAAGCTGCATATCGGGGTGGACAGCCAGAGTGGCCTGGTGCACAGCGCGGTACTCACGCCGGCCAACGTCCATGACAAGCACCCGCTGCCGCAACTGCTGCACGGACGGGAGCAGCGCGTCTACAGCGACAGCGCCTATGCGAGCCAGAAAGCGCTGATCCACAGCAAGGCGCCCAAGGCGCGCGACTTCACCAATCAGCGCACCCGCCGTGCGGGCGAAGTCGACGAGGTGCAGCGTTGCAAGAACCGCAACAAGTCGAAGATTCGCGCCCGGGTGGAACATGTCTTTGCCGTCGTGAAGCGACTGTGGGGATTTACCAAGGTTCGCTATCGCGGGTTGGAAAAGAACGCCAACCGGGCGTTCGTCGCGCTCGCACTGGCGAACGTTTACCTGTCGCGCAGAAGACTGATAGCACAGGTACGCCCATAGTGGGCAAAAGGCGGGCAAAGTGCCCGTCCAAAATGCCCGAAAGGGCGGAAAAGCAAGGGCTAAACTCGGCATCATGACTTGGGGACGTTCAAACCGCTGACACGTCGTCAATCTAGTGACTTGTTCAGCTTAGCCCTAGTCTGAATGCGTTGATTCAGTCTAGGCGATCAGTGCGTTTTCACACAGGCTCGGCCATGACGCGCCGTTCGTCTTGGCGCTTGGTGTGACATTCGACAGTCGGCTCCGCCCTGTTGACCGGACCTCCGCGTGCCAATCGTGCCCGTTGCGTTTGGTGAACGTAGAGCTCGTTTCCGAAAGCGCGCCGCCCGCGATGCGATGCGCGCACGCAGTTCTCCGCAGCGACGGGCAAACCGTACAGTATCGAAGCACTGGCACATTCCGGGGCAAAGCGCCAGCCGACGCGGGACGCGTTTAAACAGAAGTCAACGCCAGAGCGATGCACACCGGTGGACGTAATTACATCGTGACCTTTGGATCGGCTCCACTTGCGCGGAATAGCTACTGGACAAACCGATTAGCGAAGACGGGCCGGCAATAAGCTATCGGCCGAGACGATGCGATCTGTCGCTGGCACACGTAGTGGCGGAACTCGTGAAACCGCTTGAGCACGCCTTCGCGCATCGGTGCTTCAGGTCTGGGTTCACCAGATTCAGTTGCCATTTATTGTGGACGAATGCGTCGCCGTTGCTCGCCCTCAGGCACCGCTGCGCGCAACCATAGCCGCCCAGCGCGGAATGTTCCGAGTGTGTGGCGACGCGAGCTGCGGTTGCATGGCCGCTACTCTCGAGCAATCCGGTTCGCGCCATCGTGGCGGCCGCCGACGCGATTTTGACGGGCATGGCTGTGGAGCATAGGCTAACAAACCCGAATGGCGGCTGCGGTGAGTGAATCATGCGAAATATCTTGATTTCTTCGGGCCTAGCGCTCGTACTGATCTTGTTGCCGGGCCGGGGCAGTGCAGACTCCGACGCAGAAACGTCCACCCGCGAACACCCCCTGTATTTGCATTGCTGGAAGGACGAGGAAGGCATCGGGGACGCCTGGGTTCATCGGAACGATCCTGTCGGTGAGGTTTGGGTCGTCAATGGGAGAGGTCATGCTGTTTTGGAGCTCAATCCCTATGACATACAGAACAGAACAAACACTTGGCGTATTACTGTTACGCCCTCTTCTATTTTCATTTTCTTTACCGAAGACCAGAAGTCTTTGATGATAATCAACCGGCAAGAAGGAAGTTATCATAGGACGCTACATTCTGAGAATAAACCGGATTGGGATGATTCGGGGCCCTGCAAGAAAATCTCGAAGGCGGATGCCGAGGCCTATTACTCCAAGTATGCCGTAAAAGGCCGGAAGTTTTGATGTAACACATACAGCGTTCGGCTCGTTCGGCTGGCCACTACGGCGATGTTTTCTCGCATCGATGCGTCTGTGGATTGCAGACGGTACTATAAACGCAAAAGTACCCATAAGAGCCGTTGCAGGCGGTACTGCAACTTCTGAGCGCCGCCGGCCCACACTTGGGCTGCGCCGGGGCAGGTTGCCTGCTAGGAGCCGCGTCCGCGGGCCCAGCCACGTACACAGCCCCAGACGAACACGAGCCATCAGGAGGGCTCAAGCGCACGGAAGCGCACTGGCTGGGCTGCGCTGCACCGGCGGGATCGGCGACTAGCGATAACGCAAGGATCGCACGCGCAACTGAAATAATTGCTTCCATATGATGTCGTCGATAAGACATGGCTCGGACTGATTGAACAATAAGAGTCAAGTCCATACCGATTGACAATACCAGACAAAACCTCAGCTTAGATCGCTCACACGCAAGTCAACCAGAGAAAGAACACGGCTTAAACGTTCTTTCTATCCAGCGCTCGCCGACGTCGCGAGCCGCGACGTCGGCTACCCTGTTCACACGCGCTAGCCGTCGCCGCTGTTTTGTGACGTGTCAGAGTCGCACCCTCCCGTGCCGCGAGGCAAGCAGATTGCTGCACATGGGCGTCATGTCTAAGCGAGAAAGCTATGGTTGTTGACGCCGATGTCGATTTGGTCCACGTGCCGAACTTCGTGTGATACGCCGCGAATGGATGTCGAATTGTTGCTCTCCGGGCGGGATGTATCGGAAACGATGGTTCAGTGCAATTCCGGCATAAGACTCGATCGGACGTCGGCATCGACAATGAATGACCGTTGCACCCACCTAGCTGCCGCTAAGAACGCGTGAGATCCAACGGCCGGTTCGGGTCGGGAGTGTGAGTTCGCTGATACAGGATGCTGCCGTTCGGCTGTTCGATGCTGCCAGCGTCAGCGATGCGCCGCACTGCCGACGTAGAACCCAGCCCGCCTCAATGACGGCTTCGGCCGAACTCTGCCCCTTCAGACGCGGGGTTGGATGACCGTAACGCCCCGGATAGCCGCCCTTGAAGCTGAATCATGCACGTGACGGCGGAGGGGAGGCCGCCTGTTGATCGGCGATACGCCAAACTATCGCAATCGGCCGCCCAGCTGTGCCGCGAGGAAGCCCTGCTCAGATATCGGCGTGCGCTGCGTCTGTACCAGACACCGGAGATCGCGCATCGGACCGTCTGCGCTGCAGCTGGATTACCCCGACGCAGCATTGCTGCCCAGCATGGTTCGACGACATCCGGATGCGCGGCAGTGGCACGTGTACTGGGTACGAAGCTCGTCGGTGACCGCGCCGTCGACTGACAGACCGTAGTCGATGAAGAGCTCCTGGCCGGGTGCGATAGCGGTGAGGGCATGAATGAACACCCGCTCGCCCGTCTCGATCGCTTCGCAGTTGGGGGAGCAGGCATGATGCAGAAAGCGGGCGCTGTTGCCACCACGGCTGCCGTCGATCACACGCCCATCTGACAGGCCGAACACAAACGTGTGGCCAACCTCGGAACGTTGGCGGGCGGCGGCGCGCCGCCAGCTGGTCAATTCCCCCTTGTACTCGATGACCCGTTCGCCTCCGGCAATCGGCTGTAGCGCGAACAGTCCCATTCCATGTACTGGAGAACGTCCTGCGGTGATGCGTCGCAATCGCATGGTGTCGTTTCCTTCGGGTGCGTCAGTCGTTGTGTGTGAAGTGTCGGGGCGTTGCGAGCATATCGCCGCAGTCGCTGCCTTTCAATGTCTTCCATTGAGAAGTGCAACTAACGGTCAGAGTCGTCCGACTTTGCACTCGGGCTTCGCCCCAAATACCAGCTGGCAAGAGGTGGCCACGCCGGGTTGCCGTCGCGGCGGGATGCATTTGATTCGCACCGGCTAGTACGAGTCCATCAAAGCGTCTTCACTTGTGAGCCGCGAACCCCGTCGCTCAACTAACTGCAGCTCAGTGACACGCGCTGTCGGAGTCGATTCCGGAATGTGAGCTGAAGGATGCACCACAGACAAAAAACCGGAGTCTCAGGGGCGCGAGAAATCCGCCGGCGTCAGCTCGAGTCGCGCTGCGGGATGGGCAAGCAACTTCCGTTCGGCGATCGCCCGGATGCGGCCGTAGCCATCGCGAAAGGTCTTGAGAATGCGCTCGTCGCCTGCGCGTGGCTCGAGCCAGAAATACGTTTCCAGCGCCGTGATCGTGATAACGCATTCGACCGGGCGGTTCTGGATGACCAGAGAAAATGTCACGCCGAGGCGACTGGCGAGCACCTGCGGTTCAAGTTCGACGGTTTCCATAGGCAGCACGGACGACGCTTCAGATCAGGTCACGATGATTTTTGCACAGGTTATGCATTTCGGGTTCGGGAGAAGTTGGCGGGTTGCAGATCATGGCGCGCCCCTTCGGACTGCGTGGAAGCCCGGGGTTCTCAACCCCGGTTGCGTCCTGACTACCGGCGTTTGCCACTGGCAAAAGCTTCCCCGATCTGCCGTGCCCGCTTCACCTCGTCGCTGTGCAGATAGATCGACGTCGTCGACACGGAAGCGTGCCGCAGATTGTCCCGCACGGTCGTCAGTTCCGCGCCGCGCCCGAGCGCATGGGTCGCGTGGGTATGGCGCATCCAGTGCGGACTCGCGCGGCGTAACTTCTCGGCAAGCGGCGGATGATCGGCTTCAATCGCCTGTGCGGCGAGCACGAAGAAGCGCCTGAGCACACCCCAGAGCCGCACGCTGCTGATGGACGCCTTGCTGTCCGCCTCGAGGCTGCCGATGACCGGCGTTTCCGGCCGCCAGCGAACCGGCAGGATCGGCAATTCGCGTTCGGCGAGATAACGAGCGAGGGCGTCCCACGCAAGCGGCGGCAGCGCGACGCGCGCGAGCTTCTTTCCCTTGCCCGTCACGCGTAACCAGTGATCGCCGCGCGCATCGGTCTCAATGTGTCCGAGCGTGGCGCCGACCAGTTCACTCGCACGCAGCCCCGTCGCGTAACCGAAATCGAGCAGGAAGCGCAGACGCTGGGCACCCGGCGCTGACCAGCGATATGACCACTCGAGTCCGTCGGCGATCGTGCGCACGAGTGCCCATTCGCCTTCGCTGAAAGCATGCGACGTGTCCAGCACGTTCACGCCGCTGGCTTCCCGCACCTTCACGCCGGCGAACGGATTCGCGAGCACGTAGCGCTGCTCGATCAGCCAGCGGAAGAGGGCGCCCAGGATCGACAGCGCATGCGCGACCGAGCGGGCCGACAGGCTGCCGTTGAACGGGCGCCAGTCCGGCGACGTGCGCGGCCGCACCGGTCCGACCCAGCGGGCACGCGGCGATGGGTGGCGCAGGAACGCGCGATACGCGATCGCATCTTCGGTCGTGAGTGAGGACAGCGCGCGGCCGCGCTCGACGATCGCCCACAGGATCAGGCGCTCCGCTTCCTTGCGGTAGGTGCGCTGCGTGGCGGGGGACTCGTGTAGCGCGAGCCAGGTCTGCACCGCTTCGTAATCGTTGTCGGCGTCGAGCGCGCAGGTGGCCTTCGGCGCACGGAATGTGCCCTGGGAGCCATCGACTTCATGCGGGATTTGCAGTGATTCCCACGGCACGAGTTCGCCCTGGCGGCTCGCGATGATCAGCGCCCGTGCCTTTTCCGTGAGGGCAGGCCACGCCGCGAAGAACTGCTCGATGGCGCGGGCGCAGGCTGCGCCGAGGCCGGGGACCGCTTTCCACCACTGGCGCCGGCGCGGCACGCGCACGGTCAGATCCGCGAGCGTCCGGATGCTGTGGGCATGCAGCACGCGCACGGCCCGCGCAGCGAACCATTGCGTGACGTCGTCGGTAATCTGCGGTTCGGGCGCCCGCGCGGTGCGCAGCAACTCGATGGCCTGAGCGACCGCCTTTGCGTGCCGTGTCCGCTCGTCCGCGGGATGAGCGAGGAGGGCAGCCAGATCGTCACGATGCGCGGTGCGCGCGATGGCCTGCAGCCTGCGCCGGAGGCGTCCGAGCAGGCCCCGCGCGGACCTGCCGTCGCCAAGCGACGCGGGCTGATAGCGCTCAACCGCCTCGCGCACGGGCAGTCCGGCGTACCACGCGCGCAGTACGGCGAGTTCGTCCGCGTCGGGGAATCCAGGCGGGTTGTCCAAGGGCGGGGAGAGTAGCGGGGTGTGACGCATTTTCATAACGCCAAGTTTAACGTAGAAATAGAGACGTTATGATAAGAAGGATTATCTAAATAGCGCAATTCGGTTTCACATTTCCAGGAAAAACACATGCCTTTTCATGAAACGTGCAGGAGCGACCGTGCCTGTTTGAGAAGCGCATGCGACGCGGCAAACTCGTTACGTCCAGCCATTGTTAGAGCGGCGTCACTGGTGCGCGCGAAGAGTTCGTCGTCGGACGTCTCGACCGCATTCAAACCGAGGTCAGGCTGGTCGAATTGGCGAAAGAACGCGAGCATTTCGAACGCATCAAGCCGCCCGTCTTGAGGACCAGCCTTGGCTAGAATTTCGGCGGCGGCTGCCAGTTGTCGGGAGGCTGCGAGGAATCTGGTGCGCTCCACGACGGTCTCCTTATTAGTCGCGGTTTGCCAATTCTTCTGAGAGTCTAGGCTCAGGTATTCAACTGCGCTAGCGAATCAGTGCGATTGCGCTACTGGGCCTACGTTGGTGAGTCCACAACGCTCAGGATAGGGCTGTCCTCGAGCGTCCGGGCGTTGTATCAGGAGAACCGCTGATCGTTGCCATGGATGTGCGACGGATTGCGACGGAAAATAAGTGGACCGGGGCGAACGGACGGCAGATGGCTCGCTGACACCGAGCAGCGCTGACATCATGACCTTCCTGCGACAAAATGCGCACCGTCAGCATGTCAAATGTATCTGTGCTTGTTTCAAACCGTAACCGTCAGCATTCGAATGCGAGACACCATGACGGGCGGGCCAACCTCTACAAGCAGTCGTCGGACAACCCTGTGAACGCCGCGTTCTCAGTCGTCGAACTCACCCGCCTCGAATGCTTCAGCGAAATCCGTGAGCCAGGTAGCGAAGTGATCGGTGTCGTAGGTTGCCGTCTTCCCGTTGGTGATCCGTGTTACGGAGACCCGCCGGCTCACCGCCTTCCTGGCGCTCGCCGGATGGCTGTCATTGTCCGTGATCCTGAAGTCACGTAGATCGAGTCCCCGGCTGGCCAGCACGGCTTTGACGTCTTCCTGTTCGTCCCATGAAAACTCGGTAAAGTCATGGACTGCCAGCCCTCCCGAAGGAGTGTATTTGATGCGCTCGTGACGAAGTCGATGGCTTTCCCGGGCGCCTCATTGTCGATGAGGCGCGTGAACCGCAGGTACAGCATGTCGCCGGCTGGCGTCGGCACAGCCACGACTCATCTATCCTTGTGGCGTTTTGCGGAGTACGTCACCAAGGCAGAGGACCATCAAAGTTCGAGAACGTGCCGGTCGGTCCATTCGCATCAAGGAGGGCCAGGCGAACGGGTTCTCGTGCCGCATCCTCAACCGACCCTGCGCCCTGTGCAAAGTTACTCATAGCGGTTGCAGTGAAGCCAGGACAGGCTGCGTTGACCTTGATGTTCGTGCCCTCCAGTTCAATGGCGAACGCTTGCGTGACCGAGTTGAGTGCGGTTTTCGAGGCCTGATAGACCCCGACGTACTGCCGGGAGAACTCCGACGGATTGTCCTTCAGGCTGAGGGAGCCCCCGGCACTCGAAATATTGACGATGCGTGCGGCCGGTGCCTTACGGAGGAGGGGCAACATTGCCTGCGTAACAGCAACAGCCCCGAACACGTTTGTCTCAAAGACGGCGCTCATATCGTCGACTGATACACGGCTCAGCTTATCGCCGTCCCTCATTGCTTCGATAGATGTCCCCGGCTTGATTGGTCGGGAGATCCCGGCGTTGTTGACCAGCACATCGAGACGTCCCACCGTCTCCTCGATCTGCCTGGCTGCATCCGCAATCGACTCCCGATCCGTCACATCGAGCTGGATGGCCTGGGCGTCTCCGCCGATGCTTCTTGCTGCCGCCACGCCGAGGTCCAGCCTGCGGGCTCCGACGAGCACCTTGAAACCTTTCGCCGCCAGATCCCTGGCGATCTGAAGGCCAATCCCTTTGTTTGCACCGGTAACGATTGCGACGGGTGTGCTCTGCATGTTTGCTCCGCTCAGAATGATGGGTGAAAGCGATTCGCTTACGGTAGAATGAAAACGGAACGTCGCTCCGGTTACTGACTATACGGAACAAGGTTCCGTATCGCAAGGGGAAAATGAATTGAGCAGCAAAACGAACAAGTCCGCGAACGAAAGTGCACCGCGCCCCGTGCGCGCTGACGCACGACGCAACATAGACACGCTCCTGCGAACAGCACTGGATGTTTTCGAAACCTCGGGAATCGATGCTCCTGTGCGTGAGATTGCGCAAAAGGCCGGGGTGGGCATCGGCACGATCTATCGCCACTTCCCGCAACGTTCCGACCTTGTGGTGGCTGCATTGTGCAGTGAGATGGACGCCTGCGCGGATACTGGCGTTGAACTTGCCGCCACGCTTGGCGCCGGAGAGGCGTTACTGGAATGGGTTGACCGCTATGTCGAGTTCGTGACGAAGAGGCGTGGTCTCGCTGCCGCCCTGAATTCTGGCGATCCAGCGCTCAAGGCTTTGCCCCTATATTTTTTGCAACGACTCCGTCCGGTCGTTCAGAGCCTCCTCGATACGGCGATAGCTGCAGGCGAGATTCGCCGAGGTGTCCAACCGGACGAGCTCTTGTGCGCAGTGGGCGCACTCTGTGCCCCACTCGAATGTCCCGACCCGCTTGATGCCCGGAGGTTGGTGAGTTTGTTTGTTGACGGCTTGCGCTACGGTGCGAGCCCGGAAGCATCTAGATCAGTATCGAAATGAGGCTTGGCGCGAAGAGATGGGGCGCTCGTTCGACGGGTGCCCGGAACTGGAGCCTGGCGTTCAGGCGCTCTCGTTGCGTACCTAAAGTGGCCCTTCTTGCGAAGCAGAAGGCGCGAGATACTGATAGCGCACCGTATTCATGTGCGAGATGAGTGATTCGACCTGCGCCTGATGATACGAGTAGCTAGTGCGCCGAATCTTGAGCAGCAGGTAGAGTGCGCCGTGGCCTACAGGAAGGTGTAGGGCGGCGATGTCCGGTTTCGTATGGTCCTTGTCATGGGGAACGCGGAAAGCGCGAGCCAGGTTGTCAGTCGTGGTCGGCTGGAGTCCTGACTGTGCGGGGCACGACTCCGGTTTGCTCATGCCCTGGTTCGACCAGATTGCTTGACAATTGCGCCAACGGCGCCTTTATCCGATTGAATCCACTTTCGGGGCACTGATCGCGTTCTGCCGGCATGGCGCGCCTACTTGCCACCGCCGCGCCAAGCAGCGCGATAACTGCCAGGGCTAGTGGCGCGAGCGACAGCCCGAGCACCGTGTTCCATCCGTAGGTGGCCAGCAGGTCGCCCGATAGGAACGAGCCGAAGGCCATCGTCCCGAACACGATGAAGTCATTGAGCGACTGCACACGCGCCTTTTCCTCGGGCTGATGGCATTCGAGCACGAGGGCTGACGCCCCTACAAAGCCGAAGTTCCAGCCCATGCCGAGCAGGATGAGCGTCAGCCAGAAGTGCGCCACATCGACGCCCAGCAAGCCGGTGGCCGCCGAAAGTGCAGTAAATGCCAGACCCGCCATAACGACCCGTTGAGCGCCGAAACGCGCGATCAGCCTCCCCGTGAAAAAGCCGGGCGCGTACATCGCGATGACGTGCCATTGAATCCCGAGGTTGGACGACTGCTGCGACAGTCCGCACATCCGCATCGCCAAAGGGGCGGCCGTCATGAGGAAATTCATCAGCAGGTACGAGACAACCGCGCAGATCACGGCAGTAACAAATCGAGGCTGTCGGACGATGACGCCGATCGGGCGACCTCCAGCAGTCTCTGCCACCGTAGGCTTGGGGAGGCGAACACCTTGCAGGACGAGCGCAGACAGGGCGCCCACTGCCGCTTGCGCCAAAAAGGTCGCCGCGAATGTGTACGGTGACCACAGATTCATGGTCCACGTGACTAGCTGGGGGCCGATTACCCCGGCGAAGACTCCACCTGCCATGACGAACGACAGCGCACGGGGGCGCCGCTCCAGCGGCACGCAATCCGCGGCTGCGAAGCGGAAGGAAAGCACCACGGCGGCGTAAGCGCCGCCGAAAAACGTCGCGACGCAAAAGAGCCACAACGAGCCCAGCATTACAGCCCAGCACGCGAGCAGGCCAGCCAGCCCGCCGCATGCGGTTCCCGCCATGAACGCGGTACGCCGCCCCCAGCGTTGGGCAATTGCCCCGGCCGGTAGCGAGGATGCCGCCATCCCTACCACAAAAATCGAGATTGGCAGGGTCGCCAAAGCATGACTGGGCGCGAGCGTGTTGCCAACGATAGCGCCAGTCGCATAGAAGACGGTCGAGTTTGCACCGGCGAGTGCCTGGGCAATCGTAAGCCTTGCGACATTGCCCCTGGCATGCGCGTATTCGGACAAAGAACGCCAGTCGCCGAGGGTACCCGGATTAACTTCCGACATTGGACGGATTACGCTGAAATCTCGGATTCGTTGGAATACCCGGAAATGAAGGCCTTCGGCGTGCTCGTTTCCGGCTCGAAGACATGGCGCGAGATCCTCCCAATATTGCCACCGTACACATGGATACTGATCGAGACGCGATCCTCGTACAGGTTGGAAACCCGATGTATGTCGCCAGTGCGCGGAGAAATGCTCTCGACTGTTCCTGGGCCGAGGTCTTCATCCCCGAGCGACCGCATGGGCAGGCCAGGCGAACCGACTTCGAAGGACTCCGCCCGCTCTCCACCCCTCAAGATACCGATCAGCGCCCAGACCGTATGATTGTGAATCGGCGTTTTCTGGCCCGGCCCCCATACGAAACTGACAACCGAGAAACGGTCTGCCGGATCGGCATGGAGCAGGTACTGCTGGTAGTACTGGGTATGGGGTTGCGCGTACTGTTCCGGAAGCCAGTCGTCACGACCGACAAGTTCGGCAAGCAGATCGCGCCCTCGACCGAGAATTCGAGCTTCGTCGCCCGGGAAGTCCTCGACAAGCAGCGTAAAGTCGCGCACGAAGTGATTGAAGCGAGCGGACGGAAGTGGCATCAGGTGTCTCCGGTAGTTAGACGTCAGCGCATCTGTCCCCGGGTACATCTGCTGACTTCATCGATCCAGGTGGTGAACCTGCGGGGTACACGGATTCTTGGCTCATCGTCCTTCACGAGCAATTGAATCTGATTTCAACCATTGGACCCGTCAGCCTCAGTGTGCCTGGTGGCGTCAACTGCGAGATGCAGGCTTGAGGCTCGCCTGATATCGACGCGTTTCCTGCCAGAAGGCGCGAGCGGCTGGCGAAAGACGGTTCTCGTTCAGGCATGCCAATCCGATGCGTCTTGACGTGCCCGGTGCAAGTGGGCGAAAGACCGTGCCGTCGTACCGATCCGGCAGGGCCAGTTTCGCGAGGACCGAGATGCCTTTCCCGCTGGCAACCAGCTCCAGGATGGACATCAGTTGCAGCAATTCGTAGGTCACCCGCGGGCGTAGTCCGTGTCTGGCAAACAGCCTGGTCACCAGGGCCTGCGAGCCTGCGCGGGTCAGGATGAACGGATCGGCCGTCATCTCCTTTAACGGCACGGTCTCCAGCTTTGCCAGAGGGTGTCCGGACGGCAAAACCGCGACAAGCTCATCAACGGCGAGCGTTTGCGAATCGAAGTCTGATTTCGGCAGCGTGACCGCCGCGAGTTCCAGACGGCGCTCGATCAGATCTCGTGACGTTTGTTCATCGGGCTTTTCGGTGACCACAACGTCAACGCCAGGATAGCGAGCCTTGAACCGCTCTATGAGCGGCGGAAGAACCCTTATCGTGGCGCTCGCGCCGAACGAGCCCAGGCGTAACAACCCGGTCTTCAGCTCCGCGCCGGCCAGTGCGGTTGCCTGGACCAGCTGGAGGGACGCGAAGACATCGCGAACATGCGGGAGAACGTGTTCGCCGGTATAGGTCAGGGCGATCCCCGATGCGTTGCGGTCGACCAGTTCCGTTCCAAGTGCGGTCTCCAACGCGCGCAAGGCGTGACTGGTCGCGGAGGGCGACATTCCCAGCTTTGCGCCAGCTCCTGCGATTCCGTCAGAAGAGGTGAGGGCCAGCAGAAGCTCGAGCTGCCGGAGAGTCGGTGAAGTTGTTCCTGTACGGCGTCCCATTGAATCAGATCTCAAGTTCGTGGCTGATCTATGAATCTTATTTATAGCGTCGCACCGCCGCAAGTCCGTACCGGCGTTTGGGGGGAGTCACTTCCTTAGTTGAACATGATTTCAATTGTTCTTGAAGAACATGAACCGTACGATTCGATCATGTGATGAAGCAGGGTGGACTGGGCGCCAGACGGGCAATTCCTTGCTGGCGGCAGGCATCTCATCCGACATGGAGGCGAACAGATGTCTACACGTGCAATACAAGATTCCTATCCCCCGGAGTTTGCACACTGCTACGGCTGTGGTACGGGCAATCCACACGGCCATCATCTCAAGAGCTATCTCATCGGGGACGAAACCGTCGCCAGGTTTACACCGGACCGTCGGTACACCGGCGGTGTTCCCGACCATGTGTATGGCGGGATGATTGCCTCGCTTCTGGATTGCCATGGCGCGGCATCGGCAGCCGCGTTCACCTGTCAGAAGGAAGCGCGGCATGCGGACGACAGCGCGCAGCCAGTAGTTCGTTTTGTGACAGCGTCTCTGAAGGTCGACTTCAGGCAGCCCACTCCACTCGGGACTGAGCTGGTGATCAAAGGCCGCCTTCGTTCACTGGAGGGGCGAAAGGCCTGGATAGATCTGACTCTGAGCGCGGGCGAGGTGACCTGCGCTGTCGGCGAGATGCTGGCGATTCGACTGCTGGACCACACGTGCTGTTGACCGGGATTCACCGCCCTGGCCCCATCAGAGTCAATGCGCGTCACCACAGCAGTTGAGGCGCCGAAACCCGCGATAACAAGAACGACAAAACGTACCAACGCCTTGTCGCGTTCGCGCGCCACGGTGTTCACATACAAGGAGACAAGCTTGAACACTTTCACTGAGTTGGAAATTTCCGCTGAATCTTTTGGCAGGGTACCGTTCACCCGATATGACATGGGATGGGTCATCCTATGCATTGGCATGGCAATTGGTTCGGGTATTGTGTTCCTGCCGGTGCAAGTTGGCATCACCGGTGTGTGGGTGTTTGCTGCATCAGTCATGGTCGCCTATCCAGCGATGTACATGATGCAAAAACTGTACTTGCAGACGCTATCCGAAAGTTCCGAATGTGAGAACTATGCCGGAATCATTACGCAGTATCTCGGTAAAAATTGGGGCATCTTTCTCGCGGTGGTGTATTTCTTCATGCTGGTAAAAGGAATGCTCGCCTATTCACTGGCGGTGACCTTCGACACAGCCAAATATCTACAGACCTACGGCATAACGAAGGGATTGCTCTCCGACAGCCCGCTTTTTTCGATGGCGCTACTTTGTGCTCTGGTGCTTATCGCCGCACAGGGGGAGAGGCTGATCATCAAGGTGTCCAGCCCGCTGGTGCTCTTCAAGCTCGGTGTCGTGGTGCTTTTGGGGGTAGTGATGATCCCGCATTGGGATGTCGCCATGAATCTGCCTTCGCTGCCAACGCTCAAACGGTTCGTGATCGACACCGTTCTGACAGCCCCGTTTACCTTGTTTTCAATCATGTTTGTGCAGATCCTGAGCCCGATGAACATCGCGTTTCGCAAGGTAGAGAAGGACCCGAGGATTGCCACTTATCGTGCATTTCGTGCCAATCGCGTCGCGTATGTCATCCTCGTAGTCGCGATACTGTTCTTCGCTACTTCATTTTCCTTTGTACTTTCGCACGACCAGGCTCTGTCGGCCAAAGCGCAGAATATCTCGGCACTGGCGCTGGCGGGCAGCGTCATCCCCGGAAATGGCGTACTGTACATGACTACTGCCCTCGATATTTTCGCGATAGTCACGGCCTTTCTCGGCATCTATCTGGGACTCGAGGAGGCGATCAAAGGGGTGGTGATGAATCTCGTCACACGCTTTATTCCGCATGAGCGTATCAATGTTCGTCTGGTATCTGTCGGAATCTGCGCATTCATCGTGATCGGCCTATGGGCATGGGTACAGACGCGATTTTCCATCATCCTGCTGCAGCAACTCGCGGCGCCGATTTACGGTATCGCGTCATTCTTCGTTCCTTGTTTGCTCGCGTATAAGGTACCTGCACTCAGGAAGTACCGCTCTCCGCGCGTGTGGTGCGTATTCGTATTTGGCATCATTTTGTGTTTGTCGCCAGTACTGAAAGCCATGGGCTACTGATACTACTGCGAACTCTGTTTGCGCAATGGATGATGAGAGGGGTGGAACGCGATGACGCAGGATGCGGGTGTGATCACGATCGGTAGGTCTCGATTTGACTTCGATACCGTAGTAGACCGCAGCGGCAGCAATTCCCTGAAATGGGGAGGACCGGTGGACGACACGATCCCAGTCAATGCGCTGGACAGGCCGTTACCCATGTGGGTGGCGGACATGGATTTTCGGTCTCCGCCCGCTGTGATCGATGCGCTGCACGATGCCGTCGCGCATGGCGTCTACGGCTATGCCGCCGGTCCAACGAAGAATTATCTGAATGCTGTGACTGGGTGGCAGCAGAGGCGTTTCGGCTGGGATGTGCCCCGAGAGTGGGTGGTGCCAGTGGCCAGCGTGATTGTCGCGCTCAAGACCATTCTGCAAGCGTTTTCACAGCCAGGCGACTCGGTGCTCATCCAGCCGCCGGTCTATTCGCACTTTCACCATGACGTGATGGTCAATGGTCGCCACCCGACCCCGGCGCCCCTGCAGTTCGACGGTGAGCGCTACCGTTTCGACGCAGCGGTGTTCGAAGCCGCGATTCGCGACAACACGAGGATCTTTGTCCTCTCCAATCCGCACAATCCGACGGGCAACGTGTGGACCGAAGAGGAGCTATGGACCATGGGCGAGATCTGCCTGAAACACGGGGTTCTTGTGATAGCTGATGAAATTCATTGCGACTTCGTACTGGCTCAAGGGAGAAAGCACACTCCTTTTGCCTCGTTGGATCGTCGGTTCGCTCACAACAGCATCACATGTACGTCTGCGAGCAAGACGTTCAATCTCGCTGGCCTGCAGTGCGGCAATATGTTCATTGCCGATAAGGTCAAGCGCGACGAAGTCATGCGGACCATCGAGAGGAATCACAACGCCCGCATCAATCTGCTCGGCATGGTCGCTACGGAAGCCGCGTTCACGTATGGAGACGACTGGGTGGACGAACTGGTGGCTTACGTCGCGCGGAACCAGCGGCACTTTGCCGAGCGCATCAACGCGTTGGGCGAGGGCCTGAAGGTGATCGACATGGATTCGCTCTATCTGGCCTGGATTGACTGCCGAGGGCTCGACATGACGCCTGATGCACTCGACGAATTCCTGCTCGCCAACGCGCGCGTGTGGCTGGACAAGGGTCCCAAATTCGGCATTGAAGGGCACGGATTTATGCGTGCCAATCTCGGCTGCCCACGCCAGACAGTGGACCTGGCGATCGAGCGGATTTCCAGGGCGCTCGCACGGCGTTGAGGACCGATGCCAGGCGCTTCGCGGACGCGTTTTTGCCTATGCGTTGTCCCTGCTTCGACGTTTTTTTAGTCGTGTGTTTTTAGTAGTTTCAGAGTGTTTTTCTCGTAAGTTTTTCTAAACGCGGTATTTAAAGGAGTAGAAAATGATCAACGATTGGGCTGAACTTCTCTCGAACCAACGTGCTGCTGGTGCAAATCTCTCCAAGGCAAACCCGCCGGTCGTCAAGGCGTTCTTTGGTTTGAACGAGTCGCTGAATGAAGGAAAGGCGCTTGATCTCAAGACTCGCGAACTGATTGCGTTGGCTGTGGCGGTCACCACGCGATGCGAGGGGTGCCTCGCTTCCCATGCCGCGGCTGCCCAGAAAGCAGGAGCAACCAAACAGGAAGTTGCAGAGGCACTCGGAACCGCGATTGCACTCAATGCCGGGGCTGCCTTTGTCTATTCCGCACGGGCGCTGGAAGCATTTGATCAGTTTGGCAACTGATCTGGAACATCTGACGGTGATATCGCATGAAATCTGACCCGATGATGGCACTGTCCGGCATCAAGGTCCTCGATCTTTCGCGTGTATCGGCTCCGGTTGTCTGGACAAGCTTTTGCAGCTCAGGCGGCCAGCTTCATCAGCCTTTCCTGACGGGCTTCG
>NZ_SELS01000074.1 GCF_004197395.1 Paraburkholderia sp. UYCP14C | reverse complement strand
TTCTTTGCCTACTTTCTTTGCAGCAGCAAAGAAAGTAGGTGCCGCCCCGCACAGGGGCAACGCTAATAGACCGATAACACAGCAAGGAAAGGCCAAAGAGCCCAGAACAACAAAAAAAAAAGTCCACCCCAATCCAGAAGAACCAAAAAAAGCCCAGCCCCCGCCGGGGCATATAATGTCCCCCGAACTGCGCTCCGCGAAAAACATGCCTGACCTCCTCTCCAATCTAAACCCCGAACAACACGCCGCCGTCACACTCCCGAACGAGCCCGCCCTGATCCTGGCGGGCGCGGGCAGCGGCAAAACCCGCGTTCTGATCACCCGCATCGCGTGGCTGATCCAGCAAGGCCTCGCGTCCCCCGCGACCGTCCTCGCGGTGACCTTCACCAACAAAGCCGCCCGCGAAATGATGGCGCGTCTCTCGGCGCTCTTGCCGATCGATACGCGCGGCATGTGGATCGGCACGTTCCACGGTCTATGCAACCGGATGCTGCGCGCGCATCACCGCGACGCCGGGCTGCCCGCCACCTTCCAGATTCTCGATACCGCGGACCAGCTGTCGGCGATCAAGCGCCTGATGAAGGGCCTCAACATCGACGACGAAAAGTACCCGGCGAAAAACCTCCAGTACTTCATCAACAACGCCAAAGAGCAGGGGCTGCGCCCCAAAGACGTCGACGCCACCGACAACTTCAACCGCAAGTTCGTCGAGCTCTACGAAGCCTACGATCAGCAGTGCCAGCGCGAAGGCGTCGTCGACTTCCCCGAGCTGCTGCTGCGCTGCTACGAACTGCTCGCGCACAATCCGCCGCTGCGCGCGCACTACCAGGCGCGCTTCCGGCACATCCTCGTCGACGAGTTTCAGGACACCAACAAGCTGCAGTACGCGTGGCTCAAGATGCTCGCGGGCCAGCACAACGCCATCTTCGCGGTCGGCGACGACGACCAGTCGATCTACGCGTTCCGCGGCGCGAACGTCGGCAACATGCGTGACTTCGAGCACGAGTTCAACGTGCGCAATCTGATCAAGCTCGAACAGAACTATCGCTCGCACGGCCATATTCTCGATGCCGCGAACCAGCTGATCGCGAACAATTCGCGCCGCCTCGGCAAGAATCTGCGCACCGACGCGGGCCACGGCGAACCGGTGCGGGTCTACGAATCGGCGACCGATTCGCAGGAGGCCGGCTGGATCGTCGAAGAGATTCGCGCGCTGATCAACACCGGCCTGTCGCGCAGCGAAATCGCCGTGCTCTACCGCAGCAACGCGCAGTCGCGCACGATCGAGCACACGCTCGTCAATGCGGGCATCGCGTATCGCGTGTACGGCGGCCTGCGCTTTTTCGAGCGTCAGGAAGTCAAGCACGCGCTCGCCTATCTGCGCCTGATCGACAACCCGAACGACGACACCGCGTTCGGCCGCGTCGTCAATTTCCCGACCCGCGGCATCGGCGCGCGCTCGATCGAGCAGCTGGCCGACGCGGCGCGTCTGTACAACTGCGCGATGGCCGCGGCGATTCCGTACGTCGCCGGCAAAGCCGGTTCGAGCCTCGTCGCGTTCGCGAACCTCATCGGCAAGATGCGCGCCGACACGCAGCAGATGAGCCTGCCGGAAACCGTCGAGTACGTGGTCCGCGCGAGCGGTCTCGCCGACTTCTATCAGAACGAGCGCGAAGGCCAGGACCGCCTCGAAAACTTGCAGGAACTCGTCAATGCGGCCGCGGCCTTCGTCAGCGAGGAGGGCTACGGGCTCGATACGCCCGCGCGCTCGATTCCGCTGCGCCCGGGCGCGAGCGCCGCGCCCGAACTCGTGGTCGCAACCGACGATCCGAACACGGTGGTGTTCGACGCGCCGGGCATCGCCGATCCGGCGCAGAACCCCGACACGATGACGCCGCTTGCGGGCTTCCTGTCGCACGCATCGCTCGAAGCGGGCGACAACCAGGCGCAGGCCGGCCAGGAAGCGGTGCAGCTGATGACCGTGCACGCGGCGAAGGGCCTCGAATTCACCGCGGTGTTCATCACCGGTCTGGAAGAAGGGCTGTTCCCGCACGAGAACAGCGCGATGGAGTCGGACGGCCTCGAAGAAGAGCGGCGCCTGATGTACGTCGCGATCACGCGCGCGAAGGAGCGGCTGTACCTGTCGTTCGCGCAGAGCCGGATGCTGCACGGTCAGACCCGCTACAACATCCGCTCGCGCTTCTTCGACGAATTGCCGCAGGAAACGCTGAAGTGGCTCACGCCGAAGGTCGAGGCGGGCTCGCGCTGGGGCGGCCGCTCGGACAACGCCGGCTACGGGCGCGACTGGTTCGCGCGACCGGGTTACGGCGGCGGTGCGGCGGCGACGGCAGCGGTGAGTTCCGCGCCGGCACCCGCGTTCGCGAACGAGCAGCGCGCGGCCGAAACGGGCTTCCGCGTCGGTCAACAGGTATTCCACACGAAGTTCGGCGAAGGCACGATCACCGCGCTCGAAGGCAACGGCACCGACGCGAAAGCGCAGGTGCGCTTCAAGCGGCACGGCGAGAAATGGCTGGCGCTGGCGGTGGCCAAATTGCAGGCGGTCGAATGAGCACACCCTTGAACATCAGCCACGGTGAGCGGCGGCCGCTCGGCGTTCTGGCCGCGTTGCCGCAGGAACTCGGCGACCTGATCGAAGCGATGCGCGCGGAGTCGGGCGTGCGCACGGTCGCGCACGGCCAGCGCGATTACCACGTCGGCACCGTGCACGGCACGCCGTGTGTGGTCACGCTCGCGCGGGTCGGCAAGGTCGCGGCGGCCGCGACGGTCAGCGCGCTGATTCACGCGTTCGATGTCGAAGCGATCGTGTTCACCGGTGTCGCGGGCGGGGTCGGCGTTGATGTGCATGTCGGCGATATCGTCGTCGCGAGCACGCTGATGCAGCACGACATCGACGCGTCGCCGCTGTTTCCGCGCTTCGAGGTGCCGCTGCTCGGCATGTCGCGCTTCGCCGCCGATGCGTCGCTAGCGGAGCGTCTTACGGCCGCCTGCGAGCAGTTCGTCGCCGACGAAGGCGCGGCCTGCGCGGCGCGGTTCGGTACGCGCGAGCCGCGCGTGCATCGCGGTTTGATCGTCAGCGGCGATCAGTTCGTCGCGAGCGCTGCGGCCGTCGCGGCGTTGCGCGAGGCGCTGCCCGATGCGCTCGCGGTCGAGATGGAAGGCGCGGCGATCGCGCAGGTTTGCTACGAGTACGGCGTGCCGTGCGCGGTCGTGCGCACGATCTCCGATACCGCCGACGACCACGCGCCGGGCTCGTTCATGGCGTTCCTGACCGGGATCGCGGGCACGTATTCGAATGCGATCCTCGCGCGCTTTCTCGGCACGCAGGCCAGCGCGGGCTGAGCGCCCGCGGGTTCGTCCGCTCGTTCGTCCGCTTATTCCTTCCTGTCGTCGCCGAGCGCGTCGCGCACCTGCTGCAGCGCGGCCGGATCTTCGATCGTCGGCAGATCGCCCGGCTCGCGCCCCTCGGCGAGCGCCGCGATAGCGCGGCGCAGTAGCTTGCCGGAGCGCGTCTTCGGCAGCATCGATACCATCACCACGCGCGCGGGCCGCGCAATCGAGCCGAGATGCCGGTCGACCGTCATCGTCAGTTCGGCGGAGAGCCGCGCGCGCTCGCTCGGGTCGCCTTCGGCTTGCGCGCCGCGCAGCACGACGAAGGCCATCGCCGCCTGACCTTTGACCGGATCGGTCACGCCGACCACCGCGACTTCCGCGACGGCCGCGTGGCTCGACAGCGCCTCCTCGATTTCGCGCGTGCCGAGGCGATGCCCAGCGACGTTGATCACGTCGTCGGTGCGGCCGAGGATCGTCACGTAGCCGTCCTCGTCCTGCACGCCCCAGTCGAACGTCGAATAGACCTGCTGGTTCGGCACGCTCTCCCAGTAAGTGCCGACGAAGCGCTTGTCGTCGCCCCATACCGTCGACATGCAGCCCGGCGGCAGCGGATAGTCGAGCGTCAGCACGCCTTTTTCGCCGGGTGCGCAGGGCTCGCCGCTCAGTTCGTCGCGCACGGTCAGGCTATAGCCGATCGAGGGCACGCCCGGCGAGCCGAGCTTGGTCGGCAGTGCTTCGATGCCACGCGGAATCGCAAGCATCGGCCAGCCGGTTTCGGTCTGCCAGTAGTTGTCGATCACCGGTTTGTCCAGCGCGTTCGAGATCCATGCGGCGGTCGGTTCGTCGAGCGGTTCGCCGGCGAGAAACAGCGTGCGCAGGCTCGACAGATCGGCTGCCTTCATCAGCGCCGGGTCCTGCTTCTTCAGCACGCGTATCGCGGTCGGCGCGGTGAACATCAGGTTGACCTTGTGCTGCTCGACGAGCCGCCACCAGATGCCGCCGTCCGGGCGAATCGGCGTGCCTTCGTACATCACGGTGGTCAGCCCCGCGATCAGCGGCGCGTACACGATGTAGCTGTGACCGACTACCCAGCCGACGTCGGACGCGGTGAACATCGTGTCGCCGGGCTTGCCTTCGAAGATGTATTCCATCGATGCCGCGAGCGCGACCGCATAGCCGCCGACATCGCGTTGCACGCCCTTCGGCTTGCCGGTCGTGCCCGACGTGTACAGCACGTACGACGGTTCGTTCGATTCGAGCCATTCGCACGGCACGTGGGCGTCGAAAAACTGTTCGCGCAGCGGCTCGTAGGCGACGAGGTACGGCGCATTCAGACGCTCGGGAGCGAGTTGCCGGTCGATCAGCAGCACGTGCGGGGTCTTGTGCATCGCGCGGGCGAGCGCTTCGTCGACGAGCGGCGTGTAGTCGACCACTTTGCCGCCGCGCGCGCCGGCGTCGGCGGTGACGATCAGCACGGGCTTCGCGTCGTCGATACGCGCGGCGAGGTTCGGCGCCGCGAAGCCGCCGAACACGACCGAGTGGATCGCACCGAGCCGCGCGCACGCGAGCATCGCGAACAGTGCCTCGGGGATCATCGGCAGATAGATCAGCACGACCTCGCCGCGCTTCACACCGAGCGAGCGCATGACCGCGGCCATCCGGTTGATTTCGGCGTGCAGTTCGGCGTACGTGTAGTGCCGTTCGATGCCGGTTTCCGTCGATACGTAGACGAGTGCGTCCTGCTGCGCGCGCTCGGCCAGATGACGGTCGACCGCGTTATGACAGAGGTTCGTGCGGCCGCCGACGAACCAGCGCGCGAATGGCGGTTTCGACCGGTCGAGCACGGTGCCGAATGGCGTGTGCCAGTGAATGCGTTGGGCTTCTTCGCGCCAGAATGCTTCGGGGTTGTCGATCGAGCGGCGGTGGAAATCGCGGTAGCGGGGCATCGGCGGCGATCCTCGGTTGTGCGCCTGGCGGCGCGGGGGGCGGGGCACCAGTGGCATTGTGCGCCGGAAATTGTGCCCCGTGCGGGGCGGTGCTTTTTGTCGTTGTTCTGGCTTTGTTGGCCTTTCCTTGTTTTGTTATTGGTCTATTAGCGTTGCCCCTGTGCGGGGCGGCACCTACTTTCTTTGCTGCTGCAAAGAAAGTAGGCAAAGAAGACAGCTCAAACCGCTAACTCTTAAGCGGGTCCTCTGGCTCGGAAGGGGCAGTGGTGCATCTGGAATCCGTGCCCCCGCACATTCCGCTCTGGTGACAAAGCCGTCATCAGCTCCCACTGCGCACTTCGTGCGTCGCGGACCGGTCTGCCAGGGAAACCAATGGTGTTGCCCGCGCAGCGGGAGCCATCGGCTGCGCCTCGGCGATGCGCCGAAACAACCAGTGGTTTTTGAATGGGGATTCGGCGCGCGCAGCGCCGCCGGAGGAATGACGGCCTTGTCACGGGTGCCGAATGTGCGGGAGCACGGATTCCAGATGCACCACTACCTCATGTAGACCGGGGGACCCGCTTAAGAGTTAGCGGTTTGAGCTGTCTTCTTTGCCTACTTTCTTTGCAGCAGCAAAGAAAGTAGGTGCCGCCCCGCACAGGGGCAACGCTAACAGACCGATAACAAAACAAGGAAAGGCCAACACCCTGCGAAGAACGAAAGGGCGCGACCCTCCCACGAGTTCAAGCCTTGGCGCGCTTGCCTTCGACATCGGGCAACAGCACAGTCAAAACCCCAATCAAAGGCAAGAACGAACAAACCTTATACACAAACGCAATACTGGTAGCGTCAGCGAGTTGCCCAAGCACCGCGGCACCAACGCCGCCCAACCCAAAAGCAAAACCAAAGAACAACCCAGCCACCATCCCCACCTTCCCGGGAATCAACTCCTGCGCATAAACCAGAATCGCCGAGAACGCCGAGGCGAGCACCACCCCGATGACGACCGTCAGCACCCCGGTCCAGAACAGATTCGCATACGGCAGCAGCAGCGTAAAAGGCGCGACGCCGAGAATCGACACCCAGATCACATACTTGCGCCCGATCCTGTCGCCGATCGGCCCGCCGATCACCGTCCCCGCCGCGACCGCCGCGAGGAACACGAACAGATGGATCTGCGCCGCCTGCACCGACAGATGGAACTTGTCGATCAGATAGAACGTGAAATAGCTGTTGATGCTCGCAAGATAGAAGTACTTGGAGAACACCAGCAGCACCAGCACGCTCATCGCCATGATGACCTTGTTACGCGGCAGCGTCGCATGCGCAGCCTGGCCGCGCGCCTTCTTGACCGACGGATGACGCTTGTACCAGCGGCCGATCTGCGTCAGCACGACGATCGCGACGAGCGCCGCCGCCGAGAACCACGCAATGCTGCGCTGGCCATGCGGAATCACGATCAGCGCGGCAAGCAGCGGCCCGAGCGACGAACCCGCATTGCCGCCGACCTGGAACAGCGACTGCGCGAGACCGTGACGGCCGCCCGACGCCATCCGCGCGACTCGCGACGACTCCGGATGGAACACCGACGACCCGCAGCCGACCAGGGCCGCCGCGATCAGCAGCACGCCGAAGTTCGGCGCAACCGACATCAGCAGCAGCCCGGACAGCGTAAAGCCCATGCCGACCGGCAGCGAGTACGGCTTCGGATGCTTGTCGGTATAGCTGCCGACGAGCGGTTGCAACAGCGACGCGGTGATCTGGTAGGTCAGCGTGATCAAACCGATCTGCCCGAACGACAACGAGAAGTTGTCCTTGAACATCGGGTAAATCGCGAGGATCAGCGACTGGATCATGTCGTTGAGCAGATGCGAAAAGCTGATCGCACCGAGTACCGAATACACGGTGCGCTGCACCTTCGCGGCCGCCGGCGCGGCGGCGGCCGGGGACGCGCTCGCCCCCGTGGCGGATGCGCCGGCGAGGGCGCTTTTATCGAGGCTCGTTTCCATACGCTAGAAGAAAAAGATCGGGCAAACGGTGATATGAAAAATCGGCGTTGAGCCGGGGCGGGCAGCGCGCTTCGTGGGCGCGTTTCGCGAAGCTCCGCGGCATTTCGTCGCGGCAACCGGCTTTTTTTGAGTGTTTAGCGAAGTTTAATGTGGCCGGAGCGAATTGTAAGGACAAGTTTTGTCGCGAATCGGACATGGGGTCGGATGACTTCGCCTTCGGCGATGAAAGGCAAATCGGCTGTTTCGATCTGCCGACACATTTTTGGCGGCTTTTTGTCTGCGGTATAAAGCGCTCGCGATTGCGCGGCTCACGAAGCGGCGCGTCGAACATGAGACTGGGAACGGCAAGCGGCGCACGACCCGCCGCCGTCTGAGCGAGCGACATTCAAGATCGCGATGCAGGCTGCCGTAGACCCGGAGAGACAAGCGCAGAGCCGGAACCGACCTTTCCGGCGCGTCGACACGTGGGGATGGGGATGATGAAAGCAGTGGCACACAGCGCAGCGGCACCGAAGTTCAACGGCCTGTCGGTAAAAGCGACGCTGCGGATCGCGTTCGCGATCCTGCTCGCCGGCACGCTGCTGATCGGCGTGTTTTCGCTGTTGCAGATCGGTCGGCTCAACGCCTCGACGCAATCGATCTACGACCAGGGCCACGTCGCGAGCCGCGCCGCCGAGGAAGCGCGCGGCCACATGTTGCGCGCGAGCCGCGCGCAAAAGATGCTGCTGACCGCAACCACCGCGAAGGAGCGCGACGAACTCGGCGCCGACATCGAGCGCGGCCTGGCCGGTCTCAACGAGCAACTGCGCACGCTCCAGCAGTATGTCGATACGTCGGACGCGAAAGCGCTCGGCGAGCAGAAGGCGTTCGCCGGCGCGGTCGCGGCATGGAGCAGCCATCTGCGCGACTTCGTCACGCTCGTGAAAGCGCAGCCGCTCGATCTGTCGCAGATGAACTGGCAGGTCGGCACCCAGGACGTGTCGCTGCTGGTCGAAACCGGCAAGCTCGAAAAGCTCGTCGACGAACTCGTCGCGCAGCGCGGCACCGCCGCGAAGGCGACGATCGACGCGTCCGGCTTCATCTACCACTCGTCGTTCGTGATGATCGCGGTGATGACGCTTGCACTGATCGTGCTCGCGTTCGGCATCGCCGCGTGGGTCGTGCGGCGGCTCACCGCGCAGCTCGGCGGCGAGCCCGCGTACGCGAAAGAGATCGCGCGCCGCATCGCCGCCGGCGATCTGTCGAATCGCATCGCGCTCGGCGGCAAGGACCGTTCGAGCATGCTGTTCGCGCTGTCCGACATGCAAAGCGGACTCGCGACCACGGTCGCCGACATCGCGTCGAGCGCCGATGCAATCGCGACCGCCTCCGGGCAGATTTCGATGGGCAACCTGGACCTGTCGCAACGCACAGAGCAGCAGGCGCTCGCGCTCGAGCGCACCGCGAGCAGCATGGAACAGCTGACGTCGACGGTGCGTCAGAACGCCGACAACGCGAAGCAGGCGAGCACGCTCGCGAACAACGCGTCGGAGATCGCCGAGCAGGGCGGCGCGGTCGTGAGCCGCGTGGTCGCGACGATGAACGACATCAACGACAGCGCGCACAGCATCGGCGACATCATCGGCGTGATCGAGGGGATCGCGTTCCAGACCAACATTCTCGCGCTGAACGCGGCCGTCGAGGCGGCGCGAGCGGGCGAGGAGGGGCGCGGCTTTTCGGTCGTCGCGGCGGAAGTGCGCAACCTCGCGCAACGCAGCGCGGCCGCCGCGAAGGAGATCAAGGGCTTGATCCAGACGTCGGTAGAGCGCGTCGGCAACGGCTCGACGCTCGCCGCGGACGCCGGTCAGACGATGGACGAAGTGGTGAAGGCCGTGAAGCGCGTGACCGACATCATGGGCGAGATCTCGGCGGCGTCGTCCGAGCAGAGCGCCGGCATCGAGGCGATCAATCTCGCGGTCACGCAGATGGATGCGGGCACGCAGCAGAACGCCGCGCTGGTGGAACAGGCCACCGCCGCAGCCCGCTCGCTCGACGATCAGGCGCGCGGGCTCAAGGCGATGGTGGGACAGTTCAGGCTGTAAAGCGAGCGGCGGCGCGGGCCTCAGCTCGCGTTGTTCGACCCGGACGCCGACGCCGTGGCGGAGCCCGTCCCCGGCCGCACCACCACCGTGCAGGTCGTGCCCGCGGCCAGCATCACGTCGGCGGGCACCGAGTCGATCCGCACGCGCACCGGCACGCGCTGCGCGAGGCGCACCCAGTTGAAGGTCGGATTCACGTCCGCGAGCAGTTCGTGGCTTTGCGGATTGTCGCGGTCGTAGATACCGCGCGAGATGCTCTCCACATGGCCTTGCAGCGTGCCGCCGCTCATCAGCCGCACTTCGGCCTGATCGCCGACGCGCACGTGCGGCAGCTTGGTTTCCTCGAAGTAGCCATAGACCCAGAACGAGTGACTGTCGACGATCGCGAGCTTCGCGGCGCCGGCGGTCGCATAGTCGCCGCGGAACACCGACAGGTTGGTCACGTAGCCGTCGACCGGCGACACGACGCGGGTGCGCTCGAGGTTCAGCTTCGCGGCATCGAGCGCGGCGAGTGCCTGCTGATAGGCGGCATCGGCGGCGGACGCGGTATGGGTCGCGTTTTCGCGGCTTTCCTTTGACACCACCTGCGAATCCATGTCGGCACGACGTTGCGCGTCGTCGCGCTTCATCTGCAATTCGGCGCGGCGCGCGGCAACGGCGGCCTGCGCCTGCTCGACCGCGATCTGGTAGTGCGACGGATCGATCTGCATCAGCAGGTCGCCCTTCTTCACCAACTGGTTGTCCTTGACCGGCAGATCGACGATCGCGCCCGACACGTCCGGCGCGACGTTGACGATCTCGGCACGCACGCGGCCGTCGCGGGTCCACGGTTCGTCCATGTAATGGACCCACAGCACGCGGCCAATCAGGATCGCGACGATGAAAATGACGGCTGTCGCGATGAAGCCCACAAGATTTCGGATGGTCATGTTTCGACTCTGATCAACGATAAACGGCGAGGCCGAGAAGGCCGCACACGGACACGAGCAAGCTGGCCCGGAACAGGGAGGGGTGCCATACCACGCGATACAGGCCCGTATAGGCGATCACGCGATCGAGTAGCCAGGTCAGCGCGGCACCCGCGATGAACAGCAGCAGAACGGCCGGCACGTAGGCATCGAGCACGGCGATATCACGCGGCATGAGGAACTCCTTCTTCTTCTGATGCGTCCGCGCGCGGGCCGATCGCCGAGGCGAGCGGCGACTGCGGATCGAGCAGCGCGGTACGGATGAAATGCAGTTGACTGAGGATGCGCAGCAGCTGATGGCGTTCGTCGCGCGACGGTGTGTAGCCGGCCATCAGCTGCTGCACCTGCGCGATCGCATCGGCGGTCGCCGCGAGCGCGCGCGCGAAGTGCTGCTCGCGCGGCCGCTCGAACAGCGCCGCGAGCGCATCGCGCAGCGCGCGCATGGCGACGCGCCACGCCGCCGCTTTGTGGTAGCGCGGCTCGTTGGGCAGTGTCGCGATTTCGCGGCGCAAGTCGATCATCGCATTGCCGACCTCCAGCACCGAAAACAGCCAGCGCAGCGTGTCGCGCTTCGTCTCGGGCTCGTTCTGCGACAGCGCGTTGATCTGGAACATCAGATCGCGCGCGCCGCTTTCGAAGCGCGAGCGCACGCGCGCCAGACCCGCGCGGCCGGCCAGCACCACCTGGCGGCGCAGATCGACGAGCAGGCGGTTGCGCAGCCACGGCGTCGACGGCGGCAGCAGCACCGCGAACGCGATCGACGACACCAGCATCGACAGCACCAGCGCGAGCGCGTCGTTCATGAACGAGCTTGGGTCGTAGTGGATCACGTTGTCGGGCCCGGCGAGGAAGCAGAAGAAGATGCAATAGCCGACGCCATAGCCCGCGAGCTGCGGACGTGTGGTCATGAACACGCCGAGCAGCAGGAACGGCGTGAGCGCGACGCACAGCATCGCGAAGCCGTCGATGTGCGGATACACGCCGAACACCGCGATCAGGCCCATCAGCGTCGCGAGCACCGTGCCGCCGGCCATCTGGAACGCCGTGCGCTTCGGATCCGGCGACGACGACGCGAGCGCGCACACGGCCGCCGCGTCCAGCGTCAGCGTCGAGCCGCTCGGCCAGGCGGTCGCGATCCAGAACGCGCCGAGCACCAGCATCACGATGGCCGCCCGCAGGCCCGCGACGCCGGCCGCGATCGCGTTGGTCTTCGGCTCGTAGCGCTCGATCCAGCGTTCGCGCGCGTGCGTGTCGACCGCGAGCGACGCGTAGGTCGCCGCGTAAGCGTGCAGGTCGTCGATGAAGCGGTACAGCAGCTCGGCGGCCGTGTCGAAATCGAGCAGCGGCGCGTCGGGATGCGTTTCGAGCTCGCTGCGCGTCGCGCGGACGCGTCTCGGCAACTCGGCCTTGTAGGTGTCGAGTTGCGCGGCGGCGTGCGCGGCGTCGGCCGCGCTCAGCACCGGCTCGCCCGACTTCGCGAGCAACGGCGCGATCTCCTTGAAGTACGGCTCGAGCGCGGCGATCGCAATCGACGCGCCGTGCGTGCTGCTGTCGCGCAGACGGTTCATCAGCTGATGCAGCGCGTGAAAGCGCGTCGACGCGGTCATGAACTCGCTGTTCAGACGCGCGAGGCGTCCGCCGCGCATGCGCGAATCGGGGCCTTCGAACACGGCGACGCTGCGCGCGGCCTCGAAGCCGACGATGTCGGCGACGAAGCGCGCATTGGTCGCCTCGATCTGCGCGCGGTCGTTGCGCCCGGCCAGCGACGCCGACACGTACTCGACGAACGCCGAGAAGCGCGCGCGCACGGTGCCGCGCATCTGCAGGCCGGCGAACTGCGGAAACACGAGGCCGCTGACCGCGCCCGCGCAGACGATGCCGATCACCACTTCCGCGACCCGCGTGAGCGCGCTCAGGAACGCGCCGTCCGGATGCTGCGACGCCGGGATGCCGATCAGCGCGGCGGTGTAGCCGGCCAGCACGAAGCCGTACGAGCGGAAGTTGCGATTGCGCGCGGCGCCGGCGGTGCAGATGCCGACCCAGATCGCGGTCGAGATCAGGAACAGCTCGGGTTGCTGCGCGAACAGGCCGATCAGCGCGAGCATCACGACGAGACCGACCAGCGTGCCGCAGATCCGGTAGAAGCTCTTGGCGAACACCGCGCCGCTTTGCGGCTGCATCACGATGAACACGGTGGTCATCGCGGTGCGCGGCTGCGGCAGATCGAGCTTCATCGCGATGCCGAGCGCGAGGAAGCACGCGGCGAGTGACTTGAACAGATAGATCCACACGAGGCCGTCGGTGCGCGCCCAGTGGGCGGCGGCTTCGTAGAGCGCAGCGAACGACGCGGGGCGCGCGCTCGACGGGGAGGGCGAGGAGGACATGGCCTTGCTCACTCGGCCGCGGGCGCGTTCGGGGTACGCGCGGCGGTGGTGGTGGTCGCGGTAGTGCTCGTGACAGCGCGCGACGTCGCGGCGACGTCAGCATGGACGCCTGCGTTCGCGGCGCTGGTCGTATCGGCCGCCGTACGATGGTCCGCACTGGTTGCGGCAGCCGCTTGCGCCGTTGCGTTCGCATTCGCGGCCGCCTGCGTGTCGCCGGCAGCCGTCGAGCCGCTCTTGCCCTTGCCATGCGCCGGCAACGTTTCGTTGTCCCGCGGACCGTTGGCCGGATCGTCGAGACCGCCGCCGAGCGCCGTCATCAGCGACGCGTGCGCGCCGAGACGTTCGGCCTGCACCTTGGCGACGCCTTCCTGCGCGCGCAGCAACTGGTTTTGCGCGACCAGCACGTTCAGATAGTCGGTCAAGCCGCGCCGGAAGCTCTCGCGCGACAGATCGTAGTTCCTGCGAGCGGCGGCGACCGAGCGGTCGGCGTCGTCGGCCTGGGTGCTCAGCGAACGGATGCGGATCACCTGGTCGGAAATGTCCTTCAGCGCCCCCACGATCGACCGGTTGTAGCGCTCGACCGCCTCGTCGTAGCCCGCCGATGCCGCGCCGAGCTGCGAGCGCAGCCGGCCGCCGTCGAAGATCGGCAGCGTCAGCGCGGGACCGACGCTCCAGCTATGCGACGGACTCTTCAGGAACTGGAACAGCGGCCCCATCGCCGCATAGCCGCCGATCGACGCGAGCAGGTTGATGTCCGGATAGAACCCGGCTTTGGCGACGTCGATGCCGCGCGCCTGCGCGGCAACCGTCCAGCGTGCCGCGACCACGTCGGGGCGGTGGCCGATCAGATCCGCCGGCAGCGCGGCCGGCAGACCGGCCGGCGCGGCGAGCGACAGCGTCGGGCGCTGGATCGCGTCGCCGGCGCCCGGACCCTTGCCCGCGAGCGCGGCCAACCGGTTGCGGCCGAGCGCGATCTTCTCCTCGATGGCGTCGATCTGGCGCTCGTACTCGGGCAGCGGCGTTTCGGCCTGGCTCACTTCGAGCTGCGTGCCGATGCCGCCCTTCAGGCGCCGGTTCGCGAGGTCGACGATCTGCTGCTGTTGCTGCAGCGTAGCTTTCGCGATGTCGAGCAACGCGTAGTTCATCGACATCTCGATATAGGTGCGCACGACGTTCGCCTGCAGTTCGAGCTGCGCGGCGCGCGCGTCGGCGGCGCTGGCGTGCGCGAGGTCGAGCGCGCGCTCGGCGGCGTTCTTGTCCTTGCCCCAGAAATCGAGGTGATAGGCGAGCGCGAGCGTGCCGGTGTTGTTCCACGACTGCTCGCCGGCGAGCGGACCCGGACCGTAGAACACGTTGTCGGGCCACTGCTCGCGCTGGATCGACAGGCTACCGTTGACCTGCGGCGCGAGCGCCGCGCGCGCGACGCCGGCCATCGACGCCGCCTCGCGCACGCGCGCCTGGGCGACCGCGAGACTCGGATTACCGGCCTGCGCGTCGGCGATCCACTGGTCCAGCTGCGGATCGTTATAGGCGCGCCACCAGTCGGCGGCGGGCCACTGCGCATCGGCATTGGCGGCGCGGATCGCGTTGCCCGCGTCGAGCGACGAAGGATCGATCGTGTGCGTTTGCGGCGCCACGCCTCCGGTACTTGCACACCCGGCGATTGTTAATAGGATCGTAAGAACCGCGGCTGCGGCGATCCCTTTGGGTACCGGAGACTGCACGATTTCCTCCAAATTTGACTATAGAACCTTGTGCGCAATTATATTTTTCGATCGATTGCGGAATAACCGGTAAAGATGCAAGGCATTTTTACGCTTTATGAGATAATTGCCATTGCTGATCGTGTAACAATCGCTGCCGATTATTCGCAACTGTGTTGCATGGGACCGGGGTAAGGGCTAGAGCGCCAGCACTGGTCGACAGAGGATAGGTATGGACACGCTTCAAAACATGCGCGTTTTCGTCCGCGTCGTCGAAGCGGGCAGCTTCACGGGCGCCGCGCAACATCTGAATACGACGACGGCCTACGCGTCGCGCGCGGTTTCCGATCTGGAAGCGCATCTGCGCACGCGGCTTCTGAACCGGACCACTCGCCGCATCGCGCTGACCGAGGCCGGCGAGCGCTATCTGCAGCGCTGCGAGCAGATTCTCGCGTACGTGGATCAGGCGGAGGCCGAGGCGAGCGACGCGCACGCGCGCCCATCCGGCAAGCTGAAGGTTCACGCGATGACGAGTTTCGGCCAGCACTACGTGGTGCCGGCCGTGGGCCGATACCAGGAGCGCTACCCGGACGTGCATGTCGAACTGACGCTTGCGCAGCGCATGCCCGATCTGCTCGACGAAGGCTTCGACGTGTCGTTGACGCTCGCGACCGGCCTGCCGGATTCGGGGCTCGTGTCGCAGCGCATCGGCAGCGCTTTCAGCATTGCGTGCGCGTCGCCGGCGTATCTCGAGCGGCACGGCGTGCCGCAAACCCCGGCGGACCTCGCGCAGCACAGCTGCCTGCAGATGGTGACGCCGGTATATCCGTCGGACAAATGGACCTTCGACGGCCCGAACGGCGAGGAAGTCGTGTCGCTCGGCGCGACGAAGTTCCAGGTGAACGTGGCCGAGGCGATGGTCGTGGCCGTCGCCCAAGGCATGGGCGTCGCGCTGATTCCGATCTATTCGGCGATCAGCGGTTTGCGCAGCGGCGAACTGGTGTGGCTGCTGCCCGAGTACACGTCGCAGCCGATGAACCTGTATGCGCTTTATCCGTCACGGCAGTATCTGGACGCGAAGATCCGCACGTGGGTCGAATTCCTGCGCGACGAGTTGCCCTCGACGCTGGCGGCGGATCAGGAGGAGTTGCGCCAGTTCGCGCGGACCTGAATGGTGTGCTCGTCATGCGTTGACGTTCGTGGGGCACGCCGAGTGCGGCACGCGGAGTGCGGCACACGGTGCGAGGCTCGCAGCGTGACACCCTGTTACACACACGCCGCATCGCAACATTTCTTTACTTCTGCCGCGCAGTCGATTTGTTAACGTGTCGTTCACGCGTCGCCGCTTTGGTCGGACGCGCTGGATTCGCCGCCGTTCGGCACCTCGCAACCACTGAAGGACGACACATCCATGGATACGCACCTGATGATCGGCTTGGCCGTCATGTTTGGACTGATCGGCGTCGCCGCGTCGCGCGATTTGCTGCGCCGGATGCGCGTACAGCAGCCACGGCTCGTGCCGGTCGAGGTCGAGTCGCAGGACGCGCAGCGGCGAGAGCAGTGAGCAACGCGAGCGGGTGGATCCGATGCAGCCGGCCCGTTAGCACCGGCTATTAGCACCCTTTAGATCTCGACGACTTTGTCCCACGCAAACTGCGGATTTTCCCACTGGCGGGTGCGTCGATCGAAATAGCCGCGCGGATTGCACACCACGCGCGTGCCTTCCACGACATAGTCGAAAGACGTATGCGTGTGGCCATGAATCCACAGCGCGACAGGCGCGCGCACCAGCTCCGGCAGATGATTGACGAAGCCCGCCGACACGCGGTCTTCGGCATATCGCTCAGCCAGACTCAGCCGATGCGGCGCGTGATGCGTGACCACGATCGTTTGGCCGGCGAACGGTTTGGCCAGTTCGCTTTCGAGCCACGCGCGGGCATGCCGGTGCAGCGCGAGCGAATCGGCGGGCGTGAAATCGCGCGCGGCGTCGTGCGGGTCGTGCGGCCAGTTCATCTGGATCAGCCCGCGATAATCGAGCATGACCTTGCACGCGGCGACGATCGATTCCTCGATTGCATCGGGCGTCGCGCCGTACAGTTCGAAGTCGGTCCACAGCGTCGTGCCGAGCACGCGCCAACGGCCTTCCGGATCGACGAACGCGGCGTTGTTCAGCACATGCACGTTGTCGACCTGCGCGGCAGCGTCGAGCGTCGCGCTTTCTAACGCACCAAATTCGCCGTCGTAGTACTCGTGATTGCCCGGCACGTAGACGACCGGCACCGTGTCGTCGAACGCCTGCGCGGCCCAGCGCGGGCCGGCCCCATGGTTGTGAATGTCGCCCGCCAGCACGATCAGATCCGCCTGCGCATGCGGGATCAGCTCAGGTTCATCCATTTCCAGATGCAGATCGGACAGCACGCGAATCTTCACGGACGCGACTCCTGCGAAACGCCTCCGCGCCGGATCGCGGAGGCTTCTGACATTAGCGTAGCACCTTGCCCGGATTCATCAGGTTCAACGGATCGAGCGCCTGCTTGATCGCGCGCATCATCCGCACTTCGACGTCCTGCTTGTAGTGCGCGGCCTCGTCGATCTTCAGCTGGCCCAGCCCGTGTTCCGCGCTGATGCTGCCGCGATGCGCATCCACGCTGTCGTAGACGATCCGGTTGATCGGGCTCTGGTACTGCCGCAAAAACGTCTTCGCATCGACGCCCTCGGGTGCCTGCACGTTGTAGTGCAGATTGCCGTCGCCGAGATGGCCGAATGTGACCATGCGCGCGCCCGGCGCGGCTTGCGCGATCGCCGCATCGGTCGATTCGATGAAGTGGCCGATGCGTGAAATCGGCACCGCGATGTCGTGCTTGATGTTCAGGCCTTCCTCGGCCTGCGCGAGCGGAATGTGCTCGCGCAGATTCCAGAATGCGCGCGACTGCGCGAGGTTTTCCGCGACCACGGCATCTTCCACCAGACCCTGCTCGAGCGCGGTTTCCATCAGCCCCTCGAACAGCGTGCGCGCGTGCACTTCGCTTTCGCTGTCGGACAGTTCGAGCAGCACGGCCTGCGCATGCGGTTCGGCGAACGGATAACGCATCTGCTCGAAATGCCGGCCGACGAGGCGCAAACAGAAATCCGACATCAGCTCGAAGCCGGTCAGCAACGGCCCGGCGACGCGTTGCGTGAGCGCGAGAAAATCGAGCGCCGCATGCGGCGACGCGAGCGCGGCGAGCGCGGTGACGCGTGCGGCCGGCTGCGGATGCAGCTTCAGCACCGCCGCGGTGATCAGGCCGAGCGTGCCTTCCGCGCCGATGAACAGGTCGCGCAGATCGTAGCCGGTGTTGTCCTTGCGCAGCCCGCGCAGGCCGTCCCACAGTTCGCCCTGCGGTGTCACCACTTCGAGGCCCAGGCATAGCTCGCGCGTGTTGCCGTAGCGCAGCACACCGGTGCCCCCCGCGTTGGTCGACAGATTGCCGCCGATCGTGCAGCTGCCTTCGGCGGCGAGACTCAGCGGAAACAGACGTCCGGCCGCTTCGGCGTGCTTTTGCACGTCGGCGAGGATCACGCCGGCTTCGACGGTGATCGTGTTGTTGTGCGCATCGATGTCGCGCACGCGGTTCAGGCGACGCAGGCTGATGACCGCCTGCGCGCCGCTCGCGTCGGGTGTCGCGCCACCCGCGAGGCCGGTGTTGCCGCCCTGCGGCACCAGCGCGACGCGATGCTCGACCGCGAGCCTGACGAGCGCAGCGACTTCGGTGGACGTGGCCGGACACAGCACCGCGCAGGCCGCGCCGGTGTAGCGGCGGCGCCAGTCGGTCAGGAAAGGCGCGGTGTCGTGCGGATCGGTCAGTACGTGAGCCGCGCCGACGGCGTCGCGGCAGGCGGCGAGGAAAGCGGTGTGGTTCATGTGGGGCGGTTGGCGGTGTTAGGTGCGGGCACGGTGTCGGAGCGTGGCGGCTGTCAGGCGGGCGGCGGCGGTTCGCCAGCAGCCTGCCGGGCCGCCTCGCTTGCGGCCTGGTTTGCAGCCCGTTTCGCGATTCGCTTCGCCGCGCGCTTGAACGGCCCGACATACGCGAGCGCGCAGGCGAAGAAGATCGCGGCAAGCGCCGCTTGCAGCCAGCCGAGCCGGGCGCTCAAGCCATGATCGCTCCAACCGCGCACGATGCCCTCGGCGAAGTACAGCAGAATCAGCATCGACGCCCACTGCAGCGTATAGAGCCGACGTCGCCACACGCCCGGCAACGCGGAGAGCAGCGGCAACGCCTTCAGCACGAGCAGCGAGCCGCCGGGGCGCAACGGCGCGAGCCACCATTCCCATGCGACGGCAAGCACGATCATCGCGACGAGCGTGAAAGTGGCGAGGCGCGCGGCGGCGCCTTTGGGCTGCACGGGCGCGAGGCTTGCCGAGGCCGATGCGTTTGCCGCGAAGCTTTCGGTTGCCGCCTTCGGATGGGCATCGGAGTTCGTGCTCGCGGATTCAGCGCCGCGAGCGTCCCGCAGGGCGGTGTCGCGTTCGGTCGGTTGCGGATGCGGTTGGTTCACGGCTTTACGCTCACGGCCTTTCGCTCATCGACGCCGCGGTGCGCGCGACGCGTGCACCCAGCGCGATCGCCAGCGTGCGTTCGTCGGCGGAGATGCCCTGGCCGGCCGTGCCCGCGCGCGCGAAATGCGACGCGCCATACGGCGTGCCGCCGGTTTGCGTGGTGGTCAGCGTGCTCTCGGTGTACGGAATGCCGACGATCAGCATGCCGTGATGGAGCAGCGGCAGCATCATCGACAGCAGCGTGGTTTCCTGGCCGCCGTGCAGACTGCCGGTCGACGTGAACACGCAGGCGGGCTTGCCCGACAATGCGCCGGATAGCCACTGCGGCGTGGTGCCGTCGAGAAAGTATTTGAGCGCGGCCGCCATGTTGCCGAAGCGGGTCGGCGAGCCGAGCGCGAGGCCCGCGCATTCTTCGAGGTCGCGCAGTTCGACGTACGGCGGTCCTTCGGCGGGGATGTCCGGCTCGCTCGCCTCGCAGACCGTGGAAATCGCCGGCACGGTGCGCACACGCGCCTGCATGCCGGGGACGCTGTCGACACCGTGCGCGATCGCCAGCGCGAGCTCGCGCGTGGCGCCGTGACGGCTGTAATAAAGCACGAGAATGTCTTTCATAGGCCTCATCAGTGAACGGGTATTATAGGGGTTCGGTCCGTTGCACAGGCCACTGATAGCCGTTCGGCCAGGAGGTTCGGCCCGACGCCGCGCGGGGTTCCCGCAGTCCCGGTCTGACGGTTCAGCACGCAAGGAGGCAGGTTTGTTGGTTAGGGTGCGTTTCGATCTCGACACGCTCAAACGGCTGGCGCAATTCGCCGCGCAACGCATCGGCGAGGATCGGATTCCGCAGGTCGCGGGCAGCCTGACGTTCACCACGATGCTCGCGCTCGTGCCGCTCGCCACCGTCGCGTTTGCGCTGTTCACCGCGTTTCCGATCTTCAGCTCGTTCCAGGCGTCGCTGCAGTTTTTTCTTGCCGACCACCTGATGCCCGCGCAACTGAACGATCAGATCTTCAAGTATCTGAACCAGTTCGCGTCGAAGGCCAAAGGGCTGACCACGATCGGCATGATCATCCTGTTCGTCACCGCGGTGATGACGATGATGACCGTCGAGTCCGCGTTCAACGTGATCTGGCGCGTGCGCAAGGCGCGGCCCGTCGCGCAGCGCATTCTCGTCTACTGGGCGATCATCACGCTCGGTCCGATCCTGATCGGCGTGAGTCTATCGATCTCGTCGTATCTGTTCACGCAATCGATGTCGTTCAGCGCCGCGCAGCGCATCACACCGCTGATCGAATGGGCGCTCGCGAGCGCCACGCTGCCGTTCACGATGCTCGCGTTCACGATCCTTTACGTTTATTTGCCGAACTGTCGCGTCGAATGGCGCGACGCGGTGGTCGGCGGCGTGATCGCCGCGGTCGCGTTCGAGCTCGCCAAGCGCGGTTTCGGCTATTACGTGCGCCGTATTCCGACCTATACGGCGGTGTACGGCGCGTTCGCCGCGGTGCCGCTGTTCCTGCTGTGGATGTACCTGTGCTGGTTCATCACGCTGACCGGCGCGATGATCGCATCGGCGTTGCCGGCGATTCGCATCGGTCAGTTTCACCGCCCCGTGTTCTATGGCAGCAATCTGTTCGATTCGCTCGAATTGCTCGCCCGCTTGTGCGAAGCGCGCGAGGGCGGCAGACGCGGTTACACGATGCCCGAGCTTGCGCGCATGCTTCGCCGCGACAAGGACACGACGCTGATGCTGTTGCAACGTCTCGAGGAGATCGAGTGGATCGCGCGGCTGGAGGAGGACCACACCGGCCCGCACTTCGTGCTGCTCGCGAACCCGGCGCAGGTGACCGTGCAGCGGCTGTACGACCTGTTCGTGATCGACCGCGCGGAGCTGACGTATCAACTCGAACTGGATTCGACGCGCGTGGACGGTGGCATGCTGCTCGCCGCGCTCGACAATGACCAGCTGAAGGTGACGCTCGCCGCGCTGCTGGCCTCGCGCGCGGCGGCACGGGCGGCGCGATTCGCAGACGGGCAGCGCGCGGCGGCTTCGATGCCGCAGCAGGCGGCGTGACAGGGCGGCTCGACCTGAAGCCGCCCCGCTAGAACGCTCGAACTACAGCGAAATCTTCCCCACGCAGATGTCTTTGAACATCACCCAGTCGCCCATCAGGCTGTAAAACGGATGGCGGAAGGTGGCCGGCCTGTTCTTTTCGAAGAAGAAATGGCCGACCCACGCGAAGCCATAGCCGCACACCACGGCCGCCGGCAACCATAGCCAGTCGCCGGTGGCGAGCGCCATCGCGAGGCAGCCAATCACGCCGAGCGAGCCGACGAAATGCAACCGCCGCGACGCGATGTTGCGATGCTCGCTCAGGTAATACGGATAAAACTCCGCGAAGCTCGCGAAGTGATCGGTATGCGCGGTATGAGCCATGACGGCCTCCGGAGGCTGAAAAAGACGGCTTTTCAATCATTCTCCGGCGATCGCCTGCCTAACGCAACCTGGCCCATCCGGCAGATGGTGCGGTGGGTTCGGCGTGGGTATTGTGACGATTCCGCGGTGATTCGGTGGTGATTCGGTGGCCATTCGCAACAGCATTTCCGGTGGCTGCCTGCGGACCACCGAGCGACGCAACGAGCCGCCACCGCACGCCCATTCAGCCCGCTTCGTGAGCCGCCCGCAAAGCGAAACTGAACAGCGCATCGAGCGTCGCGTCGGGTTGCTCGGTCATCAGCGCGTGGCCCGCATCGAGCGTGACGGTATCGACCGGCGCGCCCGCCTGCGCGAGCGCATCGGCAAGCGCCTTCGCCGCGCGCGGCGGCGTCATCGCATCGCGCCGGCCCACGATCAGGCGCGTCGCGCAACGCACCTGCGCCGCGCGAGCGAGGCCATCCGCATAGGTGTGGCAGGCGGTGAAGTCGGTGTGGAACAGATGCGGTTCGCCGCTGGCGGACACGTGCTCCATCAGCCGCTGGTTCATGCCGTGCAGCCAGAAGCCGGGACCGGGGCACGAGGGTTTCGCGGCGAGCGTCGAATGCGACCACTGGTTCACCATGTCGATCGCCTCGGGTTCGCGATTGAGCGCGGCGTCGAGCAACGCGTCGGAGACGCTCATCGGCAGCGCGGTCGCGAGCAGCGCGAGATGCGTGGCGCGCTGCGGATAGCGGCCGGCGAAGTCGAGCGCGATCAGCGAGCCCATGCTGTGACCGGCGACGAACGCTCGCGCGACGCCAGCGGCGTCGAGCAGCGCGGCGAGCCAGTTGGCCAGCGCGGCGATGCTGACGAGCGCGGGGCCGGCGCTGCGGCGATGGCCCGGCAGATCGACCGCGAGCACGCCGAAGCCGTGATGCGCGAAGTAGCGGCTTTGCAGCGCCCACACGCTGTGATCGTGCTCGGCGCCATGAATGAATACTGCCGTCGGCAGGCTCGCGTCGAAGGGTTTGCCGCCGGTGTACGCGTAGGCCGGTTTGCCTTGAACGGTGACGATCATGCGGACTCCGGGCGGGCGGGGGTGCTGGTGGCGGCGGGCACGGCGGCGGCGGTCTGCCGTGCTGTAATGCCGTTCGGCGTCGCGGGACGACCGCCGGACGCCGGTTGCGCGGCTTTTTGCGCGGCCTTCAGCGCGCGCTTGAGATCGTCGATCAGGTCATCCGGATCTTCAAGACCGATCGACAGACGGATCGTGCCTTCGGTGATGCCGGCCGCGGCGAGCGCGGCGGCATCCATGCGGAAATGCGTCGTCGACGCCGGATGGATCACCAGCGAGCGCGCGTCGCCGACGTTCGCGAGGTGCGAGAACAGCGTGAGCGCTTCGATAAAGGCGCGCCCGGCCGCGCGGTCGCCGCGCAGGTTGAAGCTGAACACCGCGCCGGCGCCGCGCGGCAGCAGCCGTTTGGCCAGCGCGTGGTCGGGATGTGTCGGTAGCTCCGGATAGGCGACCGATTCGACCGTCGCATGACCGGCGAGAAAGTCGACCACGCGCCGCGTGTTGGCGACGTGTCGCTCCATGCGCAACGGCAGCGTCTCGATGCCTTGCAGCAGTTGCCACGCGGCTTGCGGATGCAGGCACGCGCCGAAGTCGCGCAAACCTTCGCGCCGCGCACGCAGCAGGAACGGCGCGACGGTGCTTTCCTCGGCGAACACCATGCCGTGGAAACCCTCATACGGCTCGGTGAATTCGGGAAAGCGGCCGGAAGCCTCGAAGTCGAACGTGCCGCCGTCGACCAGCACGCCGCCGATCGTCGTGCCGTGGCCGCCGAGAAACTTGGTCGCCGAGTGGTAGACGAAGTCGGCGCCATGCTCGAACGGGCGCAGCAGGTAGGGCGTCGTGAAGGTCGAATCGACCAGCAATGGCACGCGGTGCTCGTGCGCGATCTGCGCGAGCGCGGCGATGTCGAGCACGTCGAGGCCCGGATTGCCGAGCGTTTCGCCGAATAGCAGGCGCGTGTTGGGGCGCAGCGCGGCGCGCCACGCGCCGAGGTCGCCGGGCTTCACGAACGTCGTCTCGATGCCGAAGCGCCGCAGCGTGTACTGCAGCAGATTGTGCGAGCCGCCGTACAGCGCGCTCGACGCGACGATGTGCGAGCCGGCGCCCATCAGCGTCGCGATCGCCAGGTGCAGCGCGGCCTGGCCGCTCGCGGTGCCGATCGCGCCGGCGCCGTTTTCGAGCGCGGCGACGCGCTCCTCGAACACGGCGACGGTCGGATTCGAGATGCGTGAGTAGACGTGGCCGGCGCGCTCCATGTTGAACAGCGCGGCGGCGTGGTCCGTGTCGCGGAACGAAAACGACGTGGTCTGGTAGATCGGCGTCGCGCGCGCGCCGGTGGCGGGGTCGGGGGCTGCGCCGGCGTGCAGCGCAAGCGTGTCGAAACGGTTGGCGGACATCGTGGGCGGCGGGCCGTGAGGGGCCACGCGAAAGATCAGGGTGGGGCGGCCATCCTATCATTGGTGCGCGCCGCTTCAAGCGCGGTTTTCCCGCGGGTTTGCCGCCGGGTCGATACGTGGGTTCGTGCGGCTCGCGCCGGGAGCGGGGCGTGCCCGCTATGTGGAAGTCAGATGAATTCGACATCCCGAAAGCTCGCCGAGCCTTGGCCGGCGGGTCGCTTTCCTTTTATGGGCCTTTCCGATAGGATCGAAAAAACATTTCATGCATTGCACGATTGGCGGTATCAGGAGATAAATCATGCGAGTCAGCGACATTCTTAAAGTCAAGGGCAACACCCTTTTTACGGTCACGCCGGATACCACGCTGCATGACGCCGTCAATACCATGGCCGAGCACGACATCGGCTCGCTCGTCGTGATGGAGTACGGCGACCTCGTCGGCATGCTGACGTTTCGCGAAATCATCCAGACGTTGAAAGAGAACGGCGGCAGCGTCGGCACCTCGACGATCCGCAAGGTGATGGACGACCATCCGCTCACCTGCACGCCCGAAACCGACGTCAACGAAGTTCGCCGCATGATGCTCGAGCATCACGTGCGCTATCTGCCCGTGATGGAAAGCCGCACGCTGATGGGCGTGATCTCGTTTTACGACGTCGCGAAGGCGGTGGTCGAGGAGCAGGGGTTCGAAAACCGCATGCTGAAGGCCTATATCCGCGACTGGCCGGAAGAACAGGAAGGACAGGACCAGCAGCCGGCGCGCTGATGCGCGTGGCTCGAACGTCGCGCTCCGGCCGTCGCCGCGAGCGCGAATCCGCCGACAGGGCGCGCGCGCAAGCGGGCGCTTTTTTTGTGTCCGGCCCCCGGAGCCTGGATCCGGCTGGGGAGGTTCGCGGGAGCGCCAACGCGCGGGGCGATGCGATGTTTCTGCCCGCTCCATCGCGAACCGCGCCGGGCGAGGCTTAGCCGCGGAAATGATTGAAAGCTCCCTCCGCGGTAACACCGCGTGTCGCGGGCCGGCCCGCGTGCGCGTCGCACCTGCCTGCTTGCCGGCCGCGCGTTACGTATCATTGCCATTTTTCCGCGCCGTTCTTCCGACTTCATGAACGATCGTCCTTTGCCTGCCGCCCGCCGCGCCGCTCGCGCGCACGAAGCGCACGAATCCCAGTTCCGCCTGCTCCGTCAGCGCCGTTTCGCGCCGTTTTTCTGGACCCAGTTTCTGGGTGCGATGAACGACAACGTGTTCAAGATCGGTTTCACATCGCTCGTCACGTATCAGGCGGCGCGGTTTTCTGGCATCGATCCGAAAACCGCGGCGTTCCTGATCTCCGCGATTTTTATTTTGCCGTTCGTGCTGTTTTCGGCCACCTCCGGCCAGATCGCCGACAAGTACGACAAGGCGTTGCTCACGCGTCTCGTCAAGACGTTCGAGATCGCGGTGATGCTGGTCGGCGGCGCGGGATTCTGGCTGCATAGCGCGCCATTGCTGTACCTGTGCACGTTCCTGATGGGGGTGCATTCGACCGTATTCGGACCGGTCAAGTACTCGTATCTGCCGCAGCATCTGTCGAAGGCGGAACTGGTCGGCGGCAACGGCATGGTCGAGATGGGCACCTTCGTCGCGATCCTGATCGGCACGATCGTCGGCGGCGCGGGCGCGGGGTTCGCCGAGCATGGCGCGGTGGTGCTCGCTTGCGCGTGTATCGCGATCGCGCTGATCGGGCGCGCCGTGTCGGGCTTCGTGCCGGCCACGCCCGCGCCGCAGCCGGAATTGCGCATCAACTGGAATCCGGTCAGCGAAACGTGGCGCAATCTGAAGCTCGCGCACGAAAACCGCACGGTGTTTCTGAGCCTGCTCGGCATTTCGTGGCTATGGTTCGTCGGCGCGACGTTCCTCGCGTCGTTTTTCAACTTCGCGAAGGACGTGCTGTCCGCCGATCCCGACGTCGTGACCGTGCTGCTCGCCACGTTTTCGATCGGCATCGGCACCGGCTCGCTGCTGTGCGAACGGCTCTCGAAGCGGCGCATCGAGGTCGGGCTCGTGCCGCTCGGCTCGATCGGCATGAGCGTGTTCGCGATCGATCTTTTTTTCGCGAGCCACGCGCTGCCGCCGGCGGGGCATCTGCTGAGCGTCGGCGAATTTCTCGGGCGGCTCGCGCATTGGCGCGTGCTCGCCGATCTGTTCCTGCTCGCGATGTTCGGCGGTTTTTACAGCGTGCCGCTGTATGCGCTGATCCAGAGCCGCAGTCAGCCGAGCCATCGCGCGCGCATCATCGCCGCGAACAATATCCTCAATGCGCTGTTCATGATCGTGTCGGCGCTGATGGCGATGGGCCTGACCGCCGCAGGCTTCGGCATTCCGGCGATCTTCCTCGTCACCGCGCTGCTGAACGTGGTCGTCGCGGGCTACATCTATTCGCTCGTGCCCGAGTTCCTGCTGCGCTTCGTCGCGTGGCTGCTCGTGCACACGTTTTACCGGATCCGGCTCGTGCACGCGGAGCGAATTCCGGAGCAGGGTGCGGCGGTGCTCGTATGCAACCACGTCAGTTTCGTCGATGCGATCGTCATCATGGCCGAAAGCCCGCGGCCGATCCGCTTCCTGATGGATCATCAGATCTTCCGCTCGCCGTTCGTCGGCTGGCTGTTCCGGCACGCGAAGGCGATTCCGATCGCGCCCGCGCATCAGGACGCGGCGCTGCTCGCGCGTGCGTACGATCTGTGCGCGCAGGCGCTCGCGGACGGCGAGCTCGTCTGTATTTTTCCCGAAGGCAAGCTGACGCGCACCGGCGAGCTGAATCCGTTTCGCCATGGCGTCGCCGAAATCGTCAGGCGGACGCCGGCGCCGGTGATTCCGATGGCGCTGCGCGGGCTGTGGGGCAGCGTGTTTTCGCGCGCGGTGGACGCGAACTGGCCGCGGCCGATCAGCAAAGGTGTGATGAGCCGACTGAGCCTCGCGGTCGGCGAGCCGATCGACCCGGCGCTCGCGACGCCGGAGAAATTGCAGCAGCTCGTGACCGAGCTGCGTGGCGCACGTAAATAGCCGTGGGCCGGTGCGCTAACGCCGTGGTGGCGCGTTCGCCCGTTATCACCCGATTGCGGCCGCGGGCGTCCTGGCCGGTCGGCCATCGTCGTCGTCGGGCCCGGCCTGGAGGCGAGCGGACTGGCATAATAGCGTTCTCCCCGTATTTCTTTGGACGACGCTCATGTCCGGCAACACGCTCGGTACGCTTTTCACTGTCACCACCTTCGGCGAATCGCACGGCCCCGCTATCGGCTGCGTGATCGACGGCTGCCCGCCGGGCATGGCGCTCAACGAAGCCGACATCCAGTTCGAACTCGATCGCCGCAAGCCGGGCACGTCGCGCCACGTGACGCAGCGCCAGGAAGAGGACAAGGTCGAGATCCTGTCGGGCGTGTTCGAAGGTCAAACCACCGGCGCGCCGATCGCGCTCCTGATCCGCAACACCGACCAGCGCAGCAAGGACTACGGCAATATCGCCGAGACCTTCCGCCCCGGCCACGCCGACTACACCTACTGGCATAAGTACGGCATTCGCGACTACCGCGGCGGCGGCCGCTCGTCGGCACGGCTGACGGCGCCGACGGTGGCGGCGGGAGCGGTCGCCAAGAAGTGGCTGCGCGAGAAGTTCGGCACCGAGATTCGCGGCTATATGGCCGCGCTCGGCGAGATCGACGTGCCGTTCGTCGATTGGGCGCAGGCGCGCGAAAACCCGTTCTTCGTGCCGAATGCGGAGATCGTTCCGCAACTCGAAGCGTATATGGACGCGCTGCGCAAGGACGGCGATTCGATCGGCGCGCGTATCAACGTGGTCGCCTCCGGTGTGCCGGTCGGCCTCGGCGAGCCGCTGTTCGACCGCCTCGACGCCGACATCGCGCACGCGATGATGGGCATCAACGCGGTGAAGGGCGTCGAGATCGGCGCGGGCTTCGCGAGCGTCGCGCAACGCGGCTCGGTGCATGGCGACGAGCTGACGCCGGAGGGCTTCGTCGGCAATCACGCGGGCGGTGTGCTCGGCGGTATTTCGACGGGGCAGGACATCACGGTGTCGATCGCGATCAAGCCGACCTCGAGCATTCGCACGCCGCGCCGTTCGATCGACAAGGCGGGGCAGCCGGTGGTCGTCGAAACCTTCGGGCGGCACGACCCGTGCGTCGGCATTCGTGCGACGCCGATCGCCGAGTCGATGCTTGCGCTCGTGCTGATCGATCACGCGTTGCGTCATCGCGCGCAATGCGGCGATGTGGCCGTCGCCACGCCGAAGATCGCGGCGAGCGCGCCGTAACCTGTGCTTGCACGACGAGAGTCTCGCGACTTTCGCCGACCTCGCGCCGCTTATGAGCGGCGCTTCCTGAACGCTTCCTTTTTTTCCGCGATTGCGCCGCGTGGGCACACAGCCCGCGCGTAGCGTGGCATCGCGTGCGCAATCACGCACGCGACGTCAAAAAAGAGGGGAGTAGAAAAACGGGAACGACAGTGCGAACGCACCGTCGAGGCTGACCTTCGGAGCGCAAAGCTGTCGCAATGCGCCGCGAAGGCAAACAGCACACCAATCACATATTCGGATAGTTCGGACCGCCACCGCCTTCCGGCGTCACCCACACGATATTCTGCGTCGGGTCCTTGATATCGCAGGTCTTGCAGTGCACGCAGTTCTGCGCGTTGATGACGAGCCGCTCGTTGCCTTCGTCGTTCTTCACGAACTCGTACACGCCGGCCGGGCAATAGCGCGACTCCGGTCCCGCATAGGTCTGCCAGTTCACGTTGACCGGCACGGTCGGATCTTTCAGCGTCAGGTGCGCCGGCTGATTTTCCTCGTGATTCGTGTTCGAGATGAACACCGAGGAGAGCCGATCGAACGTGAGTTTGCCGTCCGGCTTCGGATAGGTGATCGGCTTGCACTGCGATGCCGGCTTCAGCATCTCATGATCGGAATGCTGATGATGCAACGTCCAAGGCACGTTGCCGCCGAGCAGCTTCTGCTCGAGACCGACCATCAGCGTGCCGAGGTAGAGCCCCTTGCTCATCCACTGCTTGAAATTGCGCGCGCGATACAGCTCGGTGTAGAGCCACGACGTCTTGAACGCATCCGGGTAGGCGGTCAGTTCGTCCGACTGACGGCCGGTCTGCACCGCGTCGAATGCGGCATCGGCCGCGAGCATGCCGGTCTTGATCGCGGCGTGCGAACCCTTGATGCGCGACGCGTTCAGGAAGCCCGCATCGTCGCCGACCAGCGCACCGCCCGGGAACACCAGCTTCGGCAGCGACAGCAGGCCGCCCGCGGTGATCGCGCGCGCACCGTACGACACGCGCTTGCCGCCTTCGAGGATCGCGCGAATCGCCGGATGCGTCTTGTAGCGCTGGAATTCCTCGAACGGCGACAGATACGGATTCGAATAGCCGAGACCGACCACGAAGCCGACCACGACCTGGTTGTTGTCCATGTGATAGAGGAACGAGCCGCCGTACGTGTCGTTCTCCAGCGGCCAGCCGGCCGTGTGCATCACCAGCCCCGGCTTGTGCTTCGCGGGATCGATCTCCCACAGCTCCTTGATACCGAGCCCGTACACCTGCGGATCGACGCCGTCGCGCAGCTTGAACTTCTCGTTCAGCTGACGGCCGAGGTGGCCGCGCGCGCCTTCGCAGAACAGCGTGTACTTCGCGTGCAACTCCATGCCGAGCTGGAAGTTCTCGGTCGGCTCGCCGTCCTTGCCGATGCCGAGGTTGCCGGTGGCGACACCCTTGACCGAGCCGTCGTCGTTGTACAGCACTTCGGCCGCCGGAAAGCCCGGGAAAATCTCGACGCCGAGCGCCTCGGCCTGCTGACCCAGCCAGCGCGTCACGTTCGCGAGGCTGATCACGTAGTTGCCGTGGTTCTTGAAATTGTCCGGCAGCGCCCAGGTCGGCACGCTCTTCGCGCCCGTTGCCGACAGGAACAGGAAGCGGTCTTCGGTCACGTCGACCGTCAGCGGTGCGCCTTTTTCTTTCCAGTCCGGAATCAGCTCGGTCAGCGCGCGCGGATCCATCACCGCGCCCGACAGAATATGAGCCCCGATCTCAGAGCCTTTTTCGAGTACGCACACGCCCAGCTCGACGCCTTTTTCGGCGGCGCGCAGCTTCAGACGAATGGCCGCCGACAGGCCCGCAGGGCCGCCGCCGACGATGACGACGTCGTACTCCATCGACTCGCGCGGGCCGTACTGCTCAATGAGACTTGCGGGGGTCATTGATGCTCCTCTTACCGTTAGAATGCTTTTTTCGGGTTCGTATTGTGGGCGATCGATTCCCGCGCCGCAACCCAAAAGCCACAGATTAGCACGATCGTACTATTTCATGATACGGTATAGACCCTTAGCCGCGGTCCTACCGAACCCCGTCAACCGCAGTTGTCACTACAACCGAACAAGGAAAGACAATGGGCCGTTCGATCAATCTGGAAGGCAAGGTCGCGCTGATCACGGGCGCTTCGAGCGGGTTGGGCAAGCGCTTCGCGGTGGTGCTGTCGCAGGCGGGCGCGAAAGTCGTGCTGGCGAGCCGACGAACCGAGCGGCTCAAGGAGCTGCGCGCGGAAATCGAGGCGTCCGGCGGCGCCGCGCACGTCGTGTCGCTCGACGTGACCGACTACCAGAGCATCAAGTCGGCGGTCGCGCACGCGGAGACCGAGGCCGGCACGATCGACATCCTCGTCAATAACTCGGGCGTGTCGACCACGCAGAAGCTGTCCGAGGTCACGCCGGCGGACTTCGAATACGTGTTCGACACGAATACCCGCGGCGCGTTTTTCGTCGCGCAGGAAGTCGCCAAGCGCATGATCATGCGTGGCAACAACGCGCAGAAGCCGTCGTACCGGATCATCAACATCGCGTCGATGGCGGGCTTGCGCGTGCTGCCGCAAATCGGCCTGTATTCGATGAGCAAGGCCGCGGTCGTCCACATGACAAAGGCGATGGCGCTCGAGTGGGGCAAGCACGGCATCAACGTGAACGCGATCTGCCCCGGCTATATCGACACCGAGATCAACCATCACCACTGGTCGACCGACCAGGGGCAGAAACTCGTGGCGATGCTGCCGCGTCATCGGGTCGGCAAGCCGGAGGATCTCGACGGGCTGTTGCTGCTGCTCGCGGCGGACGAATCGCAGTTCATCAACGGCTCTGTGATCGCCGCCGACGACGGCTTCGGGCTCGCGTGAGCGGGCCGTCCCAGGTTTCAACAGTCAGGCAGAAAAAGGAAGAACGGAAGTACAGGATGAGCGATTTTCACGCAGTTTTCGAAATGACGATGCCGATCCGCTGGGGCGACATGGACGCCTTCGGTCACGTCAACAACACGGTTTATTTCCGCTACATGGAGCAGGTGCGGATTTCCTGGTTCGAGCACATGGACTTTCTCGGCCAGCGCGCGGACGGGCAGGGGCCGGTGATCGTCAATGCGTCGATGGAGTTTCTGAAGCAGCTCCACTATCCGGGCGACGTGATCGGCCGGATGTCGGTGGCCACGCCGGGGCGGAGCAGCTTCGATACGGCTTTCGAGCTCCTTCGCGCCGATGAGCCGGATACGCTCTACGCACGGGGCGCCGCGCGATGCGTGTGGATCGACTACGCGGCGGGCAAGTCGGTGCCGGTGCCCGACGTACTGCGCGCGGCCATCGAGAGCGCGGCGCTCGTCAAGGCGGACTGACCGCGCCGTCTGACAGCGCCGTCTGACAACCCGGCCTGAGCGCGCGGCTCGACCACGCCGTCGCGCGCTTCAAATTTCCTCCGTCAATCGCCGAGCATCCTCCGTCAATCGCCGAGCAGCCGCTGCAACAGCTCGGTCGCATTGCCCGTGTCGTATTTGCGCATGAGCCGCGCACGGTAGACGTCGACCGTGCGCGGGCTGATGTCGAGCACGCGGCCGATCTGCTTGCTGGTCTTGCCCGTCACCAGTTGCGCGGCGATTTCGCGCTCGCGCGGCGTCAGTTCCACCGCGACCCGCCGGGTCGCGCTCAGATCCTCGAAGGTCCAGACGCCCGCTGCGTGCGGGTCGGTGCGCTGCTGCGCGCGGCCCGTCACGTGACACCAGAACAGCTCGCCATTTGCGCGCTTCATGATGCGGTCGTCCGCGTAGCTCCCTTGCGCGGTCATGATCGGCGGGATGCGCGCGCCGATGCGCTCGAATTCATCCGCCGACGGATACAACACCTGAAAGGACTGACCGATCAGCGCGTCGCGCGCGTAGCCGAAAATCGACGCGAGCTCGTCGTTGCAGTCTTCGATCGTCCGCTCGCGGGACAGCACGAGGCCGATCGGCGCGAGGTGAAACGCAGTGCGGTAATCCAGGGCGGGCATGGGCGGGCGGCAAGTACTTATGTATTTTTGCGTATTGTGCCGCATGGCTGGCCCAGCGTACTCTTTCGGGCAGATGACAACGCGGCATATGCCGCGGATGACTAGAATGACGTAGCGGTATTGGGAGGCGACGTGAAGTTCGCCAGCCGCGATATCAGCCGCAATGATCCGGCGGCCTGCGTACAGGTTTCGGGTTTCCATAGAGGAAGGGACAAACAGATGAACAAGGTCTATCCAGGCGCCGCCGAGGCGCTGAAGGACATCGTCAAGGACGGCCAGACGTTCGCCGTCGGGGGCTTCGGCTTGTGCGGCATTCCCGAGGCGCTGATCGCGGCGCTGCGCGATACGAAGGTGCAGGGCATCACCTGCATCAGCAACAACGCGGGCGTCGACGGTTTCGGCCTCGGCCTGCTGCTCGAGACGCGCCAGATCAGGAAGATGATCTCGTCGTACGTCGGTGAGAACAAGGAGTTCGAGCGCCAGTACCTGGCCGGCGAACTCGAGCTCGAATTCACGCCGCAAGGCACGCTTGCCGAGAAGCTGCGCGCGGGGGGCTCGGGCATCCCGGCGTTTTTCACGAACACCGGCTACGGCACGCAGATCGCCGAGGGCAAGGAAACCCGCCAGTTCGGCGATAAACACTACGTGCTCGAACATTCGCTGACCGCCGACGTCGCGCTCGTCAAGGCATGGAAGGCCGACAAGTCCGGCAACCTGATCTATCGCCGCACCGCGCGCAACTTCAATCCGATGTGCGCGATGGCTGGCCGCATCACCGTCGCGGAAGTCGAAGAGATCGTCGAAGTGGGCGAGCTCGATCCGGACGCGATCCACACGCCTGGCATCTTCGTGCAGCGCATCGTGCTGAATGCGCATCCGGAAAAACGCATCGAACAACGCGTCGTCCGCGCGAAAGGAGACTGATCATGGCATGGACTCGTGACGAAATGGCCGCGCGCGCGGCGAAGGAACTGCAGGACGGCTTTTACGTGAACCTCGGCATCGGCCTGCCTACGCTGGTCGCGAACCACGTGCCGGCGGGCGTCGAAGTGTGGCTGCAGTCGGAGAATGGCCTGCTCGGCATCGGCCCGTCGCCGCTGGAAGACGAAGTCGACGCCGACCTGATCAACGCCGGCAAGCAGACAGTAACGACGCTGCCGGGTTCGTCGATTTTCTCGTCGGCGGATTCGTTCGCGATGATTCGCGGCGGCCACATCAATCTGGCGATTCTCGGCGCGATGCAGATCAGCAAGAAGGGCGATCTCGCGAACTGGATGATCCCGGGCAAGATGATCAAGGGCATGGGCGGCGCGATGGACCTGGTGGCGGGCGTCAAGCGCGTGATCGTGCTGATGGAGCACGTCGCGAAGGGCGATCAGCACAAGATTCTCGAAGAATGCACGCTGCCGCTGACGGGCGTGGGTGTGGTCGACGAGATCATCACCGATCTCGGCGTGATCGAAGTGACCGAAAACGGCTTGAAAGTGACCGAACTCGCGCCGGGTGTGAGCGTCGAGGAAATCACGGCGAAAACCGGCGCGCCGCTCGATGTGAGCGCGGTGAGCTGACGCGGTTCGAAGTGCGGCTCTCGCGGGTCGGTTGCGACCGCGCGGCGGCTGCGGTGTTGTCCGGACGGGCGAGACGTGAGTCTCGCCCGTTCTGTTTGTGCGCCCAGCATGGGCGTACTCCTGCGGGTGTAAGTCCCGCCATAAGCTGGTCATAGCGAATGAAGTGAAGCGCAACTGCACGAGGGCGACCGGGTGTGGGGAGGAAGCGTGGAGCGTAAATCGCGAGCGGA
>NZ_SELS01000073.1 GCF_004197395.1 Paraburkholderia sp. UYCP14C | reverse complement strand
TCGTGGAAACCCGATTCTCTCGGATTCCCAACGGGGAACCGCCGCCTTCAACCTTCAACTACGCCTGGGACATTGCCCGCAGGACGCAGCCGAGTTGGCGCGACGCTGGAACGCGTACCCCGCGCTCGTCAACGCGCTCAGCATTGCCAGTCAACATCAGGCAACGGTTACGCTTTCGAAGTAAAGTGCGGGGTGGCCGACTGCAGTGTCTTGCATAAAGAGAAAAGCCCGTTTCGCGGGCTTTTTTCGGCTGGTCTGAAGGGCCACACGTGCCCTTCAGACCAAAACATGCTCGGTCATTGCATAAAGCTCGTATCTGATGCTTCTAGCCTTTTGCGTGCCGTTTGCGAGTTGGCAAACGTCAGTATGCGAAATGTTGTCCGCACGAGCGGTGTCGTAGACCCCAAAAGCACGGGCGTCATCGCAGATAACTTCGCGAATACGTGAAACAGGAAGCTTGCCCAGTGAATGCACGGTCACAGGCGGCTTCTCGGCATTTTCCGGCTTGGCATTGCGCTCGTCAGCACGCGCTTTCGCGCGAGCTATCACTTCCTCGACGGTCGTGTACGCCAGCCGATCGCTCGAAAAACCTCTGTTTGTGACGTCGTCAAACCATATCGGCTTAATCTTCTGCTTTTCGTCGTCAAAAAAGTTCGGATGCATTACCTGCCGTACGATCAGTTCTTCGTTTTTAACGACGCCCGGCGAATGGTCCGACGCAGTCTCCCCTTCCCAAGCGAGTGCTTCGGGAATCTTCTGGAGGGCCTTCACCTTCTGGTTGTCTTCTGCGTGTTCCGCAAAAAAATCGCTGCATGCGTTCCCCGGCATGGCTACCCTATGCGTTTTGCCCTCGGCCAAGCATTTGGGCAAACCAATCTTGGCTGAGACTGTGAAGATCATTCACGGAGGCGAAGTTTTCCTCCGCAGTTTGTTTGTTTTTTACGAAGATCGACAGCGAGCCGTTCCCCTCAAACGCAATGTCCGCATAGAAAGAAGGCATATCCCAGTACAGCCCGACGTCGCCGGAGGACCCGATCATGGGCGTGGGTATGGCTATCCCGCCGGGCAGATGGCCCAAGAGGGCGATCGCATCGGCCAATTGGCGGGAATCCGGAGGAGATGCGCCATTGCCATCCCAATCGTCTTGTAGGGCCGCATAGCTGGAAATCTCATTCTGCGCCTGCGTCAGACGATCTATCGGCAATGCCGCATTTCGAAAGACTGGTTCCACCTCGGTTTCCACCACGCTCTTACCGCTCTGTACATATTTCGGCGCAATGGACGAGTTGAACTCCGATGGGCTAACAATCCCCACCGGCTGGTTTACCTTCAACCAATCAATCGCCTGAGTCGCAGGCTGCGTAAGGGTGGCGCCGACAACGGCCACGCCTAGCATGGTTGTTAGCCTCATTTAACCCTCTTGTTGAACGGTCAAACCGATTTTGGCCAAAACGGCCGCAGAGAAAACCGCCTGCAATGCCGATTTGTTTTGCCTATGCAGCATTGGCATTACATCACGTAATGCGGCCATCGCGCGCTCTTGGGACCACACAGGAGTTCCGAACGTAGCCTTGTGCGTCAGCATTGTGCCGATCTGCCGATGCTGGTTCAGATCGCCGACGTTGACGTTTATGTTGTTGAGCAGATTGCCGGGCCACTCACCATTCATAGTTTCTACGAAACCGTGGTGGGAATGCCAAGCCGACGTCAGACCGTAACAATTCGGCGGTAGGTAGGCCGACCCGGCGCGAAAAATCTCGCGCAAATCTAGTCGAGCAGGATCGTCTCGCCAAAGGAACAAGTCTTGATATTGCAAGGTAAGTGAGGTCAAAGCACGCCCAGACAAGACGAGCGGCAGCACAATTTCCAACCATCCTTGAACTCGCGGCCACACGGTGTCCCATCTACTGTATTCGTTCAAAGCGACAATACAACTCTCTCTCTGGACTTGAATCATCCGAGTGAAGGTGCCGGGGACATGGTCACTCGTATGAAGGAATTGGATGCCCCCCAACTGTGCAGCGGGCGTCGCCGGGGCTTTGGGTTTGTGGTATTTGCTCGCTTTCTTTGGCGCTTCCCCCACGTTAACCGTTATCTGCTGCTGTTCCTGCACGACCGGGAACGACGACTGAAACCGAGACGCAAGTTGGCGAAGCGCCTTTAAGGTAGTCGTCTCCAGCGGCGTCGCCCATTCGAGGACGAAAGCCACACTTTGAACCGCATGGTCGCCGGCGAAGGGGTGGAGTGCATCGATAGTCATATTATTCTTTCATTGGAACCAACAATCGCCGGACACCAGAGCTTCCCGAATGCTTCGCGGCGAGACTAGACGCAACTAGCCACATAATCGCACTAATAGTAGGGAAAAGTGGGCCCCCGCGCAATAGTTGGCGCGCCGTCCATAGGGCTATCGGCAGCACCGCACGTTGCTTTAGGGAATAGCGGCCTTGGGAGAGTACGCGACAGCCGTTTGGGCGCTGCTACTGTTCTGCTACAGCATTCGCGCTGCGACTTATCTGGTGGGCGTCCGGCCTGTCGTTCCACCCCCTGAACTATGGGGCCGCTCGCAACGCGTCAATATAGTTCGCCTACCTCTGCATCAAGTCGCGCCGTTCGTTCAGCCATAGTGTGCGATTGTAGGCCCGGCCGAGACTGTCACGAACCTCGCGCGCGAGTCACATCTCCACGATACCGGCGTCGATTGCCGGATATGGGGGCATTCAAGGATGGGCGACGACGGTGTCGATGACAATACTCGTTACGCCAAATTTACGCCAAACTGCGCTGATAACTTTGCTGGATAAGGCTTTCTGGCTTATTGATGGTCCCCCTGACAGGAATCGAACCTGTATCTAGCGCTTAGGAGGCACTTGTTCTATCCATTGAACTACAGGGAGAGGACCGGGCCGGACAGCTCGGCGAGAACTCGTCGAGTCCAGACTGACCAGCGAGCGCAGAGTATATCAAACCGGCGCGGGCAAAAGGAGAGCCACGCCAGGGGCCGCCCGCGCCTCCCGCCAATGCCGGAAAAACAAACGGCCCCGCAGACATCGCCTGCCGGGCCGTGCAAACCACCTGACCATCCGGCGAAGCGCTCGCAACCGCGCCCATCGCCCGACGTCATCCCAACTTCAAAACTCCACCACCGCGAACTCCGCCTTGCCCACGTCGCACAGCGGGCAGCGCCAGTCTTCCGGAATGGCGGCGAAACGCGTACCCGGCGCGATGCCTTCTTCGGGCAGACCGTCTTCCTCGTTATAGATCCAGCCGCAAATCAGGCAGACCCAGCTCTTGTATTCCGTCACTTCGATTACTTCGCTCACGACACACTCTCTCGTTCAATGCAATGGCCGGCTTACTCTGCCCCTTTTTGGGGCATGCGGCGACCCGCAATATTACCGGAATTTGTCAAATCAGCCCCGGACGACCGACGCGGCTCCGCCGCAGCGCATCCGCGGCGTGCCCGCGCTCGCGCGACGGGCCTCGTCACACAACGCGTGTACGCTTCCATCTGCAAGCTAACTGATTGGACAGATATGGCACCCGCCCGGCATCGATTGCGACCATCGGTCTCAGGCGACGCCGCTGGCGGCGCCGGATGGCCGGATTTCGTTACCAAAGGAGAAAAGCATGTTTAAAAACAGATGGTTGGTCGGCATCGCGGCGGCTGGGCTGCTCGCCGTGTCGGGCGTGGCGCAGGCGGCGGGCGTGTACTTCGTGCAGCCGGCGGACGGCGCGACCGTCAGCAATCCGGTGCACGTCGTGTTCGGCCTCGACGGCATGAAGATCGCGCCCGCCGGCACGATGACGGAGGGCACCGGCCATCATCATCTGCTGATCGACGGCAAGCCGCTGCCGAAGGGCGAGGTCGTCCCCGCCACCGACAAGTCGCTGCACTTCGGTAAAGGCCAGACCGAAACCGATCTGACACTGGCGCCGGGCGACCATACGCTGACGCTGCAATTCGGCGACGGTGCGCATCGCTCGTACGGACCGGAGATGAGCAAGACGATCACGGTGCACGTCAAGTAAGCCGCTGTTCGAACGGGGCGGGCGCGCGTCGCCCGCCCGCGCCGAACGCGCTGCCCGCCGTGTCGCGGGTCGCATCGCGCGCGTGTTCCCGCCCGGCATACAGGCGAGCGGCGCCGCGCCCGGTACAATGAGCAGTTCCGACTCATCGCTGTTTTCTCCCATTCCCATGTCGCTTTACACCATTACCGGAGCCCAGCTGGCGTTCGGTCACGTCGCGCTGCTCGACCACGCGGACTTCTCGCTCGAAGCGGGCGAGCGAGTCGGGCTGATCGGGCGCAACGGCGCGGGCAAGTCGTCGCTGCTGAAAATCGTCGCCGATCTGGCCAAACCCGACGACGGCCTCGTCACGCGTCAGCAGCATCTGAGCACGGTCTACGTGCCGCAGGAGCCCGAGTTCGACGCCGACGACACCGTGTTCGACGCGGTCGCCGCCGGTCTCACCGAGGCGCGCGCGCTGCTCGACGAATACGACGCGGTCGCGCATCAGCTCGCCGACACACCCGAGGGCACCGAACACGACGCATTGCTCGCGCGCATGAACACGCTGCAATCGTCACTGGACGCCGCGGACGCATGGAACTGGAGCACGCGCGTCGCGACCACGCTGCAGCAGATCGGCCTGAACGGCGAAGCGCGCGTCGGTTCGCTGTCGGGCGGCATGCAGAAGCGCGCCGCGCTCGCGCGCGCGCTCGTCGTGCAGCCCGATGTGCTACTGCTCGACGAACCGACCAACCACCTCGACTTCGACGGCATCCGCTGGCTCGAAGATCTGCTGGTGTCGCTGCGCGCGGGGCTGCTGTTCATCACCCACGATCGCGCGTTTCTCGACCGCGTCGCGACACGCATCGTCGAACTCGATCGCGGGCGGCTGCTGTCGTATCCGGGCAATTTCTCCGCGTACCAGACGCGCAAGGCGCAGCAGCTCGAAGTCGAGCGCATCGAGAACGAGAAGTTCGACAAGCTGCTCGCGCAGGAAGAAGTGTGGATCAGGAAGGGCGTCGAGGCGCGCCGCACGCGCAGTGTCGGCCGCATCGCGCGGCTCGTGCAGATGCGCAACGAGCGCGCCGAGCGCCGCAACGTGCAGGGCAACGTGAAGCTCGACGTCGGTCAGGGCGAGAAGTCCGGCAAGATCGTCGCGGAACTGACGGACGTGACGAAGCGCTACGGCGAGCGCACGGTGGTGGACCGCTTCACGGCCACGGTGATGCGCGGCGACAAGATCGGCTTCGTCGGTCCGAACGGCGCGGGCAAGACCACGCTGCTCAAGCTGATCCTCGGCGAACTCGCGCCAGATGAAGGCAACGTGCGTGTCGGAACGAATCTGCAAGTCGCGTATTTCGATCAGATGCGCGCGGCGCTCGATCTGGAAAAGAGTCTCGCCGACACGATCAGCCCAGGCAGCGAGTGGGTCGAAGTCAACGGCCAGAAGAAGCACGTGATGAGCTATCTCGGCGACTTCCTGTTCGCGCCGGAACGCGCGCGTTCGCCGGTCAAGTCGCTGTCCGGCGGCGAGCGCAACCGGCTGTTGCTCGCGCGTCTGTTCGCGCGCCCGGCCAACGTGCTGGTGCTCGACGAACCGACCAACGACCTCGACATTCCGACGCTCGAACTGCTCGAAGAATTGCTGATCGACTACGACGGCACGGTGCTGCTCGTCAGCCACGACCGCGCGTTTCTCGACAACGTGGTGACGTCGGTGATCGCATCGGAAGGCGGCGGCAAGTGGCGCGAATACGTCGGCGGCTTCACGGACTGGCAGACGCAGCGCGATCGCTCCGAGCAACTCGCGCGCGAAGCGCAGAAAGAGGCGAGCAAGGAAGCGCCGAAAGAAACGGCGACGAAGGACAGCACGGCGGGCCGCAATGCGCAGCGAACGGTGAAGCTCTCGTTCAAGGAGCAGCGCGAACTGGAGGCGCTGCCGAAAATGATCGCCGACCTCGAAGCCGAGCAGAAGGCGATCGGCGCGCAGCTCGAAGACGGCTCGGTGTTCGCGAAGGATGCACGCGAAGGCGCGCGTTTGACCGAGCGCTATGCCGAAATCGACGAAGAACTGATGCTCGCGCTCGAACGCTGGGACGAACTGGAAAACCGCGTCAAGTGACGCAACGTGGAGCGGGCGCCGTGCGCCGTGCTCCACTCGCATGATCCGACGCGGCGTGCGCGGCCGGCACAAAAACAACAGAAAACGCCGCCGCGCACTGCACGGGAATTCGGCGGGCGCACGCCCGTGCGGTTCCGCCGACACCTATTGCGCCGCCATCCCGCGCGCCTTCCATCCTTCGGCGCGTGTCCCCCGGCGCCCGCCGCGCCTTATCCGGTCGGCCAATTCGGCGCGACGTCAATTGCCGCCGTGATCTAAATCAGTACAATACCCCGCGAACGGGCTTCCCCAGCGGGCTGTGCGTCCCCGTCCGGCCTTCGAGCGCGTCAGCGCAAGCCGCACGACAAAACAGCTTGCCCGCATTGCGGGCGCCCCACCTAACCCCGTTGTTTCGTTTCGCTTTTTTTGAAAACTCAACGCATTGTCCACGGCCCTGTCCACAGGACCTGTGGACAACGATGAACCGACGCACCGAGTCAATCATGTCTACGAAAAAGCCAAACGCCGCGTATAGCGAAGCGTCGATCAAGGTGTTGAAGGGTCTGGAGCCGGTCAAGCAACGCCCCGGCATGTACACCCGCACCGAGAATCCGCTGCACATCATTCAGGAAGTCATCGACAACGCATCGGACGAAGCCCTCGGCGGCTACGGCCGGCAAATCACGGTCACGCTGCACGCGGACCATTCGGTCTCGGTCGACGACGACGGCCGCGGCATTCCGTTCGGCCTGCACCCCGACGAGGGCGTGCCGGTCGTCGAAATCGTCTTCACGCGCCTGCATGCGGGCGGCAAGTTCGACAAGGCCGCCGGCGGCGCCTATACGTTCTCGGGCGGTCTGCACGGCGTCGGCGTGTCGGTCACGAACGCGCTGTCCACGCGGCTCGACGTCACGGTGTGGCGCGACGGCAAGGTGGCCGAATTGAGCTTCGCGCACGGCGACGTCGCGAAGCCGCTCCAGGTGCGTGCCGCCGCCAAGGCCGACAAAAAATCCGGCACGCGCGTGACTGCGTGGGCCGATCCGAAATACTTCGATTCGCCGAACCTGCCGCTCGGTGAATTGCAGCGTCTGTTGCGCTCGAAGGCGGTGCTGCTGCCGGGCGTCGAAGTCACGCTCGTCAACGAGAAAACCGGCGAGCAGCAAAGCTGGAAATACGAAGACGGCCTGCGCGGCTATCTGCTCGAAGGCATGAATGGCAGCGATCTGCTGATCCCGCTGTTCGAGGGCGAGCGCTACGCGGAAAGCTCGCGCTCGAGCGAAGAGACGTTCGCCGAAGGCGAGGGGGCGGCGTGGGTCGTCGCGTGGAGCGAGGAGGGGCCGCTCATGCGCGAGTCGTACGTGAACCTGATTCCGACGCCCGCGGGCGGCACGCATGAGTCGGGTCTGCGCGATGGTCTTTACCAGGCGGTCAAGAGCTTCGTCGAGTTACACAACCTGCAGCCGAAGGGCGTGAAGCTGCTCGCCGAAGACGTGTTCGCGCGGGTGTCGTTCGTGCTGTCGGCAAAGGTGCTGGACCCGCAGTTTCAAGGGCAGATCAAGGAGCGCCTGAATAGCCGCGATGCGGTCAAGCTGGTGTCGTCGTTCGCGCGGCCGGCGCTCGAACTGTGGCTGAACCAGCACGTCGAGCACGGCAAGAAACTCGCGGACCTCGTGATCAAGCAGGCGCAGGCGCGCACGCGCGCGGGGCAGAAGGTCGAGAAGCGCAAGAGCTCGGGTGTCGCGGTGCTGCCCGGCAAGCTGACCGATTGCGAATCGACGGAAATCACGCGCAACGAACTGTTCCTCGTCGAGGGCGACTCGGCGGGCGGCTCCGCGAAGATGGGTCGCGACAAGGAATACCAGGCGATCCTGCCGCTGCGCGGCAAGGTGCTGAACACGTGGGAAACCGAGCGCGATCGCCTGTTCGCGAACAACGAGGTGCACGACATTTCGGTGGCGATCGGCGTCGATCCGCACAACCCGGACGACAAGGTCGATCTGTCGAATCTGCGCTACGGCAAGATCTGCATTCTGTCGGACGCGGACGTCGACGGCTCGCACATTCAGGTGCTGCTGCTCACGCTGTTCTTCAAGCATTTCCCTCAGCTGATCGAGGGCGGCCATGTGTGCGTCGCGCGTCCGCCGCTGTTTCGCGTCGATGCGCCCGCGCGCGGCAAGAAGCCCGCGCAGAAGCTCTACGCACTCGACGAAGGCGAGCTCGAGGCGATTCTCGACAAGCTGCGCAAGGACGGCGTGCGCGACAACCAGTGGTCGATCAGCCGCTTCAAGGGCCTCGGCGAAATGAGCGCCGAGCAGCTGTGGGACACGACGATGAATCCCGACACGCGCCGCCTGCAACCGGTCGCGCTCGGCGAACTCGACTACGACGCGACCGTCGCGCGCATGACGATGCTGATGGGCAAGGGCGAAGCGGCGTCGCGCCGCAGCTGGCTCGAAGAGAAGGGCAACGAAGTGGAAGCGGACATCTGAGCGCGTTGCGCTCCACTGCCGCAACGACACTTCAAGCCAAACACGGACACGGAATCTAGATGGACGACGATAACACTCTCGACCTTTTCAACGAGCCGCCTCCCCCGGAAGGCGACTATCTGACGCTCGGCAACTACGCGGAGCGCGCGTACCTCGAGTATGCGGTCAGCGTGGTCAAGGGCCGCGCACTGCCCGATGTCTGCGACGGCCAGAAGCCGGTGCAGCGCCGCATCCTGTTCGCGATGAACGAGATGGGTCTCGGCGACAACGCGAAGCCGGTCAAGTCGGCGCGCGTGGTCGGCGACGTGCTCGGTAAGTATCACCCGCACGGCGACCAGTCCGCGTACGACGCTCTCGTGCGTCTCGCGCAAGACTTTTCGATGCGCTATCCGCTGATCGACGGCCAGGGCAACTTCGGCTCGCGCGACGGCGACGGCGCGGCGGCGATGCGCTACACCGAAGCGCGCCTCACGCCGATCGCGAAGCTGCTGCTCGCCGAAATCGACCAGGGCACGGTCGACTTCATGCCGAACTACGACGGCTCGTTCGAAGAGCCGAAGACGCTGCCGGCACGTCTGCCGTTCGTGCTGCTCAACGGCGCATCGGGTATCGCGGTCGGTCTCGCAACCGAAATCCCCTCGCACAACCTGCGCGAGGTCGCGGGCGCGGCGGTCGCGCTGATCCGCAATCCGAAGCTGTCGCATGCCGAGTTGATGCAGCACGTGCCCGGTCCGGACTTTCCCGGCGGCGGCCAGATCATTTCGAGCGAAGCGGAAATCGCCGCCGCGTACGAAACCGGCCGCGGCAGCCTGAAGGTACGCGCGCGCTGGAAGATCGAAGACCTCGCGCGCGGTCAGTGGCAGCTCGTGATCACCGAACTGCCGCCCAATACGGCCGCGCAGAAGGTGCTCGAGGAAATCGAAGAGCAGACCAACCCGAAGATCAAGCTCGGCAAGAAGGCGCTGACGCCCGAGCAGTTGCAGACGAGGCAAACGCTGCTCGGGCTCGTCGACGCGGTGCGCGACGAATCGGGCAAGGACGCGCCGGTGCGCCTCGTGTTCGAGCCGAAGTCGAGCCGCATCGATCAGACCGAGTTCGTCAACACGTTGCTCGCGCATACGAGCCTCGAATCGAACGCACCGTTGAACATGGTGATGGTCGGCGGCGACGGCCGGCCGCGTCAGAAGGGCTTGAGCGAAATCCTGCACGAGTGGATCGCATTCCGTTTCGCGACGGTGACGCGCCGCACGCGGCATCGTCTGTCGAAGGTCGACGACCGGATCCATATTCTCGAAGGCCGGATGATCGTCTTCCTGAATATCGACGAGGTCATCCGCATCATTCGCGAATCGGACGAGCCGAAGGTCGCGCTGATGGCCGCGTTCGGCCTCACGGACCGCCAGGCCGAAGACATCCTCGAAATCAGGCTGCGTCAGTTGGCGCGCCTCGAGAAGATCAAGATCGAGAAGGAACTGGCCGAACTGCGCGAAGAGAAGGCCAAGCTCGAAGAGTTGCTCGGCAGCGAGTCGGCGATGAAGCGCCTGCTGATCAAGGAAATCGAAGCCGACGCGAAACAGTACGGTGACGAGCGTCGCACGCTGATCCAGCAGGAAAAGCGCGCGACGTTCGAAGCGCGCGTGGTCGACGAGCCGGTCACGGTCGTTGTCTCACAGAAGGGCTGGGTGCGCGCGCTGAAGGGCCATGGGCTCGACACCGCGGGCTTTACCTTCAAGGCCGGCGATGGCCTCTACGCAGCGTTCCAGTGCCGCACGCCCGACACGCTGATCGCGTGGGGCAGCAACGGGCGCGTCTATTCGGTCGCGGTCGCTCAACTGCCGGGCGGACGCGGCGACGGCGTGCCGGTCACGTCGCTGATCGAGCTCGAATCGGGCAGCCATCTGATGCACTACTACGCGGCGTCGTCGGAACAGGCGCTGCTGCTCGCGTCGAGCAACGGCTTCGGCTTCATCGCGAAGGTCGGCGACATGGTGAGCCGCGTGAAGGCCGGCAAGTCGTTCATGACGATCGACGCCGGTGCCGCGCCGCTCGCGCCGATGCCGATGCTGCCGGACGCCGCGCAGGTCGCGTGTCTGTCGTCGGGCGGGCGTCTGCTCGTGTTCGGCCTCGACGAGATGAAGACGTTGTCGGGCGGTGGCCGTGGTGTCACGCTGATGGCGCTCGACGACAACGAAACGCTCGTGCAGGCGCTCGCAATCAACAAGGCCGGCGTGATGCTGATCGGCACGCGCCGCGGCGGACGCGTCGACGAGGAGAAGCTGGCCGGCGCCGAGCTTGCGGCGCATGTCGGCAAGCGTGCGCGCAAGGGACGCGCGCCCGACAGCAAGATGAAGCTCGACGGCATGCGTCCGGTGCTGCCGGCTTAGTCGTCAAGTGGTGTCGATTTAACGAAGTTTGATGCTGTAAAGCCACGGGCGCCTGCTAGCATGCGGGGCGCTCGCGGTCTGTCGCAATAAAGTCCGTCGCGCGAAGGGTGTGGAAACAAACGGGGCGCGGCGGCCTCGCGGTCGGATCAAGGTGCCGCGATCACCACGACAAAATACGACGCAATAGACGTCGATACCCGGAACTGCCTGCATCACGTATGGTCGAACGCGCTCAGTTGCTGCTGAGCGGGATCAAGTGTCCTAAACGGTGTGGCGTCGTCGGGAGAGAGGAAAAACTATATGAACAAGGCTATCGAAGTCGCGCTTTTTCTGCATCTGCTCGGGGTGGCGGTGTGGGTCGGCGGTATGGTGTTCGCGCATTTCTGCCTGCGCCCGGCGCTCGGCGATCTGTCGCCGCAACTGCGCCTGCCGCTGTGGGAGTCGGTGTTCGGCCGCTTCTTCAACTGGGTCGGGGTGTCGGTACTCGTGATCCTGATCAGCGGCGGCTTCCTGCTGATGCAGTTCGGCGGCGGTCATGCCACCTGGCCGCTGCATGCGATGGCCGGTCTCGGCATCGTGATGATGCTGATCTTCGGGCATATCCGCTTCGCGGTGTATCCGCGCATTCGCCGCGCGGTGCAGGCGCAGAAGTGGCCCGATGGCGCGCAGGCGGTTGCTACGGTCCGCCGTCTGGTGCTGATCAATCTCGTGCTGGGCGTCGTGACGATCGGCGTCGCGGTGCTGTCGCGCGGATTCTGATCCTCTGATCGGCTGATCGCCAACGGCGCAACGGGCGTCGCGCGGCCCGCGACGCGTCAGGTCGCGGCGCCGTACGCGAGCCACAGGCCGCACACCACCGCCACCGTTCCGTACACGGCATACACCGGCACCTTCAGCTTCGCGAAGCACATCGCGGAGAACGTCGCGGTCAGCAGATAGATCGGCTCCAGTGGTACGCGCACCGCAATGCGCAGTACCGCGACCGCGAGAAACGCGGTCGTGACCGCGCGCAGAATCCTCATGCCGTGCTCGAAGCGCGGGTTCGCCTTCAACTGATGCAGATGCCGCTGCGCGAGCACGACGAGGCAGCCCGACGGCACGAACAGCGCGAGCGTCGCGATCAGCGCGCCGAGCCAGCCATCGACGAGATAACCGAAGAACGGCACCACGTTCAGCAAAGGCCCGGGCGACAGCGGCGACAGCGTAAACGCGAGCGTGAAGTCGTTGTCGGATACGCCGATCGCGGGCGTGACGAATAGTGTCTTCAACACCGGCAACGCCGAGAAGCCGCCACCGAACAATGTCATGCCGGCGCCCGCGAGGCGCGGCCACAGCAGCGCGAGGTCATAGCGATGCGGCAGCGGCAGTGCAAACAGCACGAGCAGCGCGCCGAGCGCGGCCAGCAGCCGGTAGTCGCCGCGTTGGAACGACAACGCGAGTCGCGAGTCGCGCTCGGGACTCGCAACCCAGCCGGTGCCGAAGGCCGCGCCGAGCATCATCACATACGCCGCGGCGCTGTGCGCATAGAGGAGCGCGACGCTGCCGAGCAGCGCCGCCGTCCATTCGAGCTTGCCGTGCACGAGCGCGCGCGTCTGCTTGTACCAGGTGACCGCGATCAGCGTCGCGAGCACGACGCTGAAGTGATGCAGCAAGGTTTGCGATGCGATGTTGTGCACGATGGGCGTGCGGTAGAAGATCGCGAACAGCGTCATCAACGTGAAGAAGGGCAGCACGCTCGCCACTCCGGCAACCCACGCGCCCGCGCGTCCGCGCAGCGCGTGCCCGAGTTGCACGGCGACGTTGCAGCCGACGGGTCCCGGCACCATCCACGCGAGCGCGATCAGATCCGAGAACGCCATGCGCGACAGCCGCCCCTCGCGTTCCACGTAGTGATGCTCGAGCTGCGCCATCAACGCGAGGCCGCCCCACGACAGCGCCGACAGGCCGCACACGACCCGGAACAGCGTCCATAGGGGCTCCCGTTGCACGCGGCGGGCAGCTTCCTCGCTGGTGATGGTTTGCATCGGCGCTGCGGGGGCCCACGGTGCGGGCGCTCGTCCTTTAATTGTTGGTGCTGGATACGCTGCTTGCGCTGTCGGTTTCGTGCGTAGCGCGGCGGCCGCTGACGTTGCTCATGCCGCACACCCCGAAGCGTTCGAGCAGCGCCGGGATCGCCTCCACCGGCACCGGACGCGAGAACAGGAAGCCCTGCGCCTCGATATGGCCGAGCGCGGCCAGCCACGCAATCTGCTCTTCGGTCTCCGTGCCTTCGACCACCACCGTGAGCCCGAGCGAGCGCGCGAGGTTGACGATCGCGGTGACCATCACGCAGACGCTGCGGTCGCCCGGAATCGCCTGGACGAACGAGCGGTCCACCTTCAAGGTATCGACGGCGAAGCGGTTCAGATAGGACAGTGACGAGTAGCCGGTGCCGAAATCGTCGAGCGCGATGCGTACGCCGAGACGTTTCAATGCGAAGATTTTTTCGGAGACGAGTTCCGGAAATTCCATCATCGCCGTCTCGGTGATTTCGAGTTCGAGGCGGCGCGCGGAGATGCCGGTTTCCTCGATCGCGCGCGAGATCGTTTCGAACAGGTCGCCGCGCCAGAACTGCACCGCCGAAATGTTCACCGCGAGCGACAGCGTGTCGTAGCCCTGCTGCTGCCATTGCGCGAGCTGACGGCAGGCGGTCTCGATCACGAAGTCGCCGATCGGCACGATCAGGCCGGTCGACTCGGCCACCGGGATGAATTCGTTGGCCGGGATCAGTCCGTGCTGCGGATGGTTCCAGCGCACCAGCGCTTCGAAGCCGGTGATGCAGCGGCGCGTCAGATCGATCTTCGGCTGATAGGCGAGGAACAGTTGCCCCTCGGCCAGTGCGACGCGCAACTGCTGTTCCCACTTCATCAGATGGTCCGCGCGATGCGACAGATGCGGCGAATAGAACTGGTAGCAGTTCTTGCCGGCGTCCTTCGCGCTGTACATCGCGAGGTCGGCTTTCTTCAGCAGGTCGATCTCGCTTTCGTTGACGACCGAGTACAGCGCGATGCCGATGCTCGCATGCAGCACGAACGAGCTGCCGCGCACCTCGAACGGCTTCGAAAACGCTTCGCTCGCGGCTTCGGCGAGCGTGACCGCGCGCTTCTCGACATCGTCGCCCTTGATCACGACGACGAACTCGTCGCCGCCGATGCGCGACAGCGTGCCATCGTCGCCGACCGCGGTGGCGAGGCGCGAGGCCGTCATCTGCAGCACGATGTCGCCGGCGTTGTGGCCGAGCGTGTCGTTGACGGTCTTGAAGTTGTCGAGGTCGATAAACAGAATCGCGAGGCGGCCCAGATTGAACGGCTGCGCGACGTCGTGGCGCAGCGCCTGCAGCGTCGCATAGCGATTGCGCAGGCCGGTCAACAGATCGTATTCGACGAGGTGGGTCATCTCGCGCTCGCGGCCGAGCAGCTTGCCGATCAGCCCGGTCGCGACCCCGAAGAAGCTGAGCATCGCGAGCGAGATGAAGCCCGCCATCAACAGATAGACGTTGCGCGTGTGGTTGTAGTCGGCGAATTCTTCGCCCTGCGAAAGACCGACGAGTACCCCGAGCGGATAGCCGTCGATGTGCCGGTACGACACGATGCGCGTGACGTTGTCGATCGAATCGACATAGGTGCCCGACACGTGCTCCGAGGTCGGATACGTGCCGCTCGCGGTGAACGTGCCGCTCGCCTTGTTGGCGTTGCCGGTGCGCCGCGCGAGCACGGTGCCGTTGTCCGAGATCACCGCGATCACGCCTTCGCGGCCGATCGCCGCGTTGTTGTAGAAGTCCGACGTGAAGTAGCTTGGGTCTTCGGAGACCACCACCACGCCCGCGAACGAGCCGTCGGGATGGTTCAGACGCCGCGTCATCTGCAGCGTCCAGTGACCCGACACGCGGCCGAGCACGGGCTTGCTGATATACAGCTGGTCGTCGTTCTCGTGCTCGTGAACCTTGAAGTGCTCACGGTCGGACAGGTCGATGTGAGCGGGGTTGAGTTCGGCCGTATTTGCGATCAGTCTGCCGTGCTCGTCGATCAGCGACACCTGCACGAGCGTTTCGCTTTGCACGACGCCTTTTTCGACCGTGCTCGCGAGATCGAAATGATTGGGCGTCTTTTCGAACTCGTACTTGACGAAGCGCGTGATCTGATCGACCTGGTGAATCGCCTTGATGGTGTGCTGCTCGAGCGCCGCGGAAAGAATTGCGGAAGACGCCATCGCTTCGCGGTAGGTCGCGTCTTTCTCTACCGACAGACGCGCGAAGATCACGGTCCACAGCAGGATCAGCACGAGTACGCCGAGCGCCGGAATGACGAGCAACGCGCGTCGGCGCGTGATCATCGGATCGCGTCGCGGCCTGGCTTCGCGCGGGTCGGAGAAGCGGGACTGAGTCATCGTGCGGCCCTTGGCTGAGTGCGGGCCGCTTGCAAACGCACGGGCATCGACTGCGCGAAATAGATGGATGGCTGCATGGTGACCAAGGTGCCAAAGCTGCTGCGCAGGAGGAGAGGGCGTGGCGCCGAGGCGGACCGTCCACAGGTCATCGGATACGGTTCGATATTACTTAATGCCACTGGATTAAGGAAGCGTCCGGGCATGGGGTATACGCGGGCGCGGCGGGGGGCTGTGTCCGGCTATCCATGAGGCCGGCAGGGCCGCCGCGATGAATTCGGACAACCAGGTATGGCGATGCAATAGTGCTGCGGCTTTTTGTGGTGTGAGGCGGCGACATGCGGCATTTCGCCTTGGTTTGCGCGTGAAGCCCGGGTCCGCTTACGCGAGCCGGCACGTGCCGTCGACGATCGTCACCGAAGGGCCGCCGATCCAGATCTTGCCGCGCGCATCGTCGTAGTGGACCGACACGTCGCCCGCGCGCCCGAGCGCGGTGCCCTGACGCGCCGTGTAGCGCGCGCCGGGACGACGTTGCTGCAGGCTCAGCAGTCCGGCGAGGGCGGCATTGGCGCTGCCCGTCACCGGGTCTTCACCGACGCCGAAGCCACCGCCCGCCATCAGGCAACGGACCTCGAACGTCGCGGGACCGTCGGCTTCGTGCGGTCCGTACACGGCGACGCCGTGCGTGTCGACCGCATGCACGAGCTCGGCGAGCGCCGCCGCATCGGGTTCGAGCGCCAGGCAGGCGCGCGCCGAATCGAGCCGCACGACGAGCCACGGCGCACCGTTGTCGACCGCGCACGGCGGCGCGCTGAAGTCGATCGCCTGGCTACGTAAAGCCGTAGACAACGCCTCGTAACGATGCTCGGCGAGCGGCGTCACGCGCGCGGGCGGCGCGGCGAACGCCCATGCGCCGTGTGGATTGTCGGCGCCGTCGAGCGCTTCGAGTTCGACCAGACCCACGCCGCATTGCTGGATCAGCTTGCCGGCCTGCTTCGGCTGGTAGCCGCTTTCGCGCAAAGCATGCGCTGTGCCCAAGGTCGGATGACCCGCGAACGGCAACTCGCCGCCCGGCGTGAAGATGCGCACGCGATAGTCGGCGGCCGCATCGGTGGGCTTCAGCAAAAAGGTGGTTTCGGACAGATTGGTCCAGCGCGCGATGGCCTGCATCTGCGCGGTTTCGAGCGCATCGGCGTCGAACACGACGGCAAGCGGATTGCCCTTGAACGGTGTCGACGTAAACACGTCGACCTGTTTGAAACGAACGGTGTGAGCGGACATCGACTGGCCCCGGCGCAAAGGACATTGAGGGAGTTCGCGGATTCTATCCGCCTGCGCGGCGGCGATCCACCGTCGCCATAAAACAAAAACGCGCCGCCGGTGCATGACACCAGACGGCGCGTTCGATTCGCAATGCGGTGTGCATCGCGTACGAAAGTCACGTTATTCCGTACACATCGTCACGACGCTTCGTTGCTCATTCGACCTCGGCGATCAGTTCGATCTCGACGCACGCGCCGAGCGGGATCTGCGCAACGCCGAACGCCGAGCGTGCATGCTTGCCGCGCTCGCCGAACACGTCGGCGATCAGTTCCGACGCACCGTTCGTGACCAGATGCTGCTCGGTGAACTCGAGCGTCGAGTTGACGAGGCTCATCAGCTTGACGATGCGCGTCACGCGGTTCAGGTCGCCGACCTGCGCGTGCAAGGTGGCGAGCAGATCGATCGCGATCGAACGCGCGGCGGCCTTGCCTTCTTCGGTGCCGAGCGTCGCGCCGAGCTTGCCGACCCACACCTTGCCGTCCTTCTTCGCGATGTGGCCGGACAGGTACACCGTGTTGCCGCTTTGCGCGCTCATCACATAGGCCGCTGCCGGCGCACCCGCCGTCGGCAGTTCGATGCCGAGTTCCTTGAGCTTGTCGTACACATTCGATTGAGCCATGTCGTGTCCTCGTTTCGGTGAGATTGCATGAATGCAGGCGGGGCGAAGTCCGCGCGCAACGCGCGTGCAGACTTCGCCCCGATGACAGTGCGGCTAACGCCGTTCAGATTTTCGCGCGCACGAGTGCGCCGAGACGCGCCACGCCTTCATCGATTTTAGCCGGTGGCACCGTGACGAACGACAGACGCAGCGTGTTGTGCTGCGGCTCGCTCGCGAAGAACGGAGCGCCCGGCACGAACGCGACGTTCTGCGCGACCGCTTCCTCGAGCAGCTTCATGGTGTCGATCCCCGCCGGCAGATTGACCCAGATGAACATGCCGCCTTCCGGACGGTTCCAGCTGACGCCTTCGGGCATATAGCGTTCGAGCGCGGCGAGCATCGCCTCGCACTGGTTGCGATACAGCTCGCGGATGGTCGGCACGTGCGTGTCGAGGAAGCCGTCCTTGACCACTTCGTGCACGATGCGCTGCGTGAAGCTCGGCGTGTGCAGGTCGGTGGCCTGCTTGGCCTGCACGAGTTTGAAGATCAGCTCTTCGGGCGCGATGATGAAGCCGACGCGCAGACCCGGCGCGAGCACCTTCGAGAACGAGCCCAGATAGACGATGTGATCGGGCGCCATCGACAGCATCGTCGGCAGCGGTTCGCCCGCGTAGTCGAGTGCGCCGTAGGGGTCGTCCTCGATCACCGGGAACGGCGCGGTCTTCGCGAACTCGGCGAGCGCGCGGCGGCGTTCGACCGGCAGACGGCGGCCCGTCGGATTCTGGAAATTCGGCTGCGCGTACAGCAGACGCGCGCCTTTGATCAGTTCCGGCTGCAGGCCTTCCGGGATCAGGCCCTGATCGTCGGTCGGCACCTGCACGTAGTGCGGCTCGTACATCGAGAACGATTGCAGCGCGCCGAGGTAGGTCGGCGTTTCGACCAGCACCGGGCTATCGACGCAGACGAGCACCTTGCCGAGCAGGTCGAGCGCCTGTTGCGAGCCGGTCGTGATCAGCACCTGCGACGCGCGGATCTGCGCGCCGTTGGTCGAGTAGCGCTGCGCGACCCATTCGCGCAGCGGCAGATAGCCTTCGGTCGCGCTGTACTGCAGCGCCGCGGCGGGCGTGTCGCGCAGGATGCGGTCGGACGCCTCGCGCATGCGCTCGGCCGGGAAGGTGGCCGGCGAGGGCAGGCCGCCGGCGAAGGAGATGACTTCGGGCCGTTCCGTGACCTTCAGGATCTCGCGGATCGCGGAGCTCGTGAGCTTGCGTGCGCGTTCGGACAATTGCCACGTCGGGGCTTTCAGATCGCTTTGGTCCATGATCTCCTCTGCTGGTGTTTCTGGAACCGGTCAAAAACCTCAATTATCGCGCGACTGGGCTACTGGCGCCGCTGGGGGCATCGGGGTTGCCACTCGGGAGTGCCCCAATCACGCGCTGCTTATGCGAGGGTTCGCGGACCCTCGGGTGTTTCAAATTCGGCGACGAGCGCCGCGGCGCCGTCGGTCGGCTGTACGTCGAGCAGATGCGCGGCGCCGAGCCAGCGCAGTTGCTCGCTAATCAGCTCAGGCCGCGGGTGCACGGCTTTCAATGCTTTCAGCGCGAGGTTCGTCGGCGCCAGCGACTGTGACGGATGCCGCGTCGAATCCCACTGGATCAGCGAGGGCAGCACGCCGTCGCCGGCGCCTTGCCATGCGGGGAACGACCCGTCGTCGGGCACCGTCAGGCCCCACGTGAAATCGCCGCGCGTCATCGGCACGACCGGCGCGATGCGCTGCGGATACTGCGCCTGCCACGTCGCCAGATGCTTCGGCCGCTCGACGCGCGCGACCCAATGCGACAGATACGGCCCGTTTTCGAGTCGCGCCCGCGTCGCCGGGTCGTCGAGCGCGAACAGGCGTGGGCGTGGTGCGACGCCATCGGCTGCATCGGCGGCGGCGCGCGGATCGATCGCGATCACCTCCAGGTAGACGCCGCCCCACAGGCCCAGCAGGCGATTATGGGTGCGCATCAGCGGATGCGCGCCGCCGCCGGCCGGGGCGACGCCGAGCGTATCGGCGACGTACTGGACGCCTTCGTCCAGCGTGCGCGCGGAGACGACGAGGTGATCGAGACTGAGCGATTGGGCTGTCAGGGCTGTCATGGCGGATCGACGGAAAACGCGGTTCTGCGCAAGGACCGGTTGCGCGCCACGCTTGAAGGCTGCGCTGCCGGGGCCGTAAGCATAACCGTTTGACGGATCGGCGGGCCATGCGGATGGTTCTGCGTTTCGTCACCATCCTTCGCTGGAATCAAATGTAACGGCCGTGACCTGCACAGTAACGGTACAATCGACGCGATACCTTTCGGTACAGTTGGAGCCCGTCATGTCCGTCCCGCTTGCGCAGATTCCCGCCCCGCATGACACCGCGTCGCTGACGCTGGTCGAACAGCTGGTCCAATGGGCGCGGCGCCGCATCGAAGAGCGCGTGTTTCGCCCCGGCATGCGCATGCCGTCGATCCGCAAGCTCGCACTCGACAAGGGCGTGTCGCGCTTCACGGTGGTCGAAGCGTACGAGCGGCTCGTCGCGCAGGGTTTCCTGGAGTCGCGGCGCGGCTCCGGCTTCTATGTGCGGGAGCGCCAGGGCGGCGCGGCGACGGTCTCGGAGCTGCGCTCGCGCGCCGAGCCGCTGCCCGCGCCGGCCAATATCGACGTCGTCTGGCTGCTGCGCAACATGCTGCACACGGGTGCGCGGCCCGAGCGCAGCCCGGGGCTCGGCTATCTGCCGGCCCGCTGGCTCGACGGCGACCTGATCACCAACGCGCTGCGCACGCTCGGCCGGCAGAGCGGCATGCAGATGCTCGGCATCGGCACCGCGCAAGGTTTCCTGCCGCTGCGCCAGCAATTGCAGACGCGGCTCGAAGAGCTGGAGATCGGCGCGTCGCCCGAGCAGATCGTGATGGTGTCCGGCATCACGCAGGCGATCGACCTGATTTCGCGCATCTACGTGAAGCCGGGCGATGCGGTGATCGTCGGCGATCCGGCATGGTTCCAGATGTTCGGCTCCTTCGCGTCGCAGGGCGCGCGGCTCGTCGGCATGCCGTACACGCCGGACGGCCCCGATCTCGACGCGCTCGAAGCGCTGATCCAGGAATGGCGCCCGAAAATGCTGGTGATCAACTCGGTGCTGCAGAACCCGACGGGCACGTCGCTCACCGCCGCGCAGGCGTTCCGCATCCTGCGGCTCGCCGAGGCGTACGACTTCATCGTCGTCGAGGACGATATCTACGGCGACCTGTGCCCGCCGGGCTACCCGGGCACGCGGCTCGCGAGCCTCGATCAGCTGAAGCGCGTGATCTACCTCGGCAGCTTCTCGAAGACGCTCGCGCCGAATTTGCGCGTCGGCTTCATCGCGTGCGCGCCGGAAGTCGCGATGGTGGTCAGCAATCAGAAGATGCTGGTCGGCATGACGAGCCCCGAGTTGAACGAGCGCGTGATCTACAAGATCCTGACCGAGGGCCACTACCGGCGGCACGTCGAGCGCATCCGCGCGCGGCTCGACGGCGTGCGGGAGAAGGCCGTGCGGATGATCGAAAAGACCGGCATGAGGCTGTTCCTGACGCCGACGGCCGGCATGTTCCTGTGGGCCGACACCGGCGTCGACGCGGGCGCGCTCGCCGCGGCCGGGCACGAAGCCGGCTATCTGCTGACGCCGGGCGGCCTGTTTTCGCCGCAGCAGTCGCCAAGCACATGGATGCGCTTCAATATCGCCAATTGCGGCGATCCTGAATTGCCGGCGTTTCTGAGCCGATATCTCGACGGCGTCGCGCGCCGCGCCTCTTGAAACCGCGCCGGATCGTCCCCAATTGCGCGGACGATCCGGCGGTCCGGCGGTCCGGCGCTCCGGCACGGCGGACCCGAACGATGTTTCGCCGCCGCCCATCCCCCATTCGCAACAGAGAGGAAGTCCGACCATGGCACAAGAAACCATGAGCTTTCAGGCAGAAGTGAAGCAACTTCTGCAACTGATGATCCATTCGCTGTACAGCAACAAGGAAATCTTTCTGCGCGAGCTGATCTCGAACGCGTCCGACGCGGCCGACAAGCTGCGCTTCGAGGCGATCGAAAACAGCGCGCTGTACGAGAACGATCCGAACCTGCGGATTCGCGTGTCGTACGACAAGGCCGCGCGCACCGTCACGATCGACGACAACGGCATCGGCATGAGCCGCGACGAAACGATCGCGCACCTCGGCACGATCGCGCGTTCGGGCACCAAGGAATTCTTCGGCAAGCTGTCGGGCGACCAGCAGAAGGACGCGGCGCTGATCGGCCAGTTCGGCGTCGGCTTCTACTCGGGCTTCATCGTCGCGGACAAGATCACCGTCGAGACGCGCCGCGCCGGCTTGCCGGCCGCTGAAGGCGTGCGCTGGGTCAGCGCGGGCGAGGGCGATTTCGCGGTCGAGACGATCGAGCGCGCCGCGCGCGGCACCACCATCACGCTGCATCTGCGTGCCGATGAGGACGAACTGCTGTCGTCGCATCGGCTGAAGTCGATCATCCAGAAGTACTCGGACCACGTCGCGCTGCCGATCCTGATGCAGAAGGAAGAGTGGGACGCGGAAAAGAGCGAGATGGTCACGAAGGACGAAGACGAGACCGTCAACCAGGCGAGCGCGCTGTGGACCCGTTCGAAGAACGACATCACCGACGATCAGTACAAGCAGTTCTACCAGCACATCTCGCACGACCATCAGGACCCGCTGACGTGGACGCATAACCGCGTCGAAGGCCGCAGCGAATACACGCAACTGCTGTACGTGCCGGCGCACGCGCCGTTCGATCTGTGGAACCGCGAGCAGCGCGGCGGCCTGAAGCTGTACGTGAAGCGCGTATTCATCATGGACGACGCCGAGCAACTGCTTCCCACGTATCTGCGTTTCGTGAAGGGTGTGGTCGATTCGGCCGATCTGCCGCTCAACGTGTCGCGCGAAATCCTGCAGGAAAGCCGCGACGTGAAGGCGATCCGCGAAGGCGTGACCAAGCGCGCGCTGTCGATGCTCGAAGAACTGGCCAACGCGGACAACGACGCCGATAAGGAAAAGTACGCGGGCTTCTGGAAGGAATTCGGCCAGGTGCTGAAGGAAGGCATCGGCGAGGACTTCGCCAATCGCGAGCGCGTCGCGAAGCTGGTGCGCTTTGCGACGACCCATACGGGCACGGCCGAGCAGACCGTGTCGCTGGCCGACTACGTCGCTCGCATGAAGCCCGAGCAAACCAAGATCTACTACGTGACCGCCGACACCTGGCAGGCGGCGTCGAACAGTCCGCATCTCGAAGTGTTCCGCAAGAAGGGCGTCGAAGTGCTGCTGCTGACCGATCGCGTCGATGAGTGGATGCTGTCGTTCCTCAACGAATTCGACGGCAAGCCGCTGCAAAGCGTCGCGCGCGGCGACCTCGATCTCGGCGCGCTGAACGACGAGGAAAAGCAGGCGCAGGAAAAGATCGGCGAGGAGTTCAAGCCGCTGGTCGAAAAGATGAAGGAAGCGCTGAAGGACAAGGCGAAGGACGTGCGTCTGACGTTCCGCCTGACCGACTCGCCGTCGTGCCTCGTCGCCGACGACGGCGAAATGAGCGGCTACCTGCAACGCATGCTGAAGGCCGCGGGCCAGCAGGCACCGGAATTCCATCCGATTCTCGAAGTGAATCCGGAGCACGCGCTCGTGAAGGGTCTGCATGCCGATAGCGCGAATTTCGACGACTGGTGCCATCTGCTGTTCGATCAGGCACTGCTCGCCGAGGGCGGCGCGCTGGAAGATCCGGCGAGCTTCGTGAAGCGGACCAATGCGTTGCTGCTGTCGCGCGCGGGTTGAACTCGAATGAATGTGAGTTGGAAGCGTTGATGACGTTGTTCGATTGACGCTTCGTGGTTGAGAAATGCGCTGCTTCGGCAGCGCATCTTTTGACCCTTCGGTTTGCGCCGGCTTCTCTCTCGGAACAGCGCGCACGATGAGCGCCACCCTTGCCGCGAAAAATTGCCGTCGGAGCGCGCCGCTATAATCCGACACCATGCCTATCCGTTTCGATCCCGCCGACGCCCACTGGCGCGTCGCGCCTTTGCCCGCTTTCAGCGCTGCCCAGAAAGACTGGCTGACCCGCGGCGGTTCACTGACCGCGCATCTGCGCGCGCTCGGCGCGGTCGCGGTGCGCGTGACGCGCGAAGCCGTCGCGCTGCCCTGGCCCGACGAAGCCGCCGCCCTCGCAATTGCGCCGCGCGCGCCGGTGTGGGTGCGCGAGGTGGTGCTGTCGGTCGATGGCGTGCCGTTCGTCGCCGCGCATAGCGTGACGCCGCGCGCCGCGAGCGTGGGCGTCTGGCAGGCGACGCGGCGGCTGCGCACGCGGCCGCTCGCCGAGTTGCTGTATAGCGATAGCAGCGTCGCGCGTTCGTCACTGGTGAGCCGCCGGGTGGGGGAGCGGCATCCGTTGCATCGGCTGGCCGCGCGCGAGATCGGCGATAGTGCGGATGCGCCGCATGCGCTGGTCGCGCGGCGCTCGGTGTTCGAGCGGCATGGCGCGCCTTTGATGGTGACCGAATGCATGTTGCCGGCACTGTGGGAGCATCTGGCCCGGCGCACCCAGGCGGGGCACGCGGGTGACGCGATCGAGCCCGTTCCAGGCGCGCATGTCGCGCACGCGCGGATACGCGAGCACGGCCGTCCGCTCGATCACACCGCGTCGCGCGCACATGCCGCGCCGCGCCCGTCGGACGAGCGGAGCCGCTGATGTTGCGCGGCTTTCCACCGGTCGTCGCGGCCGACACGCACACGCTGATACTCGGCAGTTTTCCCGGCGAAGCGTCGCTGGCCGCGGCGCAGTATTACGCGCATCCGCGCAACCAGTTCTGGAAGCTTTTGGGTACGGTTCTAGGTGAGCCTGAATTGCATGAGCTTGCCTACGACGCACGTCTCGAACGCGTGCTGAAGCACGGCATCGGCATCTGGGACGTGCTCGACGCATGCCATCGCGAAGGCAGTCTCGACTCGGCGATCCGCCATGCGCAGCCGAACGACTTCAAAACATTGAGAGAGCATGCGCCGTTGCTGAAAAAAGTGTGCTTCAACGGCAAGGCGGCGGGGCGGTTTGCCGACGTCATTGGACAGGCAGGGTACGAGACGCTCGTATTGCCTTCGTCGAGCCCCGCGAATGCGACGCTGTCGTTCGAACAGAAGCTCTTGTGTTGGCGGGAGATCCGCTTCACGAAGCCAGCTTAGTTCGGCAGCAGCGAGCCGCTCCGGATAGGCTCGGCTCCGGCGACACACGCAACCTCCAGCCCCGCCGTGGCGAAGCGCGTGCGTTGCCGCGCATATAGCACGCCGGCGACGGAGTTCGTGATCGTGACGACGCGACCGGTCAGCGGGTCGACGATGTCGGCGATCGCCTCGCCAGGATCGACCCAGACACCGAGCGGCGCGCGGAACACGAGCACGCCGGAGATCGGTGCGACGAGCGGCTTGCTGCCGGAGAAAGGCGTGGCCGCGAACGCGAGCTCCGGCAACGGCGCGGGTGTGCCGTCGATGACGCCGCGAAACCTCAGGTATTCGACGATCGCGTTCGCGTCGCGCTCGGCGAACGCGTAGCTCACATCGGCCTGGCCGCGCAGCTCGATCGTAACCGAGATCGAGCCGTTCGGAATCGGATAGCGCTCGCCGTAGCGGGCACGCAGCTCGGACCAGCTGAAGCTGTGAATCTCGTCGAACGGATTGCCGATCGAATTGAGCGCGAGCAGCGAAGTCTTCGCGTCGAGATAGCGCGCGAGTGGCTCGACGTCGGGCCACGTGTCGGGATTCGTGAACAGATGCATCGCCGCTTCGAAGTCGCAGTGCAGGTCGAGCACGACGTCGGCATCATAGGACAGGCGCTGCAGCGCGAGGCGCTGCGATTCGAGCTCGGTGGTCGGCGTTTGCTCGGCGAGCGCCTCGCGCATTGCGGCGCGCACGGCGAGCAGGTTCTGTTGCGCGTCGCCGGTCAGACGAGACTCGATGCGCGGCATCACCAGCTCGGCCAGATTATGGAAGTTGCGATTGAAGTTCGCCGCGGTGCCGCTTTCGAAGCGGCCAACCATGTGCCCGAGCACCCGCTGGTTGAGGCCGATCGGATTGGGTACCGGCACGATGACGATTTCGCCGCGCAGCCTGCCCGCCGTCTCGAGGGCGGCAACGCGTTTGCGCAGTTCCCATGCGACCAGCATCCCCGGCAGCTCGTCGGCATGCAGTGACGACTGGATGTAGATCTTCTGTCCGCCCGTCGGGCCGTAGTGGAAGCTCGTCAGGGACCGCGCGGTGCCGAGCGACGGGGAAATCAACGGATGGGTCTGTGTTTGCATGATGGTGTGAATGTGCCGAACGCAGTACGGGCGCGGGATGCTCTTGCGCCATTGCCTGTTGGCTGCCGTACACGTCGAAGCTGAAGTACCTGGCTTCGATCTTGTACGTGGCGTCCGTGACCATGTCGGCCATGGACTTGTCGATCTTCGCCTTCAGGTCGGTGCCTTCCTTGCGCAGGCCGATGGCGGCGCCGCTGCCGAGCGCGCCCTTCGGATCGCCGAGGAAGTTGTATAGACAAGATAGCGAATGGAAGATGGTGGCGGAAGTAGGGTTTTCGCTGACGACGCACGGTGCGCCTTCAGCTTAGGCGGGCTTTCGCGTGAAACGAAGTTTGAAGGAGAAATCGAAGCGAGCGTTGTAAGAAGTAAATGTATATGCAACTCGCCATTATCGCGCCAGTCGCGGCTGTCCTCTACGGCAGCCGCACCTTTGCATTGCAACTATCGGCCTGCCATTCGCCGTCAAAGCTCGAGCGCAAGAAACCGGGTTCCCTCGACCGGATTTGCGTAGTAGGGCGCAGTTTCGACGAAGCCTAAGCGCTCGTAGATGCGCTGCGCGAAAGCGGTCTTCGGAACCGAGTCGAGGACCAGCTTTGAAAAGCCCAACGATTTCGCTCTCTCAATCACCGACGTCACCAGTGTTTCGCCGAGACGCATCCCTCTGAATGCGTCGCGCACGAAGAGTCGCTTGATTTCCGCGGTCCTGGCACTATGGCGCAGCAGCCCCGCGCATCCGGCGAGTTCGCCACCGGCATCGGCGACGTAAAACATGCCGGACGGCAATGTGTAAACCTCTTCGAACGATTCCATTTCGGCATCGAATCCGCGGTACGACAGATCCAGATCCAGCCAGTGCACGTATTCGCGGATCAGGGCGACGAGGCCGCGCGTATCGGCGGGGAAAACGGCTTCGCGAATGACAGGGTGTGGCGTTTGCATGGCGGCTCTCAGATCCATACGTCGTTCTCAGCCGTTCTTTCGTTGACGGTCTCGCCGGTGTTGACGACGCCACGCGGTTCGATCAGCAGCATCTTCACTTCGGACGCGGCATACGGCTTGTGCTCGACTCCCTTTGGAACCACCGCCATTTCTCCGGGAGCCAGTTCGATCGAGCGGTCGCGGAAGTCGATGCGCAACCGGCCCTCGAGAACGATGAAGGTCTCGTCGGTGTCGGCGTGCTGGTGCCAGACGAAATCGCCCACAATCTTGACGACCTTGAACTGATAGTCGTTCATTTCGGCAACGACGCGCGGCTGCCAGTGGTCGTCGATCTGACGGATCTTGTCGAGTAGGTTGATCGTCCTGGATTGGCCCCGTTGTTCGGGTGCCGGCTCGGAATCGCTGTGCATGATTGCTCCATTGGGTGATACCTGGAACGGAGCTTAGTCCGGCCACCAACGTGTGTCTTGAACGATCGTGCAAGCTTGCGCTAGCCGGCGCGTCGATCGCGCATCATCGCGAGCCAACGTGCGGGAGGGATTCCGTATGCGTGGCGAAAGTGTCGGGTCATGTGGCTCTGGTCTGCGAAGCCGGCGGCCGCCGCCGCATCCACGAGTGAAACGCCGCGCAGCATCATCGCGCGCGCTGCTTCGAGCCGGCGCATGACCAGGTAGTGATAGGGGCTGGTACCGTAGAAAGTTCGGAAATCGCGCGACAGGCTCCAGCGGTCCTGTCCGCTGGCGGCGGCAAGTTCGTCCAGCGTGACGACGCGGGTGCTCGATGCGTGCAGATATTCCCGTGCCCGCTGCGCTGCCGCGAAATCCGCGGACTTGCGCGCCGCTCGCGCGCCCGCCGCGCAATCGAGCGCGAGCGCGAGGCCGGCGAGCGCGTCGTCGCGTTCGAGCGGTTCCGCGTCGCCGCGCATCTGGCGCAGCGCTGTCTGCGTCGCTTCGAACAGCCGTGAGTCGTTCGTGACGCCGCCTTCGACGAATGGCAGCGGCAGGCCGCCCAGCACGTCCTGAATTGCGGCGGGCTGCACGTAAATCATCTGATAACGGAATCCCTCTTGCGTGCCGGCCTGACCGTCGTGCACTTCATCGGGATGCAGGACCATCGTCTGTCCGGGCAGGCTGGTGCGCAAGCCGCGCCGGTAATGGAAGCACTGAACGCCTGCAAGAGTCAGGCCGATCGCGTAGGTGTCGTGCCGATGCAGTGAATACGCGTTGCCGTGGAAAAACGCTTCGATGCGTTCGACTCCACCGCTCGATTCCGAACGGGAAATCCAGTCGGATTGGGCATTGCTGGTGTCGCCGTCCATTACGCTCTCCGGCTTCGTTTGGCAGATCTGCGGGAATCTCCGCATCGGATCATTGTAGCGGTGTGGACGTTCGGCGCACCGTATGACGGTCTGCCGGCAAATTGCACGTTGGTGCACGCCGGTTCGGATTTCTGGCCGTCGACGCAGACGATCGCCCAACCCGCCGCCATGCTGGTCCACGGCACCACGAACGCAGACGAAATGCAGCGAAGTCGCCCGCTTTTCCGTCGGCCCAAAAATAAGGCAGAATCCAGACGTGCGATCCGCCGCGTGACGCGGTCCGCCGTGTTCGCTTAATCGTTGCGCCCTGGCGTTCCAGGACCCCGCATCGCCATCCGCCGCGCACAGCGTTTGTGTCCCAGTGTTGTCGTTTTCCTGATCGACGTTTGCGCATCCTGCCGTCTCACGTGCGAGATGCCTTTCAACCGCCCGCCCAGAGCCTAGCAATGACGACCCAGCAACCGACCATCATCTACACCCTCACCGACGAGGCCCCGCTGCTCGCGACCGCCGCGTTCCTGCCGATCATCCGGACCTTCACGAGGCCGGCCGGCATCGAGGTCGAGACCAGCGACATTTCGGTCGCAGGCCGCATCCTCGGCGAATTCCCCGAGTTTCTGACCGAAGCGCAGCGGGTGCCCGACAACCTCGCGGAGCTCGGTCGCCTGACCATGTTGCCCGACACCAACATCATCAAGCTGCCCAACATCAGCGCATCGGTGCCGCAACTGACGAGTGCGATCAAGGAACTGCAGGCGAAGGGCTACAAGGTGCCCGACTATCCGGAAGATCCGAAGACCGACGAAGAGAAGGCGATCCGTCAGCGCTACTCGAAGTGTCTCGGCAGCGCCGTGAACCCGGTGCTGCGCGAGGGTAACTCGGACCGTCGCGCGCCGGCCGCGGTGAAGAACTACGCGCGCAAGCATCCGCACAGCATGGCCGAATGGAGCATGGCGTCGCGCACGCACGTCGCGCACATGCGGCACGGCGACTTCTATCACGGCGAAAAATCGCTGACGCTCGATCACGCGCGCGACGTGAAGATGGAACTCGTCACGAAGAGCGGCAAGACGATCGTGCTGAAGCCGAAGGTCGCGCTGCAGGACGGCGAGATCATCGACAGCATGTTCATGAGCAGGAAGGCGCTGCTCGCGTTCTATGAAGAGCAGATGGAAGACGCGCGCAAGACCGGCATGATGCTGTCGCTGCACGTGAAGGCGACGATGATGAAGGTGTCGCACCCGATCGTCTTCGGTCACGCGGTGAAGGTGTTCTACAAGGACGCGTTCGCGAAGCACGGCAAGCTGTTCGAGGAACTCGGCGTGAACGTCAACAACGGCCTCGTCAATCTGTACGAGAAGCTCGAGACGCTGCCCGAGTCGAAGCGCGAGGAAGTGATCCGCGACATGCACGCGTGCCACGAACATCGTCCCGAACTGGCGATGGTCGATTCGGCGAAGGGCATCTCGAACCTGCACGCGCCGAACGACGTGATCGTCGATGCGTCGATGCCGGCGATGATCCGCCTCGGCGGCAAGATGTGGGGTGCGGACGGTCGTCCGAAAGACACCAAGGCGGTGATTCCGGAGAGCACGTTCGCGCGCATCTACCAGGAGATGATCAACTTCTGCAAGACCAACGGCGCGTTCGATCCGGTCACGATGGGCACCGTGCCGAACGTCGGTCTGATGGCGCAGAAGGCGGAAGAATACGGCTCGCACGACAAGACCTTCGAAGTGCCGGAAGACGGCGAGGCGCGCATCGTCGATCTCGCGAGCGGCGAGGTGCTGCTCACGCAGAACGTCGAGCAGGGCGACATCTGGCGCATGTGCCAGGTGAAGGATGCGGCGATCCGCGACTGGGTCAAGCTCGCGGTCACGCGCGTGCGCAACTCGGGCACGCCCGCGGTGTTCTGGCTCGACCCGTATCGTCCGCACGAAGCGGAGCTGATCAAGAAGGTCGAAGCCTACCTGAAGGATTACGACACCACGGGCCTCGACATCCAGATCATGTCGCAGGTGCGCGCGATGCGTTACACGCTCGAGCGCGTCGTGCGCGGGCTCGATACGATCTCGGTCACCGGCAACATCCTGCGCGATTATCTGACCGATCTGTTCCCGATCATGGAGCTGGGCACGAGCGCGAAGATGCTGTCGATCGTGCCGTTGATGGCGGGCGGCGGCATGTACGAGACTGGCGCGGGCGGGTCGGCGCCGAAACACGTGAAGCAACTCGTCGAAGAGAACCATCTGCGCTGGGACTCGCTCGGCGAATTCCTCGCGCTGGCGGTGTCGCTCGAAGAACTGGGTATCAAGACCGGCAACAACCGGGCCAAGATCCTCGCGAAGACGCTCGACATCGCCACCGGCAAGCTGCTCGACAACAACCGCAGCCCGAGCCCGAAGACCGGCGAGCTCGACAATCGCGGCAGCCAGTTCTATCTGGCGATGTTCTGGGCACAGGAGCTGGCCGCTCAAACCGACGATGCCGAGCTCGCCGCGCAGTTCAAGCCGCTCGCGACGCAGCTGACCGCCAACGAGCAGGTGATCCTCGCGGAGCTGGCCGCGGTGCAGGGCACGCCGGCCGACATCGGCGGCTATTACAAGCCGGACTTCAACAAGCTCGACGAGGTGATGCGGCCGAGCCGCACGCTGAACGAGGCGCTCAAGGCGGTTCGTGTCGAGTGACGTGACGGGTGGGACGTGAGGTGATGTGAAGACGGGCCGCCGGCGGGCGGCTCGTCGCAACCGTCCGCGCCGCGCCTGGCGGCATTCGGTAATTCGCCGCGCCGCGAATGCTATGCTCTCGGTCGACCGAAAATCTTGCGCCCGCGGCGCGACATCCACACATGACGAAACTGATCAAGCGCGCTTCGGCCGAGGCGCGCGCTTTCCGCAACCGGGACGCCGAAGCTATCGGCGGTAAGCAGAAAATGGCGCCCAGACAGGCGCCGAAAGCCGCCCGCAACGCGAGCCGCGCCGTCGAGCGCGACGTTCACGACGCGCCGCAAATCGAAGCGCCGCGCAAGCCGCGCTTCGCACCGGTGACGTTCTCCGAAGAGGGCGGTGTGCGCTACCTGCATTTCGGCACGGAATGGGTTCAAGGCGCAATGCGTCTGCGCAAGCCCGATCACATCGAACTCGAATACGCGCAGCAGATGATGGCGTGGCTGTTGTTCCTCGAAACGCCGAAGCGCATCGTGCAGCTCGGGCTCGGCGCGGCGTCGCTGACCAGGTTCGCGCACCGCTTCTTGAAGAGCGCGAAGGTCGAGGCGGTCGAGCTGAATCCGGCGGTCGTGGTGGCCGCGCGTACGATGTTCGAGCTGCCGCCCGACGACGCGCGTCTAACCGTGCACGAAACCGACGCATGGGACTTCGTCAACGAGAGCGCGAACCACGGCACCATCGGCGCGCTGCAGATCGACGTGTACGACGCGACCGCGCGCGGTCCGGTGCTCGACAGCGTCGGCTTTTACCGTGCGGCGCGCGCGTGTCTGACCGACGCGGGCATCGTCACGGTGAATCTGTTCGGCGATCATCCGAGCTTCGTGCGCAACATGAAGCGTCTGAACGAGGCCTTCGACGGCCGCGTCGTCGCGCTGCCCGAAGTGCACGACGGCAACCGCATCGCGATCGCGTTTTCGGGCCCCGCGCTCGACGTGCCGTACAGCGCGCTCGACGCGCGCGCGAAGCTGATCGAAGCCGAACTCGGCTTGCCGGCTCGCAAGTGGATCAAGGGCCTGCGCGAATCGACGGGGCAGACGGGCGCCTCGTTCGCGATCTGAGCGATGTCGGCCCTTTCGCTGAAGCAAAGCGCCGGGTTCTGATCCGGCGCGCGAAGAATCAGGCGGCCGTGCCGGCGTAACAGCCGGCACGGCCGTTTTTGCTTCCGGTATTTTTTTCACGACCACACTGCAATGTCATTCGGTGTGCATCGTTGGCGTTTGCGTCGCCTGATTCGATGCCCACGCGCCTCGGGTCCGCCCTGCTTGACCGGGCGTTCGCCACTCCTATACTCTTTCGAAGCTTTCGGGGTGCCCGTGGCCGATCGCGGGACGACCACCCGCTGAGTTCCACCTCCCGTCGACCACGGGCAGACAAATTCAAAATAGGAAACAGGAGACGTCATGGCTCACGACGCCGACGTGAAGAAAGCCAGCAAGCACTGGCTCTGGCTATTGCTGCTACCCTGGATCGCGATGATCTGGGTACCGTCCTACAACCGGATCGAGCCGCAACTGTTCGATTTCCCGTTCTTCTACTGGTATCAGCTGCTGTGGGTGCTGATTAGCGCCGTCATCACCGCGTTCGTCTATCTGAAGACCAGGTCCCGCTATACGGGTCGCACGAACGGGGGCGCGCAATAATGAACCCGATTGCAACTTTCGTCTTCGTTCTGTTCTTCATCGGCGTCACGATTCTCGGCTTCGTCGCGGCTCACTGGCGGCGCGGCGATCTCGCGCATCTCGAAGAGTGGGGTCTGGGCGGCCGGCGCTTCGGCACGATCGTCACGTGGTTCCTGCTCGGCGGCGACCTGTACACCGCCTACACCTTCATCGCGGTGCCGGCACTCGTGTTCGGCGCGGGCGCAACGGGCTTTTTCGCGCTGCCTTACACGATCCTCATCTATCCGTTCGCGTTCGTCGTGTTCCCGAAGCTGTGGAGCATCGCGAAGAAGCACGGCTACGTGACGTCGGCGGACTTCGTGTCGGCCCGTTACGGCAGCCGCATGCTCGCGCTCGCGGTCGCCGTGACCGGCATCGTCGCGACGATGCCGTACATCGCGCTGCAGCTGGTCGGTATCGAAGTGGTGATCGGCGCGCTCGGTTTCGACACGACCGGCTTCGTCGGCGATCTGCCGCTGATCATCGCGTTCGCGATCCTCGCGGCCTACACGTACACGTCGGGCCTGCGCGCGCCGGCGATGATCGCGGTCGTCAAGGACATCCTGATCTACGTGACGATCTTCGCCGCGATCATCGTGATTCCGCCGCAGTTGGGTGGCTTCGGCCATATCTTCGGCGCGGTGCCGCCGGCCAAGCTGCTGCTGAAGTCGCCGGACGTGTCGAGCCTGAACGGCTATAGCGCGTATGCGACGCTCGCGGTAGGTTCGGCGCTCGCGCTGTTCCTGTATCCGCACTCGATCACCGCAGTGCTGTCGTCGAAGTCGGGCAACACGATCCGCCGCAACATGGCTTTGCTGCCGGCGTATTCGCTGGTGCTCGGCCTGCTCGCGCTGCTCGGCTTCATGGCGCTCGCGGCCGGCGTGAAGGACATGCCGGAGTTCGCGCCGTACTTCAAGGCCTTCGGCCCGAACTTCGCGGTGCCGGCGCTGTTCCTGCACTTCTTCCCGTCGTGGTTCGTCGGCGTCGCGTTCGCGGCGATCGGTATCGGCGCGCTGGTGCCGGCGGCGATCATGTCGATCGCGGCGGCGAACCTGTACACGCGTAACGTGCACAAGGAGTTCATCAACCGCAACATGTCGCACGAGCAGGAGACCAACGTCGCAAAGCTGGTGTCGCTGATCGTCAAGGTCGGCGCGGTCGCGTTCATTCTCGGTCTGCCGCTCACGTACGCGATCCAGCTGCAGTTGCTCGGCGGGATCTGGATCATCCAGACGCTGCCGGCCATCGTGCTTGGTCTCTACACGCGCGTGCTCGACTACCGGGGTCTGCTGATCGGCTGGGCGGCCGGTATCGCGACCGGCACGTGGATGGCGATTTCGCTGAAGCTGGCGGGCTCGATCTTCACGATCCACCTGTTCGGCATGGCGATTCCGGGCTATGCGGCGGTGTGGTCGCTGATCGTGAACCTGGTGGTGTCGGTGGTCGTGAGCCTGATCGTGCGCGCGGTGGGCATGCAGCGCGGCGAGGACCGCACGCATCCGGAAGACTACCTGGACGTCGTCGAAGGCTGATTCCGGCTGCAACTTCAAGCTTTGAAAAACGCAACGCCCGCCGACGAAAGTTGGCGGGCGTTTGTGTTTGGTGCGCCCAGCATGGGCGCACTCCTGCGGGTGTAAGTCCCGCCATAAGCTGGTCACAGCGAATGAAGTGAAGCGCAACTGCACGAGGGCGACCGGGTGTGGGGAGGAAGCGTGGAGCGTAAATCGCGAGCCGA
>NZ_SELS01000072.1 GCF_004197395.1 Paraburkholderia sp. UYCP14C | reverse complement strand
GAGATCCGCGACGGGTTCGTGCTGACGTGTCAGTGTCATCCGGTGAGCGACAAGGTCGTCGTCAGTTACGACGAACGTTGAGCCGGGCACTTTCCTGGCTTGGGTGCGAAGTGGCTTCGCGTAACGGCCGTCGCCGCTTTCGGCCGTTTCGCGATCCGCTTACACTAGGGGCCGCTCATCGATCGGGACATCGGTTTCCGGTCGGCGAGCGGCCTCTTTTCGTTACAGCAGCTGGCGTCACAGCAAACCCTTGCCCATGAGCACGATTCACCTCACCAACGGCGACGTCGCCGCCGAGTCGCTGCGTACCGCGCTGGCGCAGGCCGGCAGCGACGATCGCGTGCAGCCGTTGCGGGACGATCTGGCGGTCGGCCCGTTACGCGACGTTGACGACGCTCAGCCCATGCGCGCCGACTTTTGGGCACGCGTCACCGCCGACACGCAACGCGACTTCGCGCGCGAGTTCCGCGCACAGACCGCGGTGCTCGACGGCCTCGTCAGCGACACTGCGAATCTCGTCGTGTGGCACGGCGAAAGCTCGTCCGATCAGCTGATGCTGCGCCGCGTCTGCTACCTGGTGCGCAACAGCCCGCAGCGTTTGCACGAAGTGCATCTGTCGATCGCCGACCTCACCGACCGCCAAGCGTGGGCGCACACCCGCAAGGATCGCGCGACGTCGGTCGGCATGTTTCCGCCGGACGTGCTACAGACGCATCTGCCGGACGCCGCGCCGATTTCGGTGCTGCGCATCAGTCGGCTCGCGCTCGAATGGCAGGAGGTCAAGCAGGCGAACGGCGAGACGCGGCGCTGGCGCGACAACACCTTCACGAGCAGCAGCTTCGCCGAACTCGACGCGCTGATCCTCGAACGCGCAACCGACGACTGGCAGCCCGCGGCGCGGGTCGCCGCCTACGTCATGACCGCCGAGCTGTGGTTCCTCGTCAGCGACAGCATCGTACTGTGGCGCATGCGCGAACTCGCGGCGCTGCGGCGCATCCGCCTGCGCGGCGACGCGAACGAATGGCGCTCGCTCGAACTGCGCGCGGCAACCGCCCCCTGCTCACCCTAATAAGATAAGAACAGACCAATATGGCCCGCACCCGAGCCCCAGACCACGAAACCCAACGCGAGCAGATTCTCGAACTGGCCGCCGCGAAGTTCGCGCAGACCAGCTATCCCAGCACGTCGATGGCCGATCTTGCCGCGGCGAGCGGCACCTCGAAGGCGCGTCTCTATCACTATTACGAGAGCAAGGAAGCGATCCTGTTCGACCTGCTCGATCGCTACACGAAGCGGCTGATGCTGATCATCGCCGAGGTGGAAGGCTCGAGCCAGCGGCGCGAACTCAGCGAGCGCGAAACCTTCGCGGAGCTGATCCGCGCGTTCCTGTCCGAGTATGAGACGTCGCACAGCCGGCACGTCGCGCTGTTGAACGACGTCAAGTATCTGGTCGATTCGCAGCGAGAGATCATCCTCAACCGCCAGCGCGACGTGGTCGCCGCATTCGCGCGGCAGCTCGCGCGCGCCTACCCCGAACGCGCGACACGCGACAACCAGACCGCGCTGACGATGATGGTGTTCGGCATGATCAACTGGACCTTCACATGGCTGAAGCCGGACGGCCGCATGGGCTACCGCGAGTTCGCCGAGCAGGTGGTCGGCATGGTCGAGCATGGTCTCGGGACGGCGCCGCTCAAGTGAGAAGACGGTCCGACCCGATCGCCGCCCGTGCCCGGGATGACGCACAGCAACAACATTCAGACGAAATAGGCTCGTCCAAGGAATGCATGCGGCATCGTGTCTCGAACGGGCGTTCATTTTGAATTTTTCTTTTAAATCAATTATTTAAATTTAGGGCTGCAGCATTCCAGGTATTGGCCTCGGTTTTTGATACGGGTTTTCCCTAGTGAAGAGTCTGGGTTTCCGCTAAAATCGGTTTTGCGGTGCACAACACCGCCTGATTAAAAGGAGAACCCGACCATGAACACGCTGACCCATCGCACCGCCGAGCCGATCTCGTTGAACGATCGTGCGTCGTTGTCTGCCGGACGCGCGCACGTTCTGGTCCGTGAACTCACTGCTGCTGACCGCGAACGCCTGCTCACGCACTTTCTCGCGCTCGACGAAGACGACCGCCTGCTGCGCTTCGGCCAGGTCGTGCCGAACCACGTGATCGAAAACTACGTGCGCGCGATCGACTTCACGCGCGACACGGTGTTCGGCGTGTTCAACAGCAAGCTGGAACTGAGCGGCGTCGGCCATCTGGCCTACCTGCCGGCCGAAGGCAACAAGCGCACCGCCGAATTCGGCGTCTCGGTGCTCGAAAGCGCACGCGGCATCGGTATTGGCTCGAAGCTGTTCGAGCGCGCGGCGATCCGCAGCCGCAACACGCATGTGACGACGCTTTACATCCACTGCCTGTCGCGCAATTCGACCATGATGCACATCGCCAGGAAGGCCGGCATGAAGATCGAGTACGCGTACGGCGAAGCCGACGCCTATCTGACGCTGTCGCCGGCCGATCAGTCGAGCATCCTCGCGGAAATGCTGCAGGAGCAGGCCGCCGTGTTCGACTACGCACTCAAGCGCCACGCGCGCCAGGCATCGCGACTGTTCGAGTCGTTCATGCCGGTGGCTGTCGCTGCCTGAATAATCGCTACGGGGAAATGAGAAGGGGGCGGCGGCAAGGTCGCCCTTTTTTCTATCGGGAACCAGGCCAACGCCACGCACAGGCCGTTGCGCAAGAAGGCTACAAAATTGGCAGCGCGGTCGTTTCCTTGATCTTTTCGAGTGAAAAGCTCGATTTCACGTCGATCACCGACGGATGCCGCAGCAACTGGTCCTGCACGAAGCGCGAAAAGTGCGCCATGTCCTCCACCTGGACGCGCAACAGATAATCCATCTCACCCGTCATCGCGTGACACGCGACCACCTCAGGCCACGTCTGCACGGCCGCGCCGAACAGGTCGGCGTGCGTGGCCTCGCCGTGCGGACTGAACGCGCGACCGCCGCCCTTCTCCAGCCGCACGCTGACATACGCGAGCAGGTCGAGCCCGAGACGTTGCGCGTCGAGCAGCGCGACGTAGCCGCGGATCACGCCGCTTTCCTCGAGCCGGCGAATCCGCCGCAGGCACGGACTCGGCGACAGATTGATCCGTTCCGCAATCTCCTGATTCGACAGCCGGCCGTTCTCCTGAAGGATGGCCAGAATGCGCCGATCGATCGCGTCTAACTCGTTATTAGCCATGTTCTGCCACGTATCGCTTGAATAGAGCCACAAACTGGCTCAAGCGTAGCGACGCGCGATTAAGTTCGCAAGTTTTTGCCTGCATCACAGTTCTACACTTGCTCTATCCGGTCGCACTCAGCCGACCGTCCCGCGCGCGCACCACCGGCGCATCACGGCACCCCTCTTGCATGGGATTGGAGACAGACAATGCAGGTATCAACCTGGGAAAATCCGGTCGGCACCGACGGCTTCGAATTCATCGAATACACGGCGCCGGACCCGAAAGCGCTCGGCAAGCTGTTTGAGCGCATGGGCTTCACGCCCGTCGCGCGGCATCGTCACAAGGACGTGACGCTGTATCGGCAGGGCGACATCAACTTCATCGTCAACGCGGAGAAGCATTCGTTCGCGCAGCGCTTCGCGCGCTTGCATGGCCCGTCGATCTGCGCGATCGCGTTTCGCGTGCAGGACGCCGCGAAGGCCTACGCCCAGGCGCTCGAAAAAGGCGCGTGGGGCTTCGACAACAAGACCGGCCCGATGGAGCTGAACATCCCGGCGATCAAGGGCATCGGCGATTCGCTGATCTATTTCGTCGACCGCTGGCGCGGCAAGAACGGCGCGGCGCCGAACAGCATCGGCGACATCGACATTTACGACGTCGACTTCGAGCCGATTCCCGGCGCGAACCCGAACCCGGTCGGCCACGGCCTGACCTATATCGATCACCTGACACACAACGTCCATCGCGGCCGCATGCAGGAATGGGCCGAGTTCTACGAGCGCCTGTTCAATTTCCGCGAGGTGCGCTACTTCGACATCGAGGGCAAGGTGACGGGCGTGAAGTCGAAGGCGATGACCTCGCCGTGCGGCAAGATCCGCATTCCGATCAACGAGGAAGGCTCGGACACGGCCGGCCAGATCCAGGAATATCTGGACGCGTACCATGGCGAAGGCATCCAGCACATCGCGCTCGGTAGCGGCGACATCTACCGCACGGTCGACGGCCTGCGTGCGTCGAACATTTCGCTGCTCGACACGATCGACACGTACTACGAACTCGTCGACCGGCGCGTGCCGAATCATGGCGAGCCGCTCGAGGAGCTGCGCAAGCGCAAGATCCTGATCGACGGCGCGCCGGACGACCTGCTGCTGCAGATCTTCACCGAAAACCAGATCGGCCCGATCTTCTTCGAGATCATTCAGCGCAAGGGCAACCAGGGCTTCGGCGAGGGCAATTTCAAGGCGCTGTTCGAATCGATCGAACTCGACCAGATTCGCCGCGGCGTCGTGCAGGACAAGGCCTGATCACAATGACTCGCGCGTCATCGGCGTGCGGATGAAAAAAGGGCGAGGATCGCAGGATCCTCGCCCTTTTTCGTTGCTACGCCGCCGCTCACGTCGGAACGGCGGCCGATCGTCATAAGACGCGCGCGACGCGGCACGTCATGAATTCTGCCGGTACTCGTCGTTGCCGATCGAACCGTCGATCCGGCTCGTCCCCGGTCGCGCCGGCGCGACCTTCGCGGTGCGGATGATCGCGTTCGACAGTGCCCCCGTGCTGCCCGGATTCGACCGCATCGGCGCGCTCATCGCGAAAAAGGCGGCGGAAACCATCAGAAAGGTCTGGATGTTTCGTGTGTTCATGCGTACTCCTTTTCTAACTGCCCTGCTGTCCTGAAGCTGCGCAGAATGCGCAGCGTTCGGCATCGCTCGCAGGTCGGGGTTAGACAGTGGTTTTCACTGCGGTTCCGCAGATTTGTAGGTTTTACAGCTTGTTACATGCGAGATCTCCAGATAAGCCTATCCCGCTTGGAATTCATCGCGAACTGCGCACAACGCGTCGGTAACTTGCCGCGAAGCCGGCTCAAATCAGACCGTACGAAGGCGCTTTTTGATCTGCTGCGGCGGGTTTCCACCAGTGCTACCATCGCTTAAAACCCGTCAATATGACGACCCCGGCCCCAGCATTCACAAGATGCCGGGGGCCAGAAAAGTTTTGGTGATCCCAAGCTGCAGTGGAGGAGTACACATAATGAATGCCCCGCTAGACGCAGGTCAGCGAGCCTCGCTCGAAGCCGCGTTGTCTTCCGTCACGCTCGACGACAAATACACCCTCGATCGCGGCCGCGCGTACATGAGCGGCATCCAGGCGCTGGTGCGTCTGCCGATGCTGCAGCAGGAACGCGACCGCGCCGCCGGCCTCAACACCGCCGGCTTTATCTCCGGCTACCGCGGTTCTCCGCTCGGCGGACTCGACCAGTCGCTGTGGAAGGCGAAAAAGCATCTGTCCGCGCATCAGGTCGTGTTCCAGCCCGGCGTCAACGAAGACCTCGCGGCCACCGCCGTGTGGGGTTCGCAGCAGGTCAACCTGTACCCGAGCGCCAAATACGACGGCGTGTTTTCGATGTGGTACGGCAAGGGCCCAGGCGTCGACCGTTCCGGCGACGTCTTCAAGCACGGCAACTCGGCCGGCTCGTCGCGGCACGGCGGCGTACTCGTGCTCGCCGGCGATGATCACGCGGCCAAATCCTCGACACTCGCGCACCAGTCCGAACACGTCTTCAAGGCGTGCGGACTGCCGGTGCTGTTTCCGTCGAACGTGCAGGAATATCTGGACTTCGGCCTGCACGGCTGGGCAATGAGCCGCTATTCGGGCCTCTGGGTCGCGATGAAGTGCGTGACCGACGTGGTCGAATCGTCCGCATCGGTCGATATCGACCCGCACCGCACGCAGATCATCCTGCCCGAAGACTTCGTGATGCCCGACGGCGGCTTGAACATCCGCTGGCCCGATCCGCCGCTCGTGCAGGAAGCGCGTCTGCTCGACTACAAGTGGTATGCGGGCCTCGCCTACGTGCGCGCGAACAAACTCGACCGCGTCGAAATCGATTCGCCGCATGCGCGCTTCGGCATCATGACCGGCGGCAAGGCTTATCTCGACGTGCGTCAGGCGCTGACCGACCTCGGTCTGGACGACGAAACCTGCTCGCGCATCGGCATCCGGCTGTACAAGGTCGGCTGCGTATGGCCGCTCGAAGCGCAAGGCGCGCAGGCGTTCGCGCGCGGTCTCGACGAAATTCTGGTGGTCGAGGAAAAGCGCCAAATCCTCGAATACGCGATCAAGGAAGAGCTGTACAACTGGCCCGACGCGCAGCGCCCGCGCGTGTTCGGCAAGTTCGACGAAAAGGACGGTGCCGGCGGCGAATGGTCGGTGCCGATGGGCAACTGGCTGCTGCCGGCGCATTACGAGCTGTCGCCCGCGATCATCGCGAAGGCGATCGCCACGCGACTCGACAAGTTCGATCTGCCGTCGGACGTGCGCGCCCGCATCGCCGCGCGCATCACGGTGATCGAAGCGAAGGAAAAGGCGCTCGCGCGGCCGCGCGTGGAAGTCGAGCGCAAGCCGTGGTTCTGCTCGGGCTGCCCGCATAATACGTCGACCAACGTGCCCGAAGGCTCGCGCGCGATGGCCGGCATCGGCTGTCACTACATGACGGTCTGGATGGACCGCAGCACCAGCACGTTCAGCCAGATGGGCGGCGAAGGCGTCGCGTGGATCGGCCAGGCGCCGTTCACGAACGACAAGCACGTGTTCGCCAATCTCGGCGACGGCACCTACTTCCACTCCGGGCTGCTCGCGATTCGCGCGGCGATCGCGTCGAAAGCGAACATCACCTACAAGCTGCTGTACAACGACGCGGTCGCGATGACGGGCGGCCAGCCGGTCGACGGCGTGCTGACCGTGCCGCAGATCACCCACCAGCTCGCCGCCGAAGGCGCGGCGAAAATCGTCATCGTCACCGATGAGCCGGAGAAGTACGCGGCGAACGTCGGCCTCGCGCCCGGCGTCGACATTCATCACCGCGACCAGCTCGACGACGTGCAGCGCCAGCTACGCGAGGTGCCGGGCACCACGATCCTGATCTACGACCAGACCTGCGCGACCGAAAAGCGCCGTCGCAGGAAGCGCGGAGCGTATCCCGATCCGGCGCGGCGTGTCGTGATCAACGAGGCGGTATGCGAAGGCTGTGGCGATTGCTCGGTGAAGTCGAACTGCCTGTCGGTCGAACCGCTCGACACCGAGTTCGGCACGAAGCGCCAGATCAACCAGTCGACCTGCAACAAGGACTTCTCGTGCGTGAATGGCTTCTGCCCGAGCTTCGTCTCCGTTGAAGGCGGCCAGTTGCGCAAGCCGAAGGCGGCCTCGGGCGCCGGCGCCGAAATGCCGCCGGTGCCGGATCCCGAGTTGCCGTCCATCGAGCGTCCGTACGGCGTGCTGGTGACGGGCGTCGGCGGCACCGGCGTCGTCACGATCGGCGCGCTGCTCGGCATGGCCGCGCATCTCGAGAGCAAGGGCGTCACCGTGCTCGACGTCACCGGCCTCGCGCAGAAGGGCGGCGCCGTGATGAGCCACGTGCAGATCGCGAACCAGCCCGCCGACATCCACGCGACCCGCATCGCGATGGGCGAAGCGAGCCTCGTGATCGGCTGCGACGCGATCGTGACCGCCAGCGACGAATGCGTATCGCGCATCCACGCGGATCGCACGCGCGTGGTGCTGAACAGCGCGCACACGCCGACCGCCGAGCTGATCAAGAACCCGAACTGGCGCTTCCCCGGCACCAGCACCGAAGCCGACGTACGCGCCGCGGCCGGCGACGACAACGTCTCGACCGTCGACGCGAATCACTTCGCGGTCGCGCTGCTCGGCGACGCGATCTACACGAACCCGTTCGTGCTCGGCTACGCGTGGCAGCGCGGTTGGGTGCCGCTCACGCACGAGTCGCTGGTTCGCGCGATCGAGCTGAACAACGTGCAGGTGGAGAAAAACCTGGCGGCGTTCGAATGGGGCCGGCGTGCCGCGCACGATCCGTCCGCGGTGCGCAAGCTCGCGCAAGCGCAGGGACGCGGCGCCCCGGCCGACAGCGCAAACGGCAAGATCATCGCACTGCATATGCCGAAGGCGCTCGACACGCTGATCGACAAACGCGCCGACTATCTGACTGCGTGGCAGAACCGTGCGTATGCCGACCGTTATCGCGCGCTGGTATCGCAGGTGCGGGCCGCGGAAGAAGCGCTCGATTCCGCCGACGGCCAAATGCCGCTCACTGAGGCGGTCGCGAAGAATCTGCACAAGCTGATGGCGTACAAGGACGAATACGAAGTCGCGCGTCTGTACAGCGACCCGGCGTTCATCGAAAAACTGAACGCAACGTTCGAAGGCGACTGGAAGCTGCATCTGCATCTCGCGCCGCCGACGCTATCGAAGAAGGACTCGCACGGCCACCTGGTGAAGAAGAAGTACGGCCCGTGGATGTTCCGCGCGATGCACGTGCTCGCGAAGCTCAAGTTCCTGCGCGGCACCGGGTTCGACGTGTTCGGCAACACCGAGGAGCGTCGCACCGAGCGCGCGCTGATCGGCGAATACGAGGCATTGGTGCGCGAGCTGATCGGCGGGCTGACTTCGCAGAAACGCGATCTCGCGGTCGAACTCGCGAATCTGCCCGACGGCATCCGCGGTTATGGGCACGTCAAGGAGAACAACCTGAAAGGCGTGCGCATCAAGTGGAACGAGTTGCTCACGCGTTGGCGTTCGCCGGATGCGGGCAAGGCGGCACACGCGGCTTGATCGACTCTGGCAGCTGAACTGAAAAGCGGCGGTCTTCACGGACCGCCGCTTTTTTTTCGAGCCGCAATAAAAAAACGCTACGGAACCGGAGTTCCGCAGCGTTTTTGCCGAGGCCGTCGCGCGCGCGTTACCGCCGCGCCCGCGTCGCGCTTACTCGATGCAGATTACTTCGCGTTCACCGACTTGCGCGCGTTCGCCGAAGCAACCGCCGTCATGTTGATGATCCGGCGCACGGTCGCGGCCGGCGTCAGGATATGCACCGGCTTTTCCGCGCCGAGCAGGAACGGGCCGACCGTCACGCCCTCGCCGCCCACGACCTTCAGCAGGTTGTACGCGATGTTCGCCGCTTCGACGTTCGGCATGATCAGCAGGTTCGCTTCGCCGGCGAGCGTCGTGCCCGGGAACGCGGCCTTGCGGATCGTCTCCGACAGTGCCGCGTCGCCGTGCATTTCACCGTCGATTTCGAGCGACGGCGCGCGTTCCGTGATCAGCTTGCGCGCCGCGGCCATGCGCTGCGACGACGACGACGGCGCGCTGCCGAAGTTCGAGTTCGACAGCAGCGCGACCTTCGGCGTGATGCCGAACTTCTCGATTTCGCGCGCGGCGAGCATCGTCATGTCGGCTAGTTGCTCGGACGTCGGCACTTCGTTCACGTACGTATCGCAGATGAACAGATTGCGGCCCGGCAGCATCAGCAGGTTCATCGCGGCGAAGTTCTCGACGTCGTCGGCCTTGCCGAGCACCTGCTCGATGAAGTTCAGGTGCGTGTGGTACTGGCCGATCATGCCGCAGATCATGCCGTCCGCATCGCCGAGATGCACGAGGATCGCACCGATCAACGTGTTGAACTTACGCATCGCGGCCTTCGCGACGTCCGGCGTCACGCCTTCGCGCGCGCCGAGTTCGTGATACGCCTGCCAGCTCTTCTGATAGCGCGGATCGTCTTCCGGATTGACGATCTCGACATCTTCGCTGCACTTGAGCTTCGAGCCCATCTTCTTCAGACGCATCTCGATCACCGACGGACGGCCGACCAGGATCGGCTTGGCGATCTTTTCCAGCAGCACGAACTGTGCGGCGCGCAGCACACGCTCGTCTTCGCCTTCCGCGAACACGATGCGCGCCGGCGCCGACTTCGCGGCCGCGAACACCGGACGCATCACCATGCCGGTGCGATAGACGGTCGTGCCGAGCTGTTCGCGATACGCGTCCATGTCCTGGATCGGCCGGGTCGCGACGCCCGAATCCATCGCGGCCTGAGCGACGGCCGGCGCGATCTTGATGATCAGGCGCGGATCGAACGGCTTCGGAATCAGGTATTCGGGACCGAATTCGAGCGAGTGGCCTTCGTAGGCCTTCGCGACTTCATCGCCCTGGTCGGTTTCCTCGGCCAGCTCGGCGATCGCGCGCACGCACGCGAGCTTCATTTCTTCGGTGATCGTCGTTGCGCCGACGTCGAGCGCGCCGCGGAAGATGAACGGGAAGCACAGCACGTTGTTGACCTGGTTCGGATAGTCCGAACGGCCGGTCGCGATGATGCAGTCCGGGCGCACCTTGCGCGCTTCTTCCGGACGGATTTCCGGCTCGGGGTTCGCGAGCGCGAGAATCAGCGGCTGCGTGCCCATTTCGGCGACCATCTCCGGCTTCAGCACGCCGGCGCTCGAGCAGCCGAGGAACACGTCGGCGCCGCGGATCGCATCGGCGAGCGAGCGCGCTTCGGTGTGCGCCGCATAACGCTCCTTCGACGGATCGAGGTTGCCGCGCCCTTCGTAGATCACGCCTTTCGAGTCGGTGACGAGAATGTTCTTCTTCGACAGGCCGAGATTGACGAGCAGATCCAGACACGCAATCGCCGCCGCGCCCGCGCCCGAGCAAACCAGCTTCACTTCGTCGAGCTTCTTGCCGACCACCTTGAGGCCGTTCAGGATGGCCGCCGACGCGATGATCGCGGTGCCGTGCTGATCGTCGTGGAAGACCGGAATCTTCATACGTTCGCGCAGCTTCTTCTCGATGTAGAAGCACTCGGGCGCCTTGATGTCTTCGAGGTTGATGCCGCCCAGCGTGGGCTCGAGCATCGCGATCGCCTCGACGAGCTTGTCCGGATCGGATTCGGAGAGTTCGATGTCGAACACGTCGATGCCCGCGAACTTCTTGAACAGACACCCCTTGCCTTCCATCACCGGCTTCGCGGCGAGCGGGCCGATATTGCCGAGGCCGAGCACCGCGGTCCCGTTCGTGATCACGCCGACCAGGTTACCGCGCGACGTGTACTTCTGCGCGTCGAGCGGTTCGTCGTAAATCGCCATACAGGCTGCGGCCACACCCGGCGAATACGCGAGCGACAAATCCAGCTGGTTCGACAGCGGCTTGGTGGGCGTCACCGAAATCTTGCCTGGTTTCGGATTCTGGTGATATGCGAGAGCGCTTTGCTTGAGTTGTTCGTCCATTTCTAGGCCTGCGAGACGTAAGTGATTGGGCCCGGTGCCCCACACCATTGCAGCGCTTTCATCTGTCGGATGGATAGCCGACCGAGGCGGTTTTCGCACGCGCCCGGTTAGGCGCGATGGCTTACCTCGACGAAGACGGGACGATGTGGAGTGCTTCGCGGGTCGATCAGTGTACACCCCGGATGTGTCGATGCACTGAGTGGTTAACAGGACTCGCCATTAGCGAAACAGACGCTGTGGTTGCCACGTCGCTATAGCCCGATCGTGCTTTTTTCCCCGCGCGACAAGGCGTTATGCGCGGCGCATGGTCCGCGCATTCGCGGGATTCGAAGCGATCGAACGAGGTGCCGCGTCGACGCGCTCAACTCAGTCGAGTTCGACGCCGCGTCGCTCAGGAATCAGAAACAGTGTGGCGAAGATGTCGAGCAGGTAAATCGACGCCAGCAGCGCGAGCGCCGCGCCGAACGAGTAGCGCGCCGCCAACGCGCCCACGACGATCGGACCAAAGCCGCCCACCGCGCGGCCCGTGTTGAACAGCACGTTTTGCGCAGTGGCGCGCGCATCGGTTGGATAGAGCTCCGAAATCAGCGCACCGTAGCCGCCGATCATGCCGTTGACGAACACCCCCATCGCCGCGCCGCCGATCAGCAACGCCATCGGTGTCGTCAGTTGCGCATACACGAACACCATCACCACGGCGCCCGCCTGGTAGAACAGAAACGTCGGCTTGCGGCCAAAGCGGTCGGCCGCAACGCCGAACAGCCAGATGCCGGCCGCCATGCCGAGAATCGTCGCGGCGGTCCACAGCCCCGATCTGGTCAGCGAATAGCCGAAGGTCTTCGACAGATAGCTGGGCAGCCAGATCATCAGCCCGTAGTAGCCGAAGTTCTGCACCGAGCACAGGATCGTGACGCCGAGGCTCGCGCGCGTCGTGCGTGCATCGGCGAACAGCAGTTTCAGCGGCAGCTTGCGCATGCCGCGCGCGACGCGCTGGTTGAAAAGCGCCGGCTCCTCGACGCGGCGTCGCACGAAGAACGACACGACCGCCGGCAGCAGCCCGAGCGCGAACATGCCGCGCCAGCCGATCAGCGGCAGCAGGAGCGGCGTCAGCAGCGCGGCCGCCAGCACGCCAGCTTGCCAGCCCAGCCCGACATACGACGACACCCGCGCCCGCTGCGACGCCGGCCACGCTTCGGCGACCAGCGTCATACCGATGCCGAATTCACCGCCCAGCCCGATGCCGGCGATGGTCCGATAGATCAGCAGGTCCGTGTAGCCTTGCGCCAGCGCGCACAGGCCAGTGAACACCGCGAAGATCAGGATCGTCCACGTCAGCATGCGCACGCGCCCGAAATAGTCGCTGAGCACGCCGAACAGCACGCCGCCCGCGACTGCCCCGATCAGCGTCCATGTGACCAGCGCGCCGGCCTGCGACGAGCTCAGATGCAGGTCGGCGGCGATCACCGGCAGCATGAAGCCGAGGATCAGCAGATCGAAGCCGTCCATCGCGTAGCCCAGCACCGACGCGAGCAGCGCGCGGCCCGCATAGCCCGGTTTGACGGCTGGGCGGGTCTCGGTGGCGGAGGCAGAGGCGGGTGGAGCGGCGTTCATTGAAAGCATTCCGTAGGTCTGAAGGCGGCTGCGTGAGTGCCGCCCGGGAAAGTCGCGTGAGTGTAAAGGCGGCCTCAACCGGTCACAAGACGATGCGCGCACCGAAGCGCCCGCCGGCCGCGCCGCTGCGCGCGACGGCCTCCTCGGGGCGACTCATTTCAGGTAAAATAGCCGCCCACGCGCGCAGCAAAAGCCGGTCTGTGTTCTTCCCCCGGCCGCGTATACCGCCCTGCGCCGCCCAGCATGGCGCGGCATACTCCGCTTGCTGCGCCACCGGGCCCGGCGCCCGCTTGCCCGGCGCCCGCTTCTCCCCCGCTCACTCCGAAGGATCCGCCCATGACAGGCTTCGATCGCCAGACGATCTCCGACACTACCGCCAAGATGCTGCTCGAAGTGCAAGCAGTGCATTTCAACGCGGAGAAACCGTATATTTTCACGTCCGGCTGGGCGAGCCCGGTGTATATCGACTGCCGCAAGCTGATCTCGTATCCGCGCGTGCGCCGCGGCCTGATGGAAATGGCCGAAGCGACGATCCTGCGCGACGTCGGCTATGAGCAGATCGACGCGGTCGCCGGCGGCGAAACCGCGGGCATCCCGTTCGCAGCATGGCTGTCCGACCGCCTGATGGTGCCGATGCAGTACGTGCGCAAGAAGCCGAAGGGTTTCGGCCGCAACGCGCAGATCGAAGGTCTGTTGACCGAAGGCCAGCGCGTGCTGCTCGTCGAAGACCTGACGACCGACAGCCGCAGCAAGATCAACTTCATCAACGCGCTGCGCACCGCCGGCGCGACGGTGAACCACTGCTTCGTGCTGTTCCACTACAACATCTTCAAGGAAAGCGTGTCGGTGCTGAAAGACATCGACGTCGATCTGCACGCGCTCGCCACCTGGTGGGACGTGCTGCGCGTCGCGAAGCAAAACAACTACTTCGACACGAAGACGATCGACGAAGTGGAGAAATTCCTGCATGCGCCGGCCGAGTGGTCCGCTGCGCATGGCGGCGCAACGTCTACGCCGCAATAAGGCCGTCCCGGTAAAGCAGTGACAATAAAAGCGTAACTGCTTTATGCGAGTTGAATGAAAAAGCCGCCTGTTGCAAAGCAGGCGGCTTTTTTATTGCCGATTATTCAGCGGACAAAACGAGGCGCGAATTCAGGACTCGTTCGCGATGTCATTACGCGAGTTCGACGACAGATTCAGCAAACCGTTGCTCTGCGCATACTGGAATAGTTGGGAGTCGCGATCGATTCCGAGCTTGCGCATGGCCGCGTTTTTCTGCGTGCTGATCGTCTTGATGCTGCGATTCAAACGCTCCGAGATTTCCTTGATCGTCAAACCCGAGACGAACAGGCGCACGACTTCGAGTTCGCGCCGCGACAGCATCGAGTCGTCGCGCTTGCCGACCGAATTGACCCGCAACCCATCGAGCACGGCCTTCACCGACGGACTCATATAGGTCATGCGACGGCCGACGTACTGTACCGCAAGCGCAATATGGCTCAGGTCGTCCGATTTGTTGACGACCGACGTCACGCCAAGCTCCCTGAGCCGTTTGAGCAGCGCGGCGTTCTCGAGCATGGTGAGCACGACGATAGGCAGGTTCGGGAAATTGCGGCGCAAATAATCGATGAGTTGCAAGCCATCGCCGTACTGGCCGCCCGGCATGGCCAGATCGGTGACGAGCACGTCGCATTCGGTGGACTGCAATATTTTGACGAGTTCAGTGGACTGTCTCGCGCGCCCAACGACTTGCATGCCGGGAAACTTGAGCAGCGCGTGTTCGGCGCCGAACAGAATAACCGGATGATCATCTGCCACCACGACCCTGAGTGAAACTCGCATCGTCCTCCTCTGGACCGATATACCGGCCTCCACAACTTCCAACACTTATTTCGACGCTCGCAATTCAAACGAGTCAAATGCAGCCAGGGTCGCGCGACATCGGCTGCCACTATAGCTGAATTCCTATCTGCTAATTCCGCGAGACGCGAACATATTGCGTCGCAGAGCTAATCAGCGCTGATGTTAGACTTGATTCGACCTTGGGGCACAATTCAGGACAACGACCATCGCGAGGACCCGCGCCTCGCGCCCTGACAGGAGAACCGGCATATGCGCATGCGTTGCCTGGTTGTTTCGCTGACTTCATCTAGGCGGCACCGATCGCTCGCCGTCGGCGCGATGCTCGCGCTATCCGCGGCGCATAGCGCCGTTGCGCGGGCCGACGGGGTATTCACGCTGACGAGCGCGAACGTGCGCGCGGGCGGCGCCGTGCAGAATGCGCAGGTGTTCGACCAGAACGACTGCAAGGGCGCCAACCATTCACCGCAGCTCTCATGGCGCGACGCGCCGGCCGGCACGCGTGGCTTCGCGGTCACGATGTTCGACGAGGACGCGCCGGGCCGCGGCTGGTGGCATTGGGCGGTCGCGGGCATCCCGGCCACGGTCGACAGCCTGCCCGAGAATGCGAGCTCATCCGGTTTCCTGCACAAGCTCGGCGCGGTCGAAGCGCGCAACGACTTCGATACCGACGGCTACGGCGGCCCCTGCCCGCCGCCCGGCAAACCGCATCGCTATATCATCACCGTGTACGCGCTGAACTCGGCCGATCTGCGTCTCGCGCAAGGACGTCCCGCGTTGATGTTCGATCACGAGATCGGCACGGCCACGATCGGCAGCGCGCGGCTGGTGGTCAATTACGGGCGCTAGCGGCTGCCATCGCGGCCATCATGGCGCGCTTGCCGCGCCGCCTCGCCCTGCTCGTGCCGTTCACCTCCCCGATTGCTTTGCTGGAGCACTCAATGTCGAAGATCGTCATCGTTTATCACAGCGGCTACGGTCACACGAAGAAGGTCGCCGAAGCCGTGCTCGCGGGCGCGCTCGAAGCCGGTGCGCAGGCGAAGATGATGGCGGTCGGCGACCTCGACGACGCGTCGTGGGACGAACTCGCCGCCGCCGACGCACTGATCTTCGGCGCGCCGACCTACATGGGCGGCCCGTCGGCCGACTTCAAGAAGTTCGCCGACGCGAGCTCGAAGCCGTGGTTCGGCCAGGCGTGGAAAGACAAGATCGCGGCCGGCTTCACGAACTCGGCGACGATGAACGGCGACAAGTTCTCGACGATCCAATACTTCGTCACGCTGGCGATGCAGCACAGCATGATCTGGGCGGGCACCGGCATGATGCCGTCGAACACGAAGGCCGCGACGCGCAACGATCTGAACTTCGTCGGCGGCTTTACCGGACTGCTCACGCAATCGGCGGCCGATGCGTCGCCCGAAGAAGCACCGCCGCCGGGCGATCTCGAAACCGCGCGCCTGTTCGGCGCGCGCATCGCGGGCGTGACCGCGCGATGGATCGCGCCGCGCGGGTAGCCGCGCGTGGCTAATGGCTGAACGGCTCGGGAATAACGTCCCGACGCATCTGTGGTTCATCTTCAGTCATCAGCCCGCTTTCGCCACGCAACAGGTCACGCCGATGTCACGTTGCGCGCGCATCGTCGTTTTTTCGCGCTGCACCGCACGGTCGCGGCGATGAAGTCTTAAAATAACGTTCCGGCGCGGCGTCGCGCCCCGTTTCCAGCGAGTGAGATCGAGATGAGCACGAAAGTTTTTGTCGACGGACAGGAAGGCACGACCGGCCTGAAGATTTTTGAATACCTGTCGCAGCGCGCCGACGTCGAAATCCTGCGTATCGAAGAAGCGAAGCGCAAGGACCTCGACGAGCGCCGTCGTCTCATCAACACGTCGGACGTCACGTTCCTGTGCCTGCCCGATGTCGCCTCGCGCGAATCCGCGTCGCTCGTCGAGAACGACCGCACGGTGCTGATTGACGCGAGCACCGCGTTCCGCACCTCGCCCGACTGGGCCTATGGCCTGCCCGAACTGGCCCGCTCGCAACGCGAGCGTCTGCGCACCGCGAAGCGCATCGCCGTGCCGGGTTGCCACGCGTCGGCCTTCGTGCTCGCGATGCGCCCGCTCGTCGAAGGCGGCGTCGTCGCGCCCGAGTTCGCCGCGCACGCCTATTCGATCACCGGCTACAGCGGCGGCGGCAAGAAGATGATTGCCGACTACGAAGCCGGCGGCAACGACCGGCTCAAGAGCCCACGTCCGTACGCGCTCGCACTCACGCACAAGCATCTGCCGGAAATGGCCGCGCATACGGGCCTGAAGTCGGCGCCGATCTTCACGCCGATCGTCGGCGACTTCTACAAGGGCCTCGCGGTCACCACGTACTTCTCGCCGGGTCAGCTCGCGAAGAAAGCGACGCCGCGGGACGTCCAGGCTCTGTTCGCCGAGTACTACGCGGGCGAAGCGTTCGTGCACGTTGCACCGTTCGACGCCGACGCGAATCTCGACAACGGCTTCTTCGACGTGCAGGCGAACAACGACACCAACCGCGTCGACCTGTTCGTGTTCGGCAACGAGGAGCGTTTCGTGACCGTCGCGCGTCTGGACAATCTCGGCAAGGGTGCGTCGGGTGCGGCGATCCAGTGCATGAATCTCGCGATCGGCGCGGCCGAAGACAGCGGTCTGAAGCGCTAGGCGCTTCGCGAGCGTCCGCAGTTCCCAAATAAAGCCGGTCTTTGCAGACCGGCTTTTTTGTTTTAATGCGCGCCCGTTAAAGTTGAAACGAAATGTTTCTATTCGGTAGTCACCCGGATTACTCAAAAAATAAAAATAAAATTACTCACTCGAATCGGTAATTCATTCCTCGCAATTACATCGTTCTGCATTATCTTCCGCATAGGGAAATTCCGGATTTTTTTGCGAACGAGCGTGCCACGATGATAGAGCCATTTTGCCAAGACGGCTGTCCAGAAAGGCTGTGCGGCAAAGCAACGATGCCGCATTCAGCGTGAAAAATCCTTTTCCGTTTAAAAGAACCGCGCATGTCCGTGCAGTGCGCACACGCTTAAATTCGCACTGTTTGAATTGCTGTTTTTAGACGGCTCATTCAATTGACAGCCAATAAGCGCACAGCAAAATGACTCCCGCACAATTAAACCAAGGGAGACAGCAGCATGTCGCACGCCATGACTCGCGGCCTGGCAATCGCCATTGCCACCGCACCTTTTCTTATCGCTTGCGGCGGCGGCAAAGCCGACAATCCGGGCCCCGTCACGCCGACGCAATGCTCGGGCGCGAGTTGCGGCACCCAGGGCGCGCCGACACCGAGCGCGACCACCGCGACGCTATGCCCCGACACCGCGGACATCGTCAAAGGCACCTACCTCGGTGGCGCGGGCAGCGGCGAAATCGTGCAGCTGAACATCGACGCGACCGCGATGACCTACACGCTGAAGTGGCTCGAGTCGCCGATTCCGCTCACTAGCGCGAGCGTCTCCGTCACCCGCAAGGGCACGCGGATCGCGGGCGCGGTGATTCACCCGCCCACCGGCATGCTGCCGACCGCCGAGCAGACGCGCTGCGCGTTCATCCTCGGCGCGGGCACCGGCACCGCGTCGGACGGCACGACCTACACGACGCCCGACTTCGTCAACAACCCGAACCCGCCGATGATCCTGATCGGCAACGGCGTCGCCGGCGGCGGGATTCCGGGCGCGACGGTCCAGTACGCGGGCATCACGCTGCTGCCCGGCCTTCCGGCCATCGGCGCGGTCAACAAGCGGCACTTCGACTTCTATCCGTTCCTCGGCTTCGCGAGCACCACCACCGACATCACGAAGCTGCCCGGCACCTATAACGCGCTGCTTTACCACCTGTCGCCGACCGCGAACTACGAAACCGTCGCCACCAACTCCGTCGAAACCTTCGACGCGAGCGGCAACTGCACGTCATCGAGCTCGACAGGCTGTCTGAGCACCGGCAACGCGTTGACGCTGAACGGCAACGGCTATTTCGACAGCACCAACCCGCCGCAGATCGTGCCGAGCACCGGCGCCGCGAGCAATCCGCTGCGCACCGGCAAGTACGGCACCGCGCACATGATCCTCGGCCAGCTCAACGGCGCGACGGTCCCGCTCGTGGTCCGCACCGGCTACGTCGACACGAGCAACCTGCTCTCCCCGCAAGTCGACGACGAATCCGGCATCGCGATGCTCGCCGCGGCGACGCCGCTCGCCTCGGGCGGCTTCGACGGCGGCTACGTCGGCGCGGATTCGAACTTCAAGTACACGGCTACGCTGGTTCAGGGCGCGGCCGCGACGTTCATCAATCCGTCGACGTCGGCCGCGGAAAGCTCGCTAGGTCTGAGCTACGGCGCGTCGAACCCCGGTCTCGTCAACGTGCAGGACGGCACGGGCCACGCCGGCCTCGCGATCGCGTCGGGCGGGCTGTACGCGACTGTAATTCAGGGCGCAGAAAACGGCGGCATCGCCTCGACGTCGGCGAATGCGGACACGCCGAGCGCGCCGTACTTCGGCATCGGCGCGCAGATCAGCAGATAAGAGCAACAGGCACCCGCTGCGCGCAACGCGCAGTCGACCCGCGCTGCTCAGTGCGGGACACATGGGCGGAAGGTGGCCGGAATGGGAGCCGGCCACACACAACGAGAACATCCGGGAGGCGGTATGAATTCGAAAATCATTTCGGTGCTGGCACTGTGCGCACCGTTGCTGGGGGCGTGCGGCGGTGGTGGCGGCGGCAGCAGTAACGGCGACGGACCGATGACCGAAACGCGGCTGTGCCCTGCGTCGCTCGATTACGGCACGGTCTTCACGGGCGGCGGCGGCGACGGCGAACTCGTCAAGCTGCAGCTCGATACGACGAAGATGACGTGGCAGGTGAGCTATATCCAGTCGCCGATTCCCGCCACCACCGGCACCGTCACCCCGACTCGCGCGGGCCAGACGGCGAGCGGCACGCTGACCCAGGAAACGCTGCTGCCGACAAGCAAGCTGAACCAGTGTGCGTTCCGTCTGAACGGCGCGAGTCTCGATGCGAGCCGGCCGGCGCGGATATTCGTGGGTGAAGGTGTAGCGGGCGGCACGATTCCCGGCGCGGAAATCTCGTTCGGCGGTGTGCTCGGCGTTGGCGCGGTGCCCGATACCACGTTCCCGTACTACCCGTTCATCGGCTTTTCGTCGATCGAGACGAATCTTGCGAACGTCGCGGGCACGTACAACCAGCTCGGCTATCACCAGGTGCCGTCGCAGAACTTCGCGCCGGTCGCGGTCGATTCGAAGATCACGATCAACAAAGACGGCACGTGGACCGAGTGCGACAACACCGGCGTCAACGCCGGTATCTGCCAGCAGCCCGGCAGCAACTTCCCGGTCGCGGGCGATAGCGGCAGCGGCGCGTTCGAAACCGACAATTTCCGGGGCCAAGCGAAGCCGACGCTCGCGACGACGCCCAAAGCGCGCGGCTACATGATCGTCGGCAAGCTGAAGGGCCAACTGGTGCCGATCCTCGTGCGCACCGGCGCCGCGAACCCGTCGGCGACCACGCCGGTCAACGGCTCGACCGGCCCCTACGCCGACGACGAATCCGGCATCTCGATCCTCGCCCCGCAAACGGCCACCGCGGCGAATGCGCAGAACGGCGAGTACATCGGCGTGGATAGCCAGTTCGATTACCGCACCACCGCGCTCGAGGGCAGCGAGGCCACGCTGCTCGATCCGTTCAACGCGTCGCAGGCTTCGCTCGCGACCGCACTGAATCTGGACTTCACGCAGACCGTGCCGGGCGTCGTGACGACCACGCAGGTGGGCGCATCGACCGGCACGAAGCCGACCGGAAAGATGATCTTCACAGGCGGTGTGTTGGGCTACCTCGACATGACCAACGCCGCTTCGCCGTACTTCACGATCGGCGCCTTCGTCCAGTGACCGGCGCCGCGCGCCGTGGTGCCTGCCTCGCCGGCAGAGCACGCGGCGACGCGGCGGCTCACGCCCTCCGAACCTCCCACTCAGCGGCCGGGCCCACGGCCCGTCGCCGCCCGTCGCGCGCGCTCGAGCGCTGCGGCGCCCGAAGAGGAACACGATGAATAAAATCTGTATCGCGATACTGGCGACGCTGCTGTCGGCCAGTGCCTACGCCCAGCATGCGGGCGACAACGTTGCCGCGCTCGGCTGGTTCCACGTGATGCCGCAGGATTCGAGCACGCCGCTCACGACCTACGTCGCGCCGACGCCGATCAACACGCCGCTGCGGCTGCCCAGTTCGTTCACGTCGCCCGGCACGGGTCTGTCGACCAACTCCGCCAACACGGTCGGCCTGGTGTTCAGCCATTACCTGACCGACCACATCGCGGTGACGACCGTCGCGGGCCTGCCGCCGACGTTCAAGATCTACGGCCACGGCACGATCAAACCGCCGGGACCGGCCGGCGCGCTCGGCCAGCAGGATCTGGGCGATCCGCAGGCCAATCCGATCGTGAAGAGCGTGCGCCAGTGGAGCCCGGCACTGCTGTTCCAGTACTACTTCAACACGCCGAGCGCGAAGCTGCGGCCGTTCGTCGGCGTCGGCGTGTCGTACAACTGGTTCTCCGATGTCCAGCTAAGCCAGAACTTCGTGCAATCGACGCAGGAGAACCTCGGCGCCGTGCTCGCCGCCGGAGCGGGCAAGCCGGGGCTGACGCAGGTGTCGGCGAAGGCGTCGTCGTCGTGGGCGCCGGTGTTCAACGCGGGCCTCGCGTACAACATCACCGAGCACTGGGGGCTCGTCGCATCGGTCACGTATATCCCGCTGAAGACGACGTCGTCGGTCATCATCAAGGCGGCGGATGGGACGGAGCTTGGCGTGTCGAAGGCGGATCTGAGCGCGAACCCGATCATTTCCTACCTGGCCGTGTCGTATAAGTTCTGAGTTCGGCCTGCTTTCGGATCGCGGTGGCGCTTGCCCGCACGCGGCGAATTTCGGGCAAAAAAAAGCCCGCCTAAGTTGGCGGGCTGAATCCATATCAGAGGAGACATGGAGGAGACAAGACGTACTATAGCAAACCGCTTGGTGCGTTGCAACATTAAAATTAGGGTTGACCCTCAAGTTGCAAACATACAACGGTCACATCAGTACGCTTCAGTTTCCCCTTGTCTGCCGGGAGGCGGGGTGCTTACTGGCGCACCAGCGCCATCATCGCGCCGAAACCGACGAACACACCGCCCGTCAGCCGGTTGAACATTCGCGCGACGCTGCGGCTCTTCAGCTTTACGCCGATGCGAGTGCCGAAACCCGCGTACACCAGATACCAGCTGACCTCGATCGACGCGAACGTCGCGAGCAGCACGCCGAACTGCGGCAACTTCGGCTGGGTGGCATCGATGAATTGGGGCAGCAGCGCGGCCGCGAACAGGATCGCCTTCGGATTGCTGCTTGCGACCAGAAAGCCGTTGCGAAACAGCGCGAAGCGCGAGCGCGCGGGCCTGGCCGAAAGTTCATCGACGTTCTGCGCGGCGGTTTCGTCGGCCGGCGCGCGCCATGCCTTGATGCCCAGATACACGAGATAAGCCGCGCCGATCATGCGCAAAGCGTTGAACATGGTCGGCCATGCCGCCAGAAACACGCCGAGCCCCGCGGCCGATACCGCCAGCATCAGCACCAGCGCCGACAGACAGCCGGCCATCGTCGCGCTCGCGCGGCGCAGGCCGTGCTGGGCGCCGTGCGTCATCACGAGCAGCATGTTGGGACCGGGAATCGCGGAAACGACGAAAACGGTGGCGGCGAACAGCCACCAGGTATGCAGAGTCATCGGAATCGGGGATAGGGAAATCGGGCGGCTATTATGCCTTGCCGCCCGGCATGGCTCCATGCGGCCACGTTACGTCGATCGCTCGCGTGCGGCGATCGACGGCCACCGTCAACGGCCGGCGCGCCGCGCCGCCACCTGGCCCAGCACGGCGAAATCCTTCTCGCCGTCGCCATGCGCGATCGCTTCGATCAGGCTGTCGCGAACCACGCTCGCGACCGGCATCGGGGTCGTCACCGCATCGGCGGCGGCGAGCGCGAGGCGCACGTCCTTCAGCCCCAGGCGCGCCTTGAACAGCGCCGGCTCGAAGCGCTGCTCGGCGATCAGCTTGCCGTAGCCCGAGTAAACCGGTCCCGGGAACAGGCCGCTCGTGATCACGTCGAGGAAGTCCTGCATCGCGACACCGTGGCCTGTTACGAGCGCGGACGCTTCGCCGAGCGTCTCGATCGCCGCGCCGAGCATGAAGTTCGCGGCCAGCTTCATCACGTTCGCCTGCTGCGGCAGCGAGCCGATGCGCCAGGTCTTCTGGCCGAGCGCGTCGAAAATCGGCTGGATCCGGTCGATCGATTCGGCCGGGCCGCCTGCCACGATCGTCAGCTTGCCGGCGGCCGCGACGTCGGGGCGCCCTAGCACCGGCGCGGCCACATAATGCACGCCGCGCGACGCGTGCGCGGTCGCCAGTTCCTCGGCGAGGGTCACGGAAATCGTCGCCATGTTCGCGTGGATCAGCCCGCGCGGCGCATGTTCGAGCAGCGACGCGGTGATGACTTCACGCAGCGCGGCATCGTCGGCGAGCATCGAGAACACGGCGTCGCCCGCAAACGCTTCTGCCGGCGTCGCGACGATCTGCGCGCCCAGCCCGGCCAGTGGCTGCGCCTTTTCCGGCGAGCGGTTCCACACGCGCACCTGATGCCCGGCTTTCAGAATGTTTGCAACCATCACGGCGCCCATCTCGCCGAGACCGATAAAACCGATGTCCATCTATCGCTCCGTCTTCTAAAGAACCCGAAGTAAAGCACACTCATGCGACAAGCGCAGGACAACCCGCAACCCGAGCGGTGCGATACTGCAGGCATGGTCACCGCGACATTCCGCTTCTACGAGGAGCTGAACGACTTCATCGCCCGGCCGCTGCGCCGGCGCGAGTTCACCTGCGTCTGCGCGCGCGACGCGACCGCCAAGCACATGATCGAGGTGCTCGGGGTACCGCATACCGAGGTCGAATTGATCCTGGTGAACGGCGACTCAGTCGGTTTCGATCATCCGCTCGCCGACGGCGACCGCGTCGCGGTCTATCCGAAATTCGAGGCGCTCGACATCCAGCCGTTGCTGCGCGTGCGCGAGCGGCCCCTGCGGGTAATGCGCTTCATCGCCGATGCGCATCTCGGCGGCCTCGCGCCGCTGCTGCGGCTCGCGGGCTTCGATACGCTGTACGACAACCACTTCCGCGACGCCGACATCGAGGCACTCGCCGCCGCGCAGCAGCGCATCGTGCTGACGCGCGACCGCGAGCTGCTCAAACGCCGCAACATCACGCATGGCTGCTACGTACGCGCGCTGCGGCCGCGCGAGCAGTTGCGCGAAGTGTTCGATCGACTCGATCTTGCGCGCAGCGCGCAACCGTTTCGGCTATGCCTGGTATGCAATGCGCCGCTGCGACGTATCGCGCGTGAGGAAGCCGGCCCGCGCGTGCCGCACGGCGTGCTCCAGCGGCATAGCCGCTTCGTCACCTGCGACGTATGCCGACGCGTATTCTGGGAAGGCACGCATTGGCAGAGGATGCGCGCGTTGATGGATAGCGTGTCCGCCGGCACACCGGAGCGCATCGGCTGACGCCGTGCGCTTGCGTACAATGCGGGTTGATCTATTTGGCAGAGGCCTTTCCTATGGCGATGAAAAAAACCGACCTTGAAAAGAACAAGGCGCTGAAACTGGGCAACGCGATGAAGCACGCGGCCGCAAGCCGTGGCGGCATGGGCACGGCGACCGAGCCGAAAATCGACCGGCGCGAGCAGCGCAAGCTCGACCAGGCGCAAGGCCTCGTCCCGTTTGCCTGCAAGCTCAACAGCGAGCTGGTGGAGGAACTGAAGACGCGCGCCGCCGCGCATCCGGACGGCCTGAACGGGCTGCTCGATGAAGTGATCCGGCGCGGGCTTGCGGGCTGATCCTCCGCCCGCAAAATCCGCCGCAAAAGCAAAAAGGCCAGAGCGCGAGCTCCGGCCTTTTTGCTTGCAACGCATTTGCCTCCACCGGCCGCATCGGCCGCCAAGCGGCGCGACGCAGCGGTACGACCCGCCTGACGGGCGGGCGTCGGCTTAGTTCTGCGTGCCCTTGTCGTTCGTGCCAGCGGCCGAAGCTGCGGCGGAAATCGGAGCCTTCTTGCCGTGGGTCTTCAGCTGCTTGATGTGGTGCTTCTTCGGTGCGCTTGCAGCTGCCGCAGGAGCGGCATCCGATGCCTGTGCGAAAGCCTGAACGGAAACGAGAGCGATCGAAGCGGCTGCGAGCGAGACGATAACTTTTTTCATGTGTAGATCCCCAAACCAGACGACTGAGTCAATGTGAATGAATACAGCTGCACGGTAGAGCGGGCTGGACTTCGAGGCGCCTTGCGCTCCCCGCGGGAGAGTATTACCCAAGCGTAGGCGTTTTGTCATGCGTAAAACTCGATATGTATTTTCCGGGAGACAGCCTGCTTTCAGCGTGCTTTCAGTCGACCGGCAAGCCATACCAGGGACATTCCCGAGTGCGCGAAAATCGCCTCCTGCGCCCTTCATCGACCGCTTCGCCGCGCTCAAACGAGGTTCCGCAGCAGGCTCGCGGTCTCCTGCAGCGCCGGCAAAACGCGGTGCAGCGCGGCGTTCGCCGACTCCTCGCCGATCGGCATGCTGACGCTGATCGCCGCGACCACCGTACCGTGCCGGTCGCGCAACGGCACCGCGACGCCGCGCACACCGATCTCGAGTTGCTGGTCGGTGACCACGTAGCCGTTGCGGCGGATTTCGCCGAGCACTTCCCTGAGCCGCTCGACCGTCGAATAGGTGTACGGCGTGAAAACCTTGATGGGATACGACGCGAGCCACGGGTCGATGCTGTCGGGCGGCTGGAACGCGAGCAGCACGAGCCCCGCCGACGACAACGGCGCCGGCGCGCGCGAACCGGTCACGAAACCGACCGCCATCGCCCGATTCACGCCGTTGCGCGCGACATAGACGACGTCGTGTTCGTCGAGGATCGCGACCAGCGCGGTTTCCTGCACCGTCGCGGTGATCCGCTGCAGGAACGGCTGCACGGTGCGCGGCAGGCGCGCCGAATCGAGGTAAGACTGGCCGAGCCGCAGCACCCGCGGCGCGAGCCAGAACAGCTTGCCGTCGGTGTCGACGTAGCCGAGCTCGCGCAGCGTCAGCAGATAGCGACGTGCGGCCGTGCGCGACAGGCCGGCGCGCGCGGCGACCATCGTGGGCGTCATGCGCGCGTGCTCTTCGTCGAATGCTTCGATGATCGCAAGCGCCTTCGCGGCACCCGCGATCCAGTCCTTGTCGTCCATGTCGTTTGCTCGTGGAAGTGAGCGAGGGTTCGCGGTCCGCTCGGCAAGTCGCTCGACCACGGAGATTCACACGCCGGCGACCGCGCGGCCGTTGCGCGATTATCGCGCGACTCGCGGGCTTTGCCTGCCCCGCTGCGCGAGGCCCGCGTATCATGTGAGCGATTCCTTACCGGCCAGGCACCGTACGGTGCGCCTGCGCGGTTTCCCAGCACGATCCACACGACAAATCAGAAGAACACCTTGAATCCCGATACCCGCCAACACCTGCGCGCGAACGTGCTGATGCTGATCGCCGCGATGATCTGGGGCTCTGCGTTCGTCGCACAGCGGCTCAGCCTCGACACGATCGGCCCGTTCCTGTTCACTGGTTTGCGCTTTCTTCTCGGCGCGCTCGTCGTGCTGACGATGATCGTCTGCGTGCGCCGCCCGGCGCTCGCCGAACTGACGAAGCGCGCCCCTGGCGGAGCCCGTGAACTGCTTGGCGCGGGCGGGCTGCTCGGCGTCGTGCTGGCCGTGTCGATCTCGCTGCAACAGATCGGCCTGCAGTACACGAAGATCGCGAACGCGGGCTTCATCAGCTCGCTGTATGTCGTGATCGTGCCGCTGCTCGGCGTGCTGTTTCGCCACCGGACCGGCCTCGGGACGTGGCTCGGCGCGCTGCTCGCGGCGGTTGGCATGTACTTCCTGAGCGTCGACGAGCACTTCTCGATGCTCTATGGCGACTGGTATCAGCTTGCCGGGGCGCTGGTGATTTCCGCGCAGATGATGCTGGTCGGCCGCTTCGCGGCGCGCCACGACACGCTGATGCTCGCGCTAGTGCAGTTCGTGACTTGCGGGCTCGTGTGTCTGGCGATCGGTGTTGTCGTCGAACCCGTCAGCGCCGAGGTGATCGCGCGCGCCGCGCCGACGATCGCGTACGGCGGAGCGTTGTCGGTGGGGGTTGCGTATACGATCCAGGTGGTCGCGCAGCGCTACGCGGCGCCCTCGCATGCGGCGGTGATTTTTAGCATGGAAGGTGTGTTCGCGGCATTCGCGGGCTGGCTCGTGCTCGGCGAAACGCTCACGGCACGCGCGTTGTTCGGCTGTGCGCTGATGCTGGCGGGATTGATCGTGTGTCAGGTACTGCCGGGGTGGAAGCGTGCCCGGCAGCGTACGCCGCAGACGTCGTAAAAAAGTGGCTGGGTAGTGAGGCGTTGAGCGGGCTGTCAGGACCGACTGCCGAATCGACAACAGGATTATCAGCGGTTTACAACGCCATTCGACGCCAACGCGCGGTGCACGCTGCCCGGTGCGCGCCGATAGGCGTCTTGCCCATTCGCCCAACTATGCCGCGCGCGGATGGGCGAGCAGGCTCGGCGTATCGGCGGTCGGCGGAAACACGCACCAGCAGCCGTCGTCGTGACGAAAGAAGAACAAACCGCGCCCGCCCTCTTCCGACGACGTCTGCACCCTCACATAACGCCGCCCGCCCGTGCGCGTGCGGCTGAACTCCGTCACGTGAACTGGTTCGGCCGGCGACGGCGCCAGCCACTTCTCGACCAGAAACCGCAACGACTGCTCGCTCGCGGCTCTCATGATCTGCTCCGGAACAGCTTGTCCCGCAGCGCGTCGCGCGTGGACTCGGGGTTGTCGTCGTCGCAAGTGGAGTCGCCGTTCTCGGCGGCCTCGGCGGCCGCCAGCGCCATCACCCGATTAGTCGCGGCAGCGCGTAACGAACTGCAATGGGCCGCATGTCGAAGGTCCGAGAGAAGACGGACTAACTGTCGTGCTGATCTGCGTTTCATACATCCCCCCGCACTGCACCAGAAACCTCACAAAGCACTTTAACTTTATGCCGGATTCTGCTCTGGCCAAATGGTTTTGACTAAATAGCAACAGTTGCGCTTGCAATAAGAACGTACGCAATCTTCGTACCGCGTTATCAATTTGCGCGTTCGGTCGACGGAAATCTGTGCGTTGGCGAGCGCTTCGCATCGTGCGAAGCATGGTTGTGGCGGCCTATTGTCGGCGCGGGAGCAACGGATGCGTCGTTCGGAGGCGGCAGTTATCCACAGCCACCTCTGAATAACCTCGGGATAGCGCGATGAACAGCCTGTGCGCGGATTCTTGATAAAGGTGGGGGTCGGTTAATAGGTGTTGGAACTTATCCAACTTATGTAGTTTTTCTACCGACGTGTTCCGCAGGGTTATGGATTTCGCATGCTGTTGAAGCGGCGCGACATTTGCAAGTTATCCACAGAATCGGTTAACCCTTGTTAACTACTACTACGTATGTATACGTATCAAGTAAACACCATAAGGTGAATATCGCTGCGCGCCTGAATCAGAGGCTGATCTGACCTTGACCAGCCTCGATGCGAAAGCGGCGGCGCCTTGATCACGGCACCAGCGTCGTACCGCTCGCCGGTTCGATTGCTGCCGCCTGGCCGATCGGGTCGGCGGGTTGGGTGACGGGTGAGGACGGCGTTAACGGAACGGCTACGGGCGCGGTTAACTGCACCGGCGTGGGCGCGGGCACTAACTTGACCGCCTGAGCCGTGACTGGCGCCATTCCTGTGACGGGCGTGCCTGTCGTCAGCGGGACGGGCGCTGACGACGTCGCCTGAACCGGCACGCTCGGCGCCGCCGGAACGGCAGCGGGAGTCGTTGGCGGTATCGGCTCGGGCACCGGCTCAGGAATCGTCAGTTGGAGCGGCGTGGTCACCTGCATCGGCAGCGTGCGCGTTTCGATCGCACTGCTCGTCACCGGCTGCGTGCGCACGACGGTCTGCAGATAATGATCGACGAGGCTGAAGAAGCGATCGTAGAACTTGCCCGACGGAATCGTCTCGCTCGAGATCTTCACCATCGCATCGCTATTCGAGCGGATCGGCAGCGACAGCGAACCGAGTACGCTCAGCCCGACGCTCGCCGACGTATCGCTCTTCTTCAACGCGAAGCCGTTCTGCACCGCGTTCACATAAACGATGCTGGTATCAGCCGCCTCTTCGCCGGGCGTGCAGACGACGTGAAATTCGACGACCACGTGCGAATCGCCGTTCGGCTGAAAATTCTTCGTGCCGTCGACGGTATCGGGATGCGACATCGTCGTCAGATAGCCCTGGCTCAGCAGCGCGCGGCGCGCGGCTTCGCAGCTATCGCCGGTACTCGAATTGAAATTGCGCGCGTACGGGCTTGCGCCGGTTTCGAACAGTTCCTGAGTGAATTTGGGTTGCGGCGTGCTGCTGCATGCCGTGATCGCGAGCAGGCCGAACAGGGCCGCGGCGGTGGTGCGGGAAAAGGAGATCTGCATGATCAGGTGCAAGAAGCGCCTCGTGAGCGCGAATGGGAATGCATTGTAGAGCGGGCAGCGTCACGTGCGTAAAAGGCGTGCAAGGTGCAGCCCAGGCCCGGTTACGGCGGGTAACAGCACATCGGCTTGATGGAGACAGCAGGAGCTTCGCAGCAGCGTGAGCAGTCGGAAATCGGACAAGAAAACGCGCGAGCGCGCTTACTTCGACGGCGCGCGCGTCGAGCCGACTGTCGCGGCCGAAGTCGACCCAGAGGCTGCGCTCGATGCCGCGACCGCCCCGCTTGCCGCCGGTGCCGCAGCTGGAGTGAGCGCTGCCGGCACGCTGAACGCGTCGGCCCACGGGTTCGTGCCGGCGCAACGATCGGCCTCGCACGACGGAGCCCGTCCAGCGGCCTCTGAAGCGCCGTCTGCGGGCGTCGCAACCGCCGCGAAATCCTCGACACGCAGATTCACCTTCTGCGCATAGGCCTTCGAGCCGCCATAGCTTTTGAGCGCGGTGTCCAGATCGCCGTTTGCCGAGCGCATGTAGCCGTACAGAATCGCCGAGCCGGCTTCGATGTTCGCACCCGGCTCGGTCAGGTCCTTGACGTTGCGCAGCAGCCCGCGGTGCGCCTGCGGCACGACCTGCATCAGCCCGGTCGCGCCGTTGGCGCCGCGGGCTTTTTCCTTGAAGCGGGATTCGATGGAGATGATGGCGAGCAGCAGCGCCGGAGGGAGGGAGTATTTGTTGGCGGCGGATTGCACCGCGTCGGAGATCTTTTGAGCTTTTTCTTTGCCCACACCGAACTTCTGCGTCAGGTACGCCGATATTCGGTCAGTGTTTTCGTCGGCCGCGGCGGTTTGCGCGAGGCCCAACGAAAGCACGATCAGGCAAAGTAACCGGCTCATGGCGGACGACGGAGGAAGCAAAGATCCGCGCATTATAGCGCCGCCGTGCCGGGCGGCGCCTTTCTTCGACAATTTTTGTCTTTTAAATCAAGGGCGACCAGAACTGTTCGCATTCTTCGATGCGCTTATCTGAGCGCGTTGGCCTTCAGGTCGTAGCCGTCGGTCAGCGTCGCGAGGAACGCGGCGACGTCGTCGATATCGCGCTCGGACCAGACCGGACGCTCGCCTGTTTTGCGGGTCAGCGGCTCGTCGGTCGTGTCGACGTTCACACGCAATGCGACCGGCAGATCGTTGAATTTGTCGACTTTGCCGTGGGCATCCTTCGGATACCACCTGTCCGGGTTCGTATCGCGTTGCACGTAGAAACGCAGCGCATCCTTCAGCGTATGGAAGCGGCCGTTGTGGAAAAACACGTGACGCGTCGCGGTATTGCCCAGCGATACCGACTTGAACAGCCCACAGTTCAGCTTGTCGCTCTGATCCATGCGCAAGGGTCCGCACAGGCCCATGTCGAAGTACTTCGGATCGGCGTTGACCTTCAGCTCCGGATTGCGCGGCACGCCTAGCGCCTGAAAGTTGAAGTCGGTGAAGAGCGGATGGGCGCCGTTCACGCCCGACTGGTCGGTGTGACAGGACGCGCAATTGCCGGCGGCGGGGTCGTCGAACAGCTTTTTGCGGTGCAACTCTCGTGCAGTTAGTTGCACTTTTCCATCGAGGTAGTAATCGAACTTGCTCGTGTACGGATGAAAACTCGGGTCTTCGAGCTCGAAGCGCTCGATCGCGTACATCGCCTGCGTAAACGCTTTCGATGGATCGGCAAAGATGTTCTGGCCGAACACTTCCTTGAAGCGCGTCGCGTACGGCGCACGTTGCATCTTCGCGAGCAAGGCGGCCGGATCCTTGTTGGCCACCTCGTTCGGGTTGAACAGCGGGAAGCTCGCCTGATCGTGCAGATAGTTGAAGCGCCCGTCCCAGCCGAAGCCGCCGACCGGCGCGTTATCCGTTTCGCAGAGCGTCCTTCTGGAGCACCGGCGACGCGGTGATGATCGGCACCCACTTCTGCAGGAACGTGTTCGCGCTCGTCAGGCCGCCCGGCTGACCGTTCACGCAAGGCAGCGGGCGGACTTTAGGAGGGGGTGCTCATGACATTTCCATGAAATTTTTGACGTTATTTCATCGCTAAGTTCGTCGAAGAACGTCGAATGTGTCGGCATCGCGCATTTGCTCGCATGGCGACGGGATGCCCGCTCGCTTCACGCTTCGAGCGGATTTGAGACAATGCAGGTCGGCCGTGCGTATGTTGCGCACCGCATCGATGAACAACCGATGTTTTCAGCTATGAGCAGAACCGCGTTTATTCCCAGCGTCCCGGGCACCTCGGAGGACGACTTCGAGATTTCGGCGAGCGCGAAGATGGCCGGCTACCGGCGCTTCTTCGGCGTGTTGAAGGTGGTGCGCACGACCGACGGCCGCGTGCTGTTTCCGTTCGACGGCGCACCTGAGCTGGGCCCGCATCCGAGCCGCGTCGAAGCGCTCGCGGCCGCGCAGGTGTATGGCGAACATATCGTCGCGAGCGATCTGGCGCGGCCGGAGTTGTAAGCCGGGACGTTCTCGAACTGCTTGCGTCCCCCTGGGCGAGACATCTGCGTCAGCGCACCCGCACCCGGCGTGCCGCACCTGCCCCTGAACGCGCGGCGAGCACACCCCCGAGCACGCCGCCGATATGGCTCTGCCACGACACATCCGGATAGATCGGCAGCACACCGAACAGCAGGCTCAGACCGTAGCTGCCGACCACCACCAGGGCCACGAGGATCGACAGAAGATTTCGCGTGTAATAGCCGCGTGCAACCAGGTAACCTGCATAGCCGAACACCAGCCCACTCGCGCCGATATGCACCGAATACGGCGCGCCGAATAGCCACGCGCAAAGACCGGCGCCGAGCATCGCGCCGATGGTCGCGCGCCAGAAGCCGCCGATGTCCGGCCACGTACACAGCCAGCCGAGCACGACGAGCCCACTGGTGTTGGCGGCGATGTGTCCGACGCTCGCATGCAGCCACGGCGCGAACAGAATGCCCTGCAAGCCGCCGAGCGAACGCGGCACGACGCCGTGCTCGTTCAGATGCAGGAACGGCAACGCAACCGACAGAATGAACACGGCCCACATCGAACCGACGAACAGCGCGATCAGCACGACGCGCGACTTGAGCTTCCCGGTCAGCGTGTTGGGGGATGAGGTCTTCATGGTGACGAGGCCACGGGGGATGTCGACAGAGGGTAGTCGATGTGGCGTCGTCAAGTCGAGGCATCGTGAAACGACAGATGCCGGTTGAAGCGGTGGGTGTTTCGTCAGCCGCACCGCGTGACGGTGCGGCTGATTTGGCGCGAGCCTGCGGGTCGGTGTGCTGCGTGCTCAATCAAATTAGAAGCGTATACAGAACCGGTCCAGCGCCCGGCTCAACGGAAAATACCAATAAATCAATAAGGTACCGAAATGGTAAACGCTTTGGAGCATGCTGCAGCCGACCAAAATGCACAGCAATGAGGCCAAGCCGACTTCGCCGCGTTTCCGAATTAGAACCGCATACGCCGCGTTCCGCCTGACTTCGCGGGCTTGGGCCTCAAAACTGGATTGCTAAGCCGGATGGGCTTAGACCGTCACGGAGCGATGACTCGCCTGGGCGTCCGCGGCCAATAGGCCGACGGTAAAGAAAGCCCAGCATCCCATCAGTTTCGTCGATTCAACCTTCTAGGCTTGAGCTGGCCGCCTGCGACCACGCCAGTTTGTGGCGTGGTCGCGAAGCGCTAGTGAGATGAAGTCGCCGTTGGAGGACTGCCACGCGACAACTTCTTCGCTCGGAACCTAGCCGCGTAGTCTTCGTCGGCTGCGGTTGACTTCGATGTTTGCGCAGCGGCGGGAACGACAATCTGCTTGGTGTCAATGCCAGCCGCGGCTGCCTGGGCCTCGCCCCATTTGCGGTCACGATGTGCTGTTGCCCTCATTTTTGCATCTGTTATGGACGCCCCCTCCATCTCGACAATGTCGCCGTTAGCCTCTCGAACTGCCTCGGCGGCCGAAATCTGCTCGTCCTGCGCGACGGTCACGCGGTCGCGAGCAACGCGTCGTTTCTGGTCATTTCCAGATTTTCGAATAGAGTCAGATTCCAGCGTCAAATCAAGCTCGGCCCATCTCATTCCGCGAATTCGTTCCCTATCCGCACGGATAATCTTCCGCAAACCCTCCTCGCCGTTGGGCATCTTCCAGATTAGGACGTTGGGACTACCTTCCAACCGCTTCACGGGAATCGATAGTGGGCCTCGGTCGGACTTAGGTATCCGCATGTGTTCTACCCACAGCTTCTCGAGTTCCGTTGACTTATATCTAGTTTTGAACTTGAAATGCACTAGTCCGTTACGAACGGTATAGGGCTTCCATGGAACGAATCTGCTAAACACTTCCCTCGTCGACAGCTTCCGCCTCGCATCGCCACGTCGCTTTTCTTGCGAGCGCATGAAGTTGAGGGCTGGCGACCCATCCAACCCTGCCCGGAGACTGAGGTTATCGCGAAGATGCGACCTATCAGCATGCAAGTTATGGAACGCCATCGCTTTAAACATGAGTCTTTCAAATTGCCGAAGCGATACACCACGCGCTCGCGTTGCCTGTCTTCGCTCTTCCTGCTGAATCTTGTCTTTTTTCCGATTGTAGCCGCTCGCTTCTTCCTCGCAGAGCTGCACCATTAAGGAATTGAAGTTCTGTATCGGCTCCGGTTGTCTGGACAAGCTTTTGCAGCTCAGGCGGCCAGCTTCATCAGCCTTTCCTGACGGGCTTCG
>NZ_SELS01000071.1 GCF_004197395.1 Paraburkholderia sp. UYCP14C | reverse complement strand
TTCCTGATCGCTGGCAAGCTCAACTTCACTTCGATCAACCCGCATACTGCATAACCCATTTGAATTTCAAAAGAGCCAGTTTAAGGCTAGATAGTTTTCGCTCGTTCGATCAGGCAGATATCGAGCTTCAAAAAGAGTTGACGGTTTTTGTCGGCGAAAATAACGGCGGAAAAAGCAACGCAATTGATGCAATTCGTTTGCTTACTACGCCGCTAGGCGGTCGACGGGAGATTTATTGCGAGCCCACAGATGTGCGCTTCCAGAGTGCTAACAGTTGCTTTGAGCTCGAAGGGCGTTTCGCAGAACTCTCAACCGGACAGCAAGGGCGACTTCTTTCTGCGGCCACAGATGCATCTCTGACGCATGCCTCTTTTGGACTGCGCTTCGATGCTGCGCGAATTGGCGCGAAGCCGATCCTCTGGGCCGGCAGGGAGGGAAATGCGCCGGAACCTGGATGCCATGAGATGGTTCGGCATGTATATCTGCCCACTCTACGCGACGCACAGCGCTCACTGGCGTCGGGAAATCCCACGCGCATCATGGCGCTTTTGAACCACTTCCTTGAAGGGACTACGCCGGCACAACTCGCGAAGGAGCTCGCAAGAACGAGCTCGCACGATGTGCTGGTCAAGGTGGATGGTGCAGTGGCCAAGAGTCTGACAGCGCTTACCTCGGGCGTGCGGCGGCAGACTGCTTCGCTTGGGTTTTCAAGCGACGAGGCTTTGGTCGACATTGCCCGTGACCTCCGATTCAAACTGGCGGACCACGGAGTCGACCCAGAGGATCTCCGCTACTCAGGGCATGGATATGCCAATCTGCTGTTCATGGCTATTATCGCCGTTGAGCTGGAGAAGGTCCGGTCTGCCGACTTGACGCTATTTCTCGTCGAAGAACCCGAGGCACATCTCCACCCCCAACTTCAGGCGGCCGTACTTTCGTTCCTGGGTGATCAGGCGGAGCAGTCACGTAAGGAGCCGCCTGCTGACTATGCACCAGCGGGTGAGCTTCAGGTCATCGTCGCGACTCATTCGCCGAATCTATCGGCATGGGTTAGCAGTGACCGGCTGGTCGTATTCAAGTCGGTCGTCGCGCCCGCATCGCAAGCCTCAACGGATTCGTCAATCGAGCCAGTTGTCGCAGATGCTGCAGTTATCGAGAGTAGCGTTGGCATTAATACGGCGGAAGGTGCTGACGCAGATGCAGACGTGCTTGCCGCGACGATGACTGCGGCTGCACTACGCCGCTCAACTCGTTGCATTCCACTATCGCAGATGCCCCTCGATCCATTGGAACGCCGGAAAGTCGACCGATATCTCGATGTCACGAAGGCCGCGCTGCTCTTTGGTGGACGAGTCCTGCTTGTTGAAGGTATTGCAGAGGCGCTTCTGCTACCAGTCATCGCGAAGAAGCACACCTTGAAAGACCACCCAGACAAACTTCGCCTATTCAGATCTGCGGTTTTTGTCCCCATCGATGGAGTTGACTTCAGCCCATATGCGACGCTGCTGCTTACCGGCGTCAACGGCGCGCGCATCGCGGACAGAGTTGTCATCCTCACCGATGGCGATAGGGGCGCCGGTGACGACGAGGATGATGACGAAAACGAAGATACTCAAGCCGCAGCCGCCAATGACGCGACCGACCAGGAAGAGGGGCCGATCCCGGGAGAGTTGCGCAAGGCAAAGTTGACTACGCTCGCGCTGACATTAAATGCGCGTGAACATCTCGTGGCAATCACAAGCGTCTATTCACTTGAAACTGAGCTGATCGAAGCCGGTAATGCTGATATCTTGCGAAAAGCGTATCTCGAGCTTCATCCAAAATCGAAGAAGAAGTGGGACAGTGCGGTAGCACTGAGTGGTGATGAACGCGCCAAAAGAATTCATAAGATCTTCAAGAAGACGCGCAAAGGTGACTTCGCGCAGATTCTGGCACGATGGATCGAGGACGGAGAGGCATTCACGGTACCGGGATACATTGCGCAAGCGATTGAAGAGGTGGTCGCAATATGAGTGCTTCGACCTACTCGCCAACCGAACTGCAGCAGGCAATTATTGATCACGAGGGGGCCATTTTCGTGACAGCGTGCCCGGGAGCTGGCAAAACCAGGACCATGGTGGAGCGAGCCCGGAAAATATTGAGTCAAGAATCCGATCGGCGTGGCGTCGCATTTCTCTCGTTTACCAACGCTGCAGTTGACGAGTTGCAGATTCGTCTAAATGCCTTTGGTGTACTTCCGTCCCCGCTATTTCCGGGCTTTATCGGGACCTTTGACCGGTTTCTGTGGCAATTCCTTATCTCGCCGTTTGGCATCCCAGACTGCGACGCGGTGCCAAAATTGGTCCCAGACAAGAACGAGTGGGAGGTCGTACCCTTCCCGAAAGCCCATGCGCTCAGGCTGCGATGCTTCGACAGAGCTACGGGGAAGGTTGATCCAGCGTCCGCCAGGAAGGAAGGCTTTGATGTTCAAGCCCGTTCGATTGACGCACATGAAACGCGGGTGCTCTCGATACTCAAAACTGCGAGAAGTCATGGTCAGATAGATTTCGATGACGTGCGCGTCTACGTTCGGGAGCGCCTGGACGATAAAAAATTTGCGGATCGTGTGGGGAGGGCACTTGCCGCACGGTTTCGCGAGATCGTCGTCGATGAGGCACAAGACTGCAATCCTGCTGATCTTGACGTTGTTGATTGGCTACGGAGATCTGGGATTATTGTTAAGGTAATCTGCGACCCTAACCAATCAATCTACAAATTTCGGGGCGGCGTTACAAACGAGTTGGAAAAATTCTCGAACTCCTTCGGCGCGCACAATTGTCTCCACATGAGCGGAAATTTCCGATCTACTCCTGCAATCTGCTTAGCCAATGTGGCGCTCAGAGCACCGAATTTACGCGCCAACCCTGACCGACCGGTGGGGCGTTATCGGGACGATTCAACTCCCGTGCATATCATTTCCTATAGCGGCACTGCGGTCTCGCAGAAAATCGGTCGTGCGTTTCTGGGGCTCGTAAATGGAATAGGTGTGCCGCTGCAAAGTGCACCGGTCCTGGCGTCCACGCGCGCGAGCGCCTGCAAAGCAATTGGGCAGCCGGTAGTCGACCCAACGACGCATATGACGCTCCTGCTCGCCGAAGCCGCGATGAAGTATCATTTCGCTTTCGCTGTCGGAGGTCGCCGGGATGCTCTGATTGGACTGCACCGTGTGATCCTGCTAGTTCAAGGGCATATCAGTTCTTCAGGCGACTACCATGTTTACTTGACCGACAAGGGGCTCGATGATGGCAGTTGGCGTCCTGATGTTATAGCGCTCGCAAACGGCTTGCGCTTCGAACCGCCGCAGACCGTTGACCAGTGGTTGGAGACAGCAAGGGAGCTATTGGCACCCGGATGTACTGGCCAGTCAACCATCAAAATGCGACTCAAGGCTCATCAAGGTTTGGGTGATGCTTTGGCTGGTGCCCCATTCGACTTACCGCCGGCGCGGACTATTCACTCTGTTAAAGGTCTCGAATTTCCCGCCGTCTGCGTCGTAATGACGATCAAGACTGCAGGCGGAATTCTCGACCTGCTTGAAGGCAGGGCCTCTCTGGAATCTGACGAGGAAGCTCGAAAGATTTATGTCGCAGCGTCTCGTGCGGAACGACTCCTTGCTATCGCTGTTCCCAAAAGCCGGGCGTCACGTCTTCAGGCAATCCTCACAGGCGTCGAGTGCCCCACGCAGCTACATCAAGTCTGAAGACTGGTTTCTGCTGTTGCTGGACCCCCGGGTCTAGCCTGGTGAGTGGGCGCCAAGACGCACCTTTGTCACCGGCATAGTGGCAGTAGCGTGTCTGGGGAGCGTAACTTGATCTGAATCTCAACTTCCTCAACAGGAGGACTCCAATGCTGGATGAAAAGTGGGAAGAGCTCAGAATCCCCCGTGGGATTGCCATCTCATTTTGGGCACAATTTGCCCGTGCGGAATTTGCCCTCAAGGCCACCAGATTTGCTGCTGGCAATGAAGGTGAATCCGCGAATCCCGCGTGGGACAAATTCGCCAGCGAGGTCGCGGTCGCGCTCGATCCTTGGGAGCATCTCGAGCTAGCCAACGCAATTAGATATCTGCTCGACAATCCACCGCGCAAACAGATTGTGCGTGGCGAGCGGGCATGTTTCGAAGATATCCCATCTCCGGCCGGGCGACGAACCGAAATCGAGTGCGCGGTGGTGCTCATACGCCGGGTTCGCAACAACCTGTTTCACGGCGGAAAGTACTTCGACCACGATGACGCCAGTCGCGATTTGAAGCTGATTCAAGCTTCCATGATGGTGCTCGAAGCTTGCGTCAATCACATCGGTGAGGTCAGGCTGGCTTATGAGACGGGCGACGCTTGATCAATTTCTGAATGCCGTTCCTAACCTGCGGCAAGAGGCTAGCGCCGAGATTGGGATTGGTCAGCTTGTCATCCTTGAGCCTGATGTGTCGAACGGACGATGATTAACCTTTGATTCCCGTTCTGAAACAGGTTTTACGACAGTTCGGAACCGGAGGGAATATTGCTATCTGGCTGCATTTTCCTCGCTATGACTGACAAAGACTACGAACCCTCCAGCGGGACCACTTCATTGCTGGGCTACCTTTACCAGCGGGACGTCTCAGTATGGGCTGCCTTGGTGCTGATGCTTGACCGAAATGCGACAGCGTGTCTGGAAATCGAGCCGGTAAGCGAGGAAGACCTGGAATCGGACATCGAGGGCGACGCACCCACCGTAACGGAAGTCGCAGATGTTGCTTCATACCGTCTCGTTATCCAGTGCAAAACTCGGTCCACTGGGCCGTGGAAGCTTACCGACATATCCAACCTGGTTGACGCAGGCGTTCGACGCGAGAAAGTGAAAGACCGGCTCAGTGACGCAAATATCCGATATGTCATGGTGACGAATGCAGCCATTGAGGGCCGTCTCATTCGAATCGGGAGTGATAGTCTGCTCCAGTGGCCGGCTGCCGGGCAGTTACCTCCGACACTGGTAAATGTGCTTTCAGCTGACGCTGACGGAAGATTTTCCATCCTGCACTCTCTTGATACTGAGCGGCTCCGCTTCCGCACCGAGGCGCTGTTGCGCGGCGTATGCCATATACCGTCGGGGCTCATTCACGATTGCCGTGAAGAGTTCCGCCGAACTGTGCTAGGCAGGATGCGCGGCGAGGCAGGTGGTGTTTTTTCACGCGAAGACGCAATACGAATAGTCATTAAATACAAGGGCTACGTCGGCCGATCACCGGATCTTGAAGACTTCGTTCAACCGAGCAACTGGGCAGATCTCAAAAATGCGCTCGCCGAAAGACATGCCGTCATCATCGCAGGGCCATCAGGGAGCGGAAAGACTAGTGCGGGGAAAGCACTGGTTGCCGACTTGCGGGACCAGTTGCCCGGCCTTAACGTCGAATATGTGGACGGCGGACCGGAGAAGGTAACGGGGTACCAAGGCGCGCTCCCGGTTGTCTTCGAGGTAGAGGATCCTTGGGGACGATTCGAACCGGAGCCGAAAGCGAAGGCATGGCGACATGGGATCATCGAAGTACTCCGGAGCGCAAGCGTCGATCGCAAAATTGTCATTACGACCCGAGCCGACATGATGGTCGAGAGCAAGGCGCAACCTCAAAAAAAGTGGTTCATCACTCTCGATGAGGCGAGCTACAGCCCGGCGAAGAGAATCGAGCTGTTCGAGCGATTTGCCAACAAACTGCCTCGACATATTCAGGAGCGGATTCTCCCGTATCGAAAGGAGGCTGTTGACGAGCTCACCACGCCCCTGTTCATGCAACTGTACTTCGATGCGGTTGCGGAGGGTCCAGCAGCGAAAGAAAGCGATCGCTCGTTTGTCAGTCGATGCCTCAAACAGGCAGAAGAGGAGTCGATTGAAGTTTCGCTGGGCAGGAAGATCGACGACTCCGAAAGCCATAGATGGGCGATAGTTCTCTGGGCTGCGTTTAAGTTCAAGGCGCACCAGAGCCGCAAGCAACTGCGAGATCTTGAGGATGCGTTATTCGAGCGCGATGACTCGCTCGAGGACGGACTATTCAAGCTGATTGAGCTGCTTGTAGCAGGTCATTACCTTCGCGAGCGCAACGACGTTTTTGCCCTTCGTCATCCGCGAGTGGACTTGGGCCTGCGCAACGTCGTTCTTGGTCAAAAGCGTTTAGCGGCGAAAACGCTGAGACTGGTCGTTCAAGCCTTGACCCCTTATGACGCCGAAGGCGCGGCGAATGTGCTTCGAGCTGCACGGCAGCTCGACGATTTTCGTCTGGAAATCGATCCTGATAGCCAAAGCGCGATTGATGTATGGCTCCGGGACCGCCTGACGGCTGTAGGCCTCGACTTTGACGATGATCTGGATCTGGCGGCGGTTACTGGTTCTCCTCAGTCTCCGGTCACCCTGCTGGCGAATTGGCTCAATGATAAATCCGACGCGCGGCGATATTTTATGGACGACTGGATACCGCGTGCACTAGACGAGTCCGAATTCGCGCTGCTGGTCGCCGACCCAGCCACAAGGCCCATTTGCATGGGTTTCGTCCGTCGCAAGCTTCCGCGCGTAAACGGCTTCTATTCAGAAGGTTTTGCGGACAACTTGCTCCGTCTGGCAGATGGGCTTAATGAGGCTTTCATCGATGCGGCGATGGACATAGTTCAGGACGGTTTCAATTCAAACGCTAATGTCATAGTCGCTGGTGCAATCACAAATCTTGAGGCCTTTGAGCAGGTTGTCGATGCGTCGGTGAACTACGATGCGAAGATCTCCCAACGCAACGAGGACGATTTTTATCTGCGTAAGCTTAATGGTGAGTTTGGCGAAGAAGAGGCCGAGCATTATCTAGATGATCGTAGCGAAGATGCTCACACTGCTCGCAGCTTCCTCGAGACATATGCTGAGCGGGTCAGAAGCGTCAAGGGCTGGCAGGCGCTCGCCCAGCATAGATACGCTGAGCATTTGCACTTTTTCTGGGCACGCGCGATTCGTCTCGCTGCGGGTGCGCTTCCGACTGACGACGAGTGGTTGGCGTTAGCGTCAAGACTGTTTGACACCGATGAAGAAGATGACTTGTGGAACGCAATTGGTGATTACCTTCCAGCGTGTTTGCTGCCTTTTCTGGAGAAGAGGATCGAGCAAGGCGCGGGCAAGCCGTCAATCCGGCAAGAAGCTGGGCTCGTGCTGACGCGGTTGACTCCACAAAGAATTTCGGGTCTGAGTGAAAGTCTAGAACGGACAAAAAACTATTCGCGGATTTGCGAACTCGCGTTGGACATACGAAACGCTACCACGCACGCTTGGATGGATGAAGGGGCGGCGGCGGTTGCCCAAATCTGCGAAGCAGCGAGCACGAAAACCGAAACGGTGGTGCGCGCAATTCTGGATCCGACCAGTGCTGCTGCCTTGGATGGCGAAGCTCGTGCCATGCTTGAGGGCATCGACGCCGGGCCCAACAACGTCCTACGCGTGGCACAAGCGGAGGTATTGGCGAAGAACGACGGTGCCAACGTGACTGCCTTGCTGAAGACTGCCTTGTGCGTCGGGAAGGAGAACACTGATGATGAGGTCAAGGCCATCACGAAGGCGATTCAGCTCGCGGGACGTTTGGATATCGATTCTCTTGTCGAATACGCATTGAAACATCGCTTCGCCGACGTGCGACAAATTGCACTCGAGCTGGCAGCTCGGCACTATCCAGACGAGCTCCCAGACGAATTGCTGGCTTTTGCTGGAGACCCCGGGAATCGCGTTCGCAAGCAACTACTCAAGCTACTTGCAGTTCGTAAAAGCCGACGACATGAGGAGGCTTTGGTAAAACTTGCTGCGGACAACTGGAGCACACACTACGATCGATATGGAGAAGATTCCTCGTATCCGATTGCCGTTGAAGCGGCCAGAGCTTTGGGGACATATCCACGCCTCCAAATCAATATCGCCGAAAAGCTCCTCGAAATAGCAAAGACTACATCTGACTCTGATGTCCAAAGAGGTTTGCTAAACAGTCTGCTCACAAATGGAACGCACGATGTGCGGCACGAAGTGAAACGCCTCGCTCTAGATTTGACTAACCAAGGCATGGCGTTAGCCGTCTGCAATGCTCTCGTTTCGCTAATAAGTGTTGGTGACTTTAACCTCGAACTCCCAATCACAGCGCGGATGATTGCGGAGGCGCCGCCGTCGATTGCAGCTAGACTTTCGTTGCTTGCCGGGATCGCGAGTCCCGACCACGACTTGATTTCTCTTGGGAGAGGAATTGCGGCTAACATTCAGAAGCGGGCATTACTTGTGCCTGCATGGATTGGAGCAAGTACGAAGGGAAGGGAAATCGCGTCATCACTTGAGCGCCTGATTCCGGCAAGCGTCGTCGGCGCGTTAAGCAAAGCGCCATCGCCTGATGCGCTCGCTCCACGCGAACTACTGGACGATATGGGCGACGTTCGGACGGTCCGCGCCGTTCGAAAATTCCTTGGCCGTTTCTTCGTCGAATAGAACATGACAGATAGCAGACGACCTTCTAACCACCTTCAACAGGATCTTCGGAGATTTGAAGCTTGAGGACCGGGCTGAGTTGGATACATCGATTCGGCAGACAGTAGCGCGAGCCAACCTTGAATTTGACTCCAGTGGGGCTCTCACGAAGATTCGCCGTCAGATGCTGGCGGATGCGGTCAGCGAACTCGCTACCGCGCGCGAGGCTGTCAACGAGCAAAACTTGGTCAATATGAGCAACGCCTTGAAGAGAGCCACGGGTCACATCAATGCTCTCGTCGTCGATGTTATGACAAACATGGGGTAACGAGGGTGCAGAATCATGCGGGTACCAGCGCTGGCAGCCGTGCCTTCACGTCGCACTGAAGAGTCCTGACCACCAGGCAGAATCGGGAATTTCGCCGCCGCGTGTTTCACGCCAAGGCGGATGGAATGCGCTCGACGCAGTTATGGTTCGGCCGAGTCATTACCAGGCTGTGTCGGTATTCGCGTGAAATTCCTGAAAGGCGAGATTGAGAACGCGCACCGCGTCGCTTGGGAAAACGTCCGCTGGCAATTGGTCGGCCAGATATGCATGGGGAGAGTAGAGCCCGAAGGCACAACGGCACAACGCCCGCCGCCCTGATCGCCGCCCGAGGGCAACAGTGCCAGCAATTCGACCACTTCGCCGGCTGGTTCTGAGCAAGGGCAAGTGGGCGTGTTCAAGAGTTCGACGCAGTCACTACGGACATATGCGTGACTCGCCCGACGCTTCTCAACACGTCATGCTGCAGGTTGCCTCCTGAATCTCGACATGTCGGATAAGAGGCGTGTGAAACAGGCTCAAGGAGAAGGTTCCCGCACGAATCAAGAGATCAGATACACTCATGTCAGGATGACAGCATCTGAAAATAAAACCATCCAGATCCGATTGGACAAAAATCTTAACGAAAACCATGGCTACAGTGAAAATATTTATTTCCCACCAGAAACAAGATTCTTCCGCTGCCCTGCGGGTTCAAAACTATATGAAGGGTGAGCACGATATTGACTGCTATCTCGATGTCATAGATCCACATCTGACACGGGGAGAGGAGATTGCCGATCACTTACGAAATGAGTTGAGCAAGTGCTCGCACCTTCTGGCGATTGTTTCGGAGGCGACAAAATCATCGTGGTGGGTACCTTGGGAAATCGGGGTGGCGACGGAAAAGGATTTCCCGCTCGCGACTTTTGGAACAAACGTCGACCTGCCAGAATATTTAATGAAATGGCCTTATTTGAAGAGCCAGAGTGATCTAACGAAATACGCGCAGACGGTCTCGGAGATGTCGCGTGAAACAATGCTACTCGACGGCGTTAGCAACGAATCGTTTAACACGGCAACCGCTAGCGTCGGGCGAAGCAGCACCCGTCGATTCTATCGATCATTGCGCTCCAAACTGGGGCAATAGTCGGAGTCACCAAACGGCGACAGCAGTGGCGCCAGCGGGTCGACGCAACTCGGGACAGCTGATCGGGTATGACGGCCCCAAACCGGCGGCATTGCGTACACCGCGTGGATCAATGACCGCGGTCCATCCCCGCGTCGAGGTCTACCTCCTCGACGCGAACAGGGTGCATCATGCAACGATGCGCCGCTTGGGATAACAGCCGCATGCAAGTCAACCTGCCATCAGCGTGAAGTTTCTGGCCGGCGAACCCTTGCCGATTCTAGGCGACGATCCGTGTAGCGTGCACGGTCGCAAGGTGGTCAGCACCGCGATCGATCGATGGTCCATCGCACCGGCAGGACGCAGGTCGAACGATCCGTTTTCAGGCCCACATCCCGCCATGGTTGTCGGCCGTCTGCGCCGACCATCGCATGATCAAGTCTGCTGACCGTCTGCTCGATAACGCAATCCGGCATATGCCCGACGGCGGCGAGATCAGCGTTGGACCGGCCCGCGAGTGTAACAAGATGCGCGTCGCCGTCAGCGACACGTGCGCTGGAGTTGCGCCCAAGTTTCACGCCAGCTGAGCGGAAATTCAATGGCCAATGCTCAGCTCATAAAATGAATCATGGCAGTCGCGCGCGCGCCTGGTCTTATGGTGTTTCAAGCTTTCAATATGCCGTCTGGATTGCCTCCCGCCGGTTCGAGTCTTCAGTAAAATATTAAAGTTTCGGGTAGTCCAGCCGTTATCCCGTAGGTGATTATCACGCGGACGCCAGAGATGTCGATATTCAACAAGTTACTGTCATTGACTTATCGTCCCCCTGCTTTGCCACGGGGTGTGGATGAGATTGGTGATTACAAAAAGCGCTTTACAGAGGCGATCGAATTCACGAACCGTTGTGGATTCAAAGAACCTGCGGCGAAATGGCTGGATAGAGACGTTCTTGGTTCGGACGAAGCGTCGGTTCGTGAAGCGTTCAGTGCGGCCGGGATTGACGATCTGGGTTCATCAGCGGGCCAGTGTCTCAAGTGGTGCCATTATCTGCGACCATTTCTTGAGCGCTCGCTCGGTGTTCCGGTCCGCCTGACGATCGGGCAGCTGTGGACCTCCGAGACTGTTATCTATAGCCCGACATGGGAAGATATCCGCCGCTGGAGTGAGAGCGGCATCGATCCGGTCGAACTCGCACGTGAAGAGCGCGTGGGCGTCAATTTTCACGCATGGCTCACCCTGGAGACGGGTGAAATTATCGAGCCCACGATGCCTAGCTCGATAGCGATGGTGCGTGGCGGAAAATCGAGGGAGATACTGGGTGGCATATCGTGGGGAAGGGAGCCCGGGTTTTTCGGCGGCCACCGGTACGTTCCACTGGCTGTCGGCAACGCTATCGCCGAGGCAATCGGCGGCAATCCTTATTTCTATCTTCTCGCGCGGGCAAAGGAAGACCTGAACGACTACCCGCGGGTTGGAGTTCTTTATGCCCTAGCCTGAAACTGGCTAATCCAGGTTGATGGACACCAGCGGATCGAGAACGGCACAGGACGCACCTCATACTGGATCCCGCTCGCGAACGGGCTTGGGCTGCTGATCGGTGTGCACCGCCGGGTCGTGTCGAGGCTGCGGTGATGGTGAGGGCCGTCATACAACAATATGTCAATAGCAAAGACTTCAGTTTTTATCGCTTCCAGATTTTCCGAGTTTGCAGCACTCCGTGAGCAACTAACCAGAAAAATCGCGAATCATCCGATCGCAGAATTTTCGCCCGTTGATCTGGACAACGGGCTGGTCAGCCACCGTCCTCCGCTTGCTGAATGTCTCGCACACGTTCGGAGGTCGGAATTCATGATCCTGCTGCTAGGCGACGAATATGGCTCAGTAGCACCGGGGCACTCCAAATCGTTTACTCATCTCGAGTACGAGGAGGCCGTCCGCGACGAGGCCGGCGTACGTGTCCTCGTGTTTTGCGTTGGCGAGCATTATCGCGACCGCCGCATCCGGTTCGCGGCTGCCGGAACCTCGCTGGGCGGCTGGCAGCGCGAGGTCGACAGGCGGCACACTGTCGGATTCTTCGAGCCGGATGCTAGCGTGGAGCAGATTGCACAGAGCATTCTTGAGGCGCTGGTGATCGCGCTCTTTGAGCTTCGGTTCGGACAGTTGCACATTGAAGACGCAGATCAGCATCGCGATCTTTTTGACGCTATTTCCGATGAAGGCGTGCTGGATGACTCCGACGTCACTGCGCTTGAATCCCGCGAATTTGAATTGCGCGGACTATCGATGATTGATGATCGTGCGGAATTTTCGGAGACGCGCGATGTGCTGATGAGGCCGGCTGCTGTCGCGGCTTACGAGCAACGTGAAGAAGCGCAACGGGCTATCTCGCTGGCGGATTATGGATGTGCAATCCGGCATCTGCAGCGCGCCATCGAACTCCGGCCACTTGATCTTCTCAGCAATTACTGGCTCGCCTCTCTCTATGTTGCATTGGGCAGGAAACAGGATTGTGTCCGGGCAAGAGAGCTTAGCGAACGTGCTGCCCGGATGGCCCTGGACCAAGGCTCTCGCGTTCGCGCGTCGGCCTGCTACCTCTTGGCCGCGCGAGCCGCGCGCTTGCTGGAGCAGCATGACGAAGCGGTGCTTTATGCGCGACAGGCGACAGAAGTTGCGCCGCGTTATGCAAAGGCCCGAATTGAGCTGGCCCGCTGCCTTGTGATCAGACGTGAAGGTGACGCGATGAAAGAGGTCCGGATTGCCGGCGATCTTTATTTTCCCAGCCTCCGGGAGATATTCGCCGATCCTCAGCTTCGTTCGTTGCGAGGCGCGACCAACGCGATGATCGAAAAAATGCGTCTCGAAATGGTCGGGAACGCCAACCGTATCCTGATAGTCGAAGGTCGGCTTGCGGCCCTTGCTGGCAGTGCCGCTTCGACCCTGTTGGATGAAGGCGCGAGCCGACATGTGGCTTTTGCGGCTGCCCGGCAATCCGCGTCGAAACAGTACAACTGGGTTTGTCGTCTGGTGCGGGATGCGCAAAGTGCGCTTCAGAAGTTGTCGTCCATACAGGGGGCCGCGGCTCAGGCGCTCAACAGCGAGATCATGCAGTTGGAGGAGCTGGGCAGAGCGGATTCGTCACTTCTCGCGCAGCAGGAGTCGGTGAACACGAACCTTTCTGGTCTGAACGCCAGGGCCCGGACCTACTGGTCCTGCATTGCGGGGGTGGCGGCGCTAGGCGCAGCAGTCGATTGGTGGCTGGATGGTAGGCGTGCAGGTGCTGTCCTCGCCGCGTTGGTCGGAATGTACCTCCTTCGGACGGGATACCGTGCAATCGGTGAACGCCGGCAGCGAATGCAGATCGTGCAGGCCAAGATCCGTGAGATTCAGGGCAGGATGCAGGGCTACGCAGCAAAGACCGCTAGCGCAAGGGCTGGCTTGGGATTGCTTGAAATAGAGGCGCGCTCTGCGGTCACCTGTGCGAGAGACGCGCTGGAGTTATTTGAGTCCGGCTCATTGCGTCAACCGATTGGCCTGCTTCCGTTTGCTTCGCTCTTCTCGGGCAAGGCCGGGGATGTGGTGCGCGTCTGGCGCAAACAGCTTGATGCGTTCGGTGAGAAGTCAGGGCGCACCACGGTTATTGAGGACGGCCTGCCGGACTGGCTTGAAAAGACGCAGCCGCCCGATGACACCAAACCGCGACTGTACCGGGTGACTCGCTCGGAAGGTTCACGACTCATACTCAGCCGTGCCACCGCCTACCGGGGATAGCCTTGCGCGCCGCAGATATCCTGCCGAGCTATCCCACCAGTAACTATGGGACAACAACAATGACTGAAAAGGACTTTCCGGCACTGCAGCAGGCAGCCGACGCAGCCTCAAAGACCGCGCAACGTCGATTTCATCTCGCCTTGGGCTGCAATCTGATCAGCCTCATCGCCGCGGCAACGCTCTCGGTTGTCAACTATCCTGCTGCGTGGTTCGCGGAGGCGCAGGCTGTGCTGCTGTTGCTCGGGTTGGTCATGGCCGTGTATCTCGCGTTGTGGCAGCCACAACGGGTATGGTATGGCATGCGCGCGCTGGCGGAATCGATCAAGACCATATCGTGGCGCTTCATGATGCGAGCGGAGCCGTACAACGTTGAACACTCAGGGGCGGAGCGTCTGTTTTCGGAAAGCCTTCTCAAGATTCTCGCGGCCAACAGCCAGATCTCCCGTCATGCAACCTTTGCCGCGCAACCGGACCAGATTACGGTCGCGATGCGGCAATGTCGCAATCTTGAACTGGCGGAGCGCAAACGGCGATATCTGGATGGGAGAATTCGGGACCAGTTGTCGTGGTATCAACAGAAGGCGCAGTCAAACAAGCGCGCTTCGCTGATCTGGTTTTCTACCCTCGTGCTGGCAAACGCACTCGCGCTCGCGGCGGCGGTTGTCAAGATTGATCATCCGAACGTGCAGCTCTGGCCAACCGACATCCTGACTGCAATCGCGGGAGCGGCAATGGGATGGATCCAGGCGAAGCGCTTTCAGGAGATGGCGGCATCCTACGCACTTGCTGCGCATGAAATTTCCATCATCAGCGTCGCGTTGCCTGCAGGTGATGACGAGGGGATGTTCTCCACTTTCGTGGGCGACGCAGAGAGCGCGTTCTCGCGCGAACATACGCAATGGCAGGCAAGACGCGACGTCGGCTGATGATTGCTGGAGGCGGTCGAGGCGCCCGCTCATCAACGGTATTGCGTTCTTGGCAGCAACCCGGCAATCTCGATGCGGTTTTTCAGGGTGATCTGTTGGGACTCTGGGGAGCGGCCACGGTCTTCCTCTGTCAAGCCCAATTGATGGAGAACATAAAAGAGCATTGCCTGGCGACATTGCAGACGACACTCGCCGTCGACCATCCCGAAATCGAGTTCGATGACCTTGCGATGAGCGACTTTCAGTGCCGGGTGCGGCATCAGGACCAGATCAACCATCGTGCTCCACGCGCGATCGTCCGGTTGCCGGTCGCGATCCGCTTCCGTTCCTTCGATGTGCAGGACACGAGAAAGAAGGAAGTCCCTGAAGTCATGGTTCTTATGGCAGAACGCGCGCATATGCCAACGATAGCCATCGTGTGCGAGCGCGTGTGGCGTCACGCGCCGTGTCGCCGGCTCGGGGCTCGAAAACGACTGATAGGCGATATCCAGCGCGCTTCTACTGCGAATTGCCGCTACCACAGCAACGACTATCTCGAGATCAAGGTGTCTCCACGGGCGAGGAACGCTTGCGACGGGTGGATATGTGCCAAGAAAACTGCCGTACGGGACTTCGTTCTCGACCGTCATCTTCAACAGGTCGTCAAGGTAACGCTCAACCCGGCTGGACTCGAATATCGGATCAAAGGAGGGCGCACAACGGTACGTTCTTGTACTAGCGTCGTAGTCAAGGTTACCAGGCGCCAGCCTGTCGTATTCCGACAGATCGAGCGAGGCTTGCGGCACCGAGATGCCAAAGAAGTTAGTCAGGTCGCTGCGATTAATGTGGCCGTCCCACCGCAGCCGGTACTCAACGAATTCGAGACGACGTTGCTGTCCCCATTTTGTCTTGGGTCGGGGGGCGCTATCTGACATGTGGGATTGGATATCCATGAGGCATTATGGCAAAGTCCGAATAAAAAATATACTGACGTAAAAACTACTCGTATAATTAGTATTCGGTCAGGTTTGCTGGCCTCACATCACTAGCGACGGGGTGCAGATGGCGGCGGGCAACTGGAAAAAAGAGCGGGCGCAAGCCCGGATTGCAACGCGGCTCAAAGAAGTCGAAACCATCGAGGTTCGCGAATATAAGCGCGACACGAACCTTGACGACTTGCCACGCAATAAGGCTTACCGTGTTGATGGCGTGCACCTGTACGTCGACATTCTGAATCTCGACGAGATGTTGATGTCATCGCAGTCTGAGGGGCCGACGTGTCATCGCCGCACGTTGCGCTTTCTAAATCTTCATCAACGTGCTGTGCATCGCATCCTGGGTGCGGTCGACGCCATCAAGGTCGATTTTCACAATCAGCGGCTCCATGCCGTTTTCGCCAAACCTTACGACGACGAAGCCTTGCGGGTTAATCGCGCCGTGGCGACTGCCCAGTTGATCATCGACGTGCTTGCGGGCACAGGAGAAGACGGCGACGAATACATCCCTGCGGCAGAGGTGCGCGTCGGGATCGATACCGGGATCGCTCTTGCGGTCTGCAATGGACGCCGTGGCAGTGCCGAACCGCTATTTCTTGGAGTTCCGGCTAATCACGCAGCGAAACGCGCCGGTGGTGGCGACGCGACGGGAATCTTCCTGACAAACGAGGCGCGCAGCGCGATTGGCCTCACCGAAGTGGAGGATGAGGACGCTAGCGCGCTGGGTAACGAAGACGTTGCTGAATGTGAGCGTGAGGCCGCACTCTCGATCACCGCGGAGACGGTGCTGCGGGACTGGAAGACAGACCTCGAGAACAATCCGATCGCGAGATTTGAATTCAGCGGCCATACCCCCCCATTCGCGGACCTCGATCTCGAGCTTTTAACGCCCGGTAACTCTCGCCGCAATGACGCCGTCTCGATCTACGCAGACATCGATGGCTTTACGCGCTATGTTGCACAACACATTGACACCGACACTGGCGCGCGAGATGTGGTGCGTGCGCTTCATGTACTGCGTAGCGAACTGGATGCCGTGTTGACGCAGGACTTCGGCGGCAGAAAAATCCGGTTTATCGGCGACTGCGTGCATGGTGTGATAGCCGCGGGCACGGCACAGACGACCGATACTGAGGCGAGCGCCGCGAATGCAATTCTGTGCACAGGCGCCTTGCGTAGCAGCTTCAACGTTGCGCTTGCGGACCTGAAAAGTGCGGGCATCCCGACCGACGGTCTCGGACTGGCGATTGGCTTCGATGCTGGTCCGGTGGCTATCACCAGGTTGGGCATGAAAGGCGCAATGATCCGATGTGCGACTGGTCGGTGTGTTGTGCAGTCGGAGGCTGAGCAACTCGATTGTACCGGTCGGCAAACCGCCATCGGCGAAAGCGCATATAGCTGGGCTTCGGAAGCCGCTCGCGCAATCTTTGGATCGGACCGCAAGCGTGCCGATCTGGATTTCGCATGCGCTTCCGCGGAGCTTTCCCGCAAGGGCGAGTCGTCTTCGAAGTCATCGCGGGCCGCCGCTACGGGCATCGCTGGCGCGGGCCTGCTCGAAAAGGCAACACCGGCGCCGACCGCCTTCCAGTTTCCGAATCACAACGCTGCGCCGACCAAACCCGCCGGATTCGCATGATGTGGTTTATTGAGGATACGGGGCGGCTGGGCCGAGAACAGGCAGGACTGATCGAGCTCGAACGCGAAAGCGACTGGATGACCATTGAGGGCATGCGGCTGGACGACTCGGTGCGGCTTTGTTTCGATATTGAGATCCGCGTCGATTTGCATGCCTACTCTGTCACGCTGGTCTATCCGGCGTCTTTCCCGTTTTCGCCGCCTTCCGTTATTCCTCGTTCAACACAACGTTGGTCCGACCACCAGTATGGGAAGGGGGGCGAGCTCTGTCTCGAATGGGGGCCTGACAACTGGGTGACGTCGGTCACCGGACGCGACATGATTGCGAGTGCTTACCGGCTTTTGCAAACGGAAGCGCCGCACGGTAACGAGCCAATCCAGCTGACGCCGTCCCGCCATGTTTTGAGTGTGGGGCAGGAACTGCGCAACCGGGACCTGCGACTTCTGCAGACGCAGGCGATGGCTTCGACGCTGGACGCAATGACGACGCCGGCCATGCACCGGATTTCGTTCGCCTGGCATTCACCTGGTACCCGGTCTGTGGTCGTGCCTGTCGAGCTGCGGGCGGGGGAACCGGAAGCCTGGCTCGACCGGACCGTGCCACCAGCGCTCCTGGACACCGGTGCGCGAGTCGAAGGGTGGGTTGCCATTTTGCCGTCGGGCGCCGCAATGCCGGAGTCCCGCGTGGCAACGGCATTCATGGACGAACTGAGCCGGCTCGGATGCGCATACCCCGCCGACGTTCAGCGCGAGCCATTCGAATTGCTGCTCGTCTGGGCGCAAGGTCGTGCAAGATTGATGTCAATGTCGCAGAACGATGACAGCGTTTTCGAATTTGCCCATATGCAGGAGAGTAGTGGCAACCGAAGCCATGCGAACCGGTCTCTGCTTAAGATGAAGACTGTTGCCATCGTCGGGTGCGGTTCGCTTGGAAGCAAGGTCGCGGTCAGCCTGGCGAGATCAGGTGTCTGCAACTTCGTATTGGTCGACGATGACGTCATGCTGCCGGAGAATATCGTCAGAAATGAACTTGACTGGTCTGCGGTCGGCGACCAGAAGGTTGACGCACTAGCACGCCGCATCGGGCTCGTGTCGCCCACCGCGCAATGCGTCAGTTTCAGGCATCAGCTCGGGGGTCAGGAGAGCAGTGAGGGTCTTGCGATCGTGCTCTCACGCTTTGGCAAATGTGATCTGGTTGTGGACGCAACTGCAACTGCACATGTGTTCAATCTACTGGGTGCAGTCATCGATCGCATGGCGAAGCCGCTAGTGTGGGCCGAAGTGTTTCCCGGAGGGATCGGCGGCCTTGTCGCGCGATCGCGCCCAGGGCTCGACCCGTCGCCGCAGACTGCGCGCGCACGTCTCGCCGCATGGTGTGATGGCAAGGGAATTCCTGCTCCGCAGGCAAGTGCGCCCTATGAGTCTGTCTCCGGCGACGTGATCCATGTGGCCGACGATGCGGATGTGGCCGTCATTGCTGCGCATACGGCCCGGTTCGTGATTGACCTGCTCGTGGAAGGCACGGAATCAGTGTTCCCACACTCGGCATATTTCATTGGCCTTGAGGCGGGCTGGATCTTTGCGGAGCCTTTCCACACGTTCCCGATCGATCTGGGATCAGCGGAAACTCGCGAAGTGACGCATCCCGATACGGCGGCGCTCGGGACCCTTCAACGTCTCATAAAGGATTTCTGTGATCGTCCACGTCCCGCCTGACCTCGTGGCCCGGCTGAGAGAAGAGCTGGAGCGCGCCGGGAGCAGGGAGATCGGTGGCGTTCTTGTTGGGGAGCATATCGGCGACGCGGAGTTTCGCGTGGTCGAAATGTCGGTGCAGCGCTCAGGTGGCTCGGTTGCGTGCTTTGTTCGACGCCCGCAAGCGCACCGGCGCTTCCTGAGCCGGTTCTTCGCACGTACAGGAAAGAATTTTGAACGTTACAACTACCTTGGCGAGTGGCACTCACATCCACTTTTCTCCGTTGAGCCGAGTTCCATCGATCTGCGGCAGATGATGCAGATTGTCGAGGACGGTCCCCAGGCGCCGCATTTTGCCGTACTTCTGATCGCACGTTTAAGAGGTAAGTGCGACGTTGAGATAGCGGGGCAGGCGTTCACGACGCACAGAGGGCCGCTGAGGATCGACCTGCGGATATCCGGGCGGCCGGTGCATGACCCCTTCGGGCCCCAGCAACGTACCACTCGCGGCAAAGAAGACACGTCTTGTGGAGCATGACCATGAAAATGATTGAACGGTTCAGGAATCGAGAAGTACTCATTGAAGAGCTGCTTGGCCAGAAGGTTATCCGCGGACAGCGCCCCGTCGCCGAAGCGCTCGCTGATGGTGGCGAGCTTGTCGAATACGCGGCCGGCGCTGTCATCATCGAGCAGGGAGCAAGTGATCGCTCGGTCTTCTTCCTGTTGTCCGGTAAGGCGATGGTGATTGTCAACGGCATCCGGCTCTATCCGCGGGAAGCGGGTAATACCGTCGGCGAGATGTCTGCGGTGAACTCCTCGATTCCGCGTTCCGCAACGATCGAGGCGCTTGAACCCGTTGTCGCGCTGAAGGTCGATCACACCAGCCTCGTCGAGATCGGCAATCGGACGAACGACGTCTGGCGGCTGCTTGCGCAGGAGCTTGCCTCCCGGCTTGAACAGCGAAACAAGTTTGTGAATCGGGCCAATCAGCGGCCACGGATATTCATTATTTCGTCATCTGAGGCGGCCCCGATCGCGCGCACGCTTCGTGTCGGGCTGTCGAAGGAATCCGACGTCACCGTCTGGAACGATGAACTGGTTTTTCCGCCCAGCGGCTACCCAGTTGAGGTGCTCGAGCGCGAGGTCAACCTTGCGGACTTCGGAATCGCCCTTGCTGAGCCGGATGATCTTGTATTTTCGCGCGACCGCACTTCCGCTACACCGCGAGATAACGTGATTTTCGAATTGGGATTCTTTATGTCGCGGCTCGGGCGACACCGGACGATTCTGCTTGTCCCGCGGCAGACCGAGATCAAGTTGCCGTCTGACTTCAAAGGACTGATACCGCTTGAATACGAAACCGCCCCTGACCCCAAGACGCGCGCCGAGTTGATGGGGCCGGCAATCGACCGCATCCGCAACGTAGTGGATCATCTGAAGGTACGGACCTCGTTCTCCCTCATCCAGTAGATCCAGTTTCACCTTTTAGCATGAAAATAGATGGAAGAGGGTGTTGGACCCTGACCGCCAAGCGCCAAGGCCGACGATAACAAAGTAAACAACATGGACCAGAAATGCATTCGATCAGCGACGATTTGCGCAAGGTATGTTTTGTTGTGATGGGGTTCGGCAGGAAGACAGATTTCCAGACAGGCAGGACGCTTGACCTCGACGCAACATACGAGTCAATCATCTTTCCTGCGGCAGAGGCTGCAGGTCTTCGTTGCATCCGCGCCGACGAGGTCAAGCATTCGGGCGTGATTGACAGCAGGATGTACGAGCTTCTGCTGCGTGCAGAACTGGTCATCGCAGATATCTCAACGGCCAATGTCAATGCAGTATATGAACTTGGCGTTCGCCATGCCCTTTGTCCTAATACGACGATCATCATGAGTGAGTCGGGCGGGCGGCTGCATTTCGACCTTAATCACATCAGCACGTTTCAGTACACCCATCTCGGCGACGACATTGGCAGTCGGGAGAGTGCGCGGGCGCGGCGCGCGCTTGAAGAATTGATCAAGGCTGCACTTGAATCTGGACAGACGGATAGTCCGGTTTACACCTATCTCCCCGGCTTGCAAAAGCCTTTGATGAGTGGTGAGCGATATCAACAGGTGCTTGAAGAGACCGAGGTCGCGCAGGAAAAGCTGTCCGAGTTTCTCCATAAAGGCGAAGAGGCGCATCGAAATGGACAGCATGCCGACGCGGTGAAGGCATATGAAGGCGCCCTCAGGATGAAGGCCAACGATACCTTCATTATCCAACGCCTTGCACTCGCCACATACAAGGCGCAAAGTCCCTCCGCACTTGATGCACTGATGCGGGCAAGGGCGATCGTCGATGCGTTGAATCCGGAGGCTTCGAATGATCCGGAGACGTTGGGAATTGCTGGTGCTATCCGGAAGCGACTGTGGATGGAGACGGAAGACCGGACGCAACTTGATGCGGCGATCCGCTACTACCGGCGGGGTTTTGAGATAAGGCGGGACTATTACAACGGCGAAAATCTCGCGACGTGCCTTGATTTGCGTGCACGGGTTCAGTCGGACCCCGCCGAGGAACAGTTTGATCAGATGAGCGCGAAAAAGGTCCGTCAATCGCTCGTTGGACTGTTGACAGGGCTGATCGACGATCCGGTTTTTGGTGACCGCTCAGACAAGAAATGGATTTATGCGACGCTCTCGCAGTGTTCGTTCGCGCTCGGCGAAAATGAAAGCGGCGAACGGTATGAGCAACGTTTCCTTGGCGAGAATCCGGTTGACTGGGAAGTCAGAACATTCACGGAAACAAAGGCGCTATTGGAGCGCGCCGCAACGATATAAGACTCCAAGTGCCGCCCGAATACCGTCGCCTCGGGAGTTCAGCGAACGGAACCGGTCAGGTAACCGGGCGGACCGGCTTGAGCGGCTGCGACGAGCCGAGCGCCGGCTCCCGCAGAGATTGACGTTTTTCTCGTATTCATCTTCTGATTGGGTTCACGTTCCTGCTGAGGCTGAGATACTGGAACGCGGAGGAACGACGGTTTACGCGGATAAGCTGGATCATGACCTCGCACAGGCGGACGGCACAGAGGTCACATCTGTCATGCGTCATCGGATTTGCGAGTGTCACAGCTTCAACCTCTTGCTTACTTCTCGATAATGGAAGCCAGGCATGCAAAATCGCATGTTCGCCGTAAACTTAGGCGATCGACGTCGTTTATTCCGGGACCAGAGTGCGTGAAAACGCATTGACCGCCTAAACTGAATCAACGCACTGAGACCGGGTGACTTATGAAGCGATTCGTTGAAGGCGATGACCGCAGGCAGATCGCACTACTTCCCGACCGTGTCGATGACTACATCGCACAGGACAACCCGGTCTGAGTCATATCCCAGAGGCGTTCGTTAAGGTTGGTTTCGTCGCCCGTGCGCAATACGGGCTGCTCGAAGACATTCCTGGATTTTTGGTTAAAATCATCGTTGGTGTTTTCACGAAAAAACGACAAAGAGAGAGAACGACAATGATTGCGCGATTTTCCGGGGAAGCAGGCAAACGCCTGCGTATTGAAGCGTTCATGGGTCAGAAGCTGGTCGGCGGCGACAAAGAATTGGCGGCGGAGGTGGCGGACATGGTGGAGCTGATTCCGGTCAGCGCTGGCGGCGTCATCATCCAACAGGACGCTACCGATAACGATTTGTACTTCATCATTGCCGGCGCATTCGACATCGTCGTCAACGCTACGCCAATCCGCCGGCGGTTCCCCGGCGATTCAGTCGGAGAAATGGCAGCCGTCGAGCCGATCCAGAAACGGTCCGCGACGGTAATCGCAGTTGAAGAATCTCTAATCGCGAAAATCACAGAACAGCAACTGAGCGAGCTCGGCAGCCGCTATCCGGACCTCTGGCGCCGGATGGCCAAAGAACTCTCCAGACGCCTGATCGAGCGCAATCAGTTCGTGAACGCCAAGCGCGACAAAATCCGCGTCTTCGTGATTTCAAGTGCTGAAGCGGTTGCCGTCGCGCACCTGCTGCAATCCATGTTCGCGCATGACAAGTTCTTGACGGTACCTTGGAACCAAGGCGTGTTCAAGGTCGCGAACTATACGCTCGACGATATTGAGCGTGAGCTGGATCAGTGCGATTTCGCGGTGGCAATCGCTCATGGCGACGACGTTACCAACGCACGCGGCACTGAATGGCCTGCACCGCGCGATAACGTAGTCTTCGAGCTCGGCCTTTTCATGGGACGCCTCGGCCGCAAGCGCGCGATCTTGATGGAGCCGCGTGGAGAAGGCGTCAAGCTTCCGAGCGACATGGCCGGCGTGACGACGATCCCCTATGTCTACGACGAAAAGAACGATACCGAAGCGAAGTTTGGCCCCGCTGCGACCGCGCTCCGCAAGCACATCATGAGTCTTGGGACGATCTCTTAGATAGTCCAGAAAACTGATCTCGGAGCCGAAGGTGCTTCCTTCTACGGCAAGATGGTTGCTGGGACTAAAACAACTAGGGAATATCAATGGCTCTTGCTGACGACCTGAAGAAGTGGGTTGGTGAAACGCTTACGAGCAGCTGGGAAGTTCAAGAAACGACGGGAGTGCCCAATGCGGAGGATCTGCGTCTCAACTCAAACCACGCGAAGGACCTCAACGCTGCGACCGTCCTTTATGCGGATTTGGACGGTTCTACCGACATGGTTAATACCAAAAAATGGGAGTTCAGCGCAGAGATTTACAAGACCTTTTTAAAATGCTCTTCGGATATCATCAAGGACGAAGGTGGCGTGATTACTGCCTATGATGGAGACCGGGTCATGGCGGTCTTCACCGGGGGCTCAAAGAATACGTCTGCTGCGCGATGCGCACTAAAAGGCCAGTTCAAAAAGAGCGCGGAAGGGCTGTTTACTTTCCCGCGAAACGGTTAACCTTGAATGCCTGAACAACGGATCAAGGAATGCCGGCACCTATCATCGATGACGAGCTGTGGGCACTGATCGAACCACTACTTCCACCGCCCAAACCGCGACGCAAGCGATATCCCGGGCGCCTGCCGGTCTCGGACCGTGCAGCACTCAACGGCATCCTGCTCGTGCTGAAGACAGGGATGCGATGGAACCATCTGCCGACCCGGTTGGGCTTCGGCTCTGGAGCGACCTGCTGGCGTCGGTTGCACGACTGGCAGCAGGCCGGGGTGTGGGACAAGCTGCACGGACTGCTGCTCGACAAGCTGCGCGAATCTGGCCAGCTCGATTTCTCATATGCGGCTGTCGATTCATCGTCCGTGCGAGCCGTTGGGGCGGGCCAAAAACTGGGCCAAACCCCACCGATCGCGCACGACCAGGGTCCAAACACCACATCCTCGTAGACGCGAACGGCGTTCCTGTCAGCGCCATCCTGACCGGCGCGAACCGCAACGATGTCACGCAACTGCTGCCGCTGGTCGACGCGATCCCACCGATTCGCGGCACTCGCGGCCGACCGCTTCGCAAGCCCAAAATCATCTACGCCGACCGTGGCTACGATTCCGACTCGCATCGCTGCCGACTTCGCGAGCGCGGCATCAGACCGGTCATCGCCAGGCGCCGCACCGAACACGGCAGCGGCCTCGGCAAATTCCGGTGGGTCGTCGAACGGACTCATTCGTGGCTCCATGGCTTCCGTCGTCTTCGCATTCGCTTCGAACGCCGATCTGACATTCACGAAGCATTCCTCAAACTAGCCTGCTCACTCGTCTGCTGGAACATCTTCAGCCGTGCTGAGCAGCCTTTTTGAACTGGCCTTTAAGGATAAACGCCGCTGTCCTAGATATTATCCAACCATCAATTTCAAAAGGCTGGGCAACGGATTTTGTCTTGAAGCATGTCGTGGGCATCGACACAAGTCGCCTGAGAACAGCGCGAATCGGTGTACGCGGCGACAACGACCTTGTTTGGATTGGTCGGGCTGCAAACTATGCCGCCAAACTTACAAATCTCGCTGGCAAGCCGACGCGCATCACCGCTGACGTCTACAACCTGCTGGCTGATAATTTGAAGTACACGAATGGCGTCGATATGTGGGTCAAAGAGTATTGGGCAGACATGGACATCTGGACTTACAACTCGACGTGGAAATGGGCCGTCTAGCCAATCGCTAGCATGACCCGCTCGGATTGCGAAGCAGCTCGATGAAGCCTTCGCGTTTCCAGAAATTGAACGCTCGCGGGTTTGCGTCAATGACGACGATGCCCAATGCGCGACATTGCCAACCCGTGGCCATTGCACAGCGGGGCGCAGAACCTCTGGGCCAAAGCCTCGTCCCTGCGACCTTTTTCGAAACAGCAAGAGGCCGATGAAAGCGATGTCGGTCTGTGGGTACCTACCAAGAGGTGTTATCGATGTCCGGCTCCCCCATCAATCCGACGCCACGCACGCCCGGCCAACTCGCTTTGGAGCTTCACCGGACGCGAACGTTGACTCTTCAGGCAGAGGTCACTGGCGAAGAGATCGCTAGTCTCACTCCGCTTCTGGTCGACGATGCTTACAGGATTGAAGGAAACAAGGTGGTCTTCGCGTCATTGACCGAGAGGAACCGATTGGCCGCAGCGGAGATTTTCAAGGGGCTCACCGACGACGTTGCGACCGGATACCTTGTCGCTGCGGAGAGCTTGATACAGGACGAGCTACTGCACCCTGTGCACGCTGCGGCACACCTCGTTGTTCTATGCAGTGTGAATCGGGATGCCCTCCTAGATGCTGCGGCGTTCATCCAGTCGAGCGGCGAAAGAAGGCCGCTCGGTCTGGCGATGATGATGGGCGAGGCGCTGACTGAACTGCCTGCCATTTCCGCGAATTCACTATCCGCCTTTTGCACTGCGCTGCAAGGGGCTTACGATGGCAGCATGATTGCCACGCCGTTTTTTGAGAAGCTCGTTGCGGCGCTGGCCTCGCGGACTGAGCTCTGCTCCGAAGTTCTCGAAATTTGTGCATCCGCTCAGAGCTCAACAAGTTCCGACCTGCATCGTGCGGCGCTGTATGCACTGGGGACCAATGATAGCCAGTCAGTGTTTGATAGCGTTTCGGCCGGCGTACGCGGTGATAGCGCCGTAACGCGCGAGGTATGCATGTGGATGCTCGGACGTTTATGCACCAGAAGAAATCTAACCGACGAACAGGTTCGGGCAATCGAGGAAAGTCTCGAACCGTACCTTGTCGACGCGGGCACGGATTTGCATGCCGCAGCTTGTCAAAACGTCGTATGCGGCCTTCCCGAATATGAATTGTGTCGCGATACCTGGAAGCGGTTGATGGAAACCCGGGATATGACGGCCATCAAATCGCTTGCATCGGGACTGTTCGCAATCTCCCGCTCCACGGAGCCTCTGGAAGCTATCCTTCCTCTGGTAGGCGACTGTCTCCCGCTGGGTATCGAGGATAGTGACGAACTCGGAAGTGTTGATCATGTTCTCTGTCTGCTCCTCGGCGGCTCCGCTGTCGAGCAGGTTATCGGCTGGCTTACTAGGTGGATTCGTGAACACGGTAGCGGTGTGTTTGGGGACTCTGATTTCGCAAGGCTCTTTCCGCAAACGGTCCATTGGTTGATGGGAGAGCCTGGTGCCCTCGGAAAGCTCGTAACGAACTGGCTGCTTGATGACGAGCGTAACCCGGCCGCCGCGGCCGGAGGGTTGCTATCGCACGCGGTAGTGCATGGCAAACCGGGTGTACCTCTCGACATGCCCACAGCTGACTCGCTCGACGCACAGGGATTGGTTTTTCTTTACCGACGCATTCTTGGTTTTGTGCTCCAGGAACGACAACTTCTATCCCTTACTTTATCGCTTCTCCGGATCTCCAATGCGAAGGAGCGGACATTCCAGCTTGTCAAGGAAGCGCTGGTAAGCGAAGTCGGCTATGACTATCCGGACCAGACGCTGGAGGCCTTGGTGGCATACCGGGAAACTTGTGCTGATTTGAGCGAGGTGGAATTGATCGACGAGGTTGTGCATGCGATAAAAGCGAATGAGGAGGCACTCGCCACACGACCTGTCGCGAACGAACTGATGCCGCCGGTTCGCCTTTCACGAGATTTCGCGCTCGCCCGCGCAAAAGAAATGGAGCGCGCAATGAGGGCGGCGCGCAAGGAATCGGTGTGGGCGCAAATTGTCCACACAGTGCCTGTGAAAGGCGGCACAGGCTTCTTCAGGATGGTCGATGGTGCTTACCCTGCCGTTACAAAGATGACGACACAACGCATGACGGCGGCTTTGCCGCGCAGGGACGTACTTGACCCTGTCGGGCAGGCCTACCGACGCTTGATTTTCCAAACCGCACGGAGGGAGAGCAAATGAGGCTTATTATTTCCAGCTTCCTGCGTACGTTGCGGGAGCGTGACGAATTCGACAGGTTGCTTCCCGACCTTCTTTCCGCGATGGGATATGTGCCTGTAGCCCGACCGCAGACCGGCGTGCGGCAGTACGGCGTTGATTTGCCAGTCGTGGGTAAGAACCCGGTGGACGGGGTGGAGGAGCTGGTGCTGCTGACCATCAAGCAGGGTGACCTGGGACGGCAGGATTGGGATGGTAGCGCTCAGGCCGTCCGGCAGAGTCTGGACGAGATTATCGAGGTTTGCCTTCCCAGAGATCTGGAGCCCGCGCATCAACCGCTACGTAAGCGAATCATTCTGGCGACGACCGGTGATCTGAAACAGGACACGCAACGTAATTGGACTGCGTACATTGAAAAGCGCGCAAATGAGGCTCAATTCGAGTTTTGGGGTGGCGATAAGGTCGCAGACCTGATTGAGCGCCACATGCTCGATGAACACGTATTCGTCGAGGACGACCGGACTAATCTAAGAAAGGCACTGGCATTCGCCGGCGAGCAGGAATACAGCCTTGCAGACCTGGAGCGGCTGTTGCGGCGCCAGCTCGGACTTGGCAAATCCGGTGAGCTTGATGGGACCGTCAAGGATGGCAAGCCGCTTGTGAAAGCGATTACCCGACTGAATCTCGCTTTGCACATGTTTGCAAAGGCCGCTCAGGACGCTGGTGACACGAGACAGGCGCTTGTGGCAGCAGAGCTTTTCATGCTGAAGACCTGGCATCGGATTCAGTCATCCTCTGACCCAAGCCATCGGCAGGTGCGAGAATCCTTCATGCGGCTATCGCAAACCTATATGGATGTCGCCATGGCATACGTTAGAAAGATGGCGCCGTACATGATGGTCCGGGATGGCATGTCTGGATACACACGCGAGAGCGCCGAATACGGCGTAGTGCTCCTCGAGCACGTCGGGTTGGTAGCGACGACTGGATTGGCAATATTCTGTCTTGCAGACGACTCCGAACACAAAACTGCCTGCGGCATCGCTGACCTGCTGGCAGCTATGTTAGCGAATATGCCTGCGACCGCTTCGCCCAGGCTCGACCGAAACGCCATTGACGTGTCCCTTGCACTTCTGTCGCTGACGATGACAAATCGGCATGCTGCCGCCTTGGGCTGGCTTTCGGAACTGTGCGGCCGCCTGCTCTTCTCGTTCAGACGACAACTCGATTTTCCAATCAGCAGTGATTCCTTCGATGACCTGGTCGAGTTTAAGGGAGGCCAGCACGACGAACTCATCGCGACCATGATGGGGGCGTCCTGGATGTCTGCGTACGTGTTTCTGTGGTGTGTTGCTCTTGGTATGGAGCGAGAATACGCCAATGCGGTGGAGTTGCTGCGGAAAGAGGTTCCTCAGGTGGTGCCTCAGGTCTGGCATCCAGATTCCGAATCAGAAAAACGGATGTTCTTTGGCCCGATACACACGACGACTGGAAACACGGAAATCATGGAGTTTCCGTCTTCGGCCGAGGCACTTCGCGAGCGGATCAACAAGTTTCTGGAGCACGACCCGATAACCAGCTTTAGCGAGGACGGTCAGGTAGGGTTTCATCCAATGGAGATGATCGCGGTCCGACACTATCGAACGCCGTTCCCTGTGAAGATTCTATATGGCTTATCGCGGTTGGGACGCGAAGATGCTGCTGAAGATTCGGCAGAGCAGCCGGAAGCCTCGCCGGGTGGCTGAGAGGATACCCGCTTGATTTAGGGCAGGCGTCATGTGGAACCGCCGCAGCCAGCACGGTTGGAGCAAAGAATCGTCGCTATGGTCTGGGTCAGACGGCCCAGCGATGCGCGGCGTGTTAGACGATGGAAACAACAATGACAATTCAACGAATCCAGAAGCTGCAAGGCTACCGTATCTTTCGCGATTTTCGTTGGGAGGGGCTTCCTGACTTCGGAAGATACAACCTGATTTATGGTTGGAACGGGGCGGGCAAGACATCGCTATCGACTTTGTTCCGGTCTCTGCAACAGAGAGTGTCGCCTGATACGGGTGTTGTCGAGCTCGTTGTCGATGGAACCGTGGTGTCCGGTTCCGATTTTACTTCCGCGAAGTTGCCGGCCATCCGTGTCTTCAACCGTGATTTCGTGGACCGAAGCGTTTTCGAAATGCCGGGGCAAGCACTGCCGCCGGTTTTTTACATTGGCGAAGACAGTGCGGAGAAGCAGAAGCGAATTGCCGAATTGCAGGCCGAGCGCGATGCATTGAACGTGCAACTGTCGACAATCGAGAAGGACAAGAAGGCCGGAACCGAAGAACTGAATTCCTTTTGCACCAGTCAGGCGAGGGGTATTCGCAACCTGCTGTTGGGTGATTCACGTTACAACAACTACGAGGCCCCCAGATTCAAGGAACTGATGCAAAGGCTGAAGTCGGCCCCGGAGGCGCCGGTACAGCTGGAGGCCTCTGAAAGACAGCGCCTCGAGGAGGCGTTGGCGGGAACGCCTATGCCCCCGTTGCCAGTTCCGTCGTTTGCAAGCATTAAGCTTGGCGAACTCACGGGCGCGATTGGCATCGAGCTGGAAAAGACGGTGGTGGCGAGCACTCTCCAGGAACTGGTCGATGCTCCTGACGTCGCGAGTTGGGTCGAGCGTGGCATGCGGCTCCACGAACATGGACAGACGCACTGTCAGTTCTGCAAGCAGCAACTCGACCCTGCCCGGGTCGCCGCGCTCGAAGCACACTTCAATGACCATTTCAAAGCGCAGCAACAGCGTCTTAGCGGGCTTCTGTCTTCCGTTGAATCACTTCGCGAGAAACCCCGCGCCCGAGAAATTCCCGAGAGGTCGGCCCTGTATCCGCACCTGCGCGAGGAATTCGACAAGGCCGTAGGGAAGTTGAAGACACAATCGGTGCTCATTGAGATGTATCTGGACCGGTTAAAGGACGCGCTTGAGGCAAAGACAAGTGACCCGTTTTCCCGGCTCGAACTCAAGAACTATCTGAGCGTGGTTGACTTTGAAAGCGACTCCGTGCTGGTCAATTTAGCGGAGATTGTGCTCAACGGACTGAACGCGATGGGCATCGCAGTCGGAATGGCAGGTGCCGATACGATCGTTCGCCTTGTTGAGTCTCACAACGAGTACACGGAAAATTTCCAGAAGTCTGCGTCCGCTGCCCGCGCCCAACTCGAAATTGACGAAGGCGTGAAGAGCTTCCCGGAATGGTCCATCCGTGAAAAGACGGTTGCAGATTTGACTATGTCAAGTGAGGATGTGCGAAAGAAGATTGGCCCCATTACTAACGATATAGCGAAGTTGCAGCGTGAGATCAGGCAGCACCTGAAACCAGCGGAAGAGCTCAGTCGCGAAATGGCAGCCTATCTCGGGCGGGACGAACTGCGCTTCGAAACGAGGGATACAGGGTACGCCATCATGCGGGGGAGCAACCCCGCTATGCATCTGAGCGATGGGGAACGAACGGCGATCGCTTTCATGTACTTTCTCAAGACGCTGCGAGACGCCGATTTCGATATCAAGAATGGCGTCGTTGTAATCGATGACCCCGTGTCGAGCCTCGATGCAAATTCCCTATATTGTGCATTTGGGTACATGAAAGACCGGACGAGGGACGCAAAGCAGATATTTGTTTTGACGCACAACTTTGGCTTTTTCCGGCAGGTCAAGAACTGGTTCAACTACGCAGGAGGCCTGCGGGACCGTCCGTACGACCCTGAGAAGTCGAAGAGCGCACATTTCTACATGCTCGCCATGAGAATTCACGACGGCCAGCGGAACGCGTACCTCAGAACACTTGATCCCTTGCTGCACGAATACGAATCGGAATACCACTACCTGTTCCGGTGTGTGAAGGCCGGTGCTGAATCCGCTGCTCCGGCGAGTCTCGCCGACGTGTACGGTCTTCCAAACATCGCCCGCCGGCTACTGGAGTCGTTTCTCGCGTTTCGCGTTCCTGGGCGAGCAGGAAACCTTGCCCAACAGTTGGAGGCGCTACAAGGTGACCCAGCGGCGAAGGCTCGAGTCATCCGGTTCCTGCACACGCATTCCCACATGGAGCAGATAACGGAACCTGAGCATGACCTTTCCGTGCTTTCGGAGGCGCCCGCTGTGCTTACCGATTTGCTTGCATTGGTGCGGGCCAATGACACGCAGCATTACGACGCTATGATGGCCATTGTTTAACGCTCGTGATTAAACTATGACGGAAATGGGTGCCGTGCCTACACACGACGAAGAATTACCATCTGAAATGGCCAAGGTTCGTGAGACGGTCCTCGCTGCGATGGAGGATTTCGTGCCTGCTGGGCCTCCGGTGTCTCGCGAGGAGGCGAAACAGTTTTTTCTTTCCTCGTGGACCGAGGCCGGACGTGATTTGCCGCCGTACTATCTTGTCTATTTTCTGCTGGTCGACCTTTTGCGATTTCCCCATCTCGGACAGTGGGAAAAGGTCGCTTGGGCTGTACCGGTTCGCTTGCGCGGGAAGCTCTATGGAATTGAGCATCGGAAGATGGGAATCGGAGTCTTCGCACCGAATCCTGACCCGTCCGCAACACGCAGCACGAAGTCGAGCGAGGAGGCAGAAGCCGATGCCCGCGAAATAGTTCGACTCCTTAAGCGCGCGGTGGCCGCCGCTGAACCGTACTTCGAGTGGCGTGCCAGGACCGCCGCGAAGGGACCCAATATCAACGTCGTGAACAGAAGTGCCGTACTGTTCGAACGATATCAATTCTTCCGCGAGCAATTCGAGGCATTGGGCTCAGAGGCATTGCGTCGACGTGACGAAATGACGAAGCCGGAGGAGGGGCTGAACAACCACAAGTTGCGCTTTTCGCATATTTTTCCGGGTCTGAGACTGAGGGACGAAGCGGAGTGGAGCGCACAGGCCGCGATAGAAGCGTTCTTCAGTTGGACCGAGCACGTATTCATTCACCTGACCATTCTGCAGGGAAGAGTCGAAAACGGGGAAGAAGTCGCAAAGCTGGCGGAGGCCGACTGGAAGACGAAATTCAGGGCGGCGCTGGATATCGACGAGCCGACAATGAAGACTCACTATGACAACCTTCTTGCACTCCGGACGCAAATCCGGAATTTTATGGCGCACGGAGCGTTCGGAAAGCGGGGTGAAGCATTCAATTTTCACTCAGGAGCAGGGGCAGTGCCGGTCGTGCTGACTAGGAATCCGAAGCATCGTTATTCTTTGACTGGAGGGCCGGAGTTTGACGAGAGGAGTGCCCTGCGGGAAATCGAACTATTTATCACGCACCTGTGGTCGGGCACGCGAGAGCCTGCCCGTGAGTGTTTGGAGAGTGAACTGCCTACCGTTCTCAAGTACGCAACCGACGGTACGTATGCTAAGGCCATGCGATCTATCGGATCAATGAAAAAGTTCATGGAAGACTATGCCGCGCGGCAAGAGCGAGCGGCAAATATGGATTGGTAGGGCCGGGCTGCCAGCGGGAGATCTCTTTGAATCTGATTACTGAAAACTTCCTCGACGAATGGGTGCGCGGTCACTCCCGTGAGGCGCAAGGGCTGGTAGTTGAGCTTGTGTGGCGTCTGGTGGCAGCATCTTCGCCGCGCCCAACAAACCGCCGATTTCCCCTCGGCGACAGTATTGGACAACACGGACCGGACGGCGAACTGCACACGGAATATCCGTATGAACCGTTCATTCCAGAGGGGCGGTCGTATTGGGAAATCGGCACCAGCATCGATGCACAGAAGAAAGCGAACGATGACTACCTGGCGTTGACGAAGGCTGTCTCAGTTGAAGTGCGCGCGACGTCTACGTTTATCTTCGTGACCCCCTTGTCCGGCAGGAGAGATTTCCCGGCTGACTGGCGGGGAGAAAACCAGCTGGCGTGGATCGCACGGCGCCAGCAACGGGGCGAGTGGAAAGACGTTCGCATAATCGACGGCACAAAGCTGACTGACTGGTTGCATCACGTGCCGGCCGTGGAGCTATGGTTCGCGAAACAGCTGGGCATTGCCGTAGAGGAACTTGAAGTACCGGGTGAACACTGGCGGTTGCTGAAATCTGCAGGCGCACCTCCTGACCTGCCTGCGGAACTGTTTTTGATTGACAGGCAGGAAGCATGCGAACGGCTGGACGCGGTTCTGGCAGATGAAGCAGTGCAGTTACGCCTTGAAACCCGTCATCCGGAACAGGTGATTGATTTCGTTTCTGCGTATATCGCAAGTCTCGAAGCGGAGCGTCAGGCTGATGTCGCTGGCCGCTGCCTCATCGTTTCCGGCCCGCATGCATGGAACGAAATCGTTTCGAGGCGCGAGCCTCACGTGTTGATCGCGGATCCCACGCTTGATGTTTCCAGCGAGGGCGGCTCAAAGCTGCTTGAAAAGGCGCTAAGAGGTGGGCATCGAATCGTGTACGGCAGCGTCCCCGGAGGCGCCAGGCATTCGACATCTGTTTCATTGCGAAATCCAGAGCCATATTTGCTCGAGAGGACGCTTCGGGACGCCGGATTTGCCGATGAGCGTGCCCGTACTGTTGCCCGCAAGAGCTACGGCAATCTTGAAGTGCTGGTTCGTTCGCTGAAGGACGTGCCGACGACGCCGTCGTGGGCGAACGGTCCACGCGCGGCCGACTTGATGATTGCCATGCTCCTCGGTGGGTGGAATGAGAGATTTCCGGCTGATATCAAGGTAGTAGAGAAACTGTCACGACGCTCGTATCACGATTGGGTAACCACACTTCGCGAGGTGGCGACGAAACGTGACGCACCGGTGACCCATCAGGATGGTGTGTGGAAGTTCGTTTCACTCAGCGAGGGTTGGGATGCGCTGGGCGGCCTGATTTACGACAGCCACCTCGGCGACTTTTTCGATGCTGCTGAAAAGGTACTCGGGGAGGATGACCCAGCACTTGGCCTAACGAAAGAAAGGCGAGCAGTTGCAGGACTGCTTGGGCAAGGCCTCACACATTCAGCGACGCTGCGTGGCGGCGTTGCCACGACATTGGCGTTGCTTGGTGCGCGACCTGATTCACTGACGTCGTGCGCCATCGGGCTATCTGCTTCTGTCTCCTCCCGGATTGTGAAGTCGGTGCTCAAGGACGCTACTTCGAAACAATGGGCAAGTATCAACGAACTGCTGCCGTTGCTTGCTGAAGGAGCTCCGTTAGCGCTTCTGGAAAGCGTTGATGCCGCCCTTGGGGCGACCCCGTTACCGTTCGTCGCCGTATTCAAGGAGGAAGACTCCGGCGTCTTCGGCCAGAACTACATGACCGGACTACTCTGGGGGCTGGAATCCCTGGCGTGGGAGAGCGCCTATCTCGGGCAGGTTGTCGACTGTCTGGCAGAACTGGCAACGCTGGACCCCGGTGGGAGGTGGGTAAATCGCCCGATCAACTCACTGATCACAATATTTCTGCCTTGGCACCCCCAGACGTGCGCATCGTACGCGGAGCGGCTGTCTGCAGTATCTCTTGTCGCAAAAAGTGCGAGGCTGCAGCACGTCGGCTGGAAGCTGTTACTCGGGCTGATGCCAAACGCGAACACGTTTTCGAACGGTGGTCACAAGCCGACATGGAGAATATCAATTCCCGAGGATTGGTCGGGCGCTGTCAGCGACCCGCAATACTGGGAGCAGACTTCAGGTTACATCGGGCTCGCGCTTGAGGTTGCTGCCGGAAAGCCCGGCAGGCTTGCGGATCTTTTGGACCACATGGCCAGCTTTCCTCCTCCACAATGGGAACAGGCGGTCGAACTTCTTGATTCAAAGCAAATTGCGGGTGTGGCTGAACGCGAGCGATACGGACTTTGGCGACGTCTCGAGCAAACTATCTGTCAGCATCGACTAGTTTCCGATGCCGCATGGGCGATGCGGCCAGAGCAGCTTGATCGGCTGTCAGTCATATCTCACAAATTGACCCCGCCGTCTCCGCAAATTCGAAGTCTCAGCCTGTTCGACCCTGACGATTCCACGAATCATGATGCGCCGGGAGACTGGCGTGCGCACGTGGCCAGTCTTGCGATACGGCGGCAGGATGCGATTCGCGAACTGCTGGATATCGGCAACGAGACCCTCCTCACTTTCTTATCGGAAGTTGCGTCACCCTATCTCGTGGGGACTTCGTGGGGCGAGCTCAACGAAAGGTGCGACGATGGAGTCCTCTTGCCGCACTTTCTCATAGCCGGGTCCGAGGCGATGCAGCACGCCGCAAGGGGTTATGTCCAGGGGCTATTTTCGACAGGAGGTTGGCATTGGCTTGATAGCCTGTCGTGGGCTGATTGGCAACCCGCGGAAGTGGCGCATCTTTTCACCTATCTTCCATTCACGCCTGATGCATGGACGCGGGTAGAGGCAGGTGGCCAGTCCGTAAGCAAACAATACTGGCTGGCTATCAAGGTATGGCTGAACGTCGAACCGGAGCATACGCTTGAATGCGCACTTAAACTTTTAGAGAACGACAGACCCTTTGCTGCGCTGCGCCTTCTACATCGCGCGATGCGCGACAAGAAGCAGGTGCCCACCGACGTGTTGACACGAGCGTTCCAGGATGCGATTCAGAAGGAGACAAGCGTCGCCGACATAACACTCTACGAACTCGGAGAGTTGGTCCAGCAGTTGCAAGGTCGTACCGATGCTGACCCGGATGCGCTTTGCCAGATTGAATGGCAATTCCTGTCCGTCCTCGACTTCCACCGAGGAATGGCGCCCGTGGTATTGCACCGCCGTCTGGCTCAGGACCCTGAAACATTTTGCGGCTTCCTCAAACTTGCTTTCAGGTCGATTCATCACGCGCCACCGTCGGATTCGGATGCTAAGAGATGGATTCAAAAAGGCTGCTCCGTCCGTCTGAAGATGTTCCAGCAGACGAGGGAGCAACCGAATTTGAG
>NZ_SELS01000070.1 GCF_004197395.1 Paraburkholderia sp. UYCP14C | reverse complement strand
AGCCGACGCCCCGGGCTTTGCTGACGGAACTCGCGATGTTCGCTGCGGCATATCGACCTGCACGCCATCGATCACGGCACATTCGGGGGCGTGCTCACGCTCCCGATCATGCTTGCTCTCAGCAAGTTGCCTTTGCTGGTAGCGCGTTATCCATCGACGCAACTGATTCGGGTTGACGTCGTGATCCATCGCCGTACGCGCAATCGAAACGCCCGGCCTCAGACACAGCTCAACCAGTTCGTCCAGTGCATCCTCGTTAAATTCACGCCGGCCATCCCGTTTCGTGCCCATCACCAGTCTGCTTCGAAGGTCTTGTTTCTCTGTCATGAGTGTAGGTGTACATGTGTCCACGCGGACACCTAGCTTCAGACCTTCTGCCACTCACTGGAAGGGCGTCGTTCGTGGACCGCATACCTCGGCGCGCTGACCGGCGTCGCACTGACGCGCGTGCTGAGCGCTGCACAACTCGAGGATTTCGGCTGGCGCATTCCGTTCATGCTGGGTCTGCTGATCGTGCCGGTGGGTCTCTATGTTCGCTCGAAGCTCGACGAGTCTCCGGTCTTCAAGCATCAGACGCAACGCTCTCCGACCGCGAAAGCGCCATTTCTCGAATCGATCGTCGTGCACTGGCGCGCGATTCTCGCCGGCTTCGGTTTGACCGTGTACGGCACGATCGGCACGTACATCTTCTATTACTACATGCCGAGCTACGCGACGAAGACACTCGACATCCCGTTCGCGAGCAGCGTGATCGCATCGTGCTGCGCGGCGATCGCGTATATCGCGGCGACTTTCGCGTCCGGCTGGATTTCGGATGCGGTCGGACGCAAGAAGCCGATGATCGCGTCGACGGTACTCAGTCTTGTGATCTCGTATCCGCTGTTCGCGTTGCTCAGCAGTCATCCGACGCTGCCGGTACTGATCTTCGTGCAGTGCTCCCTGATGGCTTCGCTCGGCCTCTTTCAAGGCTCGTATTGCGCATTCGTCTGCGAGCTGTTTCCGTCGCACGTGCGCTCGACGGGCATGGCGATCGGCTACAACTTCGCGGTGGTGATCTTCGGCGGTTTCGCGGGCGCGATCGCGACGCTGCTGATCAAGATCACCGATGACAAGCTCGCCGTCGTCTATTACGGCCTGTTCGGCTGCGTGATCGGTCTGGTCACGATTGCGCTGCTGAAGGACCGCTCGAAACAACCGCTGATGTAATTCCCGCCGACTCAAAGGATACCCAATGAAGATCATCCCCGAAATTGCTCACGCCAACACCGGCATCCAGGCGATCCGCCGCGACATCCACGCGCACCCGGAGCTGTGCTACGAAGAGCATCGCACCGCCGATGTCGTCGCGCGCCAGCTCGAAGCATGGGGCATCGAAGTAACGCGCGGTCTCGGCAAGACCGGCGTGGTCGGCGTGTTGCGCCACGGTTCGAGCCGCAAGGCGATCGGCCTGCGCGCGGACATGGACGCGCTGCCGATCCAGGAGCTGAATACGTTCGAGCACGCGTCGCAGCATCCGGGCAAGATGCACGCGTGCGGCCACGACGGCCACACGGCGATGCTGCTCGGCGCCGCGCAGTATCTGTCGCAGCATCGCAATTTCGACGGCACCGTCGTGTTCATTTTCCAGCCGGCGGAAGAGGGCGGCGGCGGCGCGAAGGCGATGATCGAAGATGGTCTGTTCGAGCGCTTCCCGGTCGACGCGGTGTTCGCGCTGCACAACTGGCCGGGCATGCCGGCCGGCGAATTCGGCGCGCGCGTCGGCGCGACCCAGGCGTCGAGCAACGAATTCAGGATCACCGTGAAGGGCGTCGGCGCGCACGCGGCGATCCCGCACAACGGCATCGATCCGGTCTTCACCGCGATGCAGATCGGCACCGGGCTGCAAAGCATCATGACGCGCAACAAGCGTCCGATCGACGCGGCCGTGCTGTCGATCACGCAGATCAACGCGGGCGAAGCGGTCAACGTGATCCCCGACACGGCGACGCTGGCCGGCACGGTGCGCACGTTCTCGGTCGAAGTGCTGGATCTGATCGAAAGCCGCATGAAGCAGCTCGCGGAAGCGACAGCGCTGGCTTACGGCTGCTCGGTCGAGTTCTCGTTCCGCCGCAACTATCCGCCGACCGTCAACACCGAAAAGGAAACGCATTTCGCGCTGGGCGTGATGCAGGAAATCGTCGGCAAGGAGCACGTCGAGACGAACATCGATCCGACCATGGGCGCCGAAGACTTCTCGTTCATGCTGCTCGAAAAGCCGGGCTGCTACGCGTACATCGGCAACGGTAACGGCGAGCATCGCGACCACGGTCACGGGCTTGGTCCGTGCATGCTGCACAACACCAGCTACGATTTCAACGACGACGTGCTGTCGCTCGGCTCGACCTACTGGGTGCGTCTGACCGAATCGTTCCTGAAATCCGCATAACTCTCGGAGCTGTCATGAACCCATCGTCGTATTTCGCGGTGTCGTACGCGGATGCGCGGCGGCTCTATCTGCGGTCCGCCGCGGATGCGGCGGCGCGCGTCGACAGTCACGTGATACCGGGTCTGCGTGGCCTCGGCGGCGAGGAACTCGCCACCGACGTCGCGCGCATCGGTCCGGCGAGCGCACGCCGTCTGCTGGTGCTGACGTCGGGCACGCATGGCGTCGAGGGATTTTGCGGCTCGGCCGCGCAGATCGCGCTACTGCACGACCGGCCGCTGCACGCGCTGCTCGACAGGCTGAATGTCGCGATCCTCGTCGTGCATGCGATCAATCCGTACGGCTTTTCGTATCTGAGCCGCACCAACGAAGACAACGTCGATCTGAACCGCAACAGCATCGACTTCTCGCGGCCGTTGCCGGTCAATCCCGCGTACGACGATCTGCACGCGTTGCTGGTGCCGCCTGGCTGGCCGCCGTCCGCGGAGAACGCCGCGGCGATCGCGAGGTATATCGAGGAGCGCGGCGAAGCTGCCTATCAGCAGGCGCTGACGATCGGTCAGTACCGCCACGCCGACGGCATGTTCTTCGGCGGAGCGCGCACGGTATGGAGCACACGGCTGTTGCAGACGCTGTTCGAACAGAACGGCCCGGCGTGCGACAGCATCGGCTGGATCGATTTCCATACGGGACTCGGTCCGTATGGACACGGCGAGAAAATCTGCGTCGGGCAACTCGGCGCCGGCGAATTGCAGCGCGCTCGCGTGTGGTGGGGCGCCGACGTGACGAGTCCGCTCGACGGCACGTCGGTCGCGGCCAACGTCGCGGGTCCGGTGCTCGATACGCTGCGCCGCACCTGCACGCATGCGCGCACCACGGCGATTGCGATCGAGTATGGCACGGTGCCGCTCGTCGACATGCTGCACCGGTTGCGTGCCGATAGCTGGGTGCGTCAGCATCCCGACGCGGACCCGCAACGGATCGACGCGATTCGCGACGAGATCCGCGCCGGCTTTTACTGCGGGGACGACGTGTGGCGCGGGCTGATTCTCGGTCAGGCGCGCGCGGCGATTCTGCAGGCGGTTATCGGGCTGTCGCGGGAGCCTGCTGCCGCAATGGCGTAGCGCTCGCGGTGGCCGTTGGCAAGTCCGCCAGATACAGCGCGGGCAGGCCATCGCAATCGGACGTGAACAGCACCTTGCTGTTATCCGGCGTGAACGACGGATGCGGATGCGTGACCTGGCGATTACCGTCGAGCACGCGCCATGACGTGTTGTGCGCGGCGATGCGCTTGGTCGTGCGCGTCGCCGGTTCGAACAGGTACAGATAGGGATCGTTTTCGATCACGTGCGCGCCGACGTCGCTGACGTCGACTGGCGTGTCGGAGCCGTCGCCGACCAGCAGCGAGCCGTCGTGATTGCTCATCAGATGCGAGCACGGCGGCATGTCCATCAGCTCGACGTCGGCATTGAGCCGCGGATCGAAGCTGCGGATCGTGCGTCGCGGATCGCCCTTGCGATACGACACGTAGATCATCCGGCTGCCGTCCGGCACCCAGAATTCATGCGTGCAGCTTTCGCCTTCAGCGTGTTCGTGGACTTTGCGCACGTCGGTGCCGTCTTCATCGACGAGCCACATGCGCGTGCCGACGAGATCGTGCGGGCCTTCATGGCAGAAGGCAACGGTGTGGTCGTCGAACGGACGATAAATGGGATGTCCCAACCACTGATGCGCTTCGTGGATCACCGTGCGTGCGCCGTCGCGCAGGTCGATGCTGAGCAGGCGGCAGCGCGGTTGCTTGAAATAGAACTCGTGGAATTTGCGCCAGTCGGTCAACGGCATGTAGTCGTCCGCCGCGATCTCGATACCGACCACCTTGCTGCACGCCGAATTCGCGACCCACGTACCGTAGCCGACGAAATCGTCGGGCACCTCGTAGACCACGGACTCTTCCAGCGTCCGCAGGTCGAGCCGCTGCAAACGGCGGTCGTTCTTCACGTAGTAGAGGTGCGTGTCGTCGGGCGACAGAAAGCCGCCGAACGTGTTGTCGCCAGGTCCCTCTGTGAGCTGTGTCGCGACGCCGGTGGGCAGATCGAGCAGCCAGTAGTTCCAGTGCCCGTCGAAACCACCGCCGAATAGCAGGCGGTTGCCGTCGTTGGTGAAACACTTCTGATAGAAGTAGTTGCGATGACAGGTCACGTGCGGTGGCGTGAGGCGCGTGACCTTTACGCCGGTCTGCGGATCGACGTGTTCCGCGTAGTCGAGTTGTAGCGTTGTGCCCTTGCTCATTGTCAGTCCTTCGCAGCGAGGCGCGCGGCGCGATCGCCGCGAGCCCGTTCGTTTCGTTTGTTTCGTTTGTTTCGTTTCACGGACGAGGATCCGTGCTCTCAGGTTCGCGAGCGCGTCATCTTGCCTTTCGCGCTCTCGCGGCGCTCTGCGACGGCGGCCACCCGTCCCGCGCTGGCGGAGTAATACAGCCATGCGCCCGGCACGAGCAGAACCGCGCCGCAGATCAGGAACACGAAGCGTCCGTTCATCGCGTTGGGCAGCAGCGCGAGCGCCATGATGCCGAGCGCCGCGAGGCACACGAGCCGGCCGAGCAGGCCACGCTGACGATGCTCGCGCAGGCTGTCGGTGGCGTCGTCGTTGTCGGACTCGACAGGAGTGTCCCAACGCTGGAACAGGTCGCGGCGTTCGGCCACGCGCGTCGCATTCGACTCCGAATAGAACAGGCGCGTCGACACGAAGAAACCGCCGGTGATCACGACATGTGCAAGCAGCACGATCGACACCCGCAGATCCGCCCATTCGCGTCCGCTCAGCTTGATGCCGAACCACGCTTCGATCGTCGACTGTCCGATCAGGATGCCGAACACGTACGAGACCACGAGGCCGACCAGCAGCGTGACCCAACCCGACCAGTCCGGCGTCTTGCGTACGACGAAGCCGAGCATCGCGGGCACCGCGAGCGGGAACGTCACCATCGCGCTCAGCGTGACGAGGATGTCGAACAGCGTCATGCCGTGCACCGCATTGATCGCCATACCGACGCCGACCACCATCAACCCGAACACCAGCGACGCGAGCTTCGATGCGACCATCAGTTCCTTTTCGCTGGCCTTGGGGCGCAACACCGTGCGATAGAAATTGCGCACGAAGAAGCCGGCGTTGCGGTTGATGCCGGCGTCCATCGCCGACATCGACGCGGCGAACATCGCCGCCATCAGGAGGCCCAGCATCCCGGCCGGCATGAACTTCGACACGAACGCGACGAATACGGCTTCACGGGCATCGTGGCCGAGCATGCCGAAGTCGCCGGCGAAATCGGGCATCCGGTAGTGCATGAACCACGCCGGCACGAACCACACGAGCGGCCCGAGAATGCTCAGCACGCAGGTCAGCATCGCGCCCTTACGCGCATGGTCGCTGTCTTTCGCGCAGATGTAGCGGTACGAGTTCAGGCCGTTGTTCATCATGAAGATCTGTTTGACGACGATCATTACGACCCACACCGCGAACAGCCCCGCATAGGCGTAGCCGTGGCCGATCCAGAAGGTATCGTGGAAACTGCCGACGATCGGCGCGATGCCGCCCGCGTTGCCGAGCGCAACGATCGTGCACGTGAAGGTGACGGCCATCACGATCAGCATCTGCAGATAGTCGGAGGCGACCATCACCCATGCACCGCCCGCGAGCGCCATCGCGATCACGACGAGTCCCGTGCCGACGATCACCGTGCCGACCGGCAGATGAAACACCGCGCCGGTGATGATCGCGAGACCATTCAGCCATTGCCCGGCCGACAGCAGCCCGTCGAGCACGCTGAGCCACACGAAGCTCTGCTCGCTGGTCCGGCCGAAGCGCGAGCGCAATGCTTCGGTTGCGGTGACGACGCGCATCTGCCTGAAGCGCGGCGCGAAGTACAGATAGTTGCTCAGATAGCCGACCGCGTTGGCCAGATACAGCACGACGATCGCGAAGCCGTCGTTGAACGCTTTCGATGCCGCGCCGGTAAAGGTCCACGCGGAGAACTGCGTCATGAACGCGGTGGCGCCCACCATCCACCACAGCACCTTGCCGCCGCCGCTGAAATAGTCGCTCGTGTTCCGGTTGAAGGAACGGAACGACAGGGTGATCGCGATCAGAAAGCCGATGTACGCGACCACGACGAGAATATTGATGTCCATGCATTACTCCGCGCAGGCTGAGGTCTTGAGTCGAAGAGAGTCGTGCAGCGGTACGGATCAGAAGTAGTGAATGATGCCGACAGAGACACCCTGTTCGTTTTCACCGGGGCTCTGGATGCCCATCGGCTTGATGCTGTAGATCGCGTTCGACGCATTGCGCAGCGCAACCAGCTGCGCATAGAGCGCGGTGCGCTTCGAGAAGTCATAGCGCGTCGTGAACACGATGTGCTGCGCGCCGGTGTTCGGCCCTTTCTTGACCGAGCCGACCGACGCGCCGATCGGCGCGCTGCCGTAACCGCTGCCGGCGATGCCGTAGTTCAGCTCGAAGCCCCACGGACCGGGCGTATAGCGCGCAACGAGACCGAGCATGTTCTGGCGAATGTTCTGGCGCTGCGCGTTGACCTCGTAATTGAGCTGCTGGACGATGCCGCCGAAATAGACGGACTGCGTGAGCTGATAGCCGGCGACGATTTCCGCCGCATAGTTGTTCTGCCCCGGCCCCAGCACGCCGTAATCGCCTTCGAAGCCGATCGCCGCCTGCAGCCGGCCGCTCACGTAGTTAAGCGATGCCGACCACACGTGCGGCGAGCCGAGGCCGCCGTTGTTGACGTCCTGATCGTACGCGTAATACTGGACCGCGCCGAACACCGGGCCGAAATTCGGCGAATCGTAGCGGATCGAGGTCGGGTACTTGATGTCGAAACAGCCCTGCGCTTTGGTATAGCCGGCGGTGCCCTTCATCGCGATGCCGCAGTTCGACCACAGTACCGTGGTGATGCCAAGACCCTGGGTTTCGGCGAGCGTGTCGCCAAAGATGCCGTGACGGTCGAACGGCGCCTGGAAGCGGCCCATGCGCAGCGAGCCGAAGGTCTTGCTCGACAGACCGACGAAGGTTTCGCGGGCGCCGAACGTGCCGGTGCCGTCCGTCGTGCTGAACGAGCTTTCCACCTGGAAGACCGTCTTCAGGTCCGAGGTCAGTGTCTCGGAACCGCGAAAGCCCCATGCCGAGCCGTAGTTGGCCATGCGCACACTGCCGGGATTGCCGCCGCCGGTGACCCAGTCGATCGAGTTGATGAAGCGCCCATAGAAATTGACCGAATCGCCACCGTAGGGCGTGTAGGCCTTGTCGGACCATCCTGAGAACTGCACCGGCGTCTCCTGGGCCAGCAGTTCGGGCGAGTAAGCGGCGGCCAGCTGGCCGATGCACAGTGCGAGAGCCGTGCACATTCTATTTGCGGTCGACATCCTGATTCACTTCCATCACGTTAGAAGGTCTCGCCCGACTCAGGCGGAGCCAGTCGGGCGGATGTTTTTAGTTGTTCGCCGGATGTTCGATAACCTGTTTTATTTATTCGTCATCGTACAACCGACAACGAACATTATCAGTCATCGAACAACTGTCTCAATGGCGGTATACCCTCGCAGGGAATGGGGGGTGGAATGAAGGGGCAGGGTCGGCTGGGCAGACCCGCCCAACCTGCTCGCGCCTGATCAGCTGCTCTGAATCGTGTGCGCGGCGATGTACTCGAAATCGATGTCCTCGCCGAGCCCAGGCGCCTGCGACAGATGCACGAAGCCGTCGGCGTCCATCGGATCGGCGAGGCTGCGCAGATAGGCGGGCGGCACGTCGTAGTCGAGGAACGGGTGCAGCAGGCCGCGCTCGTACCAGCGGCAGTTCGGCACGGCGGCCGTGACGGCCAGGTTGGCCGCGCCGTTGCCGTGGATTTCGCAGTTCATCCCGAACGACTCGGCCAGATGCGCGACCTTCAGCGTCGGCGAGATGCCGCCGACGCCGGCCACGCCCGCGCGCAGGATGTCGCAGGCATTGGCCGCGACCCAGTCCGCGCGCAGATGATGCTTGCCCGACATCGACTCCGGTCCGACGATCGGCACGTCGAGCTGGTCCGCGAGCCACTTGTACGAGGCCATGCTCTGCTCGTCCATCATCTCCTCGAACCACGCGAAATCCAGTTGTTCGAGCGCACGGCCGATCCGCAGCGCGTCGGTGCGGCTGTACCAGTGGTAGCCGTCGAGCATCAGCGCGATGTCCGGGCCGACCGCCTCGCGCACCGCCGCGCACGCCTTGATGTCCATCGTCACGTCCGGCGCGAACGACACCGGCGGCATCCACGTGTGCAGCTTGATCGCCTTGTAGCCGCGCGCGACGAGCTTCTCGGCGAAGCGCGCGTAGTCGTCGGGCGTGGCGAGGCCGCCGGCGAGCTCGTCGCCGCACATCGTGCTGCCGTAGGCCGGCACCTTGTCGCGAAAGCCGCCGATCAGCCGGTAGACCGGCGTTTGCAGCGCCCGCCCGGCGAGATCCCACAATGCCTGATCGACGATCGCAAGCGCGCGGTCGGTCAGCTGACCGGCGCTGCCGCGTTGCCGGTGCGCGAGATCCTGCCACAGCGCCTCGCGCTGGAACGGATGCTGCCCGAGCAGCACGCGCCGCACGTGCGCGGCAAGGAGTTCCTCGCGAATCACCTCCGGCGGCCCGAACGCGTAGCCGGCCGCGCCGTTGTCCGCCTCGATTTTCAGCAGGGCCATCGTGGCCTCGCGCTCGTCGCCGGGGTGCGAGTGGCCGCCGCTATCGACGGCGCGCCGCGTGGGATAGGTAAACACGGTGCGCGTGACGCGTTCGATCTTCATGAATTCGGTTCCGTAGGGGTTGAATCGGGTCCGCCTGGGGCGCCAGGGCCGTCCGGGCGGCGCGCGGACATCGCGGGCGCGCGGCGCCAGCGGTATACTCGAACTATCAACTACTGTCAGTCATCGTATGACGGACAATTTAACACAACGAATCTGGACGACTCAATGAATTCTCCGTTGCCCGTACGTCGCACACGGCGGCGTGCCGAAAACGTGTACGACTGGCTCAGCGAGCAGATCCGCACGGGCGCGCTCAAGCCGGGCGACCAACTGCCGACCGAGTTCGACCTGATGCGCACCCAGGAAGTGAGCCGCGCAGTCGCGCGCGAGGCGGTGCAGCGGCTGCGCATGTCCGGTCTGATCGAGACGCGCCAGGGAATGGGCAGCTACGTGCTCGACGCCGGTGCAGCGGCGCCGATCGTCGAGCTGACGGGCGCCACCGCGCGCACGCGCCGCGACGTGCTGGCGATTCTGGAGTTGCGCATCTGCATCGAAACGGAAAGCGCGGGGCTCGCCGCGCAGCGCGCGTCGCGTCAGGACCTCGCGGCGATCAAGGCCGCGCTCGACGAACTCGACGTGCATGCCGGCGCCGGCGTCGATGCCGCGCCGTACGACTTCCAGTTCCACATCCAGATTGCGCGCGCGACCGGCAATCCGTTTTTCGTCGATGTGCTGTCGCAACTCGATCCGTCGTTCGCGCCGCGGCCGCGGCTCGATCCATCGAGCTACTCGTCGCGGGTCAACAGCGAACACCTGAACATTTACGAGGCGATTTCGCGCGGAGATGTGGACGGTGCGCGCGCGGCGATGCACATGCACCTGTCCAATAGCCGCGCGCGGTTGAGAAGCGCGGAGGGCGCGGCCTGACGCTGCGCCTTCCGGCGACGTCGCTCAGTAAAGCGTGTCGCCGGTCTGTCGCAGCGGGTCGGGCGACTGCTGCGTGAGCCGCAGCACGCCGGATTGATCGAAGTAGAAGTTGTACAGCAGATGCCAGACGCCGCTGTCCTGATAGCGGTAGCTCCAGACTTCCTCGTTGAGGCGCGGCATGGTTTTCGATTCGGCCGGGCGGCCAAAATGCACGAGCACGTCCTGCTTGGTCCACGTGCCGACCTGCGCCTGATTGAATTCGCTCGGTTGCAGCACCTGGCGCACGCTTTCGATCTTGCCGTCGGCCGACACATCGGCGGCGATCGTCGTCACCCCAAGCGGCTGAGTCGGCCACATCAGGCGCTTACTGCCGTCGGGCAGGCTGTAGGTTTCGGCCGGCTTGCCTAGCCGGGTGGTCAGCAGCGCGGAATCTTCACCGGGTCTGAACGCGCTCAACGATGGCGCGCAACCGGCCAGCAGCGTGGCGGCGAGCAAGGCCGCTGCGGTCGCGGTTGCCGGGACAGGCAACACGAATCCACCCGGGCACGCTCTCGAAGCACCCAATGCGTGAGCGTCAGGATCACCTTCGGTTCGTCTATGCATGATGTCCCTCCATGTGTGATGACATCGCAGATTCGACACTTTATTTATAGCGGAGTTTGTCCGCCGCGATTGCGCATCGTTGACGCCGAAAGCGCGCTACGAAACGAACCGCTTGCCGCCCACCCGCGCGTCTACCCGGGCTTGCCCTGGGGTGCCTTCATGCGCACCCGATTCACCGCCGCCGCCTGCCGCTGAGCCTTGCCCCCGCTCGCTGCGCCGCCATCCGTCGCGATTATTTGCGATTCACGAATAGCGCATTCGCCGCTTGTCCCGTTCCTGTCCCGCTGGACTTCCGCCAATCTTGGCCGCGTCGTAGCCGCATCGACGAAGCGCGGCACGACACCCGTTATTGCATTCGACGAACCCGGCGGCGCGCCCCGCGCCAGCGAATGCCGTGCGCGCAAAGCGGCCGGCCTATGGAGACATGGAGACACAGATGAAATCGAACGACTGGGACGTGGCCTACGAATGGAAGGCCGTCGTGCTGCTGGCGCTGGGCTTCGGCCTCGTGGGACTCGACCGGTGGCTGATCGCGCCGCTCTTTCCGGCCATCATGAAGGACCTGCATCTGACCGCGCAGGACGTCGGCAACTGCATCGGCATCCTTGGCTTGTCGTGGGGAATTTTCGCGGCGCTGATGGGCGGCATCTCCGACAAGATCGGGCGCCGCAAGGTGCTGATCCCGGCGATTCTGGCGTTTTCGCTGCTGTCCGGATTCTCCGGGGTCGCCGGCGGGTTGGTGAGCCTGCTCGCGGTGCGCGCGCTGATGGGCGTCGCCGAAGGCTCGTTCTGCCCGACCAGTTTCGCCGCCACCGCCGATGCGTCGCATCCGAAGCGTCGCGGTTTCAATTTGGGCCTGCAGCAAAGCGGCTTCGCGCTGTTCGGCCTCGCGCTGTCGCCGATCATCGCGACGCAACTGCTCAGCGTGGTCTCGTGGCGCTGGGTGTTCGCGCTGGTGTCGGTGCCGGGGCTGATTCTCGGCGTGCTGATGTATTTCGTGATTCGCGAACCGAGAGTCGCACCGCAAGCTGCGCCGAAGCGCGCCACGCGCCCGGCCGAACGCGGCAACTGGCGCGCCGTGCTGAAGAGCCGCAACATCCCGGTCGCGATGGCCGCGCTGTTCTGCGCGATGACCGGCGTGTTCGTGCTCGGCGCAATGCTGCCGTTGTACCTGACCGAGTACCTGTCGCTCGACACGCAGCGCATGGGTGTCGTCGTGTCGGCGATCGGCTTTGGCGGCTTCATCGGCCAGTTCGGTTTGCCGGGGCTGTCGGACCTGACCGGGCGGCGCGTCGCGAGCATCGTCGGCTTTGCCGGCACCGCGGTGATGCTGTACGTGTTTCGCGGACTCGGCGCGCAACCGGTGCAACTGTTCGCGGTGCTGTTCGTCGCGTCGTTCTTCACGCTCGGACTCGTATCGCTGCTGTCCGGTCCGGTTGCGACCGAAGCTGCACCGATCGGCATGATCTCGACGTCGATCGGCATCGTCGTCGGCGCGGGCGAGATATTTGGCGGCGGCATTGCGCCGGCATTGGCGGGCTTCGTCGCGACACACTTCGGCATCCAGAACATCCTGTGGCTGCCGATCTGCGCGGTGCTGCTCGGCATCGGCGTGAGCCTGCTGCTCGAGGAAACCGCGCCGGCCCGCGTGCGTCGTCAGAGCCGTGCGCCGTCGCTCGACCTGCCGGTCAGCGAGCAACCGGAATGATGCGCTGCAACCGGTCGGCACGGCACTCGGCAATGCAGTCGGTGCCGCGCTCGATAACGAGGCCGTTGTTGCCGACCGAGCGGCGCGTTCACGCGTCCCAGCCCAGATACACTGACAGGCTGGACGAGTGGACAAGGACCCAGCATGGACCGTTTTCTGAGCATCGAGGCCTTCGTACGCGTGGCCGAGACGAGCAGCTTCGCCGAAGCGGCGCGGCAGTTGGGCGTGACGAGTTCAGTGATCACGACGCGCATCCAGCAACTGGAGAAGTTCGTCAACGCGCCCCTCTTTCATCGCAGCACCCGGGTCGTGCGCCTGTCCGAAGTGGGCGAGGCGTTCTATCGCGAATGCGCGGAAGTGGTCGGGCGTGTCAACGAACTCACCGACCAGATGCGCGAGCTGCGCGCCACACCCACGGGCCGATTGCGCATCCAGATGCTGCCGGGCTTCGCGCTCGGCCACTTCGGCGCGCCGCTTGCGGAATTCAACCGGCGCTATCCGGGCATCCAGCTCGATGTGATCGTCAACGACCGGGTGGTCGATCCGATCGAAGAGGGCTTCGACGTCGCTTTCCAGATCTTTCCGCCGATCGCCGAATCGCTGATCGAACGGCGCCTGTTCAAAGTGCGGCGTCTGTTCTGCGCGGCGCCCGCGTATGTGAACGAGCATGGCGCGCCGCAGCATCCGCGCGATTTGCTGCAACACACCACGGCACTTTATTCGGGCTACCCGTCGCGCAATCGCTGGACCATGACGCACGGCGACGAGGTCGTCGAAATGGAGCTGCCCGGCATGATCCGTTCGAACTCGGTGCATCTGCTGCGCGACTATGCGTTGACCGGCGGCGGCGTCGTCTGTCTGCCGACGCTCGTCGCGAGCGCCGCGCTGCTCGACGGTTCGCTGGTGCCGATTCTGACCGACTACACGCTGTCGCCGCTGAATTTCGCGGCCGTGTATCCCGCGACTCAACGACAGGCGCTGAAGGTGAAAGCGCTGGTCGAGTTTCTGGCCGAGTACCTGGGTCCCGAACCCGCTTGGGACCGGCCGCTCATCGAGCGTGGCTGGGTGACGTAACGCGGCTTTTCGCGCGGCGATTATTTGCAAAGTCCGAATGCTGTAATCGCCCGATCGCCGGTTGTTGTCATCCTGTCGCGCTTCTAAAGTTGATCCCAACAAGATCGATTCAACAACCGCAACTTCGTTGCATGAGATCGGAGTAAGAGCTTTGCATGGGACCGGAGTAGGCGCTAAAGCGCCAACACCGGTCGACAGCTAAAGCGCCAATCCCGATCGACACAGGAGACAGCAATGACCGACCAGTCATTCCACACCGTCTTTGGCTCGCTCGACGGCTACCGCAAAGGCGAAATCGAAATCACGAGCGGCGAAGCACGCCACTACGTGTTTTCCAACATCTTCGAAGTCGCTTCCGAGTCGACACCCTACGAGAAGGTCGTGGTCGGCAAGAACCTCGACTACGTGATCGAGGCATTGCGCACCGAAGGGCAATCGCAATGGTTCGCCTGCGCTCACGACGAGTTCGCGATCCTGATGGACGGCGAAGTGCGCATCGATTTCATCAAGCTCGACAACCCGCCGAAGAGCGGCAAGGGCACCGTCGCAGCGGGAACGCAACCCGCGGGCCGCACGATGGGTCATGTGGTGCTGCGTCGCGGTCATCAGGCCCTGCTGCCGGCCGGCTGCGCGTATCGCTTCACTGCACAGAAAGCCGGCGTCGCGCTCGTGCAAACGATGTTCGGCGAACTGTCGGTAGAGAAGTGGGCCGACATCTGCCTGCACTGATAGGAACACGACCCCGCAACTTCGTTGCATGGGACCAGAGTAACCGCTAAAGCGCCAACTCTGGTCGACAGGAGACAAACCATGGCATCTCTCGAAACCCTCGATCATCCGGCCGGCTTCGCCGCCGACACCGTGCGCGCAAGCGAACCCGACGCGGTCACCGGCTATCGCCGCTTCACGCTCGGCGCATTCGAATTCCTGCGCGACGAGTACTTCGTCAAGATCAACTGGCCCGCGAAAGGCCAGACCCGCACCCACGCGGTGCCGGCCGATGCGTTCCTGCGCGCGATGATGCGCGACGTCGCATGGGGCTTCTTCTACGGCTGGGTCAACTTCGACCACGTGTTCGGCACGCGCAATCACTACGGCAAGGTCGACGTATATGCGGGCTCGTTCAACGGCATCATGAAGGACGCGGGCGTCGACTACATGGAAACCTTCGAGACGCCGACGATCATGGCGACCTTCAAGGCGATCCTGCACGACTGGACCAACGAAGGCTTCGACCCGTTCGCCGCGCCTGAAGAAACCGGCACCGCGTTCGGCCGCAAGCATGGCGACAACGACGCCGCGATCGAGCGCACGCGCATCGCGACGCGCCGCATGCCGGGCCTCGAAGGCGACTCGCCGCTGCGCGACGAGCTGCCGGTGAACCGCGCGTTCGCCGACGTCTCGCAGGACGATCCGGAAGTGCACGTCGAGCCCGGTTTCGAAGGCCAACTGCACGCGTTCAACCTGTTCAAGTATCTGTCGCGCTCGGACGTCACGTGGAATCCGTCGGTCACGTCGGTATGCGGCCAGAGCCTGTTCTGTCCGACCACCGAGGAATACATCCTGCCGGTTTTTCATGGCAACGATCGCGTCGAGTGGTTCCTGCAACTGTCCGATGAAATCGTCTGGGATATCGGCGACAAGAACACCGGCGCGCCGCGCGCTCGCATCACGATGCGTGCGGGCGACATCTGCGCGATGCCGGCCGATATCCGCCATCAGGGCTATTCGACCAAGCGCTCGATGCTGCTGGTGTGGGAGAACGCGACACCGAATCTGCCGAAGCGTTACGAGAGCGGCGAGCTGAAGCCCTATCCCGTCGATTTCTGAAGGCTCGATCGAAGAGCCTCCGCGCCCGTATTCACCGAGGATCATTCATGCAAACCCAACTGTTCATCGACGGCCGTTTCACTGACGCCGTCGAAGGCGGCACGATCGACGTGCTCAATCCGCACGACGGCTCGCTGATCACGCAGATCGCAGCAGCCACCGCCGCCGATGTCGATCTCGCCGTTGCCGCCGCCACCCGCGCGTTCCCGAAGTGGGCCGCGCTGCCCGCCGCCGAACGCGGCCGCCTGCTGCTGAAGCTCGCCGACGCGATCGAGGCCAACGCCGAAGAACTCGCGCAACTCGAATCGCTCGACACGGGCCATCCGATTCGCGATTCGCGCTCGCTCGACGTGCCGCGCACCGCCGCATGCTTCCGCTACTTCGGCGGCATGGCCGACAAGCTGCAAGGCTCGGTGATTCCGGTTGAAACGGGCTTTCTGAACTACGTTCAACGCGCGCCGATCGGCGTGGTCGGACAGATCGTACCGTGGAATTTCCCACTGATGTTCACGAGCTGGAAAATGGGCCCGGCGCTCGCGGCCGGCAACACGGTCGTGCTGAAGCCGTCGGAGATCACGCCGCTGTCCACGCTGCGCATCGTCGAGTTGATGGCCGAGGTCGGCTTTCCGGACGGCGTCGTCAACATCGTCGCCGGTTATGGTCATACCGCCGGGCAGCGGCTCGCCGAGCATCCGGGCGTCGGCAAGATCGCGTTCACCGGATCGACCGCGACCGGGCGGCGCATCGTCGAGGCCTCGCAGGGCAATCTGAAGCGCGTGCAGCTTGAACTCGGCGGCAAGGGCGCCAACATCGTGTTCGACGACGCGAATCTCGACGCCGCGATCAACGGCGCCGCCTGGGCGATCTTCCACAACCAGGGCCAGGCGTGTATCGCGGGCTCGCGGCTGATCCTGCACGAGCGCATCGCCGATCAGTTCCTCGAACGCTTCGTGTCGCTGGCGTCGTCGATCCGGCTCGGCAATCCGCTCGATGCCAACACCGAAATGGGGCCGCTCACGTCGAAGCAGCACCAGGAACGCGTGCTGGCGTTCGTCGACATCGCGCGCCAGCAGGGCGGCCGCGTGCTGACCGGCGGCACTGCGCCGAGCGACCCGGCGCTCGCGAACGGCTATTACGTGCGCCCGACCGTGGTCGAGGCCGCGAGCCCGAACGACCGCATCGCGCAGGAGGAAGTGTTCGGACCGTTCGTCACGGTGCTGCGTTTCAGCACCGACGACGAAGCGCTCGCGATCGCCAACGGTACCGACTATGGCCTCGGCAGCGGGCTGTGGACGCGCGATCTGTCGCGCGCGCATTCGATGGCCGCGCGGATTCATGCGGGCATGTGCTGGGTCAACTGCTACAAGCGCGTCAATCCGGGCAGCCCGTTCGGCGGCGTCGGACAGTCGGGCTACGGCCGCGAGATGGGCTTCGAGGCGATGCACGACTACACGGAAGCGCGCTCGGTGTGGGTCAACGTCGACGGCAACGTGCCGCCGCATTTCAAGCGCTGAGGCCGGCATGGAGCGCTTCGTCTATCAGGGCACGCCGTCGCGTGTGGTGTTCGAATGGGGCGGGCTCGCATCATTGCCCGCGGAGGTCGAGCGGCTCGGAGCCAGGCGCGCGCTGATCCTCGCGACGCCCGAGCAGCACGCGCTGGCCGAGCGGGTCGCGGATGTGCTCGGGTCGCGCGCGGCGGGCGTGCATGCGCAAGCCGTGATGCACGTGCCGATCGAAGTCGCACGAGCGGCGCGCGATGCGGCCGCCGCGCTCGACGCCGACTGCTGCGTCGCGGTGGGCGGCGGCTCGACGGTCGGCCTCGGCAAGGCGATCGCGCTCGAATCGTCGCTGCCGATCATCGCGGTGCCCACCACCTACGCGGGCTCCGAGATGACGCCGATCTACGGCCTCACCGAAGGGCGTCTGAAGCGCACCGGCCGCGATATGCGCGTGCTGCCGCGCACGGTGATCTACGATCCGTCGCTGACGTTGTCGTTGCCGGTGGGCATTTCCGCCGCGTCGGGCATCAACGCGATGGCGCACGCCGTCGAAGCGCTGTATGCCGAAGACGCGAATCCGGTGATTAGCCTGATGGCCGAGGAAGCGATCCGCGCGCTCGGCGAAGCGCTGCCCGTAATAGTGCGCGCGCCGGACGATGCCGCGGCGCGAAGCAGCGCGCTGTACGGCGCGTGGCTCGCGGGCAGCTGTCTGGGCGCGGTCGGCATGGCGCTGCACCACAAGCTTTGTCATACGTTGGGCGGCACGTTCAACCTGCCGCATGCGCAAACGCATGCGGCGATGCTGCCGCATACCGCACACTACAACCACGACGCCGCGCCCGATGCGCTCGCGCGCGTCGCACGCGCGCTCGGCGGCAAGCGCGCGGCCGATGCGGGCCCGCTGCTGTTCGAACTGAACCGCGCGCTCGACATTCCGCTGGCGCTCGCGCAGATCGGCATGCCCGAGCAGGGCCTCGACGAAGCGGCCGATCTCGCGTGCAAGAATCCGTATGCGAATCCGCGTGCCGTGGAGCGTGAGGCGATACGCGCGCTGCTGCAACGTGCTTGGCAGGGCGCCGAACCCGCCTGAGCGCCGCTCAACGCGGCGCCACCCAAACAATCGATGGAGGCAGACATGTCGACAGATAACAAAGAGGCCGAACAGGCCCTGACCGAGCAGGTGGTGGCGAGCTTCGCCGGCACGCCCGACGAACGGCTGCGCACGCTGATGCAAAGCCTCGTGCGGCACATGCATGCGTTCGTGCGTGAAGTCGAGCCGACCGAGGCCGAATGGATGTCGGCCATTCGCTTTCTGACCGACACCGGCAAGATGTGCGACGACCTCGTGCGGCAGGAATTCATCCTGCTGTCGGATACGCTCGGCGTATCGATGCTGGTTGACGCGATCAACCATCGTCTGGCCACGGGCGCCACCGACACCACCGTGTTCGGTCCGTTCTATATTCGCGGCATGCCCGAGCGCGCGTATGGCGAGAACATCGCGTTCACGCCAGGCACGCCCGCGCTCGTGCATGGCCGCGTGCTGTCGACGGACGGCGAGCCGCTTGCCAACGCCGTGCTCGACGTCTGGCAGACCGCCGACAACGGCATGTACTCGGGGCAGGACACCGAGCAGCCGCACGGCAATCTGCGCGGACGTTTTCGCACCGACGCCGAAGGCCGCTACGCGATCTCGACGATCGTGCCGGTCAGCTATCCGATTCCGACCGACGGCCCGGTCGGCCGTATGCTCGAAGCCACCGGGCGGCATCCGTGGCGCCCCGCGCATCTGCACTTCATGATCGACGCGCCGGGGCATCGCACGCTCGTCACGCATGTGTTCGATCGCGAGGATCCGTATCTGGGTTCGGACGCGGTATTCGGCGTGAAGCCGTCGCTGATGGTCGACTATCGTGAGTGCCCGGCCGACCACGAACTCGCGCGCCGCTTCGGTTTCGACGGACCGTTCCGCGAAGCGCGCTACGACTTCATCCTCGATCGGAGTTGACGGCGATGGCACGCTTTTTCGCGGTATTCGCGACCGACAAGCCCGGCATGCGCGAAGTGCGCGAACGGGTGCGTCCGGTGCATCGGACGTGGTTGCGCGGCGGTACGCATCGCGGCGTGTTCGTGCGTCTCGGAGGTCCGACGCTCGCGCCGCAATGCGATGCGATGAACGGCACCTTGCTGGTCGTCGAAGCGGAGCGTATCGACGACGTGATGGAGTTCGTCAGCAACGATCCGTATATGCAGGCGGGGCTGTTCGATAGCGTCGAGATCCGTCCATGGGACTGGAGCCTCGGCAATCCGGAACGGAGAGTCTGAGCGATGAACGAAACGCCGCTATGTCCGCTCGCCGACGTGCCCGATGGCGGCGCGCGGGTCGTCGATACAACGGCCGCCCGCATGCCCGTCGTGGTCGTGCGGCGGGGCGAGCAGGTGTGGGCTTACGCGAACCGCTGCCCGCATTTCTCGGTGCCGCTCGATTTCGAACCCGGCGATGTGCTGTGCTATCGCTCGCAGGTATTGATGTGTGCGCATCACAGCGCGCTGTTCCGCTTCGAGGACGGCCGCTGCATCGAGGGACCGTGCGCGGGGGCGAGCCTCGATGCGGTGAAGATCACGGTCGACGCGAACGCTTGGGTCGTGTTGAATCCCTAGTCGACGTGCGCCGTCAGAGCACTACGTCGAGCATATCGAACAACATCCGGTTGTGCGCTTTCGCCGAGCGCCGGCGCTTGCGGATCACCGTCGACAAACATTCGACGAAGCACTGACTCGCGGCACTGCGCATCGTGTTGTGCAGTCCGATCACCGCGACCTGACTCAGGTCGAACTGCTCGACGAGTTCGAGCGGTTGCGCCCAGTCTTTTAGCGAGTCGCTCAGCAGCAGTGGCCGCGGGCAGTGCGACAGCATGTCGTTATGGCGCGCGAGTTCGACGAGCAACGTGCTCGAATGCGCGCAATGCAGCCGATGCGGCTCGATTGCGGCGCCATGCTGCCAGAAGATGTTGCGCATCATCCCTTCGAAGCTCGCCGCCGTGTAATTGACCGCCCAGTCATGCTCGAGCAGATCGTGAATCGAGCGGCGATCCGCGAGCGGATGCCCGCGCCGCGCGATCACGCACGACTCGTACGTGAACAGCAATTCCTGATCGAACTCGCGGCTCGGCAACGCCGACGACAGCGGCACCACCGACAGATCCAGCAGCCCTTCGCGCATCCTCGGCACCGCGACCGCAGTCAAGCCCTCGAAAATCTCCAGCCGCACTTTCGGCATCTGTTGCCGGAACAGCGTGATCGTTTCCGCCATGAAAGCCAGCATCACGAGCGGCGTGATCGCGATCGCGAGCTTGCCGGTCTGATCGCCGCGCAGCTTCGCGAGGTCTTCGTTCGCGCGTTCGAGTTGACCGATCATCAGGCGCGCGTGACCGAGCAGCGTCTGGCCGGCCTCGGTGAAGCTCACGCCGCTCGGGCTGCGCGACAGCAGCGTCAGTTGCTGATCCTTTTCGAGTTCGCGCAACGCCTTCGTGACTGCCGCCTGAGACACGCCGAGCAGACGTGCCGACGCGCGGATGCTGCCCGCGTCGGCGACCGTCACGAGCGCCTGGAGTTGATGGATTTTCATCGGTGGGGAGGGCTGACGAGGGGGTTAACACGGTGACAACCGTTGGTTATCAATATAACAAAATTGCGGCTTCCCGCTCAAAAAATGCCTGCCTATGATGCGCCGACAGTCTTCACCTAAGAGCCCTCCATGTCCTACCCAATTGAAGCATCCCTCGACGAATTCATCCCGTCGCGCATGCGCGCGATCGAAGCCGATATGGTGTCGCTGCGCCGGCACATTCATGCGCATCCCGAACTGAGCTTCCAGGAGTTCGAGACCAGCGAGCTGGTCGCGCAGCGCCTCGCCGAATGGGGCTATGGCGTGCATCGCGGGCTGGGCGGCACGGGCGTCGTCGGTACCTTGACGAACGGCAGCGGCAAGTCGCTCGGCCTGCGCGCCGACATGGACGCGCTGCCGCTCAGCGAAGCGACCGGCCTCGACTACGCGAGCAAGCACGACGGCGTGATGCATGCATGCGGCCACGACGGCCATACCGCGATGCTGCTCGCGGCGGCGCGCGTGCTGGCGGAGTCGCGCAACTTCAGCGGCACGCTGAACCTGATTTTCCAGCCGGCCGAGGAGCATGGCGGCGGCGCGCGCAAGATGCTCGAAGACGGGCTGCTCCAACGCTTCCCGTGCGACGCGGTGTTCGCGATACACAACATGCCCGGCGTCGCGGCCGGCCGCTTCGGCTTTTTCGAAGGACCGTTCATGGCCGCCGCCGATACGGTGACGATCCGTATCGTCGGTCACGGCGGGCACGGCGCGGTGCCGCACAAGGCAGTCGATCCGGTCGTCGCGAGCGCGTCGCTGGTGATGGGGTTGCAGACCATCGTCTCGCGCAATGTCGATCCGCTCGAAACGGGCATCGTGTCGGTCGGCGCGATTCATGGCGGCAGCGCGTCGAACATCATTCCGGACAGCGTGGAAATCCGGCTGTCGGTCCGCTCGCTGAGTCCCGCGGTACGCACGCGTCTGCAGGAGCGCATCACCGCACTCGCGCATGCTCATGCGCATGCCTACGGCGCACGCGCCGAGGTCGATTACGAGCACGGCTATCCGGTGCTGATCAATCACCCCGACGAGACGCGGCTCGCGAAGTCCGTTGCGCGGGAATGGCTCGGCGATGAAGGCCTCGTGCACGACATGCGGCCGATTACGGCCAGCGAGGATTTCGCCTACGTGCTGGAACAGTGTCCCGGCTGCTATCTGCTCGTCGGCAATGGCGAAGGCAAGGGCGGCTGCATGGCGCACAACCCCGGCTACGACTTCAACGACGACATCCTGTCGATCGGCGCGAGCTACTGGGTTCGGCTCACCGAGCGGTTCCTGCGCTAGGCCACGGCGTTCAATCATGCCGCGCGCGGGTGCCGTCGCCTGCTCGCGGCTTCGATAACAACGGCGGCAACCTGTCGCTCGATTTGCCCGAGCGCGCCTCTTTCCGGCTTGGAGACACCATGAAACGACTGATCCGTTCCACCCTGTTGGCATCCGCCTGCGCGGCTGTCTGCGCGTTGACCGCGATGCCGCCGACCGCGTCGGCAGCCAGCCCGGCAAACTCGCAGACGCTGGCGTTCGGCGTCGATCCGACCTTTCCGCCATTCGAATCGAAGACGCCCGACGGCTCGTTCGTCGGCTTCGACATCGATCTCGGCAACGCGATCTGCGCGCAGCTGAACGTGCATTGCAAATGGGTCGAGCAAGGCTTCGACGGCATGATTCCCGCGTTGAAGGCGCGCAAGTTCGACGCGATTCTGTCCGCGATGACGGCGACGCCCGCGCGTCGCGCGCAGATCGATTTCACCGACAAGCTCTATGGCGGCTCCGCGCGACTCATCGCGCCGGCCGGCTCGAAGCTGCAGCCGAGCGTCGACTCGCTACGCGGCCACCGCATCGGCGTGCAGCAGGGGGCGGTGCAGGAGAGCTACGCACGGGCGGAATGGGCGCCGAACGGTGTGACGATCGTGTCGTATCAGAGCCCCGACCAGATCTACGAAGACCTGTCGACGGGGCGTCTCGATGCGTCGTTCCAGGCGTCGGTTCAAGCCGATCTGGGCTTCCTGCGCACGCCCCGCGGCAAGTCGTTTGCGTTCGCCGGCGCGGAAGTCAAAGACCCGCGCGCGACCGGCGACGGCATCGCGATCGGCGCACGCAAGGGCGACGAGCAACTGATCGCGAAGATCAACCAGGCGATCGACGCGATTCGCAAGAGCGGCACGTACGACAAGCTCGCGCACAGGTACTTCAGTTTCGACATCTACGGCGACTAAGCCGATCAGGCGATCGGGCGCGGGCAACCGTCACGGCGTCTGCCCGCTTGCCCGTCGCGGCGAACGATAACGACAGCGACTAATGGGTCTGGAGAAAATGCAGAAAAAACAGTTGGCAGGACTATTGATTGCAAGCGGTATCGGGGTCGGTGCGCACGCGCAAAGCAGCGTGACGCTGTACGGCCTGATCGACCAAGGCCTGACTTACACGAGCAACGTGCAGGGCCACTCGAACTGGGAATTGATGAGCGGCGAGGCGCAAGGCAGCCGCTGGGGGCTCAAGGGCTCCGAGGATCTGGGCGGTGGTCTGCAGGCGCTGTTCCGGATCGAGAACGGTTTCGACGCGAGCAGCGGCCGTCTGATGGAAGGCGGCCGCATGTTCGGTCGCCAGGCCTATGTCGGGCTTTCGAAGGACGGCATCGGTTCGCTGACGTTCGGCCGTCAATACGATTCGCTGGTGACGTTCCTCGGACCGCTGACCGCGAACGGCAACTGGGGCGGTTTCATGTTCGACCACCCGTACGGCAACGACAACACCGACAACTTCTTCCGGCTCGACAACGCGGTCCAGTTCAATAGCGCGAACTGGTCGGGCTTCCAGCTGAGCACCGCCTACGCGTTCTCGAACAGCGCCGGGCAGTTCTCGAAGAACAATGCGCAGAGCGTCGGCGCCGGCTATACGAACGGACCGTTGACGATCGGCGTGGGCTACCTGAACGTCAACGATCCCGGCGCGAACACGGTAGGCGCGGTCACGACCGACGACGCCGGCTTTCTCGCGAGCCGCCAGACGGTGTACGGCGCGGGCGTCAGCTACAAGCTCGGGCAGTCGACGCTCGGCTTCGTCTATACGCACACCGATCTGAAAGACCCGACCTCGTTCCAATTCATCAGCGGCTCGATCGTGCCGCCGGGGCAGACGCTGTCGTCGCTGAAATTCGACAACTTCGAGGTCAACGCAACGTATTACGCGACGCCGGCACTGCTGCTCGGCGCGATGTACTACTACACGCAGGGCAAGCTCGATGCGTCGGCGAGCGACGCGAAGCTGCACTGGCAGATGGTCGGCCTGATCGCCGACTACACCCTGTCGAAACGGACCGACGTGTATATCGCCGGCACGTATATGAAGGTGAACGGCAACTCGGGCACCGCGCTCGACAAAGCGTATATGACCGCCGCCGACGATTCGTCGTCGGGTAGGGAGCAGGTGATGGCGCGGATCGGCCTGCGTCATACGTTCTAAACGACGCGGGCTGCCAGCGCGTAGCCCGCTATGCCTGTTTCAGGCTGCCTGCCGCTTCATTGGTTCGCATGCCCCGCTGATGCCCAACCTGAAATCGAGGTCTGGCCGCGGGGCTACAATGAGCCCCGGCCTCACCTACGGCCAGCGGCCGAAGCCATCAAACGCGTCGAAGACTAACGCCTGACCCAGTCCACGCCCTTCAGGCGGTCCGGTGCGAGTAACTCGACAGCAGCCCTCCGGTGACGTACCGTTATGGCCTTGCGCATCGGGCTCGCACCTCGAGCCCGGGCAGATTTCCTTCATCAATAGACAGGCGCATGGATATTCGGGAATTAGCCAGAGAGCTCAAGCTGTCCATTTCGACTGTTTCGCGCGCCTTGAACGACGCCGACGAGGTGAGTGCCAAAACGCGCGAACGTGTCCGCGCCGCGGCGCACGAACTCGGCTACGCACCCAGCAAGTCCGCGGCGAGTCTGCGCCGGGGCCGGCTCGACGTGGTCGGCCTGATGCTTCCGGTGCGGCGTGAAGAAGAGACCTACACCCTCGGCATCTTCATGAGACTCGCCGATGGCTTGCAATCGGTTCTGTCGCAGCATGGCATGGATCTCGTCATGTACTCGAGCGAGTCCTGGGACGACGAGGTCGCGCGACTGCGGCGCATCGTCGATCGCCGCCAGGTGGACGGCGTGATTCTCGCCGGCACGCGGCGCCACGACGAGCGGCTCGACTATGTCGCGAGCCGCAATTTTCCGTTCGTCGCGTTGGGCCGCAGCGAGTCCGGCGGCGAGCACACGTGGGTCGATCTGGATTTCGAGGCGGCCGCTGCCGCGGGTGTCGCGCGACTCGTCGCAGGTGGACACCGGCGCATCGCGCTGGCGATTCCCGACGGCGACGCGATGCAGGCGCACATCTATCTGCGTGCATGGAAGAAGGCGATGAAGAGGCACGGACTCGAGGTGCCCGCGGGGTACGTGCAGCGCAACAGGCTGTCCGAGCGTGGCGGGTATCTGGCGACCGAGGCGCTGCTCGCGCTCGACGACGCACCGGACGCGCTGATGTTCCAGAGCGACTGCATGGCGATCGGCGCCTATCGGAAGCTTCACGAAATGGGCCAGACGCCGGGCCGCGATCTGGCGATCTCGGGCGGCGTGCTGGCCGGTGAGGTGTCGGAATACCTCGCGCCGCCGCTGAGCGGCTTCACGCTGGATGCCCATGGACTGGGGCAGCGCCTCGCACGCGCGCTGCTCGCCCAGTTGCCCGACTTTGCCGAAACCTATCGTGCCGAGCGCGAGCCGCTGCTGTGGCCGTTGACCCTGCGCGACAATGAAGACGCTGTGCCCCCGGTAGCGCGATAGCAGCCGTCTCGCCTGCATCCACCTGTCTGTCACGTGGTTCTCGCCGCGCCGGTGCGCATTGTGGTTTGCGCCAAATGCAATTGCGATTTTCGTGGGTGGCTTGACGACGCCTGCCTCCGGGATGATCATTCAAGCGTTCCCGGAAACGTTTCCGGAAACCCGGTTGCAGCGGCGCGAAGTTGGTTCCGTGCGCGACTTGACGACGCCTCCCTGTGAGGCGATGATGCGAAGGTTTCCGGAAACGTTTCCGGAAAACCGGCCGCGACAGCACGACACCTCGTGCTGCTTCGCAAACCGAACGAGACGGCTCCCGCACAGCCCGAAGAAGAAATCTAGACAAAGCGCGGTCGCGGCGCGCAAAAACGGAGACAGCATGAAGAAGCTACTTGCCGCATCCGCGGCCATCGGTCTGGCATTCTCGCTTTCCTGCGCGCCGCTGCATGCGGCGTCGCTGTCGGTTTGGGCGGTGGACGAGCCCGACGACTACACCGCGAAGATGGCGCAGGAATTCGCGAAGCTGCATCCCGATGTCCATCTGCAGATCCGCAAAGTGGGCTTCGCTGCGCTCAACGACGAAACCATGCGCGCCGTGATGTCCGGCAACATGCCGGACGTCGTGCCCATCGACAACCCGAACACGGCGATGTTCGCCTCGAAGAATGCGCTGCTCGATCTCGGGCCGTACCTCGCGAAGTCGAAGGTCATCGACGAGAAGACGATCTTCCCTGGGCCGCTGAAGAATGCCACCTGGAACAGCAAGGTGTATGCGATTCCGCGCGGCACGAACACGCTGGCCATGTACTACAACAAGGACATGTTCAAGGCGGCGGGGCTCGATCCCGAGCATCCGCCGCAGACGTGGGACGAGCTGTACGCGGACGCGCAGAAGCTGACCGACGCGAAGAAGGGCGTGTACGGCCTCGCGTTTTCCGCGATCAACACCGAAGAGGGCGTGTTCCAGTTCCTGCCGTTCGTTCAGGCGGCGGGCGCCGACTGGAATCGCCTGAACGATCCGGGCGCCGCCCGGGCTGCTGCGTTCTGGCAGAAGCTGCTGGACAGCAAGGTCGCGTCGCAGGACACGCTCACGCATAGCCAGTCGGAGGCGGCCGCGACGTTCATCAACGGCAATGCCGCGATCGACATCGACGGTCCGTGGGAACTGGGTGCCGTCGACAAGGGCGCGAAGTTCAAGTGGGGCGTGGCGCTCCTGCCGGTCGAGAAAGCGGGTGGTCCGCGCGCATCGGCGCTGGGCGAGCAGAATCACGCGATCCTGCGCGGCGCGAAGAATCCGGATACGGCGTTCCAGTTCCTCGAATACATGTACGCGCAGCGCGACCGCAACTGGAACGACTTCGGCATGCAGCCGCCGTCGAAAGACACCAATACGCAGAACCCGAAATGGCCGCAGGCGTATCAAGTCTTCAACGAGCAGATGCAATACGCCCGTCCGCGCGGACCGAACCCGCAGTGGCCGAAAATCTCGAAGGCGATCTCCGATGCGGTCCAGTCCGTGATCACGCATCAGGCCACGCCGCAACAGGCGATGGCAGCGGCGGCGAAGACCGTGCAGGAAGTCAGCAACTAGGCACTGCGCTGGACATGATCGAGGTGGCCGAACGCCGGGCGTCAGGCGTCGGCCGGCTTCGCGCGCTGTCCCGTCTTTGAGCGATGAACGCTATGAACACACTGTTACGCCGTATCCCGCGCGATCCCGCTAGCAGGATCCTGGGCCGCATTCCGCGCGCCCATGCCTTCGAGATCTCGCTGGCGGTTTTCGCGCTGCTGTATCTGCTGGTCTTCGCCGGTCTGCCGCTCGTCTACAACATCGTGCTGTCGTTTCAGCAGGTCGATCTGATGGCGCCTGCGACGCTGCTGCGTCCGTTCGTCGGACTCGCGAATTACCGCGATGTGTTCAGCCGGCCGGAAATGCATCAGGTCGTCGTAAACACGGTGCTGTTCGTCGGCTTGTCGCTGACCTTCCAGGTGCTGATCGGCTTCCTGCTGGCATTGCTGTTCGCGCAGGACTTCCCGTTCGCGAGCCTGATGCGCGGCCTGTTTCTGGCGGGCTGGATCATGCCGGGGCTGGTGGTCGGCGTGATCTGGAAGCTGATCTTCGCCGGCGACTACGGTGTGCTCAATCATGTGCTGATGCAAATGCACATACTCGATGAAAAGATCTTCTGGTTGTCCGATCCCCGCTGGTCGCTCTATGCGGTGATCGCCGCCAACGTGTGGCTCGGTGTGCCGTTCAACATGCTGCTGCTATCGGTCGGGCTTGCGGCGATTCCGGCGGACCTGTACGAAGCGGCCGAACTCGACGGCGCGAATGCGCTGCAACGCTTCACCGGCATCACGCTGCCGATGATGAAAGCCACGCTGGGCGCCGTGATCGCGCTAGGCGCAATCATGACGATGCAACAGTTCGACCTGATCGCGGCGCTCACGCAGGGCGGTCCGGCCAACTCATCGCAGGTCGCGCAATTCTGGTCGTGGCAGCTCTCGCTGCAAACCTTCGAGGTCTCGGCTGGCTCCGCGGTCGCCACGATGATGCTGGTGCTCGTGCTGATCGTCGCGGTGATCTACGTGCGCTCGACGCGCAACGAAAGGATGGTCTGACATGAAGCGCTATGTCCTGTTCGTCATCGCGCTGTGCGTGACCGCGGTCTATCTGTTCCCGCTGTACTGGATGTACATCACGGCATTCAAGAGCGCCGGCGAGATGTTCCACTTTCCGCCCACGTTCTGGCCGCAACATCCGCAGTCGCACCTGTGGCGGGTGTTCAGCGACAGCGGCATGGGCAACTTCCTGTGGAACTCGTTCGTGACCGCGTGCGGCACCGTGGCGGTGACCGTGCTGATCGGCACGGGCGCGGCCTACGCGTTGGCGTTCGTGCAGAACCGCTGGACCAGCTTCGCGATCTTCGCGGTGCTGGTGCTGCAGGCACTGCCGTCGAGCCTGATGGTGACGCCGATCTTCACCGCCTTCAAAAGCCTCGGTCTGCTCGATACCCCTCGCCTGGCTGTGGTGCTGGCGCAGATCACGAAGACGCTGCCGTTCTATATCGTGCTGTGCCGCCCGAGCTTCGTGCAGGTGCCGCGCGAGTTGCGCGATGCGGCGCTCGTGGATGGCGCGTCACCGAGGCGGGCATTTTTCAGCGTGATTTTGCCGCTTGCGATCAACGGGATTCTGGTCTCGGCAATCCTCGTGTTCCTGCAATCGTTCGGCGAGTACGTCTACGCGCGTTCCTTGATTCTCGATGACCGTTACCAGACCGCCACGGTTGGCCTGTCCGCATTTGTCGGGGCAACCAAGGTCGACTGGATCGGCATCATGACGTACTCGGCGATCTTCGTCACGCCGATCCTCGTCGTCTTCATGCTGCTGCAACGCAGGATCGTGGCTGGCCTGACGGCCGGCGCGCTCAAGTAACGCATACCTTATTTTTGCCGGCGCCGGCCGGTCGGAGAATCGCTGTGGATCGCATACAGATCGAGCGGCTGAGCAAGAGCTACGGATCCGTTCAGATTTTGAAGGACATCGACATCAGTGTGCCCGAAGGGTGCTTCGTCGCGCTGGTCGGTCCGTCGGGCTGTGGCAAGTCCACGCTGTTGCGCACCATCGCCGGCCTCGAACAGATCACGGGCGGCACGCTGCGCATCGACGGCCAGGTCGTCAACGACGTGCCGCCGCGCAAGCGCGATGTCGCGATGGTGTTCCAAAGCTATGCGCTGTATCCGCACATGAACATCGAGAAGAACATGTCCTACTCGATGCGGCTGCGACGCGCGGCGCCACGCGCGATCCGGGAGAGCATCGACAGCGTCTCCCGCACGCTGGGGCTGGACCATCTGCTCGAACGCATGCCGCGCCAGTTGTCGGGTGGACAGCGTCAACGCGTGGCAATGGGCCGCGCGATCGTGCGCAATCCGAAGGTGTTTCTGTTCGACGAACCGCTGTCGAATCTCGATGCAGCCCTGCGCGTGCACATGCGCACGGAGATCCGCAAGCTGCATCAGCGCCTCGGCGCGACCTCGGTGTACGTCACGCACGATCAAATCGAGGCGATGACGATGGCCGACCACGTCGTCGTGCTGCGCGCGGGCCAAGTCGAGCAGCAGGGCGCTCCGCTGGCGCTGTATCACCGGCCGGCCAACCGGTTCGTCGCGGGCTTCATCGGTTCGCCGGCGATGAACTTCATCGAGGCCGTGATCGGACCCGATGGGCACAGCGCGCATTTCGGCGGCGCGAGCGGGCAGACGCTCGCGCTGGGCCGCTCGCTGCAGCCGGGCACCGAGGTCTGGATCGGTTTGCGTCCCGAACATCTGCGCTTGCAGTCCACTGCCGGCGGCCTGCGTGGCGTGATCGACGTGGTGGAGTCCACCGGGTCGATGAGCTTCGTCACCGTGAAGCTCGATGGCGTTGCGGCGCCGGTGCTGGTTGCGCAAGCCGGGGTATGCGCGATCACGAGCGGCGACGCGTTCGGTCTCGTCATCGCGAGCGAGCACGTCCATGTTTTCGACCGCAACAGCGAACGCGCGCTATAGGCGAATAGCACGCGCTCCGCGATTGGGCGGAACCAGCAATGAACACCATTCGAGAAACACGTAAATGAAAATCAGCGATGGCAACTGGTTGATCCGTGACGGCCTGAACGTATCGTATTCGGCGGCACCGCACAGCGTGGAGATCGTCGGCGACGAACTGCTCGTGCACGTGGCGCCGCGTGACGTATCGAACCGCGAACGACAGCTCGATACCGGGCTCTTTACCTGGCGTTTCTTTTCGCCGCAAAGCGGCGTGATCGGCGTGCGCGTCGAGCACTTTTCCGGCGCGCTCGACCGTGGCCCGCATTTCGCGCTCAACCGCGAGCCGGGGACCGTCGTGACGAACGACACCGCGAACGAGGCGACCTTCACGAGCGGCTCGCTCACGGTGCGCGTCGTCAAGTCGGGCGACTGGTCGGTCGATTTCCTGCGTGACGGCGAGCGCATCACCGGCAGCGGCTTTCGCGCGAGCGGCCAGGCCCACGATGCAAGCCAGCACGGCGCCGCATTCATGTTCGAGCGGCTCGATCTGGGCGTGGGCGAAAACGTCTATGGCCTCGGCGAGCGCTTCACCGCGTTCGTGAAGAACGGCCAGGTGGTCGAGAGCTGGAACCGCGACGGCGGCACGGGCACCGATCAGGCGTACAAGAACGTGCCGTTCTATCTGACCAACCGCGGCTACGGCGTGCTGGTGAATCACCCGGAAAACGTGTCGTTCGAAGTGGCAAGCGAGAAGGTCGCGAAGGTGCAGTTCAGCGTCGCCGGAGAGCGGCTCGAATACTACGTGATCGACGGTCCCACACCGAAAGCCGTACTCGAACGTTTCACGCAACTCACCGGGCGGCCCGTGCTGCCGCCCGCGTGGTCGTTCGGCCTGTGGCTCACCACGTCCTTCACGACGAATTACGACGAAGCCACGGTGAACCACTTCATCGACGGCATGGCCGAACGCGGCATCCCGCTTCACGTGTTCCACTTCGACTGCTTCTGGATGAAGGCCTTCCACTGGTGCGATTTCGAGTGGAACCGCGAGACCTTTCCGGACCCGCGGGGCATGCTGGCGCGGCTGAAGGCGCGCGGACTGAAGATTTGTCTGTGGATCAATCCATATATCGCGCAGCCGTCGCCGCTCTTTGCCGAAGGCATGGAGAAGCGCTACCTGCTGCGCAAGCCGAACGGCGACGTCTGGCAGTGGAACCGCTGGCAACCCGGCCAGGGCATCGTCGACTTCACGAACCCCGCCGCGGCGCAATGGTACGCGGGACACTTGCGGCGACTGCTGGAGATGGGCGTCGACTGCTTCAAGACCGATTTCGGCGAGCGCATTCCGACCGACGTGGTCTACCACGACGGCTCCGACCCGCAGAAGATGCACAACTACTACAGCTACCTCTACAACAAGGTGGTGTTCGACGTGTTGCGCGAGGTGCGCGGCGAGGGCGAGGCGGTGGTGTTCGCGCGCTCCGGGACCGTGGGCAGCCAGCAGTTGCCCGTGCATTGGGGCGGCGACTGCAGCGCGACTTACGAGTCGATGGCCGAGACGCTGCGCGGCGGGCTCTCGCTAGGCCTGAGCGGCTTTGGCTTCTGGAGCCACGACATCGGCGGCTTCGAGCACACCGCGCCCGCCGACGTCTACAAGCGCTGGTGCGCGTTCGGGCTGCTGTCGAGTCATAGCCGCCTGCACGGCAGCAAGTCGTACCGCGTTCCATGGTTGTTCGACGATGAAGCGGTGGACGTGGTGCGTCACTTCACCGAATGGAAGTCGCGTCTGATGCCGTATCTGTTCGACGCCGCGCGGCAGGCGGTCGATCACGGTACGCCGATGTTGCGTGCGATGCTGCTGGAGTTTCCGGACGACCCGAGCTGCGATTATCTCGACCGCCAGTATCTGCTCGGCGACGCACTGCTGGTCGCGCCGGTGTTCAATGCCGCGGGCGACGTGGACTTCTGGCTGCCGGCGGGGCGCTGGACGCATCTGTTCACCGGCAGGCAGGTCGAGGGCGGCAGGTGGGTGCGCGAACGACACGGCTTTCTGAGTCTGCCGTTGTACGTGCGGCCGAACACGCTGCTCGCGATCGGCACCGAGGACCAGCGTCCCGATTACGACTACGCGTTGCGCAGCGAGCTGCATCTGTTCGAGCTGGAGTCGGGCGAATCGGCCAGCGTGACTTTGCGCGGCCGGGACGGTGCGGCGGTGACGAGCGTGAGCGTGACGCGCAACGACAAGATCCTTCGGATTAGCGCTCATGGCGTCAAGGCAGCCTTGCCGCTGGCATTGAGGCAATGGTCGGCGTTGCGCGATGCGGGCGGCCTGGAGGTGCGCTCGCACGAGGCAGGCGTGCTGCTCGTTCTGCCCGAGGGGGACAGCGAACACACGGTGTACGTGTGACCGCCTGAGCGCTTGCCGGTCTCGCATATGCGGTCGGTGTGGCGCGCACAATCGTGGGTAGGAAGAAATGGAACGACAGACTTCAACAGCGGTGTTCCGCACTGAGCGAGCGGCGAGAGTTCGATGATCGTGCTCGATACCACGGCCTTGATCATGTGGCTGGGCGGTCACGACAAGCTGAGCGTGACGGCTCGTGACGCGATCGAGCGCGAAATGCAGGTGGGTGAAATCGCCATTTCGATGATCAGCGTCGTCGAGGTAGCCGAATACGTCGATGACGGCCGGCTGAAATTGTCTGTCGATACGCGGCGCTGGTTGTCGACCTTGGCGTCGATCGAGGGCATGCGGGTGGTGCCGGTCGATATGGCTATCGCGGTACAGGCCGCGGCATTGCCCACCCTGCTCACGTCGCACCAGCGGCTGATCGCCTCCACGGCGATCGTGCTTGGCGGCATGCTGATCACGCCTGACGCGCGTTTGCGCGCGTATTCCTATGGGGGGGCAATCTGGTGAGTAACGGCGCGGGCGGCGGCCGTGCAAACAGGATTTGACGGAAGTCCGCCCGCTAACGTGACGCACTTCGTCCTGGAGATGATTCGGAGTAGGGCGCGAGGCTGAACGACGCGCCATACCCGTTGCCGCTACTTCAACCGTCCGGCCAAAAACTGCTGCAACCGCTCACTGCGCGGATTGGTCAGCACCTGCTGCGGATGCCCTTGCTCCTCGATCTTGCCTTTGTGCAGGAACACGACATGATTCGACACGTTGCGCGCAAAGCCCATTTCGTGCGTGACGACGATCATCGTGCGGCCTTCTTCGGCGAGCGCCTGCATCACGCGCAGCACTTCGCCGACGAGCTCGGGATCGAGCGCCGAAGTCGGTTCGTCGAACAGCATCACCTCGGGCTCCATCGCAAGCGCGCGGGCAATCGCGACGCGCTGCTGCTGACCGCCCGACAGATGCGACGGATATTTCTTTTCCGTATTGGCCGGCAAACCGACCTTGGTCAGATACTTTCGAGCGCGTTCCTCGGCCTCCGCACGGCTCAATCCCAGCACGCTGATCGGCGCCTCGATGATGTTCTCGAGCACGTTCATGTGCGCCCACAGATTGAAATGCTGGAACACCATCGACAGACGCGTGCGCATCGTCTGCAACTGCTTCGGATGGGTCACGCGCAGCGAGCCGTTGCGATCACGGCTCGTGTTGATTTCCTCTCCGTTCAGCGTGATGCGCCCGGAGCACGGCGATTCGAGAAAGTTGATGCACCGCAGGAAGGTGCTTTTCCCGGAGCCGCTCGACCCGATGAGGCTAATCACGTCGCCCGCCTTCGCGTTCAGCGAGACGCCCTTCAATACCTCGTTGTCGCCGAACTTCTTGTGCAGGTCGTCGACTGTCAGCTTGTACATGCTCGTATGCTCCATCATGGCGCGAATGCGCCCGGGTTAATGCCCTTGCGGTTTCAGATATGCCAGCAAACGGATTTCCAGCTTGCGGAAGCCCCAGATCAGCCCGAACACGATCGACGCGTACAGGAGCGCCGCGATGCCGTAGGCCTGGAACGTCGCGTAGGTCGCCGAGTTGACGTCGCGCGCCACCTTCAGGATGTCGGGGACGGTCGCCGTGAACGCGAGCGTGGTCGCGTGCAGCATCAGGATCACCTCGTTGCTGTACGAGGGCAGCGCGCGCCGCAGCGCCGAGGGCAGGATGATGCGCGTATACAGCTTGAATTTCGACATGCCGTACGCCTGGGCCGCCTCGATCTCACCGTGCGAGGTCTCCCGGATCGAGCCCGCGAAGATCTCGGTGGCGTACGCGCATTCGTTCAGCGCGAACGCGAGCAGCGTGCAGTTCATCGCATTGCGAAAGAAGCTGTCGAGCATCGCGTGCGAATGGACGAAATGCAGACTGTAGAGCCCCGTGTAGATCAGCAGCAATTGAACATACAACGGCGTGCCGCGAAACACGTAGGTGAACAGCCAGACGGGTCCGGAGATGTAGCGGTTGCGCGACGCGCGCGCGATCGCGAGCGGCACGGCCAGCACGAAACCCATCACGATCGACGCAACCAGCAGCCACAGCGTGATGACGAGGCCGGTGTAGTTGAAGCCGTCCGTGAAAATGTAGTTCTGCCAGTATTGACGGATCAGTTCGATCACAGCGCGGCCCTCCGTACGCCGATCGAGTAGCGCTTCTCGAGGCGGATCAATACCAGATTCGAAATGGTGGTGATGGCGAGGTAGATGGCCCCGGTCGCCAGCGTGAAGAAAAAGAACGACTGCGTGCTCTTGCCGGCATCCTGCGATGCCTTGACCACGTCCGCGAGACCGATGATCGACACCAGCGCGGTGGCCTTCACGAGCACCTGCCAGTTGTTGCCGATGCCGGGCAGCGCGAAGCGCATCATCTGCGGGAACAGGATCCGGGTGAACACGCGCCGCGCGCTCATGCCGTACGCGAAGCCCGCTTCGATCTGCCCGCGCGGCACGGACAGAAACGCGCCGCGGAAGGTTTCGGTGAAGTACGCGCCGTAGATGAAGCCCAGCGTGATCACACCGGCGAGAAACGGATCGATGTCGATCTGCTCCATGCTGAACATGTCGGTCAGATCATTGAGCCAGATCTGGATGCTGTAGAACAGCAACAGCATCAGTACGAGGTCGGGCACGGCGCGGATCAGCGTCGTGTACATCGTGCCGATGCGCGAAATCACGCGGTTGGTCGACAGCTTCGCGGCGGCGCCGAGAAGTCCCAGCGCGAACGATGCCGCGAGCGACAGCACCGCGAGCTTGATGGTTACCCACGTGCCCGCGAGGAGTAGCGGACCGAAGCCTTGAAACAGCATGGGAGTGTCCTTGTTGAAGGAGCGAACCGCGCGCCTGTGCGCGCGGGGCCTGGCGCTCGGGTGGAGCGGGCTCGTGGGGCTGGACTTAACTGCCGTACACGTCGAAGTTGAAGTACTTCTGCTCGATCTTCTTGTACGTGCCGTCCTTGATCATGTCGGCGATCGCCTTGTCGACCTTGGTCTTCAGATCTTCGTCTTCCTTGCGCAGGCCGATGCCCGCGCCGTTGCCGAGGATGCTCGGATCGTCGATGTTGTTGCCGACGAAGTCGAAGCCCGCGCCGCGCGGCGTCTTCAGGAAGCCCTGGTCAGCCTGCACCGCATCCTGCAGCGCTGCGTCCAGACGACCCGATTGCAGGTCGTTATAGACCGCGTCCTGGTTCTGGTACGGCACGACCTTCACGCCCTTCGCCTCCCAATAGGTCTTCGCGTAGGTTTCCTGGATCGTGCCCTGTTCGACGCCCACCGTCTTGCCCTTCAGCGAGTCGGCGCTCGGCAGGATGCCCGAGCCCTTCTTCGCGACGAGGCGCGTCGGCGTGTTGAACAGCTTCGACGAGAAAGCGATCTGTTCAGCACGTTTCGGCGTCATCGACATCGACGACAGCACGCCGTCGAACTTCTTGGCCTTCAGTGCCGGAATCATGCTGTCGAAGTCCTGCTCGACCCACACGCACTTCGCGTTCAGGCGACGGCAGATTTCGGTGCCGAGGTCGATGTCGAAGCCGACCAGCTTGCCATCCGTCGCTTTCGATTCGAACGGGGCGTAGCTTGCATCCACGCCGAAGCGGACCGTGGACCAATCTTTGGCGAAGGCGCCGGTGGCAGCGAGCGCGAGGGCGAGGGACAACGCAAGTTTCTTCATAAAGTCTCCGGGATGGATACTGCGGGGTGCGATGTTGTATAGACAAATTATCCCGTACGAGAGACGAGCGACAATCAGGGTTAGTGCTTACGGGCACTAGGGAGGGAGCCGGGAAATAGGCGTAAAAGCCTTTATGGACATGGTTTACAGGCTTATTGAAAGGATGCCTGAGAAAACGGGAATTTCGCGTATACCCGCGGTCTATACCGTGGTGGGTATCTTGTCCATACAACTTGGTTACGGCGATGTCCGCCTGACCGCCCGGCCGCGAACCGGGCCACCCACGCGTAGGGCGCCGGACTTTTCGCAACTAGCGTCACGCGTTTGCGACTGTGCGACCGGGTCAGCGCGATTGGCCCGGCCGGCAGCACCGCGACGGCTCCCGGCCAGGATTCGCCGTTCACGCGCGTCGTCGGTCGGACGTTCAGGCTTCGGCTTCGCTCCATCGCAACGGTCATTCGACCGCTCTTGAAGTCCGTCGCGTCATCGGCCTTATGCAAAGCTTTCCATAAGGCCGATTATGCCAAGTTGTTGATTATGGAAAGTAGCTGGTCGGAATCCGGGGCGCGAGCTGGTAGACAGCGGGCGG
>NZ_SELS01000006.1 GCF_004197395.1 Paraburkholderia sp. UYCP14C | reverse complement strand
CTCTGTCCAACGCAATCGTGCTCCCCACTGGCCTTCACCAACCGGCTGTTCTGTATGTTTTTACACGGCCTCGGCCGAACTGAGTCCGACAGCGTCCGGCCCAGTTCGACCCGGACCGGCCCCTTCGACTGGCTCCTCGTGGTAGTTGCGAGAGTTCAACGGCTGCCGTGTTTGCGGCGTTAAGGCTGTCAAGCGGCAAGGCTTTGCGCTTCCTGGGCGGCGGAGAGGCTAGCATCCGCGCGCGTTCTTCCCGCCTGGCCTCGATCTCCTGTTGCGTTCGGACCTGGCTTCGCGGTTTCGCAGGATCGTGTCTCGAAGTTTGGTCAGAAGTGATGCTCCGACTATTTGGCGGGGTACCAGCCGTGGTCTGCACCACACTGCGTGTACCCTGACATCTCGCCGGCCTCGCAAAAACGGTCGTCTTGAGGGCTGATTATCATCGCCGCACTGGATATCTAGCGTCGGTGAGCGTCCGGTGCTATTGCCGTTCCTGGGCTACTCTGGCTGCACACGTGTCGCTTCGGGAGACCGCATGCAAACCTACAAGCTCGATGGCCACACCTTCACGGCCGAAGACTGCATCGATGGTGTGCTGATCAATCCGGCACTCCCCGACGAGTTTGATGAAACGCCCCATGATGACCGCTCGAATTCCGAACTGCGTCTGTGGTGGGGACGCGCCTATATCGTGATTTCCAAGTGGCCGGGCGGAACGCGCTATGAGACCCGGTGCCTCGATGGCGGAACATCGGATGGCCCAACGAACTGGGGGGCATTTGCCACGCTGGAGCTGGCAGTTCAGTGCGCGAAAAGCGGCTCCCGGCACCATCGAAGCTGAGAAGCGCAGCGCCGGTGGTTGGCCGGTGACTGCATCCGTCTGCAACACATGAAGTACCCGCATCGCCGCCGCGGCTACGCTCAAATTGGTGAACAATCCGCTGATGGCCCACGAACCGGCGGCGCTTTAAATGACGTGGAACGACGCCGCACAGGCGGTAACATGAGCCCAGTCTCGGATCTCTCCGTCTTGTTTAAAAACGTTGGAGCCGGTGCTTAACCCGGGCGTGCTTGCGTTTACCTCGGTCGAGGACGGTAGCGCAATTGACGCTGCCGTCATCGCGCACGACGGAAATTCGCGACCGACTGCGAGAGCGTGACGTGACGCCGCGTAATCTGTCCCCCGATCGTCTCGCGCCGGTGCACTGAACTGTTCCCCAGCCGCGTTGCCTAATTTTCGCGATCCTCGCTGAATTGCCCCGCCGGCACCGAGCGGGGGGCACTGCAGTTTATATAAGCGATGTTGGAAGAAACTATGAGTGTTTCACCATGCAAAACCTCACCCCCGCCGGCCAGGAATTGATCAGAGAAGTAGCCCTGCGACATGGATTCAGCACGGATGCCGTGATGAGCATGCTGGAGTCTGTGATTCGCGGTAACGGCAGCATGGCCCAGTTCAATCACCCCGAATTTGGTGGCTCCGGCCAGTGGATGCAGGGGGGAATGACCATGGTTTCCGACATGTTCAACAATTACCTGAAAGGCCGGGTCGATGGACTCTGCTTCGAGCTTTCCCGCCTGATTGCAAATCAGCCCGATCTTATTCGCAGCGGCAGCTTTAAGTCGCAGGGCCAGGGTACTCAGCAGCAGGGCAACGTCGGCGGCGGCCAGCAACAACAGCAGAGCGCTGGTTACGGTGGCAGCAACCAGCAGCAGACTCCATCCGGACCGGTCGGACCGGTGAGTTTGTTCGTTCCGCCCGCCCCCGGCACCTCTGGCGACTGGTGGCCCGCTGATCTGGGGCGGCCCAACAGCACCGGCGCGCAGAACGACGTCCGCTATGCCTACTTCGCACAGCCCCGGCGCCTGGCGATCGAAGTGAACGGCAAGGTGACGCTTTACGATACGCTCGATCACCAGATCAGCGGCTTCTCACAGCAGCAGTCCCGCGGCGCCTCCCTCACATTCGCGAGCCAGCACGGCTTGGTTGCTGTCGCCAGCCTGCCGGTTGTCTCGGTCGGTGGGGTTCCGCAGCCGGCGTCGCCGCCGGTGCAGGAGGAGCCCGTCAGCACTCAGTCGGTCGCCCGCGAGGCAGACGTGTTCGCCACCATAGAGAAGCTCGCCCAACTGCACGCGAAGGGGATTCTCAGCGATGAGGAGTTTGCCACCAAGAAGGCGGAGTTGCTGAGCCGTTTGTGAACGTCTCGTCATCGCGCAGCGCGACCGGGGCACGATTTCCACTTGGCTGAAACGCCCACACAGGGACGGGCACATCGCCCTGTTGTGCTCAGTAAGAAGCGACTCGACTTGATCCCGTAGCTCCGGAATCGACCCGATGCCGTCTTTCCCGAGCCTTTAGTGAATGTCCGATGTTCGGGTGTAATCAGGCCCCGTGACTGGGGGCTCGTCAGCGGCTGCATCATGACGTCTTTTCTGGCAGTTATTGGACAATCATCGCTGCGTGGTTTGCGTGCGCATAAGCTAGCGTTCTAATCGTCTCGTTTCTGTTTGACCCGTTCGTGCATCGCTGCGATAAGCGATTGCAATTGTTCCGCAGTGAACGGCTTCCGGAGAGAGGCGAAGTCGAATCCGAGCGTTTCAGGGGAAGGAGCTTCACCGCCAGACGCGAACACGATGAGGATGTCCGGGTTGCGTTTAAATGCGGCCTTGGCGAGTTCAATGCCCGACTGTCCGGGTAGTGAGATATCCGTAAGGAGCACATCTGGTTGCCCCGCCATCAATTGCTGCAGTGCCTCGCCTGCTGTGCCGGCCTGTTGGACGTCATAGCCCATGCCGCTTAGCAGTTCGCTTACCGCCTCCCGCGAGGGAGCGTCATCGTCCACAATAAGGATCGAGGCATCTGCTGGTGCACGGGCGGGAGGAGCCATCGTCCGCTCCTTCGACTGCGGAGCCTGTGCATTGCTCGTTTCCCGAAGGGGGGACGGTCCGAGCAGCCGACGGATCTTGGAGGCAAGTTGCACACGGCTGTAGGGCTTGCTAAGAAGATGCACGCCCGGGTCAAGGCGGCCGCCATGCACGATCGCGTTTTGCGTATAGCCTGACGTAAAAAGAACCTTCAGATGCGGCAGCACGCGCGTCGCGATTTTTGCCAGTTCAGTGCTGCGCATCGTGCCCGGCATCACCACATCCGTGAACATCAGGTCCACGTTCACACCGCTTTGAACGATGACGAGCGCGCTTTGTGCATCGTCAGCTTTCAATACCGTATAGCCTAGTTGCCTGAGCGTTTCGACCACCGTCGTCTGCACGCGCCGGTCATCCTCAACGACAAGAATGGTTTCTGACCCGCCGATGCATACAGCGCTTTCCACGGGCTCAACATTGGCAGCGCGCTCTTTTGAGCGGGGCAAATAGATCTTGACGGTAGTCCCGTGTCCCGGTTCACTGTAAATCTTGATATGGCCTCCGCTCTGCTTGACGAAGCCATATGCCATGCTCAGGCCCAGCCCTGTGCCTTGTCCCTCCGGCTTGGTTGTGAAGAAAGGCTCGAATGCTCGTTCTACAATTTCCGGGGGCATGCCCGTGCCGGTGTCAGTGATGGCGAGCAGGACGTATTGCCCCTCGCGAACGTCTGCTGCAAGTGCACCGTAGTGATCGTCGAGCGTTGCGTTCGACAGCTCTAGCGTCAGTCTACCGCCTTCCGGCATGGCGTCGCGCGCGTTGATCGCAAGGTTCAATACGACGTTTTCGAGATGGTTCGGATCAACCAGGGTATTCCATAGGCCGCCGGCAATGACGGTTTGCACATCGATGACTTCGCCCAATGCCTGTCTGAGGAGGTCGTCCATGCTACGCAACATGACGGCCAGGTTCACGACGACCGGCTGCAACGCCTGCCGACGTCCGAACGCAAGCAATTGGGATGCCAGACTTGCCCCATGCTCGACCGCGTCAATTGCCTTGTTCAGACGCTCCTTTGTCCAATGGTCCCGGCTATGCCGGCCCTCAAGCAGTTCGAGGTTGCCGCGCAATATCTGCAGCACATTGTTGAAGTCGTGTGCGACGCCACCTGTCAGCTTACCGAGGGCCTCCATCTTCTGCGACTGGAGCAACGCCGCGCGAGCCTTTTCGAGTTCTTCCTGAGCAGTCCTGCGCTCCGTGACATCGCGCGTAATCTTGGCGAAGCCGATCAGATCTCCTTGCTCATCGCGTATCGCGTCGATGACAACATTGGCCCAGAACCGGCTGCCGTCTTTCCTGACCCGCCATCCCTCAGTCTCGAAGCGCCCCTCCGTCGCGGCGATGTCCAGGTTGCGCTCTGGCAGCCCCTCTGCCGCATCCTCGGCCGTATAGAAACGCCTGAAATGCGAGCCGATAATTTCGGTCGCTTCATATCCCTTGATGCGTGCTGCTCCCAGGTTCCAGTTTGTCACATGTCCTTCCGGTGACAACATGAAGATTGAGTAATCGGTCACGCCTTCCACCAGCAGTCTGAACCGCCGCTCGCTTTCTTTCACTGCTTCATGGGCGAGACGATTGTCTGTCGTATCGCGTAGGATCTTTCCGAAGCCAATGAATGTGCCATCTGCGGTGGTGAGCGCCGTCGTCAAAACACTGGCCCAATAACGCGTGCCGTCCTTGCGCATCCGCCAGCCTTCGGTTTCGTGGTGTCCCTGCTCCCGCGCGGCCTGCAAACCTGCCTCCGGGACACCATTGCGCCGGTCCTCGTCAGTGAAGAACGCGGAAAAATGCCGGCCGATAATTTCCTCAGCGTCGTAGCCCTGGATGTGCCTGGCACCGGGATTCCAGCTGGCAACCACCCCTCGCTCGGTGAGCCTGAAGATCGCATATTCCCAAACGTGCATGACCAGAGACTGCGGCCATAGCGACTCGATTTCGCGGCACTGCTCGTCTTCCATCGCCCACCCCGTCGATCCTGCGTCCGGTAAAGTTGAAGACTGCACCTTCACCACGCACATCCAGTCGGCCATAGCACATTCGGTTGATGCTTCGGCGCTGACCAACCGGCCCTGTCAAGCAATGTTCCCCGACCGCAAACGCGCCGTCTTTCGAATTATGCATCAGGATAAAATGCGCACGCGGGTCGCGCCACGCGCTGTCCCATCGACATCCTTGGCACGGTTCGTTGTCGTGCTGAAATCGCCCTCTGGGCGTAGCAGTAGGCTGGACGCTGCGGCGCTCGCCGGGCACCTGGTGCTTCGAAGACTGTTAGGAAGGAAGTAGTCGAAGCCGAAGGCGGGCATGCCGCGCCTTTATTCGGCAATGAGCTCGTGCCCGCAACACTGAGTACGGCTTTTACACACGACCCTCGAGAGTAAAAAACACATGATCCGAGGCGCCCGGACCTTGCAACGCCATTCATCGGCATGCGCATGACCGCCATGCGGCGGCAACCGGCCACCCGACCTGATATGACGAGCGTCCCTTCCTGGCCGAGAGCACCAGTTCAGCGAACTTCCCGCCGGGAACTGGCGTGGGAGTCTTCAATGACAGCTTTCGGCGAGGGGAGCCGAATGCGTACTGCCGGCCAAGAGCGGTCGGCTGGAAGTGGCCGCGGAAAGCAGTCGTTCAACGCCGCTTTCGATCTCCCAAGACGTTCCCGTTTCAAATGGTTGGGTGGGACGCTATTGCAGCCAGGATGACCGGCAGTTGGGCCGGTTTTACAAAATGGTGATCGAAGCCGGCCGTGAGCGATTCGACCCGTTCGGATCGCTCACACAGTGCGGTCACCGCCAGCAGCAGCGGCCGGGGGATGACGCTCATGCGCCGTATTTCTCTCGCCACCGCCCAACCGTCCATACGCGGCATCTGGATATCGAGCATCACTACGTCAGGACGCCAAGCGCAGTACGCGACGAGCGCATCTATACCGTCCCCAGCCGTCTGGATGGTGAAACCGTACGCCTCGAAGAACAGCATGTAGGCCCCGACCAAAGCCGGGTCGTCGTCCGCGATGAGCAAGCGCCCCGCTTTGGCAGTAGACATTTTGGTTCCTATAGGCTACCCCTATGTGACGCAAGTTACGGACCCGATAAAATCGGAGCAGATATTTGCGCGTGATATAAATTCAGCGAATACCCCATAGGGACTTTTTTCCCGTCTTCGAGGCGAACATGCGATTGGCTGACTTTATCCTGCATGATATGGAAACCATTCTGGTGCAATGGGAGGCGTTTGCCGGCACCCTGTTGCCGGCGGCCGCAAACATGCAAGCGCTTGCTCTGCGGGACCATGCGCAACAGATCCTGCAAGCCGTAGCGAAGGACCTGTCGACGGCCCAGACCCGGGAAGCGCAAGCCGAAAAGTCAATGGGACGAGCCCCCACCCTGAGCGGAGCTCCGGAAACAGCCGCGCAAACGCATGCCCTTCTGCGGGCGCGAAGCGGCTTCAACATCAGGCAACTGGCCGCCGAGTACCGCGCGTTGCGCGCAAGCGTCCTCCGTTTGTGGATGGACGACTGCCAGCCCGACACGCCTCATCTGGATGACATCATCCGCTTCAACGAGGCCATCGATCAGGCGCTCGCCGAATCGGTCGACCTTTTCAGCGAGCAAGTCGACCAGGCTCGCAATCTGTTGCTGGGATGCTCGGGCACGACATGCGCAGCCCGCTTCAGACGATCCAGGTGACAGCCTCATATCTGGCCGCTCTGAATGCGGGGGACCGCGTTTCGGACGCTGCAGGCCGTCTGATACGAAGTGGCGCTCGCATGCAGTCGCTTCTTGATGATCTGTGCGATTTCAATCGGACCAGGCTGGGCCTCGGTATTAATGTCACACCCACCAGCGTTGATCTGGCGGATGTGTTCACCGATGAGTTAGACCAGTTGCGAGCAGTTCATCCGGACAGGCTGATCGAGATGGAGTCGCAGGGCAATGCTCAGGGCGTCTGGGATGGCCCGCGTCTGCAGCAGGTGCTCGGCAATCTGGTTCTCAATGCGCTCAGGTATGGAGCGCCGAACGCGCCGGTATGCGTGGTGGTGACTGGCGACGAAGCGGAGGTGTGTTTCGAGGTCAGGAACAGCGGACCTGCCATCGAGCGGTCGGAGCTGGAACGCATCTTTGATCCCCTCCAGCGCGGCTTGGATCATCGGAACAGACTAGACGGCGAGGGCAGTCTCGGACTGGGTTTGTATATCGCGAGCGAAATCGTCAAGGCCCATCACGGTGCGATCGAGGCGCGGTCCGACCAGACAGAAACCGTATTCGCTGTCCGCCTGCCGCGCCATCAGCAGCGCTCATGATGTGGCACGCACGGATTGACCGTCGGCGTGCCTTGGGTGCGCACGCGGGCGGTCGCTGATCTTGAGCGTGCGGGCGATCACCGTTCATGACCACGAGGCAAAGTCTTTGCGCGTCATCCGTCTCGTTCGCCTCACCGACAGTAACCGTTCGTTGAGCGGAGGTCCCGGACGTCCGGTTTCGCCGAGCACCGGTGGCTGCTTCGGGTCGACAAGAGCCAGTCGCACTCGATTCGAATAGACTCCATATCATGACAGCGCGCCTCACTACTGATCCGCTTCCGCGCCGGCGCCGGACGGCTTTCCGCACGCGTCGAAGGCGGCGGCGAGACCGAGTGGCTGGAGCCGATCAACAGACCCGCGCTGATCGCCCTGCTCGGATCGGCCGCGTTCCTGTCCGTCAGATCGTCACGGTCCTTGACGCGCCACTACGTCGCGCTGAGGCATTTCACATCGGAGCCGCATCGAGCTACGTCGTCAAATTCTCGGTCGAGCCGATGCAGGGAGGCAAGCCCGGATGAACGGTGCGCGTCTACGCGGTATGTATTACCTGAAGGCAGCCGCGCGCTGCGCGCCACTGGCGGTTGCCGCCGGCTTCGCCGTGGCAACCCCGTTGCCAACGCCGCCGTGCGGGACACCGCCGGTGCCGGCCTACGCATCGCTGGGCGCGCAACCCGCGATGGCGATCCTGCGCGCCGAGGAACTCGATGCGGGCGAGTGGCGGCCGTCCTCGTGCACCGGATGGCCTGCCGCGTCACGCTCCCGGGTTGTCGTCGCGCTCGCAGGGCTGGTCCGCGTCGCCGGCGGTTCCGAGACGCTGTTGGCACATGCCGGGGCAGTCTCCACCCTGAGCACCGTGCGCTACTGGTCCACGACCGACAAGAAATGGCGTCCCTTGTTCCTGGATGCCGCAGCGCTGGCCGGACCCGCCGAGGGCGGGGAACGGCGGGGGGATTTCCGCCCGTCGGAACTGCAAGCCGGTCGAACCTTTTACTACTGGGTGGACGACAGCCGCTCCGGACCCTTGGTGTACCGGGTGCGGGTGCTGGAGCACAGTCCGTACCGGGTGACGCTGGCCGAGGAAAATGTGTCGCCGGTCCGTGCGCTCGGACTGACGCTCTTTCAGCCGGCTGCGCTGCAGACGGTGGTGTTCGCACAGCGCCAGGCGAACGATGTCTGGGGGCTGTACATTCTCGTGCGCATCGACCGACAAGCCAGCAGTTTCATTGCGAGCGGGCACGAGGCCTCGACTGCGAACCGGGCGCTGGCACTGTTCCGGCACCTAGCCGGTGTCCCGACCGACGTGGAGCCACCGGCCGTGCGATGATCTGGGTCGTAAGCGCTGATCGGGACCCCACAAGCCGTTCGTCGATGCATCAATCGCCTGCGGCGCCCTGCGCGCTTTCGTGCAGTACGCGGAGGCTGCGGGCGCGGTGTCCGGCCTCGCATTTCGCAGTGTTGTTCGTCTTATGTCGAAAACTGCGAGTAGGAATTCAATCGTCCCATTTGGGAACTGAATTCCACACGTCCGACCACGAGCCGTTCGCGCAAGCGGGGCGTATTGGCCGCTGTTCTCTACCTGTGGCGGCACCCTGCCAACTGCGGCCGATCGTCGATTCCGCAGACTGGCAATTTGAAAGACTGCTTTGCAGCTGATGCTGTTGAAAAAGTCGCTGCGTGGTTTTCTCAGTTCTGTCGCGAGAAAATCGACCTCACAGATCGGCCCACAAACCGCTCGCGCACACCGGTCAAGGGTAAGAGGACCCCTGAAAACCTAGCGAAAAGGACGGACAGTGACTTTTTCAACAGCATCCAGCTCAGACCTGACACCGGACACAGATCATACGTTCACCCAAGAAGGGCAAACGAAAAGTCGCGAATAATTCAACGACATTTAAGTCGCTACATCCCGACGGCGCGCCGGCGCACGCCCAACAATCCGTCATTCGTCGCCACTGGATTGTTGGGCGCTAATGGCTCATCGCGGCTGTAACGATCCGGGCTTCAAAGTCCCAACTCGCTCAGTCCCGGATGATCGTCCGGCCGACGGCCCAAGGGCCAGTGATACTTGCGCTCCGATTCCTTGATCGGCATGTCGTTGATGCACGCATAGCGACGTTGCATGAGACCATCCTCGCCGAACTCCCAGTTCTCGTTGCCGTAGGAGCGGAACCAGTTGCCCGAGTCGTCGTGCCATTCGTACGCGTAGCGCACGGCAATGCGATTGCCGCCGAACGCCCACAGTTCCTTGATCAGACGATACTCGTGTTCCTTCTTCCATTTGCGCTCGAGGAACGCCTGCGCTTCCGCGCGATTGTTCGCGAACTCTGCGCGATTGCGCCATTTCGTGTCGAGCGAATAGGCGAGCGCGACCTTGGCGGCGTCGCGCGAATTCCAACCGTCTTCCGCGAGACGGACTTTCTCGATGGCCGTCTCCAGCGTGAACGGGGGAAGCGGCGGGCGAATTGCTGCGGGTGAAGTCATTTCGGATCTCCTTGTGGGGTACAGCGCGTTGCTGGTGCTCGACGTGGAGCGCGGCCTCGTCATCGTGCAACCCGAGAGGGCAAGGCCGCCCGAAGCAAGCGCGGCACCGGTGCTGAGTAAGAATTTTCGTCTTTGCATCATTGGGTTCAGAACGGCCTGGTCGGCAGATACTTGCCGTTGAGCGTGATGACGGCACGCTCGCCGCCTTCCGGGTCAGGCACCTTCTGGATATCGAGTTTGAAGTTGATCGCGCTGATGATGCCGTCGCCGAATTTCTCGTGAACCAGCGCCTTCAACGTCGAGCCGTACACCTGCACCATTTCGTAGAAGCGGTAGACGGTGGGATCGGTCGGCACGCCACCTGGAATGCTGCCGCGCACGGGAATGGTTTGCAGCAGGCGAACGGCGTCGTCGTCGAGCCCGAGGCGTTCGGCGACGAGCTTCGCCGCATTCTCCGGCAGCGCATGCTGACCGAGTAGCGCGGCTGTCGTGTATGCGAGGCTCAAGCCCGTGCCTTCGTTGATGGCTTCGAAGGTGAGGTTCTTGCGCACCTTCGCGTCGACGATCGTTTCCGTCAATGCTTCGCGTGCGTTCGGTGTGACTTGCGATTGGGTCATGATGTTGCTCCTTGGGTAAAAATCAACCTGGTGAGATCGACAGTCGGTGTGACAAGCCGGGAATCAGAGCGCAGCCACGCACTCGGCGGGCGTCGCGGTGACATCGGGATGCGCAGCGAGCGGCACGAACTGGCGGGTCGCGGCGTCGAGCGCGTCAATCGAGCCGGATTCGATGTCGTAGACCCATCCGTGCAAATTCAGGCGGCCTTGCGCGAGTCCCAGCGCAACTGAGGGGTGGGTCTTGAGGTTGTCGAGCTGGGCGATGACGTTCTCGCGCACCATCGAGTCGACGCGCTCGCGCTCGCCCGCATGTTCACGCGCCTCGTTGACGAGCCTCGCCGAGTCGGCGTAGCGCAGCCAGTTCGCGACAGCGGGCATATGGTCGAGGCACTTGCACGTCGCGACGGCCGTCATCGCGCCGCAGTCCGAGTGGCCGCATATCACCACATCCGTCACACCGAGCGCGGCCACCGCATATTCGACCGTTGCCGACACACCGCCGGGCTCAGGACCGAACGAAGGCACGATGTTGCCGGCATTGCGGATCACGAACAGATCGCCCGGTTCGCGCTGCGTGACCAGTTCGGGAACCATGCGACTATCGGAACAGGAAATGAACAGTGTGCGCGGCGTCTGACTGGTGGCCAGCTTGCGGAACAACTCCCTGCGCGCGGGCATGATGTCCCGCTGAAACTTCAGAAAACCGTCGATGATCTCTTGCATGGTCTGCTCCATTCAATCTGGCGTTCGTTGCCGTGTCGCTCAGTGCGATGCGTTGAACAGAGAATGAACCTGTTCCGTCATAGTGTCCAAGACGGGTTTATGATGCTCACCATAGGCAACACCAATAGTTATTCGAGGACGAGGAATTCGCCATGCTGTTGCGTCATATCCGTTATTTCCTGGCTGTCGCGGAACACCGCAATTTCACGCGCGCCGCCGAGGCGCTGCACGTTTCGCAGCCCACGCTGTCGCAGCAGATACGGCAACTGGAAGAGACGCTGCGCACGCAGCTGCTAGACCGTTCGGGGCGGAACGTGCAACTCACGGATGCGGGCGCGGCGTGGATGCGCTATGCGAAGCTCGCGCTACAGGATCTGGATGCGGGCGTGCGGGCGATACATGACGTCGGGGAACTGAGCCGCGGCAATCTGCGCCTTGCCGTGACGCCGACCTTCACGGCGTATCTCGTGGGGCCCGTGATCGATCGTTTTTATGGCCTGCATCCCGGCATCGCGATCGACATTCAGGAAATCACGCAGGATCAGATCGAAGCGCAGCTCGCCGACGACAGGCTCGACGCCGGCATCGCGTTCGAGCCCGTCCACACTGCGGAAATCGAAAGCGAGCCGTTGTTTCGCGAGACGCTGAGCCTCGTCGTCGGCGGCGGCCATGCGCGCGCGACGCGCCGCAAGCCGCTGTCCGGGCAGGACTTCGCCAACGAATGGCTGGTGCTGCTGAACAAGGCGTTCGCGACGCGGCGTTACATCGACGAATACTGCGCGCAGAACCAGATCCGCCCGCAGGTTGCCATCGAGGTCAGTTCGATCAGTGCGATCGTCGAGATCGTGCGGCGTGGGCAGCTCGCAACCGTACTGCCCGATGGCATCGCGCGCGCGCATACCGAGCTGCACCCCGTGCTGCTCGACCCGCCGCTGCAGGCGCGCACGGCTGTGCTGCTGCAACGCAAGGACGCGTATCGGACGGCGGCGAGCAAGGCCTTCGTCCAGGTGTTGACGGAATCGACGAAGAACTTCCGACGTTGATGGAGATCGCGTACGTGACGCGCAAAGCGAAGTGATCAACACGCAACGCGCGCTCCGTTAACTCCGACACCTGCGATGCCGACACCACCGGCGTGGGTTGTTGCGAAGCGACGTGCCGCCGCCACACGAAGTGCTCGAGCAGCAGCGGCACGTCTTCGCGGCGCTCGCGCAACGGCGGCAGCCCGATCTGCGCAACGTACAGCCGATACAGCAGATCCGCGCGAAAACCGCCTTCGGCGGCCAGCGCCACGAGATCGGTCTTCGATGCCGCGATCACACGGCAATCGACGGGAATCGACTCGTTCGCGCCGAGCCGTTCCAGCGTGCGTTCCAAGACATGCTGAGGCGTCAAAACGGTAACGTCGCCGAGGCGAGCGATGCGCTCGGCATGTCGAAAAATACGCTGTATCACAAGCTGCGTCAGCTGAAGAGCATGACCGTGCGGTGAGACGGTGAGGAGTGGGCGCTCGACTTCGGCCAGGAACTGAATAAGATTGACGCGGCGTTGAAGACAGCCGGGGTTGGCACTAAGCAACTCGAGCACCGGGCCTGGATGCGGCAATCGGGGGACGGAAGTTAGCAACGGCGCATTCCGAGAACTCTGCAGTCTGGTCAGAGAGCGGGCGTTTCAACCCATCACCAGAACTATTAGCTTAGCCTATAAAGAACATAGGATATCGGTCTTAGACCCTATAGCCGGATTGATGCATTCTTGCTCCATCGTCACTGTTTCTTTGGAGAGAATCATGAAATCTCGCTTCCTTGCGGTACTCGTTATCGCTGCATCTGTCACCAGCCCCGTTTTCGCAGGCACTGACACATCCGGATTGACTCGCGCCCAGGTTCACGCGGAACTCGCGCAACTGCGTGCTGTGGGCTACGACCAGTCTCGTGGAGAAGGCCCCAACTACCCCGCCGAGATTCAGGCGGCCGAAGCACGCCTGGCAGCGCAACGCGGGGATGCGAGCTATGGCGGTGTCGCCGAGGCAGGCTCGTCGTCAGCGGGTGTTCCCAAGACTGCTCGTCACGTCGACAACGACGGCATGCAGCCAATCTATTTCGGCCAATAGCCGTCCAACGGCAGCGCGGATACTAGACGCCACGCGATCTGAAGTATCGCGCAAGTCCTGGCACGTCCGCGTGCTTCATTCTCGCCACATTCAGTTGTAACGATTCGCTCGCTAGTTTGCCTGGCGAACGAACCGAACCCGGGCAATCGCGTCGCCCCTCGGATACAGACCGGTCTACATCATATGAAGGTCGGTACTTCACGGAGACTGTCATGAGCCACTCACATTACGAAGTCGCTGTCCTTCATGAAGCTCTGCAGTCGGACGAGTCAAACTTAGCCACATGGCGCTGGTACAGCGATCTGGTCGACCACCAACGACTCGCGCTACGCCTCAAAGGAGACCAGTGGGTCGTCGCGATTGACGGCAGCGACTTTGCGTGCGCCGAGGGCCTGTACGCGGCCGTGCGTTGGGCGCACATCATGACGCACTCTGGCGGTTACATCACCTTTGCGGCGTAAGCGAGCGAAGTCCACCATGTACACGGGGCTAATCGCCAGAACGAGCGATCAAGGACTCGCAGCACTGCTCTTATCCAACCTTCGGCCCGGTCTCGGGTCTTCATCGACCAACCACTGAGGTAATACCATGTCGACTAATACTGAAATCCGTCCGCCGCTCCCTCCTTTCACACGCGAATCCGCCGTCGAGAAAGTGCGCCTGGCCGAGGATGGCTGGAACACCCGCGACGCTGCCAAAGTGTCCCTCGCATATAGCCTGGATACTCGCTGGCGCAACCGTGCTGAATTCGCAAACGGCCGCAATGAAGCCCGAGGGTTCCTTGAGCGCAAATGGTCGAAGGAGCACGAGTATCGTCTCATCAAGGAGCTGTGGGCGTTCACTGGTAACAGGATCGCCGTGCGTTACGCCTACGAATGGCGTGACGACTCTGGTAACTGGTTCCGGTCCTATGGCAACGAGAACTGGGAGTTCCGCGAGGACGGTCTGATGGTGAATCGCTACGCTTGCATCAACGATTTGCCAATCAAGGAAGAAGAGCGGAAGTTCCATTGGCCGCTCGGCCGCCGTCCGGATGATCATCCCGGCTTGTCAGATCTCGGTCTCTAATAGCCAGGCTGATCGTATCGCTTCGATTGGATGCACTCGGGGAAGCAAAGGCAAAGGTGAGACAGCTTCTGCGACGGCCTCCCGAAGCTCGCAATGAGGGAGCAACCCCGCCCCCGCTTGGGGGTTCCTGGTCGTCTCGCTGTCCTTCTCACCTAGTCCGCCCTCAAACGATTGCTGCCCACTCGATGTGGGCAGCAAGTCTTGCAGCCCTTGCTTCTGGAATCCCCTGGGCGTCCTCGTGTGGATACCGGCACGGGCTGAACGGCGTCCTGTTTGCATTGGAAACAGAGATTCCTGATGCGATGAGCTTCCGCAAGAACTAGTCTTCGGCAGCGGGATGGCTTGTTGGCGCAGGCCGTGCGAGTGGTTACCAGGCCGGATGACCGCTCATAGACCCAATTCGCTCTCTCAACTCGAATCCAGGGGATGACCGAGAAGGGTCGTGAAGACTCGTTCATTGGCGTGAGAAGTGTCATTCGCCGACGCCGGGTCGCGAGCGGCAGCAAACCAACCTGCAGCCGACGCACAGCTCCTATCTCCGGGCGTCTCCTATGGCCGACAACTGCGCGTTGAGCATCGGGCGGGTTTCGGAGTGGACCGGTCGTTCGAGCGACCACCGCATGGCTCAGGCGAGCGGCAGAAAGTGGCCGCTGGCCCCTTACCCAACCTCGCCATGTCGACCCGTTTGGGCCATTCAGCCGTGGCTCTTGATAAGCCGCTTGCGGGCCACCATGCACCTGTCGTTCGCGAAGCATGTATCTGTGGCTGGTCGGTCTTTGCGGACGGTTGTGGATCGCGGCCGTTGGGCAATCTCGATTGTGTCTTCACGCGGAGTCGACGTGATCGCGCAAAGCGCCCCGCTGCACCGTCTGCCCTGGCGGCTCGCCGAACTGCAGGGCGGCAAGCTGCGCATAGAGCGGCGAGGCCTGAAGGAGATCGGCGTGACGGCCCTGCGCGACGATGCGGCCTTGTTCCAGCACGACAATGCGGTCGGCTTGTTGTACTGTAGCGAGGCGGTGTGCGATGACCAGCGTCGTGCGATTCTGCGCGGCATTGTCCAGCGCCAGTTGTACCAGTCGTTCACTGGCGGCGTCGAGCGCGCTGGTCGCCTCGTCGAGCAGCAGGATGGGCGGATTCTTCAGGATCGCGCGGGCGATCGCGATGCGCTGACGCTGTCCTCCAGAAAGCCGCACCCCGCGCTCGCCGAGAAATGTGTCATAGCGTTGCGGCAGTTCTTCAATGAAGCTGGACGCGGCGGCCATTTCGGCGGCGTGCTGAACTTGAGCGAGTGTGGCTTCGGGCGCGCCGTAACGGATGTTGTCGAGCACGCTGCCGGAAAAGATCACCGATTCCTGCAGTACCACCCCGATTTCCTAGCGCAACTCCGCAAGCGGCACATGCCGTGTCGGGACGCCGTTGATCAGAATGCTGCCGGCCTGCGGGTCGTAAAAGCGCAGCAGCAGTTGGAACAGGGTGGTCTTGCCGGCGCCAGACGGTCCGACGAGAGCGACGTGCTCGCCCGGGCGGATATCGAGCGACAGGTCGGAGAGAGCGGCGATGCCGGGGCGCGACGGATACGAAAAGCCGACGTTGTCGAAGCGGATGCCGTCCCCGTGCGTCGGCAGCCGGACGGCGGCCTCGGCCTGCGCCACCGGCGAGCGCGCTGCCAGCAGTTGTAGCAGTCGCTCAGTGGCGCCGGCAGCCCGCTGCAGGTCGCCCCAAACCTCGGCGACCGCCCCCACCGCCCCGGCGGTGACGACTGCATAGAGAATGAACTGGGACAATTGGCCGGCCGTCATGTGCCCGGCCAGCACGGCCTGCGCGCCCAGCCACAGGACGAAGACCACCGCCGCGAACACCAGCACGATAACCACGACCGTCAGCCAGGCGCGCGCCCGAATGCGCGTGAGCGCCGTCTCGAATGCGGTTTCCACCATGCCGGCAAACCGCTGCGCCTCGCGCGGCTCCTGCGAAAACGATTGCACGGTCGGCATGGCATTGAGCACCTCCCCCGCCAGGGCGCTCGCGTTCGCCACCTTGTCCTGGCTTGCGCGCGAGAGCCTGCGCACGCGCCGCCCGAAGATGACGATGGGCGCGATCACCACCACCAGCGTAGCCATGATGTAGCCCGACAGCACCGGGCTCGTCACCACCAGCATCGCCACGCCGCCGGTAAGCAGGAAGAAGTTGCGCAAGCCCATCGACAGGCTGGTGCCCACCACGGTCTGGATCAACGTGGTATCCGTGGTAAGTCGCGACAGCACCTCGCCGCTCTGGGTGGTCTCGAAGAATTGCGGACTCATCCCCAGCACGTGTTCGTAGACCGCCTTCCGCAAGTCGGCCGTGACCCGCTCGCCGAGCCATGACACCAGATAGAAGCGCAGCGCCGTGGCCCCGGCCAGCACCAGCGAAACGGCGAACAGCGCGAGAAAATAGCGATCGATGTGCGCCCGGTTGCCGCCGGCGAAGCCGTGGTCGATCAGATATTTGAACGTCACCGGCAACGCCAGCGTCGCACCCGCCGACGTCACCAGCGCCATGAAGGCAAGCGCCCAGCGTCCGGCATAACGGCGCAGGAAGGGCAACAGGGCGAACAGGGGACTGATATGCGCAGTAGACGGGGCGACATCTGGCATGAGGATTCCTGAGTGGCTCGAGAATCCCCTTGATTGTGCCAGTCCTACCAATCGCGCAGGTGATTGTACGCCTCCACGTGATACGGGCTTCGCTCGCGACGCGCTGGATTGCATCCCCCGATCGTCTCGTGCTGGTGCACTGAACTGTTCCCCAGCCACGTTGCCTAATTTTCGCGATCCTCGTTGAATTGCCCCGTCCGGCCCCGTCCCGCACTGAGCAGGGGCGCTGCAGTTTATAAATCCGATGTCGGAAGAAACTGTGAGTGGAACAACATGCGAAAACTTACCCCCGCCGGCCAGCAATTGATCGAAGAAGTAGCCCAGCGACATGGGTTCAGCACGGACGCCGTGATGAGCATGCTGGAGTCTGTGATTCGCGGTAACGGCAGCATGGCCCAGTTCAATCACCCCGAATTTGGTGGCTCCGGCCAGTGGATGCGGGGGGGAATGACTATGGTCTCCGACATGTTCAACAACTACCTGAAAGGCCGGGTCGATGGGCTCTGTTTCGAGCTTTCCCGTCTGATGGCAAATCAGCCCGACCTTATTCGCAGCGGCAGCTTCCAGTCGCAGAGCCAGGGTACTCAGCAGCAGGGCACCGACGGCGGCGGCCAGCAACAACAGCAGAGTGCTGGTTACGGTGGCAGCAAGCAGCAGCAGACTGCAGCCGGACCGGTCGGACCGGTGAGTCTGTTCGTTCCGCCCGCCCCCGGCACCTCTGGCGACTGGTGGTCCGCTGATTTGGGGCGGCCCAACAGCACCGGCGCGCAGAACGACGCCCGCTATGCCTACTTCGCACGGCCCCGGCGCCTAGCGATCGAAGTGAGCGGCAAGGTGACGATTTACGATACGCTCGATCACCAGATCAGCGGCTTCTCACAGCAGCAGTCCCGCGGCGCCTCCCTCACATTCGCGAGCCAGCACGGCTTGGTTGCTGTCGCCAGCCTGCCGGTTGTCTCGGTCGGTGGGGTTCCGCAGCCGGCGTCGCCGCCGGTGCAGGAGGAGCCCGTCAGCACTCAGTCGGTCGCCCGCGAGGCAGACGTGTTCGGCACCATAGAGAAACTCGCCCAACTGCACGCGAAGGGGATTCTCAGCGATGAGGAGTTTGCCGCCAAGAAGGCAGAGTTGCTGAGCCGTTTGTGAACGTCCCGTCATCGCGCAGCGCAACCGGGGCACGATTTCTACTTGGCTGAAACGCCCACACAGGGACGGGCACATCGCCCGGTTGTGCTCAGTAAGAAGCGACTCGACTTGTTCCTGTAGGTCCGGAATCGACCCACTGCGGACCTATGACTGCTCACCATTCCAATGACAGCTTCCGGAGGTCGAACTGCCATTGACGCGAAGATCACCACTACGGCCACGGATGGATTGGAACTGGCTGGCAAAGTCGTTGTCAGATTCGGACGGTCGCGCCGTCATGCGAATCACATGCGGACGATTGCTTTGCGCACCGTGGTCCAACTGACGCTACCGGCTATAACCAGTCCGGACCGTCGGTAGTCCTGCGCCAAAGCACATTCGGAGGCCCGAAAAAAATGCCGTCTCACGCGCCAAGGAACAGAATCATCTCAGCGTAAAGCGGCTTCAGCGATACCGGCTGCCGCGCAGAACACTACGACAGCGAGCGGCGGTACCTTCCAGCGCGTCAACAGGAAAAAGCCAATCGCTGCGATGGCGAAGTCAATCTGGGAAAGGACTGCGCTGGTCCAGACCGGCGAGTAAAGTGCGGTTGCGAGTAATCCCACGACCGCAGCATTCACCCCACTCAACAGCGCGGCCATCGATGGGCGAGCGCGGAGCGATTGCCAGTAAGGCAGCGCAGCGAGCACGAGCAGCAGACCAGGCAGAAAGATGCCTGCGGTGGCGAGCAACGCGCCGGTCCAATGATTGGGCGTTGCCGCCATCATCCAGCCAAGGAACGCGGCGAATGTGAACAACGGCCCCGGAACCGCTTGCGCGGCGCCGTAACCGGCGAGAAAGTCGTTCGAGGTTACCCAGCCGGTTGCGACCGTCTGCTGCTGCAGAAGGGGCAATACGACGTGGCCTCCGCCGAATACGAGCGCTCCGGATCGGTAGAATCCCTCGAACACTTTAACGGCTTGGTCCGAGTGGAGCCCCACCAAGGCAGGGAGGCCGAAAAGCAAGAGACAAAAGACTGCCAACGCGAGTGCGCCGACCACACGCGGAACGCGGATTTCAGCAGTGTGTATATGTAATCGACGCCCGGCCGGCAATTCCTTTGGTTGACATAGTGCAAGTCCGAGCACCGCGCCGATGGCGATGACGATGAGTTGCGCATAGATCGTAGTCAGAACGCTCAACGTCGCGATTGCGATGAGTGCGATGATCGCACGACGGCGGTCCGGACAGAGGCGTAGTGCCATGTCCCAGACAGCTTGGGCGACGACGGCAACTGCCACCAGCTTCAGGCCATGGATCAAGCCGCCGCCGATCGTGCCGTCCAAGCTCGGCGCGACGGCGGCAAAGCCAAGTAACAGAGCCACCGACGGCAGCGTGAAACCGCACCACGCCGCGAGCCCCCCGAGCCAGCCGCCCCGCAAGAGACCAATTGAGAATCCCACCTGGCTGCTTGCCGGACCGGGAAGGAACTGACAGAGGGCGACCAGATCGGTGAACATTTCGTCATCGAGCCAGCGGCGCTGCTCGACGAATTCTCGGCGGAAGTAGCCGATATGAGCTATTGGGCCACCGAAGGACGTGAGCCCGAGTTTCAAGAATACGACAAGGACCTCGAGAGCGGCACCCAGTCGAGTCGAGCGCGATGTGGTCAGTCCAGTTTCCATAAGTTCCGACGTTCAAATCGAGAAGATCAGCAGCTGAGGCCGCGCCGGGCTACCGGGCACGAACAATTTTCCGAATAGAGCACCGACCTTATGCCGGAGGTCAACGCTCGCTCCACTCGGGGCAATGCGACGGGCGTGATGGACGCTTCGGCCGGAGCATTCCCGCTCGGGTTCTAGTCACACCTTCTTTTCCGCGTTGAAGGAGCGGTCTCCGGTTGAGGAGGGTTCGCGGGGCGAGTGATTGTACCCCCCTTGACTTACGTCAATGTTGCACTCAGGAACGGTGCCACGCTATTGCGAGCAAAACCATGTCGATATGGAGACCTGCCATGGAAATTTCCCTGCGCGACTTAATGACGGTGTTGCACGGTATGGGGTTCGGCGCGCTGTTCATGCTGGCGTTCTCGGGGGCGGTTGCCGAGTTGTACAGGATGTCCGCGCCAGGAGCACCGACGCAGCCGACTGCAAGGGAGCACAGATTGCTCGTGCTCTATCTCTCTGTCATGGTGGTCTTCGCATGGGCCGCGGTGCTCTCCGGTGCATATGTGGTTTATCCGTGGTATCGGGCCGTCGCACCAGCCGGCGTGACAGATCTGGCGGACTACCCTCGGCAACTGTTGCTGTCGAGCCGCAACACGTCCGGCTGGCACAGCCTGGGCATGGAGTGGAAAGAGCATGTCGCATGGCTCGCACCGATCGCCATGACCATGGTCGCCTATGTGTTCTCGAAGTACGGGCCCGCCATTAGCGGGATGCGTCAGATACGAGGCGCCGTGCTGGCCTTCGTTCTCGTGGCTTTCATCGCGACCGGCGTTGCCGGGGCGTTCGGCGCCTTCCTGAACAAGTACGCACCGGTTCGCGGTGGCGCAACCATCCACATCATGAACGGAGAATAGCGATGAACACCCCCGACATCCGGAACGCCGCACAGCGGAGCGCCGACGCGGCTCAGCAGCGCGAGTCATATCCGTCCACGACGGCCCCTCAAACCAAGGGTGCTACCGGCACTCTCGTCAACGGTCCGGCGGCCGCAGCGATTCTTGCTGCGGGTATCGGCTGTTTCCTGGTTGGACTGTTCGCGCTGGCAGGCGATGCTTCGCCTGCGATTTCGCGCCTGTTCACGTTCTACAAGCCAACCGGCGCGCTCTCTGGCGTGACGACGACCGCAATCGTAATCTGGCTGCTCACATGGTACGGGTTGTCGCGTCGCTGGGGTGACAGGACAGTGCAACTCGGCCGCATCATTCCGGCCTCATTCGTATTGCTGGCTCTCGCTGTCCTGCTTACCTTTCCGCCATTCATGGATCTCCTTCAAGGTAAATAGAGGCACACGTCCGGTTCGTGCTCTCGCTTAACAGGTGAACGGCATGATCGCCGCACTGACTGACATTGCATCTGTGAGTTCGGGTCTTCTGAATTTCGACCGAGCGCCTGCGAGGATGAGGAGAGATCGCTACGTTTGTGCGAAGGTCAGCTATCTGGGGCGGATTCAACCGGTCGATGCAACACAATGAACGCCGGATGAGCGGCGGGAGTGTTGCATCGACCGGTTGAATCCGCCGAGTCGAGCAGTCGCTCGGTACTGCCACCCGCCGACAATAAGTCGGCTATCGCCGACGCTCGCCCGTGATTGCTGACGTGACCGCTTCGAATTGCGAACCTTAGGAAACGCAATTTTGATCCGCGTCAATGCGACAGCGTTGTCGCACGTGCATGCTAAAGGTAAGTGCCATTCATCCGGTCAGCGTCAGTTCAGCGCGGCTGGAGCGCATTCTGCGAGCGACATTCATGGAATGTGTGACCGCCCGCCAGATCGTTCCGGGTGTGACAGGATGTGAGGGACGCTTGCCGCCGAGAAGGGAGGCGCTATGCAAGCCATGCACCACTTTCGTCTGGGACCGCGGTACGCAACGATACCCACCTACGTTGCCAGTTATCTGTTCCCGTTTCTTCTATTCGTCTACGAAACTCATCGCGTCCGCAGGTGGATTTTCGACTACGGGCCGAATTTCTCAAACCACAAGTTTATGGGCTATGAGTATCTACTCATGGTCGTGTTCGTCGCACTCCAGATCACCGTCGAAGTCGCTTTCCTCCTGGGAGCCTGGCTGGAGCGACATCACGATCTCGATCATCGAATTTCGAATGTCCTGGAAGGGGTGGGCTGTTCCATTGGCATCCTCGTCTTCGATTTTGCCTTCAGCACGCCCTCTAGACCGGGCATGTCGTCTTCTGTCGGTGAGAGGTGATGCCATGGTCCAAGCGAACGAAGTAACCCGCGATCTTGCGCAGCGGATCATTGGCCGCTTTTACCACGCGCACGCTCAAAAAGACGTTGCGCTTCTGCGGACGGTTGTTACGCCCGACTGGCAATACGTGCCTGCGTCTTTCGGGCCGGCCGCGGGGCCAGAGCAGATGATTCCAGTATTTGGTGACTTAGCTTCTGCGTTGCCGGACATGGATATTCAGATCTTGGATCTCTTGATCCACGGAAACATGGTTGGCGTGCGGGCAAAGGTCAGAGGAACGCAGTCTGGGTCTCTGATGGGCATCGCAGCGACATCCAAGCCAATCGAGTTTGCGATTCACTCTTTTCACGAGTTCCGCGGCGAACGTATAGCGAAAACCTGGCATCTGGAGGACTGGCTAAGCGTCTTCCATCAGCTCGGAACGCTGCCGCCCAGTCTCAAGTGAACAAGCATTGTCGGCAGGCATGCCGCTTTTGTGCGGCATTTCCGTTACGCAGCAAGTTCGGATTGTATCGAGACTGTAACGTTCAATTACTGTGGATTTTTCATAGCGCGGCCGAGGTCATCACGGGAGATCATTTTGCTTCCGGCAACGGTGGCGAAATTGCGTGACGCCCGCGAGCTGCAAGAAATCCCTCGTGCACAGACTAGACGCATGGCACACACTGCCACCGAACCTGATCGCGGGGAAAGAGGGTGTTTGAGTATTTTTAGAATACCGTGCTCGATGAAGTTGACGTTGCCGACCATAGCTCGGCGTAGACGAATCCGATCTAGGCTTACCCGGGAGCTTGTCATGAAGCGTACGTTTATCGCAGCCACAATGCTGTGGTTATGCGCCTCGGTCGTGGCTGCGCCACCAGACGGGAAAGCCCTCTACCAAGAAAATTGCGCCCGTTGTCATGGCGAAAACGGCAAGGGCGACACGGGACCGAAGCTCGTTGGCGATGCGAGTGAATGGAAGACAAAACTCTTTGAAAGGGCGGTGCTAAATGGCATCGACGATCAGGGAAAACCGCTCAAATCCCCTATGCCACACTGGTCAGGCGCCAGTTTCAATACCGACAATGGTGTCGCGCCCAGTAAAGCTGAGGTTGATGCCGTCCAGCAGTACCTGCACACGCTGAAGTAGTGGGCACCCGATCCCCCGGGGCTGCGCTGTAACGCACGGCTCCGTCGATTTGCGAACGGTTGCAATCGAGTAAATCGAAGGCCCGTTGTCTGGGCAGAGAAGAGGCCGAATTTCCGACCGACGATGCAGGCGGATAACACTTCATGGCCGCAAGCGTCCGCTCGCCGGCTTTGGTTCCATCAGACTTCAGTCTGCTCGGCCATCTCGAGCGCGTCATCTACCTCGATTCCGAGGCATCGCACCGTACTTTCGAGCCTATCGCCTGCAGGCAATAGGCTCGGCTATGTCCCGCGCTGAACTATGTCCCGTGATTGGTGGAAGCGTCAGACCATAGTGGATTTGCGACATGGTCGCTAGACATTGGCATTCTCCCTTGTAAGCACTTGCCTGAAAGGAGAATCTCGTGGAACATTCTTATGAGAACGCGGACGCGCTGGTCCCTGCTGTCCGAAGCGCAACTGCAGAACCGCTTGTAGAGTTCGTTGACTCGCTGATCAAGCAACAATACGCATTCAGCTACGTATGCCAACTGGCGCAGCACGCACTTGCATTTGAACGCTGGTGCGAGGATCGTCGCATTTCCTTCCACGCCTTGATGGACGACGACATTGCACGGTATCAGCGCTTTCGTTCGCGACATCGATCGCGATGCTTCGAGACGCGACGCCGTGAACTGCACGCGTTAGAACTGTTGATAGACTACTTGCGTGACCGCGGAGTATTTGCTGCCGCGCCAGCAACGCTACAACGCCTTTTCGACGCTACGTGTCGCACCTGGAGCGTGCTGATCTTCAAGGTCTGTTTCGCGAGCGTAGGAGACATTCGAGAGTCTATCCATGGTCGTCGGCGAATGTCCCAAAGTGGCCGATTCTGTTGAAAAAGTCGTGTTTTGGTAAGGCGCGTGGGCTTTGGCGGTACGTTTCGAGTTGCTGAGATAACCGAGGCGCCAGCTTCGCTCGGACCACGCAGTCGCAAGCGATCGAGTTTGAGGATGCGCTTGAGGTGGGCGAAGAGCATTTCCACCGTCTTTCGTTGCCGGCGAGACTGTTTGTATGGTTGATTCGACCTCCTGTGACCGGTTCGCAGGCGTCGCCTCAACATCCATAATGATCCCTGCCTGCAGATCAATCAGATAATTCGTCGAGTAGGCAAAGAACGCCGGACCACCCGGAGCAGCCGTCCACCGTGCAGCAGGATCTGTCAGCGATATCTTCTTCGGAGGGGGTGAAGACTGGGCTGCTTCAGACGGATCTGTATCCACTGGATTGGTTTGCTCCAGTGCCTCAAGATATTCCCGCACGGCGCGGCTCTGTCCGGCTGCAACTTCCCAGTCGATGGGCTCTGTTCCCGGCACTCCGTTGGCGGGACTCGCGTCGGCCTTGATGATGCTTGCGTCGATGGCGAAACCCTCGCCCTTGACGAGGCCCTCAGCCATGCAACGACTCAGCACCGATTCGAATACGTGTCGCAACAGGTCGCTATCGCGAAAGCGACCGTGACGGTTCCTTGAGAACGTTGAGTGTTCCGGCACGGCGTCCTCAAGACCTAGCCTGCAGAACCACCGGTAGGCCAGGTTCAGATGTACCTCTTCACATAGCCGTCGCTCGGACCGGACGCCGAAGCAGTAACCCACAATCAGCATGCGGATCATGAGCTCGGGGTCGATCGATGGCCGACCCATCGAGCTGTAGAACGGTGCGAGGTGCTGGCGCAGATCCCGAAGGTCAAGGAAGCGATCGATGCCTCTCAACAGGTGCGATTGCGGGACGTGGTTGTCGAGGTTGAAAGAGTAGAAGAGCTTGTCCTGTCCGCTATCCAGTCGACCCATCATGACGATTCGCTCCCATCGCTTGATGTTTCCCAGGATACCCAACATTTCGCCTCTGCAGCGACTTTTTCAACAGAATCGGCCGGGCACTGCCCGCCGCGTCGGACCCGTGCCGACCCACAACTGCCTTTTGACCCAACGCGAGGCCTATGGCCGGTTGAAAACTGGAACGGCCATTCGCGCGGCGTATCGGCCGGCAAGTCGTTGGCCAAAACCGACATTGGATCGGACTGGGATCTACTTCAGCAATGCGGCGGGTTGCCGACGTTGTCGGCGTCGAGCAGAGCAACAGTTGGTTCCGGTATCAGCTTAGCCGCGTCGAGCACGTGACCCATCTCACGACATGCGCCGTCGAATGGTCACGCTCATTTCTGTTCGCTCCTTGAGCACGTTCCGCCACGGGTCGGCGCAGCGAGTACAGAACGGGTTGTCCGGCGTCGGGAGTCACAGGCCCACTCGCAATGGTGCGGGATTGACCTTGGTCAATGGCAGCCAGTACGGGCGACCTAGCATCAAACGACACGGTTCACCGCAAAACGATAAGCGGTGTCGATTGCTGAGCGCTTCGATTGGGTACGTGCGGTGGCGTCTGCCCATTATTCGTTAAAAGGTTCATTTATTCGTGCCTTCGGCAGTTCCCAACCGGCCGGGTTTCCGGATCCAGGTCCAGAACTGGGTAATCCTTCCAAATTTGCACAATTTTTACTTCGCATCGCCTAGCTTTTGATTGGCAACTCTCGCTGCGTTCTGGCTGTGCTGGGTCAGCTACGGAGGACGAAGATGGACGTGATTTATATCGCCGGCATTGCAATTTTTTGCGCACTTTGCCTCGCGCTTGCCCACGGCTGCGAGAAATTGCACCGCCGCGTCTCAGGAGGCCGGCCATGAACGCATGGATGATCTGGCTGGCCTCTGCTGCGACGCTACTGCTGCTGGTCTACCTCGTGTATGCGCTGCTGCGTGCGGAGGATCTCGAATGAACTCCTATAACCTTTTCCACCTGACGCTGTTCATCGTGGTGCTGGTCGCGGTCGCGATTCCGCTTGGCCGCTACATGACCGCCGTCCTTGACGGCTCATCGGTCGTTGTGCGCAAGCTAGGGCAACCGGTCGAACGGCTTCTTTACCGGCTTGCCGGGGTCGATCCCGACGCCGAAATGTCGTGGAAAGAGTACGCGTTCGCCGTGCTGATTTTCAATGCACTGGGCGCGCTCGCCGTATATGGTTTTCTGAGGCTACAGCAATGGCTGCCCGCCAACCCGCAGGGTTTTGGCCCGATGACGCCAGACGCCGCTTTCAACACGGCAGTGAGCTTCACGACCAATACGAACTGGCAGAACTACACGCCGGAAACGACGGTCAGCTACCTGACCCAGATGGCGGCGCTGACCGTGCAGAACTTCCTGTCCGCAGCGACGGGTATTGCCGTGGCCATCGCGATGATACGGGGTTTTGCCCGTCACACTGCGAAGACGATCGGCAATTTCTGGGTCGATGTGACGCGCACCACGCTGTTTGTCCTCATACCCATTGCATTCGTCATCGCGCTGGTGTTCATCAGCCAGGGAGCGATCCAGAACCTCAGGTCGTATGTCGACGTGCCGACGGTTCAGGTCACGACGTATCAGGTGCCCAAGACCGACGCCCAGGGCAATGCTGTCAAGGACGCGAACGGCAACCCCGTCATGCAGGACGTAAAGGCCGACAAACAGACCATTGCCATGGGTCCGCTCGCGTCGCAGGAGGCGATCAAGATGCTGGGCACCAATGGGGGCGGGTTCTTCAATGCGAATTCCGCGCATCCGTACGAGAACCCGACACCGCTGGCCAACTTTGTTCAGATGGTGGCGATGCTTTGCATCGGCGCGGCCTTATGCATCGTTTTCGGCAGAACGGTCGGTGACCAGCGACAGGGTTATGCGGTACTCGCCGCGATGACGATCGCGTTCGCGGTCGCGTGCTGGGGTGAGATTGTCTTTGAACAGTCCGGTAATCCATTGTTCACGTCGTTGCATGTCGATCAAACCCGGTCCGCGCTGCAGCCGGGCGGGAACATGGAGGGCAAGGAAACGCGCTTTGGCATTGCCGATTCCGGCATCTTCACGGTTGCCACCACTTCCGCATCGTGCGGCGCGGTCAATAACATGCACGACTCGCTGACGCCAATGGGCGGCTTCGTGCCGCTCCTGATGATGCAACTGGGCGAAGTGGTGTTTGGCGGCGTGGGATCGGGCCTCTACGGGATGCTCGTGTTTGCCTTGCTCGGCGTATTCATCGCGGGACTGATGATCGGCAGAACGCCCGAATACATCGGCAAGAAGATCGAGTCCTATGAGATGAAGATGGTATCGATCGCGGTACTCGTCATGCCGATGATCGTGCTGGTTGGGGCCTCCATCGGCGTGCTGTCTCCGCTCGGGACTACCGGCATCAGCAACCCGGGTGCACACGGGTTCTCGCAGATCCTCTACGCGTTTACGTCGGCTACCAACAACAACGGTAGCGCGTTTGCTGGACTCTCTGTCAATACGCCGTTCTATAACGTGCTGCTCGCTATCGCGATGTGGCTTGGCCGGTTCGTTCCGGTTGTTGCGGTGCTGGCGATCGCCGGATCCCTCGCTCAAAAGAAGCGTATCGCGACCACCGAGGGTACGCTGCCCACGCATGGACCCTTGTTCGTCGTGCTGTTGCTCGGCTCCGTGTTGCTGATCGGGGCGCTCACCTTCGTACCCGCGCTTGCATTGGGCCCGGTCGTCGAACATCTGTCGATGATTTCAGGTCACTGAATTCGAGGAAAGCATGACCACTTCCATTCAACCGCCTGCCCATCGTCCTGATAATCTTGGCCAGGCACGTACCGCGGCGCGCTCGATGTTCGATCCGGTGCTCGTGAAGCCGGCGATCGTCGATTCGTTCAGAAAGCTGACGCCACGTACTCAGTTGCGCAATCCGGTGATGTTCTGCGTGTACGTGGGCAGCATTCTTACGACCATCCTCTGGTTCGCGGCGCTCGCCGGGCAGGCCGAGGCGCCTGCTGGATTTATCCTCGCCATTACGTTGTGGCTGTGGTTCACCGTGCTGTTCGCCAACTTCGCCGAGGCGCTTGCGGAAGGGCGCTCGAAAGCGCAGGCGGCGTCGCTGCGCAGCGCCAAGCACAACGTGATGGCCAAGAAGCTCAACGAACCGCACCCGAAAGCACCCGTGCGCGTCATGGCATCGACCGATCTGCGCAAGGGCGATGTCGTGCTGATCGAGGCAGGAGACACGATTCCGGCTGACGGCGATGTCATCGAGGGCGTTGCGTCGGTCGACGAGTCGGCGATCACGGGCGAGTCCGCGCCGGTCATCCGTGAGTCCGGCGGCGACTTTTCGTCGGTGACGGGCGGCACGCGCGTGCTGTCGGACTGGATCGTCGTGAGGGTGTCGGTCAATCCCGGTGAAGCCTTCCTCGACCGGATGATCGCGATGGTCGAAGGAGCCAAGCGGCAGAAGACCCCGAACGAGATCGCGCTGACGATCCTGCTGGTTGCGCTGACGCTCGTGCTTCTGTTCGCCACCGCGACGCTACTGCCGTTTTCGATGTTCTCCGTCGAAGTCGCGAAAGCGGGTCAGGTGGTGACGATCACCGCACTTGTCGCTCTTCTGGTCTGTCTGATCCCCACCACCATTGGCGGTCTGTTGTCGGCGATCGGGGTCGCGGGGATGAGCCGGATGATGCAGGCGAACGTGATCGCGACGTCGGGCCGCGCCGTCGAGGCGGCCGGCGACGTCGACGTGCTGCTGCTCGACAAGACGGGCACGATCACTCTCGGCAATCGCCAGGCGTCTGCCTTCATACCGGCACCCGGTGTGTCGGAGCACGATCTGGCTGATGCGGCGCAACTCGCGTCGCTCGCGGACGATACGCCGGAAGGCCGTAGCATTGCGGTGCTGGCGAAGCAGCGCTTCAATATCCGCGAGCGCGACATGGCGTCGCTGCATGCGACCTTTCTCGGATTTACCGCACAAACACGGATGAGCGGCGTGGATCTGCCCAACCGCGAAATCCGCAAGGGTGCATCCGAGGCCGTGAAGCAGTATGTCGAGGCGCACGGTGGCCGTTATCTGGCGGAAGTCAACAACGCTGTAACGGATATTGCGCGGCGCGGCAGTACCCCGCTGGTGGTCGCCGACAAGCCGGGCGGTCACGACAGCGCGGATAGTGGTCCAGCCCGCGTACTGGGTGTGATCGAACTGAAGGATATCGTCAAGGGTGGTATCAAGGAGCGCTTTGCGGAACTGCGCAAGATGGGCATCAAGACCGTGATGATTACCGGCGACAACCGGCTGACGGCTGCGGCGATTGCAGCGGAAGCCGGCGTCGATGACTTCCTGGCCGAGGCGACGCCCGAGGCCAAACTGAAGATGATTCGAGGGCATCAGTCCGACGGACGGCTGGTCGCGATGACAGGCGATGGCACCAATGATGCTCCCGCGCTCGCGCAGGCCGACGTTGCGGTGGCGATGAACTCCGGCACCCAGGCCGCCAAGGAAGCCGGCAACATGGTCGACCTCGACTCGAATCCGACCAAGCTGATCGAGATCGTCGAGATCGGCAAACAGATGCTGATGACGCGCGGATCGCTGACGACGTTCTCGATCGCCAATGACGTTGCGAAATACTTCGCGATCATTCCGGCCGCATTCGCTTCGACCTACCCGCAACTGCGTGTACTGGACGTCATGCATCTTGCGTCCCCGGCGTCGGCAATTCTGTCGGCGGTGATTTTCAATGCGCTGATCATCGTGTTCCTGATTCCGCTTGCGCTCAAGGGTGTCAGATATCGTGCACTGGGTGCCGCCGCCCTGCTGCGGCGCAACCTGCTGATCTATGGCCTCGGCGGTATCGTTCTGCCGTTTCCGTTCATCAAGTTGATCGACATGGTGCTGGCTGCGTTTGGATGGGTCTAAGGCGCGTGGAAAACCTTGGCTGAAAGAACGATTGAGTAGACGACCATGAAGAATTCATTGCGCCCCGTGCTGGTTCTCTTTTTGTTCCTGACGGTGATCACGGGCATCGTCTATCCGCTCCTCGTCACGGCGGTCGGGCAGTTGCTGTTTCCGCATCAGGCCAACGGCAGCTTCATCGACAAGGACGGCAAGCCGGTCGGCTCGGAAATCATCGGCCAGCAGTTCGATGCGCCCTATTACTTCTGGGGACGGCTGTCGGCCACGACGCCGAACCCGTACAACGCGCAAAACTCGGGCGGCTCGAACCTCAGCGCCACCAACCCGGCGCTCGCCGATGAAGTGAAGGGACGCCTCGCGGCGCTTCACGATGCCGATCCGTCGAACACAGCTCTCGCGCCTGTCGATCTGGTCACGTCGTCGGGTAGCGGCCTCGATCCGGATATTTCACCGGCTGCCGCTGCCTATCAGACGGCTCGCGTGGCGAAGGCGCGCGGGTTGTCCGAGCAGCAGGTCGATGCGCTGATCGCACAGAACACGTCGGGGCGGCAACTTGGCGTGTTGGGCGAGCGGCGAGTGAACGTGCTGAAACTCAATCTCGCGCTCGACCAGCTCAAGCCGATGCAGTGAGTTTTTCCACGCGAACAGCGCATGGCACATGGCCAGCGTATGAGCCTCAACGACATGATGACGGGATAACCCGCAGGGGGTGCGATGAACCGGCCCGATCCCGACGAACTGCTGGACCGCATCCAGCGCGATGAAGAAAAAAGCCAGCGCGGCCGGCTCAAGGTGTTCTTTGGCGCATCGGCCGGAGTCGGCAAGACGTTCGCGATGTTGCAGGCCGCCAGATACCGTAAGGATGAAGGCGTCGATGTCGTCGTCGGGGTCGTCGAGACGCATGGACGCAAGGAGACGCTCGCGCTGATCGAGGGGCTGGAGGTCATTGCGCCCGCGCGGATCGAATATCGCGGGCGGCTGCTTGCCGAGTTCGATCTCGATACCGCACTCGCACGCAAGCCGCAGCTGATTCTCGTCGACGAGCTGGCGCATTCGAATGTCCAGGGCAGCCGGCATCTGAAGCGCTGGCAGGATGTGCAGGAGTTGCTCGACGCCGGCATCGACGTATACACGACCGTCAACGTTCAGCATCTCGAGAGCCTGAACGACGTGGTCGGGCAGATCACAGGCATCCGCGTGTGGGAAACGGTACCCGACCGCGTGTTCGATCTCGCCGACGAAGTGACGCTGGTCGACCTGCCGCCAGAGGAACTGCTCGATCGCCTGCGTGAAGGCAAGGTGTATATGGCGCAGCAGGCCGAGCAGGCCGTGCGAAATTTCTTCCGCAAGGGCAATCTGATCGCGCTGCGCGAACTGGCGTTGCGCCGCACCGCGGACCGCGTCGATGCGCAGATGCGCGAGTATCGTGCGGATCAGTCGATCGAGCGTATCTGGCAGGCCCGCGAGCGCATCATCGTGTGCGTCGGTGCCGGACCGGAGAGCGGCAATCTCGTACGCGCGGCAGCTCGCCTCGCATCGAACCTGAAGGCCGACTGGCTGGCCGTCTATGTCGAGACGCCCAAACTTCAGCGGCTGCCCGACGCAATACGCGGACGAACGCTCGACGTGCTCAAGCTTGCCGCCGAACTCGGCGCAGAAACCGTTACCTTGCAGGGCGAGCAGGTTGCCCAAACGCTGGTTGCCTATGCGCGCATGCGCAATGTGTCGAAGCTTGTCGTAGGAACGGTCGAGTTGCGTGGCTGGCGCGGCTGGCTCGGATGGTCCACGGCCGAGCGTGTGATCCGGGCCGCGCGCGACATTGATGTCACGCTGATCAATTCAGGCGCGGCGCGCGAATCCGCCGCGCCTCGCGGCGCGGCGGGCAGCTTTGCCGCGCCGGGTGAGAACCGGCGCGGCGCCCCGGTCACTTCTTACCTGTACGCGGCAGCGATCTGCGCGGTGATTACGGCTTTCGCCAGTGTGTTCGTCGACCACATCGCGCTTGCCAATCTCGTCATGCTGTATCTGCTCGGGACGGTTTTCGCGGCGGCGCGTTTAGGGCGCGGACCCGGCGTGCTGCTTTCGTTTCTTGGCGTCGCGGCATTCGACTTTTTTTTCGTACCACCCCGGCTGTCGTTTTCCGTATCGGACACACAGTATCTGCTGACGTTCGCGGTCATGCTCGTAACGTCACTGACGATCAGCCATCTGACGTCCAGTCTGCGCAGACAGGCCCGTATGGCGACGATGCGTGAGCGCCGGACCGACGCCATGTTCGCGATGACGCGCGAGCTGGGCGCAGCCCTCACGACCGACCAGATCCTTGAGATCGGTACGCGGCATGTCGTCGAGGTATTCCAGGTGCGCGTCGCCATCCTGTTGCCCGATAGCGCCGAAAAGGTGCGGCAGAAGGTCGAAAATCCGGACCCGACTGTCACGCTGACCGGGGGCGATCTCGATTGTGATATCGCGCAATGGGTTTATGACCAGCAAAAGCCTGCCGGCCACGGAACCGAGACGCTGCCCGCAGCCGCGGCACTCTATCTGCCGTTGCGCGCACCGATGCGCACACGGGGCGTCCTCGCGCTGCTCTCTGCAGGCACGGGAGAATTTGCAATACCGGAACAGCGCCGAATGCTCGACACGTTTGCGGCCCAGATCGCCCTCGCGCTCGAGCGCGTTCACTATGTCGAGATAGCACAGGACGCGCTGATCAGCATGGAATCGGAACGTCTGCGAAATTCATTGCTGTCGGCGATCTCGCACGATTTGCGTACGCCGTTGACCGCGATCGTGGGCTTCGCCTCTTTACTGGCGGAACCGGGCCGCGGTGAGAAGGCGAGGCATCCGGATACCAATGAACTCGCCGAAGGGATCTACGACGAGGCGATGCGGATGACGGGCATTGTGACCAACCTGCTCGACATGGTCCGTCTGCAGGAAGGCAGCATGCGCCTGAACCGACAATGGTCATCGCTGGAAGAGTTGATCGGCGCCGCGCTGGCCGCTTCGCGCCGTCTGCTCTCGGGCCGTCAGGTGACTACACATGTGCCGCACGGTTTGCCGCTGGTCCGGCTCGATGCCGTACTGGTGGAACGGCTCCTCGCCAATCTGTTCGACAATGCCGCGAAGTACACACCCGCCGGTTCACCCCTCGCCGTCAGTGCCGCGGTCGTCGAGGAGCACGAGCACCGCTACGTGAAAGTCAATGTCGAAGACAGCGGACCGGGTCTGTCCCCGGGCATGGAGTCCCGCGTATTCGACAAGTTCACCCGCGGCGAGAAAGAGTCGGCGTTGCCCGGCATAGGACTGGGTCTTGCCATTTGCCGCGCGATCGTCGATGCGCACGGAGGAAAGATTGGCGCGGCGAACCGCACCGATCCGAACGGGAGCGTGCTCGGCGCCTGTTTCTGGTTCATGTTGCCGGCCGATGAGACACCCCCGGCGGGACCCGGGGCTGCCGATGCTCTCAGTAAAGGCACGTCACAGGAGACGTCGCGGACCGTCTCCGGTGATGCCATCAATGACGTCCCAGCGTCATGAGCGATCCAATCGCCACAGTGCTGCTGATCGAGGGCGACAGGCATTTGCGCCGCTATGTGCGAACCTCGCTGGAAACCGAGGCGATGCGCGTCCTGAATGCCGACACAGGACCGCAGGGTATAGCCATCACGGCGAGTGTGCGACCGGATCTGGTCATTGTCGATCCCGGACTGGAGAATCTCGGCGGGATCGACGTAATTCGTCAACTGCGCGGCTGGTCCGACGTGCCGATCATCGTGCTGTCGGATCAGGCTGGGGATCAGGAAAAGGTTACGGCGCTAGACGCCGGGGCGGACGATTATCTGACGAAACCGTTCAGTATTGCCGAGCTGGAGGCTCGCATTCGTGCCCTGCTGCGCAGATATAACCGGTGCGTGGTCGCGCAATCCGCCAGCGTCTCGTTCGGTTCGGTCACGGTCGACCTGTCGGCCCGAATGGTGCGTTGCGGCCGTGAGCACGTCCATTTGACGCCAGTCGAGTACCGGCTGCTCGTTGCGCTCGTTCGTCACGCAGGTCTCGTGATGACGCATTGCGAACTGCTGCAGGAGGTCTGGGGACCGGCTCATGCGCAAAGTCTGCACTATCTGAGGATCTACATGGCTCATCTTCGGCAAAAGCTCGAGCGTGACCCCTCAAAGCCCGAGCACCTCGTGACCGAGACGGGGATTGGGTATCGCCTGATCGTTTGAGCGCTACCGGCTTGCAATGCTGCCTGTTTTGACGACATTTTTATGCGTTGCACCCGTGCTTTTACAGCATTCCGGGAACGTCCGTGCTTCAATCAGGGTATCGGCGCTCGATACTTGGACTGGAGGCCTGCTTTGCTGAAACTGCTTATTCCCGTGCTAGGTGACAAGGACGCAACCGAAGCGGCTCGTCATGGAGCGTTCCTGTTTGCCGAGAAGTGCGTGTCCGAGGTGGAAGTGATCGAAGTGCTCGATGACCTGGCGCAAGGTCGCTCAGGAGCGTTTCATTCGCGCTCGGAGTTGCATCGATCCGAGAAGGAGCGAGCACGTGATGCACTGATGCAAACCTGTGCGGTCCTCGACGATGCCGGTGTTCCCTACACCTGGAAGCGCGTTTTCGGGCCACCTGAGCGAACCATCGCTCAATACGCGGCCAAAGATCATGCCGACATCGTAGTGCTGGACGCAAGCCACCTCGGTTTTTTTCACAGATGGACTGTACTCGCGAGGTTGTGGCGCTGGTCTTCGATACCCGTCACGATGCTGCACTGATTCGATACGCGCTGCTGGGGCGCTATATGATCCTCAATCGCCGGAGAAATGCTGTCATCGTCGTGCCCTGAACGAAGATTGAAAAGGCCACCACCGCAAAGCACACCGTCACGATTTCCTCACGACGAGGAACGCCGGACGACAGACTCATGGCGAGAGCCAATGCCAGAGCGCCGCGCAGTCCTCCCCAGAACAGTATATGTTGGTGTCGCATTTCTATTTGAAGCGTCGAACGCGAGAAAAGAACACAACACAGGTACACGGCTACAGCGCGTGCCAGCATCACGACCACCACGGCGATGGCTATCGATACCCATACAGTGTCGTACTTCCGGTGCACCTGCTGAATTCCGATAAAGAGAAAAATGAAGGAATTCGCGGCAAAGACCGCGTACTCCAACACGGTCTCAACGGCTTGCCGTCCTCGCTCTGTCATCGGATCAACCGCGTTACGGCTGCCCATCACAAGGCCCGCGATCAGCGTCGCCAGTACGCCGGACAAGTGAAGGCTCTCAGCCAGCAGAAACGAGCCATAGGCCGCGATCATTGCAAACGTAATCTCGACGAGGTGATCGTCGGCGCGGTGAAGCAGCGATAGCGCTATATTGCCGATCAGCAGTCCGCAAAAGACCGACCCAAGAATGACCACGCCAGAAATCTTGAGCACGGCGACCAGGTCGACGTGCGCGCCGGCAACAAATGCGAGTGTGACCCGGAAAGCGGCGGCTGCAGTCCCGTCGTTGAAGAGGCTCTCCGCTTCCATCAGATGCCTGAAGCGGCCCGCTACGCCGGTGTCCTTGAACAGTGCAAGGACGGATACTGGATCCGTGGCGGAAATCAACGTGCCGAAAAGCCACCCGCTAATCCATTCCCAATGCAAGAGGTAGTGCATGCCTATCGCGGTCACGCCAGCCGACAGGAGAACCCCGATGATGGCCAAGGTCTGGACGACGGCGAAATCTCTGCGTACTTCGTCCCACCGCATGTGAAACGCCGCCTCAAAGATCAGCGGTGGCAAGAGTACGTTGTAAATGAAATCCTTGTTGAGGGGAGTATCGGGAAATCTGGAAGATGCCAGAAAGGAGAAGCTGATGCCTGCTATGACCAAACCAACGCTATACGGCATATGCAAGCGCCGCACGAGCATCGCCACCAACGCCGAAACCAGCAACAGCACTTCGAAAAGCCCAACGTTAAAGTCCATCCGAACGGCTCCGATAAAGGAAGAAAGAGAGCTGCGTCATGGCTACGTTGGACGACGACTTCCGTTCGGCCGCTGGGGAAACGGCCGGTCTCTTGCAGGCATCCATATCAGTGTAAATATGTTTGGCGAGGTAATGAAGTTGAGATCCCATGGAGTGGCGTTTCAGCTCATCGGCGCTGCACCGTTACCTTTCAATTCGCTCCGAAGGTCGTTTCCATCCGGAACACCATTTAATTAACGACGCCTGGAATTAGAGAGCCATCTGCGGTCAGTTCGTGCACTTTCCGGGACCAGGTGTTCTACCAGGCATTCTGTGACTGTGCTAGTCGTACCCGGCGCGCGCAGGCAACATGGAGACTCGCTACAACGCCGGGTCAGATTTCATCCGGCATCTTTCGGAATGAAAGTTCCATGAACAACATGTCCACCATGCAGGCTTCGCCGTCTGCGCATCGCGCGACAGGAACGGCAGCACTCGCACTCTCCGCGCTCGGTATCGTGTTCGGTGACCTCGGCACGAGCCCCTTGTACGCATTGCAGGCCGCTTTCGGCGGCGCGCTCGGCGTCGCGCCGACGTACGCGAACGTGATCGGCGTCGTTTCGCTGTTCCTGTGGTCGCTGCTGCTGATGGTCAGCGTCAAGTACGTGCTGGTGCTGATGCAGGCCGACAACCGTGGCGAAGGCGGACTGCTCGCGCTTCTCGCGCTGCTGGTCGGCGAGCGCACCGGACGCGTGACGCGGGCCGGCGCGTTGCGCTGGGTGTTCATGGCCATGTTCGGCACCGCGATGCTTTACGGCGACGGCGTCATCACGCCCGCGATCTCGGTCCTGAGCGCGATCGAAGGGATCGAAGTGGCGACGCCCGCCTTTGCGCATTACACGGTGCCGATCACGGTGGTGATCCTGGTCGCGCTATTCGCGGTGCAGCCGCTGGGGTCCGGACGCGTAGGGGTCGCATTTGGTCCGATACTGACAGTCTGGTTCGTGGTCATCTTCTGCTTGGGGCTGGTGTCGCTCGCGCAAACTCCGGCCATCCTCGCCGCGTTCAACCCATTGACCGGTATCGAATTCTTCGCGCATAACGGCTTCAAGGGTTTCGTCGCGCTGGGCGCCGTCGTGTTGTGCCTGACCGGCGGAGAGGCGCTGTACGCGGACATGGGCCACTTCGGCGCGCGGCCGATCCGTCTCGCGTGGTACGGGCTCGCGTTGCCCGCGCTGACCGTCAGCTATCTGGGTCAGGGCGCATTGCTGCTGCGCGATGCGAGCGCGGCGGCCCGCCCGTTCTACACGACGGTGCCGTCCTGGGGCCTCTATCCGATGGTGGTGCTGGCCACGTTGGCGACCATCGTCGCATCGCAGGCGCTGATTTCCGCAGTGTTCTCATTGACGCGCCAGGCGGCGCAGCTTGGCCTGTCGCCGCGCGTGAAGGTCAAGCACACGTCGTCGAGCACAGAGGGGCAGATTTATCTGCCGGGCCTGAACTGGGTGCTGATGGTCGCGACCATCGCGGTGGTGCTAGGCTTCCGCACCTCGGACAGTCTTGCGGCCGCTTTCGGTATAGCCGTATCCACGACAATGTTGATCACGACCATGCTGTTCGCCGCATTCGCGCGCGTGCGGTGGAACTGGCCGATCTGGCGCGTCGCGCTCGTGGCCGGCATCTTCATGGTAGTGGACGTGGCGTTCGTCGCGGCGAACGCGATGAAGTTTGCCGAAGGCGGCTGGCTGCCGCTCACCATCGGCACATTGACGTTCCTTGTGTCGACGTCATGGCTTATCGGATTGCGAGCGTTGCAACGCGCTCGCAGGGATACGCAACTGCCGCTGAACTCATTTGTCTCAAGTATTGTTTGGGCTCCGCCGCACCGCGTGCATGGTACGGGTGTATTTCTGATGGCCGCAGGAGACTCGGTGCCTACCACCATGCTGCATCACCTCAAGCACAATCAGGTGCTTCATGAGCAGGTAATTCTGCTGACCTTATTGACGGAGGAGATTCCTCGTGTCGCAGAGATAGAACGGTTCAAGGTGGAACGCCTTGAACAAGGCTTCGTGCGAATCGAGGGACGCTACGGCTATCTTGAAATGCTGAATGTGCCGCAACTTCTCGAACAGGCACTCCGGCACGCGGGATGTACGTCTTATGACCCGATGACAACCACCTTTTACCTCGGGCGTGAATCGTTCGCCATACAGAGGAAAAAGAGCTTAGGACGTTACGTGCTGCTAGCCCTCTTTACTGTGCTGCGCAGGAATGAACTGGATGCGACTGCTCATTTGGGCTTGCCTCCCAACCGGGTCGTGGAGATGGGGGCGCGGCTGGATCTTGTTTAAAGTTTGGGCAGCAATGACCGGATCGGTGAATGTCCGTGATGCGGCGGCCGTCAGCAGCCGCACAACGTCTGATCGCCGACCGTCAGCTGTGGCCGACCTGCCGCCGGTCGGCTCAGTTAGGCAGCTGTGACCTGACGGTATCAATCTCCGAAGTCATCTGGAGATGCATTGGCTACGACGATCTTTCTTAAGCACGCGCCGCTGATTTCCGATGCGGCCCGCCGAAGGCCGTTGAGTGCTGGGCGGAAATGTCGGTATCGCTGACGGTGTCGGTGGGCGCGATGGGACCTGAATCAGGCCCAGCGCTAGGTTTGCGGCAGATGGTTGTCAATCGAGTGGGGCTCAAATTTCGCGGCTCTTCGCCACCTGCGTCGTTTCAAGGCATAGCCGATCGATGTAGTCGGCCCACTCTTGCATCACTCTGCGACGGTCGTCGTCAAACGTCGTTCGATCATAGGCTTTTTGCACATCGCCGTGCTTGGCATGCGCCAGCTGTGCCTCCAGCACATCGATGTCGATACCGAGCCGTTCACGTCCGACCGTGCGGAGCATGCCGCGAAAACCGTGCGTCGCGTGCTTTCCTTGAAATCCCATCTCGCGGAGCGCTTTGCTCAGCGCGTCCCGATGCAAGTGAGGGGTCCTTTGACGGGCAGGAGAGGGAAAGACGTAGATGCGCTTCCCAACGATCGATTGCAACTCTTTCAGCACGGCAACCGCCTGCTTTGGTAGCGGCACGATGTGAGCGTGTCGCGTCTTCATCCTTTCCGCCGGCACTTGCCACTCGGCCGCCCCGAGGTCGATCTCGTCCCAAGGTGCCGCTGCCACTACCCCTGGGCGAAGGCCTGTAAACATGGTAAGCAAGAGCGCTGCACGGGTGATAGGTGACTTGTAGGCGTTGATAGCGATGGCCAACGGTCCGATATCTGCAGGCCTCGTGATTGCCGGGATGTGTCCTTTGTTGTGGCGGGGCACAACGCCTCGAAGCATCAAGGCTGACTTATCTTCCCGCAAGCCGTTTTGGACCGCATAGGTTACGATGCCGCCGACATACTGCCGCGCTTTGGTTGCGAGGTTGGGAGCGTGTGATGCGATCGCCTCAATTATCGGTTTGACCTCTGGTGTAGTGAGCGTCGAGATGGGTTTGCTCTGAAGCGCGGGTATCAGATATTCACGCACGACGAACTCGGCTTTGCGATAGGTCTCGTCAGCCCATTCCTTCCGTTTGAACTCGAGCCATCGTTTGGCGACCAGATGGAATGCGCCTTCCGCAATACGTTTGCGTGCAGTGGATTCCGCTCGGCGGTGCTCTACCGGGTCGGTGCCTTCGCGTACCTGGTTGCGTGCAGAGCTGGCGGCCTTTCGGGCATCAACAAGAGAGACGTCGGGATAGCGGCCGAGGCTCAAGAAATTTTCTTTCTTGGTGCTCGGTCGACGATACCGAAGCAACCAGGTCTTAGTCCCATTGGGCTGGACTCTCAAGGCAAGGCCGTTGCCATCAGTAAGCAGGTAGGGGCGCTCGCGAGCCTTCGCGGCGCGAAAAACGACCTCCGACTTCGGTTCGACGCGTCTGGGCATGGCTTCGCCCTCCGGATTTCGTATACGCAACAGTATACGCAAAAACGATCGATGTCAGCGGAACGTAGTGGAGTTACAAGGAACAAAAAACCCCGTAAGCTTTTGAACTTACGGGGTTTTCTGGAACGTCCCAGCTTACGCTGGAACGTAAATTGGTGCCCAAGAGAGGACTCGAACCTCCACAGTGTTGCCACCGCTAGGACCTGAACCTAGTGCGTCTACCAATTTCGCCACCTGGGCAGGTGATGAACAGCAAAGACCGCCATTATAGCGACCGATTTCGACCTGTCAAGCAATTTGCCAAAGACGATTCATGCTCGCGGCAAGGCGACCCGCAGCGCGCCCGAACCACCGCGTGAGGCCCGCCTGGCGGTCGACACGGGTGTTAGAATGCCTCGCAGTAGTTCGTTGGTACGATGCATCTCCGGTATCCCGGCGCGAGTGTCGACCTGCGGTCAGCCAGACGCGCGTCGGCCTGGCGTTCAACGAGCCGGACCCAGGCAGTTTCCGGTGCAACTCGTAGTAGAGCAGAAGAGCAGCAAGCAGCAGGTGCAATGACCGAGGCAGCGCAGCCGCCCTGCAGATGCAGCCAAGCGCGACTGCGCGCATTACGCAAACGCCTTCCAGGCCGGACCACATCGCCGACCGACGTCCATGCAACGAGAAAAAATCATCGACAAGCCCTTGAGCAAATTTCCGTATCCGATTCCAAGCCGCGAAGAAATCCTCGGCGTGCTGCGCACGAGTGAAACGCCGCTTGCCGCGAACGACATCGCCGAAGCCCTGTCGATCAAGCGCCAGGAGCGCGAAGGATTTTTCAAGCGTCTCGGCGCGATGGAGCGCGACGGCCAGATCCGGCTCGATCAGCGCAATCTCTATCAACTCACTCATCCGTCGAACTTCGTCGCGGGCCGCGTGCAGGGCCATCGCGACGGCTACGGTTTCCTGATTCGCGACGACGGCCAGGACGACCTGTTCCTGCCCAACGGCGAGATGCAGAAGGTCATGCACAACGACCGCGTGCTCGCGCGCATCGTCGGCTATGACCGGCGTGGGCGGCCGGAAGGGCACATCGTCGAGGTCACGGACCGCGCGAACAAGCGCGTGATCGGGCGTCTGCTCAACGAGAACGGCGCGCTGATCGTCGCGCCCGAAGACAAGCGCATCGGCCACGACATCCTGATCACGCAGAACACCCGCAAGGCGAAGGTCGGCCAGGTCGTGGTGGTCGAGCTGACCGATTTCCCGAGCCGTCATTCGCAGCCGCTCGGCCGTGTGGTCGAAGTGCTCGGCGATATCGACGATCCCGGTATGGAAATCGAAATCGCGGTGCGCAAGTACGGCGTGCCGCACGAGTTCGGCGAGGCGGCGCTGGCCGAAGCGGCCAGGCTGCCCGACGAAGTGCGCCCAACCGACATCCGTCATCGCATCGATCTGCGCGACGTGCCGCTCGTCACGATCGACGGCGAGGACGCGCGCGACTTCGACGACGCCGTCTATTGCGAGCCGGTCAAGGTCGGCCGTGGCGATGGCTTCCGCCTGATCGTCGCGATCGCGGACGTGTCGCATTACGTGCTTCCGCAAAGTGGGCTCGATACCGACGCGATCGAGCGCAGCACCTCGGTGTATTTCCCGCGCCGCGTGATCCCGATGCTGCCGGAAAAGCTGTCGAACGGCCTGTGCTCGCTGAATCCGCAAGTCGACCGCTGCGTGCTCGTCTGCGACATGATCGTCACCGCGCGTGGCGACGTGAAGGGGTATCAGTTCTATCCGGGCGTTATGCATTCGGCCGCGCGGCTCACGTACACCGAAGTCGCCGCGGTGCTGAAAAACACCAAGGGCCCGGAGGCGACCCGCCGCGCCGCGTTGCTGCCGCAACTGCAGAATCTGTATGGCGTCTACAAGGCGCTGTTCGCGGCGCGCCAGAAGCGCGGCGCGATCGACTTCGATACGACCGAGACGTACATCGTCTGCAACGCGCAGGGCAAGATCGAGCAGATCGTGCCGCGCACCCGCAACGACGCGCACAAGCTGATCGAGGAATGCATGCTGGCCGCGAACGTGTGCGCGGCGGACTTCCTCAAGCGCAACAAGCATCCGGGCCTGTTCCGCGTGCATGCGGGCCCGAGCGCGGAAAAGCTCGAGAACCTGCGCACCTTCCTGCGCGGCATGGGCTTGACGCTCGGCGGCGGCGACACGCCGCATGCGAGCGACTACGCCGCACTGATGGCGCAGATCCGCGACCGGCCCGACGCCTCGATGCTGCAGACGATGTTGCTGCGCTCGATGCAGCAGGCGGTCTACAGCCCAGACAACATCGGCCACTTCGGTCTCGCCTACGAGGCCTACGCGCACTTCACGAGCCCGATTCGCCGCTATCCCGACCTGCTCACGCATCGCGCGATCTACGCGATCCTGCAAGGCCGCAAGTATCAGCCGCAGCCGCCGCACGGCGTCGAGCTCAATACCGCGCTGTCGCCGCGCGCCCGCGCGATGCAGCAGGCCGACGAGGAAAAGCGCGGCGCCCGCGCGCGTGCAAACAACGTGGCGATCTGGGAAGAGCTCGGGCTGCACTGCTCGGCCAACGAGCGCCGCGCGGACGAAGCATCGCGCGACGTCGAAGCATGGCTCAAGTGCTATTTCATGCGCGACAAGCTCGGCGAAGAGTATGGCGGCATGATCAACGGCGTCACGTCGTTCGGCATTTTCGTGCAGCTCGATTCGCTGTTCATCGAAGGTCTCGTGCATGTGACCGAACTCGGCTCGGACTACTTCCAGTACGACGAGATCAAGAACGAGCTGCGCGGCGAGCGCACCGGTATTCGCTACCGGCTGTCGGATCGCGTGCGCGTGCAGGTGAGCCGCGTCGATCTCGACGCGCGCAAGATCGACTTCCGCCTCGTGCGCGATACGCCGATCAAGCCGCCTGCGGCACGCGGCATGGCGGCGGACAAGGGTGACGGCGCTGGCCCGCGCGTGCGCGCGTTGCCGCCGGCGGAAGGCGGCGCCTCGATGCCGGGTCCCCGGCGCAAGCGGGCCGCGCCCGCGCAGAGCGCGGCGGTCAAGGAAGCGCGCGCGGCGCGTGGCGCGGCGAAGAAGCACGGTGCCGCGACCAAGGCGGCGTCGAAGCAGGCACGCAAGAAGCGCTGAGGCTTCCACAGCGCCGGGACCGCGCGTAGCGGGCACGCACGCGTGCCGGTTGCGCGCGGTCTCGCGTTTTATCGCGGGCAGTGCGGGGTGGTTCGGCGGTGTCGGGGCGCGAGCGTGAATCTCAGCATCACGCACCGACGCTTTCGAGGCCGCACGAATCGACGCACGGGTATCCGGTTTCATATTCATCACAGTGGCGCGCATTGACTGCGCGTCCAATCAAAGGTTGTTCAGTCATGGCACGTCACAAGGTTTTATACGGTTTCCACGCAGTGACCGCGCGTATCCGGCACGATGCGTCGACGGTCGAGGATGTCTATTACGACGCGACGCGCAAGGACCGCCGGATGACCGAGTTCCTGCAGGCCGCGAAGGACGCGGGCGTGCGTCTGATCGCCGCCGACGAAACGCGTCTGTGGGGCCTCGCGCGCACCGAACGCCATCAGGGCGTGGTCGCACGCGCGGGCGATCTGCCGCTCGCGCAGAACCTCGCCGAACTGCTCGACGGCATCAGCGGCTCGCCGCTGCTCCTCGTGCTCGACGGCGTGACCGATCCGCACAATCTCGGCGCCTGCCTGCGCGTCGCCGACGCGGCCGGTGCGCACGCGGTGATCGCGCCGCGCGATCGGGCGGTGGGACTGAACGCGACCGCCGCGAAGGTCGCGAGCGGCGCGGCCGACACCGTGCCGTACATCACGGTCACGAACCTGGCGCGCGCGCTGCGCGAGCTCAAGGACGCGGGCGTCTGGGTGGTCGGCACGGCCGGCGACGCGGACAAGAGTGTCTACGAAACGGAACTCGACGGGCCGGTGGCGCTCGTGATGGGTGCCGAAGGCGAGGGCATGCGGCGTCTGACGCGTGAAACCTGCGACGTCGTGATGAACATTCCGATGGCGGGGACGGTGGAGAGTTTGAATGTGTCCGTGGCTAGCGGCGTGTGTCTGTTCGAAGCTGTGCGGCAGCGGGCGGTGAAGAAGTAGGTTTCTGAAATCGCGCCTGCTGTTGGCGGATTGTCGGCGCCCGGAACGCGATAGGGGTTCCGGGCGCTTTGCTTTGGGGACGGGGATGCCAGTTGCGGCGCGCTCACCACGACGCGCACGCCGTCTCCAGCGGCAAAGGGGTCCAGCAAACCAGCACGCTCGACGGCACAAAGCCGGCCCAAACCGAACCGTCCCCACGCCACTCCGGTAAACTATCGGTTTTTCACGCTTCTCCCGCCTCTCCCATGACTCAAGACGAACTCAAGCAACTGGTCGGCCAGGCCGCCGCCGATTACGTGAACGCCAACGTGCCGCAAGGCTCGGTGATCGGTCTCGGCACGGGTTCCACCGCGAACTGCTTTATCGACGCGCTGGCCGCCACCAAATCCCGCTATCGCGGCGCAGTGTCGAGTTCGCTCGCCACCACCGCCCGTCTGCAATCGCACGGCGTCAAGGTGTTCGACCTGAACGAGATCGACTCGCTGCCGGTGTACGTCGATGGCGCCGACGAAATCGATCGCAGCGGCGCGATGATCAAGGGCGGCGGCGGCGCGCTCACGCGCGAGAAGATCGTCGCGTCGGTGTCGGAAGTGTTCGTCTGCATCGCGGATGCGAGCAAGGTCGTCGAGACGCTCGGCAAGTTCCCGCTGCCGATCGAAGTCGTGCCGATGGCGCGCACCGCGATCGGCCGGCGCGTCACGGCGCTCGGCGGCGTGCCCGTCGTGCGCGTGACGAAAGAGGGCGTGCCGTTCATCACCGACAACGGCAACGAGATCATCGACGTGAAGGGCTTGAGCATCAGCGACCCGCGCACGCTCGAAGCGCATATCAACTCATGGCCGGGCGTCGTCACGGTCGGCCTGTTCGCGGGCCGCGGCGCGAATCTGTGCCTGCTCGGCACGGACACCGGCGTGCAAACGATCACGTACGGCCAGAATTAAGCGGATTGCGTTTCTGTTCGCTCTGACGCGTGTGAGCCGTTCCAACGGTTCACACGCGTTTTTTATTGCCGCCGCGGCGCGCCGCACGATCCCGGTGACGCTCTCCGCCGCGGCGGCGATCGCGCGCGCCTGGCGGAAAATGCCTGGCTCCGTGCTCAGGCACGCGCGGCACAGTGCCCGGCGAGTTCCAGCAGCTCGAACCCGGCACTTCCCCACCGACCGCTTTGATCGCCAAACGGCACGCAGCGCACGGCGGCCGCCGACGTCGCGGGATCGTCGCTTGCTGTGCTCCGATCGTCCAGGGTGGTCTGAACTAGCGAGAGGAGGCGTGCGGTGATACGTCAGGCGTTCTGTACATACGAAAGCGCGGGAATGATGCTGATTTTGCAGACGCGAACGGGCTCTGCGAATTACTCGCGTACTGTCGCACCTCGAATGTGGGCACGCGCACGCACAGCCTGAAACGCGGCACATACACTCTTCTCTGAGGCCAGGTGGCGTTTCGTGACAGACAGGACGAGATATGAGAGTGGCGATCGTGCACGATTGGCTGGTCGCTCCCGGCGGCGCGGAGAAAGTGCTGGAGCAGATCATCGAGTGCTTTCCCGACGCCGATGTTTTCAGCGTCGTCGATTTTCTCGAAGATCGCACGCCGCTTGCCGGTAAGCCGGTTACTACGTCGTTCATTCAACGCCTGCCGTTTGCGCGCACCCGGTTTCGCGCGTATCTGCCCTTGATGCCGCTCGCGGTCGAACGGTTCGATCTGTCGAGCTATGACCTGATCATAACCAGTTCCCGCGCGGTCGCGAAGGGCGTATTGGTCGGACCCAATCAGACGCACATCAGCTACGTGCATTCGCTGATGCGTTACGCGTGGGATTTGCAGCACCAGTATCTGCGCGAAGCGAATCTCTTGCGCGGGCCGAAGTCGTGGGCCGCGCGCGTGTTGCTGCACTATCTGCGCGGCTGGGACGCGCAGTCCACGAATGGTGTCGACCGGCTGATCGCGAATTCGCAGTCGGTCGCGCGGCGCCTGATGAAAACCTATCGGCGCGATGCCGCGGTGATTCCGCCGCCCGTCGACGTCAACGAATTCGAACTGCGTACCGAGAAAGACGATTTCTATCTGACCGCGTCGCGCATGGTGTCGCATAAACGCATCGATCTGATCGTCGAGGCGTTCAACGCCACCCCGCAGCGCAGGCTGATCGTGATCGGCGACGGGCCGAAGATGGCATCGATTCGCGCGAAAGCCGGACCGAACGTGACGATTCTCGGCCATCAGCCATTCGGCGTACTGAAGGATTATCTGGCGCGCGCGCGAGCCTTCGTGTCCGCCGCCGAGGAAGATTTCGGCATCGTGCCGCTCGAAGCGCAGGCCTGCGGCACGCCGGTCATTGCGTTCGCTAAGGGCGGGGCGCTCGAAACGGTGGTGCCGGTCGGCGACCCGCATCCGACCGGCGTCTTCTTCGCGCGCCAGACGGCAGTGTCGATGCTCGACGCGCTCGACCGCTTCGAGCGGCTGAGCGCTTACATCACGCCGGCGGCGTGTCGCGCGAATGCCGAGCGGTTTTCGGCTCTGATGTTCCGGCGCGCGTTCATGGCCGAGGTCACGCGCACGATTGCGGCGGTCGCTCAGGGTCTGCCGGCGACGGAGCTGGGGGATCGGGTGGCGTGGGCGGAGCCCGATCTCGCGACCCGGGAACTCGGCATTGGCCAGCGACACAGCGCCGAAAAGTAGGTGGAGGCACCGAGGTGAGGGTCTTTCTCTGTTCTCGCCTCGGAGAGTTAGCAATAGGAGAGCAAAAGGGTTTCGTCGTCATGCAGTGATTTCGCAACGGGCAGTAACGAGCCGTTCTGACCAGCGCGTCCGGGCGGCTATTGGTGTGGGTGCGTCCGCTTCGCACTTTGTGTGGGCAGCGTGTATCGCGTATCGCGCGATACGTGCCGCGCGTGCAAGGCCAGCGGCGGCGGGCCATTGTCAAGCAGCAGGGCTGGACTTCAAAAAACGACATCGGGGTGCGCGCCACGCGCTACAGGCGAGATATTCGCTGGCGCGGCATGCCTTCGCGTGGCCATAACGACCTGAAGCAGACGTTCGCCATCGTGACCGCTGAAATGCCGCACTGCGAAGTTCGCGGTGCTGACAGATCGGCGTTCCGCGGCGATTCACTACAACAGGCAGTCGTCATTCGCGCGTCATCGACCAACGCGCGGACGGCTTTTGGACGAGGACGAATTTAAACTCATGAATGCCGATCGCCTTCCGGGACCGTTTCCCGACATTACCGCAGCCTGGTCTGCACTGAAGAGCCAGTTGCCGCTTACGCCGATTCGCACCGAAGAGGATTATCACCAGATGGTGCGAGTCGCAAATTCGCTGTCCGATCATCTAAGTGGTAACGACAACGATCCGCTCGCGGATCTGCATGCGATCGTGACGGAACTGATCGGCCACTGGCAAGCGCGCAACCTGACGATTCCAAAAGCGGAGCCCCGCGAGGTGCTGCGCCATCTGCTCACCACGCATGGGCTCAAGCAGAAGGATCTGGCCGGCATCGCGTCGCCGACCGTGGTCAGCGATATTCTCGCGGGGCGCCGCGCGATCAGCAAGAAGGTTGCCAAGGCGCTAGCGGTGCGGTTTCAGACCGACGTCAGCGCGTTCCTGTAGAGCCGGTGTCGCGCGGCGGACCCGTTCACGACGTGGTCCGCCGCGGCTGCTCGTGTTGCGTCAACGACGGCGGCTGTCGAGCGGGCCGCCGGGTTTGGCGTTTCCATTTGCAGTGAGGTGTACGAGTTGTATTCATTTCGGCGATTCTTCAGCGCGCCTCTTCCTGCTACGCCCCGTGCATCGCGTCAGAATCGACGCGCCATTTTCGTGGCGCAGGTGCAGGGCCGCCGCGTTAGAACGTGAGCGACAACGCGCGCAAGAACCCTGGATTCTCGCAGTTGCCGATCAGCGTCGGGTACACGACGAACGCCCGTCGCGTGGGCGCCGTCAGCTGTTCGCAGATGACGAGCCAGAGATTGAACGAAGCGTTGTAGAAGGCTAAGTGGTCGCGCAGCGACGAGAGCTCAACCTCGCCGGCATGCTCAGAACGCGTTGCGGCCGACAAATCCCTTGAAGATCGTGATGAAGACGATCTTCATGTCGAACCAGAACGACCAGTTCTGGATATAGAAGAGATCGAACTTCACGCGCGCTTCCATCATCTCGACCTTGGTGGTCGCGCCGCGATAGCCGTTGACCTGGGCCCAGCCGGTGATGCCGGGCTTGATGCGGTAACGGTGCATGTAGCCGTATACCTGGTCCTTGTACAGATCATCGTGTTCGACCGCATGCGGACGCGGACCCACTACCGACATCTGACCGAGCAGCACGTTCAGAAACTGCGGCAACTCGTCGAGACTGGTGCGGCGCATGAAGCTGCCGAGCTTCGTCACGCGCGCGTCGTTGCGGGTCGCCTGCGTGATCTGGCCGTGCTCTTCCTTGTGCACGCTCATCGAGCGGAACTTGTAGATACCGAATGGATGGCCGTCGACGCCTTTACGGATCTGCCGGAAAAACACCGGTCCCGGCGACGTCAGCTTGATCCCGATCGCGAGCACGACGAACACCGGCGCGAGCGCGACCAGTGCGAGCGCGGCGAACAGGCGGTCGAATATCAGCTTGGGCCACATCTGCAACGGCGAGAGCGGCGTCGCGCTTAGATTGAGCGTCGGCAAGCCGACGACATCGGCGATCTCGTGATTGAACAGCGACAGACCGCGCACATCGGGAATGAAGCGCAGATTGACGAAGTCGTTTCTGAGGGCGCGGGTGAAGCGGTAGATCGTGTGTTCCTCGGAAAGCGGCAACGCGAGCCACACTTCGTTCACGTGTTCGTCGCGCACCTTGGTGGCGAACGCTTCCAGATCGGTCAGCACGGGCAGGCGGGTCAGACGCGCACCATACGCGTCGTCGCCTTCCATGCTGGTGTCGAACACGCACACCGGTTTGAAGCCCGCTTGCGGCGCATGCTTGAGATGCGCGAGCAGCGTGCGCGCAAAGCCTGGTGCGCCGACGATCGCGACGGTGCGGGCGTTCATGCCGCGCAGGCGTACGAAGCGCAGCACCACGTGCATCACGCAGCGAGACGCGATGATCAGCGCGCCGGAGAACAGCGTCGCGTAGCCGAGCCACAGGCGTGACACCGCATCCATCCGATGCAGCGTGAACGCGAGCACGAGCGCGGTTGCAACCACCACGAGCCACGCCGCGGCGATTCTCCCGAGCATCGGCGCGAGCGCCTTGCCGCGCCACGTCTCATAGACCCCGAAGCCCGGAAACAGCAGCAGAACCAGCACACAGTTGAACGCGATCAGAATGCGCTCGGTATCGGCCAACGCGGTTGGCGCGGGGAAGCGCATCCAGTGGGCGAGCAGGCCGCCCGCAATCACGAAGAGTGCATCGAGACATCGAGCAGTTGTCCTGAACATAGGCAAATCGACCCCGGTCATCGAGCGGCGTGCCGCTTATTCAACAGTCTCAGCCTGGCGCAGACGGGGCAGCAGACGATCGAATTCGCGCTTCACGAGGCCGTAGCATTCGCACGCGCGGGCTTCGAGGCCCTTGCGGTCGAGCACCTTGATATGGCCGCGGCTATGATGAATCAGGCCTTCGTCGTGCAGCTTGCCGGCCGCTTCGGTGATGCCTTCGCGGCGCACGCCGAGCATGTCGGCGATCAGTTGCTGCGTGACGGTCAGATCGTTCGACGCCACGCGGTCCACTTCGATCAGCAGCCAGCGGCACAGTTGCTTGTTCAGAGCGTGATGGCGATTGCACGCGGCGGTCTGAGCGACCTGGGTCAGAAGCGCGTGCATATACAGCAGCATCAGGCGGCGCAGAAAGTCGGACCGTGCGAACTGCTGCTTGAGCGCCTGTGCGCTCATCCGGTAGGCGAAGCCCGCGCATTGCACCTGCACGCGGTTGGGCATGGTTTCGCCGCCCGTGAGAACCGGCACGCCGGTCATGCCTTCGCGGCCTACCGCGGCGATCTCGACGGAGCTGCCGTCTTCCATCGTCGAGAGCATCGAGATGATCGCGGTGGTGGGGAAGTACACGTGGTGGATCCGTTGACCCGAATCGCACAGCAGTTGCTCGGTACGCAGATGAACCAGTTCGAGATGAGGAGCTAGCGCCTGCCATTCGTGCGACGGCAATGCGCCCAGCAGATGGTTACCGTGCAGATCGGATTGAAGTGTCAACATGATCGGTCCTCGCTTGAGAGTCGTGCCTCGCGTGACTCTCTCCGTTTCTTTGATCCGATGCCCCCATCCTCGGGACTAGCTGCCCCGGCGACCAGCTAGGATGAAGAGCATCGGCCCCGTTTTAGGCCTGTCTGCCACCGCGTCTGTTGTTGCGCTCGTGTGCGGCGGCACACTGTTGCACCGAGGTATTAGCGAGGACCGTGCCAATGTTCGGGAAAACACGTGCTGATGCGGCGCAGCGAAGAATGCCCAAGCCCGTGTGGAGGGGAAAGGAGGCTTTTTGTTTCAATTCTGCACACCCCCTCCGCTTGGGGAATGCATCGTATGAAAGCTTTGAGTTTCGGCGAATCCCTTGATATCAAAGGCCTCACGGCTAAAAGCAAGGGGGCTGTCGAAGCTGTCTCAGATTTGAACCTGGCGCCGCATGCACGTTTTGAGGCGCTCCTCGTGAAATGCCGGAAATGATTCAGAAGTGTTAAATGCAGTGCGTGCGCTGTCACACGCAAGGCCTTTCATAGCGTGCAACAGTCGCGTGCGAGCCAACAGTGACTGAGCGAAGCAGACAGTTCGAGACGTGCGAAGCGCGCTTTGGCGCGTTTCGGGGGCATGGTCCTAGTACGGAATAACCACTAGCCGTAGAAGATGGCGGAAAGCGCATTGATCGCGCGGACTTCCCCCTGGGGTGCCCCGCATGTTTCATTCACTTTAAAGGCCGCGTTTGATGAAGCTGCAACGACTTCTTGCGGCGACGCCGCGAACGCGCCCGGCAGCGGCGGTTCGAGCGCATGCAGCGGCACGATGCAGCGCCGGTTCGGCGCTAGATGGAACCAGTCGCGCGCCGCGCGGAAACGCGGATCAATGATATGAACGAAGCGCGCAAAGCGCTTCGTTTCGATCGCGAGCTGCCAGCCGTCGCCTTCGCCGTCGCCGGTACGTTCGAGCTCGACGGTCATACCCAGGTCATCACGCGCGTGCACGCTACGCTCGGGCAGATGAAACGCCTCGGACACGGCCTCGCCGCTCGCGGCATCGTATAACGTTGCAATCGTGACATCGTGCGCGCGCGGGCCGAAGCGGTACGCGTGCGTGAAATCGAAGAACTGGCCGAGATACGCGGCCGCGCCGATGCGCTGCAGGCTGCGTGGGGCGAGCGTCAGCGCTTGGCGCACGGACGCGACCTTCACGCTGCCGTCGCGCAGACAGACCAGTTCGAGTTCGCCGCTAAACGTTTGCGCGCGTTCGTTGATCAGATGAATGTCGAGACCGTTCAGGCCTTCGTCGGTGAGCGTGACCTGCAACGGCTGCAGTGTCTGCGCGAAGCCGTGCAGCGCGCTTTTCGGCCGTCCTGTCGCGTCGATCACGCCCCAGCCCGCGCCCGCGCGCAGATCCTGCAACTGCCACACGAGGCCGCCGCCGCACGATGAGCCCGCGCGCCGCCACTCGGCGAACACGTCGCCGATCAGCTCGGCGACCACCGCGCGCGACAGATCCAGATAACGGGCCGGGTCTTCATAGCGCAGGCGTGCCGGCTCGACGCCATAAAGCGCGTGCAGATAATGATCGCGCACGTCGTCGAAATCCCAGCCTGCGCCGCAATCGCGCGGCACGGCGGCTTTCCAGCGCGGATCGTGCGTGTGGATTGTGCCGAGCGCGTCGTGCAGCGTCGCGTCGTCGGGAACGTTGGCGAATGCCAGGCATTCGGCGGCGAAGCGCACTTGCGCGCGGCGCACGTCGGCGAGCGGACGCTGATACGCGCCGACGCCGTAGTAGTGCGTGACGCCCTCGTCGGTCGAAAAGGGCCACGCGCCGCCCGATGGCGAATTGCCGACGTAAGGCACGTCGGCGCGTTCGCGTGCGACGAGCGCGGGCAGCAGCTCGGTGAACAACGGTTGGGCGCGCCGCGCCGCGGGCAAACCGAACATCGCCGCCTGCTGGTCGACCTCGCTGCCGCCGCACAGCACCGCAAGTGACGCGAAGCGACGCGTGCGAGTCAGCAGTTGGCTCGCTTCGCGCTCGATCAATGCGCTGAACGCGGCATCGTTCGGGTAATCGAAATTCGCCAGTGCGAAGTCTTGCCAGATCAGCAGCCCGTATTCGTCGGCGAGTTCATAAAACAGATCGGACTCGTGGAGCATCGTGCCGCCGACGCGCAGCATGTTCATGCCCGCGTTGCGCGCGAGCTCGAACGTATGGCGCAATTGCGTTTCGGTGCCTGCGAGCGTGACGAGATCGGCGCTGGTCCAGCACGCGCCGCGACAGAACACGGGCACGTCATTCACGCGCAACGCGAAGCCGCCGCCATCGGCGCCGCGGTCCACTTCGATACGACGAAAGCCGGTCGACCCCAAGGGCTCGGACATCACCCCGTTGCCGTCGGCGAGCTGCAACGTCAGAGGATATAAAGTGGGCTCTCCATGTGTATGCGGCCACCAGCGTTTCGCGTGGGACACGCGCACGTCGCCGGCGAGTGTATATGCATCGTGCCATTGCAAGGACGAAACATGGTCGCCGCAATAAAGTGTCGCGTGGCAGGCGGCGACGTCGTGGGGGTGTACGAAACGTAACGTCAACGAAACAACCCCATCCTCGTGCTCGAGCCGGCTTGTCAGATCAATCGTGTCGAAGGCGTGCGGCGCGTCGCCGAGCATCTCGACCGGACGCCACGGACCGACCGCCTGAATCGACGGGCACCAGCCCGGCATATGGCCGAGCAGCGTGGTGCGAACGTTGCGAAGAGTCGGCGGCGACACGAGCCGTGGCCGCCAGCGCGCTCGCGAACGTTTGGCCGCCAGCGCCGGCGTCAGGGAGCGAAAGCACAGCACGAGCGTCGCGCGGCCATTCAGTTCGATGTCCAGATCATGGGCGATGAACATCGATTCGGAATCGAGCCGCTTCACCTCGTCGAGCCACACTTCGGCGAGCGTCGCGAGTCCATGAAAACGCAAGCGGCGCCGCCCCGTGCCGAGCAGCGTGACGCGATACCAGTGATCGTCGAACGCGAGCGGTGGCGGATGATCGACATCGAGCAGACCCGCGGCGCGCCGCGCGCTCGCGACGGTGCCGGGCACGGGCGCGGCGAGCCAACCTTGCGCGGGCAGATCGGCCGGCGACTCATAGGCATGCGGCGCGGTGCTCAGACATGCCCAGCCGCTGTCGAGCCGTTGCGGCCGTAGCGAAGGCGCGGCGAGGGCGGTGCTGGTGTCTTGCGCTTGCGTGAGCGCGCCGGCCGCGTGAGGACGGCCGGGGCCGCCCTCGTCCGCCGCCGGATCGAGTATCGATACATCCACGGTCAATTCCCGGAGGAGTTGCGCGGCACGAAGCGCGCGCACCAAGGCATCAAGGCAAAGGCATCAACGCATCAACGCACCAGAGCGGCTAGCGGCGGCAGCGTATTTTCATAAGCGCTTTCGAGCACATCGAAGCAGTCTTCGCAGCTATCGCGACGGCCGCGTGCGATCGCACGAATGAGCCGGAACTGCATCACCATCGACTCCGACGCGATGCGTTGCGCGGCGGCCGGTATCGTCGGCGCAATCTCGAAGCCTTGCGCGGACAGCCAGAGCAGATACTTCGATAGAAACTCGAAGTTCGCGCCGAGTTGCCGCATCAGATTGAACGAGTACAGATGGAAGTACGCCTCGTCGCGCTCGAACAGCGTATCGAGATGCGCGGGAAACGCGGCACGCCATTGCGATATCGGGTTGGTCAACGGGCGCCGTTCCAGATGCGCGCACAGCAGTTCCGCCGACGCCTCGGCAAGCGCGGTGCCCTCGAGCGCGGGCCGCGCCTGCTTGGCGAACTCGACGTAGGGAAACAGCAGATCGGGTTGCCCGGCGAATTGCGGCAGCTTGCGAAACACGCCGTCGTAGTCGTCGCCCTCGAGACGGTGGTAGCCGGTATTGTGAAAATAGCCGAGGCGGCGCGCGGCGGTGTCGACGAAATCGATGCCGATCGTGGTCTTCGGATGCTCGCTGCGATATGAGGTCGCGCGCGTATCGGGCAGGTAGTAGCCGTCGACTTCGACGAGCACGGTGTGGCCGCGCAGTGTCTGCGCGAGCACACGTTGTTCGAGCGAGTCGTAGATCGCGAGCTCCTGCACCTGGGTGCCATACAGACGTTCGAGATCGTCGAGCGGAAACTTGAAGAACGTGAACTGGTCGCCTTCGAAATCCTGCGTCACCGTAAACGCGAGCGCCGCGCGCGGATCGAGTCCGAAGCCGTGCAGCAGTTCGATCCACAGATCGACATAGCAGTTGGTCTCCTGCCACACGCGCTCGCCCTGATGCAGCGCGTGCGCTGCGTGCTCGCGCAACTGCGTGCCGGCGAGGGGCGCCGCGCGGGTCTGCTGATGCGTCGGCGGATCGCCGGCGCGTCGCCGCAGCGACGAGTTCGCGAGCGCGCCGGCAAGTATCGGGGTCGGGGATGGATTCATGCGCGCTCCCCGGCCACGGTCGCCGTGTGAGTCGCTTGCTCCGCCTGCAGCGCGTCGGCGACACGGGTTTCGGTATCGCCCCACAACAGCGCGCGCACGTCGTCGGGCCATGCGTTGACGTCGAGCCCATGATGACGGAACAGCGCGAGCGTGATGCGTTCCATGCCGAAGCCGACACAGCCCGTGTGCGCGGTCGTGCCGTCTTCGCAGGCGATCTTCCAGATCGCGCCGAAGTGGTCCATGTGATAGTTGAACGACAGGCAAGCCGTCTTGCCGCGCGGATCGGCGAGCGCGATCAGCAGCTCGAACTTGAGCGCCTGCGCGCGCTGACTATCGGCGACGATCTTGCCGCCGCGGCCGAAGAACGGATCGTTCGCGAGATCGACTTCGACCGGCAAGCGCAGCAGCCGGACGAGCAGCGAACCGCGCTCGATCCACATCTGCCGGAATGCCATTACCTGCTCGGGGGTGCCGAGGCGTACGTATTCCCGTTGGCGAAACATCTGCATACGGCCCGGATCGAGCGACGGCTCGTGGCGGAAACAGTACGACAGCACGTCGATCGTGCGGCCGTCGGCGGGCAGCGCGCCGCGCCGCGCCATCACCGGATAGATCGGATAGCAGGCGGCCGGCGTCAGCACGACGCGCGTCGGTTTCTGCTGCGCGAGCCATGCGTCGCTGCGATCGTCGTCGCTCTCGGCCATCGCATCGTCGAGCGCGCGCAGCAGACGGTGGTGACCCATGTCGTTGCCGCAGAACGAATGGATGGTGCCCGCGAGATTCGGGAAGCTCTTCAGGTATTCGCTATCCTCGAAGTCGGTGCGGCGCATCGCGGGTGGAAAGCGCAATACTTCGGGTTGCTGATCTTTGCCGAGATGCGTAATCGCCACGTTCAGCCGGTCGATCACGTCCTCGAAAATCTGGCTGCGGCCATACAGCCCGTTTTCGCCGGTGTCGATCAGCAGGCCGGCGGACAGCATCTCGTCGCGCAGCGTGAGCGACGGCTCCACGTCAGCGGCCGCGGCCGGAGCGACGGCGGCGGTGTCGGTCATCAGCTTCATTCAGGGTCTCCCCGGCGCGGCAGGACGCTGCGCGAGCAGCAGGCTCGCGGTGTTCTGCGCGATGCGGTCGTTGTTGATCATCAAGGGCGCCGAGTGCAGGTCGCGCAAATGGCGGCCGACGCTATAGGGCGTGCCGTTCTTGTAGCCCGCCATGCCGCAGATCATCAGCACTTCCTGCACGACCTGCAGCGCGGTGGTCGAAATGCTGGTCTTCAGCGTGTTCATGTCCGACGCGAAGCCGAGCAGCGCCGCGAGCGGGGCGTCCGCTTGCGTCGCCCCATCGCGTGCCTGATGCGCAACGCGCGCAGCCTCGAGCGCGACCGACAGACGCGCCTGCATCATCTGCAGCAACCCGACCGCTTCAGCAAGCCGCAGGCCCGCCGGCGGCATGGTGCCGGGCTTGGCGCGTGCCTGCGCGCGAAAGAACGCTTTCGCGCGATTGACCGCGTCGATCGCGATGCCGGTCCACACCGATGCCCACAGCGTGTGCGACACGGGCAGCATGGTCTGATCGGCGATGTCGGCGAACGGAGTCGCGAGGATCTGTTCGGCGAGTCCCGTCGCTACCAGCCGGAAACCGTCGCTGCAGGTGCCGCGCATGCCCATCGCGTCCCATGCGCCGCGTTGCTCGAGCTGCGTCTCGGCGCGTAGCGCGACGATCAGCACCTGGTCGGACGCGGCCGCCTCGGCGGTGCGCCGCGCGGTCACGAGGATGCCGTCGGCGTGCGCGCCGTACGAGATCGTCGGCGCGAGTTTTTCGATCCGGAAGCGCGCGCCATCGAGCTCGACCGAGCACGCGCTCGTGCGCATGTTGCCGCCGATCGTCTCTTCCGACGTCGCCGACGCGAGCAGCCATTGCTGCTCGACCAGTTGCGTGAGCAGATGCGCATGCCACGCGGAGTCGCCGCGATGCGCGTCGATGCACGCGACCTGGATCTGATGCATCGCATAGATCATCGCGGTCGACGCGCAGCCCTGTGCGAGCGTCTCGCAGATCGCGCCGACCTCGGCAAGCGACAGACCTGCACCGCCGTAAGCGGCGGGCACCATCGCCGAGAGCAGACGTTCACGCCTGAGCGCGTCGAATGCTTCGACCGGAAAGCGCGCTTCGCGATCGACCGCGTCCGCGTGTTGTGCTGCGACCGCGGCGCATCGATGTGCCGCAACCCGCCACGCGGGTTCGCTCGTGAGCGCGGCAAGCGCAACGGCTGCTGCTGCGTTGTCGTGGCTCTGTTTGCCGGCATAGGGCGCGCCGGCTTCAGCCGCGATGGCGGCTGGCTCTCTCAGCGGATCGCTCATGCTGCCGCCTTTGCCTGCAGCAGTTCGGCGATCGCGGCCGCCATCGAGTCGATGCTCGAGAACAGGCGCCGCGTGAGCATGCGGTCGGGAATCTCCACGTTGAATTCGTCTTCTATCGCGAGCATCAGATGCACGGTCGCGAGTGACGAGAGACCGGCGGCATAGAGATCTGCGTCATCGGCAAGACCTTCTGCCGGGATGTCGAGGCGGGCGGATTCGGAAAGGATGCGTCTTAATGCGGTCTTCATCTGATTCTCCCCTTCGGGTCCAAAGCGTCGGTTGGATAGCAAAGCGGTGATCGGAACTCGCGTCCCATCTAATCGGTTTATAGGTGGCTGGTCCGGGTGGTGTGCGCGCCGCGTGGCGCGAACACCTTTGATGCGGGGCAATTCTTGAGCGGGTCCCTCCGGGCCATCCACGCTGATGGCGGTACATGCTGGGCCGCGTTCCGGTAGCGCGTATTTAAGAGTTCTCAGGGAAAGGCGTCAGTGCGATGGCGCACGGAAGCCCTCGGTTCACGCACGTACCGTGTAGCCCATGACGAAGGGCCGTAATGCGCGAGCTTCCCATCGGGTGTCCCGTGCATGGTCGGTCCCACCTAATCTTTTTATCGCAGGGGGTGCGAGATGAACTGGAAGACGCTGGAATTCGATCAGCTATCCGCACGGGAGTTGTATGTTCTGCTGCGCGCGCGCAGCGCGGTATTCGTCGTCGAGCAATCGCATGTATGCCTCGATGCCGACGGTCGCGACGAAAATGCGTTGCACGTTTTCGCGACCGACGACATGACCCGGCCGATGCCGATCCTCGCCTATGCACGCGTGCAGCCAGGCGATGCCGAAGATCCGGAAGTGAGGATCGACAAGGTGTTGACCAGCCCGCTGCGGCGCGGTGACGGCACGGCCGAGATGCTGATCGAGCGGGTCCTCGAAGCGGTCGCCGAACGCTGGCCGGGCCGCGCCACGCGCGTGAGCGCGCCGGTCGGCCTGCGCGGTTTCTACGAGCAGTTCGGCTTTCGTAAATCCGAGGGGCCATACCTCGAGCACGGCGTGCCGTTCATCGGCCTCACGCGCCAGGTGCGCGGCAGTCAACAACGCTTCGGCGCGCGGCGCCGCGTCAGCGACGCTCCATCGTTCGTCGATACGTTCGAGCTGCTGTAGTGTCCGTGTGCGTGTCACGAAGTTGCCACAAAAATCGCATCGCGCGTTCAACGCGATCGCGCGCCGCAACATCTCCGCGCGAGGCAGTCGCGCGTCCTGGATACCGATCTGGTCTGTCACGCGCCTGTGTTGGTTGCCGTACATAGAGACGAGATCGGGAGGAAGTTAAGCTCTATGCTGATGAGGTAGCGTGTCGCGTGACCGATCGTCGATCGCACGAACCGTTGTTTCGGGATGGATGGTAGCTCCGGTTCACGGGCAGCGCGACGAACCAGCACGCGCAGCGAACGCGCGATGCATCTTGATTTGCACCCCACCTCCAAGCGGGCCGCGTTACGCGAAAAAGCCATCGCCTCTTGCGTAACGTCGTCTCCGCATTCGGTAAAGCAGCATGTCAGCGTAGAGAACGGTCCCACATTCGCGGGCTGTGATGCTGCGCGCGCCGCTTCCGATGCGTGATCCGGAGTCCGAAGCAAATGTGGTGAGGCGCACATATGAGCGAAAGGACGTTTGTTGTAATTCCCGAAAGAAGAACCCGCTAAGGAGCGTACCGTGACACCCATCGTCTTCGACGGCAACTTCGGCTGGTTGCATCCAGCGGACGGTCCGGATGGCGTTGTGCTGTGTTCTCCGTTCGGCTACGACGCTCTGGGCACGCACCGCGGCATGCGCCGGCTTGCCGAACGGCTCGCGGCGCGCGGCGTGCCGGTCTTGCGCTTCGACTATCCGGCCACGGGCGATTCGGCTGGCGATCCGACCGACATGGGTCTGTGGCGCGCGTGGATCGATAGCATCAAGCAGGCGGTCGCGCAGCTGCGCGCGGCGAGCGGCGTCGAGCGCGTGACTCTGTGCGGACTGCGGTTGGGCGGCATGCTTGCCGCGCTCGCCGCGCAGGAACTGGGCGATGTCGATGGTCTCGTCATGCTGTCGCCGGTACTGTCGGGCAAAAGCTACCAGCGCGAGTTGCGCGCGCACTACCGGCAGTGGGTGACGCTGCCTGAAACGTTGGACCGCGTGGTCGAACCTGAGACCGACGAGTTCGTCGAGGCGTATGGTTTCCGGATCTATCGCGACACGCTCGCAAGCCTGCTCGCGGTCGATCTGTGGCGCGACACGAGCCGGCCGGCCGCGCGCGTGCTGCTGCTGGATGCGCTCAATCCCGCGCGCGTCGATGCGCTTGCTTCGCACTATGCGCAGCACGGCGTCGAGGTCGAGCGTCAGTCATTCGACGAGTACAGCCGCTTCATGACGGAGGCGCTCGACAGCGAGATGCCGAACGCGGCGTTCGACGCCATCGAGAACTGGTTGGCGGCAGGCGGCGCGCCGCTCGCGCACACCCCGGCTGCGGTGCCGCAACGCGGCGAGGACGGTGCGGGCGGTCACCATGTCGCGCCCGGCGTGCTCGAAACGCCGGTTTGGCTGAACGGCGGCAAGGTGTTCGGCATCTATTGCCTGCCCGACGGCGCGGCCGCCGCGAGTGCGCCCGCGGTGGTGCTGCTGAATACCGGCGCGGAATCGCGCATCGGCAATGGGCGTTTCGGTGTGCGTCTCGCACGGCGTCTCGCGCGTCAGGGGATCGCATCGCTGCGCATCGACGCCGGCAACATCGGCGATAGCATGCCGTTGGCCGAAACGCTGAATCTCGATGCGCTGTACTCGCAGACGAGCGCCGAGGATGCGGCGCGCGCCTCGCGCTGGCTCGTCGAACGCGGCCATGCGGGTGGAGTGCTGGTCGGCATCTGCTCGGGGGCATACATCGGTCTGCATGCGGCGACGCGCGAAGCGACGGTGATCGGCGCGGTGCTCGTCAACCTGCAGAAGTTCAGATGGAACGATGTCTGCGACGAGCACGGCAAGCCGATGGCCACGGCCACCCGGTTCGGCTCGACGCGCAGCTACCTGCGCTCGCTGACCAAGCCGGACAAATGGCTGCGCTTCCTGAAGGGCGAGAGCGGCGGTCTCGGCGTGCTGCGCGAACTGGCGATGCGGATGGCGTCGCGGGCCGGTGTCACGTTGGCCGATCGCGTTGGCCGCTTGTGTGGGATCGAGCTTGGCGCAACAGATGAACGCCGCCTGTTCGCCGGGCTCGATGAGCGCGGCGTCGATATTCATCTGGTGTACGGCGTGCTCGACGCAGGCCTCGAGGAGCTCGAGCGCTGCTTCGGCGCGCGCGGCACGCGGTTGCGGCGCTTCGAGCATATCCAGGTGGCTTTCTGCAAGCACACCGATCACGCGATCCTGTCGTCGGTCGCGCAGGAAAACGTCATTTCGTATGTGGAAAAGGTTTATCGCGGCGGCTTCACGAAGCTGCGTCAGCCGCACATCGCTGCGCTCGACGGCGACCTGCGCAATCAGCCGGGCGAGCGGCAGAGTGCGGGCGCGGGCCCGGCGCTGGCCGAGCCCGGCAGCGGGTTCCAGCCGCTCGGCAAGGCGTGATGATAGTGCGCCGACACGTCCGCGTCACTCGCGCACATCGCGCGGCTGGCGCACGCGCTGCCGGTGTCGCTGGCTCGCGCCGCGTACGGCAAGATGGCCGTCACCAGGGGAGCGCCCATGCGCGCAACGGCAGTTCAGACTGACAAGCCGTCCGATCAAACGCCCGAGCCGCCGTCATTCGACGAGCGGCGCTTTCGTCATGCGCTCGGGCGCTTCGCGACAGGCGTAGTGGTGATCTCGACCGGCAGCGGCGACAGCCTTCACGCGATGACCGCCAACGCGTTCATGTCGGGGTCGCTAAAGCCGCCTCTGATCGTCGTGTCGGTCGGGCATCGCGCGCGCATGCACGCACGGCTGATGGACGCCGAGCTGTTCGGCGTCAGCGTGCTGTCCGAAACCCAGGAGCCGCACAGCCGCCATTTCGCGGGCGAGGCGCAGAGCCACTTCGCGCCACCTTGCGCGCCGCGCTTCGCGGCGGTCGACGGCCTCGCCGGCGTCGTGCTGCTCGAGCATGCGGCCGCGCGCTTCGCCGCGCGCGTGGTGGACCGCCATCCGTGCGGCGACCATACGCTGTTCGTCGGCGAGGTGCTGGTGTTCTCGCTCGACGAGCACGCGCCGCTGCTGTTCTTCGGCGGCCGCTATGCGTCGGTCGCGGCGAGCGCGTCGAACGTAGTCTCGGCTTGATCCTGCTCGATGCGGCGTCCGCGCGCGCCGAGAACCCGCCTGAGTTGATTGCGTTGTCCACGACATCTTTGTGCGCTGGAACACGCAGGCGTCTGCCCACGTCCGCGCAAATCAGACAATTTCATCACGCAAACGTGCGAATGCGCACTAATTAAACCCCACATCGCAGGCACGCTTTGTCGAGCGAGCTTTGAGCCTGACGAAACAGATAGCGTTACACGAACGAAACAAATCTTCAGAGGGATAACCCTGTCAGGAAGTGTCCCAACTGGCGCATCGGTTTCGAAGCTAGCAACGTATCGGAAAACGATCCTATTTGCATAAAACGATACGTACGGGCCCTTCATTAACAGGCCACGCGGGGACAACACCGCTTCGGGGATATCTCATGGAACACGCAAACAAGGATCGCTCGCTGGTGAGCAAAGTGATGGACGGGCTCGTCAGCGGCATCGTCGAGGAAAAATACGGCGCGATACTGCCGCCGCAGGATGTGCTGTCGAAGGAATTCGACGTGAGCCGCACCGTGATGCGCGAGGCGCTATCGATGCTGCTCGCGCGCGACATGCTCGACGTGCGGCCGAAGATCGGCACGCGCATCCGGCCGATGAACGACTGGCGGATGATCGACGAGGACGTCGTCAACTGGCGTTTTCGCGCAAAGCCCGATCCGATGTTTCTGCGTGACGTGATCGAGTTTCGCATCCTGATCGAACCGCGCGCGTCGGCGCAGGCGGCCGCGCGCGGCAGTGCCGCGGACGTCGCGGCGATTCGCGAGGCCTTCGAGGCGTTTCGCGTGATCCGTCCGTCCGAGCCCGGCTATCAGGACGCCGACGAACTGTTCCATACGCGTATCGTGATCGCGAGCGGCAACCAGTTCTTCAAGCAGATGGCGGCGATCATTCGCGGCGCGCTGTCGACCGTCAATCCGATCATGCACGACCGGGAAGGGCTGTGGGAGAGCGCGGTCGCGTCGCATCAGCGCGTCGTCGAGGCGATCGAGCGGCGCGATCCGAAGGAGGCCGAGATCGCTTCGCTCGCGATGATCGATTACTCCGCCGAAGAGCTGGGCGGCCGGTTTTCCGCGGAGCCGCCGGCGCGGGTTTGAGTTCGGGATTGGGCTCGCGTGTGAGCGCGGGCTGAGCGTATCAGTGAGCGCCAGGCGGCCGGGGAGGCGGGGCGCGGGTGTCGAAGGTCGGTGCGCGGCAGTGATGCCGCAGGGTGCGGGTTGGCCGGGTTCGCCGCGTTCGCACGCGGCATCGGCGACAATGGCGGCTGTTTCGAACCGCATGGACCTTTGCCCACACGATGACAGATACGACAGCGGCACCGCACGCATCCACCGCCCAACCGACCGATCAGATAGCTCAGGACACCACTTCATCGCGCGAGATCCGCTGGGGGATCGTCGGCACCGGCCGGATTGCGCGCCGCTTCGCGCAAGGGCTCGCCTTCGTGCCGCGGGCGCGGCTCGCCGCGCTGTGGTCGCGTCGCGTGGAATCGGCCCAGGCGTTCGCCGATGAGTTCGGCGGTACCGTCTGCGATGGTTTCGACGCGCTGCTCGCGAGCGGCATCGACGCCCTCTATATCGCGACCCTGCAAGACAGTCACATCGACTATGCGATCCGCGCGTTGCAAGCCGGGCTGCATGTGCTGTGCGAGAAACCCGCGTGTATCAATCGTGCGCAGCTAGAGCGCGTGCTCGAGGTCGCGCGCGCTTCGCAACGGCTCTTCATGGAAGCGATGAAGCCGCCGTTCTATCCGCTCTACAGAAAATTGCGCGAGCACCTCGCAGCCGAGCCGATCGGCGAGGTTGGCCTCGTGCGCGCGGGCTGCTCGGTGCCGGGCGTGCCGGCCGATCATCCGTCGCTGTCGTTCGAGCATGCGGGCGGCGCGTTGCTCGATATCGGCATCTACGAGATGTTTCTCGCGGTCGACTGGCTCGGCGCGCCACGCGACGTGCAGACCTTCGGCCGGCTCGGCGCGACCGGTGTCGATACGTTCGCGAGTCTGAATAGCCGGCACGAGCGCGGCGGCATCGCCCAGCTTTTCTGCGGGCTCGATCTGCATGGCAAGGGCGATGCGCTGCTGATGGCCAAAGGCGGTCACGTGACGCTGCACGAGCCGTGGTGGAACCCGTCGCGCGCGACGATCCGTTACGCGGACGGGCGCGTCGTCGAGCTCGACGAGCCGTTCGAAGGCGGCGGTTTGAACTACGAGACCGCGCACTTTTGCGAACTGATTCGGGCGGGCCGGCTGGAGAGTCCGCTGATGCCGCACGACACGTCGCTGCAGATGATCGCGATGGCCGACGCGGCGCGCGCGGCATTGGGGCTCAGGTTCGCCGGCGAATGAGCCGCCGGGGTGTACCAGCGGGCGCGCGGCGCTCAGTGCCGCGTCGGCAGCGACAGACGCCGCTCGTACCAGCGCTGCGCCCATTCGAGCACCTGACACAGCACCCAGTACACGGCCGCGGCAGCCAGATAAAGCGGCAGCGGCTGATAGGTCGACGCGATCATTTCCTGCGCGCTGCGCAGCAGCTCGGTCACCGTGATCACGGACACGAGCGAGGTGTCCTTGATCAGGCTGATCAGGCTGTTCGACAGACTCGGCACCGCGATGCGCAGCGCCTGCGGCGCTATCACGTAGCGCAGCGTCTGACGCCGCGACAGCCCGAGGCTGTTGGAGGCGAGCCACTGGCCCTGGTGGATGCCCAGAATCGCGCCGCGCATGCTCTCGGACAGATACGCGGCGACGTTCGCGGACAGCGCGATCACGCCGGCCGGCGTCGGATCGAGCGAAATGCCGAAGCTCGGCAGGCCGTAATAAATCACGAAGATCTGCACCAGCAGCGGCGTGCCGCGCATCACGCTCACATAGACGCGCGCGATCCAGTTCAGCGGACGACTGTGGCTGATGCCCATCAGCGCGAGCACGGCGCCGCCGATCAGACCGAAGATCATCGACAGGATCGCGAACTTGATCGTCAGCAGGGCGCCTTGTGCGAGCACCGGCAGCGATTGGAGCAGCAGGGATGTGATGGACATGGGCAGTGTTGTTATTGACGCACAAAGCGCACATCATAAACTTTGGCGCGCGTTAAGGCGCGGGTCGCGCGATGCGGCTTGGGGTATACGCGACGCGCGAAGCGGGTCGTCGGGCTCGCGCGGGCCGCAAAAACGCGAAGGGCGGCATCGATCACGATGCCGCCCTTCGTTCGATTACACGCGTGTTACTTGATCGGCTTGCTCACGTCGATGCCGAACCACTTGTCCGAGATCTTCGTGAAGGTGCCGTCCGCTTCGAGCTGGGTCATTGCTTCGTCGAGCGCCTGCGCGAACTTCGGGTTGCCCTTCCTGAACGGGATGCCCGACGGGTTGCCGGCGCCGACGTTCGCGCCGGTGCGCAGCGGCAGGTTCGAGTTCTTCAGCAGGTACGCGAGCATCAGGCGGTCGTTCAACGCCGCGTCGAGCCGGCCGGCGGCCAGATCGCGCAGGTATTCAGGCGCGCCCGGGTAGGTCTTCACGTCGATGCCGGGCACCGACTTCGCCATGTCCATGTAGTTCGTGCCGAGACCGACACCGAGCTTCTTGCCCTTCAGGTCTTCGAGCGAGGTGAACTGGCGGTTGTCGTCCTTGCGCTGGATCAGCTGTGCGGCCGAGTACGTGTACGGCGGCGAGAAGTCGAGCGTCTGCTTGCGCGCGTCGGTGATACCAACCTGGTTGACGATCACATCGAACTTCCCTGCCTGCAGGCCGGCAATGATGCCGCTCCACTCGGTCGTGACGAACTCCGGCTTCACGCCGAGCTTCGCGGCGACGGCCTTCGCGATGTCGACGTCGTAGCCGACCAGCTCGCCCGACGGCGCCTTCGAATTGAACGGCGGGAAGGTGCCTTCGAGACCGATGCGCAGCGTGCCGCGCTGCTTGACCTGGTCGAGCAGGTCTTCCGCGTGCGCCGCGACGGCGCTCAACGACGCGCCGATCAGCGCGGTGGCGAGGAGCTTTTTCAGCAGACCGAATTTCATCGTGTTCCTTTTTGTACGTCTGACGTTTTGACGGTCGAGAGCATAACAAACGAGACTATCGCGATCTAAATATCGTTTGTTTATGTCTATATACGCCGGCGACGCGGATGCTCAGCGCAACGCCTGCGCGCATTCGGCGACGAGGGCCGGTCCGCGGTAGATGAAACCAGTATAAAGCTGCACCAGCGACGCGCCGGCTGCGAGCTTCGCGCGCGCGTCGTCGCCCGAGAAAATGCCGCCGACGCCGATGATCGGCACCGCCTCGCCGACTTCGGCGCGCAGCTTGCGGATCACCTGGTTCGACGCGTCGAACACCGGCTTGCCCGACAGGCCGCCGGCTTCGTCGCCGTATTGCATGCCGGCGACGGCGGTGCGCGATAGCGTCGTGTTGGTCGCGATCACGCCTTCGAATTTGTGGCGCAGCAAGGTGTCGGCGATCGATTTGATCTGCTCGTCGTCGAGATCCGGCGCGATCTTCAGCGCGAGCGGCACGAGCTTGCCGTGCATGTCGGCGAGCCGTTGCTGCTTGTCCTTCAGCGCGGCGAGCAGCGCGTCGAGTTCGTCGGCGCCCTGCAGCTGGCGCAGGTTCTTGGTATTCGGCGACGAGATGTTGACCGTCACGTAGCTCGCGAACGGGTACACGCGTTCGAGGCAGTAGAGATAGTCTTCGGCGGCGCGCTCGATCGGCGTGTCGGCGTTCTTGCCGATGTTCAGACCGAGGATGCCCCGATAGCGCGCGGCCTGGACGTTCTTCACGAACTGGTCGACGCCGGCGTTGTTGAAGCCCATCCGGTTGATCACGGCGTTCGCCTGCGGCAGCCGGAACATGCGCGGGCGCGGATTGCCCGGCTGCGCGCGCGGCGTCACGGTGCCCACTTCGATGAAGCCGAAGCCGAGCGCCGCCAGACCGTCGATGCACGCGCCGTCCTTGTCGAGGCCGGCCGCGAGCCCGACCGGGTTGCGGAACGTCAGGCCCATCACGGTGCGCGGCGAATCCGGCGCGCGCGCCGCGAGCGCGCCGGCGAGGCCGGTGCGGCCGGCGGCGCCGAGCATGCGCAAGGTCAGATGGTGAGCGTCTTCCGCGTCCATGCGAAAGAGTTGGGCGCGAACGAGCGGATAAAGGGAACTGAGCACGGGATGAAGCCGGACGGCCGGAAAATGGGAACCCGCTATTTTACCGGCTTTGGGCTTTTGTGAGACTGGAAGGGCGTTGCTGGCGGCGAGCAGGACTCGATTACGGCTTGAGCGGTCCGCGTCGCCCATGCAGCGCGAAATCGACCGGCGGCAGCTCGATGCTGGTCGGGTCGAGCACGCGCCACGCGCCGTCGATCAAGCCTTCGAGCGGCCGGAAATTGGCCTTGTACGCCATTTTCGGGCTTTCGCGAATCCAGTAGCCGAGATACACGTACGGCAGATTCAGGCTACGCGCCTGCTCGATCTGCCAGTAGATGTTGTAGGTGCCGAAGCTCGCGTGCGGCAGGTCCGGCTCGAAGAACGTGTACACCGACGACAACCCGTCGCCGAGGATATCGATCATGCTGATCATGCGCAGCGCGCCCTGCGCATCGGGGCGTCCATCGGGCCGCAGCGGCGCCGGCTCGCGAAACTCGACGAGCCGCGAGTTGATCCGGCTTTGCAGCAGGAACTGCTCGTACTGGTCGCGGCTGTCGCGGTCCATGCCTCCGCCCGCGTGGCGCGCCGACTGGTAACGCATATACAGCGCGTAGTGCTCCTCGTCGTAATGCAGCGGTGCGACTGTCGCGATCAGGTCGCCGTGCTTTTTCCATACTCGCCGCTGCGTGCGGTTCGGTTGAAAACGCTCGACCGGCACGCGCACCGGCACGCACGCGCGGCAGCCGTCGCAATACGGGCGGTACGTGAACACGCCCGAGCGCCGGAAACCCGCCTTGACGAGGTCGGTGTAGACGTCCGAATTGATCAGGTGACTGGGTGTGGCGACCTGCGAGCGCGCGATGCGGCCGTCCAGGTAACTGCAGGGATAGGGCGCCGTTGCATAAAATTGCAGCGCGGAAAGCGGTGAAAGAGGCAGCTCGTTGGGATGAGTCACGTTGGCAGCTCTCGAAGCGTCTCTGTATTGCAAACCCGGCGCACCTGGCAGTTGATGCCGCATTTTCGTAGGCGGCGGACCCGGATTCGGCCTGATTTTTCCTACGCCGCCCGCGTGACGATTTCGAGCAGGGCGGTCTTGTCGAAGCGCCATGGAATGGCCGGTGCGCCGACAGACGCGCGAACATGCGCGACGAACGCCTTGCGCGCTATCTCGCGGCCGCCGAGCGACGCCAGATGCGACGTGTTCTGCTGGCAGTCTATCATTTCTATTTCGTGACGTCGCAAGTGGCCGACCAGCGCGGCCAGCGCCATTTTCGAGCCGTCGGTGACGTCGGTATACATCGATTCGCCGAAGAACATCCGGCCGAGCGACACGCCATACAAACCCGCTACACGCTCGCCCTCGAACCAGGTTTCGATGCTGTGCGCGTCGCCGAGGCGGTGCAGCGACGAATAGGCTTCGACCACATCTGCGGTGATCCACGTGCCGCGCTGGCCGCGGCGCGGCGCCTGCGCGCAGGCGCGCATCACGCCCGCGAAATCGTGATCGACGCGGATTTCCCATGCGTCGTCGCGCAACACCCGCTTGAGCGTCTTGCGCAGCGACGGCGACAGCTTGAACTCGACGGGACGCAGGATCATGCGCGGATCGGGGCTCCACCACAACACCGGCTGACCGTCCGAGTACCACGGGAAAATGCCGCGCCGGTAAGCGTCGATGAGGCGCGAGGGCAGCAGATCGCCGCTGGCCGCGAGCAGACCGGGCGCGCCGCTGGTGGCGCCGAGCGCGCGCTCGACGGGCGGAAACGGATCGTCAGCTCCGAGCCAGGGAACCATGCGCGCCGCTCAACCTTCGCGCAGGGAGCGGAAGATGTCGCCGGTATGCAGGCCGAAACTGCCGGCCGCGCGGTCGGCGAAAAAGAAGCGCAGCGTCTGGCCGACGGTCGGAAACGCGATCTCGTCCCACGGAATCTCGTGCTCCTCGAACAGCTTCACTTCGAGGCTTTCCTCGCCGGCGGCGACGTCGAGATCGAGCAGCCGTGCCATGTAGAACAGATGCACCTGATGCACGTGCGGCACGTTCAGCAGTGAAAACAGGTTCTGCACCTCGACGCGCGCGCCGGCTTCCTCGAGCGTTTCGCGCGAGGCGGCTTCGGCGGTCGTTTCTCCCATCTCCATGAAACCGGCGGGCAGCGTCCAGTAGCCGTAGCGCGGCTCGATTGCACGACGGCACAGCAGCACCTTGTCGTCCCACACGGGAACGGTGCCGACCACGTTACGCGGATTCTGATAATGCACGGTGCCGCAACTGCCGCATACGAAGCGCTCGCGATTGTCGCCCGGCGGAATGCTCAGACTGACGCCGTGGCCGCAGACAGAACAGAATTTCATTGGAAAGGGGACGAGAAGGAGTGATAGGAGTTTATCACCGGGGCGGGGGATTACTGAGGCGCCGGCAGGGGCTGCGCGATGGGACGTTCGATGCGGCGAGCGTCTTTGCGCCTGACATTGGTTGACAGTCGATTTTCGGATGCGCTGATAGCATCGGTCCTGATGGTTGCGATGGAGGCCCCCCGCGTCCACCACAGTCATCTTTTCTCTCTTGTACATTGCCTCGTAGTCTTGGCGCGTCATTCGGTTGACGCGCTTTTTTTTCGTCTGAGGGCAGGGCAATGAACGGGATCGCCAATACGACGCCGCAAAAACAAAAAAGGGTTACACGCCAATGCGTTGTAACCCTTCAATGATTTCGTCTTGGTTGCGGGGGTAGGATTTGAACCTACGACCTTCGGGTTATGAGCCCGACGAGCTGCCAGACTGCTCCACCCCGCGTCCGTCGAAGAAAAGATTATAGACCAGCCTGACAGCCAGCGCAATAGCCATGTAAGGATTGGCTTCATTGCGCTTCGCGCCGCCCGCGCGACGCCACCTATCGGAAGGGCTCTGGAAAGCCGGGCGTGGGCGCTGCGCTAGAATTCAGATTCTCCACGCGGCTCGTCCGGTCTTCGCGACGGCGCCTCGTTCGACACTGATCCTCCGACCCGTTCTAAACCCCATGGATATCGCTCACGATCTGCAGGTCATCGCCATTCAGGAAAAGACCCTCGTGTTTCCTCGCTTCGATGCCGACCGCGCGTGGCAAGTCGGCGCGTATCTGCATGAAGTCGCGAAAGCGCGTGGCATTGCCGCCGCGATCGACGTGCGCACGTTCGGCCAGCCGCTGTTCTTCAGCCTGCTCGACGGCGCGACGCCCGACAACGTCGACTGGGCGCGGCGCAAGGGCAACACCGTCGCGCAGTTTCGCCGTAGCTCGTACGCGATCGGGCTGAAGATGCAGCTCGCCGGAGCGACGCTCGCCGACAAGCACGGTCTGCCCGCCACCGAGTACGCATCGCACGGCGGCGCGTTCCCGCTGACGGTGGAAGGCGCCGGCGTGATCGGTTCGATCACGGTGTCCGGACTGCCGCAGCGCGCCGATCATGAACTCGTGGTCGAAGCGCTGTGCGCGCATCTGGGTCACGACTACGGCAAGCTCGCGCTCTCGAAAAGCTGACGCGATGCGTGTACCCCCGTATGCACTGCTCGCGATCGCGATCGTCGCCGAAGTGATCGCGACTTCCGCGATGCGCGCGTCGGACGGCTTTTCGCGGCTGCTGCCGTCGACGGTCGTCGTGCTCGGCTACGGCATCGCGTTTTATTGCCTGTCGCTGACGCTCAGGAGCATTCCAGTCGGCATCGTCTATGCGATCTGGTCCGGCGCGGGCATCGTGCTGATCACGCTGGTGGCACTGGTGCTGTACCGGCAGGTCCCCGACCTGCCGGCGATCATCGGACTGGGATTGATCGTCGCTGGCGTCGCGGTGCTGAATCTCTTCTCGAAGATGCAGGCGCATTGAGCGCCCGCGCAAGCCGCCACGATCGCCACCCAGCACGTAGCCCGGCTTATTTGCAGCGCACGATCATCGAGCGGCCTTTCACATTCGCCGATGCGACGTTCGTGATGCTGCCGCCGGCCGCGCCGCCTTCGTCGTTATCCTTCGACACGATGTCGTAGCCGGTCGCGCCGCAGGCTTTTCCCGCTTGCACGTAGCACGAGGCCCAGCTCGAGCCGGCGTCGGCGCCGCTGCAATTGACCGCGAAGCCGCTCTGGCCGTTCGGCAGATTGATCAGCGTGGTCGTGTTCGACGACGCGCAGCCGCCCAGTCCCGCGGCGAGCAACAGCGCGGCAGGCAATGCGGCCGACAGCGACGCGCGACGCACGAGGGCAAGCGCGGCGCTGGATCGAAGGCAGTGGAATCGGCCGGCGCGCCGCGGTTGCGTCGTGAATTGCATCGTGTTGTGTCCTTTCATTCAAATGGAGGGGGCTGCCGGGCCGTCGCCGGGGGCGGTTGCGGGACGCGATGACGCGGGCCAGGTCTCAGGGCGCTTCGACCGTGATGCCCGCCGCACTGACGAGCCGCCGGGCTTCCGCGCCTTCTTCAGTGGCCGCGTCTTCCCAGATGCTGATCGCTTTCGGGATGTCGATGCCGTGACTTTCCGCGTACTCAAACCATTTGTTTGCCGCATCCGGCTCCGGCAGTTCTTGATTCTGCAGAAAATATTTTCCCATATTGCGCTCGCTGGCCTCGAAATGACGTTGTCAAAGGTACCGTGCCGCAGCACGGAGCATGCCGATCAGGACCATTCGACCCGCGCACGCGACCGAAGTGCGACGCGGCTTTGAGTGCGGTGCGGGGGCCCGTTTCGCGGGGAGAACTTATCGCGCGGCGACGCGCCTTATCGTAATGGGGCGGGCCGCTCGCACACCCGGTGCAGCGGCGCGCCGCATGCTGAAGCAGCAAGGCGGCGCCGTCGCGACAGGCGCCAGTTCCCGAACCGCAACAGGAGGACGAAGATGGCTGAACGGGTCAGTGGCCCTTATCGCGGCTATTACATCAGCGCCGCCGCGCGCCTCGTGCCATTGGGCAGCACGTCGGGCACGTCGGGCGACGCGCAAGCCAAAGGGGATGGTACCTACGTCGGTTCGGTCAGCCTCGCCGAAGCCGGCCCGGACGATCCGCATCGGATGGAAACGTTGCTCGAACTCGGCGACCGGCAACGCTTCGGCAGCGAAGAAGAGGCGCTCGCGTTCGTCGAGCAAGCGGCCCGTGACTATGTCGACCGCTTGCTGGATGGGCAGTGAGCGTGCCGCTGATTCCCGCGCGAAGGGCCTGCCGAACAGGTCGCCAACGCAGCGGCCGAAGCCCTGAATCAGGCACCCGCGCGCGCTGGACCGTGATCCGGCGGCGCGAGTACCATAGCGGGACCCGCGAGGATCGGCGGCACGCAGCGGCGTTCCGCGCGGGCTACCTTCTCGCCGCCACCTTCTGACGAGGCGACCATGGAAATCCGCTTTCCCGCAGACGAGCCTGCTTACCGCGACTCCAACCTGACCGTCGTTTTTTCCGCGCTGGTGGACGGTGAGCCGGTGCCGTGCGCGATCTCGGTGGAAGCGCTCGAGGATCATTTCGGCGCTTACAGCGAGGACCTCGAAGGCTGGCTGCGCGCGTTCGATGTAGGCAGGCCGCGTATCGAGGCCGTTGCGCGTGAGCATTTGCAGATCAGCAACGGCACACCCGTGCTGCTCAAGAGCGGCCACTTTCCGCCGGGCCAGATGGCAGGCAAAGCGGAACGGCCGACGGACCATCGGCGCTAAAGGCCGGGCGCTCGTCCAGCTCTGCGGTTTTCCCTCCACCAACGCATCGCCAACACCTTGCCGCTAGTTCACGCCGCGTGCCGGCACCGCCTCGCGCGCCGCTTCGAAGCAGCGCCTGATCCCTTCCTGATACGACGTCTTCCTGAGCGGCCCAATCAACGCCGCCAGCGCCGAATCATCGAGCACGACCGGCTCGGTCAGCAGATAGTTCATCTCGACCAGTTCGCGCATCAGCGGATTGAATAACCCGAGCACGCGCAGCATGCCCTTGCCGGCGACCATCAGCTTCGGCTCGCGGCCCGCGAGCGCGTAGGCCTCGCGCGCCACTTCGTGCTGTGTGATCGTGCCGGCGCCCGCGAGATGCCACCAGCGGCCGTAGGCCTCGGGCGTGCGCGTCAGCCGCTCGACCACGGGGCCGACATCCGGCAGAAAGATGAATTCGTGCGCTACGTCGATGGGACCGAGCACCTGCGCGCGCTTGCCCGTAGCGGCGCCGACGAAGACGCCGTTCAACAGGCTGCGCTCAACTCCTGGTCCGTAGAAATCGGGCAGCCGCAATACCAGCGTTTCGAGACCATTCCGGCCATGCGCGGCCAGCACGAGCTTTTCCTGTTCGAGCCGCATGCGGCCCTTGAACGTGTGCGGCTCGCGCGGATGATCTTCGCGGATCGGATTGCCGCGCGCGCGCCCATACGGATACACAGTGCCGATCAGAATGAAGCGCTCGACGCCGGCGGCCGTCACGCCGGCGAGCGTTTTCTCCATCAACGGCGGATGCTGCACGAACTGGTCGTAGGGCACGCCGACGAGGTAGATCACGGTCTGCAGACCGGCGGCCGCGGCGCGGACCGAGGCGGGATCGTCGGGGTTCCAGGTGACGATCTCCGCGTGCGGGTCGCTACCGAAGCTGCGTTGCAATGCGTCGCGCGAGCGGCCGACCACCCGATAATCGCGGCCCGCCGCGCCAAGCGCCGCCGCGATGCTTTGACCCGCCGCGCCCGCGGCACCGAATAGACCGACCTTTCCCGTAGCTTGCATCACGACTCCCTGAGATGGCGGCGCGACGTCGTCGCGTGCCGCTGTGGCTGCACAATTTGACGGACGAAAATTTTATGAACATCGTTCAGTAAACGGTGTTCAGTTTAATTTGACTTTTCAGTTTGTCAATCTGAAAATTGCGCATCATGGGAATCGCCGAACGAAAGAATCGCCAGAAGCAGGCGCTGCGCGAACGCATCCTCGATGCCGCGCGGCGTATCGTCGTGCGCGAGGGCTTTGCCGCGCTGTCGATGCGCAAGATCGCCGACGCCATCGAGTATTCGCCCGCCACCTTGTACCTCCATTTCGCGAGTCGCGACGACATCGCGCGGGCCTTGTGCGCGGAGGGTTACGCGCAATTGCTCGCGACCTTCGTGCCGCTCGTGCAGATCGCCGATCCGGCCGAGCGGCTGAAGGCGCTCGGGCGCGCGTACGTCGCGTTTGGCGTCGAGCATCCGGAAACCTACCGGCTGATTTTCATGGAGGATCCGAGCTATACCGGCGCGGCGCTCGGCGGCGCGGCTGGCGCGGGCAAAGACGGCGGCAACCCGGGTGACGCAGGCGGGAACGCCGGGCATCGCGGTTCAACCGCCTCCCGAGGCGGGGCCGCCGACGAAACGAACGACGACCCCGGCGACGCCGCGCTGCACATCATGATCGACGCGCTCGACGAGTTGCGGGCGGCGGGGCGTGTGTCGGCGTCGGTCGCATCGATGGAGCCGGCCGTCTGGGCCGAGGCGTTGTGGGCCAGTCTGCATGGCATCGTCGCGCTGAATCTCACGTGCCCGGTGTTTCCGAGCGCGCCGCTCGAGACGCTCGTCGGCGTGACGCTCGACGCATGGCTCGGCGCACCGCAGGCCGTGGAGGCGGGCGCAACCCACGGTGCCGCAGTGCGCGGCAGAAAACCCGTCGCGCGGCGCCACGCCGAGCCCGCCGGCTCCACGGATCCAGCCCCCGAGCCCGCCAGCAAACGCAAAGCGGCAGGCCCGTGATAACGTTCAGTTCCACCTGATCCCACGCTCCCGCGCCAGCTCTCCATGTCCACCTCCGCCTCGCCCGCCGCTAGCGACGAAATCGCGACCCACGTAACCAACCGCATCGGCTTCATCGAACTGGAGCGGCCGAAAGCGCTGAACGCGCTGTCGACCGGCATGATCCGCGCGATTCACGCGGCGCTCGATCAGTGGCGCGAGGATCCCGAGGTGCTGGCCGTCGTCGTGCGCAGCCGGCATGAGCGCGCGTTCTGCGCGGGCGGCGACATCCGCTTCATGTACGAGGCGGCGCAGCGCGGCGACCAGCAGGCGCGCGACACGTTCTTTACCGAGGAATACCGTCTCAATCACGCGATCTTCGTGTATCCGAAGCCGTATATCGCGTTGATGAACGGCATCGTGATGGGCGGCGGGATGGGCATTTCGCAGGGCGCGCATCGCACCGGCGGTCTGCGCGTCGTCACGCAATCAACGAAGATGGCGATGCCCGAAACGCGTATCGGCCTCTTTCCCGACGTCGGCGCGAGCTGGTTTCTCGCGCGCACGCCCGGCGCGATCGGCCGCTATCTGGCGGTGACCGGCGAGACGATCGGTGCGGCCGACGCGCTGTACGCGGGCCTCGCCGATGCGTACATCGACGACGCGGCGTTACCCGCGCTCGTCGATACGTTGAGCGGCGAGCCGTTCGAGCGCGGCGCGGATGTGGTGGCGTGCGTCGAGCGCGAGACGGCCGCGTATCAGGTCGCGCCGCAGCCTGAGGAGAGCGCGCTGGCGAAGGCGCGGACGTTGATCGACCGGCATTTCGCGCTGCCCGACGTCGCGCGGATACTCGCGTCGCTCGAACAGGAACGCGAACGCGGCGGCGACGCGGCCGAGTGGGCCGAGCAGACGATCGCGGTGCTGCGCGAGCGCTCGCCGCTGTCGATGGCGGTCTCGCTCGAAGTGGTCACGCGCGCGGAAGGGTCGATGGCCGACGTGCTGCGCGCCGATCTCGATCTGACGCGCTCGAGCTTCCTGCTCGGCGATACGGTCGAAGGCATTCGCGCGCGCATCATCGACAAGGACAACGCGCCGCGCTGGCGTTTCGCGCGCATCGAAGACGTCAATCGGACCGATGTGGAGAAGATGTTCGACAGCCCGTGGCCGGCGAACGAGCACCCGCTAAGCGCTCTGCGTGGATGAGCGGTTACTGAACGCGCGCTGAGCTTGCGGTGAGCTCGCACCGAACGCACGGCGTCGCGATCCCGCCCGCGCGAATCTACGCGTTGCGCGAATTCACGCGCGCCGCGCTTATTCCTCTTCCTCGCTCGCCATGAACGCGCGCATGAACACGAGCGCGCCCCAGCCCCACATCGCATTCGCCGCGAAGCCCACCGCGAGGCGCGGCAGCATGTTGCCGCTCGGCCAGATGCCGCGCAGCGGATCGACGACGAACACGCTCGCCGCCGTCAGCACGATGCCGCCGAACACGAACGCCGGTACCCAAGGCGCGTGCCGATGCGGCGCGACGCGCAGGAGCCAGGCCATCAGCACGGCCCAGCACGCGCTCCAGATCGCGTTCGCAATGAACTCAGGCAGGCCGAGCGGCAAAAAAGGCGCTATCGAAAAACCGCTGGGATCGATCATGCCGGCGGCGTGCATCAGCGCCAGCGTCGATTCGCGAAAGAACAGGGAAGCCAGAAAACCGGCGACGAACGGCAGAATAATTTTGTGCATGCATTGCACCGGCAACGTACAGGCGACGCGAATCGCAAGACCTGTACCGGGTGATTGGAAACGAGCGCCATTATATCGATCGGGGTGCGGCGGCCGGGGCGGCGTGTATAAAGCGCAACAACCGTATGCGGTAACGCCGGGCTAATCAGGAAAGCGGAAATCCTAAGCTCAAAAAAATCGTTCAAAAGCCGCGGACCGCTCCATAGACTGTTTCCTCATGCAGACGGCGCGGGTGTCGCCGTCATCCGTTAAATCGAGCGCATCACGCGCCCGCTGGTCGAGGAAAGCCGTCGCAATGTCGAGCCTCACGCCGAATCTCCGTTGTTGCAGAACCCGCGCGCGGTCGTGTTCGCGGTGCCGTCCGCCAGGCGCATAGGCTTTCGTTGCTTTGATGCAGCCGCCGATGGACTGAGTCCATCGTCCGTATCTCAATCCTTCAACACGTCGCAGCGCCTTGCCGGTTGCCGGCTCGATGCGCGCGGCCGGCGCTCGCGCCCACCGTTTTCAATCCGTCAAGAACAGGCAGGAGCAACAACATGAATGTGTTCTGGTTCATTCCGACTCACGGCGACAGCCGCTATCTCGGTACGTCCCAAGGCGCACGCGCAGCCGATTACGACTACTTCCGGCAGATCGCCGTCGCCGCCGATACGCTCGGCTACGAGGGCGTGCTGCTGCCGACCGGCCGCTCGTGCGAGGACGCCTGGGTCGTCGCGTCGAGCCTGATTCCCGCGACGCAGCGATTGAAGTTCCTCGTTGCGATTCGCCCGGGGCTGTCGTCGCCGGGGCTCGCCGCACGCATGGCGGCAACGTTCGACCGGCTGTCCAACGGGCGTCTGCTGATCAACGTGGTGACGGGCGGCGACGCGGCCGAGCTGGCCGGCGACGGCGTGTTCGTCGATCACGACACGCGCTACGAAATCACCGACGAGTTCCTGCATATCTGGCGCAAGCTGCTCGCGGCTTCGCACGGCAACGAAGCGATCGATTTCGACGGCAAGCATCTGCAATCGAAGGGCGGCAAGGCGCTGTATCCGCCGGTGCAGAACCCGCATCCGCCGCTGTGGTTCGGCGGCTCGTCGGCGGCCGCGCACGATATCGCGGCCGAGCACATCGACACCTATCTGACGTGGGGCGAGCCGCCCGAAGCGGTCGCGAAGAAGATCGCCGACATTCGCTCACGCGCGGCGGCGCGCGGCCGGCAGATCCGCTTCGGCATCCGTCTGCACGTGATCGTGCGCGAGACCGAGGAGGAAGCGTGGGCTGCCGCCGACAAGCTGATCAGCAAGCTCGACGACGACACGGTCGCGCGTGCGCAGGCCTCGTTCGCGAAGATGGATTCGGAAGGGCAGCGCCGCATGGCCGCGCTGCACGGCGGCAAGCGCGGCGGGCGCGAGCAGCTCGAAATCTATCCGAACCTGTGGGCGGGCGTCGGGCTCGTGCGCGGCGGCGCGGGCACCGCGCTGGTCGGCAGTCCGGAGCAGGTGGCCGCGCGCATGAAGGAGTACGCCGCGCTCGGCATCGAGACGTTCATCCTGTCGGGCTATCCGCATCTCGAGGAATCCTACCGTTTCGCCGAACTCGTGTTTCCGCTGCTGCCGCAACGTTTCAGCAAGGTCGCCAACGGGCCGTTGTCGGGGCCGTTCGGCGAAATCGTCGGCACCAGCTATCTGCCGAAAGCGGCGAGCGCGAGCGGAATGAACGCGAACGCGTGGTCTGGGTGACACGCGCACGACGATCGACAGGCAAGGAGAAGAGCCAACATGAGTGACACTACTTTGAGCGCGGGATCGGGGGCAGCCCCACAGCCCGCGCCCACGACGCGCGCTGTCGCGCTGCGCCGTTTCGGCGCGCACGTGCTGCCCTGGCTCGCGCCGATCGCGATCCTGCTCGCGTGGGAACTCGCCGCGCGCAGCGGCGCGCTGTCGACGCGTGTGCTGCCGGAGCCGCTCGCGGTCGTGAAGGCCGCATGGTCGCTGATCCAGTCCGGCGAAATGTGGGCCGACGTGAAGGTCAGCACGTGGCGTGCGGTGTCGGGCTTCGCGATCGGCGGGGGCATCGGTCTCGTGCTCGGACTCGCGACGGGGCTGTTCAAACCCGCCGAAATCGTGCTCGATTCGACCGTGCAGATGATCCGCAACATCCCCGCGCTCGCGATGATCCCGCTCGTGATCCTGTGGTTCGGCATCGAGGAAGAAGCGAAAGTGTTTCTCGTCGCGCTCGGCGTGTTCTTCCCGGTCTACGTGAACACGTTCCACGGCATCCGTTCGGTCGACGCGAACCTGATCGAGATGGCGCGCAGCTATGGCGTCAAAGGCTTCGCGCTGTACCGCCACGTGATTCTGCCGGGCGCGCTGCCGTCGATCCTGGTCGGCGTGCGCTTCGCATTCGGGCTGATGTGGGTCACGCTGATCGTCGCCGAGACCATTTCCGCGCAATCGGGCATCGGCTACATGACGATGAACGCGCGCGAATTCCTGCAAACCGATGTGGTGGTGGTCGGCATTCTGCTGTACGCGGCGCTCGGCAAACTCGCGGACATGCTCGCGAAGAGCCTCGAGCGCGTGTCGCTGCGCTGGCATCCGGCCTATCAGCGAGGAGCAAAAGCATGAACGCAACGACGCTATCGACGACTTTCGGCGGCATCGCGGGCAGCGATCTCGAGACCGAACTCGCGCAGCCGCGGCTCGCGGATCATGACGCGAACGAGGCTGCGCAGGTTGAGCGGGATGCTGTGGGCGGTGCAAGTTTCGGCTCACATCACGGCTCGCAGCGCGGCTCACATCACGGCTCACATCACGGCTCACTTCACGGATCACATCACGGATCACATCACGGATCACAGCGCGGCTTGCAACCCGCCGCGCTGGCTCGCGGCGATGCGCGCCGCGCCACCGACTACGCGGTGCAATTGCGCGGCGTCGGCAAACGCTATGGCGAGCGCGAGGTGCTGTCGGGCTTCGATCTGTCGATCGAGCGGGGCAGCTTCGTCGCGATCGTCGGCCGTAGCGGCTGCGGCAAATCGACCTTGTTGCGGCTCGTCGCGGGTCTCGAAGAGGTCAGTTCGGGCCTGCTCGAAAAGCGCGCGGAGAACGGCGGTCCGCTCGACACCCGCATCATGTTTCAGGACGCGCGTCTGCTGCCGTGGAAAAGCGTGCTGCAGAACGTGATGCTCGGCCTCGGCCGCGGCGCGCGCGACGATGCGCGCGCGGTGCTCGCGGAAGTCGGTTTGCTCGAACGCGCGAACGACTGGCCCGCGCAGCTATCGGGCGGCCAGCGGCAGCGCGTCGCGCTTGCGCGGGCGCTCGTGCATCGTCCGCAATTGCTGCTGCTCGACGAACCGCTCGGCGCGCTCGATGCGTTGACGCGCATCGAAATGCATACGCTGATCGAAAGGCTGTGGCGCGAGCATCGCTTCACCGCGCTGCTCGTCACGCACGACGTGCACGAAGCCGTCGCGCTCGGCGACCGGATTCTGCTGATCGAGGAAGGCCGCATCGCGCTCGATCAGCCGGTCGCGCTTGCGCGTCCGCGCGCGCGGGCGTCGGCGGGCTTCGCCGCGCTGGAAGAGCACGTGCTGCAACGCGTGCTGAAAAACGCGCCGAACGACGACACGCTCGCGCATCGCGCGTATGAGCCTTATGACCCGTACGGCTTGCCCGAAGCGGGCCGTCTCACGCGGCCGAGCGAGGTGCGCTGGGCCGTCTGAGTTTTCCGGCCGAATCGATCCGATCCGTTCCGTTCCGTTATCAACTGCTTCTGTGGAGTTATCTGAAATGAGCATTACCGCCATCAACGTGCGCAATCAGTTCAAAGGCAAGGTCAAGGAAATCATCCGCGGCTCGGTGGTGTCCGAGGTCGACGTGGAGACGCCGTTCGGCATCGTCACGTCGGTGATCACGACGCGCTCGGTCGACGAACTCGACCTGAAAGTCGGCTCGGAAGTGGTCGCGCTCGTGAAGTCGACCGAGGTGTCGATCGCGCGGCTCTGATGACTTTCCGCTGATGCGAGCGGCGCGCGCGGCGGCTACTTCGCGTTTGCGCCGCTTGCGGGCGGCTCGTGCGACATGTGGTCATTGGTCGGCCTGGCCGGACGCTTGATCGGCATGTTGTCCGGGTTGCTCGAACCGCCGGCACCCGATGCCGCCTCGGGCGGTTTGGCCATCGGCGGGTGGCTGTCCGGTGGTGCGCTGGGTGTCGTTTGCGCGACGGCGCTCGCGCCGCCCGCGAGCAGCGCCGCCAGCGCGACGCCAGTGGCCGTCAAGCCGGCCCATTTGTCTCGCTTCATGTCGTTCTCCTTCGATGTCGCGCGCCATCGGTAGGCACGCGACCGTGTGCACGATTGGCTAGTAGCAGGCGGTGTTCCGGGGCCGTTGCCGGCGCGATGAATCGCGCTGCTAACGGTGCCGTTGCTAACTCACGCCGCGTCCAGACGCCAATTCCCAGACTCGACGCTCCAGCCAGCGGTCGTATCGGGCGCGCACACCTGCATCGGCCGATGAAACTTGCTACGATGAATTGAGCATTCCGACGGAGACGGCCATGTCGAAGTCCTTGAGTCCCGAAGCGGTCGAAGCGTTGCGGCGTCTGAACGACGTCGGTGTCGGACAGACGGCGCCCGAAGTCGCGCCGTCCGTCGTGGCGGAGTTACTGGCATGCGACCTCGTTGCCGAAGCGGGCAGCGGTGGGGTCGAAATCAACTGCAACGGCCGGCAGTACCTGTCCGGCGATTGCAACTGATCCGCTGATCGGCGGCCGGCTGCACGGCCGGCGTCGAGAGCGAGGCGGCGCGTCGCGGGTAAGTCGCGAGCAGGTGCCTGGTCATCGCGAGGCCCGCTGGATGCGCGCGTTCGCTTGCCCGCAATCAGGCATTCGACGGAGGCGAGCATGGAGCCGAAGGGCGTCGACATGGGCGACTACCAGGCGCGCTATGGCGACTACGACATCGAAGTCGCGGTCGAACAGGTGCTGACCGGGGTCAAGGCGCATTTCCGGGTGTTACGTGACGATTCGACGGTGGTCGACTGGCAGCTCGTGCATATCGATAGCTTGTGGTCCACCGAGCATGCGGCCGCGGAGGCGGCTTTGCGCGCGGCGCGCGAATTGATCGACGCGGGGCTGGCGAGTTAGAGGTGACCCGGCGCGTCGCGGCGGAACGGGACACCACGCGAACCGGACAAAGTTGCGGCAGGCTCGCGACAGAAGGAGGCAGCAAACGTATGGCTGCGCGGACAGGGTGTCAGACGCAGTACAGCCGACGTAAACGCAGCTGGGCGCCGGCATCGATACTGCATGCGCGGCGCCCAGTTTGATCGCTGCCTTCAGAGGCAGCGGATCGGACAGTTCTGCTGGCGGCTTAGTGGCCGAAGAACACCGATTGCGGACCCGTCGTGGGTTCGCTACGCGTGCCCGATTGCGTCGACACGCTCTTCACGCCGCCGTACGCGTTCGATTGCGTGTTGGCTTGTTCGGCAGCGACGGTCTGCGCGCTCTGACCTTGTTGCGAAGCCGGTGCGCCAACCGCCGGACGATAGTACGGTGCCGGACCGTAGCCGCTTGCGAAAGCGGGAGCGGCGATCGAGGCCGAAGCGGCAACCAGCAGGGCGGCGATGAACTTGGTCTTCATGGTAGGACTCCGATAACGTTTCGACTGCATTTCAGGAAGATGTTGCAGGAGCCAGTGAACCCAGGTGTCTGCAACTTCGATGGAAGGCAGTGTATACCCCTACTATCGAAAATTTGTATCGATAATCTGAAATTACTGTTCCCGATCGAGAAACAATCGGTCAGACGTAAGCGTGGCAAGGCAGGCCGGTGATCCGGCCCTGTTGACCAAGCAATTTTTGAGGCGCCGGGGAAGGCGGGAAGGGACGGGGTGAGGGCGGAAAATTGCAAAAACGTTCTGGAAAGTGCAGAAGACCGCCAGCAAAACTGAAACGGCGTCGTGATTGCTCACAACGCCGTTTGCTTGAATTCTTTGGGCGGCTCATGGGAGTCGAATCCACGACTCGCTGCGCATAAGTTCAGGGATGGGTGCGCGCGCCGGTTACTCGTCCGGGCTGCGGGCGACGGTATTTATCGACGTCGGTTCGGCGGCAGGGTCAGCGAGGTACTGCGCTGAGTTTCCACAACGGATACTTCGTCGGCTTCATGATCTGGGAGAAGTTGTCTTCGAAGTCCTGCGCGTCCAGGTAACACGACAGGGACCAGTCATTCTTCATCTCCACATCGCTTCCGTCGTCGGCCGCGAACATCTCGGTCACCACAATGAAGCGGTCCCAGACGGAGGTGGACTTCAGCAACACCGCCACGGCATGGACGGTCCATTGGGTTCCGCGTCGGTTCGGGTTGAGCGAGTACACGAGAGCCATTCCATCTCCTGGCTCGAAGCCCTCCCGGGTGGCGTCTACAGCGTTGTTTATGCGGTGGGGGGGAAAGGCGTCGAAGGCGATCTGGTTCATGTCATCAACGTCGATGTCTGCCGAGGTGCCGCCGATGGACATCAAGACGCGCGCGCCGATGCCATCGTCAATGCGCGCCCCGGAGTGCGCGTTTGCATGAACGCACTTGAGCGTATGTTCGGCACATTCGATACAGGTGTCAGGCAGCATCAGGCTGCTCGCGCGAAACAGGTGGTATTTCGCCGAGGTGGCATCGCTGGCGTCACCATATGAGTGCCCGTGACGAGTCGGTGCGCTGACGGCAGATCACGGCCGTTTTGGCGTCCGGCGAGCGTCCAAGCGCATCGCTCATCAAATTGCGAGCGGCTAATCGTTGGGCGCGCGCACGCCTCGCGTTTAAGCTGCCGCGCATCGTTGCGACGTGGTGCGCATCGAAGACGGACTATCGTGGCTTGATTGACCCGCGCTGGCAGTACGCGCGCGATTCCAGGAACGGTGGATTTGGCAAGATTTCGGCCGGCGAGGTGGATTTCAGATGCCTGGCGCCGAGCGGAGCGAAATAGCGCCACGCGTTAGCGGAGCGGCCGGAGAATCTAGGAATCTCCCCGGTCGCAGCTTCCGCACGCGGCGCGCCGGAATTCCCTACGTGGCGCCTACACGAGCGCCAGAAAGCAAAAAGCCCAGTCGTGAGGACTGGGCTAGGTGCTTGAATTCTCTGGGGTGGCTGATGGGACTCGAACCCACGACGACAGGAATCACAATCCTGGACTCTACCAACTGAGCTACAGCCACCATTAACATCTGCTTGACTTGCTTCAAAAACCTGTCTCGCCGACGAAGAAACGAGATTATAGGGACTAGATTCGGGTTTGCCTAGTCCTTTATTCAAAAATATCGATGGGCTCGCGCAGATGCTGCCTTGCCTCGTCGAAGATGGTCAGATCGCGGGCCGCGAGCCGCTTGCTGTCGGACAAAACTCGACGCCAGCCACGCGCACCCGCTTCGCCGCGATACAGCCCGAGCGCATGGCGCGTGATCGCGCCGAGATAGGTGCCGCGCGCCATTTCGGCCGCGCAATACTCGATCAGTTTGGCTTCGACCTGCTCGCGCGTCAGCGGCGCCTGCGCGGAGCCGTAGAAGCGCGCGTCGACATCGGCGAGCACATAGGGGTTGTGATACGCCTCGCGCCCGAGCATCACGCCGTCGACGTGCTGAAGATGCGTGTCGACCTCGTCGAGCGTCTTGATGCCGCCATTGATGATGATCTCCAACTGCGGAAAATCGCGCTTCAGCTGATACGCGTAGTCGTACTTGAGCGGCGGAATCTCGCGGTTTTCCTTTGGGCTCAAGCCCTTCAGGATCGCGTTGCGCGCATGAACGATAAAGACCTCGCAGCCGGCTTCGGCGATCGTGCCGACGAAATCGCGAACGAAGCCGTATTCCTCGACCGTATCGACGCCGATGCGGTGCTTGACCGTGACCGGCACCGATACGACGTCGCGCATCGCCTTCACGCAATCGGCGACGAGTTGCGGCTCGTTCATCAGGCACGCGCCGAACGCGCCGCGTTGCACGCGCTCGGACGGGCAGCCGCAATTCAGGTTGATCTCGTCATAGCCCCATTGCTCGCCGAGCTTGGCCGAGCGCGCGAGATCGTCGGGCTCGCTGCCGCCGAGTTGCAGCGCGACCGGCGCTTCGTCGGGCGTGAACGCGAGATGACGCGGCACGTCGCCGTGCAGCAGCGCACCGGTCGTCACCATTTCCGTGTAAAGCCACGTATGGCGCGAAATCATCCGATGCAGCGAGCGGCAATGACGATCGGTCCAATCCATCATGGGCGCTACAGAAATTCGGCGAGGGCTTGAATTCATTGGGTTTCGGCGCCAGCACTGAGCTTGGCGGGTGTTTCGGTGTGGCGTGATTGCACGCGGTTTCTGTGCGATTTCCGGGTGTTTCCGGTCAAGTGCTACGGTGTAGCACCGACTTCTGGTCTGTAGCACCGGGGAGGCGAGGGGAACAATCTCGGCGCGGGAGCGCAAAGACAAGAGTATAGGCTACCCGGCACAGATACGTCTGAAGGCAGGCGGGAAGGTCGTCTACACCGGGCCGAAGACTTTCGACCGGCGCCAGGCGGCGCAGTCATGGATCCACAAGCGTGAGCGCGAGCTGGCGCAGCCTGGCGCGCTAGAGTCTGCCGTGAAGGAAGATCCGACACTGGCCGACGTCTTCGACCGGTACGTCAGGGAGCCGCGCCGCGCCATCGGGCGCGCAAAAGAGCAGGTGCTACTGGCGAACCTGGTGGCACCGATTGGCGAGATGCAGTGCAGCCGGATCGTCAGCCAGACGTACGTGCAGTTCGTGCAGAGCCTGAAGGTCAAACCTCAGACGGTTGAGAATGACATGTTGTGCCTCGCCGCGCGCGTACACGTGGCGCGGCCGGCGTGGGGCTACCCACTCGACGAACGGCAGCGCGTGGATGCGCGCACGGTGCTGAAGAAGCTCGGCGCGACGGGCACGTCACGGCAGCGCGATCGCCGTCCGACGCTCGACGAACTCAACCGAATCATCGAGCACTTTGCCGAGATTCGCACTCGGCGCCGAACAGCGCACCTATGCAGGCGCTAACTGCCTTCGCGATCTTCCCGGCGCGCCGCATGGACGAAATACTCCGGATCACGCATGAAGATCTGGACGAGACGCATAGCCGCGCGCTGGCGCGTGAGCTGAAGCACCCGGGCCCGACGCCCATCATCAAGGGGCGGCCGACGAAGTCGGGCAGGATCTTTCCCTATGCGGACGACGCCGTTGGCGCGGCGTTCGCACGCGCGTGCCAGTTTCCGGAGATTTTGGCTCAGCACCTGCACGACATGCGGCATCACGGTGTGTCGCGCCTGTTCTAACTCGGCTGGACGATACCGCATGTCGCAGCCGTGCCGGGCCATAGGTCGTGGTCATCGGTGAAACGGTACACGCACATGAAAGTGCGTGGCGATTGCATGGAGGGATAGAAGTGGTTCGACGTGATTGCACCACTGCAGACGACGCCGGCGAGCTGATTGCACTCCTTGATAGCCGCGTTCCGGCGCTTGTCGATGTACCCGGCGAGATCTGTCAGGTGAACACCTTTCGCACCTTTCTGCGACGTCTCCATGCGCACGAGAGGCAGCGCAATCTCCCTGGCCGAGATCTTGCGCAGCAGAGTCGGCACTTTGAGCGACGCGAAGTAGTCGCGGCAGACGACAACGATCGGGATAACCGCCGCCGAGTCGTATTGCGCCATCAACAGAAAAGCCGCACTCATCTGACACCTCATGTGTTGCGGCTGACCTTGATGACTCGCGGTGCTGCCCCGGTCACGCTTTGAATCAGAAAGAGTTGGGCCGCGCGCTGGCGGCGATGTAGAGCGGGTGCTTTGGGCTGGCGTCCAGGTTCATACCGGGATGAAATAGCTTCCAGTCCATGCTGATGGTGCGAAGGAGGTGCAGCACATCAGGCGCGCGGGTCGACACGGCTTTGTGCGAGCCCCACGCGCAGATGACCATCTGACGCACGATCGACCACGACGTTACCAACCTGTTCCCGCTGCCGACCGATTTCACCAACTCGCTGCCCGAACCAACCACACGTGAAAACCCGCAAAGCCGAAATTGGGTCATGCACCGCATTGCTGCGTCCTCGTGCGGATTGCGCCACTGAAATGTCGAGCGGTAAAGAGAGCGCCGGCCACGTCACTCCGGTCCAAATCCAGGTCGGCTCCATTCCGCGATGGAATAGTGTCTATGACGTCGCGTCTATAGAGCGATTAATTTGGCGGCCCTAATGTAGTCCAACAGCGACGGTTCGGAATACACGGTGCCCCTGCCAAATCCCGAGCCTTCTCCATTGCGGGCGGGTAGTTGGTCTGTCCGATACCGGGAGAAGTGAAATGTCCTACGCCAAACTATCACGACAAAAGCCGCCCCGCGGACTCAAGCACGAGTACGCGTTGTTCTGCGCTTCACGTCGACATTCAGGTGCAGTCGAGACTGCGGCGAGTAACCGCCGCACAAACCTCCCGACAGGTGAACAGTGTCTCCCCGATGCGCTGCCTCCACCCGATTGCCAGATCTCCGGCCACGGGAACCGAATCCCACCGCGTCTTTCAGGCGCAATCTAGTGCCTCTCGTTAGAGAAAGCGTACACGCCGTTTTGGACTTTCCGGCTGACGGGCGATACGCACGCTTTCTTTAGGGCACTTCATTTTCAGTCCAACCAGTGAGATACACCAACGGCGCCGTGCGTTCCCGCCGGGCGCGAAGGGGAAGGTATGCCTTTTTTCGAGTCTCGCGGATTCCGTCGCTGTGTCGGCATCCCGCTTATAGCGAGCGGCGCGGTTACATCATGCTGCTGGGTGGATGCCGTCCATGCGACGGAAGGAGGCGGGACCAATTATCCCGTCGGCGTGAACACGTTGCTTCCGGGCATTCAGCCCGCGCCTGGTAACCACATTTATGTTTACCTGCAGGATTACGAAGCGACGACTTTCGAAGGAAACAATGGTGACCCGTCAAGCAGCGTATCGAATTTTTCACTTCATGCACAGGCTGCGGCATTCCGCTTGTCGCATGTCTGGCGAGACGTGACATTGTTCGGCGCTACGCTCGAGTCACGGACCAACATACCATTCGTGAATCTCGATATGCACTTCGACGCATTAACGCCAAAAGGTTCGGTCTACAAGAGTGGCCACGCGACGGGTCTGTCCGATATGACCGTTGGGCCGTTGTTCCTCGGGTGGCATGTCGGCAATCTCCATCAGGTGGCAGGCCTTGAATTCTTTCTTCCGACAGGCAGTTACGACCCAGGCCGGCTAGTGAATCCAGGTCGCAACTACTATTCGATGCAGCCGAATTACGCCGTTACATGGTTGCCGACACCGAAAATCGAATTCAGTGCGCGGGCACTGTACAGCGTGAATTCCGTCAATCACGCAACCGACTATCACTCCGGGAATGAATTTATCGTCGACTACAGCGCGGGGTATCGCTTCACGCCAATGTGGCAGCTCGGGGTGAGCGGCTACTTCTACAAACAGGTCACGGACGATACGCAGCACGGGCAGTCAGTCAATGGCAATGGCAACCGCGGGCAGGCATTTGCGGTCGGCCCCTCCATTGCGTACGGCAACCGGAAGTTCTCTGTGGCACTCAAGTACCAGCGCGAAATGCTGGTCCGCAACCGGCCGGAGGGAAATCGGGTCTGGCTGCAGGTCTACGTGCCGTTCCAATGACGATATCTGGTCGAGGGCACGCGGTACGTCGTATTCGCAATCGAATCATCCCGCCAATCATCGAACCCTGACGAGCAACGCAAGCCGCATTCTGCTACGGAATAGTGTCTATGACGCCGCGCCCGTAGAGCTGGAAATCCGAACGAGGTACTGTAGATAACAGAGAGGCACGTAATGAACTTGCGATGCAGTGAGTGAAATAAGTGTCTGTACTTTCGGAATACTGAGTTGTTGGGCGACGCATCATTACTGACCAGAGAGAGGAGTCGTTTCACTCATGTTCGTAACATATTTTCTTCACGGGGAGCCATGCACGTGCTCCAGCAATGAATATCCAATCAGTCTTGAAACGGAGGTGATCTCATGGCTGTCGCACTAATCACCGGGGCAAGCCGCGGTATCGGCGCAGCTATTGCGACCGCTTTGGCACAGCAAGGCTACAAAGTCGTCGTCAACCATCGCAATAGCGCGCCGCAGGCCGATGATGTCGTGGCTGCGATCGCTGCCGGCGGCGGAGAAGCGATGGCGATTAAAGCCGACGTAACCAGACCCGACGATGTCTCCGACATGCTCCAGCGGATCAGTGAGCGCTGGGGCGGAGTCGACGTTCTTGTACACAACGCGCTCACACCGTACGACGTCACGTCGTTCGCCGACCTTAGCTGGGAACAGCTCGGTGGCAAGTTGGACACTGAACTGCGTGCCGCCTTTCTCGTAACCAAGGCCGTTGTGCCGGGCATGATGTCTCGTGGACATGGGCGGCTGATCTATCTGAGTGCCCTGCTGTCGCGCCGACCGCGTGGCGGAATGATCACGCTGGGCACTGCCAAGGCGGCCCTCGACCAGTTCGTGCGCTATGTCGCTCTCGAATTGGCGTCGCACGGAATCACCGCCAACCTCGTTGCGCCGACCACAGTGGAAGGCGCGACCTCGGCGGGTCTGATTTCCCCGGAACGTCTGAAGACAATCGCCGCATCGATACCCATGGGCCGGCTTGCGCGCCCCACTGAAGTGGCCAATACAGTGGTCTACCTGGCAAGTGACGCATCAGGCTTCACCACTGGGCACTACCTTCCCGTAAGCGGCGGTTTTGGAATGGAGTGAACGACGAGCGTCCGGATCAAATCCACGACTCAGCGAAGCACCGTTTCAAATCCGTCTGATTGTCCTGACAGGAGTTTAAATTGGCAAAGCTCTCAATCGATCTGACTTATGTCGGCGCTGGGATTCACGAAGAACTGATCGCGCATGTCGCCGATCAGGAGGGATATTTCGAAGATGAAGGCGTTCACGTTGCGCTGCGTGACGGCGCCGTTTGGAAAACCGAACGTGTGCGTGCCGGTGCAACGATCGGTCTTGGCCGCGCGCTGTTGTCACGAATGACCGATGGTATCCAATGGACAGCTCTGAGCGTCAACACGCACCGACCGCTCTTCTGGTTCGTCGGCGCTAACGGCGTGAAGTCGATGGAAGACCTACGTGGCCGTCGACTGGCGGTGCACGGGGCGCGAACCGCTCCGGGCGTCTTCGCGCGGATCGTGCTGCGCAAGCACGGATTGGATCCCGATCGCGACGTCGAGTGTGTGGAACGAATCCCCGGCGACTACCAGATGGATCTGCGACGCCTGCGCAACGGATCGATCGACGCTGCTTACGTGGGTAGCACGTTATCGGCTGAACAGATCGCCGGCGAAGAGGGTTTCTCTGTACTTGCATGGGTTGGCGATCACTTCCAGATACCCACCGTGGGGCTGGCGGTGGATCCCTCGCGCATCGCACTCGACGACCCAGCGCTGCAGGCGCTTGTACGTGCCTACAAGCGTTCCCTGAAAACGATCGCCGAACAACCCAGCCTCGCAGTCGAACACATCTCTTCGATGTTGGGCCGACTGACCCACACGGAAGCGGAGCGGCACTACGAGCGGTACATTCGCCAGCACTTCACCTCAGACGGACGCGTTGACCTGAAGGTCGCCAAAGAAGGGGTGGCCGCCGTCGCCGCTGAACTCGGGGTCGCTGCGGGGAGTGCCCACGAGATGTACCTCGCGACTTTGTAATCGTGTCATGAAGTAGACCGGGACGGGTTGGAATAGGCGAGCAGTACCGAGTCGCATCTCTTCGCTTCCCGGTTTTTGAGGCGCAATCCACTCCATGAAAGTCTGGAATCGCAGCCCCAATAACATTCGATTTGGAGACACGCGTCATGCCTAACACACAGAAGAGACGAGAGTTGGCATCGCACTCGGCAATTGCCACGCTGCTGCGAAACCTGCCGGCCACGGCGGCTGCGGACGTGAGCGCGACCGACTTCAGGGAGGCACTTTCCAGAGCGATCACACCTGTGACGATTCTGGCCACCGATGGCCCCAATGGTAAAGCTGGCGTTACCTGCTCCGCGGTCTGTTCAGTATGCGACACGCCTCCGACTGTGCTGGCATGCGTAAACCGGAAGAGCTTCGCCAATGGCGTCATCAAGGCGAATGGAGTACTCACCGTCAATTGGCTAGGTGCTGAACAGAGCGAACTATCCCAGCTTTTTGCCGGAGTCGGTGCACTGTCGATGCAACAACGGTTTGACGGCAGCGAGTGGGGAACGCTCGCAAGCGGCGCACCATATTGCAAGCAAGCACTGATGACGCTCGACTGTCATCTGGTCGATGCGATCGAGGTTGGCACGCATAGTCTTCTGTTCGCCCGCGTCATCGCAACCACTAAATCGGACGAGTGCAATCCGCTGGCTTACTATCAGCGCGCCTATGTGACGACTCAACCCGCAATGTGTTAACCAGCGGTCTTTTCAATTTTAAACGCAAAGGAATACTCATGATCCGAACCGGTCGCCAATATCTCGAATCCCTGAACGACGGGCGTCAAGTCTGGGTGGGAAACGAAAAGATCGATAACGTCGCCACGCACCCGAAAACGCGTGACTATGCGCAGCGCCACGCAGATTTCTACGATTTGCATCACCGTCCGGATCTGCAGGACGTCCTGACCTATGTCGACGAGAACGGAAGGCGGCGTTCAATGCAATGGTACGGACATCACAACAAGGACCAACTCCGGCGTAAGAGGAAGTATCACGAAACGGTGATGCGCGAAATGGCCGGCGCCTCGTTTCCCCGTAGTCCGGACGTGAATAACTACGTGCTGCAGACTTACCTCGATGATCCCGTGCCCTGGGAGACTCAATCGATCGGTGCGGAAGGTTACATCAAGGCGAAAAATATCGTCAAATTCGTGAACTTCGCAAAAGACAACGATTTCAATTGCGCACCGCAATTCGTCGATCCGCAAATGGACCGGTCGAATCCGGATGCGCAGGCGCGCTCGCCGGGTCTTCGTATCGTCGAAAAGAACGAGAAGGGCATCGTTGTCAATGGTATCAAGGCGATTGGTACCGGTGTCGCGTTTGCCGACTGGATTCACATCGGCGTTTTCTTCCGGCCCGGAATTCCGGGTGAGCAGGTTATCTTCGCGGCAACTCCGGTCAACGCGAAGGGGGTGACGATTGTCTGTCGCGAAGGCGTGGCGAAGGAAGATTCGATCGAACATCCGCTGGCCTCACAGGGCGATGAACTCGACGGAATGACACTCTTCGAGAACGTGTTCATTCCGTGGTCGCACGTGTTTCACATCGGCAATCCAGAACATGCGAAGCTCTATCCGCAACGCGTTTTTGACTGGCTCCATTACCATGCGCTGGTTCGCCAGATGGTGCGCGCGGAGCTGATGGCCGGCCTTGCGGTGCTGATCACCGAGCATATCGGGACCAGCAAGATCCCAGCCGTGATGACTCGCGTAGCGAAGCTCATTGGTTTCCATCAGGCGATGCTGGCGCACGTCATCGCGGCGGAAGAACTGGGTTTTCACACGCCTGGCGGCCACTATAAGCCGAATATTCTTGTCTACGACTTTGGCCGCGCACTGTATCTCGAGAACTTCTCGGAAATGATCTACGAACTGGTCGACCTGTCCGGACGAAGTGCGCTGATATTCGCGAGCGAAAAGCAATGGAACGATGCGACGCTGAATCCGTGGTTTGAACGCCTGAACAGCGGCCCCGTCGGCAAACCGCATGACCGCCTCAAAATCGGTCGCGTCATTCGCGACCTGTTCCTGACCGATTGGGGCAGCCGTCTGTTCGTTTTCGAGAATTTCAACGGCACGCCGCTGCAAGCAATTCGCACGCTGACGATGCAGCGCGCGGAATTCTCGGGTTCGGGCCCATACGCAAAGCTCGCTCGCCGCGTTTGCGGAATCGAGTCCGAGGCCGATGACAACAGCGACTACAAAGCGACAGCAGACTACGCCAAGGCGCTTGATTCGGCACGGCACCAGGAATCGCTGGCACTCAGCGGCACCATGGCCATCTGAAGCGCGGTCAACCCGGTTTCACCGGTGATAAGAACGGCATGCAATGCGAGTACCGTGCGTCGGGCACGGTACCGTTTCTCTGATAGAAGGTGACAGAACCATGGTGGATGAAGACTTCCTGGATCGCGTTTTCCGCAAGGGACGTAGCCAGAACGGATGGCTTGCGGAGCCCGTGTCCGACGAGCAGTTGAAGCAGGTGTACGACTTGATGAAGTGGGGTCCCACGTCTGTCAATTGTTCACCGGCGCGGATCGTGTTCGTGCGTAGCGAAGCCGCTAAGGCAAAGCTGAAAGAGGCGCTCAGCCCGGGAAATGTCGAGAAGAGTATGACGGCGCCGGTGCTGGCGGTGGTCGGCTATGACACTCGTTTCTATGACGATCTGCCGCGACTCTTTCCGCACAATCCAACGGTAAAAACGTGGTTTGAAGGCGAGGCCAAGGCCGGATTCGCCGAAACAACGGCTTTCCGCAATGGGACGCTGCAGGGCGGCTATCTGATCGCGGCGGCACGCGCCGTCGGTCTCGACTGCGGGCCGATGTCGGGTTTCGACAATGCGAAGGTCGATGCCGCAGTGTTCGCCGGGACGTCGATCAAATCGAACTTCATTTGCGGCCTCGGGCGCGGAGATCCCTCCCGGGTCTTTCCTCGCAGCCCGCGGCTCTCTTTTGAAGAGGCGTGCCGGCTGATTTGATTCACGCTTGAATGGGTTACGGGAGTCTTCCATGATAGTCATCTCCGATCCAGGCGCATTCAGACTATCCACGTCGGTGGTGTCGGTCGGAATGTTCGACGGCGTTCACCATGGACATCGACATGTGCTGGGGAAGTTACGAGAACGAGGATTGGCCTCGCAACTTCCCACCGTCGTGGTCACATTCGATCCTCATCCGCTTGCCACATTGCGTCCTGCCTCCTGTCCTGCGTTTTTGTCGACGCTCGAAGGTCGCATGTCGCTTTTGGCGTCAACTGGCCGTGTTGACTATTGCGTGGTTCTAAGATTCGACCGGACGCGAAGTGAGGAATCGGCAGACGAATTCGTGGAGCAAACCCTGGTGAGAATGCTGGGCATGCGCTCACTTGTCGTCGGCGAGAATTTTACCTGTGGCAGAGGTCGGCAGGGGGATACAGATTATTTGGGAAAGCTCGGTGCCCGGCTGGGGTTCGATGTCTTTCCCGTGCCGCTGCAACGGAATGCGAGTATTGCGAGTGGAGCGCATTGTTCGTCGAGCGAGACGAGGCGGTTGATTCAGCGGGGCGATATTGTCGCTGCAAATGCAATGCTGTCTCGTCCGCACGAATTATCTGGAACGGTATACGGCTTGATGAAAACTCCCTGGCGTGCAATAGACGTCACCGTGCCTGCCGATATGTGTTTACCCCCAGCGGGAGACTACGCGGGAACGGTAAAAAAGCGGGACGTCGTAACGCCATCGATCGGCGCCATCCTGCAAGTTCGGGAGCAACAGCCGGAACGCGACGGCCACGCCGTTCGCGTGCTTGTCGACGGAACCACAGAGATCGCAGTCGGTGACGCAATGACCGTTCAATTCCTCGATAGAGCGAAGGTGTTTGCGAACTGCGCTGCGATCGCCACGACAGTCGATCTGAGGTAACGGAGACAACTACTATCATGAACGAATTCGTTTATACGAGCCATTCTCAGCGGGTTGTATTCGGTGTCGGGGCTTTGAGCCGGCTCGAAGCGGAAGTTGATCTGCTTGGCGCGCGTCGCGCCCTGATACTCGCGACACCTGATCAACGGGAGGACGCCGAGCGGATCGCAGCGATTCTCGGCGTGCGGGTGGTGGGCGTGTTTGCGAAAGCGGCAATGCATGTACCTATCGAAATTGCCCGCGAAGCACGCGAGACAGCACGCCGTCTCGACGCTGACTGTGCTATCGCAATCGGTGGTGGATCGACGACGGGACTGGGAAAGGCCATCGCACTGGAGTCGGACTTCCCGATCCTCGCTATCCCTACGACCTATGCCGGCTCTGAAATGACGCCGATCTACGGCATAACCCAGGCTGGGTTGAAAAGGACCGGTCGCGACAGCCGTGTGATACCGAAGACGGTGATCTACGATCCCGAACTCACCTATTCGTTGCCGGTATCCATGAGCGTCAGCAGCGCAATCAATGCGATTGCTCATGCGGCGGAAGGCCTTTACGCGGTGGACGCCAATCCGATCAAGGATTTGATGGCTAGCGAGGGCATCGCCGCCATTGGACGAGCACTGCCTTTACTGACATTGGATGCCGACGATGCAACCGTACGGCGAGCAAGATTCGACGCACTCTATGGCGCATGGCTATGTGGATCCGTGCTAGGGGCGGTGGCGATGTCTCTGCACCATAAGCTCTGCCATACGTTGGGCGGTAGCTTCGACCTGCCGCATGCGGAAACGCATACCATCATCTTGCCCCACGCATTGGCCTATAACGCGAAAGCCGCCTCGCGTGCAATGGAGCGAATCGCTCGTGCCCTTTACGGCACCAGCGCACCCCAAGCCGTTTTCGACCTCGCGAAAAGGAGCGGCGCACAGTTGGCACTGAAAGATATTGGAATGAAAGAGTCGGATCTCGACAAGGCATGTGAGGTTGCGCTGCAGAATCAATATCCCAATCCTCGGGCACTAGAAAAATTGGCGATAAGGCAATTGCTACAGGACGCCTACGACGGAGTGCGACCGAAAATGTAATTGGACGATTCGCGGCAAGCGGTGTGAGGAATCATTCTTATCGCCTGAAAGCGGTTAAACATGCAACGATCAATGGAGTCAAAGATGCGCAATCTTGACGAGCAAACTGTCACACAAGCAGTACTCGATCTCCTGGCCGGTACACCGGATCCCCGTTTGAAGTTCATCCTCACGAGCCTCATCACGCATTTGCACGACTTCGCCCGCGACGTCAAACTGACCGAAGCGGAGTTGCGCGCGGGGATCTCATTTCTGACTCAGACAGGACAAAAGTGTGACGACAAACGCCAGGAGTTCATCCTGTTGAGCGACGTGCTCGGACTGTCGATGCTGACCGTCGCGATGAACAACAGGAAGCCGCGAGGTTGCACGGAATCGACCGTGTTTGGCCCATTCCACGTGGAGGGCGCGCCTGAGTATGCAAATGGCGCTGACATCGCCAATGGAGCCATTGGCGAGCCTTGCCTCGTGCGAGGCACCGTGAAGGATCTGCACGGTGCGCCGATTGCGGGCGCGGAGCTCGAAGTCTGGCAGGCCGACGCCACGGGCAATTACGACGTTCAGTACCCGAACCTCGAGACCCACCAGGGGAGGGGCGTGCTCAGGTCACAGGCGGACGGTAGTTTTGAGTTTCGTACCGTGGTCGCTGTCGCATACCCAATTCCTGCCGATGGCCCGGTGGGCGATTTGCTGCGTGCTACCGCGCGACACCCGTGGCGTCCCGCTCACCTTCATTTCATGATCAAGGCAAAAAATTATCAGACGCTGGTCACGCATGTATTCCGAAACGGGGACCAATATCTGGATTCCGACGCAGTGTTTGGAGTTAGACAAACGTTGGTTGCGGACTGGGTCAAGCAGCCAGAAGGCGGTTACACGTTGAATTACGATTTCGTCCTGAATCCCGTCGGTTAAGCCATTCCGTACGCGCATCATTCTGGTGGTGCGGTTGCGCTGGCGTTGCAATCCCGGCGGGTTTCCGTTCAATGAGGATCTGGCTGCCTAGGACCGGGGCGGCGTCGAAAACAGCTTGCGAAAAGTATTCCGAAGCCATTGATTGCCCGGCTCGAGGTGACATCGATCGTGCCAGTACTGGGCAATTTCCAGTCTTGGCAGTTCGATCGGCGGCTCGACCAGTTGCAGGTCGAGATCGTCGCACATGGCAACGGCGAGGCTTCTTGGCACTGTGGCAATGACATCGGAGTGTTTTGCTATCAGCGCCGCCGATGTAAAGACGGGGACGCGACACACGATGTTCCTGCTCGGTACCGCGGACTCGATGAGCCGCTCGACTGCAAGGTGTTCATGCCCGGTACCGAGTGCCGATACGAGCGCATGCTTTTCGGCGATAAACTCTGCTCTGCCTGGATGAGTACCGATGCGCGGGTGGTCCTTGCGCGTCACGCTCACGTAGGTCTCGGTCCACAGCGGCACGCGCCGGATCCCCATTGTCAGGGAAGGGAACGAGCCGATGGCCAGATCGACGAGGCCTGATTCGAGCCAGAGGTCCAGGTGCTGAGCGTCGCAGGGAATCGACTGAACGCATATGCCCGGTGCTTCCGTCGCGAGGTAGTTCAGGAGAGTTGGGAAAATCTTGATTGCCCCCGCATCGACCAGAAAAAAGCTGAACTTACGCGTGGAGGTTTTAGGGTCGAACGATGCGTACTCCGAGCGGAGAGCGCGAATGTTCTTTAATATCGATCTCACTGGTTCTGTGAGTTCCTGCGCCTTGGGTGTCGGCTCCATGCGCAGCCCAACGCGCACAAAAAGCGGGTCGCCAAAATACAGTCGAAGTCGCGCGAGTGTCTTGCTCAGTGCGGGCTGCGAAAGATTGAGTACGCGCGCAGCTTTGGTGAGGCTGTGTTCGGTCAAGAGGACATCGAATACTTGCAGATGGTGAAGATCGAGCTCGACGTCGCCCTCACTTTTTTGTGGAATAGTGTCCATATGGCAGAAGCCCTATCAATTCAGATCCGATCTGACCACTGTAGCTGATCCAAATATCTGTGCCACTCGGAGTAATTACTGACTTCCTGCTTTCTCTGTCAAATCGCTTTATTCCGATGTGTCGGTTTCGCGCGCTATGTGCGGAATCGCCATCCACCGCAATGACCTCGAATTTTCGTCGATTGACTCGCCGCTCTGTTCGCTCAAAACCGGGCGTTACGGGGAAGAGTGCACCGAGTTGCCATGCTCCGCACGACGCGTTACTCGACGCGGCAATTGCATCGCGTGAGCTTGCGATAGATCTGAAACGCGAGCAAACAGGTCGCGAGTCTTGGCGATCGCATGAGCGCGACTCGATTACCTCACGGTCAATCGAGAATCTTCGATGAAGCGGGGGCGCGCGAGTGCAGAGCAACTTGGCGGCCGCCATCGGCGGCGAGTTGACGCAAGACCGTCTTTGTCGAACGGCTGTGGCGCAGCGTGAAATACGAAGATGCGCCCTACGAAAGAAGCGGGCGGACAGAACTCGATCGCGTTACATTGCGACGAAGCTGATCAGTCGAAGGTGCGGGCACGGTTTGGCTCAGTCGGTCGATCGAATTCGTCTGCCGTTGTTGTTCAGTCGGCCACCACCCCCTGATGCACCGCATCTTCGTCAGCCAGCGATAGCAGGTCCTCAGTTCCGAAGAAATCGTTGGGACGTTCGTCCAGCCGGGTTCGATCCAGCCCTCCATCGCGATTGCACAGAGAGCGGAATTTGTAGGGGAACGAAGGTACCGTCCGTGGACTCGCGTCGGTCATGACTGGCTCCTGTCCTTCAACGATCGCCACTGGAGGATCGCGAAGGATGTCGTGATCGTCGACGTGGCCGCGCTTTTCGATCAATGTGCTCGCGCGAGACGCGACAGCGCCGCAAGCTCGAAGCCGGCATCTTCATCGGTACAACTGGGCCGGCGTGACGACCTCGCCCGCTTTCCAGCCGCCTCCGAGGGCTCGCACCAATTGAACGCTCGCAACGAGCGCCTGCGTGCGGTTCTGCAGCATGGCCCTTTCGATGGAGAGCATCGTGCGTTGCGAGTCCATCACGTCGAAGTAAGTGGCCAGGCCCTTGTCGAAGCGAAACCGCGCGACTGCCTCGGCACGACGGGCGGCGTCGAGGGCCTTTTGCCGCTGCTCGACGGCCGCTTCGCCCGCGGCGATTTCCGTCAATGCATCGTCGACTTCCTTGAGCGCCAGCAGCAGTTTGCTTTTGTGCGACGCCACGGCCTCCTGGTAGCGTGCGTCCGCCGCAGCCAGGTTCGCCTTGTTCCTGCCGCCATCGAAGATTGGCAGCGAAATGGCAACGGGCCCGAGCGAAAATTGCTGGCCCTCCAGCAGCGTGCGGAGCTCCATCGATGCGAAGCCGAAATTGCCCGTCAGCTTGATGGAAGGATAGAACGCCGTTTCGGCGATATTCCGATCGGCGATGGCAGCCCGGATGTGCTGGGCACTCGCCGCCAGGTCGGGGCGACGCGCGAGAATGTCCGCCGGCATACCGGGTGCGATCCTCGGCGGCGGGGGTAGCAGGAAATCCCGTTGTAAATTCGTAAAGGCAGGCGGCACCGAGAAATCCGCGATCGGCCGCCCGGTCAAGGTCGCCAGACTGTGCTCGCTCAGGTCGCGCCGCTTGCCAGCATCCGCCAGTTCGGCCGCGGCGCTCGCCACATCGGCGCGTGCCCGGGCCAGTTCCAGTTCGCCGATCAGACCTCCCTTGTACTGCGACGCCAGCACCTGCTCGGTTTCTGCGCGCGACTGCTGGAAGGCCCGCAGAATCGCCGAGTCCAATTCAGCCGAGCGCATTTGCCAATAGGACTGGACCACCTCGGCGCACAGGATGAGCATGTACGAATCGATCTCTATCCTGGCGAGCACGACCCTGGTGTCGGCCACTTCGACAGCGTTGGCCACGCGCCCCCAGAGGTCCGGCTCCCAGGCCACCGAAGCCCCGACCGAATACTGTCTGCCCTCGATGGACTGCTGTCCCAGCGCCTCGCCGAACGGAGTATACGGTGACGTGTGCAAGTAGCTGAATTCCGCGTTGGCGTCGATGCGCGGCAGCAAGCCGGCCGAGGTTGCCTTGACCTCCTCGCGCGCCGCCCGCAACCTGGCGAATGCGACATTGAGGTTGGGGTTGTTTCGCAGCGTCGCCTCGACCAGCCCAGTCAGGACGTCGTCGTGGTAAGCCTTCCACCATTCCCCTTGGATGGGAGCGGCGGCCGGGTCGCCGCCTTTGAATCGTGCAGGCGTGTCGACGGGTCCCTCGATTGGCGTCAGCGGACCCGTACTGCATCCGGCCTGCAGCAGCAGGACGAAGCAGAGAAGCAGCCAGCCCTTTTTCCTGATTGCCATCATTTGGCCCCTGCCGCAACGACCCGGTCCGACAGCCATATGATCGCGACGGACGCAGCCAGAACCACGCTCAACACGAAGAAGCAATCGTTATAAGCCATGACGAACGATTCGCGTCTGACGATGTTCGATATCGCCGCGAACGCCTGGCTGCCTGTGCCAGCAGTGTCCGCGGTGTCGCGCGAAAAAGCGGAGGACAACAGATCGACCCGTGACAGGACGCCGTCGGAGAATGCAGACACCGATTCGCCCAATCGGACCGAATGGTATCTTTCGCGCAGCGTGAGCAAGGTCGCCAGGATTGCCGTGCCAACCGCGCCCCCCAGGATTCTCGACATGTTGAACAGACTGGAGGCGGAGGACATGTTCTCCAGCTCCATTCGTACCGTGGCGAAATTGGACAAGGTCAACACGATCATCGGCTGGCCCAGGCCCCTCAAGATCTGCGAGGCGATCAGCTGGTCGCGCGCCGTGTCCGCCGTCATGGTGGAGTTCAGGAACGATGACATCGCGAAAAGCAGCAGACCCAGCGAGCAGATGAGCCGGTTGTCGTAGACCTTGGAGAACCTGGCGACGATGGGCATCATCACCATCTGGGGCGGCCCCATCCACATGATCACCATGCCGATCTGCAGGGAGTTGTAGCCGGCGATCTGTGCCAGGAATAGCGGCAACAGGAACGTGGAGCCGTAGAGCGCCATGCCGGTTGCAGTGCCAACGATGGAAGAGACCCCGAAATTGCGGCGCCCGAACAAGCCGAGGTTCACGAACGGATTTTTCCGGGACAGCATGAGGAAGATCCAGATGCTCAGGTTCACCAAAGCCGATAAAAAGAAGAATTGAATGAAGCGTGAATCGAACCAATCGCGGGTATTGCCTTCCTCGAGGTAAATGATGAGCGAGACGAGTCCCGTGGCCATGGTCGCGATGGCCAGCCAATCCGCCTGCCGGAGGATGTCCGGTTTGCGCGCGCCCCGGTCCAGCCCATATGCGAGACCCGCCACCATCACGATGCCCGGCGCCCAGTTGATAAAGAAGATGGAGGGCCATCCGTAGAGTCCCGTCAGGATGCCGCCAATCGTCGGGCCAAACGTCGGCGCGAGCGTGGTTGCGAGCATCATCCAGGCGAGCCCCGTCGTGCGCCTGGTCGCCGGCAGTCGCGTCAATAGCAACGTCATGGCCATCGGTATCAGGCCGCCGCCGGCCAGGCCCTGGAGCATCCGGAACACGATCATGCTCTGAAGGTTCCATGCATAACCGCACAAGGTCGAGAAGAGCACGAAGAGGATCGAATTCGCCAGCATGTAGTTGCGCAGGCCGAAAACGGTCATAAAAAGAGTCGTCAACGGGATGACCGTCACTTCGGCCGCCAGATAGGCAGTGGACATCCATGAGCCCTCATCCTGCGTTGCCGACAGTGATCCGAAGATTTCCTTCAAGGAGGCGTTCGTGATCTGGATGTCCAGGATGGACATGAAGACGCCGAGTGTGGCGGCCGCGACCGCGATCCAGGTCCGCCGAAGTGCGGCGTCCTCAGTCTCCGGGGACCGGGTGGCAGACCGATCGCTCGTTGTTGGCGCCGGGCTGCCGCCGAAGTGATTCTTCATGGACCACCCCGGCGCAAAGGGTGCTCGACTGCCGGCGCATCGACACGGATATAGTCGTGCCGCTGGATCGGCGGCTGCGCGGCATGACGAGCCGGTGCAGCCACACGGACGGCGGCCGCGCTGGCCGGCTGGTCCCATCCCGATTCGACTATCCGCTTTTGCATCTCGTCCGCGGTCTCGGCGCTCAACGCTGTGAGCGGCGCGCTCGTGGTTGCGACCGGCAGCGCGGCGGACTGCGTGAGCGCGTTGCCCCGCGATCTGGCTCGCGGCGTCTGTCGCTCAGCAGCAGACTCCGCAGTCTTGACGTCAGAGCCTCCCTGCACCTGCCGCAGGTCGATCTCCACCAATGCAGACATGCCCGGCATCAGGCGGTCCTTGAAGGCTCCGACGGAACCCGGCTCAAGGACGATCTTGACCGGCACGCGCTGGACGATTTTGGTGAAATTGCCGGTGGCGTTGTCCGGCGGAAGCAATGCGAAATGAGCGCCCGAGGCCGGAGAGAAACTGTCGATGCGGCCGACGAAGGTATGCCCGGGAACGGCATCGATGCGGACTTGAACTAACTGCCCCTGAGCCAGGCCGGCGAGTTGGGTCTCCTTGAAGTTCGCATTGACCCACACGCTGTCCTGCACGATGGCAAGCACCTGCTCACCTGGCTGAATTCGCGATCCGACCTCGACGTTCTTTTTCCCGATTCGGCCGCTCACAGGCGCATAGATCCTGTTGTAGTCCAGATTCTGCCGGGCTTCCTGCAAATCGGCGAGCAACACGTCCCGGTGCGCGAGCAAGGTCGACCTCGAAGCGGCGAGCGAGGCTTGCTTTGCCTGAGCGGCGGACGCCTGGTCCTTCTGCGCCTGCAGTTCCGATGCCGCCATCTCGCTCGCGGCGATCGCATTGTCCAATTCCTGTTTCGAAACGGCCTTCATGTCCTCGGCATACACCGACGCATAGCGCAATGCGTCCGCGCGCGAGTGGCGCGCCTGTACCTCGGCTCGTGACACCTGCGCGTCGGCCGCCGCGGATTCGGCAGCCGACTGCTGCACTTGCGCGTCGACCTGCTTGACGTGAGCGTCGATCTCGCCGAGTTCCGCCAGCACGTGCTGGACCTTGATCTCGTAATCGGCCCCATCGAGTTCCAGCAGCAGATCGCCGCCTTTCACCCGTTGGTTGTCGCGCACGAACACCGCGCGCACCGTGCCGGCGACGCGCGGAGAAACGAGCGTGACGTCGCCGTCGAGATAAGCATTTTCGGTCTCTTCGTAATAGCGGCTGTGCCACCACATGCGCCCCGCGACGAGCGACGCACAGACAAGGATCGTAACGATGATCCAGCGTTTCTTTCGGGAGGTCCGTCGTTCGGCGGGTGCGCTGGAAGGCAGGGCAAGCGCTGCCGGAGCTTGATTCTCAGCCATCACGGCCTCCCGGATCGCGTTCGCTCATGTGCTCTCAACAAGCCAACGCCGAAAAAGACCCCAACGCCCAACCCGGAAGATGCGGACGATTGCATCACTGGGTAGATTTCTCGGCATAAGCCTCTAACCAGATCACGGCATTGGCTGTGAGCACGCCCCTCTATTTATGTGGTTGCGATGTTTCGCGCCTCGCTCGCTCTCCTGCGTGGCACTCCGGCCGGCGGATCTCGCGCCATCTCGACACGCGCTAACGTCTGAAGTCCCGGCGCGCAACGCTGTTGGTTATCCGCGGCCTTGATAGAAATACGATCTATCGCGCGCGGAATTGAAAGTCCGGTGAATAAGAAGCGTCGGCCGTCAATTCTGAGAATGTGCGCTAGCGAACGCGGTTCACGGATCTGATTAAAAAATGGCTGCTGTTTGATCGACCAGATTAAAACTGTGGGAAAAAGCTTCCATCTCCCTGATAGGCAATCCGGCACGAATCTGCACTGGCGTTTCGTCAGCACGCAACTGCCGCGCTCCATTAGCAATGCAGGTTGGAAAGGAAATTCCGTGGAAAACCATCCGTCGAATGAGCTCCCAATCGGGACGCTGCGGCCAGGTCGCATGACCGCTATGCACAAAGGCTTCCTCGATAACCTGTACGCTTACCTCACGAATGCACGATCGAGGAACAGAACGTGTCCGTTCTTCTCGAAAGGCTGGGGAGATCCAGGCGCGATCGAGGCCGTTAAGAAGCGGCTGCTGTCGGGGCTGCCTCCAGCGGACATCACCATTCATTGGGAGACCCCATGGAGGCGGCGTGGCGATCATGCATTCCGAGACGGCAGGTTTGAAACACCGTTCTTTCAGGAGTTTCTTCCGAGTCGGTGTAAGACCGCGCACTTTCGCCTGATGCAGCCAACCGCCGATCGGTGTTACCCAATTTACTTGCATATGGCGCCCACAGGGGAAGAGGGCTATACGATTCGCGAAGACCGCATTGCGATTCCCCTGCTGAAGAAGGGAATCGGCGCGCTCATGCTCGAATATCCGTTCCAGGGAAAGCGACGCCCGGGCATAAAGACGCCTGCGCGACTCGACTACGTTTCCGATCTGCTGTTACTCGGGGGCGTCGCCATTGAAGAGGCGCGATCACTGCTCGTCTGGCTATTTAGCACCGGCTACAACCGGATTGGTGTGACCGGCGTCAGCCTGGGCGGATATCTGGCGACAGTAACGGGCGCACTAACATCATTCCCGCTAGCGATTGTTCCGTGTGTTGCCCCGCATAGCGGGGTCCCTGTATTCACCGAGGGCTTGTTCAGCCGGAGTTGCGATTGGACGAAACTGGGATCAAGTGTCGGTGGAATCGATTGCGCGAGACAAAGATTTCGAGACTTACTCAAGTTCACGGGCGTAGACACGTTTCCTCCCGGCAAGCCTACAGATTCAATCATTTCCGTGGCTGCCACCGACGATAGATTCGTCCCGCGGCATTCGAGCGAGATGATATTGCGTCATCTGTCGGGAACTGAAATACGGTGGCTATCAGGAGGCCATGTCAGCAGCATCCTTTTCCAGAAGAAGGCATTCAGAGTCGCTCTTGCCGACGCGATTTACAGGCTTTGAGCCCAAAACGCATTTGCGCAATTTCCGCCAGGGAGTCGATGGCAATGGCCAGCCAGAAGTTTGCAAGATTAGAAGGATGAATCATTGAAGCACGGGTGGTTCAGTTCGTCTTTAGAAGCAGAAGGGATGTGTCGGTGATCTTGGCAGCAGGGTTATGCGACGCGAGGTGCGAGTGGAGCAAGGGGGTATGCACATGGACGGAAACTCGAAACGTTCAGGCACGCAAGGCAAGCTCAAAGTGAGCGCAGCGGAACGATATGCTTCGGCTGTACGCGTTAAGACTTCTCGCGAGTTACGCGCAGAGCGGATCATTCTGATCGGTCTTCTGGGGTTCCCGTTCCTCGGTGTGCTGGTCGGCGCTGGACTGCTATGGACGAACGGCATCTCGGCTCTCGACGCTGCACTGTTCGTATCTCTATATGTGTTCACCGGACTCGGGATCAGTGTCGGATTTCACCGACTCTTCACTCATCTGAGTTTCAGATGCCCGCGATGGATTCGAGGCGTGTTCGCAATCGCCGGATCGCTCGCCGTGGAGGGACCGTTGATCCGATGGGTTGCCGACCACCGTCGACATCATCAGTATGCCGATCGCGCTGGAGACCCTCATTCGCCTCGCCTTGGCGGAGCCGGTGCGATCGATCTCGTTCACGCCCATGTTGGCTGGTTCTTCGCCCATGACATGGCCCGCGCAAGTTACTTCGCAAAGGACCTGCTCGACGACCCGATGATTCGCAGAATCGATCGCCTTTACCTCGTCTGGATGTTCCTCACGCTGGCCATCCCGACCTTGATTGGCTTCGCATTCACCGGGACGGCGCGGGGGGCGTTCTCCGCTTTCATCTGGGGAGGGCTGATTCGAGTTTTCTGCGTTCACCATTCGACATGGCTGGTCAATTCAGTGTGTCACACCGCCGGCTCTCGACCCTATCGTTCGAACGACGGGAGCACGAATAACCTGCTCGTCGCTTTGTTGACGTTCGGAGAAGGGTGGCATAACAACCATCATGCGTTTCCGGGCAGCGCGCGCCACGGCTTCAGGATCTGGCAGATCGATGTCAGCTGGTGGGTCATTCGGAGTCTCGAGTTGATGGGCGCCGCAAGCGATGTGCGTGTCCCCGATTCTCGTCAGTTGGCACGCAGGAAAATCCAGACCAAGGAGGCGCAATGACTCAGTTCGCTCAGACCAGCCCGGGTGCTTCACCGGACGCGATACAGTTCCACTACGACGTATCAAACGACTTCTATGCGGCATGGCTCGACTCCACGATGACCTACTCGGCGGCCATGTTCGATTCGGGCGATGTCGGTCTCGAGCAGGCACAGACCCGCAAGCTCGACTATCACCTGGAGAGCGCTGGCGCATCGGAGGCAGGGCGGATCCTGGATGTTGGCTGCGGCTGGGGCTCCCTGCTCAAACGCTGCGCTGACTGGGACGTCGGGCACGCAGTGGGGCTGACTTTGAGTCGCGCGCAGCAAACGTACATTGAAGGGCACGCTTTCCCAAACGTGGAAGTCCGGCTCGAGAGCTGGTGCGACCATTCATCGCCAACGCCGTACGACGCAATAGTTTGCATCGGCGCGTTCGAACACTTTGTCAGATTCGAGTTGTCAGCTACCGAGAAGATTCGGGCGTATCGCGACTTCTTCAAGTTCTGCCGGGCAAATCTGAAGCCCGGCGGAAAGATGTCTTTGCAGACGATCACCTGGGGAGCGCTACGTGCGGAGCAGGTGCATCCGTTTATCACGAACTCGATCTTTCCCGAATCGAACCTCCCGTACCCGTGGGAGATCTTTCAGGCGGCAGATCGCGTGATGGAAGTCGTGCAATGTAGAAACGATCGGCTCGACTACGCGAAGACCTGTCGGCTCTGGCTGAACCGGCTCATAGAGAACCGAGACGCCGCAGTCCACGCGGCGGGGGAGGAGAAGGTGGACCAGTACCAACGCTTTCTCAAGATGTCGGCCGCGGGCTTTGAGACCGGTGCGCTCCACCTGTACCGCCTTGTATTGCAGTGCCCTGGAACACAGGAGAAAAGAGCATGAACACCATCGTCGAAACTCCGCAGCAACTGGCAGAGATGCCTCAAGACTACCGTGACGTGCTCCTCCATCAGATGCTGGCGCATACCGAAGGCGAACTGATGGGGGTAGCGGAATATCTCCGGATCTCTCACATCGCACCGACAGCCCTCGAGAAAATGTATTGCTACGAGGGCGCCAGGGACGAAATGCGGCACTACATTATCAGCGCCGAGGTTCTTCATGCCATCGGTGTCGACACCGGGTACATGCTCGAGCAGGATTCGGCACGCGCGGCCTATCCTCAGGCCTGGCTCGCAGGAAAGGAGACATGGGCCGAGCGTTCGATCACTTCATATCTGGCGGAGTGGGGCGCGCTTGAAATCATCGAGGACATGGCGAGGAGCAGCTACAAGCCGTGGGCACTGATCATGCCGGAGATCATCGCGGATGAGTCACGGCATCGGGAACATGGACGGCGGAACACGGCGGAACTCTGCGAGCAGGAGGAAGGCCGCGCCGCGGTTCAGCGTGCGCTCGAGTTCATGTGGCCCGAGGTCCTCGACATGTTCGGACGCTCAAACTCAAAACGTTCATCCGTGGCGGTCGAATGGGGTGTTCGCCAGCGCACCAACGAACAGACACGAAACGATTTTGCATGCGCCGCCCGATCCGTCCTCGAAGGGATGGGACTGGTTGTCCCGCCGGATCACAAGGGACGAAAGTTCATCTAGTCGGTCTGCCGTGAGCATTCGCAAAAGACAACTCAGGTTCGATGCGCGGGATGGCCTCCGTCTCGCCGCCTCGATCTTCGAGCCGGAACGCCTGGGCGATGCTCGGGCAACCATTCTTGTGACCAGCGCAACGGGAGTAAAGCGTCATTTCTACGATAGCTTCGCGACCTTTCTCGCGGAGAACGGGTTGGTGGTGATGAGCTTCGACTATCGTGGCATCGGTGACTCGCTCCCGGGTACGCTGCGAGACTTTCGTGGCGATATCAGGGATTGGGGAGCGCTCGACCTCGTCGGCGCCGTGGCCATGCTGCGCTCAAGTTATCCAATGCTTCCACTTTTGGTAGTGGCGCATAGCGTGGGTGGCCAGATCCTGGGCTTCGCGCAGAACTCGGATCAGATATCGGGCTTACTTTGTGTGTGCGCGCAGCATGGCCATTGGGGAAACTGGCCGCTGCGCCACGGTCTTTTCTTTGCCGGACTCTGCTATTTTGCGATGCCTGCGCTTTCGCATCTCGTTGGATACTTTCCCGCCCACGCGATGAGGCTTGGCGATGATATTCCGAAGGGCATCGCGCTTGGATGGGCGAGATGGGCCCGGGATGCGACCTACCTGGATGATGTGCCTTTTGCGCCACACGATATTCCGGGGCGATCGTACAGCTTTGCGGACGACATCCTGGCGCCGGAGAAAGCGTGCGATAGCCTGTGCGTTGCCTATCCGGGCGTGAATTGGGAGCGTTGTCACATGCACCCGCAGACCTTCGAGGTGTCGAAGGTCGGGCACTTTGGTTTCTTCCGGGATCGCTTCAAGGAGTCGCTCTGGGCGCAATCGCTCTGCTGGCTCATCGCGACTGCTTCACGTGCGGAAGTGGCGCCGATAGCACTGTCCCGCCCTTAGACCAGCAAGTCGTTGCGAAATGATTTGAGAAGTGGGCTGCGCTCCGGCGCCGGCCTAATCGAGCATGATGCCCGTCTGCCTGAGCGCATCGCGCAAGCCGAGCCCTGGATACGTGCTGTCGACGACCTGCATGTCACTGCGCGTTTCCTCGATGAGCCAGTCGCGCACGTGGGCGACGATGGGCCTGAGCGGCCGGTTGGGCGGCGTGAGCAGGCAGCAGCGCCGGCTCGTCACGATCAGTTCCTGTTCGGCCGGCACCAGCGCGCCTTGCGCGAGCCAGTGCGATGTCACGGTGAGCCAGCCGAGCGCGATGCCCTGGCCCAGCAGCGCGGCCTGCACCACGATCGCGTAATCGTTGAAGCTCAACATGCTCTGCGCGTGCCGCCGCTTCGAGGCAAACGCCTGAAAGCGTTCGTGCCAGCCGCGCTCCTCGTCGTCCATGATGATGACCGTGTCGCCGTGCTCGCGGCCCGTGTCGCTTAGCGCGTGCTCGTGATAGCGCGCATTGCATACCGGCAGAAGCGTCTCCGGCATCAGCAGCACGGCGTTCTCGTCGATCTCTTCGTCATGCACGAAGCGCATCCCGAGATCGACATCGACGAGCGGGCCGCTAATGCGCCCCGATATCAATTGAAACCGCAGGTCGATCGAAGGAAACGCCTGATGCAACCGGCTCATGCGCGGCATCAGCCAGTGCGTGGTGAAGCCGGTCGATACCGACAGCGTGACGGTCTCCACGCCGGTCGCACGCGCTTCGATCTCGCGTATCGCACTCTCGATGCCGCTGAAGCCTTCGGAGATCTTGGCGTAGAGGATCTTGCCGTTTTCGGTCAGCTCGATGCCGCCCCGCACACGGTCGAATAACTTCACACCAATGTGATCTTCCATGCGCGCGAGCATCCGGCTTACGGCAGGCTGACTCACATAGAGCTCCTGCGCCGCGCGCGTGAAGTTTCCGCATCGTGCGGCCGCTTCGAACACGAACAGCGCGTTGGCGCTCGGCAATTTCCGGCGAAGGTTTGGCATGACCTGATGTTATGCCTGATCCAACAATTTGGGAATTGCCGACAAAAATATCGCACCTTATATTTTTTTCAACCGTTGCTTTGACCGTGAGAGCCACACCATGGATGCGAGTGCAAAAACCGGAGTGTCAATCAGGGGTGCCACCAGGCGCTATGGCGCTGTGACAGCACTCGACGACGTCTCGCTCGATATCGCGCCGGGTGAATTCGTGTCGCTGCTGGGCCCATCCGGATCGGGCAAAACGACGCTGCTCGGCATCCTGGGCGGCTTCGTTCAGCCGAGCTCGGGCAGCGTATGGGTCGGCGAGCGAGACATTACATTTGCGCCGCCGCACAAGCGCAACATCGGCATCGTGTTTCAGAACTACGCGCTGTTTCCGCACATGACGGTGGGTGAGAACGTTGCGTTCTCGCTGCGCGCGCGGCGTGAGCCGAAGTCGACATGGGCAAAACGGGTTGCCGAAGCGCTCGCGATGGTCGAGCTCGAGGGTTATGAAAGCCGCAGCGTGCATCAGCTTTCGGGCGGCCAGAAGCAGCGCGTCGCGCTGGCGCGCGCCATCGTGTTCCAGCCGCAGCTCATTCTGATGGACGAGCCGCTCTCGGCGCTCGACAAGCAGCTGCGCGAGACCATGCAGATCGAGCTGCGCAGGCTGCATCGGCAACTGGGCGCGACCATCGTCAACGTGACGCACGATCAGCGCGAAGCGCTCACCATGAGCGATCGTGTCGCGGTACTCAGGAATGGCAAGCTCGTTCAGATAGACACACCCGAGCGCCTCTACGATCGCCCGTGCGATGCCTTCGTTGCCAGCTTCATCGGTGAGGCGACGCTGCTCGACGTGAGCCGGGCTGGCGACCATGCCGTGCGTCTCGGCAACACGCTCCTGCGCACCGCGCATCCGATGCCGCGCGGGGACAAACTCCTGCTCGCCGTGCAAACCGAAAAGCTCGTCATCGACGGCGATAACCGTCATGCCGATGCCAACCGCCTGTCGTGCCGGGTGACCGAAGTGCTGTATCAGGGTGAGAGCCTGCGTGTGTTCGCATCGCTTGCCGACGGCACCGCAATCAGCCTCAGACAGCCGGGCGGCCATGACGCACGGCTTCGCATTCCCGCGCCGGGCGCACCGATGACGGTCGCGCTCGATCCGCAGGACACCATCGTGGTACCCGCATAAGTTCATTCCCCGCCTGTGCACGGGCGATTTCGACGCAAACGCAAATACGCAACCGTAGAGGATGAAGCAATGAAGCTCACCGATTTCAAGGTCCTGACGTTCGATGTCGTCGGCACGCTGATCAACTTCGAGGCGGGCGTGCTCGATTCCGTGCGCCGCCTTGGCGGTCCGAAGGCGCAAGACCTGAGCGACGACCAGATCTTCGGACCGTACATGGAAGGCCGCGCGAAGTTCTATGGCCGTTCCAGTCATGAAATGGCGAACGTCTACCTGCATCTCGCGAACAAGCTCGGCCTGCCCGACAATGCCGGTTCCGCCGCCGCGTTCCAGCGAGACGTGCTCGACTGGCCCGCGTTCGAGGATTCCGTCGCCGCATTGAAGCGTCTGCGCAAGCACTTTCGCCTGGTCGCGATGACCAACGCGGACCGCGTCGCGCTGTCGGCCTATGCGCACACGCTCGGCGATCCTTTCGACGACACCGTGTGCTGCGATGAAACCGGCGTCGCCAAACCGGACCCGCAATTCTTCGCGTATAACCGCGGACGCCAGGCGGCCTTCGGCTACAAGTTCAGCGAGATTCTGCACACGGCGCAGAGCCAGTATCACGACATCGGCATCGCGACGAAACTCGGCTACGCGACATGCTGGATCGAGCGCCGTCAGGGCATGAAGGGCTACGGCGCCACGCCCACGCCTGACAACTTCACGACGCCGACCTGGAAGTTCGCGACGCTCGCTGGCCTCGCGGACGCCGTGGACGACGAGCTGCGCGTCGCGGCCTGACGATGCACGCGCCGACCAACTCACCGGGCCCGCATGCCGAATCGCTGTGGCGAGCGATGGCCGCGCGCTTGCCGACGATGGACGCGCCGGTCAGTACCGGCGCGCCGCTCGCCCGCGATCTCGACGTGGAAGTGGCGATCATCGGCGCGGGCTATTCGGGGCTGAGCGCCGCTCATGCGCTGCAGCAGCGCGGCGTGGACTGCGCGGTGCTCGACGCGAATCCGGTCGGCTGGGGCGCGAGCGGACGCAATGGCGGCGTGGTGTCGTCCAAGTTCCGGCTGTCGTTCCCGTCGATCGCGAGCTCGCATGGGCTGGACGTCGCCAGACAGATGCACCGGCTCGCGCATGACGGGGTGCGCGCGGTCGAGTCCCTGATCGACGAGTTCCGGCTCGAGCGCGCGCGCTTCGAACCTACGGGCAGCCTGCGTTGCGCACATACCGGGCGCGCGCTGGCATCGATCTGCGCGGAAGCGGACTGGGTGCGCAACACGCTCAAGGACACCTCGATGAGCGTGCTCACGCGTGCGCAGGTCGAGCACGAAACGGGATCGAAGGGTTTCGTCGGCGGTGTGCTGAGCGCCGATTCGGGCACCATCCTGCCGCTCGAATACGTGCGCGGCCTCGCGGCGGGCGTGACGGCGCGAGGTGTGCCGGTCTACGAGGCGACGCCGGTCATCGACATGAAGCGGGCGGACGACGGGCGCGTTCTGCTGGTCGCGCCAGGCGGGACGGTGCGCGCTAACCAGGTGATCGTCGCGACCAACGCGTACTCGAACCTGACCGATGCGACGTCGCCGTACCACCGCGAACTCGTGCCGTTCAGAAGCGCGATGATCGCGACCGCGCCGCTGCCGCCCGAGCTCGATGCGCGTCTGATGGTCAATCGGCGCAGCTACACCGAAACGCGCCGCATGATGAAGTGGTTCCGCAAGGTCGATGGCCGCATGCTGTTCGGCGGCCGCGACGCGTTCGGCAAGGAAGGGGAGCCGACGGGCTTCGATGCGCTGCAACGCGCAATGGTCGCGCTGTTTCCCGACCTGAAGCACGTGCCGGTGCAATACCGCTGGTCGGGCTATGTCGGCATGACTTTCAACGCGCTGCCGCACGTTGGCCGCAGCGACGCCAGGACGACTTTCTGTCTCGGCTACAACGGCGCGGGCGTGGCGATGGCGAGCCTCGTCGGCCAGCACGCGGCGGCGCTGGCGCTGGGCGAAAAGCCCGAACTCGCGATGCTCGCGCAGGACGGGCTGCGGCCCGTGCCATTTCACGCGCTGCGTGCGCCGGGCGTCAGGCTCGTCGCTGCGTGGTATCAATTTCTCGACGCCGTGGGTGCATGAATGACGACAGCCAAACGGATGCTTCAAGACCCGACCATGCTGCGCGCCGCCACCATCGATCCTGCGGTGCGCCATCAGCGGCGCGAAGATCGCACGATGCTGCTGCTGATGGCGCCCGCGCTACTGACGATCGTGGTGCTGCTGGTGGTGCCGCTCGCGTGGCTCTCGTGGCAGTCCATCTATCACGACGGCGCCTTCACGCTGGTCAATTATCGGCGCGTCTTCACGGGCGCCTATCTCGACACGTTCCTGCTGACGTTCAAGCTCAGCTTCATCGTGACGGTCGTGACCTTGCTGCTCGGCTATCCGGTGGCGTATTTTGCCGCGTCCATCTCGCCGCGCTGGAGCGCACTCGTGCTCGGCATGGTGATCCTGCCGTTCTGGACCAGCGTGCTCGTGCGCACGTACGCCTGGCTCGTGCTTTTGCAGCGCACCGGTCTCATCAACAAGGCGCTGCTCGGGCTGGGTTTGATCGACCGGCCGTTGCAGCTTTCGTACAACCAGTTCGGCACGGTCATTGCAATGGTGCATATCCTGTTGCCGTTCATGGTGCTGCCGCTGTATTCCGCGATGCAGAAGATCCCCGCGAACCTGGCGCAAGCCGGCGCGAGCCTCGGCGGCTCGCCCCTGCATGTGTTCCTGCGCGTGTTCCTGCCGTTGTCGATGAGCGGCGTGCTCGCCGGCGTGACGCTGGTGTTCGTGCTGTGCCTCGGCTTCTACATTACGCCTGAGCTGATGGGCGGCGGCAAGTCGATGATGGTGTCGATGATCGTCAGCCGCAACGTCGAGATCTACAACAGCTGGGGCGCGGCGAGCGCGGTGAGCGTGGCGTTGCTGATCTGCGTGTTCGCGATCTTCTATGCGGTGAGCCGTGTGATTCCGCTCGAAAAAACGCTGGGGGCGAATTGATGCAGACGAATAACCAACTTTCGTTCGGACGCGTGACGCTGGGCGCGTCGGTGATGCTGATCCTCGCGTTTCTGATGCTGCCGGTGGTCATCGTCGTGCCGCTGTCGTTCTCCGATGCGCGCTTTCTGACGTTCCCGCCGCCGGGCTATTCATTGCGCTGGTATCACGCGTTTTTCGACAACCCCGAGTGGATCGACGCCGCCAGAACGACCTTCGTCGCGTCGACGTGTGCCGCGCTGCTCGCAACGCCGCTCGGCATCATGGCGGCTTACGGCATCCAGAACGGCTCGCACTGGTCGATGCGCTACCTGCGCACGCTGCTGATGCTGCCGCTGATGGTGCCGATCATCATCGTCGCGGTGGGCGTGTTCTTCGTCTATACGCAGGCGGGCTATGTGAACACGTTGAGCGGCCTGATCGTCGCGGACACGATGCTTGGCCTGCCGTACGTGCTGATTTCCGTCGGCGCCGATCTGCGCACCTTCGACCGCACGCAGGAAATGGTCGCGCGCAGCCTCGGCATGAATCGCTTGCGAGCCTTCATGACGGTGACGCTGCCGCAGATCAAGGCGAGCGTCATCGCGGCCATGGTCTTCGTTTTTATTCAGGCGCTCGATGAAACCGTCGTCGCGCTGTTCGTCTCGGGCGGCAACAATCAGACGCTCACGCGGCGCATGTTCGTCACCTTGCGCGACGAGATCGACCCGACCATCGCCGCGATCAGCACGATGCTCACGGCCATTACGCTGTGCCTCGTGCTGATCGTCGTCGTGAGCCGGCGCTCTGCTTCGGCGGCGCGCGCCTGACCTTTCTGGAGCGAGCATTGATGCAACATCTGCAGCAGTTCTATATCGATGGCGAGTGGGTCGAGCCGTCGGGCACCGCGCGGCTGGCCGTGATCGATCCTTGCACGGAGGAATCGCTGGGCGAGGTCGCGCTCGGCGATACGCTCGACGTAGACCGCGCAGTCGCGGCGGCACGGCGCGCTTTCATCGGGTTCTCGCAAACCGGCGTGCAGGAGCGGGTTGCGTTGCTCGAACGGATCCTCTCGATCTATCTGCAACGTTATGACGAGATGGCTGCGATCATCTCGCGCGAGATCGGCGCGCCGGCGCAGTTGTCGCGCGCGTGGCAGGCGGCGCTCGGCAAGCGCCATCTCGAGGAAACCCTGCGCGCCTGCGCGCAGTTTCGCTGGCAACGCCGCAAGGGCACGACGCTCGTCAATCATGAGCCGGTGGGCGTGGCCGCGCTCATCACGCCCTGGAACTGGCCGATCAACCAGATCGTCTGCAAGGTGGCGCCCGCGCTCGCGGCGGGCTGCACGATGGTGCTCAAGCCGAGCGAAGTGTCGCCGATGAACGCGGTGCTGTTCGCGGAAATCATCGACGCAGCCGGCGTGCCCAAAGGCGTCTTCAATCTCGTGAATGGCGATGGCCCGACGGTCGGCGCGGCGCTCGCGGCGCATCCCGATGTCGAGATGGTGTCCTTTACCGGTTCCACGCGCGCGGGTATCGAGATTGCCAGGCTCGCGGCGCCGACGGTCAAGCGCGTGCATCAGGAGCTCGGCGGCAAGTCGGCCAACATCCTGCTCGACGATGTCGATTTCGAAGCGGCGGTCACATCGGGCGTGCTTTCGTGCTTCAGCAACAGCGGCCAGTCGTGCAATGCGCCCACACGCATGCTGGTGCCGGCCTCGCGTCACGATGAAGCGGCGCGGATCGCCGCGCGGGTCGCCCGGTCGCAGCGCGTGGGACCTTGGGACGGCGCCGACACGACGATGGGCCCGGTTGTCAGCGACGTGCAGTTTGGGCGCGTGCAGCGGCTGATCGGGAGGGGTATCGAGGAGGGCGCTACGCTGGTCGCGGGCGGCCCTGGAAGGCCCGATGGTCTCGAGCGCGGCTACTTCGTCAAGCCAACCGTGTTCTCCAATGTGAGTCCTGCGATGACCATCGCGCGAGAGGAAATCTTCGGGCCGGTGCTGGCGATCATGCCGTATCGCGACGAAGCGCAAGCGGTGGCGATCGCGAACGATACGCCGTTCGGGCTGGCTGCCTACGTGCAATCGAAGGATCAGGAACGGGCGCGGCGCGTGGCCCTGCAAATGCGCGCGGGAAGCGTGTATGTGAACTACCCCGCGTGGGACCCGGCATCGCCATTTGGCGGATACAAGCAGTCCGGCAACGGACGCGAGTACGGCGAGTGGGGCCTGGAGGCGTTTCTGGAGGTCAAGGGGATCGTCGGTTACGGCGAGTGACGAGCGGGGCGCGCCACGGCTTCATGCGTGGCGACGCAGTAGATCCGCTACCCGTTCCGCGATCATGATCGTCGGTACACTCGTGTTCGCGCACGGAATGGACGGCATCAGCGAGGCATCGCACACATACAGGCCTTCCACGCCATGCACCGCGCCATCTGAATCCGTCACCGCGAGCGGATCACTGGCCGAACCCATGCGGCACGTTCCCGACGGATGCCATGTCCCGCCGACCGAACGCCTGACGAAATCCGTCATCGCACGATCATCGTCCAGCAGCGCGGCGAGCGTCACACCTTGCGTCACGACACGTTTGATCAAGCGGCCCCGCCAAGGCCCGGAAACCTCCAGCAAGCCGCTCAGCAAGCCGCGCTGCACCGCGTTCCACATGCCGGGCACCGCCACCGCCGCCACCCGCGGCGAATAGCTCGACGGGAAGATCACATCGCGACGCCCCGCCATCGCAGGCGAGGCCAGCGTCGCCGCGCCGAAGCGCAGCGCGAGCTTGAGCCGTTCGAGGTCGCGCACATCGGACAGCATGGCGAAATCGACTTTCGGCTCATCGAATACGCTGGACGAAGCAAGCGTCACGCGGCCGCGCGAATACGACTTGTTGACCCAGAAGAAGAGGGTCCCGAGCCGACGGCCCACCGAGTGCCATCCCGAGCGCGACAGAATCGCGCCGTGCATGTCGCCGGGCACGGTGCCCTGCAGCGCCGACGAGAAACGCACGATCGCCTGCTCATGATGCTCGTCGGGAAACGGCGCGCGTGCGCCGCGCGGCAGAAACGCGGACACCGCTATCGATGGATGCTCCATCAGATTGCGCCCCACGCCCTCGCAATCCGCGACGACGTCGATGCGATGGGCCGCGAGTTCATCGGCCGGACCAATGCCGCTGCGCATCAGCAAGGCGGGGCTATGAATCGCGCCGGACGACACGATCACGCGCCGCGCCTTCACGTCCTCACGCGTACCGTCGGCACGCACGATGCGCGCGCCGATCGCTACGCGCCCATCGAACAGAATGCGTTCGACGACTTCGCCGGTGCGTATCGAAAGATTGGGGCGGGCACGCGTGGCATCGTCGAGATAGCAGACGGAAGTGGGAATGCGCTCGCCTTGCGCGCTTACCGCGATCGACCCGATGAACGTACCGTCTTCCCACGGGCCGTTCTGGTCGTCATGAAGCGCGTAGCCGTTCTTGCCGAGCGTCTCCAGGACGGCGCGCACGAAGGGCGAGATACGCGGCCACTTCGTACGCTGTATGCGCAAAGGCCCGTCGCCGCCGTGACCCGGGCCGCGGAAATCGCAGTCGGTTTCGAGCTTGCGGAAGTAGGGCAGACACGACTCCCAGTTCCAACCCGACGCACCGAGCGCCTCCCATTCGTCGTAATCGGCCGGCGCGCCGCGATTGGCCATCAGCGCGTTGACGGCGGAGCCGCCGCCCAGCAGACGCGCCTGTTCATAACTGCGCACGGCGGCGCTCGCGCTCATGCGCGCCTTCAACTGCTGCCAGATGTTGCGCGTATCCAGATACGCGCGTCCCGGATAGCGGCTGCGGATCGCATCGGGCATCGTATGCGCGGAGATATCGCGGCCTGCTTCCACGAGGCAAACCTTCACGCCCGCATCTTCCGACAAACGCGCGGCCAGCACGCATCCCGCCGAGCCGCCGCCGAGGATCAGATAGTCGAACACGTCTGGATGGAGTGAGCCGCACATGTCAGACGATGCGCGGCACGTCAGGAACGAGGTGAAAAGAGCGGTGCGTTACTGCATGAACTTGAGCCAGCGCGCCTTCGCCTGAATGCCCGGCTCCGATGCCCACCATTCTTCCGCCATCAGTGCCTGCTTCGCCGCGTTGGCCGGCGAACTCGGCAGTTCGGCCGCGCGCTTTTCGGAGATCTTGCCGGTGTTGAACGCAGCCGGATTGCCCGGACCGTAATCGATAAACAGCGGCAGATTGGCCTGCAAATCCGGCGACAGCGCCGCATTGATGAAGCGCATCGCATCGTTCAGATTCGGCGCGTTCTTGAGCACGCACAATTGGGTGTTTTGCAGAATGCCGTCGTTATACGTGAAGCCGATGTCCGGATCGTCCTTCATCACGGCGCTCGCGCGCCCGTTCCAGATCATCGCCATGTCGACTTCGCCGTCATGCAGCAATTGCGCGGACTGGCCGCCCGATGTCCACCACACGGTAATGTCCGGCTTGATCTGCTCGAGCTTCCTGAACGCGCGATCGACGTCCAGCGGATACAGCTTGTTGCGCGGCACGCCGTCCGCGAGCAGGGCGGCTTCGAGCACGGTCACGGGATCGTTGCGCAGCGCGCGCGTGCCGGGGAAGTTCTTCACGTCCCAGAAGTCCTTCCAGCTTTGCGGCACTTTCTTCAGCGTTTTCTTGTTATAGCCGATGACCGTCGAGTAGAACTCGTACGCGACGGAATAGGGCGTGCGGTACTTTTCGGGCACGCTCGCCGCGTTGGGAAGCTTCGAGAAGTCGAGCTTTTCCAGCAAGCCCGCGCGGCCGCCGCGCAGACAGTTGGCGGTTGGGGTATCGACTACGTCCCAGACCGGCTTGGCGGTTTCGCCCTGTGCCTTGATCTGTGGCCACGCATCGGGAATGCTGTCCTGGTTGATGGTGATGCCGAGCTGCTTCGCCGCCGGGTCGAGAATCGCTTTGGTCTGGGCTTCCTGATAGGCGCCCCCCTGCGATACGAAAGTGATCTTGCCCGCCGCGAAGGCGGGCGCGGCGCCCGCGATGGTGAACAGCAATGTCATGGCCAGCGGGCGCAGCGGCAAACTCGAACAGCGGAACCTTGCAGTCTTCATCACGACATTTCCTCGACAGGGGTGAAGCGGTGGACGTCATGCAGGCAGCGCGCTTTCCCGGTACTACGTGAACGGGAAAGGCGAGTGTTCGAAGTGAATATATTGAGTCAATTTCGCGGCAGCAATGCCGGAATTGTTGGAGTGTCCATGACCTGATGTTATGTCCGGCAAACCTCATGCCTGCAGCCCGTCGTCGCAAGATCGACTTGTCTCGGTGATCCGAATGATCCCTTTCACACACCCATTCCTGCGGTTAGCAACTACAGTTAAGTGGGTGCGGACGGTCCTGCACGTTGGCCCCGCCGTTGCCTGATTGCTGTCCCAGGGTGTGAACGCCATGAAGAACTTCCTTAGCGCGCTAGTGCTCGCCTGTGCGCCGTTCGTCGCCTGGGCCGAAACGCCATTTCTCTATTCACATAGTGCAATCGTCTACGACGTCGGGCGCGGCGAAGTCCTGCTGGAAAAAAACGCCGACGACGTCCAGCCGATCGCGTCGCTCACCAAACTGATGACGGCGATGGTCGTGCTGGACAGCGCCCAGTCATTGAGAGACACGGTGACCGTAGCCGATGACGACATCGATCGGTTCAAGCACTCAGGGTCTCGCATCCCGGTCGGTGCGTCGCTCGAACGGGGAGAGATGCTGCGCCTTGCGCTGATGTCGTCCGAGAATCGCGCGGCGTCCGCACTATCGCGGGCGTTCCCGGGCGGCCAGCCCGTATTCGTCCGGAAGATGAACGAAAAGGCGCGCGCGCTGCATCTGGCCAATACGCGCTTCGACGATCCAACCGGGCTTTCGCCGGACGATCTCTCGACGGCACGCGACGTCGTGAAGATGGCGCAAGCCGCGGCGCACTATCCGTTGATCAGCGAATACACCACACTTCCCCGTTACGAAGAGGAGATCGGCACGAGGACACGGTTCTATCACAACACCGACCCGGTAGTCCGAGCCGCCGAATGGGACGTTCTGGTCGCCAAGACCGGCTATATCCGCGAGTCGGGACGCTGCATCGTGGTCGATGCGCAGATGCCGAATGGCCAGGTGATGATTGCGCTGCTCGGCTCGAAAACATCGTGGGGGCGCTCCGCCGATCTCGTCACGATACGTCGATGGCTGAACGGCGACGAAACGCCGGTCGTCGAGCCGCCTTCTTATTACGCAAGCGCCCGGCAGCATCATCACCATTCGATGCTCGCGCGTTCGCATCGCGTCAAGGTGGAGTTCGCATCGTACCGGACAGGATCGACGTCCGGCACGCACCGGCAGACCGTCAAGCACCATGCCGGCAAGCGGGAACGCCACACGCCGGTTGCCGCGTGAGCTACGCCTATAGGGCTGGGTTTGCCCCCGTACCTCCGGACACCGCCTCACAGGTTGATGATTCGGTCCTGCGCGGTCACCTTTTATCAAGGTCCATGCGAAAGGCTGTCGCGATCGGGGCAGGCAATGAATCGCCCTCCGTTTGGTCCGAAGCTCACCATTTATGACGCATGCCGATCACCGCGGAAACCTGCGTCCTGGTGGTGGACGGCGAGAGCGTGTAAATTTGCGCGAACTGCGCGTCTCCAGCTGCCTTCTGATAAATGCCGACAAGGAACAAATCGGTCCTCTTGCTGAGCAGGTAATCGACACCGGCGTTCACCTGATGCCACTTCGGACTATTGTCCTGCGGGTGATATTGCCCGGTCGTGAAGATGTACGCGGCGCCGAGCAAAAGATCAGGCCGTACATAGTCGGTCAGTGAAATCTGGGCGTTCTGAAGCGTGAGACGGGAGGCATCGAGATATTCGAATCGCACGTTGGTATAGAGCAGCGAAAGTTTCGCCGATCCAAACGCCCATGCGCCGCCCGCACCGAACATCCGTTGCTTGCTCACGCCGGAACCGGTAGCCGGATTCGTCACGAACGGCGATGAAAACCCGTAGTCGCCGACCACCGCGCCGTTGGGATTGTTGGGGTCATTCGGCATGTCGACCTGAAGATATGCCACCCCAATTGACAGCGGCCCGCTTCGGTACTGCGCGGCCGCGCTGTACGCGCTGTTGTCCGAGAAGCCTCCCGCCTTGTTTGAGAAGCCGTATAACCCTTCGAACTGGAGGCCCCGGTATACGACGCTCTTGTACTGCACTGCGTTGTTGATGCGGAAGGTGTCGAACACGTTGTCATTGTCGCCGATATGCGCGCCGTAGGCCGCGAACTGGCACGCCGACGAAAACACGCATAGCGTGACGGCTTCGTCGTATTGTCGACCAAATGTCACCGTGCCGAAGTCGTTCGACGATAGACCGACGAAAGCCTGCCGCCCGAATAACCGGCCGCCTTGCGACAGGGTGCCGTTGCCCACGTTGTAGCCGCTTTCCAGCGTGAAGATTGCCGAGAGGCCTCCGCCGAGATCTTCCACGCCGTTCATGCCCCAGCGAGGCGTCTGCATGGGCCCGCTTGCGAACTGCCAGGTGGCGTGTCCCTGCTTGTCGGTTCCTTTCTGATTGTTCGCGTAGACGATGCCCGTCGAGATCAGACCATACAGCGTCACGCTGCTTTGGGCGGATGCGACCTGGCAGGCAAGTGCGGCTACGGCGGCAACAACGACACGTCGATTCATGATTCCCCTGGGTGTTTGCATGCAAACGTGAAAATGAGTATGTGAACCGTTTGGTGAATTAGGATCGCGAAGTGAAAAGTTAACTGAAAGACCCTTCTGAGTGCTTCATCCTGCTCCGCTGTCCGCCTGCGTCACCGCGGCTTGAATCTGAACGCGAGCTGTCGCCCGGCGGGCAAAAATTTGCGCTTACGTCGTCTTCGGGCAAATTCTTGCGGAACAAAATTCGCGCCGCCTAGCATTGAATTTGACTCCCTGTGAACGAATTTTTCGCGCGTCTTTGCATCAGAGGCGCACGAATTGCGCACGGCTTCGCGGCTATCGCACACATCGTGCGTCGTACGGGTGCTCTAATTTTGGCATCGCCGGGCGCAAAAATTGATGCTTGTGGGGACACTTTTGGTTGCTGAGAATGGGTTCAACCGGCAACACCGCGAACAAAAAAGACCGGCCTCCTTGAACCCATGAAGGACCCTCGGAGATAGAGATGTCAGAACTCGAGAATGCCGCTCGCCGGCGTCTGCTGCGGATGACACTGGCAGCGGGCGGTATGGCCGCAACAGGCGCACTGCTTTCGGTGCGTGCGTTCGCGGGCGACAGGACAACCGTCAACATGCAACTCGGCTGGGTGCCTGGCGGCAACCAGGTTGGCGAAGTGGTGGCAAATCGCCTCGGCTATTACGCGCAGGAAGGCATCGATTTCCAGATCCAGCCCGGCGGACCGAACATCGATGGCGTCGCGATCGTCGCCTCGGGGCGCTGCGAGACCGGCGAAATTTCATCAAGTCCGTCGATCATGCTAGCGGTCTCAGAGGGTCTGCCAATCAAGTGCATCGCGGTTGGCCTTCAGCAGCACCCTTATTGTTTTTTTTCGCTCGAGAAGAATCCGATCCGTACGCCGCGCGACATGATCGGCAAGCGCATCGGCATTCAGTCCACGGGCATGGTGCTCCTCAAGGCGTTGCTGGCTAAGAACAAGATTCCCGAAAGCCAGGTCAACATCGTGCCGATCGGCGCTGACATGATGCCGCTTCTGAGCGGTCAGGTCGATGCGGTGACGGGCTGGCAAACTAACACCACGGCGCTCAAGCCGCTCGGAGCGGGGCGCGTCGACTTGCGTCTGTGGGACACGGGTGTGCGTCTCTATGCGCTGCCGTACTACGCGAGAACCGACACGCTCAAGGATCATCCCGACACCGTCGCGCGCTTTCTGCGAGCAACGGCGCGCGGTTGGACCTACGCGAACGCGCATCGTGACCAGGCCGTCGACCTGCTCGTCAAGGAATACCCGAATCTGAACCGTGCCGACGAACGCGTCGCCATCGATTCGCTGATGAGCTACGCGTTCGACCAGACCACCAAAACCCAGGGGTGGGGCACGATGGACGCGACGGTCTGGGAAGAGCAGATCTCGATGTATGGCCAACTCGGCCAATTCCGTACCCATCAGCCGAAGGTCGAGGACGTCATGACGATGGACGTGCTCAAGGCCACCCAATCTTCTCGCCTCACGGTGTAATCCATGCATGCTGCCACTATGAATCCGCCGCGCGCGGAGCGGTCCGGTGCGCCCTTCGGCTTGCCGTCAGAGGCGGGGCTGTCTATCAGCTGCCGCAACATCAACGTGCGCTTCTTCACTGACCGGCGCAGCGTGACGGCGATCGAGGGGTTGAGCCTCGACATCGCCACGGGCGAATTCCTGACCTTGCTGGGCCCGTCTGGCTGCGGGAAGTCGACATTCCTGCGAGTGGTCGCCGACCTCATCAAGCCGAGCCGTGGGGAGATCAGCGTGCTCGGCGCCGCGCCGCAAATGGCACGTGAGCGCCGCGACATCGGTTTCGTGTTTCAGGATGCGGCACTGCTGCCGTGGCGCACGGCCATCCAGAACGTGCAGTTGCCGCTTGAAGTTGCTGGCGGCAAGGCTCGTGCGGGCCGCGCCACGCCGCGCGAACTGCTCGAACTGGTTGGTCTCAAGGGCCGCGAGGACGCTTACCCGCATGAGATGTCGGGCGGCATGCGGCAGCGCGTGGCGATTGCGCGAGCCCTCGTGAGCGACCCGAAAGTGCTGCTGATGGACGAGCCGTTCGGCGCACTCGACGAAATCACGCGCGACCGTCTGAACGAGGAACTGCGCCGAGTGTGGAAGGAGATGAGCCTCACGACGCTCTTCGTCACGCACAGTATTTATGAAGCGGCGTTTCTCGGTCAGCGGGTACTGATGCTGGCGGCCAACCCCGGCCGTGTGAAGGAGATCGTGCCGGTGAACCTGCCCGAAGACCGCACGCTCGATATTCGCGAGAGCCGCGAATTCGTCGAACTCGCCGCCCATCTGCGGCGCGTACTGGAGACCTGCTGATGGCCACGTCCGAAATGCAATTGAACCTGTCCGCCCAGGCGGCTGATCCTGAAGCGCAGGCCTGGCTCGCGCGCCGTCGTCAGCGCATGTGGCGCGCGCGCATCCTGCCCGCGCTCGGAGTCGCGGGGTTGCTGTTCGCGTGGTGGGCGATCGTGGCGGGCTTTCACGTCAAGCCGTTTATCGCACCGTCGCCGGTGCTCGTGCTGCAAACGCTTTTCAGCAAGAGCGACGTGCTGCTGCAGAACCTGGTGCCGACCGCCATCGAGGCCTCTGCGGGCTTCCTGCTCGGCAATCTCGCGGCGATCCTGCTCGCTACCGTCTTCGTGCACAACAAGATCTTGCAGGACATCTTCTACCCGGTCGCGGTGATGATCAACTCGATCCCGGTGGTTGCAAAAGCGCCGATCCTCGTGCTGATCATGGGCAACGGACTGGAGCCGAAGATCACGATTGCGGCAATCGTCTGCTTCTTTCCGACGCTCGTGAACATGGTTCGCGGACTGCAAGCGGTGAACCCGCAGGCCATGGAACTGATGCAGATCCTGTCGGCAAGCAAGCGGGAGATCTTCTTCAAGCTGCGCCTTTATGCATCGTTGCCCTATCTGTTCTCCGCGCTGCGCATCGCCGCTTCCATGTCCGTGATCGGCGCGGTGGTCGGCGAATGGATCGGCGCGACGCAAGGTATCGGCGCGATGATCATTCAGGCGACTTACAGCTTTGATTCGGCTTTGCTGTACACGGCGATCATCATGAGCGCCGTCCTGTCCGGCCTCTTTTTCCTCGTCATCGCTGTGCTCGAGCGCTGGCTCATCCGGTGGCAGCCCGACGGCGCCCTTTGATAACGAGCGACACATCCCATTCCGATAGGAGACGAAAATGAACAGGATCAGTGACTGGATTCAGGAACCGGCGCGCGATGTGCGCGTGGCAGCAAAGGCAAACGTCGTCGTGGTTGGCGGCGGTCCCGCGGGCCTGTCGGCGGCGCTCGGCGCGGCGCGCAATGGCGCGGAGGTGATCCTGCTGGAGCGCTACAACCACCTCGGCGGTTTGGCTTCGGGCGGCATGGTGCTGGTGCTCGACGACATGTGGGACAACCACCTTCAGGAAATTTCGGTGCGCGGCACCTGCATGACCTTCATCGAGCGCATGGCGGCGCGCAAGCTCGCGACGTTCCCGCGTTCGCACGAATGGGGCGATGATCCCGCCGCGTATCGTCAGTGGGGTCGTTGGGGCACGTTCGATTTTCACAGCCAGAAGACGCCGCATCCGGTGTGCTTCGCGGCTGCGTTCGATCCGGACGCGATGAAGCGCGTCGCGCTCGAAATGGTGGAGTCGTACGGCATCCAGTTGCGTTTGCACTCGTGGTTCTCGCGCACGCTGGTCGAGAACGGCCAGGTGAAAGGCGTTATCTGCGAGACGAAAAACGGCCGTGAAGCAATTCTCGCCGACGTCGTGATCGACGCGACCGGCGACCTCGATGTCGCGGCGTCGGCGGGCGTGCCGCATGTGGGCGGCACCTATATTACGACGACGGTGTTCCGCCTCGGCGGCGTGGATACCGACGCGGCTGAGCGCTTCGAAGCCGAAGAGCCGGAAGCGTATGCGGCGCTCGATCGCCAGATCAAGCGCATTCTCGGTGGCTCGTGGGGTTACTGGTGGCTCAAGACGCCGCTGCCGGGCGTTGTCTGGTGCAACTGTCCGCACATGGCAGGTCTCGACGGACTCAAGCCCGAAGACCTGACGCGCGCGGAAGTCCAGGGCCGCAAGCACATTCACGCGGTAGTCGATTTCGTGCGTGAGAAGTTGCCCGGTTTCGAGCGCGCTTATGTGATCGACGTCGCGCCGCAGACAGGCGTGCGCCAAACGCGCCTGCTCGAAGGCGAATACGTGATGACCAAGGAAGACCTCGCGCAACGCACGCGTTTTGATGACAGCATCGCACGTGGGCGCGACTACTACATGCCCTATCGGGTGCTGTTGCCGAAGCAGGTCGACAATTTGCTGGTCGCGGGGCGGCACTACTCGGCGACGTCGCAGGCACAGAAGATGTCGCGCGAAATTCCGCCGTGCATGGCGATGGGCGAAGCCGCGGGCGTCGCCGCCGCGCTCGCGCTCGGCGCTGGCGTGTCGGTGCGCAACGTCGATGTGCGCGCGCTGCAGAAGACACTGCGCACGCAAGGCGCCGATCCCGGTGACCAGGCCGGCCGCAACGCGGACATCCCGGCGCTCGCAGTTCACGTCGATGCAAGGGAGGCAGCATGAGCGTCACGCACAACACGAACAAGCCCCACGATTTGCCGCTCGCTGGCGTACGCGTCATCGATCTGACGCAGGTCATGATGGGGCCGGTATGTACCCAGATGCTCGCGGATTACGGCGCGGATGTCATCAAGATCGAGAGAAAGGGCGCGGGCGACCTGAGCCGCTCGACGTTCGAGCCGGTGGCCGGCGCGGACAACCCGATCTTCTGCAGTCTGAACCGCAACAAGCGCAGCGTGGCGCTCGATCTGCGCGATGGCGGGCAGATGGCGGCGCTCAAGACCATGATCGCCGAGGCCGATGTGGTGGTCAGTAATTTTCGCGCGGGCGTCATGGACCGCATGGGCATCGGCTATGAAGATTGCCGCCGCCTCAATCCACGGATCATCTACGCGTCGGGATCGGGTTTTGGAGAAACCGGCCCTTATGCGCACAAGGGCGGACAGGACGTGCTCGCGCAGGCGATGAGCGGTGTGATGGCGCGCCGCGCCGACGACTCGCTACCGATTTCCGTGTACCCGACGGCGCTCGCCGACTATTCGGCCGGCATGCATATGGTGCAGGGCATTCTGCTCGCGTTGCTGCATCGCGAGCGCACCGGCGAAGGGCAAAAGGTCAACGTGTCGCTCTACAATTCGATGCTCGCCATGCAGATGCAGGAGGCCGCGATGATCATGATGGCCGACTCGGAAGTCAACTGGGCCGCGATGCCACTCTCCGGCGTATTCGACACGCAGGACGGTGCGCTCGTGCTGGTCGGCGCCTTCAAGGCAAACCCGTTGCGCGATATCTGCGCGGCGCTGCAAATCGACGACCTGTCCGCCGATTCGCGCTTTTGCAACCTCGATCAGCAGTTCGCGCACAAGGCGGTGCTGCAAGGTATCTTCCGCGATCGCTTCGCGACCAACACGCGTGATTTCTGGCTGGCGCGCCTCGACGAGCAGGATCTGCTATGCGCGCCGGTGCGCGATCTGCGCGAAGCGCTCGTCGATCCGCAGACTCTGCATAACCAGTTGATCATCGAAGGGCAGGGTGAAGGGCAGCCGGTGCGTTTCATCGGTAGTCCGATCGAGTTGTCGCTCGCCCCGGTCGGCTTGCGGCGCGCGCCGCCGAAGCTCGGGCAGCACACCGAGGAAGTGCTTCAGCAATTGCGCGGCGGCGTCGTCACGGAGGCGGCATGAGCGTACGTCTTGTTATCGATCGGCATGTCGCCACTGTGACACTCGCGCGGCCGGAAGCGCTCAACGCCGTCGACCTCGTGACCGAAGCCGAACTGCAACGCATCTGGACCGAGCTGGAGCATAACCGCGACGTGCGTGCCGTGGTTCTGACCGGCGAGGGCGAGCGGGCGTTCTGTGTCGGCGCGGACCTGAAGAACCCGTCGATGAGCGGTCTTGAATACTGGGCTGCGCCGCGTCCCGGCGGGTTCGGTGGCATCGCGCTACGCGAGACCCTCAACGTGCCGGTGATCGCGCGTGTCAACGGCTATGCGCTCGGTGGCGGCTTCGAAATGGTGCTGGGATGCGATCTCGTGATTGCGTGCGAGGAGGCGAGTTTCGGCTTGCCCGAGGCACTGGTCGGCCGGATGCCGCTCGACGGCGGCATGACACTGCTGCAACGCCAGATTCCGTATCGCCAGGCGATGGCGATGCTTCTGACCGGCCGGCGGGTTTCCGCACGCGATGGGCTCGACATGGGACTTGTCAACGAGGTCGTGCCGCGCGCCGAGCTCGATGCCGCTGTTCAACGCTGGGTCGATGCTGTGCTGGCGTGCGCGCCGTTGTCGTTGCAGGCAATCAAGCAGGTGGTCCGGCGCACCGCCACGCTGTCGGCGGTGGAAGCGCAGGCGCTGCGACTGCCCGCGCTGGTTAGCGCACTTCAATCCGAGGACGCGCACGAAGGCGTGCGCGCCTTCCAGGAAAAGCGCCAACCTTGCTGGAGCGGACGCTGATGGCCTACGTTATCACCTCGCCCTGCATCGACGTGAAAGACGGTGCATGCGTGAAATGCTGCCCGGTCGACTGCATCTATGAAGGCGGGCGCACCCTCTACATTCATCCCGAGGAATGTATCAATTGCGGGGTGTGCGTGTCGGTGTGCCCGACCGAGGCCATCTTTCACGACGAAGAACTCCCGCCCGCGGAGGCGTCGTTCGCCGCCGTGAACCGTGAATTCTTCGGCGCCCGGGTGACCGCCCTCGGTTCACCGGGTGGCGCTTGCGACGTGGGTAGGGTAGCCTGCGATCATCCCGAGGTCGCGGCGTGGCCGGTGCGGGTCACGTATTGAGGCAACACGATGCATGCGAACGTCCTGAAATATTTCGTCGAAGTGGCGCGGTGCAGTTCGATCCGCAAGGCGGCACAGAATCTCTATGTCGCGTCCAGCGCGGTGAACCGGCAAATCCTGAAGCTCGAAGCCGAGATGGGAACTGAACTGTTCGACAGGCTGCCGAACGGCATTCGCCTGAACGCGGCCGGCGAACGCGTGCTGCAGCACATTCGCGCGACGCTGAACGATTTCCATCTGATGCGCAGCGAACTCGACGATCTGAAGGGCGAACGCACAGGGCACGTGTCGGTCGCGGCAATGGACTCGCTGTTCGTGGACTTCCTGCCGGCCACGGTCGAGGAATTCTCGGACGTCTATCCGGCCGTGACCTATTCGATCGTTGCGGTGCCGCCGCACGATGTGCCGCCGCGACTCGTGAGTGGCGAATACGACATCGGAATTTCATTCATCACCAAGCTGCCCGCGGGTCTCGATGTCGTGACGGAAGTGCCGCTGCCGCCGGGCGTGGTGATGGCGTCTTCGCATCCGCTCGCGAAGAAGGAGCGAATCAGCTTCAACGATTGCCGCAACCATGCGTTTTTGCGGCTCGAGGGCCGCTCGCCGATCCAGGGTGTTGGCACGAGCGACTTCCCCGAGTTCTGGGAATCGTTGCAACCCAGCGTGACCTGCAACTCGACGACACTCCTCAAGCGGCTGATTGCGTCCGGCCGGGGCATTTCGTTCTTCTCAAAACTGGCTTTCCTCGACGAACTATCGCGCGGGGAAGTGGTGTGGCGTCCGCTCGACGACGAAAACGTGAACTCGCTCACGGTCGGCATCATCGTCCCGAATCAGCGTGCGCTGCCGCACGTGACGTTGGAATTCGTCGAGCGAATCATACGGCGCCTCAAGCACGTCGAACTGACGCTACGTGAAACCTGATCTATCAGGCAAAGTGATTCGGTCCTGCGCGGGAACTCGCGTGGCGAGCGTTATTTCAGCGCACTATGGGGATGCTTCTCGTTGTAGCTGTTCGAAGGCGACATTGCGTATGGCCTTCGCGATCTATGCAGGAATGTCCCGCACCACTTCGGTCAACTTGCCGGAACTGATCTCGTAGAAGAAGCCGTAGAGCTTGACGCGCTTCGGCACCGCCGGGCTCGAACGGAGCAACTTGATGTCATAGTTGAGCGACTCCTCGAAATCCATGATGGCCAGGCTATCGTGATCAAACAACGTCGAGATATCAGCGTGATGATGATCATGAAACTCCTCGATCATCAGCTCCGGCGTCAGGGTCGTCGTACCGCAGAACGAGTGGTGAACGACCACGACCTTTTCGACATCGAACAGATAATCCATGGCCGCCACAGACGCTAGAGCGAAGGCGGCGCGTCCACCCGCATTGGTCGCGGCAAACAGTGTTCGCGTTGATCCAACCCGGGTGCCATTTTCGTCGACGATGACTTCTCCCGGATAGACCTCGTCCCCAAAATAGTCGGCGACGGCCTGTGGGATTTCGACCGCCCGCGGGTCGAAGCAATGGATTACCAGTGTCTTCATCGGGATGGCCGGGTTCGCGCCCTCGAAGCTCTTCATATCGAACCCGGGTAGATTTCTATACTCGTAATCGCTGAACTTGCCCATTTTCTTGCTCCGTTGGCGTTAAACCAGGCACAAAACATCGCCCTTGAATGGCCGTTGAGCCTCGAAGCAGCCGCCCGTCGGTCGAGACGACGCTCGTCCGTGAAGGGTTGCTTGCGGTCGTCGGGATGGATTCGATTCTGTGCAAGTTTCGACGCGAAAGCATCATGGTCCGAGGCAATTCAATTGTTCCCTTCAGTCAACATGCGTCGGCCCTGAGCGTATCCGCGATGGCCGACCGAGTCACGAAACAGAAGAAAGTACGGCCGTTGTACTTCTGACCTGGCAGAAACCGCCGCTGAAGCTGAAGGAGATCTGGACGATCCGCGAGACGCTACACCGCTATCTGGTGTGCGGGTCATCCACCTGAAGCATGCCCATAACGAAAACGCCAATCGATTGATAAACCCGGAAAGCCTTGCGCCATCGACTGTGAGGAATGGTGGGTTCGAAATGGTGGAACGTTCGTTAGCCCCCTTGAACCAGAAAATAAAAAAAGCCCATTTCCCGCGGGGAAAGGGCTTTAACCAGACATTCTGCGGCGGGTCGTTTGAATTGCTTTCCCGCCGCGCAAACTCGCCTCAAGCGTTCCATGCGTAGGGCTGGAAGACCTCTTCAAGCGGCGACTGTGTGACGCTCGCGGTGTAGTTGGTCATCGTCGAGGCAGCGACCACGAGGACCACATCGAGCACCAGCGCCTGATCGAAACCCGCCTCGGTGAACGCGGCGATGTCGTGGTCGTCGATTCGGCCGCGCTTTTCAATCAGCGTGCGTGCGAGACGCGACAGCGCTGCATGCTTGGGGTCCTTCGGGTAGCGGCGTTCGCGGATCGCGTGCACGTCGGCCTCGCTCAGGCCTTCCTTGATCCCGAGGTACGAGTGGAATGCGACCGGCCAGGCGGAGCTGTTCGTCACCGCATTCGTGAGCAGCAGCACCTGCATCTGATCTTCGTTGAAGTTGCCGCCGTGCGCCTGATTGAACACGGCAACCAGGGCAGTGATGAGTCGCGGCGAGCCCGCCATCTGGGCGGGCATGTTAGGCACCATGCCGAAGATTTCAGCCAGACCTTTCAGCGCGGGCTTCGATTGTTCGGGTGCGGATTCGAGCGTATAGAGGGGAAAGTTAGCCATGATATTTCCTTGAGGGTCGAAGGTTTCGCCGAGAACGTTCAGGCGACACGCACAGATTAGTCAGACGCGCGAGTCCCGCCAATTACATGGCAGGTAATAATCGAACCGATTTTTCTACCGGCCACGTCGAGCATGACGATGTGCCGCGCTTCGGTCTCAACGGCGCGAGTGGCCGTTGAATCCGCCCGAGGTACCATCGAAGCATCACTGGGTCGAGTGACGGTTGAGGCTCGGTTTCTGCCCGCCGTATCAGGCAGCAGTCGGCAAATGCACGACATTCACCGAGGTCAACGCAGACTGCGTCGTTGCCCCGATCGGTCAGTCAATCGTAGGCAAGACGAACCGGTCATTGAACGTAAGATTGACGCCCACGAGAGGTCCGCCGGTTTGCTGGAGCCTGCCGCCAACCGCGAGGGAGCCGAGATCGAGGCTGTAGAAACCGATCTCCTCGATCAGGTCGCTCACCAGCTTTTTAGCGTCCGCATCGTCCCCGGCCACGAAGAATGCGGTCTTGCGCTTCGACGGCGAAAAGTCCGAGATCCACGACATCGGAACAGTGTTGAACGCCTTGACGACCTTCGCTCCGGGCGCGAGATCGGCGACGATTTCGCTCGACGTGCGTCCGGCGGTGTCGCCTAGCATCAAAGGCTGAATGCTGGCAACGCGGTTGGTCGTATCCACCAGGACCCGGCCCTTCCAGTTGCCGACTGAAAACAACGCTGCCTGCACGTTCCACCATTTGGTCGCAAGCACGACGAGGTCCTGCTCGGCAGCCTCCTGCGCCGTTCCGGCGGCGGCACCGAAACCCAATTCCGCCACGAGCTCGGCGAGCGACTCCGGCCCACGCGAGTTACTAAGTACAACCTGGTGACCAACCGATAGAGCGTGTTTGGCGATCGTCTGTGCGACAGGGCCGGCGCCGATAAAACCAATTTTCATTTCGAGATTCCTTGCCGTCATGGGATTGATGGTTCGTGGGGTACTGGCTCGAGCCAACGACTGCACTCAACCTATGGGCCATGCTAGTCATGTTACTTGCAAAACACAAGCAATCGACGAAAATTTACTTGCAACATGCAAGCGATGTTAAGATCCAGCCATGAAAACGACCAGCAAAGAGGACCTTCGGTCCCATTGCGCAGTGAACTACGGCGTGGAGATCTTCGGCGACAGGTGGTCGCTGCTGATCGTCCGCGACATCGTTTTCACTGGCAAGAAAACGTACGGAGAATTCCTGAAATCGGAAGAAGGAATCGCGACCAATGTGCTGGCTTCCCGGCTTGCCTTTCTTGAGGAGCAGGGAATTCTCGCGAGGGCGCCTAACCCCGACGATAGACGTAAGGATTTCTATACGCTGACCGAGAAGGGTCTGGATCTCATCCCCATCCTGCTCAACATCGTTCTTTGGAGCGCGAAGCACGATTCGAAGTCGTACATGCGGCGACACAAGGAGTTCGCTGCTCGATTGATTCGAAGCCCCTTGGAGGTGAGCGAAGAGATGAAGTCGTTGGTCCGCAACGGCGGGTGTCTCTTTCCTGAGGGCGAGCAGTAAGAAAGACGCAGCTGCGCCCAGTAGTGGACTAGCGTCTGTTGTACCGCTGGAAGCGGCCGCTACGGCTTGGGTAGGGTGATCGTTCGCTCGAGGTCGCCTGCCGACCCACACACCATTGCGAGGCTCGCGCAACATGCCCTCGTCGCACGAGTCAGACGTGACCACAAAACGAAACTCATAATTTCTGAAGCGCGCCTGGATCGTGCGGTTCCCGCGCTACATGTTGTTGCGCTCTGCAAGCAGTGACTCGACCTGTTACGCGGTACTCTCTAGCGAAGTGCCGCCGCCACGGCCTCGTCAATTTGCAGTGCAAAGCGCGATTCAACATCGGGCACCGTGTAGCCTATCGACAGTTCCAGATACGCGTCGCCGAGTACCAACTGAACGAATGTCGCTGCCCGCAATGCAGCGGTCGGTTCGTCGAATCGTTTGCGCAGAATTTTTGCGGCGAAGGCACGGACGACCTTCGCGCCATTTTCGTAAAACACCTGGCCGAGTTCCGGAAGGCGCTCGGCCTCAGCAACGATGGCCCGGTAAAGCCGCAGATAATCCGGCTCGATAAGGATGTGTGCCAACACCCATCCCAACTCATGCAACTCGACTTCGGGTGAGCCATCTGATTGCTTGCCCTGAGGGCTGGCAAGAAGTCCACCCACCTGAGCGCACATCGAACTCACCAGACCAACGAAGAGCGCCTCCTTCGACTTGAAGTGGCGGTAGACGGTCTGTTTGCCGACGCCAGCGGCCGCGGCGACATCGTCCATCGTTGCCAGGCCGAATCCCTGGCTTAAGAAAACGGCTTTCGCGCCGTCGAGGATTGCGGACCGCTTACGGCGTTGCAGCGGGCTCAGGTCGAGGGGAGAAAGCATGTTCATGGCAGATAAATAGCAGATCGTCGAGTAGTTGACAAGACTGGTCAGTCTCGTTTAGATTTGCCGGAACGAGACTGATGAGTCTCGTTTGTGTTGATTGTCAACTTCGTAGGTATTCGTCGAGGAAAACGCTATGGAACTGTTCATTACAGGTGGTACGGGGTACATCGGGCGAGCGGTCGCGCGCAAGGCTATCAGCCTTGGCCATCGGGTGACGGCGCTGGTGCGCGAAGACAGGTCGGCGGCCGCGAGCGCGCTGGCACGTCTCGGCGTGAAACTGCATCGGGGCGACTTGCGTGAGCCACAGTCTTTTGCTGCGACTGCCGGTGCCGCTGATGGCGTGGTGCACCTGGCGTCGACCAACGATGCTTCCGCCGCCGTTGCTGACGAGGCCGCAGTCGAGGCGATGCTTTCGCAATTGCATCCGGGCACCGCGTTCGTCTATACGTCGGGCACCTGGGTCTACGGCAATACGGAGGGCGACGCCGCGACTGAAGCAACGGCGCTGAACCCGACACCGCTCGTCGCCTGGCGGCCAGCAGTGGAGCAACACGTGCAGGCGCTGGCAGCAAGCCGCTCGATTGCCGCGGTGATCCTCAGGCCGGCGATGGTGCACGGCTATGGCGGCGGCATCTTCGGCATGCTTGCCGGCATGGTCCGTCAGACCGGCAGTGTGAGAGTCGTCGGCGATGGTCGCAACCACTGGCCGGCCGTGCACGTCGACGATCTCGCCACGGCATATCTGAGCGCGGTGGAGCAGGCGGCACGCGGAGACGGTCGAGTGGCGGGACAGATCTTCAACGTGGTTGCGGAAGATGCCGTTGCCGTTGCCGAAATGGGCGAAGCGATTCGGGCCTCGGTTGGCGCCGATCGCGTCGAATTCTGGCCACTCGACGATGCACGCAAATCGCTTGGACCGTTCGCTGACGCACTGGCGCTCGACCAGACAGTAAGCGGCCAGCATGCCCGGCGAGTTCTTGCGTGGAAACCCGATGGCCCCGGCCTGATTGCGGACCTCTCTGAACAAAAACACTTTCAGCCAATTAACGGAGCATGACGATGACGTGGAACGCTGTATCTTTCGAATCGATTCTCGCGACGATCGTAGCGGTTCTGTTCGCAGTTGCCGGGGTGGTCAATCTCGCAGGACGCGGCGCAGTGAAGCGCGACTTCGCACGCTGGGGTTATCCGGCATGGTTTCGTTTGCTCTGTGGCGCTCTCGAACTGTTCAGTGCGGCACTGCTTCTTGGGCAACAAACCAGACTCTTAGGCATCACGCTGGCCACTGCGATCATGATCGCAGTGCTCTTCACACTGCTACGAAACCGGGAGCCGTTCCGGCATCTCGCCCCGGCGCTGATCTTCTCGGCTCTCATTGTGGCTACTTTCGCGCTCCGCGGTTGAGGCCGCCTTTCCACCAGGCGAGTGAGCCCGGGGCGCTCACAGGCCGCGAGGGCAATCCGTGCTGCGGGTACTTTAAATACGCACATGGATAGCGGCATTGGAGCAATTCCAATTTGAACATGTGCGCCTGCGTCCGCTTTTTGTAGCGATGGCTGGGTGGTCCGGGTCTTCCGTCGCAGATCACCGCTTTACTTGCCAGGGAGACGGTCCTTCATGCATGGGGCAGCGGGTGGCCAGCAGCGGGCCGTCAGCAATTTTCGCCGTTAGCAGCCATTCGAGCTGTCACTGATCAATCGCCTATACCGAGCGCCAGAGGGGCCAGCGGGGGATTGATCGAGATCGAGTACGAGGAACTGGTCGACGGTTTCGAGGCGACCATGCGTCGCATGCTCGCGCATTGCGGACTCGAGTGGGACGAACGCTGCCTCGCGTTTCACGAAACGACGCGGCGCGTGAGCACCGCGAGTTCGGCGCAGGTGCGCCGACCGCTGTATCGAACGTCGATGCGGCGCTGGCAGCCGCGCCGCGAATTGCTCGAACCGCTATGGGAAGGTCTCGGAGCGGAGCTGGCGGCGGCCGAAGCTCAACGCGCAACCGCCGACAGGTGATGCAGCCACGGGTACACGCCGACGAGGAACGCCGCGTAGAGCGCGGCCATCGTCACGCCGGCAGCCGTGCCCCAGACGTCGCGCGAGGCCGCGCCCTGGCGAAAGTGCACGGGCAGTCCGACCGCCACGTAGCCGATCACGAAGAACAGGATCACCGCGCGCACCGGCGACAGATCGTGGCCGATGAATTCGAGCAACGCGGACAGGTTGAATTGGGACATGGACACACGGGCATTCACGAAGGCGGGGGATCGCACGGCGCCGGAACACATCGAAGCGGTTCAGTGAACGACGACTGAACCGCCTCACTATCGACGTTTCACGTCGCGACGACCTATGCCGATTAAAGGCCACGCGAACGCAATCCGCAAGAAAAAACCTGTATGAATTTGTACTGGCCTACATTGCTTGCAGCTTGCCTGCTTCGCGACTTTCAGCGGGCTTGGCAACGCTTTCACGGCGGCGGTTTCAACGCGCCAGGGAGTTCGGTTTGCGCAACGGGGCGAGCAGCGGTTTCAAACCGTTGTGATCGATCTCGTGCATCAACGCGAGCAGACGGCCGATCTCCCCGGGCGGAAAACCCTGGCTCGCGAACCAGTTCAGATAGTGACCGGGCAGGTCGGCGATCACGCGGCCTTTATATTTTCCGTAGGGCATCACGCGCGTGACCAGCAATTCGAGGTGTTCGTGATTCATGGCAACGAAGTCGTGATGAAACGCGCATCGAGAGCGCAAAGTGCGTACCGCGCAAGTCGGCACGCGGCGCGCTGCAACGCATGGGCTTGACATTCTAGCCCCGCAGGCAATGCGCCGGCGTGGTAACGTCTGCGCTTTCTTCACCTCTTTGACAGGACAAGTAAATGGAATACCGCAGACTCGGCGACTCCGATGTGCAGGTTAGCCTGATTGGTCTCGGCACCATGACGTGGGGCGAACAGAACACCGAGCAGGAAGCGCACGCACAGATCGACTACGCGCTCGATCACGGCGTCAACCTGATCGACACCGCCGAAATGTATCCGGTGCCGCCGCGCGCCGAAACACAAGGTTCGACGGAGCGCTACATCGGCACGTGGCTCGCGCAGCACAAGAGCGCGCGCGAGAAGATCGTGCTCGCCAGCAAGATCGCGGGCCCGGCGCGTCAGCCTCACAATCCGCGTCATATTCGCGGCGAGGGCAATCAGTTCGACCGCAAGAACCTGACCGAAGCGCTCAACGACAGCCTCAAGCGTCTGCAAACGGACTACGTCGATCTGTATCAGCTGCATTGGCCCGATCGCAGCACGATGACGTTCGGCCGCCCGTCCTATCCGTGGGTCGACGACGCGTACACGGTGCCGATCGAAGAAACGCTGACGGTGCTCGCCGAATTCGTGAAGGCTGGCAAGGTGCGCCATGTCGGTGTGTCGAACGAAACGCCGTGGGGCGTCGCGCAGTTTCTGCGCGCGGCCGAAAAGCTCGGCTTGCCGCGCATCGTCAGCATCCAGAATCCGTACAGCCTGTTGAACCGAACGTACGAAGCGGGTCTGTCCGAGTACGCGCATCGCGACAACATCGGCCTGCTCGCGTATTCGCCGCTCGCGTTCGGCTGGCTGTCCGGCAAGTACGAGGGCGGCGCGCGTCCGGCCGGCGCGCGCATCACGCTGTTCGAGCGCTTCGCGCGCTACAGCAAGCCGCAAGCCGTGCAGGCGACCACGCGTTACGTCGAACTCGCGAAGCGCCACGGCATGACGCCCGCGCAATTCGCGCTCGCGTTCGTCAATAGCCGGCCGTTCGTGACCAGCAATCTGATCGGCGCGACGTCGATGGAGCAGTTGAAGGAGAACATCGGCAGTGCGGAGGTGAAGCTGTCGGCGCAGGTGCTGGCGGAAATCGACAGGCTGCACGAGCTGCAGCCTAATCCGGCACCGTGATGTCGATGTAATCGCGATGTGCTTGCCGTGGTGGCCCCGGCCGGTCGACGGGGCGGCTTCGGCAAGCTGATTGGCGTGTTAGGGCAGTCGCCCGATTCAGATGTGTTTGCGGGACGGACGTGCAGCGGGTCGTTAACCGGTCCCGCTGCGCGCCACTTCGAATCAATCGGCGTCAGCCGGATTCAACCCGCGGCCTTTGCCGTATCCTCCGCCAGGCGCTTCGCCGCAAGCGGCGAATTCTCGCCGAGATCCCAGAACAGTCCCGCCATCATCTGCAGACCCTCGCGCACCACGGGCCCGAGCAGATGCTCGTTCGGCGCATGCTGCGAGCAGGCCGGATAAGAATGCGGCACCCAGATCGTCGGCAAACCGAGCGTGTCGGCGAATACCTCGTTCGGCAGCGTGCCGCCGAGATTCGGCAGCAGCGCGGTCTTCTTGGCGGTGGTGGCTTCGAGCGACGCGAGCGTCCACGTGACCCACGGATCGTCCGGATCGAGCCGCGTGGCCGGCGCGCCGCGCTCGACCTCGAGTTCGACCAGCTGAAAGCCGTGCGCATCGAGATGCGCGCGCAGATGCTTGCCGAGATTTTCCCAATCGGTGCCGACCACGAAACGCAACTGGCACACCGCGAACGCCGACGGCGGAATCGCGTTGACCGGATTCTCAGGATTGCCCGCCTTGAAGGCCAGCACTTCGAAGCTGTTCCAGCCGAACACGCGCTCGGGCGCGGACAGACCCGGCTCGCCCCAGTTGTCGTCGACGGTGGGATCGCCGGGACCGTCGCCCACCGTGATGTCGGCAAGCGCGCGGCGCACGGCTTCGGGGATCGGCGGCGGACGCAGGCCGTCCACCGCAATCACGCCGCGCGCATCGACGAGACTCGCGAGCGCATTGGCGAGCACTGTCGCCGGATTGCGCAGCAGGCCGCCCCAGTTGCCCGAGTGATGCGCGCCGTCGCGCAGGTTCAGCGACAGCCTGAAATTGACCGCGCCGCGCGAGCCGAGAAACACGGTCGGACGACGCGCGGCAAGACGCGGACCGTCGGAGGCGATCAGCACGTCGGCGGCGAGTTCGTCGCGATGCGCATGACAGATCGCGTCGAGCCCCGGCGAGCCGGTTTCCTCGCCCATCTCGATCAGCAGCTTCGTGTTGAAGCCGAGTTTGCCGTCGCGCGCGGCAAGCGTGCTCGCGAGCGCGGCGAGATTGATCGAGTGCTGGCCTTTGTTGTCGGCAGTACCGCGACCGAACCAGCGTTCGCCTTCGACCGTCACCGCCCACGGCGTCAGCGGCGCGCGCCACTGGCTGTCGTAGCCGCGCACGACGTCGCCGTGGCCGTAGATCAGCACGGTCGGCAGATGATCGCCTTCGTGACGGCTGGCGATCAGGAACGGACCGAAGCCATCGACCGGGTTATCGACGATGCGCGTGCCAAAGCCGAGGCGTTCCGCTTCGGGCTTGATCTCGTCGGTCAGATAGGACAGCAGCAGCGCGCCGCGATCGCTTTCCTGGCTTTCGGTGCGAATCCCGACGCGGCGGTTCAGGTCGGCGAGAAAAGCGCCGGATTCGAAGTGCCGGGTGGCAAGCTCGATGGCCTGGTTGCGGCTCATGTCGATGTCTCCAATGCGGGGAATGGGTGAGTGGGGCAGAGCGCGGCGAGGCACGCTGGCTGGACGCCCGGCGCGGCCTTCGGCCGAAAACGCCTGCGATGTCGTTGCGACCGATTCTAGAAGCGCGCCATTTTTGTCACAATGATCATGTTTCGAAGCTTGCGTTGCCGGAAAGGCAAAGCGTCGCACGTCGCCTCGAACCGCGCCAGCTACCCGCGGCATCGTTGCAACTGATTCAATGGAGGCGTCCCGGATGGCACGTTCACTGCATGGCATCGCGTTGCGTTATTTCGTCGAAGTCGCGCGCAGCGGTTCGCTGAGCGATGCGTCCGAACGACTGCACGTCGCGGTATCTGCGATCAGCCGGCAGATCGTGCGGCTCGAGAGCGAACTCGGCGTGACCCTGTTCGAGCGGCGCCCGCGCGGCATGGCGCTGTCCGAGGCTGGCGAGCGGCTGCTCGCGTACGCGCAGCGCAGCCTGCTCGAAGCCGAGCACGTGATGAAGGAGATCAGCGGCCTCGCGAGCCTGCACGGCAGCCGGATCAAGATCGCGACCGCCGAGGGCTTCGCGGTCGACTTCCTGCCCGCCGCGATCGCGGATTTCCGCGCCGAGCACCCCGGCATCGATTTCACGCTGACCGTGATGTCGCCGGCCGACGCGACCCGCCATGTGCGCGACGGCGACGTCGATATCGCGTTGTCGTTCAGCCTCGCGCCCGAGAAGGGCGTCAAGGTCGAGCACACCGAACGCGCGCCGGTATTCGTGCTGGTGCGCGCCGATCATCCGCTCGCGGCGCGCGCGAAACTGTCGCTCGCCGAGGTGAGCCGCTATCCGCTCGCGCTGTCGGAGGCGGGCACCACGATTCGCCAACTGATCGACATCACGTGCGCGCTCGAAGGCATCCTGCTCGAGCCGGACCTGATCTGCAACAACAGCGGCGCGATCTATCGCTATGCGCAGAAGTCCGGCGCGATCATGTTCACCGGGCTGCTGTCGGTGCGCGACCGCTATGCCGACGACGGCTTCGTCGTGATTGCGCTGACCGACCCGCAGATGCGCCAGCGCAGCATCCAGGTGCAGACGATGGCCGGGCGTGAGTTGCCGCCGTCGGTGCGCGCGTTTCGCGACCATCTGATCGCGCGGATCGCGGCTGCGAAGCCGGCCGGGGAACAGGCGGCGAAGGCTTTGAAGACGCCGAAGGCGGACCGGGCCCGCGGCAAGCGCACGCCGCGGCGCTCGCGAGTCGATGCATGAAATGCGACACATGCAACGCACTAAGCGGCAAATGTTCTCCCGGAATCCGAATCACGACCTAAACTGTGGTGGACGGCAAGGGCGGCTTTGAGAAAACGACCCTGACGGTGCGCGCAACCATCAGGCAAAACGGCGGAACCACGACAGTCGAGCCGCGGACATGTCGCCCAGCCCGCGATGCTGCAATGCACACAAGCGGCGGCAGGTGGACCCAAAAAGAAACGCGGCGCGTCGTCCCGATGGCGCGTTGCCCACAACAGAGCGATAGGACCAACACATCCATGGCGCAACAGAAAACCAATCCGAAACTCGAGCAGGCGCTTACGCGTGGTGATCTCGCGATCCGTCAGGCAAACTCGGCGCGAGCGACCGCGTTGTTGCGTGCGCTCGCCAAGATGATCGTCGATGCGTCGGCGACCATCGGCGTGGAAGCCTTCACGCTGATTCACGACGGCGACAAGATCTACGATCCCGCCGATGGCCTCTGGCCGCAGGCGCTGCTGATCTCGCTCGACGGTCCGGTCGAGGACGCCGATCCGGACGAATTGCGCACGGTGCGGCTGATCGCCGATGATCCGGCTACCGTGTTCCGGGTCGAATGGCAGCGCGCCGATGGCAAGATCGGGCGTCACGAGGGCGGCCCGTTCGCGACGGTCGCGTTCATCTCCGACGTCGACATTCCGTGGACCGATGACGAGGACTGAGCGCGCGCGTCGATAGGAAACACGCAAAGCGACGACCAACGCGGCGCCGTCTCGCGCGGGCGCAGGTACAACGCGGCACCACGTGCCGTCCGCGCGTTCGGCTTACTTCATCATGCGGCGCCGAAACAGGATCGCCGACACGATAAAGCCGCCGATCGCATAGGCGGCCAGCACGCTCACATGCAGCGCGACGTGCTCCGTCGGCCGGGCGAGCATCGCCGGTCGCATCAGATCGACCGCATTGGCGAGCGGCAGCGCAGCGGTCACCGCTTGCGCGGCACCGGGCAGTTGCGAGATCGGAAAGAACACGCCGGAGAGCAGCAGCATCGGCGTGAGCACCAGCGTCTGATAGAACATGAAAAAGTCGTACGACGGCGCGAGCGCCGTCACGATCATCGCAAGGCTCGCGAACGCGAGACCGGCCAGCACGATGACCGGCAGCGCGAGCAGCATCGACGGAAAACTCGCATAGCCGAGCGCGCCCGCCACCAGCATGATCGCGACACCCGACAACACCGATTTGCTCGCGGCCCACACCACCTCGCCGAGCACGATATCGCCGAGCGTGAGCGGCGTATGCATGATCGCTTCCCACGTGCGCTGCACGTGCATGCGCGAAAAGCCCGAATACATCGACTCGAAGCTCGCCGACATCATCACGCTCGACGCCACCGTGCCCGCCGCGAGGAACGAGATATACGACACGCCGTCGACGTGCCCGACCATCAGCCCGAGCCCGAGGCCGAGACCGAACAGATAGATCATCGGATCGGCGAGGTTGCCGAACATCGACGCGATCGCGAGCTTCTTCCACACCAGATAGTTGCGGCGCCACACCGCGATCCAGTTCGTGGCGTTGGCGGGGAAGGCGCCGAACGGCTCCTGTGCCGATGGCGTACCGTCGTGGGTTTCGTAGGTGCGTGCGTCCATCCGATGCCTCTTTGCGTATTCAGTCCTGCATTTCGCGGCCGGTGAGCCGCAGAAACACATCTTCGAGATTCGCCGGCCGATGCAGATAGCGCAAATCGGCGCGCTGCTTGAGGCGCATATGCACGGGCTGCGCGTCGTTCACATAACAGAACAGCGTCTCACCGCTGATCTCGGTGCGCTCGGCGAGCGGCGCGAGTTCGTCGCGCAACGCAAACGGATCGGGTCCGTAGATCTCGATCACGTCGCAGCCGATCTCTGACGCGATCAGCTCGCGCGGCGCGCCTTCGGCGATCTTGCGTCCTTCCTCGATCACGCACAGCCGATGACAAAGCCGTTCCGCTTCTTCCATGAAGTGGGTGGTCAGCAGGATGGTCTTGCCGCGCGCGAGCAGCGAGCGCAGCCGTTCCCAGATCAGATGGCGCGCCTGCGGATCGAGACCGGTGGTCGGCTCGTCCATGACCAGCACCTCGGGATCGTTGATCAGCGCACGCGCGAGCGTGAGGCGCCGCTTCATGCCACCCGACAGTTCGCTCACGCGCGCGTCCGCCTTGTTCTCGAGGCGCGCGAATTCGAGCAGACCGGGTACCGCCGCGCGGCACTGCGCGGCGCTCAGACCGAAGTAGCGGCCGAACACGAGCAGATTCTCGCGCACCGTGAAATCGGGATCGAGATTGTCGAACTGCGGCACCACGCCGACGCGCGAACGCGCGAGGCGTGCGCGGCCCGGGATCGGCTCGCCGCACAGGCGGATCGTGCCGGCGTCGGGCGCCGCGATGCCGAGCAGCATGCGCAAGGTGGTGGTCTTGCCGGCGCCGTTGGGGCCGAGCAGCCCGAAGCATTCGCCGGTGTTCACATGAAACGACAATCCGTCGACGACCGTCTTTTCGCCGTAGCTTTTCCTGACCTGATGGAATTCGATGGGGGCGGCGGGCATGAGTCGGGCAAGGCTCCGGAAGAAGACACAACGTACGCGCTACACACACAACATACCTGCGACGCACGCATTGCGCACGCGGAGCCGCCTATTCCAGGGTATCGGTCGCCGATGCGAGCGGGTGTCCGGGAACGCGTAATGCGTGGGGTGCAACGCGGCTGTCGGTGTCGGTCAGTGCAGTGGCGCGACTGGCGCGCCACATCGCCCGTAGCTTGCCGATGCAACGTTCGCATACGAAGTTTTGCGATGCGGCATACGTGTGCAAACGTTGTCGCAGGTGGCCCAACGCTTGTGCAGACGGCTTCAGCATGCACCGACCGTGCACTTAGCGTTTTCCATCCCTTGCAAGCCGAATTGCGGCGCACCATGATTGATTCAGACGCGCTTTCCGCGCGAATGGGAGAAAACAGATGGCGAGCTACCAGAAAATCCTGTTGTGCTACGACGGCTCGCGCGAAGGCCGCAAAGCCCTGCGTTGCGGTGCCGATCTGGCGTTGGACCTGAAGGCGGAAACGCACCTGCTGTCGGTCGTGGACATGCGTTCGAGCATCGCGCAAAGCGCGGGTTTGTTGACGGACGTGGCCTGCGGCAGCTTCGAAAAAACGGCCCGCGAGATTCTGCAGGAGGGCGTGAACTGGCTGACCGAGCGCGGCGTGAACGCGCAGGGGCATTTCGCCTTCGGCCATCCGATCGACGAGATCGCCAATCTCGCCAACGAGTTGCAGGTCGACCTCGTGGTGGTCGGCCATCGCTGCCGGACGGGTTTGTCGCGATGGTGGATGGGGGCGGGCAACACGCCGCTGCTCGACCGGGTGTCGTGCAGCATTCTGGTGGCGTGCTCCTCCGCGCAGGAGCAGCAGCAGGCGGCCGCGGCGTAATGCATCAGCGCGGGGCACGAAGCCGCGTGCCCCGTCAGATAGCCCGGATGCGCATCAACCCATCACGCGGGTGGCCGCCATGGCCAGCCCGCGTATCCCTTCAACTTAGGGCTTGAATCTCACTCGTTCAGATTGATCGCCGCGAGCTTCCACGTGACCAGACCTTCGCGACGGAAGATGGCCGAATAGTTCGCGTTGCCTTCGCCACGCCGGTACGTGACGACAAATTCGTTGAGACTGCGATAGCCGGCCGTGCTTTGGCGCCCGGGCGGCGGCGCACTGGCCTGCGTGGTGGTGTCACCCGCGGCGGGTGCGGCCGGCGCTTCGCCACCCGCGGCCGGCGGCGTGGCTGGCTGCTCGCCCGGCGTGCCGCGCGGCGGCATCCCGTTCAGCAGCGCCGCGACGCCGTCGGGTGTCGCATAGGCATCGACAAGCGGGCCGATCAATGTCACCCCGATCACCGCGCCGATCGTGGCCAACTTGTTGCCGGCATCCGCCTCGAGTCGGCGCGTCAGCATGGCGCCTACCTGCTGCTTCAGGCTATCGCGGAGCGCGGGAAAATCCACGTACTGATTGACGGTTTGCACGTCGCGCGCATCTGCCGCGCGTTTGAGATTGTTCACCGCGAGATACGGTGACGCATAAATAAACCCCAGCACGGCAATCACGATCACCACGATCAGCGTGATCAGCAACGGCCGGGTGGCGCTGCCATGCATGCGTTTCGGAATTGTCATCGAATGGGACTCCGCGTTAGTGATGATCTAACGTCGACCACGGCGAGGTCGAAACGATCCCATCCCACGCGAATCTCTGAACACCCGATGTGCTTATTGCATGCGTGCTCAGGATTCGCTCAGGCTTCGAACACCGCGCCGTGCACGTTGGCTTCTTCGGCTATGCAACGATCGATCATACGACATACGGCGTCGACCGTGCCGACCATGATCAATCGCGACGGTCCATGATAGACCCGCACCGGTGCGCGACGCGCGGGCTCGGCGATGTTCAGCGCCGAATTCAGCGACACGCGCGCGAACGCCGGCAGCGACGACGGCAGACCGGAAGCTTCGGCAGGCGCGTCGAACAGCGACGCCGTGCGCGCCGCGGGCGCCTCGAGCAGTGCGCAGGGGGTGAGCTTGCGCAGATGGCGCAGACGGCCGAACTGGCGAAAAGGCAGCAGGCGGGCAAGTCGTTCCATGAGTCTCTCCAGACGATGCGGCTTAAATGCGCGGCTTAAATGCGGCAAAAATGCGGCTTGGGTCGAACAAACCGAAGCGAGCGTTCCGGTGACAGCTAAAGATCAGAACTCGCCAGGGCGGATCAGCCCGACCGCGATCCCTTCGAGCGCGAAATCCGCGCTGCCGGTTTCCACGAAGATGTTGTCGTAATCGGGGTTTTCGGCGATCAGCTCGATGCCGTTCGGCCGGCGCTTCAGACGCTTGACCGTCACGTCGTCGCCCAGTCGCGCAATGATGATCTGGCCGTCCTTCGCTTCGCTGCGCTTTTGCACCGCGAGCAGGTCGCCGTCGAGAATGCCCGCGTCGCGCATCGACAGGCCGCGCACCTTCAGCAGGTAGTCGGGCCTGCTCGAGAACAGCGCCGGATCGCACGCGTAATGCTGCGAGATATGTTCCTGCGCGAGGATCGGGCTACCCGCCGCGACCCGGCCGATCAGCGGCAGCGACAACTGCATCAGCCCCGCATGCGGCAGCGTGAACTGGTGCGGCGCATCGTCCTGCCCGGCCAGCAGGCGGATGCCGCGCGACGCGCCCGCTGCGAGTTCGATCACACCCTTGCGCGCCAGCGCGCGCAGATGCTCTTCCGCGGAATTGGCCGAGCTGAAGCCGAGTTCGGCGGCAATTTCCGCGCGAGTGGGCGGAAAGCCGGTGCGTTCGATCGCGCGGCGGACCAGATCGAAAACCTGCTGCTGTCGTGCGGTGAGTTTTGTCATGGCCACTGTATGTATGAACAGGTGACTGTATTTTTATACAGTATTCGGCGCATTTCAAGCTTTACTTTAAGTTCGTCGCGAGGGGTGCGCTGCGGCGTCGCTGATCGGCGACATCGCAGCGTTTTTGACGTCCGAACAGGCGGCGCCTCTGCCGTTACCACTTTTGAGCATTAAAAAATGAAGAAACATTATTTTTAATGATGAAAGCCCTTCGATAGACTGGCCTCCGAGTTGGCGCTCATGTGCACGTGACCGCGACGCAGAACAACACCAGACGCTTATCAGCGGACCATCACGCGGAGAAAAACTGAGATGAACCATCGGCATACGGGGCTTGCGGCTCGAACCCAAAAACTGATCGCGGCGCTTGCCGTCGGCGCGGCGGGTGCGCTCGGCATGTTCGGCGCAAGCGGCGTCGCGCACGCCGACGCCACGCTGCTGAACGTGTCCTACGATCCGACGCGCGAGCTGTATCAGGACGTCAATCAGGCGTTCGCCAAGGAATGGAAAGCGAAGACCGGCGAGACCGTCACCTTCAAGCAGTCGCACGGCGGCTCGGGTGCGCAGGCGCGCTCGGTGCTCGACGGTCTGCAGGCCGACGTCGTGACGCTCGCGCTCGCTTATGACATCGACGCGATCGCTAACAAGGGGCTCGTCGACAAGAACTGGCAGAAGCGCTTGCCGGACAACGCATCGCCGTACACGTCGACGATCGTGTTTCTGGTGCGCAAGGGCAACCCGAAACACATCAAGGATTGGGACGATCTGGTGAAGCCGGGCGTGTCGATCGTGACGCCGAATCCGAAGACTTCGGGCGGCGCGCGCTGGAACTACCTGGCCGCGTGGGCGTACGCCGCGCATCAGCCGGGCGGCAACGACCAGAAGGCCAGGGAGTTCGTCGGCAAGCTGTACAAGAACGCCGGCGTGCTCGATTCGGGCGCGCGCGGCGCGACCACGAGCTTCGTGCAGCGCGGTATCGGCGACGTGCTGATCGCGTGGGAAAACGAGGCGTTCCTGTCGCTGAAGGAGTTCGGTCCGGACAAGTTCGAGATCGTCGTGCCGTCGGTGAGCGTTCTGGCCGAGCCGCCGGTCGCGGTGGTGGACAAGGTCGTCGACAAACACGGCACGCGCAAGCTCGCCGAGGCGTACCTGAACTTCCTGTATAGCGAGGAGGGCCAGGAGATCGCCGCGCGCAACTTCTATCGTCCTCGTTCGAACAAGGTGCCCGCCGATCTGACCGCGAAGTTTCCGAAGCTGAAGCTGTACACGATCGACGATTCGTTCGGCGGCTGGGCAAACGCGCAGAAGACCCATTTCGCGGACGGCGGCGTGTTCGATTCGATTTATCAGCCGCAGTGACGGCCACTGCCTGAGTCACAGGCAAAAGGCGCGCCCGGTGGGCGCGCTTGCGGCTAACCCGGGTCGGGTGGCCCGCAGTGCGGCGGCAGTACCGCAATACCGAGGTACGGCAACACGGCAACACGAACAACCGCGCGAGCATCAACCATGATCGAGTATCCAGCATGACCACGTTGACCTTCCGCAAGCCGAGCGCATTGCCCGGCTTTGGCCTGACACTCGGCATCACGGTGGCGTATCTGAGCCTCGTGGTGCTGATTCCGCTGGCGGCGACCTTCCTGAAGACCGCCACGCTCGACTGGAACCAGTTCGTGCGCGCGGTCGCTTCGCCGCGCGTGCTCGCGTCGTATCGGCTGACATTTTTCTCGGCGCTCGGCGGCGCGCTGATCAACGCGGTGTTCGGCTTTCTGGTCGCGTGGGTGCTGGTGCGCTACACGTTCCCGTTCAAGCGCATCGTCGATGCGATCGTCGATCTGCCGTTCGCGCTGCCTACTTCCGTCGCGGGTATCTCGCTCGCGGCCGTGTACTCGGGCAACGGCTGGATCGGCCAGTTCCTCGTGCCGCTCGGCATCAAGATCGCGTTCACGCCGGCCGGCGTGCTGGTCGCGCTGACGTTCATCGGCCTGCCGTTCGTCGTGCGCACCGTGCAGCCGGTGCTCGAGGAGTTCGAGCGCGAGCAGGAGGAGGCGGCCGCATGCCTCGGCGCATCGCGCTGGCTCACGTTTCGCCGCGTCGTGCTGCCGGCCGTGTTCCCGGCGCTCTTGACCGGCTTCGCCCTCGCGTTCGCGCGCGCGCTCGGCGAATATGGCTCGGTGATCTTCATCGCCGGCAACGTGCCGATGAAGTCGGAGATCACGTCGCTGCTGATCATCACGAAGCTCGAGCAATACGACTACGCGGGCGCCACGGCACTCGCGGTCGTGATGCTGGTCGTGTCGTTCCTGATGCTGCTGTTGATCAACACGCTGCAGTGGTATCTGCAGCGGCGCACGAGCCGCGGCAGCGCAGGACCGGCGCCAGCGGCCGCGAGCGTCGCCGCTATCGGTGGAGGTGTGCAATGAGCCGCGTTCCGACCAACCCCGCCGCCGGCGCGCGTCGCCCCGATCCGGTCAGCGAGCCGCCCCTCGTGCGCTGGCTGCTGATCGGCCTCGCGCTGCTGTTTCTCGCCCTGTTTCTGGTCGTGCCGCTCGTCGCGGTGTTCTATCAGGCGCTGAACAAGGGGCTCGGTTTCTATTTCGCATCGCTCGTCGATCCGGATGCGCTGTCGGCCATCAAGTTGACGTTGCTGACCGCCGCGATCGCCGTGCCGCTGAACCTCGTGTTCGGCCTCGCGGCGTCGTGGTGTATCGCAAAGTTCGAATTCCGCGGCAAGGCGCTCTTGACCACGCTGATCGATCTGCCGTTTTCGGTGTCGCCGGTGATCTCCGGTCTGATCTACGTGCTGATGTTCGGTGCGCAGGGCTGGTTCGGCCCGTGGCTCGAAGATCACAACGTGCAGATCATCTTCGCGGTGCCGGGCATCGTGCTCGCGACGATCTTCGTCACGTTTCCGTTCGTCGCGCGCGAGCTGATTCCGCTGATGCAGGCGCAGGGCAACGATGAGGAGGAAGCCGCGCACGTGCTCGGCGCATCGGGCTGGCAGACGTTCCGGCGCGTCACGCTGCCGAACGTCAAGTGGGGCCTGCTGTACGGGGTGATTCTGTGCAATGCGCGCGCGATGGGCGAGTTCGGCGCGGTGTCGGTCGTGTCGGGCCATATTCGCGGGCAGACCGACACGATGCCGCTGCATGTCGAAATTCTCTACAACGAATACAACTTCTCGGCCGCGTTCGCGGTGGCCTCGCTGCTCGCGCTGCTGGCGCTGGTCACGCTGGGGCTCAAGCTGCTGGCCGAGCGCCATATGTCGGCGGAACTGTCGGCCGCGCGCGAGGTGCCCGCGTATGCGGGGCCGGTGTCGCCGTCGGGTGCCTCACAGGGTAGTAACGCGCCGTCTGCTTCCCGTTCGTTTTTCGTCAACGCCACGCCTGCGTCGCAGCGACATCCGCTCAAGCAAGGAGAGCTGTAAATGGGTATCACCGTTCGTAACCTGCAAAAGCGTTTCGGCGATTTCGTCGCGCTCGACAACGTGTCGCTCGACTTCCCGCCGGGCGAACTCGTCGCGCTGCTCGGGCCGTCGGGTTGCGGCAAGACGACCTTGCTGCGGGTGATCGCCGGCCTCGAATACGCGGACGGCGGCCAGGTCGAACTGCAAGGCCAGGACGTCGCGGCGGTCGGCGCGCGCGAGCGTGAGGTGGGTTTCGTGTTCCAGCATTACGCGCTGTTCCGGCATATGACGGTGTTCGAGAACGTCGCGTTCGGCCTGCGCGTGAAGCCGCGCAACGAGCGTCCGTCGGAGAAGGTGATTCGCGAGAAGGTGCATGAACTGCTGAAGCTCGTGCAGCTCGACTGGCTCGCGCAGCGCTATCCGTCGGAGCTGTCCGGCGGTCAGCGGCAACGCATCGCGCTCGCGCGCGCGTTGGCCGTGGAGCCGAAGGTGCTGCTGCTCGACGAGCCGTTCGGCGCGCTCGATGCGAAGGTGCGCAAGGAACTGCGCAGCTGGCTGCGCCGCCTGCATGACGATCTGCATATCTCGACGATCTTCGTCACGCACGATCAGGAAGAAGCGCTGGAAGTAGCCGATCGCATCGTCGTGCTCAATCGCGGGCATGTCGAGCAGGTGGGCAGCCCGCAGGACGTGTACGACCATCCGCAGACGCCGTTCGTCTACGAGTTTCTCGGCGCGGCGAACCGTCTGCACGGCAGTGTCGACGCGCAAGGCTTCGTCGTCGACGGCGCCGCGCTGCCGGTCGCGATCGCGGCGGGTTTCAGCGGTCCCGCGTTCGCCTATGTGCGGCCGCACGATCTGCAACTGTATCCGCAGGCGGCCGGGCATCGCGACGGGATCGTCGTCGACGTGCGGCGCGTGGTGACGCTCGGCGGCTCGGTGCGCGTCGAGCTCGCGGGTCGCGAGGGCAATCTGCTCGAAGCCGAACTCGATCGGGAAACGTGGCGCGATCTGCAGCTCGCGGTCGGCGACGGCGTGACCGCGGTGCCGCGCGCGCTGCGCGTGTTTCCGGCACAGTGAGAGGGCGGCGTCGCCGCGCGACGCTCAGGACAAGAGACAAACGTATCAGCCGAACCGGGTGGTTCCACCTGGCACCGGGCGGCTCCAATAACTCAACTCTGGCAGAACCGGAGACACAACGATGAATTTCCAGCAATTGCGCTTCGTGCGCGAGGCCGTGCGGCAGAACATGAACCTGACCGAAGTGGCGAACGTGCTGTACACGTCGCAGTCGGGCGTGTCGAAGCAGATCAAGGATCTCGAGGACGAACTCGGCGTCGACATTTTCATTCGCCGCGGCAAGCGGCTGACGGGCCTCACCGAGCCGGGCAAGGCCGTGCATCAGCTGATAGAGCGGATGCTGCTCGATGCGGAGAATCTGCGCCGCGTCGCGCGTCAGTACGCGGACCAGGACAGCGGCCACCTCGTCGTCGCGACCACCCACACGCAGGCACGCTACGCACTGCCGAAGGTGGTCCGGCAGTTCACGTCGGTGTTCCCGAAGGTGCATCTGGCGCTGCGCCAGGGCAGCCCGCAGCAGATCGCGCAGATGATCATCAACGGCGAGGCCGATATCGGCATCTCGACCGAGGCGCTCGACCGCTTCCCCGACATCGTCACGTTCCCGTGCTATTCGTGGCATCACGTGGTGGTGGTGCCGAAGGATCATCCGCTGGTCGGCCGTGAAAATCTGACGCTCGACGAGATCGCCGAATTCCCGATCGTCACCTACGACCAGGACTTCACGGGCCGCTCGCACATCGACCAGGCGTTCGCGAAGGCGGGCGCGTTGCCCGACGTCGTGCTGACCGCGATCGACGCCGACGTGATCAAGACCTACGTCGAGCTCGGCATGGGCATCGGCGTGGTCGCGGCGATGGCCTACGATCCGAAGCGCGACACCGAGCTCGTCGCGCTCGACACGCAGCATCTGTTCGAGGCGAGCACGACGCGCGTCGGCTTGCGCAAGGGCGCGTTCCTGCGCGCATACGCGTATCGGTTGATCGAGATGTTCGCGCCGCAACTGAACGAGACCGATATCGCGGCGCAGTTGCGCGAGGCGGCCTAGCGCTGCGGACAGCTTAGGGTGGAACTTGCACCTGCAGGAGGGGCGAGAAAAGTCTGGCCGTTGCCGGCGCCCTTCAGACTGCTGACCAACCCAACGTTTTTCGGAGCGGGGGTGTTTTTCTGGTGGGGTGCGTCGTGGTCTGAAGCACGATCTTTGCGCGCCAAGGGGCAGAAGCATGCGGACGAGCGGGGAGCGACGCATGGCCGATGCGTGAGGCGTCTTTGAACACGCCTTCAGGCGTGTCACCAGCAGGGCGATCTTCTTGATGTTCTGTGTGCGCGCCCAACAGGCATTGCACTGCTACCTTGCAATCCGCGCATCCTCGCGTGGCGATGCCCGTGCAGCTGCTTCACATCTGCGAAGCCGCGCTCCACCGGTTTCTTGCGCCGCTTGTAGATGGCCACGCGCCAGTCAGTCCGGCGTCGGGCATCGACGCGCTCCCTCGCGCGCTCGCACGTGTGTCGTACGATACCTTCTCGCGGATGAACTCGAAATCCACCGCCGCCTCGATCTTGCGCAGCAGGTGGTCCGTCGGCACGTGCTCCTCAAGTGCCACCATCTCGAGTTCGTGAGGAGGGGCGGATTCTTGAGTATGACGCTCGCTAAACGATAAAGCCTGGCGCGTGGCCAGACTTTCGAGGGTACTTACTCCTGGATTAACGGACATCCGGCTCTTTATGTGACATGGCAGTTAAAACTCGTAGCCAACCTGCGCACGTACGCCAGCGTCACCAGTCGACGTGACCGACAGCGCGGCGTTGACGAGCCACTTATTGTTCCGTGAGCGGTACGTGGCTCCTACTGCTGCGGCGCTGCCGCCCTTATAGGTCGCTCCCCCCGCTGCGACGATCGTTTTGCCCGGGCCCGACGGCGTCATGTTCGGCATTGCCATCGCTGCTGCGATACCGGCGTAGGCGCTCTTCGCGACGTTGTTGATTGCCTGGTTGGTGGCGTTGATACGCTGATCGGTGTAGCTATTGGCCTGCTGAACGCCTTGTGCGACCGAGCTGTTCATCTGACCGACATTGACTGCATCGGTGTTCGCCGTACCCGCTGCCACGTTGGTGATCTGGCGTTCGTTACCCGCTGAACCCACCGACACCGAGTTATCGCGGTCCGTTGCCGAACCCTGACCCAACGCTACCGAGTTCGCGTTGCCAGCTTGCGAGCCCGTGCCGATCGCCGTCGAGTTGACGCCGGTCGCCGCCGCATTGGTGCCCATTGCCACCGCGTTGTCCGCTGCTGCATTGGCGTTTGCTCCGACCACCGTGCTGCCCACACCGGTACCCGGCATCGCCGCATTGACCACTGCACCGTTGCCGCTGTCCGGTGCCGAAACATCCGGGGTGTTGAGGATCGGGTTGCCCGGCTGGATGTTCGACATCTGGGAACCGAGATCCTTCACCTGCCCGTTGAGATCCGTCACCTGGTCCTGCAAAGCCGACAGCTGGCCAAAGTTCACCGCGTCGTACGGGCTCTGGCCGTTGGCCACATTGGTCAGGATTACCTGACCTGCGCTCTGGCTTCCGCCCAGCGTCACGGACCCGAAGTTCACCGAGCCGTCAGCGTTACGGTCGTACTGCACCGCGCCCGACAGTTGCGTCCCGACATCGCCCACCTGAGTCTGCAGCTTCGTGATGTCTGTGGTGTTCTGCGTCACCCGGTCATCCAGGTTGGCGACGGCATCGCCCACGTTATGCACCGTGGTGCCATCCACGCTATAGCTCGGTGCGCTGACCGTGCCGTCCGGGTTCACGGTCGAACCGCCGCCCAGACCCGCTGCCATACTCTCCGAGTTCGCATACAGCTGGCTGCCGTTGACGGCTTCCTTGCTGCCCGCAGCAACCGCACCATCGGCCACGCCGCTCAGCGTGCGTACGCCATCGGTGCCACTGAAGTCCACCGTCGTGCCGTCCAGGCCCTTTGCCACCGTAATGGCCTTGCTGGTCGAGTCCTGCTGCACCAGACCGATGGTGCCGTCATTGAGGTTGTTAGTGATATTCGTGATGTCGCCCGCCATGTTCGCAATCTCGGACTTGTTGATCGCGATGTTCTTGCTGTTGTCGGTCACACGGTTGTCGATGTTGGTGACTGCGTCACCCATATTGTCGACCGTCGTGCCGCCCACATTGTAAATAGGCGACTTGATGGAACCGTCTGCATTGACCGAAGCACCGCCGCCGAGCGCGGCCGTCACGCCCTTGAGCTGCGAGACAACGACCGCGTCCGAGTCTTGCGTGCCGGCCGCTACGTTCGTGATCTGACGCCTGGCCGTCGCGCTGCCAACCGACACCGTATTTGCGCGATCGGCGATTGAACCCGCACCCAGTGCCATCGAGTTTGCTGCCGATGCAGAGGCGCCTGCGCCAAACGCGCTTGAATTGGTCCCACTGGCCAATGCGCCGCGACCAACTGCAGTCGCCTTGTCCGCTGTGGCCCTTGCAGTATCGCCCAATGCGACAGCGCCATCACCGGTTGCGACTGAATTGGTGCCGAGAGCAGTAGCACTATATGCAGTTGCCGATGTACCAGAATCGGCGGAGGCGCTAAGCCCGATAGCGATACTGCTGATATTTTTGCCCGTGGTCTTAGCTCCTGTGCCCACCGCAATCGAAGTAGCTCCGGCGGCAACACCGCCGCCCGCGCTGTACTGGGCGTGTGCTACCGGCGCCCACGAGGCTGCGGCCAAAGCCGTCGTCGCCACAACTGCGAAAACCGTTGCCTTGCTACGCTTGCCGCGCGCTACAGCATTCTCCGACGCTGCCACCCACGAACCAAGGGCTTCATTCCAGATGCTGATATATGACTTGTTCATGACGTCAATCCTTCGATATGTTAAAAATCAGTCATGCGAACTATTTATAGGTCGCCGTTTCCAATTTTTTACTGTTCAATATCCGGCGAAAAAGCAGGGGCAATAACGTTCCCGCAAGCTCATCGCCGCAGTAAGCCCCGTGGAGGTTCTGCCGAGTCAATCGGGGTCTGGCGGTTGGTCAATCTCTGCAACTGGATTCAGTCTATATTTTTTGAGATAGAGCAAAGATAGGTCACGTCTGAATCGTCGTGGGTAGGTATTGGGGCGCTGCAGGGGCGGTAGACGGGAGCACAACCTGTTGATGAGGAAGGCTTGGCAATGTCGGAAATCCTGACAGGGCAGCGAGCGAGGCACCCCAGGTGTTCCATCAAGTATCGGTAGTTAAGCGATGTCCGTCGACAATGCTCGTGCTGATCGGTGCCAGTGGGCGCCGCATGGGATTCAGACCGGCTCGCATGTCGCGTACGCGGACGAGCGACGAGCCGGCGTCGGGTCTTTCACGCATGGCGGCACGCGGCGCATCGCTTACAATCGCCGCCATGAATACCTCGACTTCCTCTCTCCCGACTCCTTCCGGTACGCCGGGCGCCACGTCCTCGCTGCCACGCATCGCCGTGCTCGCGACCGGCGGCACGATCGCCGGCGCCGCGGCGGATGCCGCCAACACGTCCGGCTATCAGGCGGGCGTCGTCGGCGTCGATCAGTTGCTGGCGGCGGTGCCGGCGCTGTCGGCGGTCGCGCGGATCGCACCGGAGCAGATCGCCAGCGTCGACAGCAAGGACATGGCGCTGCCGCTGTGGACCACGCTCGCGCAACGCATCAACACGCTGCTCGCGAGCGACGACATCGACGGCGTGGTCGTCACGCATGGCACCGACACGCTCGAAGAGACCGCTTATCTGCTGCATCTGACCGTCAGGTCGCACAAGCCGGTCGTGCTGACCGCGGCGATGCGGCCGGCGTCGGCGCTATCGGCCGATGGTCCGTTGAATCTGCTGAACGCGGTGACGGTGGCCGGGCATGCGGCTGCGCACGGGCAGGGCGTGCTGGTCGCGTTCAACAACCGCATTCATAGCGCGCGCGACGTCGTGAAGACGAGCACCTATGCGGTCGATGCGTTCCAGTCGCCGGAAATCGGTGCGCTCGGTTGGGTGCAGGACGGCCGCGTCGAGTTCCAGCGCGGCGTGGTGCGCGCGCATACGCTCGAGAGCGAATTCGCGATCGATACGGCGTGGCCGCATGTGGAGATCGTCGCGAGCTATGCGGGCGTGTCGCGGATTGCCGTCGATGCGCTCGTCGCCGCCGGCGTGCGTGGCATCGTCGTCGCGGGCACGGGCAATGGCTCGATCCATCAGGCGTTGCAGCAGGCGCTCGCCGACGCGGTGGCGCGCGGCATCGCGGTGGTGCGTTCGTCGCGCGTGGGCTCGGGACATGTGATGCGCAACGGCGCGGCCGCCGACGACGCGCTCGGCTTCGTCAGCGCCGGTACGCTGAATCCGTACAAGGCGCGCGTGCTGTTGATGCTGGCGCTGGCGGCGGGCCATACGGCGCCGGCCGCGTTGCAGAAGGTGTTCGATACGTATTGATTGAATCCGACAGCCGGACACCCGACGACGACGTCTGACCGACCAAGGCTTCCCCGTCACCGTCAGGTGCCGCTGCGGACCCCACTTGCCGCTCTCAGCCCAGAGCGGCGCGATTTGCCCGTTGCGCCGCGTCAGCAGCCGAAGCTGCCGGGCGGCGAACGGGCGCCCCACCTGCGCTCGCCGTGAGCTCGCCGATCCCGGAGCGGGCATCGGCGCATTCAACGGCGAGCTGATTCACAGAGCAGCCACGAAGGCCTCAAGCCGCCTTCGCTTCCTTGCTATCGGGCGCCTGCGCGATCTCATGATTCGCCATGATCTCGAGCGCGCGCACCATCGCCGAGTGATCCCACGCCTTGCCGCCGTTGGCCGCGCACACGCTGAACAACTGCTGCGCGCTCGCGGTATGCGGCAGCGCGATGCCGAGCTTGCGGGCGCCATCGAGCGCGAGATTCAGGTCCTTCTGATGCAGCTCGATGCGAAAGCCCGGATTGAACGTGCGCTTCGTCATGCGCTCGCCATGCACTTCGAGGATCCGCGAAGCCGCGAAACCGCCCATCAACGCGCGCCGCACGCGTTCCGGATCGGCGCCGGAGCGCGACGCGAACAACAGTGCTTCCGCGACCGCTTCGATGTTCAGCGCGACGATGATCTGGTTCGCGACCTTGCAGGTCTGACCCGCGCCGTTCTCGCCGATCAGCGAGATGTTCTTGCCCATCAGCTCGAACAGCGGCTTGGCCAGCGCAAAGGCTTTTTCCGGACCGCCGACCATGATCGTCAGCGACGCATCGCGCGCGCCGATTTCACCGCCGGACACCGGGGCGTCGAGATAGTCGACGCCGAGCGCGTTGATCTTCTTCGCGAACGCCTGGGTGTCGAGCGGCGAGATCGAGCTCATGTCGATCACGAGCTTGCCCTTGGCGAGGCCAGCGGCGACGCCGTCGTCGGCGAACAGCACGTTGGCGACGTCAGGCGTGTCCGGCACCATGATGATGACGATGTCGGCGGCCTGCGCGACCGCGGTCGAACTGGCGACCACGCTCGCGGTCTTCGCAATGTCGTCCGGCACCGGATAGGCGCCGTTCACGAACAGCGAGTGACCGCCCTTGATGAGGTTGCGCGCCATGTGCGCGCCCATGATGCCGAGCCCGATGAAGCCGATCTTTGCCATGTGTGTGAATCTCCAGGGTGATAGGGGGCGCGGGTTGAGGCGCTTCAGGGAGTCGTGACGATCCCCGGGCCGCCTCAAGCCGCCTCAAGCCGCCGCATGCGCCGCGCCGCGCGCCTGACCGGCCACGCTTTGCACCCAGCCGAGGCCGGCCTCGGTCGTCGTGCGCGGCTTGTATTCGCAACCGACGTAGCCGTCGTAGCCGAGCGAGTCGAGCAGCGCGAACAGATACGGATAGTTGATTTCGCCGGTGCCCGGTTCATGCCGCCCGGGGTTGTCCGCGAGCTGGATGTGCGCGATCTGCGCGAGGTTCTTTTCGATCGTCGCCGCGAGTTCGCCTTCCATCCGCTGCATGTGATAGATGTCGTACTGCAGGAACAGATTGTCCGAACCGACCTCGCGAATCACGTCGAGTCCGTCGCGTGAACGGTTCAGCGCGAAGCCCGGAATGTCGTACGAGTTGCACGGCTCGACGAGCAGCCGGATGCCGGCCTTCTTCAGCTCGCGCGCGGCAAAGCGCAGGTTCTCGACGATCGTCGCGCGGGCGGTGTCGGCAGACACGTTCGCGCCTGGAATGCCGACGAGGCAGTTCAGTTGCGGCACCTTCAGTGCGCTTGCGTATTCGATCGCGCGACCGACGCCTTCCTGAAACTCGCCGACCCGATCGGGCAGGCACGCGATGCCGCGTTCGCCGGCTTCCCAGTTGCCCGCCGGCAGGTTGTGCAGCACCAGCTTCAGGCGGTTCTGCTGCAGACGCTCGCTCAATTCGGCGATCGAATACGGATAGGGGAACAGGAATTCGACGGCATCGAAGCCTGCGTTGGCCGCCGCCGCGAAACGGTCGAGGAACGGCACTTCGTTGAACAGCATCGTCAGGTTCGCTGCGAATTTCGGCATGGTGCTTGTGTCTCTCAGGTCGGTCAGGGAATGGCGCGCGGGTCGTGATGACTGTTGACGCAAGGGCGCGGAGCATGAGTCCGGCCCTCGCGCATCGTGCGCGCTGAATGCTGCGGGTACCGCGAACGGGCGACGCTTAGTCGAGCAGGCTGATCGCCGTCGGCGCGTCCTCGCGCTTTTCCGCGAGTTCTTCGAACTCGTTGATCGCGTTGATCTCGGTGCCCATCGAGATGTTCGTCACACGCTCGAGAATCACTTCGACGATCACCGGCACGTTGAACTCGGAGAGCATCGACTGCGCTTTTTGCAGTGCCGGCTTCAGCTCTTCCGGCTTGAACACGCGGATCGCCTTGCAGCCGAGACCTTCGGCCACCGCGACGTGATCGACGCCATAGCCTTCCATCTCCGGCGAGTTGATGTTCTCGAAGCCGAGCTGCACGCAGTAGTCCATCTCGAACGCGCGCTGCGCCTGGCGGATCAGCCCGAGGTACGAGTTGTTCACGACCACATGCACGTACGGCAGCTTGAATTGCGCGCCGGCCGCGAGTTCCTCGATCATGAACTGGAAGTCGTAGTCGCCGGACAGCGCAACGATCGGCCGTTGCGGATCCGCTGCGCGCACACCGAGCGCCGCCGGAATGGTCCAGCCGAGCGGGCCGGCCTGGCCGCAGTTGATCCAGTTGCGCGCCTTGTACACGTGCAGGAATTGCGCGGCGGCGATCTGCGACAAGCCGATCGTGCTCACGTAGCAGGTATCGCGGCCGAACACCTGGTTCATCTCTTCGTAGACGCGCTGCGGCTTCATCGGCACGTTGTCGAAGTGGGTCTTGCGCAGCATCGTGCGCTTGCGCTCCTGACAATCGGCGACCCACGCGCTGCGATCCTTCAGCTTGCCCGCGGCCTTCCATTCGCCGGCGACTTCGACGAACAGTTCGAGCGCGGCCTTCGCGTCCGACACGATGCCGAGATCCGGGCCGAACACACGGCCGATCTGCGTCGGTTCGATATCGACGTGCACGAACTTGCGGCCCTTCGTATAGACCTCGACGCTGCCGGTATGACGGTTGGCCCAGCGGTTGCCGATGCCGAGCACGAAGTCCGACGCGAGCATCGTCGCGTTGCCGTAGCGATGCGAGGTCTGCAGACCGACCATGCCGACCATCAGCGGATGGTCGTCGGGAATCGCGCCCCACGACATCAGCGTCGGGATCACCGGCACGCCGACCGTTTCGGCGAACTTCACGAGCAGGTCTTCGGCCACGGCGTTCAACACGCCGCCACCCGAGACGATCAGCGGCTTGTCGGCATCGTTGAGCAGCGTCAGCGCGGCTTCGATCTGCTTGCGGGTCGCCTTCGGCTTGTAGACCGGCAGCGGTTCGTACGTGTCGATGTCGAATTCGATTTCGGCGAGCTGCACGTCGATCGGCAGATCGACCAGCACCGGGCCCGGACGGCCCGAGCGCATCAGATGGAACGCCTGCTGGAACACGCGCGGCACCAGCGCCGGCTCGCGCACGGTCACGGCCCACTTGGTGACGGGCTTGGCGATCGATTCGATATCGACAGCCTGGAAGTCTTCCTTGTACAGACGCGCGCGCGGCGCCTGGCCCGTGATAGCCAGAATAGGAATCGAGTCGGCCTGCGCTGAGTACAAACCGGTGATCATGTCGGTGCCGGCGGGGCCCGACGTGCCGATGCACACGCCGATGTTGCCCGGCTGGGCACGGGTGTAGCCCTCGGCCATGTGCGACGCACCTTCCACATGGCGCGCGAGCACGTGGCTGATGCCGCCGGCTTTGCGCATCGCCGAGTAGAACGGGTTGATCGCGGCGCCCGGCACACCGAACGCGGTGTCGATGCCTTCTTTTTCGAGCACCAGAACGGCGGCGTCTACGGCTCTCATCTTGGCCATGGAATGTCTCCTCAATGTCGGGAATTACGTCGGTTGAGGGACACTTTAGGCCTGCGCGAAAGGTTTGATAAGATCAGTCCGGGTCGCTTATTCCGAAACAAAAAGTATTGAATGGCATGAAGCCCGGCGCACGGCCGGCGGCAGCCCGGCAACAGACAGGTGGGAGACGAGCATGGACCGCTTCAAACAGATCGAAACCTTCGTGCGGGTCGCCGACGCGGGCAGTCTCGCGGCAGCGGCGCTGGAGGAGGGGGTGTCGCCGGTGATCCTCGGGCGGCGCATCGACGCGCTCGAAAAGCGCCTCGGCGTGAAGCTGATGTATCGCACGACGCGGCGGCTGGTGGTCAGCGAGGACGGCGCCGCGTTTCTCGAACGCTGCCGGGGGCTCCTCAGCGAGTGGGATCAGGCGGAAAACGAACTGAGCGCGGGGCGCCGCGCGGTGAACGGCCATCTGATCGTGTCGGCGCCGGCCGCGTTCGGCCGCAAGCACGTTGCGCCGCTCGCGCCCGCGTTTCTGCGCGACAAGCCCGAGTTGCAGATGTCGTTCAATCTGACCGATCGGGTCGTCGATCTGGTGCGCGAGGGCTATGACCTGTCGATTCGCATCGGCGGCGCGGTCGACCCGAACTTCGTCGCGGTGAAGCTCGCGTCGAACCGGCGCGTCGTCTGCGGCACGCCCGACTATTTCCGCCGTCACGGCAAGCCGAAGACGCTCGAGGATCTGCCGGCCCACAACTGTCTCGCGTTCAATCTGCAAGGCGGGCAGAACCGCGGCTGGTATTTCCGCCGCAACGGCAAGCTCGCGACGGTGCGGGTGGGCGGCACGCTCGACTGCAACGACGGCGAACTGCTGCATCGCTGGGTCTCGGAAGGGCTCGGGCTCGGCTGGCGCTCGACATGGGAGATTCAGCAGCAGCTCGCGCGCGGCGAGCTCGAAACCGTGCTCGACGAGTATGCGCTGCCCGATTACGACATCCTCGCGGTCTATCCGCAGCAGCGCTACGTGCCCGCGCGGGTGCGCTATTTCATCGACTACCTGAAAGACGTGTACGCGAGCGACGAGTACTGGAACCAGCCGTCGTACTAGCCGGTGAGCGGCGCGCGGCGGCGATCCCGATCTTTTTTGGGAATCATCGCCGCAGTCGGGAATAAACTGGGGCTATGGCCAGTTCTGCTGTGAAAGACACGTCAGGAACGACACCACCCGGGGCGCTCGACAACAGCGACCCGCACGATGCAGCCGCCATGCCCTTGGAGGGGCCCACGTGGTCCAGACCGACTCAGACGCCGCCCGCGCACGCGGCGAGCCCAATGCCGGCACCGGCGCCAACGCCGATGCCGCTGCAGCGAAAAGCCGCCGCTTCCAGCAGCTGGCGCTGCCGCATCTGGACGCCGCGTACAACCTCGCGCGCTGGCTGTGCGGCAATCCGAACGATGCCGAGGACGTCGTGCAGGAAGCGTTCATGCGCGCGTTCCGCTTCTTCGATACGTTTCGCGGCGACTCCGCGCGGCCGTGGCTGCTCGCGATCGTGCGCCGCACCTGGTACACGGAATGGCGGCGGCGCGCGCCGACGCACGACATGCTCGAATTCGACGAAACGATGGACGACGCGACCCTCGACGGCTGGAGTGCGGGCGGCGACGATCCGCAGACACTGCTGATCCGCGACGAGGATGTACGGCAGGTGCACGACGCGTTGGCGCTTTTGCCCGTCGAGTATCGCGAGGTGCTGATTTTGCGTGAGCTTGAAGAGATGGGATATCGGGAGATCGCGGTGGTGGCCGATGTGCCGATCGGTACGGTGATGTCGCGGCTCGCGCGTGGGCGGCGCAAGCTGGCAGAGATTTTGATGGCGCAGCAGCGAGGCGGGGGAGAGGCGACTGGCACGGGGCGCAAAGGCGGGCAGGGTGGGCGGCGCGGGTCGACGGAGACGCCGTCGGGTCATGGCGCGCAATCCGGGCGGCTCGCGCAGTCCGCGGCTGCTGCACCCGCTGCACCCGCTGCACCCGCTGCATCCGCTGCATCCGCAGGATCCGGCGCGTCCTCCGGGCCTGCAGCCCGGTCGCCGCGAAGTCCCGGCGATGGCCGCCCGGCATCATCGGCGGGTACGCCCGTCACCGCCACAGTGACACAGCTCCGGGCGTTTGCCGACGGCCGGCCACTCAACATTCCCGGCGCTGCCGCCGGACCCGCTCAGGAGACGCCGGATGGACTGTAACGAAGCTCGGCCGCTCCTCGATGCGAACGCCGATCACGAACTCCCGGCGCCCGATGCGCGCCGGGTCCAGCAGCATATCGAGAGCTGCGACGACTGCCGGCGCGCGAGCGACAACCTGCGTGCGCTGAGCGGTGCACTGCGCGCGGCGCCATATCATCGGGCGCCGCAGTCGTTGCGGGCGCGGATCGTGGCCGGCTTGCCCGATGCCCTCGCCGAAGGACCTGCGGTGTCGGCGGCGACGGCCGCGGCTGAAGAAGGTCCGGCGGAGTCTGCCGGCAACGCTGGCGCGGGGACGACGGAGCCGGCGGCGCTGGAGCCTCGGCGTCAGCGTCGCGGCGCGTGGTGGCCCGCGTGGCTCGACGGGTGGCTCAGGAGCTTCAGTGGTTCACATGGCGCGGACCGCCCGGGCGACTCACGCGGGCAGCAAGCGGGCTCCGGCAATGGGGGCGGCTGGGCCGGCTTCGGCGGCGCAGCCACTGCGGGCGGCGCAAACCGGGCGACCGCGCGCGGCGGGTTCGCGGCGCTCGTGATCGCGCTGTGCGCGGCCGCCGCGGTCCTGACCCTGACGCTGCACCGCCCGGCCGAAGTCTCGCCATTCACCGACGAACTCGTCGAAAGCCACGTGCGCGCGCAGGTCTCCGGTCGCGACATCGACGTCATTTCGACCGATCGTCACACGGTCAAGCCGTGGTTTAACGGCCGGCTCGACTATTCGCCGCCCGTCGAGGATCTCGCGGCGAACGGCTTCGCGCTGCAGGGCGGTCGGCTCGACTACCTTGCGCATCAGCGGGTCGCGGTGCTCGTGTACCGCTACGGCAAGCACGTGATCGACGTGTACGTGTTCCCGCAGTCGACGGTCGGCGGCGCGGCGCGTGGCATCGACGGCGCGGCGCCCGCATCGCTCGGTCACGACGGCTATTCGATCGCGCACTGGGACGCCGCGGGCATGACCTGGTGGGCCATCACGGACGCCGCGCCCGATGCGCTCAGTGGCCTCGAAGCGGCGCTCAGAGCGCGTTTGCAGAGCGGAAGCCAGCGCACGGAAGCGGGCTGATGGACAAGAACAGCCCGGCTTCACGGGTCCTGTTGCCTCTAAGCTCTTGAAAACACATCCGATTCCGCCGTCGAATCGGCGGAATGCCTTGCAACCCGTCCCCATTCGGGTTACACTCTTGGGCTTCTCACTTGCCGCACCGGTTCAGACGCCCGGGCGGCTTCTATCCAAAAGTCAGCACAAGGAGTGTGTAATGCGTCATTACGAAATCGTCTTTATCGTGCATCCCGATCAAAGCGAGCAGGTGCCCGCCATGATCGAGCGTTACAAGAGCACGATCACGTCGCACGGTGGTCAGATCCACCGCGTCGAAGACTGGGGCCGTCGTCAACTGGCCTACATGATCGAGAAACTCGCGAAGGCTCACTACGTCTGCATGAACATCGAATGCGACCAGACCACGCTCGACGAACTGGAACACGCGTTCAAGTTCAACGACGCCGTTCTGCGTCACCTCATCGTCAAGATGAAGAAGGCCGAAACCGGCCCGTCGCCGATGATGAAGGAAGTGCAGCGCGAAGAAGCCAAGAAGTCGGCAGCCGCTCAGCCGACCGAAGCGCAGGCTTAAGACACACTATTTAAGCTGCCAGACACGCAGCGTCGCTCCGCTCACGTACACGAAGGCATCTGAAGTACATGAACCGGCTGCAACTCAAGGCAAGCGTCGTCGAACGCGAACCGGTGCGTTACACCCCCGCCGGCGTTCCGATTGCAACCTGCACGTTGCACCACCGCACGGAAGTCGTCGAGGCGGGCATTGCCCGTCAGGTCGAACTGACCATACAGGCGGTCGCCGCGGGCGAAGCGAGCGGTAAGCTCGAAAACTGTCAGATGGGCGTCGAAACGCTCTTCACAGGTTTTCTGGCGAAAAAGCACCGTAACGCGCGAACTCTGGTATTTCACATCACAGCATTGCAGGACATTGGAAAGGACTAATCATGCCCCGCCCGACTGGTAAGAAATTCGACAAGCGTCGTCAGCAACAGAACCCGCTCTTCAAGCGCAAGAAGTTCTGCCGTTTCACGGCTGCTGGCGTCGAGTACATCGACTACAAAGACATCGAAACGCTGAAGGACTTCATCGGCGAGAACGGCAAGATCACGCCGGCACGTCTCACGGGTACCAAGGCGCATTATCAACGCCAGCTGGACACGGCTATCAAGCGCGCGCGTTTCCTCGCGCTGGTGCCGTACACCGACCAGCACAAGGCCTAACCCGACGACGCGATAAGGAGTATCCGAATGCAAATCATTCTTCTGGAAAAGGTCGTCAATCTGGGTAACCTGGGCGACATCGTGAAGGTCAAGGACGGTTACGCACGTAACTTCCTGATCCCGAACAAGCAAGCTCGCCGTGCAACGAAGGAAGCCCTGGCTGAATTCGAAGTGCGCCGCGCAGAACTCGAAAAGGTCGCCGCTGAAAAGCTGGCCGCCGCTCAGGCACAAGGCGAAAAGCTCGCAGGCCAAACCGTTCAGATCAACCAGAAGGCTGGTGTCGACGGTCGTCTGTTCGGCTCGGTGACGAACGCCGACATCGCCGAAGCACTGGGCAAGCAAGGCTTCGCAGTCGAAAAGTCGCAAGTGCGTCTGCCGGAAGGCCCGCTGAAGATGGTTGGCGAGCACCCGGTTCAGATTTCGCTGCACACCGACGTTCTCGTCGATGTGACGGTGGCAGTGATCGGCGAGCACGTCTAAGTCGACCGCTGAGCATCACGCAGGATCAGCCAGCATTGCGCTGGTGAAGGGCAGGGGCCGGGTAACCGGCCCCTGCTTTTTTTGTGCCCGACCGTCTATCGTGTACGCCCGAGTTGGCGTTTTTTCCGCTCGCAGCCGTCGCCGGATTGCCCGATAATTCCACCCCATGAACGCACCGTCCAAAGATCCCCAACTCGAGTCGCTGAAAGTCCCCCCGCATTCGATCGAAGCCGAGCAATCGGTGCTGGGCGGCCTGTTGCTCGACAACGCGGCATGGGACCGCATCGCCGACTTCCTCGCGCAAAGCGACTTCTACCGCTACGACCACCGCATCATCTTCGAGCACATCGGCAAGCTGATCGCGGCCACGCGACCGGCCGACGTGGTCACCGTCTATGAGGCGCTCGGCACTTCGGGCAAGGCGGAAGAGGTGGGCGGCCTCGCTTACCTGAATGCGCTCGCGCAGAACACGCCGAGCGCGGCCAATATCCGCCGCTACGCCGAAATCGTGCGCGACCGTGCGGTGCTGCGCCGGCTCGTGTCGGTCGCCGATGAAATCTCCGCCGACGCGTTCAACCCGCAAGGCAAGGAAGTCCGGCAATTGCTGGACGAAGCGGAATCGAAGGTGTTCTCGATCGCCGAAGACGGCGCGCGCGGCACCCAGGGCTTCCTCGAGATCGGGCCGTTGCTGACCGAAGTGGTCGAGCGGATCGACACGCTCTACCACACCGCCAATCCGAGCGACGTGACCGGCACGCCGACCGGCTTCGTCGATCTGGACCGCATGACCTCGGGCATGCATGGCGGCGAGCTGATTATCGTCGCGGGCCGTCCGTCGATGGGTAAGACGGCGTTTTCGATGAACATCGGCGAATACGTCGCGGTCGAGTATGGGCTGCCGGTCGCGGTGTTCTCGATGGAAATGCCGGGCACCCAGCTCACGATGCGTATGCTCGGCTCGGTCGGCCGGCTCGATCAGCATCGCATGCGAACCGGGCGCCTGACCGACGAGGATTGGCCGAAGCTCACGCACGCGGTGCAGAAAATGAGCGAGGCGCAGATCTTCATCGACGAAACGGGCGGTCTGAACCCGATGGAACTGCGCTCGCGCGCGCGCCGGCTGTCGCGCCAGTGCGGCAAGCTCGGGCTGATCATCATCGACTACCTTCAGCTGATGAGCGGCTCGTCGTCGGGTGAAAACCGCGCGACCGAAATCTCGGAAATCTCGCGTTCGCTGAAGAGCCTCGCGAAGGAGCTCGACGTACCGGTGATCGCGTTGTCGCAGCTGAACCGTGGCCTCGAGCAGCGGCCGAACAAGCGGCCGATCATGTCGGACCTGCGCGAGTCGGGCGCTATCGAGCAAGATGCCGACGTGATCCTGTTCATCTACCGCGACGAAGTGTACAACCCGGACAGCCCCGACAAGGGCACCGCAGAGATCATCATCGGTAAGCAGCGGAATGGTCCGATCGGTCCTGTTCGACTCACGTTCCACGGTCAATACACGAAGTTTGACAATTTTGCGGGCGCGCAGAACTTCTACGGCGGCGAGTGACGGCAAGCGCCGCAGGCTGTTGTAACGGCGCTGTCACGAGTGCGGCAATGAACCCGGAACGGTACAATATGGCGGTTTTATGTCAGCCATTACGTGACCCATTTCCAGGATCCCAATGTTCGGTCGATTCATGCCCACTGAGGGCAAGTTCTTTGAAATCTTCAATGCGCACGCAACGTGCATCATGTCGGCCAGCCGCGAACTCGAGCTCCTGATCGACAATCTGCAGGACGCCGAAAGCCATAAACAAAACGTGCAAAAGGCCGAGAAAGCGGCCGACAAGCTCACGCACGAAACCATCGACCTGCTGCACAAGACTTTCATCACGCCGCTCGACCGTGACGAGATCCACAAGCTGATCACGACGATGGACGACATCCTCGACCTGATGGAGGACGTCGCCACCGCGATCTCGCTGTACGACGTGCAAGCGGTCACGTCGGAGGCGAGCCAGCTCGCGCATATCTGCACGGCGACCTGCGAGCGCGTGCAGTTCGCGGTCAGCCTGCTGTCGGACATGAAGCAGGCGAGTCAGATCCTGAAGGCCTGCGAGGAAATCGACCGGCTCGAATCGGAAGCCGACCGTGTGCTGCGCGCGGCGATGTCGAAGCTGTTCCGCGAGGAAGACGACGTCAAGACCCTGATCAAGCTGAAGGCGATCTACGAGCTGCTCGAAACGATCACGGACAAGTGTGAGGATGTGGCGAACATCATCGAAGGCATCGTGCTGGAAAACGCATAATGCAATCGATACAACTCGCTATCTGGGTCGTCACCGGCCTGGTTGCCATTGCGCTCGTGTTCGACTTCATGAACGGCTTTCACGACGCGGCGAACTCGATCGCCACGGTCGTGTCGACCGGCGTGTTGAAGCCGCAGCAGGCGGTGGCGTTCGCGGCGGCGTTCAACGTCATCGCGTATTTCGTGTTCCACCTGAAGGTGGCCGCGACCGTCGGCAAGGGCACGATCGATCCCGACATCGTCGACCACTACGTGATCTTCGGCGCGCTGGTCGGCGCGATCGCGTGGAACGTGATTACCTGGGTCTACGGCATTCCGTCGAGCTCGTCGCACGCGCTGATCGGCGGACTCGTGGGTGCGGCGCTCGCCAAGTCGGGCTGGGGGTCCCTGAACTGGGATGGCCTGATGAAGACCATCGCGTTCATCTTCATTTCGCCGCTGCTCGGCTTCGTACTCGGCTCGTTTTTCATGCTGCTGGTGTCGTGGCTGTACTTCCGCACGCCGCCTAGCAAGGTCGACCGGCGCTTCCGCCGTCTGCAATTGCTCTCCGCCGGACTGTACAGTCTCGGTCACGGCGGCAACGACGCGCAGAAGACCATCGGTATCATCTGGATGCTGCTGATCGCAACCGGCTTCGCATCGATGAAAGCGGATGCGCCGCCGCTGTGGGTGATCGGCGGCTGCTATCTGTCGATGGGCCTCGGCACGCTGTTCGGCGGCTGGCGCATCGTGCGCACGATGGGTCAGAAGATCACGAAGTTGAAGCCGGTTGGTGGCTTCTGCGCGGAGGCGGGCGGAGCGATCACGCTATTTACCGCCTCGGCGCTCGGCATCCCGGTGTCTACCACGCATACGATTACCGGCGCGATCGTCGGGGTCGGCGCGACGCAGAAGTTGAGCGCGGTGCGCTGGGGTGTGGCCGGCAATATCGTCTGGGCGTGGATTCTGACCATTCCGGCTTCCGCGGTGCTGTCAGGCGGGGCCTGGTGGCTAGGTCACCACTTTCTGTAATCACCGTGCGATGCAGGCCTGCGCTGCCGCATTGAGCTGAATCCGGCTGAATGGCATGCGCGGGCTTCGGCTTCATGCCGCCCGTTGCATCGCTCCGGTTTCTCCCCAGGTCGTTCGACCTCAAAGGCGCGATTGCGCGGTCCCGCAGGCTGTCGCGTCGCGCGATCCGTTCAGATCAGCGGTGCGTTTGCGCCGTCCATCGGGATGATCGCGCCCGTCACATAGCTCGCGCGCCGGCTTGCGAGGAACAGCGCCACGTCGGCGACTTCCTCCGGCTTCGCATAGCGGCCGAGCGGCGTCTTGGCCTGGCCGCGCGCGAGCGCTTCCTCATTACCGATGCCTTGCTGCGCGGCCTCCAGCCGGACCGCTTCCTCGACCCGCTCGGTCAGCGTCGCGCCCGGATTGATCGCGTTGATGCGGATGCCGTAGCGCGCGTAGTAATGCGCCAGGCCGACGGTCGCGAGCATCAGCGCCGCGTTCGCCGCGCCGCCCGCGATATGGATGTCGCTCGCCACCTTTCCGCCCATGCCGATGATATTGACGATCGTGCCCGGCTCGGCACCGCCGTTGGCTTTCGCGCGCTCGGCCATCCGGCGCAGCACCTCCTGCTGTGGATAGATATACGGGAAATACTTCGCTTCCATCGTCGCGCGGAATGCGTCGGCGTCGAGCGTCTCGGGGTCGTACCTGCGCGCGGCGCCGGCGCTATTGATCAGCACGTCGATCGGGCCCACCGCGGTGCTGACTTCCTCGACGATATCGGCGGCGCTGTGCGGCTCGTGCAGATCGGCGCGCGTGCGGTGCACGTGCAAACCTTCCTGTTTCAGCTGTTCGTAGGCGCGCGCCAGGTTGGCGGGGTCGCGCGACACGATCGCCACCTTCGCGCCTTCCTGTGCGAAGGCGCGCGCGCAGGCGAAGCCGATGCCTTTGCTGCCGCCGGTGATGAGCACCACCTTACTTTTGAGCCCGAGTTCCATGGTCGTTACCCGCCGTCGAAAGAATATCGATGACGATAGCAGATCACGGCGTCAGAAGTTGCCGTTCGCGAAACGGGCGATCGGGTCGTCGCTGCTTTGCGTCGGTGCGGGCACGCCGTGGGAGGCCGTCGACGCACGCATGACCTGCACGGCGCCAGTGCCTTCGGTCTGCTGCATCTGCCGCGCCTGGCGTTCCGCGATGGAAGCGGGCGGCGGCGGTTCGAATGCATCGGCGGCGGCGTCGATTGGGTCGGGTGCAGTTTGCGGGAGGGAGCGGCCGGTCGTCGCGGACTGCATTGGTTGAGCGGGTGAGGTAGCGCCGCTGTCATATGTGCTTGCCTGAGTCGCCGGCACGACCGCCGCTGTCACGGCGCCTGCCGAGCGCGCCTGCAGTTGCGCGGCGCTCAGGCCCGCCGGCGGCGGCTCGAATTGATCGGCTTGCGCAACGGGCGTGCCGCCGCCTGCACTGCCCGCCGGAGTCGTGCTCGCGACCGGGCGGGCCGGTGCAATCGACGGCGCGCTCGACATCGCCGTCGTGCCTGCATAGGTCGACGCGGTCGGAACCGCTACGGTGGTTGCCGCGCCCGTCGCCGTCGCTGCCACCGCAGCACCGCGCTCGGTCTGCGGCGCCGCCGCCTGATAACTCGGTGTATCGAACGGCGCCGGCGTCGCCGCCGGTCCCGCCATCCGGCGGATGCCGTCGAAGCGCTTCGCCCAGTAGGGATTGGTCAGATAGTCGAGTCGCACGGTGCCGCCCGTCGACGGCGCGTTGACGAAGCGCAGCTTGCCCACATAGATGCCGACGTGCGAATGCGCGCGCCCGGTGGTGTTGAAAAAGATCAGATCGCCGGGCGCGATTTCGTCCGGTTCGACCGACTCGCCGCGCCCGCTCATCTCGGCCGTCGTGCGCGGCAGGTTCACCGACGCCGCGCGCAGCACGACGTACCGCACGAGCCCGCTGCAATCGAAGCCGCTGTCGGGCGTATTGCCGCCCCAGCGGTAGGGCACGCCGACGAGGCTCATCGCCTGGATCGAGATTTCCTCGCGGCCGATGCTGTGATCGACGAAGTGGGGGAAACCGGGCGGCGGCGCGTGATACGCGCCGTTCGCGACGACGATGCCACCGCCGCCGCGCGAGCTCTTCTGCGGCGCGCCGGCGCAGGCGGCGAGCAGCAGGACGGGCAGCAGCGATAGGGCGAGTCGGCGCATGAAGACGGCACGGGCGGTAAGCGCCCATTTACTCACTGACGATGTCGGGATGGTAGCCGCCCAACAAGGCTGCCGCAAGAATTGTTGATAAATTACTTGAAGATTGCGCGCTAAGTGTTGCCGGCGTGGAACGCAGGGGCGATAAAAAAGCCGCGTCCGGAACGAACCGGACGCGGCTTGCGATGGAACAGCCGGAAAAACCGGCGAACGCCTAGAGAATCTCCGACGCGTAGTCAGCGAGGCGCGAGCGCTCGCCGCGCGCGAGCGTCACATGTCCGCTATGCGCCCAGCCCTTGAAGCGATCGACCACATAGGTCAGGCCCGAGCTGCCCTCGGTCAGGTAAGGCGTGTCGATCTGCGCGATGTTGCCCAGGCAGATGATTTTCGTGCCCGGACCCGCGCGCGTGACAAGTGTCTTCATCTGCTTCGGCGTCAGGTTTTGCGCCTCGTCGATGATCAGATACTTGTCGACGAACGTGCGACCGCGCATGAAGTTCATGCTCTTGATCTTCAGGCGCGAGCGGATCAGCTCCTGGGTCGCGGCGCGGCCCCATTCGCCGGCGGCGTCGTCGGTTTTCTGCAGCACTTCGAGGTTGTCGTCGAACGCCCCCATCCACGGCTGCATCTTTTCCTCTTCAGTGCCCGGCAGGAAGCCGATGTCTTCGCCGACCGGCACCGTCGCGCGCGTCACGATGATCTCGTTGTAGCGCTTGTCGTCGAGCACCTGCGCGAGGCCCGCCGCAAGCGCGACCAGCGTCTTGCCGGTGCCGGCCTGGCCGAGCAGCGTGACGAAGTCGATTTCCGGATTCATCAGCAGGTTCAGCGCGAAGTTCTGCTCGCGATTGCGCGCCGTTATGCCCCACACGTTGTTCTTGTGGTGGCCGTAGTCACGCAGCGTTTGCAGCAGCGCGGTCTTGCCGTTCAGCTCGCGCACCAGCGCATGGAACGCGGGCTCGCCGTTCTGCGGCTCCAGATAAACGAACTCGTTGACCAGCATCGACGCGCACAGCGGACCCGTCACCCGGTAGTACGTGGTGCCGGTTTTCGTGTCCTGCCAGCTTTCCATGCCCTTCGCGTGCCGGGTCCAGAAGTCCTGCGGCAGCATCCGCACGCCCGTGTACAGCAGGTCGCTGTCCTCGAGCACCTGGTCGTTGAAGTAGTCTTCGGCGGGCAGGCCGAGCGCATGCGCCTTGATGCGCATGTTGATGTCTTTCGACACCAGCACGACCTGGCGATCCGCGCGATCGCGCTGCAACGCGCGCACGACGCCGAGGATCTGGTTGTCGGCCTTGCCTTCGGGCAGACCTTCGACCGGCTCGATCGCGGTCAACTTGGTCTGGAAGAACAGCCGTCCGGACGCCTCACGGCTGCCCAGACGCGCGAGCGAAATGCCGTCGGTTATGTCACCCGCGTTCGCGACGAGCGCGTCGAGCGTGCGGCTCACCTGACGCGCGTTACGCGCGACTTCCGACATCCCCTTCTTGTGGTTGTCGAGCTCTTCCAACGTCATCATCGGCAGATAGACGTCGTGCTCCTCGAAGCGGAACAGGCAGCTTGGATCGTGCATCAGCACGTTGGTGTCGAGCACGAACAGCTTCTGCACCTCGGCCGGCGTCGCGCTCGTGCCGCGTTTCTTGCGCGTGGTGGCCGGGGCTGCCGCGGCGGGCGCCGCAGCGGTTTCGGCCGAGGGCTTCTTCGCGGCAGGCGTGCGTGCGACGACCGGCTGCGCTTCGGCCTCATCGGCTTCGAGCGACGGGCGCGCGGACGGAACCGGCTGCAGCAGCGCGGCGGTCTGTTTGGTCTTGCGGCCGCGCGCCGGCGCGGGTTGCGCTGTGGCGGGCGACTCGACGGCGGGCACGGGCCGCAGCGTAGTGGCGGCGTTGGCGGCGTGCGCCATCGGTGTGGCGACATTGGCGCGGCCGTAATCGGCCGACTCTGCGGATTCCCCTTCACGCGCCTGTTTTTTCGCGGTGGAGCGCGCGGGCGTGACGGCTTTGGCCTTGTATTCGTCAGGCGACAAAAGATTGCCGAGCTTGCTGGGGGGAGTAGGCAAAGGCATGGTTTCCCTCGAAATGATCGGGTCACATATCGTGCGCCGCCTGTCGCATTCTGACGATGTCCTGATGGGACGCCCAGTTTGCGCGAGGAGGCGCGCATTCGGTCTAGAGATGCCGGTTCGCCTGGTCTTCGATAGGCTCCTTGACGGAAACGCGCGAACCAGTGAACGAGCGGTCGCGCGCAATTAAAAAAGCCGCCGCCCCGGCATTCGGGGCAAGCGGCTCGACGATGATGCTCTCATTGCGCCTCACGCTCCGAACGGCACCGGTGAATCCGGTCAAGCGGCCGTCAGGGCTGGCGCAGCGGAGAAAAATGTGGGGTGGACAGGCACTCATTGCGGCCCAATATAACGCGCATCAAAGCGCTTGTACAGCCTCCAGAATGTCGTCGACGTGACCTGGCACTTTCACGCCGCGCCACTCCTGGCGCAGCACCCCATCGGCGTCGATGAGGAACGTGGAGCGCTCGATTCCCCGCACCTCTTTGCCATACATTTTCTTCATTTTGATGACGGCGAAGAGGGCGCACAGCGCTTCTTCCGGATCGGAAATCAGCGGGAAGGGCAGTTCGAGCTTGGCCTTGAAGTTGTCATGCGAACGCAGGCTGTCGCGCGACACGCCGATCACCTCCGCGCCTGCCTTTTTGAACTTCGGATAAAGATCGCGGAACTGCAGCCCTTCGGTCGTGCAGCCCGGCGTGTTGTCCTTCGGATAGAAATACAGCACCACCTTCTTGCCCCGCAGCTTTGACAGCGTGATCTCGCCGCCCGTCGCGGCGGCGGTGAAGTCGGGGATGGGTTGGTCGACTGCGATGGACACGAGGTTCTCCGGTTGGGTGGGGCCGGCGTCGCTAGGTGCCGCGGCGTCGGCCGGTCTGTCGTCGAGGTTGTTGTTGTTCGGGGCCACGAACGGCGCGCGGCCTGGCGGTTGTCGCGCCGCGGGGGCGGCAGGCAGACAGCAAGCCGCGTGCTCGCCAACACCGCGCCGCAGCCCTTCAGGGCTGGACGATCAGTTCGCCGGAGCGCCCCGGAATCTCACCCCACGTTACAGGGTACGATGGCAGCGTGTCGCGGTCTAGCGTGGCGTAGTAATCGCCCATCGTCGCGAACGTGTGGCCTTGCGCGCGCCAGCCTTCGAGCAATTGTTCGAATACCGGCGCGAGTTTCTGTCCTTCGAGTTCCGCGTGCAGCGTGAACACCTGGTCGTGCGGATTTTTTTCGGTTTGCTTCAGCATCCAGGCGGCGACGTTGTGCGTGTCGACACCGTCGACGCCCAGTACTTCGTCGAGCGTCGGCAGCGTGGTCGGCATCTGCACGTGCGTCAGCGTCTTGCCGTCGACCACCGGCAGATAAGGCGAGTGGCCGCGGCCGTCGGACGCGTAGCGCATGCCCCACGCGTCGATCTGCTGGAACGCGTGCCCGTTCATCTGCCAGCCCGCCGCGCCGTGCGTGACGGGCGGCGCGCCGAATACCTCGATGAAGCGCGCGTGGCTCTGCTGCATCTGCGCGACGGTCCATGCGCGATCTTTGGCCCGCACGTTGTCCTGCCAGTACACGTGATCCCACGTATGGATGCCGCACTCGAAGCCGGCTTCGTGGATCGCGCGCATCTCGGCCGCGGCCTTCGCGCCGATGTCCGGACCGGGCAGCAGCACGCCGTACATCAGTTGCTTCACGCCGTAATGCTCGACCACCGACGTGCGCGACACCTTCTTCAGAAAGCCCGGCCGCAGCACGCGGCGCATCGCCCAACCGGTGTGGTCGGGCCCGAGGCTGAACAGGAAGGTGGCGCGCGCCTTGAAGCGATCGAAGATGCGCGCGAGATTCGGCACGCCTTCGCGGGTGCCGCGCAGCGTGTCGACGTCGATCTTCAGGACGATGCGAGCCAAGGACGCGCCCTTATTGCTGTTCGACGAGTGCGCGGGCTTCCGCGACGTGGCCGCGATACGCCTCGAAAATCTTGCGCAGCGCTTCGTCGAAAGTCGACCTGGGGGCCCAGCCGAGTTCCTGCATCGTGTTGTCGATCTTCGGCACGCGGTTCTGCACGTCCTGATAGCCGTTGCCGTAGTAGGCGCCCGACGACGTTTCGACCAGTTGCACCTGCTTGGCCGAGTCCGCGTATTCGGGGTATTCGGCCGCGAGTGCCAGCATCTTGTGCGCGAGCTCACGCACCGAGAAGTTGTTGGTCGGGTTGCCGATGTTGTAGATCTTGCCGGTGGCGACGCCGTTCTTGTTCTCGATGATCTTCATCAGCGCGCCGATGCCGTCGTCGATATCCGTGAACGCGCGCTTCTGCGCGCCGCCGTCGACGAGGCTGATGTTCTCGCCGCGCACGATATGGCCGAGGAACTGCGTGACCACGCGCGAGCTACCTTCCTTCGGCGTGTAGATCGAGTCGAGGCCCGGGCCGATCCAGTTGAACGGACGGAACAGCGTGAAGTTCAGGCCTTCCATGCCGTAGCCCCAGATCACGCGGTCCATCAGCTGCTTCGAGCATGCGTAGATCCAGCGCGGCTTGTTGATCGGGCCGTACGACAGCTGCGATTCTTCCGGATCGAACTGCTCGTCCGTGCACATGCCGTAGACCTCGGAGGTCGACGGAAACACCAGATGCTTGCCGTACTTGACGGCCGAACGCACGATCGGCAGGTTCGCTTCGAAGTCGAGTTCGAACACGCGCAGCGGCTGCTTCACATACGTTGCGGGCGTGGCGATCGCGACGAGCGGCAGAATCACATCGCACTTCTTGATGTGATATTCGACCCACTCCTTGTTGATCGTGATGTCGCCTTCGAAGAAGTGCATCCGCTCATGATTGACGAGGTCGCCGAGACGTTCGGTCTGCATGTCCATCCCGAACACTTCCCAGTCGGTCGTTTCGAGAATGCGTTTGGACAGGTGATGGCCGATGAAGCCATTCACACCCAGAATCAGGACTTTTTTCATGAATGAGATTGGATGAGCTGGGCGAGTTCCGCCGGACTGACGGCAGTCTCGCCGCCGTCGTGCTGGTGCCGCAATTCGTGGATGTTGATCGCGCGGCCGTCGCCGCAGATCGCGAAAACGGCATTATCGCTTACGTGCAGGCCCGGGGGCAAATCCGAGCGGAGCGCGCCGGGCGCGGCGAGCCGCGCGCGCGCGACGATGAAACGGTGGCCGTTCAGATCGGCGAAAGCGCCCGGATACGGCGGCGCGACCGCGCGGATCAGGTTGTAGACCTGCTGCGCGGACTGGCTCCAGTCGATGCGGCCGTCTTCAGGCTTGCGCCCGCCGTAGTAGCTGCCGTGCGCGAGATCGTTCGGCAGATGCGGCGCCTCGCCCGCGAGCAGCGCCGGCAGCACGCGCCACAGCGTCTGCTCGGCGGCGACCGTGACCTTGTCGAAGACCTGCGCGGCGGTGTCGTCGGGCAGGATCGGCACCGGGGTTTGCGCAATGATCGCGCCCGCGTCTGGCTTGGCCGCCATTTCGTGCAGCGTCGCGCCGGTTTCGCTTTCGCCGTTGAGCACCGCCCAGTTGGTCGGCACGCGACCGCGATACTTCGGCAGCAGCGAGCCGTGCATGTTGTAAGCGCCCCGTGCGGCCATCGCGAGCAGCTCGAGCGGCAACATGTGGCGGTAATAGAACGAGAAGATGAAGTCCGGCCGCGCGGCGCTCACCGCGGCGCGCAGTTCCGGACTCTTCGGATCGGCCGGCGTGACGACCGGGATGCCGTGCTCGGCCGCCACCGATGCCACGCTGCCGAACCAGATGTTCTCGCTCGGGTTGTCTTCGTGCGTGACGACGAGGGCGACGTCGACGCCGCGCGCGAGCAGCACCTGCAGGCAGCGCACGCCGACGTTGTGATACGCGAAGACGACGGCGCGCGGCTTCATTGCGTACGCCCCTGATCGCCGACCGGCACCGGCTGCGCGCCTTGCACGACGGTCGGACGCGGCGCTTCGGCAACGGCCGCGCCGTCGCGTTCTTCGAGAATGGTTTGCACCAGATAACGCGGCCGCGCACGCACCTGCTGATAGATCCGGCCGATGTATTCGCCGAGCAGGCCGAGCGCGAAGATGATCACGCCGAGCAGGAAGAAGGTGATAGCGAACAGCGTGAACACACCCTGAACTTCCGCGCCGATGATGAAGCGGCGAATCAGCAGCAGGACGAACAGCGCCGCGGACCCTATCGACAGGATCACGCCGATGAACGACAGCCATTGCAGCGGCACCACCGAGAAGCCGGTGACGAGGTCGAAATTCAGGCGGATCAGCGAGTACAGCGAGTACTTCGATTCGCCGGCGAAACGCTCTTCGTGCGCGACCTCGATTTCCACCGGATTCTGCGCGAACGTGTACGCAAGCGCCGGGATGAACGTGTTGATCTCACCGCAGCGATTGATCGTATCGATGATGTGACGGCTGTACGCGCGCAGCATGCAGCCCTGGTCGGTCATCTTGATGCGCGTGATGCGCTCGCGCAGATGGTTCATCGCGCGCGAGGCCTTGCGGCGCCACAGGCTGTCCTGGCGCTGCAGGCGGATCGTGCCGACGTAGTCGTAGCCCTCGCGCATCTTCGCGACGAGCTTGCCGATTTCCTCGGGCGGATTCTGCAGGTCGGCGTCGAGCGTGATGACGATGTCGCCGCGCGACTGCTCGAAGCCCGCGAGAATCGCCATGTGCTGGCCGTAGTTGCCGTTCAGCAGGATCACGCGCGTCGTGTCGGGGCGCGCGCGAAACTGCTCGGCGAGCAGCGCCGCGGATTTGTCGCGGCTGCCGTCGTTGATGAAGATCACTTCATAGCCGGTGCCGAGCGCGTCGAGCGCCGGATAGAGGCGCGCGAACAGCGCGGCCAGTCCGGCTTCCTCGTTGTACACCGGGACGATGATCGACACTTCCGGTGCGACGGCGCGATGTTCCGAATAAGTCATGTCCGCTTACTTTCCGTAGTGTTCGCAAATTTCGTTGACCGCGCGGCACACGCGCTCGACGTCGCCTTCGTTCATCAGCGTGAAGAGCGGCAGCGTGACGGTGGTGGCGCCGAAGCGCTCCGCGTGCGGGAACATGCCTTCCTTGAAGCCGCGCGCGCGGTACAGGGAAAACAGGTGCAGCGCCGGGTAGTGCACGCCCGAGCCGATGCCGCGCTCCTTCAGTTCACCCATGAAACCGGCGCGGTCGATCGACAGTTTCTCGAGCGGCAGTGTGATCTGGAACATGTGCCAGTTGCTGTTTTCGAAGTCCGCGAACGGCAGGCCCACGCCGAGCTTCACGGCCGCGCCGCCCTCGAGGTGCGCGAAGTACGCGCGCGCGAGCTTTTTGCGCTGCGCGATGAAGCGCTCGAGATGCGGCAGCTGGCCGAGGCCGACGCGCGCGGCGACGTCGGTCAGGTTGTACTTGCCGCCGAGCACGTCGCAGTCCATGCCGTCGAAGCCGGTGCGCGTAATGCCCTGCAGCCGGTACTTCTGGGCGAGCAGCGCTTCTTCTTCGTTGTTCAGCACGAGCGCGCCACCCTCGACCGAGGTCAGGTTCTTGTTCGCGTGAAAGCTGAACGACACGATGTCGCCGAGCTTGCCGATGCGCTCGCCGTTCCAGGTGGAGCCGAACGCCTGTGCGGCGTCTTCGATCACGCGCAGCTTGTGCGCGCGGGCGATCGCGTACAGACGGTCCATGTCGACCGGCAGGCCGGACAGATAGACGGGAATCAGCGCCTTGGTGCGCGGTGTGATGGCTTTTTCGAGCAGATCGAGGTCGATGTTGCGCGTGACCGGGTCGATATCGGCGAACACCGGCGTCGCGCCGGTTTCGAGGATCACGTTGCAGGTCGACACCCAGGTGGCCGGCGTCGTGATGACTTCGTCGCCGGGACCGACGCCGGCGATGCGCAGGCCGATTTCGAGCGTCGCGGTACCGGAATTGAACGTGCGCACCGGGCGGCCGCCGCAGAATTCGGACAGCGCGGCCTCGAACTTCTGGTTCTGCGGGCCGGTGGTGATCCAGCCGGAACGCAGCACGTCGGCGACGCCCTGGATCGTTTCCTCATCGATCTCGGGTTTGACAAACGGCAAAAACGGGACTTGTGACTGGCTCATGAATGCATCGCTCGATTGAAAGGGGCGCAGCCCGACGGGCGCGAAGTAAACCACAAACTACGCGCAAACCCAAGCCCGCGGCTGAAAAAACGCAACCGCACAGCTTACCGCGGCCTACCTTACGGCAGGCTTAGGCGGCTCGTGTGCCGCGCGGGTTCCTGCGCGGGTCGCCGTGCCTAGCTGCGCGTCAGCACGACCACGCCGAGGAGAATGATGCCGATGCCGACCAGCTTCTGCACCGACATCACTTCGCCGAACAGATACCACGCCGCGATCGCGTTGACGACGTAGCCGAGCGACAGCATCGGATAGGCGATCGACACGTCCACGCGCGAGAGCCCGACGATCCACACCACCAGGCTGATCACGTAGCAGGCGACCCCGCCGATGATCGGCGGCTGGGTCGCCAGCCTGAAGCCGATGGGCAGGATGTTCGCACGGGTGAATTCGAAGTGTCCAACGGCATTCGTGCCGGCCTTGAGCAGCAGTTGCGCGCCGGCATTCAGCGAGACGCCGGCGAGGATGCAGAAGAGGGAAATGGGGTTCATCGAACGGTCTGGCTCTCGAAAGGGTTAGGGCTTGGCCGCGGAGGCGGGGGCCGCCGTGGCCGATGCCGCGGGCGGCGTCTCGGCGACTGTCGAAGCGGCGGAAGCGGGCGCGGCCGTTGCGGCGTCGGCAGGGCCGGCGGCGGCCGGCGCCGCGTCGGCGAGCGGCTTCATCACCACCACGCGGCGCGAGTCGCGCGCGATCACCTGCATCGGCACGCCTTGCTTGACGAGGCGGTCGTAGGTCGGGGGCGGGATCAGCGCGAGCGCATAGCGATCGGCTTTCCAGCGCTCGATCCACGCGTCTTCCGTCGGCACCCATTTTTGCGGCTCGACGGACACGCCGAACGCGAGCTCGTCCGGGTGCGCGACCATGATCATCGTGTGGCCGATGTAGAACGGCAGCGTGTGGTCGAGCACGCCGACCGAGTAGAACGGCGTGTCGGGCGGCAGCTGCGCGAGCTCCGCCTTGATCGCGGGGGCGAGCGGCGCGCCGGAGCTCAGACGCCCGAACACGTCGTGGCCGGTGCCCGCGATCGTGCCGAGCAGCACCCAGCCCGCGCCGAACGCGGCGAGGCTGCCGAGACCGACCCGCGCGTTGGCGCCCACGCCACCCTGGCCGCGGCGGTTCAGCCACAGCGCGAACAGCGTGAGGACGAACGCGACGGCCAGCGCGGCCAGCACCCACACGCGGAATGCGACATAGAGCGCGGCCGGGTTGCGCGCGGTGCCGAAGCGCGGCAAGAACAGCGCCGCGAACGCGGCGACCACGAAAAACAGCGCGTAGCCCGCCAGATGGCGCCGGAGCTGCTCGCGCGTGACGAGCGGCAGATACATGCCGATCAGCATCGCGATCGGCGGCGCGATCGGCAGCGTGTAGGACAGCAGCTTCGAGTGCGACGCGCTGAAGAACAGGAAAATGAAGACGATCCACGTGAGCATCAGCGTGACCGGCGCGAAGCCGTTCGGCTGGCGCGGCTGGCGCCACGCGTGTCGCACGCTTTGCACGGTCACCGACAGCCACGGCAGGAAGCCCACCAGCAGCACCGGCACGAAGTAGTAGAACGGGCCGGGACGATTCTGCTCGGGCGTCAGATAGCGCTGGAACTGCTGGACGATGAAGAAGAAGTTCAGGAATTCCGGATTGCGCTGCTGAACGAGTACGAACCACGGCGTCACGATCGCGAAAAAGACGATCAGACCGCTCACCAGATGCAGTCGCTTCCACAGCGCCCAGTCGCGCGCGATCAGCGTGTAGAGCACCAGCACCGCGCCCGGCAGGATCAGCCCGACCAGGCCCTTGGACAGCACCGCCAGCGCCATCGACGCCCAGCAGACCCACATCCAGCCGCGAGCGCACGACGGCCGCAGGTTGGGGCGCTGCGCGAGCAGCAGCGAGCACAGCGTGAGCGCCATCCAGAACGACAGGCCCATGTCGAGCGTGTTGAAGTGGCCCATCAGGTTCCAGTACGGCGAGCAGGCGAGCACGAGCGCCGCGAACACGCCGGTCGCCGCGTTGAACACGCGCGCGCCGGTGAAACCGATCAGCAGCACGCCGGCGAAGCCCGTCAGCGCGGTGTAGAGGCGCGCCTGCCATTCGCCGATGCCGAACCACGCGAACGTCAGCGCGTTCGCCCAGGTTTGCAGCGGCGGCTTCTCGAAGTACTTGTAGGCGTTGTAGCGCGGCGTGATCCAGTCGCCGGTCAGGAACATTTCGCGCGCCATTTCGGCGTAGCGGCCTTCGTCGCTCGGCAGCAGGTGGCGCCAGCCGAGCGGCACGAACCAGATCACGGCGAGAACCAGCACCAGCAACAGGAGCGCGGTGCGGTTGAGCGGTAGCCTCGACGGCGTATCGTTCATCAATTTCAACCCTTTTTGTTATCGACGGCGCGCGCACGGGCGCGGCGCGGGGGCAAGAACGGCGGGCGGCCGGGCGTCCCGGCGCGAGCCCACGTGGGATGCGCCGGAGCCGGACACCCTCAGGCTTCGATCAGCAACGCGGCCGCGACCTTGCGGCCCTCGGCCATCAGGATGTTGTAGGTGCGACAGGCTGCCTTGAAGTCCATCGTTTCGACGCCGATGCGTTTGGCGGTCAGCGCGGCGGTCAGGCGCGGGTGCGGAAAGCGCAGCCGCTCGCCGCTGCCGAACACGACCACCTCGGGCGCGGCGTCGACCAGCATCGCGAAATGCTCGGCGCTCAACTGCTCGAACGACGAGACGGGCCAGGGAATGACCGGCGCGTCCGGCAGCACGAGAATGCTGCCCGCGTGACGCACCAGATTGATTTCGACGTAGTCGGCGCCGTAGCCGGTAACGGTATTCAGCGCGCCGCTGGAATCCTGATGTAATTTCAAATTGGTTTTCCGAAGTCGTCGTGAGACGTCATGCGTGTTGCCGGCCTGACTGCACGTCGCACAGGCCGCGCGGTTCGACGCCGCGGTTCGACGCGTATGACACACGAAAAGGCCGAAAAGGCTTGCCGATGCGGGTGGTGCATTGCGGAAGTCGGCCAAAATCCGCTAAATTATAACTTTTTAGCCGCCTTGCGGCGCCCCTCGCTCAAGCGCCGCCACAAGCCGCGCTGCGCGCACCGGCGTGGCCCACCGGCTACCTGTGTTGGCATCGCCCGCTTTCGCTGCGTTATTTCCCGCGCCGGAACCCGGAAAGCCGCGGCCGCTCGACAGTTCGACCCCATTTCGCGGACGGCCGCCTGCGCCGGTGCCGCCGCGTCCGAATTCCCCGTCGCGGTGAATCCGAGCGGCCCGGCGTCGTCAGCCGGGCCCCGTTTGCCCAAGGTTTGCCCCAGCCATCAACCAGGATGAAGTGCCCGCCGTGAAACCGATTCTCAAATCCAACAAATTGTTGAATGTCTGCTATGACATTCGCGGGCCCGTCCTCGAACATGCGAAGCGGCTCGAAGAAGAGGGCCACCGCATCATCAAGCTGAACATCGGCAATCTGGCGCCGTTCGGCTTCGAGGCACCGGACGAGATCATTCAGGACATGATCCTGAACCTGCCCAGCTCGTCGGGCTATTCCGATTCGAAGGGCGTGTTCGCCGCGCGCAAGGCGATCATGCATTACACGCAGCAAAAGGGCGTGCACGGCGTCGAGCTCGACGACATCTACATCGGCAACGGCGCCTCCGAGCTGATCGTGATGGCGCTGCAGGGCCTCGTCAACGACGGCGACGAGGTGCTGCTGCCCGCGCCCGACTACCCGTTGTGGACCGCCGGCGTGAGCCTCTCGGGCGGCACGCCGGTGCACTACATCTGCGACGAGTCGAATAGCTGGATGCCCGATCTCGATGACATCCGCGCGAAAATCACGCCGAACACGCGCGCGCTCGTCGTGATCAACCCGAACAACCCGACCGGCGCACTGTATTCGGACGAACTGCTGCTCGGCCTGATCGAGATCGCGCGCCAGCACGGCCTCGTGATCTTCGCCGACGAGGTCTACGACAAGATCGTCTACGACGGCAAGACGCACACGTCGCTGGCCTCGCTGTCCGAAGACGTGCTGACCGTCACGTTCAACAGCCTGTCGAAGAGCTACCGCTCGTGCGGCTATCGCGCCGGCTGGATGGCGATTTCGGGCCTGACCGGCGAGAACCGCCGGCTCGCGAAAGACTATCTGGAAGGGCTCGGCATCCTCGCGTCGATGCGGCTGTGCCCGAACGTGCCCGGCCAGTACGCGATCCAGACCGCGCTCGGCGGCTATCAGAGCATCAACGACCTGATCGTGCCCGGCGGGCGGCTGTACAAACAGCGCGAACTCGCCTACGACATGCTGACGGCGATCCCCGGCGTGAGCTGCGTAAAACCGGAAGCGGCGCTGTACATGTTCCCGCGCCTCGACCCGAAGGTGTATCCGATCCAGAACGACCAGCAGTTCATCCTCGACCTGCTGCTCGAAGAGCGCGTGCTGCTCGTGCAGGGCACCGGCTTCAACTGGAAAACGCCGGATCACTTCCGCGTCGTGTTCCTGCCGAACGTCGACGACCTCGCGGATTCGATCAACCGGATCGCGCGCTTCCTCGATGGCTACCGCAAGCGTCACACAGCCTGAGCCGGCCTCGCGTACGATGTGGCGCGTGATGTGGCAAATGAGACGCGCCACATGTGCCACCCCGACACCCTTTTCAAACCTCTACTAGAAACACACGCTGCATGGAACCGATCAAAGTTGGACTGCTGGGCTTCGGCACGGTAGGCAGCGGCACCTTCACGGTACTGCGCCGCAATCAGGAAGAAATCAAACGTCGCGCGGGCCGTGGCATCGAGATTGCGCGCATTGCCGTGCGCAACCCGGCCAAGGCGACCGCGGCGCTCGGCGGCGAAGCCGGCAGCGTGGCGCTGACCGACGACTTCAACGCGGTCGTCGACGATCCGTCTATCGCGATCGTCGCTGAAATGATCGGCGGCACCGGCATCGCGCGCGACCTCGTGCTGCGCGCGATCAACAACGGCAAGCACGTGGTCACGGCCAACAAGGCGCTGCTCGCGGTGCATGGCACGGAGATTTTCGAGGCGGCGCGCGCGAACGGCGTGATGGTCGCGTTCGAGGCGGCGGTGGCGGGCGGCATTCCGATCATCAAGGCGCTGCGCGAAGGCCTGACGGCCAACCGTATCCAGTACATCGCGGGCATCATCAACGGTACGACGAACTACATCCTGTCGGAGATGCGTGACCGCGGGCTCGACTTCGCGACCGCGCTGAAGGCCGCGCAGGAGCTCGGCTACGCGGAAGCCGACCCGACCTTCGACATCGAAGGCGTCGACGCCGCGCACAAGGCGACGATCATGAGCGCGATCGCGTTCGGCGTGCCGGTGCAGTTCGAGCGCGCGTACGTCGAAGGCATCAGCAAGCTCGCCGCGATCGACATCAAATACGCCGAGGAACTCGGTTACCGCATCAAGCTGCTCGGCATCACGCGACGCACCGACAAGGGCATCGAGCTGCGCGTGCATCCCACGCTGATTCCGGAAAAGCGCCTGCTCGCGAACGTCGAAGGCGCGATGAACGCGGTCGTGGTGCATGGCGACGCGGTCGGCGCGACGCTGTACTACGGCAAGGGCGCGGGCGCGGAGCCGACGGCTTCCGCCGTGGTCGCCGATCTGGTCGACGTGACGCGCCTGCACACGGCCGACCCCGAGCACCGCGTGCCGCATCTGGCCTTCCAGCCGGACAGCCTGTCGAACACGCCGATCCTGCCGATCGACGAAGTCACGAGCGGCTACTACCTGCGCCTGCGCGTCGCCGACGTGACCGGCGTGCTCGCCGACATCACGCGCATTCTGGCCGACAGCGGCATCTCGATCGACGCGCTGCTGCAAAAGGAATCGGAGCAGGTCGACTCCAATGGCAAGGGCGAAACCGACATCATCCTGATCACGCACATCACGGTCGAAAAGCAGCTGAACGCCGCGATCAAGTCGATCGAGGCGCTGAAGACCGTCGTCTCGCAAGTCACGAAGCTGCGCATGGAAGCGCTGAACTAGGCCGAACTATGAACTACCTCTCCACGCGCGGCGCCGGGGCCGGCGAGCGCCATACCTTCTCCGACATCCTGCTCGGCGGTCTTGCGAAAGACGGCGGCCTGTATCTGCCGGCCGAGTATCCGCGCGTCAGCGCAGACGAACTCACGCGCTGGCGCACGCTGCCGTACGCGGACCTCGCCTTCGAGATCCTGTCGAAGTTCTCCGACGACATCCCCGCGGAAGACCTGCGCGCGCTGACGCGCAAGACCTATACGGCCGCGACCTACTGCAACGTGCGCGACGACGAAAGCGCCGCGCAGATCACGCCGCTGAAGACACTCGGCGTCGAAGACGGTGCGCCGCTGTCGCTGCTCGAACTGTCGAACGGGCCGACGCTCGCGTTCAAGGACATGGCGATGCAGCTGATTGGCAACCTGTTCGAGTACGCGTTGGCCAAGCATGGCGAAACGCTGAACATTCTCGGCGCGACCTCGGGCGACACCGGCAGCGCCGCAGAATACGCAATGCGCGGCAAGCAGGGCATCCGCGTGTTCATGCTGTCGCCGCACAGGAAGATGAGCGCGTTCCAGACCGCGCAGATGTACAGCCTGCAAGACCCGAACATCTTCAACCTCGCGGTGGAAGGCGTGTTCGACGACGCGCAGGACATCGTGAAGGCGGTGTCGAACGATCACGCGTTCAAGGCGAAGTACAAGATCGGCACGGTCAATTCGATCAACTGGGCGCGGGTCGTCGCGCAGGTCGTCTACTACTTCAAGGGCTACTTTGCCGCGACGAAGTCCAACGACGAGCGTGTGTCGTTCACGGTGCCGTCGGGCAACTTCGGCAATGTGTGCGCGGGTCATATCGCGCGCATGATGGGTCTGCCGATCGAGAAGCTCGTCGTCGCGACCAACGAGAACGACGTGCTCGACGAGTTCTTCCGCACCGGCATCTACCGCGTGCGCAAGGCGGCCGAGACGTATCACACGAGCAGCCCGAGCATGGACATCTCGAAGGCATCGAACTTCGAGCGCTTCGTGTACGACCTGCTCGGCCGCGATCCGGCGCGCGTGCTGCAACTGTTCCGCGACGTCGAGGAAAAGGGCGGTTTCGACCTCGCGGCCAGCGGCGATTTCGCGCGCGTGAAGGAGTTCGGTTTCGTGTCGGGCAGCAGCAACCACGACACCCGCGTCGAGACGATCCGCGACGTGTTCGAGCGCTACGACACGATGATCGACACGCATACGGCCGACGGCGTGAAGGTCGCGCGCGAGCACCTGCAGCCGGGCGTTCCGATGATCGTGCTCGAGACCGCGCAGCCGATCAAGTTCGGCGAGACGATCCGCGAGGCGCTGCTGCGCGAGCCGGAGCGGCCGGCGGCGTTCTCGGGGCTCGAGTCGCTGCCGCAGCGTTTCGAGGTCGTGCCCGCGGATGCGCAGCGGGTGAAGGACTTTATCGTCGCGAATACCGGCAAATAACAGCGACCGGGACGCGTGAGCCGGTCTGCGGCTCACGCGGCATCCCGCGATGCGGTGCCGATTCACGCTAATCGACACCCACGCCCGCACCAGGCAAACCGCTGGCCGTACCCTCCGCGGCCATGCGTCGAAACACACAAAAAGCTCCCCATAACGCCCGGCCGCCCAGGCCAATGGCATCGGCCGCTACAATGTTCTTTTAACCTGCGGCTTCGACACTCCCGATGTCCACACCCACGCCCCGCGCCCCGTTGCTCGCCACCACCGATGCGCTGACGATCCTGCTCGACGCCGCGCGCCCGATCGACGGTATCGAAACGCTGCCGACGCTCGACGCGCTGAATCGCGTGCTCGCCGCCGACGTCACGTCGCCGCTCGACGTGCCGCCGATGCACACGAGCGCGATGGACGGCTACGCGGTCCGGATCGCCGACCTCGCGCACGGTAGCCGCCTGCCGGTCTCGCAACGCATTCCGGCCGGCCATGCGCCGGCGCCGCTCGCGCCCAACAGCGCGGCGCGCATCTTCACCGGCGCGACGGTGCCCGCCGGCGCGGACGCGGTCGTGATGCAGGAGCAGACCGAGGTGGCCGGCGCCGAAGTGACGATCGTGCATCGTCCGCAGGCGGGCGAGTGGATCACCGCTCAGGGCGCCGACATTCGCGCGGGCTCGGTGATTCTGCCGGCCGGCACGCGACTCACGCCGCAGGCGTTGGGGCTTGCCGCGTCGGTCGGATGCGCGCAGCTCGAGGTGCGCCGGCGCGTGAAGGTCGCCGTGTTCTTCACCGGCGACGAATTGACGATGCCCGGCGAGCCCCTGAAGCCCGGCGCGATCTACAACTCGAATCGTTTCACGCTGCGCGGCCTGCTCGACAAGCTAGGCTGCGACGTGACCGACTACGGCATCGTCGCCGATCAACTCGACGCGACCCGCGCGACGCTGCGCGAAGCCGCCGAGGCGCACGATCTGATTCTCACCTGCGGCGGCGTGTCGGTCGGCGAGGAGGATCACGTGAAGCCGGCGGTCGAGGCCGAAGGGCGTCTGTCGATGTGGCAGATCGCCATGAAGCCGGGCAAGCCGCTCGCGTTCGGCGCGGTGCGCCGTGGCGCGAGTGGTGTGGATGGTGCGGATGGTGCGGGTGCTGCCAGGGGGGGCGAGCCGGCCGAAGCGTTTTTCATCGGCCTGCCCGGCAATCCGGTGTCGAGCTTCGTGACGTTCCTGCTGTTCGTGCGTCCGTTCGTGCTGCGGCTGGCCGGCGCTCAGGCGGTCGCGCCGCGCGCGTTGTCGCTGCGCGCGGACTTCACGCAGGGCAAGGCCGATCGCCGCAACGAGTTCCTGCGCGCGCGCGTCAACGCGGCGGGAGGGCTCGATCTGTTCGCTAACCAGAGCTCGGCCGTGTTGACGTCGACCGTGTGGGCCGACGGGCTGATCGACAATCCACCGAACCACGCGATCAGCGCCGGCGAAACCGTGCGCTTCATTCCGTTTTCCGAACTGCTGAACTGAGGCCGGTCAGCCGCGACATGCGTGGCGTGGACCGGTGCTATTCCGATGAAGATTGAACTCCGATACTTTGCGAGCGTGCGTGAAGCGCTCGATACGTCCGACGAAACCGTCGAGGTGCCCGACGGCATCGCGACCGTCGGCGACGTACGCGCGTGGCTGCGCGTGCGCGGCGGCATCTGGGCGGAGACGCTCGCCGAAGGCCGCGCGCTGCGCATGGCCTGCAACCACGTGATGACCGACGCGAGCACCCGCATCACCGAGGGCTGCGAGGTCGCGTTCTTTCCGCCCGTCACCGGCGGCTGAGCCGCGCTTACGCGCATCACGCCAGCAATAGAAGCCCTCAGGAGCCGTCCATGCCCGTTCGCGTCCAGACCGAAGACTTCGACCTCAGCGCCGAGGTGGCCGCGCTGCGCGCGCGCAATCCGAAGATCGGCGCGGTCGCATGCTTCGTCGGCACCGTGCGCGACCTGAACGACGGAAGCGCGGTCGAGACGATGGAACTCGAGCACTATCCGGGCATGACCGAAAAGTCGCTCGAAGCGATCGTCGAGCGGGCGCGCGAACGCTGGCCGGGCATCGAGGTGCTGATCGTGCATCGCGTCGGCAAGCTGTATCCGCTCGATCAGATCGTGCTCGTCGCGACGACGGCGGCGCATCGCGGCGACGCGTTTGCGTCGTGCGAATTCGTGATGGACTATCTGAAGACCGAAGCGCCGTTCTGGAAGAAGGAGAAAACCGAAACGGGCGAGCGCTGGGTCGACGCGCGGGTGACTGACGATGCGGCGCTCGCGCGCTGGGGCATCGAATCGGGAAATCAGACGGCGGAGTAGGCGAGCCGCGGGCCGCGGAACTGCGAGGGCACGCGGCGACTTGGTATCACGGGCGTCGGCGCCGACCGACGTTCACTCGTCCCGTGAGCGTCCGATGATCGGCACCGGAAACGGCTCCCCAGCCGGCCGCGCCCCATGTTCGCCAGCGTCGTCGGCATCGCCATCGCGCGGCCGACGCTTCGGCGCCACCCGCTCGAGCAGTGCCTGCTGCTCCGGCGGAATCTTGTAGTCCCAGCCGAAACGGCTCAGTTGCAGACTCTGCGCGATCCGCAGCGCCGGCTCCATGAAGCGGACCGCCGCGGCCGGCTGATAGCGCGATTCGACGGTATCGAGGAACAGATACAGCCAGCGGCTGAAATGCTGCGGCTCGATGCCTTCGAGCGGCTGATGCGCCTGCTGCACGTTGCCGCGATACTGTTTCGCGCCGAGCACGAGGCTGCTCCAGAACGTGCACATCTTCGGCAGATGGTCGTCCCAGCGGCCCGCGAGCTTCGCGTCGAAGACCGGGCCGAGCAGCGGGTCGGCGCGCACGCGATCGTAAAATCCGTAGACGAGATCGCGGATATTCGCTTCGGTGGGTTCGGCCGCGCGCTCGACCGACGGCGCGGCGGGGAAAGACGGATTCATGCGGATTCCAGAAAAATGCGGTTGCCGGTGGCGGTTGAACTGAGCCTCGAACACCCCGTATTTCTAACAAACGGATGACGCGGAAAAAGCTACTATTGCTATCCGAAACAGATTTGCAACGCGACTCGAGGAACGACGCCGCCAGCCAGTCATGTTAGGGCGCGGCGCTCGTTCACGGCAACCCTTGCGACGTCACGGTTATCGGCACGTTCAAGGCGCTTGCTCGCGGCCTTTCACGCTACACCAGGACCTATGAGACTTACCGACTATACGGATTACGCGCTGCGCGTGCTGTTGTACCTCGCGGTGCGGGGCGACGGATTATCGACGATTCAGGACATTTCGCAAGCTTACGGCATCTCGAAGAACCATCTGATGAAGGTCGTGCAGCAACTCGGGGAACTCGGCTGGGTCGAAACCGTGCGTGGCCGCAACGGCGGGCTGCGGCTCAGCGCCCAATCGCTGTCGCTGACCGTCGGCGACGTGGTGAGAGTCACCGAAAGCGATTTTGCGCTGGTCGGCTGTCTGCCGGACCGGCAGGGCCAACAGCGGCCTTGCGTCATCACGACGCAGTGTCGGCTGCGTGGCGCGTTGCAGGCAGCGAACCTCGCTTTTCTCGCCGAACTCGATCGCGTTACGATCGGCGACGTCGCGCAACCTCAAAGTCCGCTCGCGGCATTGCTGGGATTAGGCCCTACGATCCAGATGGTGCCGCTGCCGATTCCGGCGGCATCGGATAGCACGCGCAGCGCCAGTCCGGCGGCGCTGGATCACAAGAACTAGAACATCCGGCCGACTCCGGGGGGCGGAAGGCCGTCCAGCGGCGGCACTGGGGAAGGATCGCGGCAGTTCTTGCGTTCAAATGTTAAATGGTTGCGACCGAGGCCAAAAAAGCGCTTGAAACCCCAATAAAACGCCTCATTTTGGTGGTAATCGAAATTGGAGGTCTCTTGATGAGAATCGACAAACTCACCACTAAATTCCAGGAAGCGCTCGCCGACGCCCAGAGTCTGGCGGTTGGCCACGACAATCAGTACATCGAACCGGTCCACCTGCTTGCGGCACTCGTCGCACAGCAGGACGGTTCCGCTCGCTCGCTGCTGTCGCGCGCCGGCGTGCATGTGCAGCCGCTGCAAAACGCACTGAACGACGCGGTCACGCGGTTGCCGCAAGTGCAGGGCACCGACGGCAACGTGCAGATCGGGCGCGAATTGACCGGTCTGTTGAACCAGGCTGACAAGGAAGCGCAGAAGCTCAACGACACGTTCATCGCGAGCGAGATGTTCCTGCTCGCGGTCGCCGACGACAAGGGCGAGGCCGGCCGTCTCGCGCGCGAGCACGGCTTGTCGCGCAAGGCGCTCGAAACCGCGATCGCCGCAGTGCGCGGCGGCTCGCAGGTGCATAGCCAGGACGCCGAAAGCCAGCGCGAGGCGCTGAAGAAATACACGATCGACCTGACCGAGCGCGCCCGCTCCGGCAAGCTCGATCCCGTGATCGGCCGCGACGATGAAATCCGCCGTTCCATCCAGATCCTGCAGCGCCGCACCAAGAACAATCCGGTGCTGATCGGCGAGCCGGGCGTCGGCAAGACCGCGATCGTCGAAGGGCTCGCGCAGCGCATCGTCAACGGCGAGGTGCCGGAAACGCTGAAGAACAAGCGCGTGCTGTCGCTCGACATGGCGGCGCTGCTCGCGGGCGCCAAGTATCGCGGCGAGTTCGAGGAGCGCCTGAAGGCCGTGCTCAACGACATCGCGAAGGACGAAGGGCAAACCATCGTCTTCATCGACGAGATTCACACGATGGTCGGTGCCGGCAAGGCCGAAGGCGCGATGGACGCGGGCAACATGCTGAAGCCGGCGCTGTCGCGCGGCGAGCTGCATTGCGTCGGCGCGACCACGCTCGACGAATACCGCAAGTACATCGAGAAGGATGCCGCGCTCGAGCGCCGCTTCCAGAAAGTGCTGGTGGACGAACCGTCGGTCGAGGCGACCATCGCGATCCTGCGCGGTCTGCAGGAGCGCTATGAACTGCACCACGGCGTCGACATCACCGACCCGGCGATCGTCGCGGCGGCGGAGCTGTCGCATCGCTACATCACGGACCGCTTCCTGCCGGACAAGGCAATCGATCTGATCGACGAAGCCGCGTCGAAGATCAAGATGGAAATCGACTCGAAGCCGGAGGAGATGGATCGGCTCGACCGTCGTCTGATCCAGCTGAAGATCGAACGCGAAGCGGTGAAGAAAGAGAAGGACGAAGCGTCGCAGAAGCGTCTGCAGCTGATCGAAGAGGAAATCGAGCGCCTGAACCGCGAATATTCGGACCTCGAGGAAATCTGGACCGCGGAAAAAGCGGCGGTGCAAGGCAGTGCGCAGCTGAAGGAAGAGATCGAGAAGACGCGCGCGGAAATCGTGCGTCTGCAACGTGAAGGCAAGCTCGAGAAGGTCGCCGAATTGCAGTACGGCAAGCTGCCGGGTCTCGAAGCGCAACTGAAGGAAGTCACGCGCGCCGAAGCGGAGGAGCAGAACAGTCCGAAGCGTCCGCGTCTGTTGCGCACACAGGTCGGTGCCGAAGAAATCGCCGAGGTCGTGTCGCGTTCCACCGGTATTCCGGTGTCGCGCATGATGCAGGGCGAGCGCGAAAAGCTGCTGCAGATCGAGACGAAGCTGCATGAGCGCGTGGTCGGCCAGGACGAGGCGATCAACGCGGTTGCCGATGCGATCCGCCGCTCGCGCGCGGGTCTGTCGGATCCGAACCGTCCGTACGGCTCGTTCCTGTTCCTCGGGCCGACCGGCGTCGGCAAGACCGAGCTGTGCAAAGCGTTGGCGTCGTTCCTGTTCGACTCGGAAGAGCATCTCATCCGTATCGACATGAGCGAGTTCATGGAGAAGCACAGCGTCGCGCGTCTGATTGGCGCACCGCCGGGATACGTCGGCTACGAGGAGGGCGGTTATCTGACCGAGGCCGTGCGCCGCAAACCGTATAGCGTGATCCTGCTCGACGAGATCGAGAAGGCGCATCCGGACGTGTTCAACGTGCTGCTGCAGGTGCTCGACGACGGCCGCATGACCGACGGCCAGGGCCGCACCGTCGACTTCAAGAACACGGTGATCGTGATGACCTCGAACCTCGGTTCGCAGGTGATCCAGGCGATGGTCGGCGAGTCGCAGGACGCGGTGAAGGACGCGGTGTGGGAAGAGGTGAAGCTGCACTTCCGGCCCGAGTTCCTGAACCGGATCGACGACGTCGTCGTGTTCCATGCGCTCGATCGCTCGAATATCCAGTCGATCGCGCGGATCCAGTTGCAGCGTCTGCAAGAGCGGCTCGCGAAGCTCGACATGCAACTGGTGGTGTCGGACGCGGCGCTCGAGCACATCGGCAAGGTCGGCTACGATCCGCTGTTCGGTGCGCGGCCGCTGAAGCGCGCGATCCAGCAGGAGATCGAGAATCCGATCGCGAAGCTGATTCTGGCCGGCAAGTTCGGTCCGAAGGATGTGATTCCGGTCGAAGTGGAGGACGGCAAGCTGCTGTTCGAGCGCGTCGTGCACTGAACGCGATGGCCTGCTGAGGCGACGGGGCGGCGGCAGTAAGTCGGTCCCGCCCGCGTTAAGAAACCGGCAACGAAGGTGACTTCGTTGCCGGTTTTATTTTGTGCGCCGATTTCAAACCGGGCGTGGGTGTCGGCGTCGAGCGGCAGCCTGAGCGGCCGTCGGCGGATCGCGCGCAGCGTGCTTAAGCGTTGCCCTTGTTGCCGAGCAGCGCCGACAGGCCGCCGAGCGCGCCGAGCACCGTGGTCGCGTTCAGCTTGCCATCGGCCGGTACTTCGCCTTCCGGGGTGGCCGCGTTGACAACGTGCGGCAGGATCTGCGACAGCAGACCCGTTACCTGATCCGGCTCCACGCCGGCCTTGGCGGCGAGACCGCTGACGGCTTCCGAGCCGAGCACGTTGTGCAGAGCGTCGGGTGCTATCGGCTGGTTTTCGCCGTTGCCGACCCACGACGACACGACGTCGCCGAGGCCCTTCTCCTGAAACCGCTGGATCAGGCCGTTCAGGCCGCCAGGCTGGTTGTTGACGAATTCGAGCGCGGCTGAGATCAGCGCTTGCTGGCCGCCGCCTTCTGGCGATTTGCCAAGCAGGGAACCGATAGTGTCGAGTAGGCTCATGACGGTCTCTCTTGAATGCCGGCGCGTGCATGACGGCCGGGCGGGTGACGACGACGCGCGGTTGCGCGTCGCGGTGAAACGCAACGGCGGCAGCCCCGCCGGCATCAGGCGCCGGACGCAGCCGCGGCGGATGCCGCCTTGCTGTTCTTCGCTTTCTTCTTCGAAGCCTTGGTGCCGGACGCGTCGGCCGGTGCGCTAGCTGCCGCGGCGGCCGGCGCCGAAGCGGCTGCCGCGTCGGATGCGGCGGCCTTGCCCTTCTTCTTCGACTTCGACGGCTTCTCAGCCGAGGCGGGGGCAGCCGCGGCCGGCGCGGTAGTCGCAGCCGGCGCGGGCGCGGCCGTGGTGGTTGCCGCGGCAGCCGCGGGTGCCGTCTTCGTGGCCGCCGTGCCGGCCGATTTGGTCGACGTCTTCGCGCCGGTCGGCGGCGCCGACGAGCCGTTGACCGTCAGCCCGGCCGCCTCGAGGTTCTCGACCGATTTCTGGCCGAGGCCTTTCACGCGCGCGGCGAGATCGTCGGCGTTCTTGAACGGGCCGTTTTTGGCGCGTTCGTCGAGGATCGCTTTCGCATGTACGGGGCCGATGCCCTTGACCGATTCGAGCGCGGCCTGATCGGCGGTATTCACTTCCACGGCCGCGGCAAAGCCGGCCGACAGCGACAGAACCACAGCGACGCAAAGCATGAAAAGCTTCTTCAGCATGGCAAGCACTCCATTGAGGGCAAAAAGTTAGCCGGGAACGGACGACGCATCCTGTCTGCGGGCGCTGCGTTTAAGCATAGGACAAATCGCAGGCCCGATTTGAGATAGCGGACGATTTATACCGATCGATTGATGACAAGTAAATCAGGTCGGACAATATTTAAAACTTTTAGCGGCATGCAATGCCGGTGAATTTATCGGTCATATCGGTCGATATCGGTCGCGATAAATCGTCTGCGATAAAAGCGGGCAACGCAGACGAATGACAGCGTCCGACGCTTGACTTAGAGTGCACTCGAAGTCCTAACCTGAGTCCGTCATGTCGAAACACTCAACCGCGCTCACCATCGGTCAGGTCGCCGAAACGATCGGCGTGTCCACGCATACGCTGCGCTATTACGAACAGGCCGGCCTGATCCGGCCAGTCGGGCGCACGCAGGCGGGGCACCGGCTGTACTCGCCGGCCGACCTCGACTGGTTGCGCTTCGTGATGCGTCTGAAGGCAACGGGCATGTCGATCTCCGGCATGCAGCAGATCGCCGCGTTGCGCGCGCAAGGCCATCCGACCATGGGTGCGCGCCGCGACCTGCTGGTTGCGCATCGGACCGCGCTGCTCGCGCGGATCGCCGACCTTCAGAGCAGCCTCGGCGCGATCGACGACAAGATCGCGTACTACGAGGCGGCCACGAGCGGCGCGCTTGAGCCCGAGCCGGCACGACAGGACGACGAAACCTCGTCGTCCTCACACGCCAATAAGGACTTGCAATGGACTACGCACACAACGACCGCTACGCGCGCGGCTGGGACAAGCTCAGGGAAATCGACGGCTCGGCGGGCGAGCAGGTAATCGCCGCGCTCGCGCCGGTCGCGCCGGAATTCGGGCGCCTGCTGATCGAATTCGGCTTCGGCGACATCTACAGCCGGCCGCAGCTGGATCTGCGCACGCGTGAGATTGCGACGATCGCGTCGCTCGCGACCCTCGGCTGCGCGCAGCCGCAGTTGAAGGTGCATATCGAGGCGGCGCTGAACGTCGGCTGCACGCGCGAGCAGATCGTCGAGGTGTTCATGCAGATGGCGCTTTATGCGGGATTTCCGGCCGCGCTCAATGCGTTATTCACGGCGCGGGACGTTTTCGAGGTCAAGGATCGGGAGGCGGAGGCCGCCTGCACGGCGTGAGCGGACTCAACTGGGCGGGCAGAGGATAGGCGGATGCGGCGCAGGTCGTCTCTCGCCCCTGCTTGAACGCAACTAACCGTCCAATTCGTTCTGCCCGTGACCGTTGCGATCCGCCATCTCCTCAAACAGGCGTATCGACCCGCACCGCCACAGCGTCGCGCAAATAGCGCTGGCTCACGATTCGCCAATACACGAGCAAGCCGACCCCGGCAATCGCGAGACTCACGGTGTTCGCGACCCAGAACCCGCGCGCACCCGTCAGCCATGGCGGCGTGAGGCCGGTCGTATCGAAGCCGAGCGCATAGCCGCCGCCGAGCCCGACGCCCCACAGCGCCACTGCATAGATGACGGTCGGCACGACCGCGACCTTGTAGGCGCGCAGCACGAACGCGGTGGAGATCTGCAACGCATCGAACAGGTGGTAGCAGGCGACGATCAGCACCAGCGGCAACGCCTTCGCCGCGACCTGCGCGTTCGTCGTATAGCCGTCGACGATGTACGACCGCAGCGCGAGCACGAGCACGGCATAGCAGCACGCGATCGCCACCGCCATCGCGATGCCGTGACGCGACAGCGTGCGCGCCGCCTGCGGCCGATGTGCGCCGAGCGCCTGCGCGACCAGCGTCGACGACGCGATGCCGATCGACAGCGGCGTCATATACAACACCGCGCCGATGTTGCCGGCGATCTGATGCCCGGCAAGCGTCGTGGTGCCGAAGCGCGCGATGAAAAGCGCCATGAACGTGTACGACGTGACCTCGATCAGATACGACAGCCCCATCGGAATGCCAAGCCGCAGTTGCGCCGCCTGGCGCTTCCAGACCGGCCAGCAGAAGTGCCTGAAGATACCGAGTGCCTTGAAATCGTCGACGCGCGCGAGCAGCAGCATGCCAAGCACCGCGAGTGCCCAGTTGAGCAGCGTGCTCGCGAGCGCGCAGCCCGGACCGCCCAGCGCGGGCATACCGAGGCCGCCGAAAATGAACCAGGTATTGAGCGGAATTTTCAGCAGCAGCGCGGCGATCTGCAGGAACATCACGAGCCGCGGTTTGCCGAGCGCATTGGCAACGGAGCTATAGACCCGAAACGCGAGGCCGGCAGGCAGCCCGAACGCGAGAATCCGCAGATACGCGAGCGTGCGCTCGTGCAGCGCGTCGGGCACGCGGGACACGTCCAGCAGCGGTCCGGGGAAGAACAGGATCAGGAAGCCGATCACCGTCAGCGCGGCGGCGAGCCACCATGACTGGCGCACCTCTTCGCCGATCTCGCCGTAGCGGCGCGCGCCGTACAGTTGCGCGGTGATCGGCTGCAGCGCGGTCAGGATGCCGGTCAGGCCGATATAGACCGACACGTAGATCGACGAGCCGAGGCCTAGCGCGGCCAGATCGACGGCGGAGTAGCGCCCGACCATCGCCGTGTCGATCACGCCGAACGCGATGATGGCTAGCTGGCCGATCAATACGGGCCACGCGAGCGCGGCGATTTTCCGTACGTCGGCGAACAGGGTCACTTGAGTTTCTTGTGCCAGTTGCGGGTCTTGCCGGGCGGCGGCTTCGGACGGTCGATGCGCACGTACAGGCGGAAGTGCTCGTCGCGGTCGGCGGCGCGGCGGCCTTCCCAGACGAGCTTCCAGATGTAGTCGGGCATCGCGCTTGGGTCGCTGTAGTCCTGCGAGTCCTGACGCAGGATTACGTCGCAGTCCTGGTCGAACGAGAAATTCATGTCGCCGAAATACGCGAACGTCGCGATCTGCGCGTTGCCGAGGCGCACCGGCGAGATGCACGTGTAGTCATCGGGCAAGTGGTTGGCGATCTGCTGCGCGACGTCGCGATAGGTCCGGCTGTAGTTGACGACCGGCAGCCACAACGTCATCAGCAGCACCCACATCAGCGTCGTGCCGGCGCTCGACAGCACGACGCTGCGCCACAACACCTTCGGATGACGGGCGAGGCGCCAGCGCACCAGCAGAAACCAGCACACGGTCACCGCGACAGCGCAGACGAACGACAGAATCTTGAACTGCGGCACGAAGCCCGGCGCAAGCCGCGCGAGGTTGCGCGCGAGCGGATGCGGAAAGCCGGTCAGGCCCGCCACGTACACGAGCCACACGAAGCTGCCGAGGATCGTGAAGCTCAGCAGCGCGAACCAGTCGATCGCGTTGATCGCGCCGCGCTTGAGCGTCGGCAGCGCGAAAGTCGCGAGCACCGCGAGCGGCGGCAGCAGCAGCATGTAGAGCCGGTTCGACTGATGGCTTTGCAGCACGACGAGCACGAGCAGCGGCCCGATCACCGACAGCGGAATCGCCACGTGCGGCGCGCGCCGCAGACCCTTCCAGCTGAACCACGACCACAGCGCGAGCGGCCAGGCGGGCCAGGTGAAGAGCGGCAGGTTTTTCAGCGCATACGCGGCGACCGAGCCTGGCGGGCCCGCGAACGAGCTCAGGCTCACGTGCAGCCACTGGTTCAGATACCAGACGGCGTCATCGGGGAAGGCGGCGAGCGCGATGATCGGCCACGACACCGCGAGCACGAGCGCGACGGGCAGACCCGCGAGCAGCAGCCAGCGCGATCGCGTTTCGCGCACGATCAGCGTCATCGCGAGCGTGCCGAGCAAGAGCGCGCCGACCAGCACCGGGCTGCTCGCGAGTGTGACGAGACCGATCGCGAGGCCCCAGATCAGCGCGCCCTGGATCGGCTTGTCGATCATCCGCACGAGGCCGTAGACGAGCATCGCGATGCAGACGAACTGCGCGAGCTGCGGCGTCGTTTCGTGGCCGCGCTCGGCGAGGCCGAAGCACGCGAGCAGGATCAGCAGCGCGCCATCGGCGAGCGTGCGGCCATAGTCGCGCGGTTCCGGCTCGCCGCCGAACGCATATTTGAACGGTTGTACTTCGGCGCGCCGGCCGAGCAGATATGCCGCGTACCAGACGAACGCACAGCCCGCGCAGAACAGCAGGCCCGTGAATACGCGCGAAGCGTTGCTGGCGTCGACCCATGGCGCAAGGACACGGATCGCGCTCGCGCCGAGCCAGTAGCCGAGCGGGCCGTCCTCGGTCAGATATTTGCCGACGAGATTCGGCAGCAGCCAGTCGTGCGCGCCGCCGTTGGCCATCGTCCACATGACACCGAAGCCGGCTGCGTCCTCGTTCTTCCACGGATCGCGGCCGAACAGGCCGAACGAGGCGTAGACGATACAGATGGCCAGCAGCAGCCAGCGCGGCAACGCACTGGTCGCAGAGGCGGTGAGGCGAACGACAGGTCTCATGCGGTGTGTGGAGTCTGGATAAACGATGCAGCCGGAGCGGGCCGGCGGGTCAGGGCGGCAGGGCCAGTTTCGAGCATCCGGCATTGTAGTCGTGCCGTGCGATGCACGTCACGGCCGGTAACGCCCGGCAACGTCAATGGAGATGCAGTAACACGATGGCGCGAAAGCGCGGCGTGCGAGCCAGCGGCCGCACACGCACAGGCGACAAAAAAGGGCAGCTCGCGCTGCCCTTTCTGTTTGCTCCGTTGCCGGCCGGAAGCCGGCACCGTTGCGGTATTACTTCGTTGCCTTGCCCGAAGCGCGTGCGCCGAACTTCTTGTTGAACTTCTCGACGCGGCCGGCCGTGTCCATGATCTTTTGCTGGCCGGTGTAGAACGGATGCGATTCCGACGACACTTCGATCTTGGCGAGCGGGTAGGTCTTGCCGTTGAATTCCGCGGTTTCGCGCGTCTGGATGGTCGAGCGCGTCACGAACCTGAAGTCGTTCGACATGTCGATGAACAGGACTTCGCGGTAATCCGGGTGAATGCCTTCTTTCATGGTCTTTCCTTTAATCTGGCGGTAGCCAACCCGCGTGCAGTCTAAAATTGGACTGCCTTCAGGCGCGAGCCACTTGCCTACGGTCGAAAAACCGCGATTATGCCAGAAAATCAGTCGCTTGGCGATTTTTCTGCCAGCGGATTCTATTGCGGCGCAAGCGTCGCCCGTTCGCGGCGTTTCAAATGGATGTGAACGTCAATCCCACGCGCGCCGGATCCTGCCGGTAGTAGCGCGCGAGCAGCCTGTAGAGCTCCGGATACTCCGCCTCGAAAGCCTGCGGCTGCACGAACAGCGCCTCGCTGCACACGGCAAAGAATTCCGACGGATGGTCCGCGGCATAAGGATCGATCAGCGATTCGCGCTCGAAGCGCGCCCAGCGGCGTTCGGGCACCGCGTCGACATTCGCGCAGAAGTGATCGTACGCGTGGTCGAATATGTCGGCCCATGCCTGCGTGTCGAGCGGGGCGTGCCAGCGACGCATCAGCGGCGGGTGGCCGTCCGCTTCGCCGTTCAGCATGTCGATCTTGTGCGCGAACTCGTGAATCACGACGTTGTATGCGTCGCTGCCGTCGGTCAGCTGCGCGTCTTCCCATGACAACACCACTGGGCCGCCTTCCCACGCCTCGCCGCTGGCGTCGTGTTCGACCTCGTGCACGACGCCGTCTTCGTCCTCGACGGTCTTGCGGATCACGAATTCGCCCGGATAGACGATCACTCCGACCCAGCCGCGATACAGATCGAGGCTCAAATTCAGCACCGGCAGGCACGCCTGCGCGGCGATGCCGACCGTCATCGCATCGGTCAGCTCGAGCTCATGCGCGGTCGAGAACTCCTTCTGCGCGATGAACAGGCTCGTCAGCTCGCGTAGCCGCGCGAGATCGGGCGCGGTCAGATGCGCGAGAAAGGGCAGGCCGGCGAGCGTCGCCTGCCACAAGGAATCGTCGATCGCATAGTCGCGCAGCGCGCGCTCGCGACGCCGCGTGCCCAGCCAGTTCGTGAGTTTCGACAGCATGCTTGAGCCCACCTTCAGTCGATCTGTTTTTGCCACGCGGCGAACAGGCCGCCGCATATCGCGACGCCGATCAGAAAATAGAAACCGTCGAGCGACGCGAGGAAACTGGCCTGCTGCGCGACCGACCGGCCGATCGACGCGATCGCGAGCGCATGCGCCTCGCTCGCCGCATGGCCGGTGGCGGCGAAGCCGCGAGTCAGTGTCGCGAGCGTATTCTGGTAGACCGGATTGTACGGATTCACGGACTCCGCGAGGCGACTTTGATGCAGTGCGAGCCGATGCTGCTCGATGATGATTGCCGAGGCGGTCGCGAAGGAGATCGTCAATTGCCGCACGATGTTTTTCAACCGGTAGCCGTGCGTGAACTCCTCGATCGCGAAGATGCGGAACGTCAGATTCGCGACCGGCAGCACGATGAACAGCAACAGCAGGCCGCGCAGCAGCAGCGGCACGACGAGCGCCGCCTCGCCGACCTCGGGCGACATGCGCGTCATCCATGCGGCGGCGAACGCGGCCACGGCGAAGCCCGGCACGATGATCCACTTCTTGCGCGGCAGCAGCTTCGCATAACGTAGATAAACGAACAGCGCGCTCGCCGAAATCAGCGACGTGACGCCGACGAGCTGCCCGGTGTTCTCGACCGGATAGCCGAGGCCGCCTTCGAGAAAGCGCGAGATCAGGTAACTGAACACCGTCGACATGTAGTAATAGAACATGTACAGCACGATGCCGACCTGAAAGACCTTTTCGCGTAACGCATGCAGGCGCACGAGCGGCGCCGGGTGATGCCACTGGTGATACACGAACCAGCCGAGCGCGGTGACGCCAGCGACCGTCAGCAGGATCAGCGCCGGCGACGTGCTGAACAGCTGGAAGCGCACCTGCTGCATCACGATCTGCAGCGCGCCCTGCGCGAACGCGAAGATCAGATACGGCCAGAAATGGGCGGAGCCGCGTTCCTCGGGCAGGCGGTTGCCCGCGTCGGGCAGCGCGAGCAGCGCGAGCACGGCGAACAGCACGCCGGCCGGCACCGTGCACGCGAACAGCGCGCGCCAGTCGAAATGCGCGACCAGTTGTCCGCCGACGAGCGGCGCAAGCGCGCTCGCGAGCACGATCAGCAGCAGAAACGCGCGCGTGGCGCCGGGCCGCTGCTGCGGCGTGAAGCTCATCTGGATCAGGATGCGGCAGGTGCCCATCATCGGGCCGATGAAGTAGCCCTGAAAGCCGCGCGCGAACGCGAGCTCGATCGACGATTCGCTGAGCGCCGTGGCGGCCGCGCCCGCCGAATAGAGCAGCATGCAGCCGGCCACGTAGCGCCGGTAGCCGAAGCGCTCGACCCACCATTCCTGCTGCAGGATGCCGAGCACCGCGGCGACTGCGTAGGCGCTTGACGCCCACACGAGTTCATCCGGCGACGCATTGATGCCACCGGCGATATAGCTGGCGAAAAACGAGAAGACCGCGTTGTCGAAATAGTCGAGACCGGTGACGACCGCGAGCACCCACGGGAAAAAGTCGTCGCGCAACTTGTCGACGCCGAACCACGCGGCGCGGGACGAGGTGAGGCTCATGACGACCTGGGCGGTGTGCCGGTGCGCGATTTGCCCTTACGTTTGGCGGGCGCCGTTCCGGGCTTTCCAATCGCCCCGGCCGCTTTGGCCTGCGCGTGACGACGCCGTTCGAGCAGTTGATCGGCGTTTTCGCCGGCGAGGCGCCGCTCGAGATAGTCGAGATCGGGGGCCAACTCGGCGCGCAGGGCCTGGGCTTCCTTCAGTTCGCGGCGCACCGCTTCGATACGGGCGTCGAGTGCTTCGACCTGCTGGGCGATCGCATCGCGAATCTGCTGCAGCGATTCCATCGAGAAGCGATGACCGCCTTCGACCGGTTCGAGCGGCCGCTTCAGCATCTCAGTGATGCTGTGCAGCGAGAAACCGAGCGAGCGCAAACGCAAAATGCGCGCGAAGCGCTTCAGGTCCTCCTCGTCGTAGATGCGATAGCGGCCTTCGCTGCGAGTCGGTGATACGAGGCCGCGTTCCTCGTAGTACTTCAGCGTGCGCGGCGTGACGCCGAGACGTTCGGCGGCGTCGCGCACGGTCAATAGCGCGGGGGAGTCCTTCGACATGGTGGTGACGGGGAGGGCAGTGAGTCGGCATTGTACTGCAACGTGTACGTTCACGTACACGTTGAGGAGGCACGCATTGCATGGGCTGACGACGGGCGAAAAAAAACCGCTCGCAAATTGCGAGCGGCTTTTCATGCGTGCAGTTGCCGGCTAATTCAGCCAGCACGAAGGTGGGGCGTTAGCTGCCGCCACCTCGACGCATCATGTCGAAGAACTCGGAATTGCTCTTCGTCTGGCGGATCTTGTCGAGCAGGAATTCCATCGACTCGACTTCGTCCATGTCGTGAATGAACTTGCGCAGCACCCAGATCTTCTGCAGCACTTCGGGCTTGATCAGCAGCTCTTCGCGGCGCGTGCCGGACTTGTTCAGATTGATCGACGGGTAGACGCGCTTCTCGGCGAGACGACGCTCGAGGTGCACTTCCATGTTGCCGGTGCCCTTGAACTCTTCGTAGATCACGTCGTCCATACGGCTGCCGGTTTCGATCAGCGCGGTGCCGATGATGGTCAGCGATCCGCCTTCCTCGATGTTGCGCGCCGCGCCGAAGAAACGCTTCGGGCGCTGCAGCGCGTTCGCGTCGACACCGCCCGTCAGCACCTTGCCCGAGGCCGGCACCACCGTGTTGTAAGCGCGCGCGAGACGCGTGATCGAGTCGAGCAGAATCACGACGTCGTTCTTCATTTCGACGAGGCGCTTGGCCTTCTCGATCACCATTTCGGCGACCTGCACGTGACGCGCGGCGGGTTCGTCGAACGTGGAGGCGATCACTTCGCCGGCCACCGAACGCTGCATTTCCGTCACTTCTTCCGGGCGCTCGTCGATCAGCAGCACGAACAGCACGACATCGGGGTGGTTCTGCTTGATCGCGTGCGCGATGTGCTGAAGCATCACGGTCTTGCCCGATTTCGGCGACGCGACGAGCAGGCCGCGCTGGCCTTTGCCGATCGGCGCGATCATGTCGATGATGCGGCCCGTCACGTTCTCTTCGCCGCGCATTTCACGTTCGAGCAGCAGCACCTTGTTCGGGTGCAGCGGCGTCAGGTTTTCGAACATGATCTTGTGCTTCGAGGCCTCCGGCGGCTGGCCGTTGACCTTGTCCACCTTCACCAGCGCGAAATAGCGCTCGCCGTCCTTCGGCGTGCGCACTTCGCCTTCGATCGTGTCGCCCGTATGCAGATTGAAGCGGCGGATTTGCGACGGGCTGATGTAGATGTCATCCGTGCTGGCGAGGTAGGAGGTTTCCGGCGAACGCAGGAAGCCGAAACCGTCCGGCAGCACTTCGAGGGTGCCGTCGCCGAAGATCGTGTCGCCCGCTTTGGCTCGTTTTTTTAGAATGGCGAACATCAGTTCCTGCTTGCGCAGGCGGTTCGCGCTTTCGATCTCGAGGCCATTGGCCATCTCGATCAATTGGGACACGTGCAGAGTCTTAAGCTCGGATAAATGCATACGGAGAACCCGCAGGAGAAGGTGCGACGAAATGAAATCTGGGAGGAGGGTGAGCGGAACCGCTCAAAGACTTACACGTCTTTTCGACGTTTTGTGGATTCTAGCATAGCACACGCCAATTTCCGCCAGTGCGGCGGAGTGGCATCTTTGTCGTAAAGCGTGTTGCCGGCTGACAACACGCTCGACTGGAGGGCGCGGCGGCTTGCTCCACCGAGGCGCCCGATTCTCAACTGCTTGCAGCGCGCGATGAACCCGAGAGCGCCGCGACGTGCTGCTGCTTTACAGGTTGCCGTCGAGGAACGCGGTGAGTTGCGACTTCGACAGGGCGCCGACCTTCTGAGCGGCAACAGCGCCGTTCTTGAACAGGATCAGCGTGGGGATGCCACGCACGCCGAACTTGACCGGCGTGGACTGATGCTCGTCGACATTGATCTTCGCGACTTGCAGGCGATCGGCGTAATCCTTCGCGACTTCGTCGAGGATCGGCGCGATCATCTTGCACGGACCGCACCATTCAGCCCAGAAATCGAGCAGCACGGGTTTATCGGATTTCACGACGTCCTGTTCGAACGATGCGTCGCTAATATGCTTGATTTGTTCGCTCATTTATGAATACCTCTATCGGTTCGAGGCCCGCCTGAATTGCTCGCCACGATACGTCAAAAACCGGGAAATTTTCCGTTCGCTTTGCCGCATCCGGAGACTTGCCGCGCATGCCTGTGAAAATCAGAAAACCGTCTGAAAAAACGCCGGATTTTCACGGAATGCGCGGAAAGAGACGCGTATGCGGGTCTTTCAACTGGCAGTGTAGCTTAATTCGCTATGCGTTGCCGATGGCGATAGTACTCATTAGGGCAGTGGGGCTAATGGGCCGTCGCCGCGGCGTCGGCCGGTTTCTGCGGCTCACTGATACCGCGTTGCGATCTAAATGGTGGCGGGCGCGGCGAACTCAAGGGACGTGCGTGACGGGCCGTCGCCGAGGGTGGCCGGGAGGTTGTCGTACGGCGTGTATGATGCGGGCGCAAACAGTGTGAGGCCGTTCGAAGCGGCGCGTCGTTCGCGTTTTGTTCGTATCAACAGTCGCACAATGCGCGCGGCAATGATAGAATCTTTCGTGACGGGCCTCCTCGCATGGAGGGATGGTCAACCTGGTCAGGTCGGGAACGAAGCAGCCACAGCCGTTTTCCACCAGTGCCGAGGGTCGGGCTCGTCACCTTCCTTTGTTTTTTCTCCGCGGCCGTTTTCACGGATTCTCCGCAAAATCTCCACAGTCATTCCCAGCTTTCGTATTGATCGTTCGCCGTGTTCGGACGGAGCGTCGTCGTGGCCGTGTCACGCGTTCGAGGACCGTTCCGAATCGGTTTTGCGCGCCATTGTTACTGATACAATTTCCGGATGACCTATCAAGTTCTCGCACGCAAATGGCGGCCGAAGGATTTCGCTTCGCTCGTCGGACAGGAGCACGTGGTGCGCGCGCTCACCCATGCGCTCGACGGCGGCCGTCTGCACCATGCCTATTTGTTTACAGGTACGCGCGGCGTCGGCAAAACCACGCTGTCGCGCATCTTCGCGAAGGCGCTCAATTGCGAGACCGGCGTCACGTCGACACCGTGCGGCGTGTGCCGGGCGTGTCGGGAGATCGACGAAGGGCGCTTCGTCGATTACGTCGAGATGGACGCGGCGAGTAATCGCGGCGTCGATGAAATGGCCGCGCTGCTCGAGCGCGCGGTGTACGCGCCCGTAGATGCGCGCTTCAAGGTCTACATGATCGACGAAGTGCACATGCTGACGAACCACGCGTTCAACGCGATGCTGAAGACGCTCGAAGAGCCGCCGCCGCACGTCAAGTTCATTCTTGCGACCACCGACCCGCAGAAGATTCCGGTCACCGTGCTGTCGCGCTGTCTGCAGTTCAATCTGAAGCAGATGCCGGCCGGCCATATCGTGTCGCATCTCGAACGCATTCTGGGCGATGAGAACGTGCCGCACGAGGCGCAGGCGTTGCGCCTGCTCGCGCGCGCGGCCGACGGTTCGATGCGCGACGCGCTATCGCTGACCGATCAGGCGATCGCCTATTCGGCGAACCAGGTCAGCGAAGACGCGGTGCGCGGCATGCTCGGCGCACTCGACCAAAGCTATCTGATCCGCTTGCTCGACGCGCTCGCGCAGGGCGACGGTGCGGCGGTGCTGGCGGTCGCCGACGAGATGGCCTTGCGCAGCCTGTCGTTTTCGACGGCGCTGCAGGATCTGGCGAGCCTGCTGCATCGGATCGCGTGGGCGCAGTTCGCGCCTTCGTCGGTGCTCGACGAATGGCCGGAGGCCGCCGATCTGCGCCGCTTCGCCGACGCGTTGAGCGCCGAGCAGGTACAGCTGTTCTATCAGATCGCGACGATCGGTCGAAGCGAACTGGGCCTCGCACCCGACGAATACGCGGGCTTCACGATGACGCTGCTGCGCATGCTCGCGTTCGAGCCGGCGCCGACAGGCGGCGGTGGGGGAGCGGCGGGAGCCGCCGGCACGCAAGCCGGTGCGCCCGGCGCGGGCGCCGGTGCGAAGCGTTCTGGCGCACCGACGGTCGCGGCGCTGCGCGCGTTGTCGCCTTCGTCCGTGACGGCCATGGCAGCCGCTGCGCCGGCTCGTGGACCTCAGGTTGGCGTGGCCGGCGAGGAGCAGGGCGATGCAATGAAACCCACCGCGCCCGTTGCAAAGCCGATCGCGAAACCCGCAGCCGACACCGCTCAAGCTGAAGCAGCGCCGCAATCGGTTGATGGCCAAGCTGCTCGCGCGCCGGACGCGCCCGTTGCGACGGCCCGCCCTTTGGCGCCGTGGGAAGACGCGCCAGCGGATGCCGGCGCCACGATCGCCCCTTCGAGCGCGTCGGTCTCGAACGAAGTTTCCGACATCTCACCTTCATCCGCACCGAGCGCGTTTGCAACTGCCGCGCTTACTCGCGCGGAAGAGGCGACGTCACCGGAACCGGAAGCCCGGCAGGACTTGGCGGCGCGCGCTTCACCTGCGGCACCCGCAGCCGACGACTCCGCGCCGCGTCGCGCGGGCGGCGCGAGCGCCGCGCTCGACGTGCTGCGCAACGCCGGCATGAAAGTATCGTCCGACCGTGGCCGCGCCAACCCGGCGGCCGCGAAGCCGGCCGCGCCCGCCACCCCGAAGCCGGCCGCGCCGCGGGTGGTCGTGCCGACGCCCGGTGCGCCGCGCCATGCGTCGCAGGACGCCGCCGCGCAGGCTGCGCCCGCTCGCCATGCAAGCAGCGGCGCCAGCGGCAACGCGCAACAGAACAGCCCGTCGATTCCACCATGGGACGACATGCCGCCCGACGACTACATGCCGCTGTCGGCCGCGGACGACGCCTACTTCATTCCGCCAGACGAGAACTTCGTGCCGGTGTTCGACCACGGCCCCGACGATGTCCGCATGGACGCCCCGGCCGGGCAGGCCGCCGCGCCCGCTCCGGTCGTCGATACGCGCCCGCTGCCGCCCGCGGTGCCGCTCGATCCGCTCGGTTTCACCGGCGACTGGCCCGCGCTCGCCGTCGATCTGCCGCTGAAGGGCATCTCCTACCAGCTTGCGTTCAACAGCGAACTGATGGCGCTCGAAGGCAGCACGCTGAAGCTCAACGTGCCGGTGCCGCAGTACGCGGAAGCGTCGCAGGTCGCTAAACTGAAGGCGGCGCTCGTCGAGCGGCTCGGCCAGAACGTCGACGTGCAGGTCGAAGTCGGCGCGGCGCGCCGTACCGCTGCCGCACACGACGCGAAGCTGCGCGCGCAGCGCCAGCAGGAAGCCGAGCGCGAGATCAGCGCCGATCCGTTCGTGCAGTCGCTGATTCGCGAGTTCGGCGCGAGCATCGTGCCGGGCTCGATCCGCCCGATTACCCCGGACGCCGCCCCGAACGGCGCGTCGCCGGCCCACTGATCCATCGTTCGCGGCGTCGTCGCAGCGCGGCGCCGGAATGCCAGATTTCACGCTATCTAGAAGGAGCACGTCCATGATGAAAGGCCAACTCGCCGGGCTGATGAAGCAAGCCCAGCAGATGCAGGAAAACATGAAGAAGATGCAGGAGCAACTCGCGCTGATCGAAGTCGAGGGGCAGTCGGGTGCCGGTCTCGTCAAGGTGACGATGACCTGCAAGAACGACGTGCGCCGTGTGTCGATCGACCCGAGCCTGCTCGCCGACGACAAGGACATGCTCGAAGATCTGGTCGCCGCCGCGTTCAACGACGCCGTGCGCAAGGCCGAGGCGACCGCGCAGGAAAAGATGGGCGGCATGACCGCCGGCCTGCCGCTGCCGCCGGGCTTCAAGCTGCCGTTCTGAACCTGCTCTGCCTGGGAGCGCGCTGAAGCGGGTGAGCGTCGCAGCGGTTGGTTGCTGCGGTGCGACAGCAAACGCTCGCCGCCGCGCGCAGGCCGGAAACATCGAACCCACGGCCGCGTGTGAAAGCGCGATCATGGCGCGAAAGCGCGGCCGGGTTCGAGCATCACCCCCGCCTTCCAATTCGCCCACCCGGGCATTACACCCACGTCGACGCCGATCCGCATGAAACAACCTTCCGCCCTGTCGGCGCTCGTCGAAGCGCTGCGCGCGCTGCCCGGTGTCGGGCCGAAGTCCGCGCAACGCATGGCGTATCACCTGATGCAGCACGATCGCGAAGGCGCCGAAAAGCTCGGCCGCTCGCTGCTGTTCGCGACCGAGCATCTGCGTCACTGCGAAAAGTGCAACACGTTTACCGAAGCGCAGATCTGCGAGGTCTGCCTCGATGAGGAGCGCGATCCGTCGCTGCTGTGCGTCGTCGAAACGCCGGCCGACCAGATCATGCTCGAACAGACGATGACCTATCGCGGCCTCTATTTCGTGCTGATGGGGCGGTTGAGTCCGCTCGACGGCATCGGCCCGAAGGAAATCCATTTCGACCGGCTGGTGAAGCGCGCGTCGGATGGTGTCGTCAAGGAAGTCGTGCTGGCCACCAACTTCACCAACGAAGGCGAGGCCACCGCGCATTACCTCGGGCAGACGCTGAAGGCGCGCGGTCTGGCCGTCACACGTCTCGCGCGCGGCGTGCCGGTGGGCGGCGAGCTCGAATATGTCGACGCGGGCACGATCGCGCGCGCGATGCTCGACCGTCGATCGATGTAGCCACGCGGCCGCCGTTGGCCGCCGCGGTACCCGTCGAGGTGCGCGTCGCCGCAGGCGGTGGAGACCGTGCGCAAGACGATGCAGAACAATGCAACCAACTTGCAGGGGACCAGGGTAAGTGCCTTGCGCCAACTCTGGCCGAAAGCTTTGCATGGGATCGGAGTAAGCGCTAAAGCGCTAACTCCGGATCGACAGCTTTGCATGGGATCGGAGTAAGCGCTAAAGCGCTAACTCCGGATCGACAGCTTTGCATGGGATCGGAGTAAGCGCTAAAGCGCTAACTCCGGATCGACAGCTTTGCATGGGATCGGAGTAAGCGCTAAAGCGCTAACTCCGGATCGACAGCTTTGCATGGGATCGGAGTAAGCGCTAAAGCGCTAACTCCGGATCGACAGCTTTGCATGGGATCGGAGTAAGCGCTGAAGCGCTAACTCCGATCGACAAAGGAGACACATGAGCGCTACCCCCGAATCAGCCGCCAGCGCCGCACCGCATGACGCGCGCGGTCCGCTCGCCGGCGTCAAGGTGCTGGAACTCGGCACGCTGATCGCCGGGCCGTTCGCCGCCCGTTTTCTAGGCGAATTCGGTGCCGACGTGATCAAGATCGAAGACCCCAAAGGCGGCGACCCGCTGCGCAAATGGCGCAAGCTGTATCCGGAAGTCGGCGGTACGTCGCTTTGGTGGGCCGTGCAGGCGCGCAACAAGAAGTCCGTCACGATCAACCTGAAAGCCGAAGAAGGCAAGCAGATCGTGCGGCGCCTCGCGAAAGATGCCGATATCGTCGTCGAGAATTTCCGGCCCGGTCTGCTCGAAAAGCTCGGACTCGGCTACGACGTGCTGTCCGCCGAAAACCCCGGCCTCGTGATGGTGCGTCTGTCCGGCTATGGCCAGACGGGCCCGTATCGCGACCGTCCCGGCTTCGGCGCGATCGCCGAGTCGATGGGCGGTCTGCGCCATATCACCGGCTATCCGGATCTGCCGCCGCCGCGCATCGGCATTTCGATCGGCGATTCGATCGCCGCGCTGCACGGTGTGATCGGCGCGCTGATGGCGCTGCATCACAAGCAGGTGAACGGCGGCAAGGGGCAGGTCGTCGACGTCGCGCTGTACGAGGCCGTCTTCAACATGATGGAGAGCGTGGTGCCCGAGTACGGCGTCTACGGCATGGTGCGCGAGCGCACCGGTGCGTCGCTGCCTGGCATCGTGCCGTCCAATACCTATCCGTGCCGCGACGGCAGCATCGTGATCGGCGGCAATAGCGATCCGATCTTCAGGCGTCTCATGATCGCGATCGAACGCGACGATCTTGCCAACGATCCGGCGCTCGCGCATAACGACGGCCGCGTGCCGCGCACCCAGGAAATCGACGCCGCGATCGCCGCCTGGCTGTCCACGCGCACGATCGACGAAGCACTCGCGGTGCTGAACGCGGCCGATGTACCGGTAGGCCGCATCTACAGCGTCGCCGATATGTTCACCGACCCGCAGTTCATCGCGCGGCAGATGATCCAGCGCTTCAAGTGGCAGGACGGCAAGGAAATCGCGCTGCCCACGGTCACGCCGAAGCTGTCGGCGACACCCGGCGAGACCCGCTGGCTGGGGCCGGAACTGGGTGAACATACCGATGAAGTCCTGCAATCGCTAGGTTATGATGCTGACGGCATCGCGAGGTTGCGGGCGCAACAGATCGTCTGATCCGCACGGCGCATCGTATAGAGAAGAACGCGAAAAGCGCGGCGCTGAGTCACGACTCGCGCTGCGCGACCGGTACGCCACAGACCGCGGCGAGGCACGTGCGCAACGGCGCGCACCCGGGCGGTCAAAAGCCGGACTACAAAAAATCTGGAGACAACGGACCATGCAACGCAGAACTTTCCTCGCCGGCGGTGCGGCGCTCGCGGGCGCCTCGCTCGCGGCCACACCGTTCGCTTTCGCGCAGGGCAAACCGGAGACCACCAAGGTTGCCATCGCGGTCGGCGGCAAGAACCTGTTCTACTACCTGCCGCTGACCATCGCCGAGCGCCGCAACTACTTCAAGGACGAAGGGCTCGAAGTCGAGATTTCCGACTTCGCGGGCGGCTCGCAGGCGTTGAAGGCGGCAGTCGGCGGTAGCGCGGACGTGGTCTCCGGCGCGTTCGAGCACACGCTGCTGTTGCAGGCGCAAAAGCAGATGTTCCGCGAATTCGTGCTGCAGGGACGCGCGCCGCAGATCGTGCTCGCGGTGTCGAAGAAGACGATGCCGAACTTCAAGTCGATCGCCGATCTGAAGGGCAAGAAGATCGGCGTGACCGCCCCGGGTTCGTCGACGTCGATCATGGCGAGCTTCGTGCTCGCCAAGGCGGGGTTGAGTCCGAAGGACGTCGCGTTCATCGGCGTGGGCGCGGGTGCCGGCGCGATCGCCGCGCTGCAGTCCGGGCAGATCGACGCGATCGCCAATCTCGATCCGGTCGTCACGCGGCTCGAACGCGCCGGCGACGTGCGCGTCGTGTCGGATACGCGCACGCTCGCCGATACCCACACGGTGTTCGGCGGCGACATGCCGGCGGGCTGCCTGTACGCGTCGCAGTCGTTCATCACGAAGAACCCGAACACCACGCAGGCGCTGACCAATGCGATGGTGCGCGCGCTCAAGTGGCTGCAGAACGCGAGCGGCAGCGAACTGATCAACACGGTGCCGGAGAGCTATCTGCTCGGCGACCGCGCGCTCTATCTCGACGCGTGGGCGCACGTGCGCGAAGCGATGTCACCCGACGGCCTGATGCCCGCCGACGGTCCCGCGACGTCGCTGAAGACGCTGAAGGCGTTCGATCCGTTGATCCAGAACGCGCAGATCGATCTGTCGAAGACGTGGACCAACGACTTCGTGAAGAAGGCGCTGACGACCGTCAAGGCGTAAGCCAGGCGGCGCGCGCATAGGCTTACCGAACAGGACGTGGACAGGCCGATTCGCTTCGTCCACGCCCGCCGCCCGCAGCGTCACGCCGCGACAACTCCCCGCAAACCCGATCCCCGAAGCGAGCCAAACGATGACCGTTGCTGCCCTGGCGCTCGAAAACATCACCTGCACGTTCGCTGCGCGCGACGACCGCGCGCAGCGCTACACGGCGGTCAAGGACACGACGCTGCGTATCGAGCCGGGCGAGTTCGTGTCGGTGGTCGGCCCGACCGGCTGCGGCAAGTCCACGCTGCTGAACATCGGCGCGGGGCTGCTACAGCCGTCCACGGGTGGCGTCAGCGTGTTCGGCGAAAAGCTCAGCGGCCTGAATCGCCGCGCGGGCTACATGTTCCAGGCCGATGCGCTGATGCCGTGGCGCTCGGCGCTCGACAACGTGATGGCCGGCCTGTCGTTTCACGGCGTGCCGGCTTCGGACGCGCGCGCGAAGGCCGAGGAGTGGTTGAAGCGCGTCGGTCTCGGCGGTTTCGGCGACCGTTATCCGCATCAGCTGTCCGGCGGCATGCGCAAGCGCGTCGCGATGGCGCAGACGCTGATACTCGATCCCGACATCATCCTGATGGATGAGCCGTTTTCCGCGCTGGATATTCAAACGCGGCAGCTGATGGAAAACGAGCTGCTCGATCTATGGGCCGCGAAGCGCAAGGCAGTGCTGTTCATCACGCACGATCTCGACGAAGCGATCGCGATGTCGGATCGCGTGGTGGTACTCTCGGCCGGGCCCGCCACGCATCCGATCGGCGAGTTCCGGATCGATCTGCCGCGGCCGCGCGATGTCGCCGAAATCCGCTCGCATCCGCGCTTCGTCGAATTGCACGCGCAGATCTGGGGTGTGCTGCGCGATGAGGTGCTCAAGGGGTATCAGCAGCAACTGACCGCCGTTTAAGGGTGCCGCGCATGCCTGCATGCGCATCAAAAAAGAAGACGTGTTCAATAATCGTCCAAGGCAAACCAAGTCATGTGGAAGACGTTGCGCCCGAGTCGGGCGAATCTGGTGATCTGGCAGTGGCTGCTGCTCGTGCTGTGCTTCGTGCTGTGGTACGTGCTGACGAGCCCGACGCTGTTGCCGCCGTTCTATTTCGACGATCCGAACAAGGCCGCGTTCTTCTTCGGCGAGCCGCAGAAAGTGCTGCAGCGGATCTGGGAGTGGTTCACGGGCGGCGAGATCTATCTGCATCTGTGGATCACGCTCGTCGAGACCGTGCTCGCGTTCGTGTTCGGCACCGCGATCGGACTCGGCGTCGGCCTGTGGCTCGCGCTCGCGCCGACCGCGAGCGCGCTGTTCGATCCGTACGTGAAGGCCGCGAACTCGATGCCGCGCGTGATTCTCGCGCCGATCTTCGGCGTGTGGTTCGGCCTCGGCATCTGGTCGAAGGTCGCGCTCGGCGTCACGCTGGTGTTCTTCATCGTGTTCTTCAACGTCTATCAGGGCGTGAAGGAAGTGAGCCCGGTCGTGCTCGCGAACGCGCGCATGCTCGGCGCGAACCGCAAACAGCTGCTGCGTTTCGTCTATTTGCCGAGCGCGATGAGTTGGGTGTTTTCGAGCCTGCATACATCGGTGGGGCTCGCGTTCGTCGGCTCGGTGGTGGGCGAGTATCTGGGCTCGGCGCGCGGGGTCGGCTATCTGATCCTGCAAGCCGAAGGCACCTTCGACATCAACACCGTGTTCGCGGGGATTCTGGTGTTGACCGCATTCGCGCTGGTTCTCGATGCGATCGTCGGAATGGCGGAGCGGCGCTTGATGAAGTGGCAGCCGCGCAGCGGAGAGACGGAGAAGCTGTAAGGGTAGATCGCACGCGGCGCGGCGCCCGAAATCGCCTTCGGGCGCCGCGCCGTTTTCGATGCGGCCTGACCGGTTGCTACGGTGTGGTCACCACCTTGCCGATCACACGGCGCTCGGCCATGTCGCGCAACGCGCGGCCGGTGTCGTCGAGCGAATAGCGGGCGGACACGTAGGGCTTGAGCTTGCCTTCGCGAATCCAGCCGGTCATCTGCTCGAATGCCGCGCGATTGCGCTGCGGCTCACGCCTGGCGAAGTCGCCCCAGAACACGCCGACCACGCTCGCGCCCTTGAGCAGCATCAGGTTCAGCGGCAGCTTCGGGATCTCGCCGTTGGCAAAGCCGACCACCAGATAACGCCCCCGCCAGCCGATGCTGCGAAACGCCGGCTCCGCATACATACCGCCGACCGGGTCGTAGATCACGTCCGGACCTTTGCCGTCGGTGAGCGCCTTGATGCGCTCGCGCAGATCCTCGGTGCTGTAGTTGATCGTCGCGTCCGCGCCGTGCTTCACGCAGGTCGCGAGCTTTTCATCGCTCGATGCCGCCGCGATCACGCGCGCGCCGAGCGCCTTGCCGATTTCGACCGCCGCGAGCCCGACGCCGCCCGCCGCACCGAGCACGAGCATCGTCTCGCCGGGCTGCAGCGCGCCGCGATCGACCACCGCGTGATGCGAGGTGCCATAAGCGAGCGTGAACGCGGCCGCGAGTTCGAACGACACGTCGTCGTCGAGCGGCACGCAGGCCGCAGCGGGCGCGAGCGCCTGCTGGGCGAAGCCGCCGGAGCCGGTGAACGCGGCCACGCGCGAGCCGGGCCTGAATTGCGTGACGCCTTCGCCCACCGCGCGCACGATGCCCGCGGCCTCCGAGCCCGGCGTGAACGGCAGCGGCGGCTTGAACTGGTATTTGTTCTCGATGATCAGCACGTCGGGAAAATTGACGGCCGCGGCCTTCACGTCGATCACCACGTGGCCGGGCGGTGGTTCGAGATCCGGCAGGTCGTCGACGGTCAGGCTTTCGGGCGGCCCATATTGCTTGCAGCGAATCGCGCGCATCGTGTCTCCGTATCGTTCAGGGTTCGCAATGTTTTCGAGTGTAAAGCAAAGCGCACGACCGTGCGATTTATTGCGCTGCAGGTTAGAGCGTGCAGCGCGCTTTTGATGCGGCGCACGCGCGTGGTCGCGCAAGCCGTATTGCATCGCACAGCGAAGCACGCACCGGATGCCGATTCATCGACGCGCGCACACGCCGGCGCGTTCAATGCAAAGCAGCATCTTTGCGATCGACACAAGCATCTGCGCGCGGGAAAAACACCGGCTCGCGCGACGCTTGTGTTTGCCAAGCGGACACGCTGACCGTGTCGTTCGCGTGCCATCTTTCCTCGGTTACAATCGGCGCATGCGAATCCTACTCAGCAACGACGACGGTTATCTGGCGCCGGGCCTCGCCGCGCTTTATGAAGCGCTGAAGCCGATCGCCGACGTCACCGTGATGGCTCCCGAACAGAACTGCAGCGCCGCGTCGAATTCCCTGACGCTGTGGCGGCCGCTCTCGGTTCTGCGCTCGGCGAACGGTTTCTACTACGTGAACGGCACGCCGACCGACTCGGTGCACATCGCACTAACCGGCATGCTCGACCATACACCGGACCTCGTCGTCTCGGGTATCAACAACGGCCAGAACATGGGCGACGACACGCTGTATTCCGGCACCGTCGCGGCCGCCACCGAAGGCATCATGTTCGGCGTGCCGGCCATCGCGTTTTCGCTCGTCGACAAGGACTGGGTGCATCTCGAAGACGCGGCGCGCGTTGCCGCCGAAATCGTCGCGCATTATCTCGAGCGGCCGTTGCCGGGGCATCCGCTGCTGAACGTCAATATTCCTAACCTGCCGTACGACCAACTGCGCGACTGGCAGATCACGCGACTCGGCAAACGTCATCCGTCGCAGCCGGTGATCCGCCAGACTAATCCGCGTGGTGAGCCGATCTACTGGATCGGCCCGTCGGGCCAGGCGCGCGACGCGAGCGAAGGCACGGACTTCCACGCGGTCGCAAACGGCGCCGTGTCGATCACGCCGCTGCAGCTCGATCTGACCTACACGCAAATGCTGCCCGCGGCGCGCGACTGGCTGCGCGCCGGGAGCGGCACTTCATGACCGGCGAGCGCGCAAAGCGCTTTCCGCTGGGTCTCGAGGACCTGGTGCGTGAACCGCGCCGGCCCGAGGGACGTCCGGGTGAGATGCGCGCGGCGGCGCTCGCGGCGAGCGCGGCGCTGAATGCGCGGCAGCAGTCGGTTAAACCGACCCAGGGCGGCGCGGCCGCGCGGGCGCAAGCGAGAACTTCCGCGGCTGCACAAGCGACGCCGGCGCCGCGACCCCAGGTGATTCCCCAGGCGAAGACGCACAGCGCTTCGTCGGGCATGCCGACCGGCGCCGGCGGTGCGATGCCGCCAAAGCCGCAGGCCGCGCCGGTCGGAAAGACGTCGGCGAACTCGTTGGCTGCCGCATTGGCGGGGCAGCCTGTCAAGCAAGCACCGAAGTCGTCGGTCAAGCCAGGCAAAACCGCGTCGCATGCGACTGGACACAGCGCACGCCCGACGCCGTCGCCACTTCAGTCGCAGGCGCAGCAGAGCGCGAAACCCACGCCGAACGCGGCGCTAGCCGGAGCAATGAGCGGCGCATTCGGCGGTGCAAGCAGCGGCGCGATGAACAACGCTCTCGCGCTGACCTCGGAACGGGTTCGCGAGCGCATGGTCGAACGCCTGCGAGCCAATGGCGTCAGCGATCAGCGTGTGCTGAATGCGATGGCGGCGGTGCCGCGCCACATGTTCGTCGATCCGGGTCTGGCGGCCCAGGCGTACGAAGATGCGGCGCTGCCGATCGGTCATCACCAGACTATCTCGAAGCCGTCGGTGGTCGCGCGAATGATCGAACTCGCGGCCGCCGGGCGCGCGCTGAACACCGTGCTCGAAATCGGCACCGGTTGCGGCTATCAGGCGGCCGTGCTGAGCCAGGTCGCGCGCGAGGTTTATTCGATTGAACGCATCAAGCCGCTGTCCGAGCGCGCGAAGACGAATCTTCGTCCGCTGCGCATTCCGAATATCCGGCTGCATTACGGCGACGGGCGGCTCGGTTTGCCGTCGGCGGCGCCGTTCGACGCGATCGTGATCGCGGCGGCCGGGCTCGACGTGCCGCAAGCATTGCTCGAGCAGCTTGCTATCGGCGGACGTCTGGTTGCGCCGGTCGGCTCGCAGGAAGGACAGAGCCAGGTGCTGACGCTGGTCGAGCGCCTCGGGCCCGCGCAGTGGCGCGAGTCGCGGCTTGATCGCGTTTTCTTTGTACCCTTAAAATCCGGAGTGATTTGACACCGATGAGTATGTTGCGCGCGATGCAGAGAACCACCCCGAATACCCCCCTGACCGTAACCCAGCGCAGCGTGTGCGTGCTCGCCTTGTCCCTGTTGATGACGGCTTGTGCATCCCGGCTCGACCAGGCGCCCGTCGTCGACCGCTCCGGCGGCGGCACGCTCGCCACCGCGCAAGGCGCGGCGCAACCGGCCGCGCCGCTCGGCCCGCCGCCGCCCGGCTACTATCGCGTGAAGCCGGGCGATACGCTGTATCGCATTGCACTCGAGAACGGCCAGAATTACCGCGACATCTCGACGTGGAATAACCTGACCAACCCGAATCAGATCGAAGTCGACCAGCTGCTGCGCGTCGTGCCGCCGGGTGCGAATACCGCGGCCATCACGCCGGGCGTGTCGACCGCGCCGATCGGCAGCACGGGCGCGGGGCAAAGCGCGCCGCTGAACAACAACGCGCCGGCCGTGGTCGGCGCCGCGATGCCGCCGCTCTATGGCGGTGCGACCAACGGCACGCCCGCGAATGGTGCGGTCGCTGCGCCTCCGGCCAATCCCTCTGCGGCGAGCGCCGATACCGGCAGCGCCGCTGCAGGCAACGTAGCATTTGCGTGGCCGGTGCGTGGTCCGCTGCTCAACACGTTCAACGACTCGACCAACAAGGGCGTCAATATCGGCGGGTCCGCGGGCGAGCCGGTCAAAGCGTCGGCCGATGGTCGCGTCGTCTATGCCGGAAATGGGCTGCGTGGTTACGGCAATCTCATTATCATCAAGCATGATGCAACTTATCTCACAGCGTATGCACACAACCGCGCTTTGATGGTAAAAGAGGGGGACGCGGTTACGAAAGGGCAGAAGATCGCAGAGATGGGCAATAGCGATTCCGACCGCGTGATGTTGCATTTCGAAGTTCGCCGACAGGGTAAACCAGTCGACCCACTGAAGTATTTGCCGCCGCAATAAGCGATACGACCATGCCGAAATCGAAGCGCCGCCCGCCGCAAGCCGAGTCTGAGACGATCAGCGAAGTCACGTCCGCCGCAGTGGACGAGAGCGGCGCTTCGGAAGTGGAAGAAGAGGTCGTCGAGGAGCGCGATCTCGACGAACGCCAGAGCGGCCTCGACGACAGCGAGGGCGCTGACGCGCGCGAAAGCAGCGGCGACGCGGTGCCCGACGCCGACGATTTCCGCGCGCTGCTGCAGGCCGAACTCACGGCCGACACGATTCAGCATTATCTAAATCGCATCAGCGTGAAACCGCTGCTCACCGTCGAGGAAGAGCAGAAATATTCGCGTCTTGCCAAGGCCGGCGAGTTCGAAGCGCGGCAGGTGATGATCGAGCGCAATCTGCGGCTGGTCGTCAGCATTGCCAAGGGTTATCTGAATCGCGGCGTGCCGCTGCTCGATCTGATCGAGGAGGGCAATCTCGGCCTGATGCACGCGATAGAAAAGTTCGATCCGACGCGCGGCTTCCGTTTTTCGACTTACGCAACCTGGTGGATCCGCCAGAGCATCGAGCGCGCGATCATGAACCAGGCGCGCACCGTACGGTTACCGGTGCATGTGATTCGTGAGCTGAACCAGGTGTTGCGCGCGAAGCGCCATCTGGAAAAGAACTCGATGAATTCGGGCGAAGCGGCCGAGCGCCGCGATGCGAGCATCGACGACATCGCCTATCTGACCGGCAAGACCACCGACGAAGTCACCGACATCCTCGCGCTGAATGAGCACACCGCGTCGCTCGACGCGCCGCTCGATCTCGACCCGGCGAGCAGTCTGCTCGATCTGCTGTCGGACGACCAGAGCCAGTCGCCTGACGCCGAGGTGCAGCATCGCGAGCTCGAGACGCTGACACGCGCGTGGCTCGCGCGTTTGTCGGACAAGCACCGCCATGTGATCGAGCGGCGCTTCGGGCTGAATCACATCGAGCCCGCCACGCTCGAGGAGCTGGCCGACGAAATGGGCCTCACGCGCGAGCGTGTGCGCCAGATCCAACAGGAAGCGCTGGTCCGGCTCAAGCGCTTCTTCGCCTCAAACGGTGTCCGCAAAGACGCCGTTCTCTGACCTGATGACACCGATTCTTGTTTTCGACATCGAGACGATTCCCGATGTCGCCGGCATCCGCCGTCTTGAAGATTTGCCCGCGTCGATGAGCGACGCCGAAGTCGCCGAGCACGCGTTCGCCGCGCGCCGCGAAAAAACCGGCAGCGATTTTCTGCCGCATCACCTGCAACGGGTGGCGGCGATTTCCTGCGTGTTCCGCGACAACAACGGCTTTCGCGTGCGCTCACTCGGCACCCCCGAGGACGGCGAGGCGACGCTCGTGCAGTCGTTCTATCGTGTGATCGAAAAGTACACGCCGCAACTGGTGTCGTGGAACGGCGGCGGTTTCGATCTGCCGGTGCTCAACTATCGCGCGCTCGTCAACGGCATTCCCGCCTACCGGTTCTGGGATCTCGGCGAGGACGACCGCGATTTCAAGTGGAACAACTACATCAGCCGCTACCACGCGCGCCACACCGACCTGATGGACGTGCTCGCGATGTACCAGGCGCGCGCGAACGCGCCGCTCGACGCGCTCGCCAAGATGTGCGGCTTCCCGGGCAAGATGGGCATGGACGGCAGTCAGGTGTGGCAGGCGTTCCAGCAAGGGCGCATCGAGGAAATCCGTAACTACTGCGAGACCGACGTCGTCAACACCTACCTGCTGTATTGCCGCTTTCAGCTGATGCGTGGCGGCTTTTCGCCGTCGGAGTATGCTGACGAAATCAATCTCGTGAAGAACGCGCTCGCGCTGGAAACCGCGCCGCAGTGGGCCGAGTATCTGGCGGCGTTCGGGCAGTAGGCTCGCGCGAGCAGGGCCTGAGCCTGGGTCTTCCGCGGGTCGCCGCGCCGCGAATCAGGCCGCGATCCGCGCGCTCTGCGGGCGTGGTCCGCACCGCATCGCAGGCAAGCCCGGCGCTTCGTCTACAATCTCGCCTTTCCCCACAGCTTGTCAGGAAGTCCGCAGGTGTCCCGAACTGCCCCCCAACGTCGCTCGCCGCGGCGCTCATCGAAGCACGCCAGGGCGCACGCCCCGGCGTCCGCGCCCGTCATTACCGGCAACGAACCGGTCATCGAAATCGTTTCGCTCGATATGGAAGCGCGCGGCGTGGGCCGCACCGCGAGCGAAGACGGCACGCCCGGCAAGGTCGTGTTTGTCGAAGGCGCGCTGCCGGGTGAGCTCGTCAGCTACTCGACGCATCGCAGCAAGCCGAAATTCGAGCAGGCCGAAGTCGTCCAGGTGTTCCGCGAAAGCGTGATCCGCACGACGCCGAAATGCACGTACTTCAACGTCTGCGGCGGCTGCTCGATGCAGCATCTCGACATGCGCGCGCAGGTGGCGGTCAAGCAGCGGGTGCTCGAGGACAACCTGCAGCATCTGGCGAAGCTGCGCCCGGAAACGGTGTTCCGGCCGATTCACGGGCCGTCCTGGGGTTATCGCTATCGCGCGCGGCTCGCGGTGCGCTTTCTGCCCGAGCGCGGCGGCATGCGCATCGGCTTTCACGAGAAGAAGAGCAGCTATATCGCCGACATGAAGACCTGCGAGGTGCTGCCTCCGCATGTATCGGCGATGCTGATGCCGCTGCGCTTCATGGTCCGCAAGCTGTCGATCTACGACCGCATGCCGCAGCTCGAACTCGCGGTCGGCTCGTCGGTCACGGCGCTCGTCGTGCGCAACCTCGAACCGCTGACGGAGGAGGACGAGCAGGTGCTGCGCGAGTTCGCCGACGAGCACAAAGTGCAGTTCTGGATCCAGCCGGGTGGTCCCGACACGGTCACGCCGCTTTATCCGCTCGACGTGCAGCTCGACTACACGCTGCCGGAATACGGCATCCGCATGCCGTTCAAGCCGACTGACTTCACCCAGGTCAATCACGCGATCAACCGTGTGCTGGTGAGCCGCGCGTTGCGTCTGCTGGCGCCCGCGCGCACGGACCGCGTGCTCGACCTGTTCTGCGGGATCGGCAACTTCACGCTGCCGCTCGCGCGAGTCTCGCGGGAAGTGGTCGGCATCGAGGGCAGCGAAGTGCTGACCCAGCGCGCGCTCGCGAACGCGGAGCTGAATGGCGTCGCGGGGCATACGTCGTTCGCGTGCCGCAACCTGTTCGAAGTCACCGCCGACGATCTGCGCGCGCTCGGTCACTTCGACAAGTTCCTGGTGGACCCGCCGCGCGAAGGGGCGCTCGCGATCGCGAAGGCGCTCGCGGAGATCGCGCAGAGCGGCGACGGGCCGCTGCCGAAGCGCATCGTCTACGTGTCGTGCGCGCCGGCCACGCTCGCGCGCGATGCCGGGCTGCTCGTGCACGAGGCCGGCTATCGGCTGGTGGGCGCGGGCGTCGTCAATATGTTCCCGCATACGTCGCACGTGGAATCGATTGCGCTGTTCGAGCGCGACTGAGTTTCGCGGCGCGCATAAACGAAAACGCCACGACCTGGGTCGTGGCGTTTTCGTTTCCGGACGACGGTCAGCGTACCGTCGGCGCGTGAGGCGTCAGAACTGCCACCACGACCGCGCCGTGCCGGGCCGTGCTTTGCCGGTGACGTACGGGCTGTCGGGGAAGGTGCCGGCCAGCACGCGACGCGTGTCGTCGGCGAGTTGCTGGTTGTTCAGCTTCTCGTACGACAGGATCATGATATGCAGCGCGTCTTCGATCGCCGGCGCGTTCTTGTACTCGCGCAACGCGAGCTGCGCGCGGTTGATCGCGGCGACATAGGCGCCACGGCGATAGTAGTAGTCCGCCGCGTGGACTTCGTGCGAGGCGAGCGCGTTGACGATGTAGCGCATGCGCTGCGCGGCGTCCGGTGCGTACTTGCTGTTCGGGAAGCGGTCCACCACGATCTTGAACGCGTCATACGACTCGCGCAGCGACTTCGGATCGCGCTCGCTCATATCCTGGCCCGAGAAGCGGCCGAACAGACCGAGGTCGTCGTTGAAGTGGATCATGCCCTTCAGGTAGTACGCGTAGGCGATGTCCGGATGATCCGGGTGCAGCTGGATGAAGCGGTCGATGGCCTGGTCGGCGGCGGCGTTTTCGTTGTCTTTCCAGTTGCAATACGCGACGTTGATTTGCGCCTGCTGGGCGAAGTGGCCGAACGGGTCACGGCCTTCGAGCATTTCGAAATACTTCGCGCACTTGCCCCAGTCACCACCGGTCAGGGCGTCGTTCGCCTCCGTATATAATTTGTTGTTGGTCCACGTTGCCGTTTCGTCGGTCTTCTCCGGCAGGCCGTGGCAAGCCGCAACAGCGACGACGGCCGCGGCGCACGCAACGTATCCGGCCACTTTCCGGGCCGCCTTCTTGATGGCCGCCAAATTGATCGCCGCTTCAGTGATGGTGTTCAAGGCTCGCATTTTCCAGTCTAGCTTTACGTCCAGGTGACCCAGACTCAATGACCCGCTCAAATACTCCAGGCACCGCAGGCGCCGGGAATAGCAACGAAGATTATAGCGTAAGCGCCGACCCCGCCGACGCGTTGGGCGTCGATTCCCTCGACGACGATTTCGCCGGCGAGGCGCTTGCCGCAAGCAGTCCGCAAGGCTTGGCGGCAACGACGGCGCCCGTGCCCGTTCGTGCGGCCGACGAAGCGCCGCGCAGTGTCGTCGTCCCCGACGAACTGGCCGGCGAACGCCTCGACAAGGTGCTCGCCAAGGTATTCCCCGAGTTCTCGCGCAGCCGTCTGCAAAGCTGGATCGAGGCGCAGCGGGTGCGTGTCGACGGCAAGCCGGCGAAGATCCGCCAGCCGGTGCCGCTTGGCGCCACGATCGAGCTGGTGCCCGATCTGCTGCCCGAGCAGCTCGCCTTCACGCCCGAGCCGGTGCCGCTCGACATCGTCTACGAGGACGACACGCTCGTCGTCATCAACAAGCCGGCCGGCATGGTCGTGCATCCGGCGGCCGGCAACTGGAGCGGCACCGTGCTGAACGGTCTGCTGTACCGCTATGGCGAGGCCGCGGCGGGTCTGCCGCGCGCAGGCATCGTGCATCGACTCGACAAGGAGACTTCGGGGCTGATGGTGGTGGCGCGCACGCTGGAGGCGCAGACCGACCTCGTGCGTCAGTTGCAGGCGCGCACGGTCAAGCGTCGCTATCTCGCGCTCGTGTGGGGCAACATGCCCGACGAAGGTACGATCGACGCGCCGATCGGCCGCGATCCGCGCGAGCGCACGCGCATGGCCGTGGTGACGGGCGCGGCCGGCAAGCCGGCGCGCACGCATTTCCGGCGCGTGGTGTCGGCGATCTGGCAACGTCAGCCGGTCACGGCGATTCATTGCGATCTGGAAACGGGGCGCACGCATCAGATTCGCGTGCATTGCGCGCATATCGGCCATCCGCTGCTCGGCGATCCGGTGTACGGACGCGCGCGCGGCAAGCGCTCGGTCACGCCGTTGCCGGACGGCTTCGCGCGCCAGGCGCTGCACGCGTGGCGGCTCGGTCTGATCCATCCGAAAACCGGCCGCTCGATGCAATGGCGCGCCGACGTGCCGGCCGATATCGAGGCGTTGTCGGCCGCGCTCGGTCTGGGTCGCGACGACGCGGGCGAGTTCGACGACGGGTATGACGAGGATGAGGGCTACGATGCATCGTCCGACGCCGCCACGTACGATGAAGAGAACGACCACGACGAGGACGATCACGCATGAGCACGAAGTTGCCGGAGCTGGGTTTTGCCGATGTCGTGCAACCCGCATGGAACGTGTCGCCGCGCGTGCGCGCACTCGTGACCACGCGCGACGGCGGCGTCAGCGACGCGCCGTACGGCCGCTGGCGCGACGGCGCTGACCAGCCCGGCGGTTTGAACCTGGGCATGAAGAGCGGCGACGATCCCGCCGCGGTCGCGAGCAATCGTGCACGGCTCGTCGCGCTCACCGGGGTTCGCGAGACGGCGTGGCTCGAACAGATCCACGGCGCCGGCATCGTCCGCGCCGAGGATGCGCTCGCGTACGCGCGCGAGCATGGCGCGCCGGCGCGCGCCGACGCGAGCGTCACCGATCGCGCGGGCATCGCGTGTGTGGTGATGGTCGCCGATTGCATGCCGGTGCTGTTGTGCGACCAAGCGGGGCGCGTGGTCGGCGCCGCGCATGCCGGCTGGCGCGGACTCGCGGCGGGCATCGTCGAGCAGACCGCCGCGCAGGTCGCGGCGCTGGCGGGTGTGAAGGCGAGCGAACTGCACGCGTACCTCGGACCGTCGATCGGGCCCAGCGCATTCGAAGTCGGCTCAGACGTGCGTGACGCCTTCATGACGGGTGTCGACGACGCACAACGCGATGCGACCGCGCAAGCGTTCGTCGCGCATCCCGAGAATGCCGGCAAATATCTCGCCGATCTGCCGGCGCTCGCGCGCCTGCGCCTGCAGCGGCTCGGCCTTACGCGCATCAGCGGCGGCGATCTGTGCACGGTCACGCTGCGCGAACGTTTTTATTCATATCGCCGTGACCGCGAAACCGGCCGGATGGCGGCGTTGATCTGGATCGACGAACAGGCGCAATCAATTGCCGATTAATTCGGGGTGGCGCCCGCGCGAATCTCGTCATACTTTTTAAAATCGAACGGTGGTTTTATTTCGCGTGAATGCGCACCGGTTCGTGATTCAAGAAGCCCACTGCGGATCCGCCGCTGAAGGCCTGTCCCCGGGCCTTCACGCGGCTTTTTTGTTGCGCTGCCGGAAGCGGCGCCAATAGCGCGAATCGCCCTCCGGTTATGTGGGCGGCCGAACCAATAAATATGCTTAAGTACTATGCGCCGCAGGAGTTTTTTGGTTTGCGCGCGGCATGGATCATTTGATTCGCAAAAGCGCGATTTGCCATACAGGGAAAACGATAATTAAAAAACTATCGCACTGCGGCAAAATCGGGAACAAGCATTGACATGCCTTGTGATGGGGAGCAAGAATGTTCCTCCCAAGCTCCTCTCCTCGTTCATGGGGCAGGGCGTGACGAAGTAACGAGCAATCGGTACGTGAGCACGAACCTGCCTCTCAACCCGTCCGCAAGGACTTACCGGTCAAAAGCAGGTATGGCAGCATCTCATTCCTCAGCTTCCCCCAGCACGGACTCCTCGAAGGAGCAGACGCAGCAGGCCGGTACGAGCGGTGCATCGTCAGCCGCAGGCATGCAGCAATTTCTCGACGCGTGGATGAACGCCTGGCGTTCGTTCGGCGCGCCGCCCAATGGCTCGGCGTTCCAGATGCCCTCGATGCCGCAGATGCCGGACCTCGCGCAGATTACGGCGGGCTTTCCGCAAATACCGGCGTTCCCCGGCATGCCCGACTTCAGCAAGCTGGCCGCCGGCGCGCTGCCGTCGTTGCAGGGACTGAACATTCCCACCGCCGCGATACCGTCCGAGCGTTTGCAGAAGTTGCAGACCGACTACTCGCGCGAGGCAATCGAGCTGATCCAGCAGGCCACCACATCGGCGATCAAGTCGCCCGAGCTCAAGGACCGGCGCTTTAGCGCGGACGCCTGGAGCCAGGCACCGGCCTATGCGTTTACCGCCGCATGGTATCTGCTGAACGCGCGCTATTTGCAGCAGATGGTCGACGCGCTCGACACCGCGCCGAAAACCCGCGAGCGCATTCGCTTCGCGGTCCAGCAGTGGACCGCGGCGGCCTCGCCGAGCAACTTCTTCGCGCTGAATCCCGAAGCGCAGAAAACGCTGCTCGAGAGCAAGGGCGAGAGTCTGCGCCAGGGCGTGATGAACCTGCTCGGCGACATGCAGCGCGGCAAGATTTCGCAAACCGACGAATCGCGTTTCGCGGTCGGCGAGAACCTCGCGAACACCGAAGGTTCGGTCGTGTTCGAGAACGATCTGCTGCAGCTGATCCAGTACAAGCCGCGTACGCCTACCGTGCGCGAGCGGCCGCTCCTGATCGTGCCGCCGTGCATCAACAAGTTCTATATCCTCGATCTGCAGCCGGAGAACTCGCTCGTCGCGCACGGGCTTGATTCGGGCCACCAGGTGTTCCTGATTTCGTGGCGCAACGCGGATCAGTCCATCGCGCACAAGACGTGGGACGACTACATCGGCGAGGGCGTGCTCACCGCGATCGACACGGTGCGCAAGATCAGCGGCCGCGAGCAGATCAATACGCTCGGCTTTTGCGTCGGCGGCACGATGCTCGCCACCGCGCTCGCGGTGGCCGCCGCGCGCGGCGAACATCCGGCCGCGTCGATGACGCTGCTCACCGCGATGCTCGACTTCTCCGACACGGGCGTGCTCGACGTGTTCGTCGACGAGGCGCACGTGCAGATGCGCGAGCAGACCATCGGCGGCAAGAACGGCGCGCCACCCGGACTGATGCGCGGCATCGAGTTCGCAAACACGTTCTCGTTCCTGCGTCCGAACGACCTCGTCTGGAACTACGTCGTCGACAATTATCTGAAGGGCCGCACGCCGGTGCCGTTCGACCTGCTGTACTGGAACAGCGACTCGACCAGTCTGCCGGGCCCGATGTACGTCTGGTATCTGCGCAACACGTATCTCGAGAACAAGCTGCGCGTGCCGGGTGCGCTGACCACCTGCGGCGAGCCGATCGATCTGTCGAAGATCGACGTGCCGACCTTCATTTACGGTTCGCGCGAAGACCATATCGTGCCGTGGCAAACCGCGTATGCATCGGCGCCGCTGCTCACCGGGCCGCTGAAGTTCGTGCTCGGCGCGTCGGGCCATATCGCCGGCGTGATCAATCCGCCCGCGAAGAAGAAGCGCAGCTTCTGGAAGCTCGAGACCGACGCGAAGACGCTGCCCGCGAGCGCGGACGAATGGTTCGACGCGGCGACCGAAGTGCCCGGCAGCTGGTGGCCCGAATGGACGGAGTGGCTCGATCAGTACGGCGGCAAGAAAGTGAAGCCGCACGCCACGCAGGGCTCCGACGAATTCCCGGTCATCGAGCCGGCGCCGGGTCGCTACGTGCGGCAACGGGAGTAGGTTTCACGCGCGGGCTCGACGCGCGCGTCCGACCTTGCTGTCGGCGTCGGCATGGTGCGCGGTCGGCCGGTGCATAGGTGTTTGGCAGGAGAATGAGCGTCTGGTTGATGAAGGCGTGAGAGCAACGCAAGTTGCAACGCGATTTTTAACGTAACGGGCTGCGGCGCAATTAGGCCGGGATGCCCGGAGGATATGGAAATGACTGATGTTGTGATCGTATCGGCCGCTCGTACTGCAGTGGGCAAGTTTGGTGGGTCGCTGGCCAAGATTGCCGCGCCTGAACTCGGCGCGGTCGCGCTGCGCGCCGTACTCGAACGGGCTGGCGTGAAGCCGGAACAGGTGAGCGAAGTTATTCTGGGCCAGGTGCTGACGGCGGGCTCCGGTCAGAACCCTGCGCGTCAGGCGCTGATCAAGGCGGGTTTGCCGTCGGCCGTGCCAGGCATGACGATCAACAAGGTCTGCGGCTCCGGTCTGAAGGCCGTGATGCTCGCGGCCAACGCGATCATCGCCGGTGACGCGGACATCGTCGTGGCAGGCGGCCAGGAAAACATGAGCGCCGCCCCGCACGTGCTGCCGGGTTCGCGCGACGGTTTCCGCATGGGCGACGCAAAGCTGATCGACTCGATGATCGTCGACGGCCTGTGGGACGTCTACAACCAGTACCACATGGGCGTGACGGCAGAGAACGTCGCGAAGGAATACGGCATCACGCGCGAACAGCAGGACGCGTTCGCGGCGCTGTCGCAGAACAAGGCCGAAGCCGCGCAGAAGGCGGGACGCTTCAACGACGAAATCGTGCCGGTCGAGATTCCGCAACGCAAGGGCGAGCCGCTGCGCTTCGCCACCGACGAATTCGTGCGTCACGGCGTAACGGCCGAATCGCTCGCGGGCCTGAAGCCGGCGTTTTCGAAGGAAGGCTCGGTGACGGCGGCGAACGCATCGGGTCTGAACGACGGCGCGGCCGCGGTGCTGGTGATGTCGCTGAAAAAAGCGGAAGCGCTAGGCCTTACGCCGCTCGCGCGCATCAAGGCGTACGCGAACGCGGGTGTCGATCCGAAGGTGATGGGCATGGGCCCGGTGCCGGCTTCGCGCCGCTGCCTCGAGCGCGCGGGCTGGACCCCGGCCGACCTCGACCTGATGGAAATCAACGAAGCGTTTGCCGCGCAGGCGCTCGCCGTGCATAAACAGATGGGCTGGGACACGTCGAAGATCAACGTGAACGGCGGCGCGATTGCGATCGGCCACCCGATCGGCGCATCCGGCTGCCGGATTCTCGTCACGCTGCTGCACGAAATGCAGAAGCGCGATGCGAAGAAGGGTCTCGCCTCGCTGTGTATCGGCGGCGGCATGGGTGTCGCGCTCGCGGTCGAGCGCATTTAAAGTACGCTGGATACGCCGCGCGCCTTCGCGACCGTTCGCGCGCGGCCTTCGCCGGTACAGGCATCTGGCCGCACTGCACGCCAACTGGCGGTGCGGCGCGCGGCAACAAATGACTCGTGCCGGCAGTACGCGTTGCCAGACGGTCGCCCGGCGGCAACGTGAACCCAGCATCAGGCGAGGCACGAGGCCGCCGGCAGGCGCCTCGACAACGATAACGGAGTGTGATTTATGACACAGCGAATTGCGTACGTAACGGGCGGCATGGGCGGTATCGGCACAAGCATCTGCCAGCGTCTGCACAAGGAAGGCTACAAGGTGATCGCGGGCTGCGGCCCGAATTCGCCGCGCCGTGCGAAGTGGCTCGACGAGCAGAAGGCACTCGGCTACGACTTCGTCGCCTCCGAGGGCAACGTCGGCGACTGGGAATCGACCAAGGCCGCATTCGACAAGGTCAAGGCCGAAGTCGGCGAGATCGACATTCTGGTCAACAATGCGGGCATCACGCGCGACGTCGTGTTCCGCAAGATGACGCACGAAGACTGGACGGCGGTGATCGACACCAACCTCACCAGCCTGTTCAACGTCACCAAGCAGGTGATCGACGGCATGGTCGAGCGTGGCTTTGGCCGCGTGATCAACATTTCGTCGGTGAACGGCCAGAAGGGCCAGTTCGGCCAGACCAATTACTCGACCGCGAAGGCCGGTATTCACGGCTTCACGATGTCGCTCGCGCAGGAAGTCGCGACCAAGGGCGTGACGGTCAACACCGTGTCGCCGGGTTACATCGGCACCGACATGGTCAAGGCGATCCGCCCGGACGTGCTGGAAAAAATCGTCGCGACGATTCCGGTGCGCCGCCTCGGTCAGCCGGACGAAATCGGCTCGATCGTCGCGTGGCTCGCGTCGGAAGAATCGGGCTTCGCCACCGGCGCCGATTTTTCGCTGAATGGCGGCTTGCATATGGGCTGAGCCATCGGCGCGCCGGACCGGAAGGCGGCGCGCTTCGGCTCAGATGGTTTCGCCGGCGTCCCGGCTGCGCAATGAATCCTATTGCACAGCCCGGACGCCGTTTCCGCGTTTGCTTAACTCGAGCTTAAAGGCGTTACATGACTACTACTACAAAGAAAACGGCCGAACGACTGATCAAGAAATATCCGAATCGTCGGCTCTACGACACCGAGACGAGTACCTACATCACGCTCACCGATGTGAAGCAGCTCGTGCTCGATCAGGAAGACTTCAAGGTGATCGATGCCAAAAGCAACGAGGACCTGACGCGCTCGATCCTGCTGCAGATCATTCTCGAAGAGGAGAGCGGCGGGCTGCCGATGTTCTCGTCGTCGATGCTGTCGCAGATCATCCGGTTCTACGGTCATGCGATGCAGGGCATGATGGGCACGTACCTGGAAAAGAACATCCAGGCCTTCATCGACATTCAGGCGAAGCTCGCCGATCAGTCGAAGAATCTCTATGAAGGCAAGGCGATGAACCCCGAAGTCTGGTCGCAGTTCATGAACATGCAGGCGCCGATGATGCAGGGCATGATGACCAGCTATATCGAGCAATCGAAGAACATGTTCGTGCAAATGCAGGAGCAGATGCAGAACCAGGCGAAGACGATGTTCGCCACGTTCCCGTTCACGCCGGGCGGCGCGGTCAACGCGAGCAACGCGACCAATGCACCGGCTACGCCGCAGGGGAATCCGGAGCCGGAGAAGAAGTGAGCGAATGAGTGACGGCGAGGTCTGCTCGGGTTGACGAGGGCTTTCGGGGTAGCCAGCGAACGCGAAGCCGACCTTCATCGTTGTAGCGTGACCACGCGATTCGCGTACTGGCTGAGCCGGGGACTGGTCGTCGGCATATCGTTGACATTCAGCACCGTTGCCAATCCCCCCGCATCGCTCGCGGGAGTGCGCAGCCGCCGACGCGCTACAATGGCGGCCCGCGCGTGCGGGACGCTTTCCCTCGGAACCGGATTCCGGCTGCGGCTCAATGCCCGTTGCGTCCACCGCCGGCACATCGCCGCTTGCGCCGTTACCGCGCCGTTACCGTTTTCCTTCCGCTGGACCCGCCCTATGTTTCAAACCGTCTCCCTGATCGCGTCGGTGTCTTCCGTTTCGAAGACCGTACGGATCGTTCGTCGCTGATCCGCCGTTCACCCACATCTCCATGAGCCGGCTGTTTCTCGCCCCAATGGAAGGGCTTGCGGACTACGTGCTGCGCGACGTGCTGACGAGCCCGGGCGCTTTCGACGGCTGCGTATCCGAGTTCATCCGCATCACGGGCTCGCTGCTGCCGACGCGCGTCTACGAGCGCGAGGCGCCCGAAATCCTGCACGCGAGCGTGACCGCCGGCGGCACGCCGATGGTGATCCAGCTGCTCGGCAGCGATCCCGAATGGATGGCGCGCAATGCCGCGCATGCGGCTACGCTGTCGCCGTACGGTATCGACCTCAACTTCGGCTGTCCCGCCAAAGTCGTCAATCAGCATGGCGGCGGCGCGATGCTGCTGGCGAACCCGAAGTTGCTGAACCAGATCGTGTCGGCCGTGCGCGCCGCGGTGCCGGCCGATATCGCGGTCACGGCAAAAATGCGCCTCGGCGTATCCGACACATCGCGGGCGATCGAATGCGCGCAGGCGCTCGCGGACGGCGGCGCGGCCTCGCTCGTCGTGCATGCGCGCACCCGCGACGACCGCTACCGGCCGCCGGCCCACTGGGAGTGGATCGCGCGCATCGACGACGCAGTCGACGTGCCGGTCATCGCGAACGGCGAAGTCTGGACGGTGGCGGACTGGCAGCGCTGCCGGTCGATCAGCGGTTGCGCGGACGTGATGATCGGGCGCGGCGCAGTATCGGACCCGTTCCTCGCGCAGCGAATCCGCGGGTTCATCGACCCGTGTCCGTCGCCCGACGAATGGCAGCACGTGCTCGGTTCGATCGTCGGCTACATGCACAAGCTGCGGTCACACGGCTCGCTGACCCACGAGCATGGCCGGGTGAAGAAGTGGCTCAGCTATCTGCAACGGACCTGGCCGCAAGCGGCAGAGCTGCATGCGGCGATCCGGCGAGTGCAGGATTCTGACGAAATTCTTACGGTAATCGGCGAGGCGCTCGCGGCCGGAGGCGCGCCGATGCCGGCGCCGTTGCCGAACAACGACGACCTTTTCAGCGCCGAAAACCGTGCGCTGGCTCAACCCGAGCGGGCCGAACTCATCCCCGTTTGAAGACTAGAATTCAAAGACTTACGAGCGGTGGCGGTGGCGAACCGCTACAATTCAGGGTTTAACGTCTTCAAGCGGTTCCCCATGTCTTCCACCCCCTCGAACGTTCCGGCCGCGCCGGGCGCCACGCCGAAAGTCGGCTTCGTTTCCCTCGGCTGCCCCAAGGCCCTCGTCGATTCCGAGCAGATCATCACCCAGCTGCGCGCCGAAGGCTACGAAATCTCCGGCACCTATGACGGTGCGGACCTCGTGGTCGTCAACACCTGCGGCTTCATCGACGAAGCCGTGCAGGAAAGCCTCGACGCGATCGGCGAAGCGCTCAACGAAAACGGCAAGGTGATCGTTACCGGCTGCCTCGGCGCGAAGAAGAGCGCGAGCGGTTCGGGGCTGATCGAGGAAGTGCATCCGAAGGTGCTCGCCGTGACCGGCCCGCACGCGGTCGGCGAGGTGATGCAGGCGGTGCACAGCCATCTGCCGAAGCCGCACGATCCGTTCGTCGATCTGGTGCCCGCCGCGGGCGTCAAGCTCACGCCGCGCCACTACGCGTACCTGAAGATCTCCGAAGGCTGCAATCACCGCTGCACGTTCTGCATCATCCCGTCGATGCGCGGCGACCTCGTGTCGCGCCCGGTCGCCGAGGTGATGCTCGAAGCGGAGAACCTGTTCAAGTCGGGCGTGAAGGAACTGCTGGTGATTTCGCAGGACACCAGCGCCTACGGCGTCGACGTCAAATACCGTACCGGTTTCTGGAACGGCAAGCCGATCAAGACGCGCATGACCGATCTGGTCGCCGCGCTCGGTGAGCTTGCCGCGCAATACGGCGCGTGGGTGCGTCTGCATTACGTGTATCCGTATCCGAGCGTCGACGAAGTGATTCCGATGATGGCCGAGGGTCCGTTCAAGGGCCACGTGCTGCCGTATCTCGACGTGCCGTTCCAGCACGCGCATCCGGAAGTGCTCAAGCGCATGAAGCGCCCGGCCAACGCCGAGAAGGTGATGGAGCGCGTGAAGGCATGGCGCGAAATCTGCCCGGATCTGACCATTCGCAGCACGTTCATCGCCGGCTTCCCGGGCGAGACCGAAGAGCAGTTCGAAACGCTGCTCGATTTCATCCGCGAGGCGGAGCTCGATCGCGTCGGCTGCTTTGCGTATTCGCCGGTCGAAGGAGCGAGCGCGAACGAGCTCGACGGCGCGCTGCCCGACGAAGTGCGTGAGGAGCGTCGCGCGCGCTTCATGGAAGTGGCCGAGCAGGTGTCGGCGAAGCGCATCGCGAAGAAGGTCGGCAAGACGCTGAAAGTACTGGTCGACGAAATCAACGCGGACGGCGGCATCGGCCGCACCGCCGCGGATGCGCCGGAGATCGACGGCGTCGTCTACATCGCGCCGTCCACCAAGGCGTCCAAGCGCTACAAGGTCGGCGATTTCGTGTCGGTCAGGATCACCGGTGCCGATGGCCACGATCTGTGGGGCGAGGTCTAGGCAATGACGCTCAGCGCGGCCGCACGGCCTGAAGCTCAAACACCGGAGATCCTCGCGCTCGGCGAGGCGATGATCGAATTCAACCAGTCGGCGAAGGATCAGCCGAACTACCTGCAAGGCTTCGGCGGCGACACGTCGAACTTCTGCATCGCGGCCTCGCGGCAAGGCGCGAAGACCGGCTTCGTGTCGGCGGTCGGCGCCGATCATTTCGGCCGCCTGCTCGTCGATCTGTGGGAGCGCGAGCAGGTGGATACATCGTTCGTGCGGGTCGATGCGCAAGCACCGACCGGCGTCTATTTCGTGTCCCACGGCCCCAACGGCCACGCGTTCGACTATCTGCGCGCGGGCTCGGCGGCGAGCCGCTACGCGCCGGCCGATCTGCCGCGCGACGCGCTCGCGGCGGCGCAGGTCATCCATCTGTCGGGCATCAGTCTCGCGATCAGCGTCAGCGCCTGCGACGCCGCGCTCGAAGCGATCGCGCATGCGCGCGCGAATGGCGTGCGCGTGAGCTTCGACACCAATCTGCGTCTGAAGCTGTGGCCGCTCGCGCGGGCGCGCGCGGTGATGCTCGAGGCGATCCGCCAGACCGACATCTGCCTGCCCAGCTGGGACGACGTCACCGAACTGACCGGGCTGACCGGCCGCGACGAGATCGTCGATTTTCTGCTGGCGCATGGGCCGAGCGTGGTCGCGCTGAAGCTCGGCAAGGACGGCTCGTATATCGCGACACCGAACGAGCGGCGCGTCGTACCCGGCCACGTCGTCAATGCGGTCGATGCGACCGGCGCCGGCGACTGCTTCGGCGGCGCATTCATCGCGCGCATCGTCGCGGGCGACGATCCATTTGCCGCCGCGCGCTACGCGAACGTCGCAGCCGCGTTGTCGACGCAAGGCTATGGCGCGGTCGCGCCGATTCCGTCGCGCGAGAGCGTCGAGCGGCTGCTGGCGGGCTAACCATTACTTGAGCCGCGCGCGGCGCAGCATGGCGCGCGTTGGCGCCATCATCCAGACAAACTGGAGAGACAACAGGAGGGGCAAGCGATGCAACGGGACGTAGTGGTGGTAAGCGGCGTACGCACGGCAATCGGCACCTTCGGCGGCAGCCTGAAGGATTTCGCACCGACCGATCTCGGCGCGCGTGTGGTGCGCGAAGTGCTCGAGCGCGCGAGCGTGTCGGGCGACGAAGTCGGGCACGTCGTGTTCGGCAACGTGGTGCACACCGAGCCGAAAGACATGTATCTCGCGCGCGTCGCGGCGATCAACGGCGGGGTCGCGCAGCATACGCCCGCGCTGACGGTGAACCGGCTGTGCGGCTCGGGCTTGCAGGCCATCGTGTCGGCCGCGCAAAGCGTGCTGCTCGGCGACGCCGATATCGCGATCGGCGGCGGCGCGGAAAACATGAGCCGCGCGCCGTACTCGATGCCGGCCGCGCGCTTCGGTCAGCGCATGGGCGACGCGCGTCTGGTCGACATGATGGTCGGCGCGCTCAACGATCCGTTCCAGTCGATCCACATGGGCGTGACCGCAGAGAACGTCGCGCGCAAGTACGACATCTCACGCGACGCGCAGGACGCGCTCGCGCTCGAGTCGCATCGCCGCGCGGCCCACGCAATCACGAGCGGCTACTTCAAGGAACAGATTCTGCCGATCACGATCCCGTCGAAGAAGGGCGACGTCGTATTCGACACCGACGAGCACGCGCGGCTGAACGCGACGGCGGAAGACTTCGCGAAGCTGAAGCCGGTGTTCGCGAAGGAGAACGGCACGGTGACGGCGGGCAACGCGTCGGGCATCAACGACGCGGCCGCGGCCGTCGTGCTGATGGAGCGCAGCGTCGCCGAGCGGCGCGGCGTGAAGCCGTTGGCGCGGCTCGTGTCGTACGCGCATGCGGGCGTCGATCCGGCGTACATGGGCATCGGACCGGTGCCGGCGAGCCGCAAGGCGCTCGAACGCGCGGGTCTGACGGTCGCCGATCTCGACGTGATCGAGGCCAACGAGGCATTCGCCGCGCAGGCCTGCGCGGTCAGCAAGGAGCTCGGCTTCGATCCGGCCAAGGTCAATCCGAATGGCTCGGGCATTTCACTCGGCCATCCGATCGGCGCGACCGGCGCGCTGATCACCGTGAAGGCGCTGTACGAGCTGCAGCGCATCGGCGGGCGCTATGCGCTCGTCACGATGTGCATCGGCGGCGGCCAGGGCATCGCGGCGGTTTTCGAGCGTCTGTGAGCGCACGGCAGACCGGCGCGGCATAGGCAGCAAGCAGGAACCAGCAACAAGGACGGACAGGATGCAGGAAGCGAAAGTGACGAAGGGCTCGGCAATGCGCGCGTTGCGACGGCATGCCGGCGTAGCGGCGAGCGCCGCCGCGCTGTTGTGCGCCGGCACGGTTCTGTGGATGCCGTCGCAGGCCTGGGCGGAAAGCGATGCGGTCAAGGAGCTGGCCGCGCCGCCGCCGATCCAGCTGCCGCTGAAACCGAGCCCCGAGTTCGCGAAGTTTCCGCGCTACGTGGGCACACTCGGCACGCGGCCGATCGTGCTGCGGCTTGGGCCCAAGACCGACGATCCATCCGGCGTGCACGGCGAGTATCAGTACACCGATAGCGGCGAGGTGATCCTGATCGCCGGCGATCGCGACGGCGATACGCTCGAAGTCGAGGAATCGAACGACGGCACGCATATCACCGGCAACTGGGTCGGCAAGTTCGCGGCGGACGGCTCGCTCGAAGGCGACCGCATGAACGTCGACGATTCGAACCCGCAGCAGTTCAACCTGAAGCCGCTGGCGGCGGGGCAGGCGGTGCCGGCGGCCGGTTCGGCCGGTGCCGCCGCGGCGGCGAAGGCTGCAACCCCAACGCCGCAACCGGCCGCGACCAACGGCGCAACGCCGGCACCCGCTGCCGGCGGACACCCGGTGGGCGGCGTCAGCAACCTGCAAACGGGCGACTGATGCGCACGCACGCCGCGCATCGGCAATCGCGCGGCGCGATCGTCGCTTCAGGCCCGCTTCACTGAGATTTTCATCGAACCTCACATGACTGAATCCAAATTCAAACACGGCCTGCAAACCCGTATCGTGCGTGCCGAGGACGACATCACGCCGGGCTTCGAATCGTTCTCGACACCGGTCACGCGTGCGTCGACGGTGGTGTTCCCCGACCTCGCCGCGATGCGCGCGCTCGACTGGAAGAACGACGCGCAATGGCGCTACGGCCTGCATGCGACGCCGACGCAGATCGCGCTCGCGCAGCGCCTCGCCGCGATCGAGGGCGGCAACCATGCGCTGCTGCAGCCGTCGGGGCTGTCGTCGATCTCGAACGTCTACTTCGGTCTCGTGAAGGCCGGCGACGACGTGCTGATTCCCGACAACGTCTATTCACCCAACCGCGACCACGGCGACTGGCTCGCGCGCGACTTCGGCGTCACGGCGCGCTACTACGATCCGCTGATCGGCGCGGGCATCGCCGATCTGATCCAGCCGAACACGCGCCTCATCTGGATCGAGGCGCCCGGCTCGGTGACGATGGAAGTGCCCGACGTGCCGGCCATCACGGCGGCGGCGCGCGCGCGCAAGGTCGTTACCGCGATCGACAACACGTGGTCCGCGGGCCTCGCGTTCCGGCCGTTCGACCACGGCGTCGACATCTCGGTGCAGGCGCTGACCAAATACCAGTCGGGCGGCGGCGACGTGCTGATGGGGGCGACGATCACGGTCGACCGCGACGTGCATGTGAAGCTAAAGGCGGCGCGCATGCGCATGGGCATCGGGGTGTCCTCGGACGACTGCTCGTTGATCCTGCGCAGCCTGCCGAGCATGCAGCTGCGTTTCGCGCAGCACGATCGCGCGGCGCTGTCGCTCGCGGCGTGGTTGAAGCGCCGGCCGGAAATCGTCGCGGTGCTGCATCCGGCGTTCGCCGACTGTCCGGGACACGAAGTGTACAAGCGCGATTTCAGCGGCGCGGGCGGACTGTTCTCGGTCGTGTTCGACGAGCGATACAGCGCGGCGCAGATCGACACGTTCTGCGAATCGCTCGAACTGTTTTCGCTCGGCTGGAGCTGGGGCGGCGCGCATAGCCTCGCGATGCCGTACGACATCGCGTCGATGCGCACCGCGGCGCAATGGCCGCACCGGGGCACGCTGGTGCGGTTCTATATCGGTCTCGAGGACGAGGCGGATCTGCGCGCGGATATCGAGCAGAGCCTGGCGACGCTCGCTTAACGCGCGTAAGCCCTGTTCGATTCGGTGGTTCGAGAAGCCCGCCGGGATGCGTTCCCGGCGGGCTTTTTCTTTGCCCGAAGTATCAAGCAAACCTGACCGTTTGGCCGAATGTTCGATGCCGCTTCGCGACGCTACGATCGTGTCATTGCCGAATAACGTTGCCGCGCTTTTGGAGGGGCCTGGATGAATCTTTTCTTCTGGCTGTTGCTGAATCTGACGGTGCCGATTGCCGGGCCGATCTTGACGCTTGCGCTCGTCGCGCCCGCGTATGGCTGGCGCGTTGCTAGGGCGATGATCGCGGCGTCGGTGCAAGACGGCCAACTGTTCTGGTGTGCGATCGGAGTGTGCGCCGCCGCGATCTACGAGGCAGTGACGGCATTGGAGCAGGGCAGCGAGGCGACGTCGATGCTTGTGCTGGGGATCGTTGTGTTTTGCGGGTTGGCATTCACCTGTTCCATCGCAGTGATGGTGTGCTTGCTCAACGCGCGGCAAGACAGCTTCGCCACCGCTATTGATGCCAGGCAGACCGAACCCATGGTTGGCGCGATATCACGGGGAGCGCTACGCACGTCGATTTTCACGATTTGCCTCGCGGCGTTTCGATCCACGGCCCTGCACATTTGCCTGAATTAGTTTTATTGGATAGTGCAGCTCTTATACTTGTTCCGTCTTGTGGAGGAGCTTATGAAGCAATTCATCCTGTCGTTGGAAATAGGCAAGAATCACGACCGCATCATGAAGGGCTTGCTGATCTTTAATATCCTGATTGCCATCTGCACGGTGCCCGTGTTCCTGTTGGCCATTTTCAACAAATAGCGCCGCGGTTCGCTAGCGCGTCGGTCGTCATGCCGACGCGATAGCGGACCCCTCGAGCATCAGCCTCAAACCAACCGCAGCAAGCCGTCCAGTCCAACGAAATTGAACGACACGCTGGCTGCTTCCCGCACCACCGGCTTCGCACGGAACGCCACGGAAAGTCCCGCTTCGGCCATCATTTTCAGGTCGTTCGAGCCGTCGCCCATCGCAATCGCGCGCGACGGTTCGATGCCAAGCGTCGCGCAGGTTTCGCGCAGCGTGCGCGCTTTCACGTCGGCATTGACGATCTCGCCAATCACGTTGCCCGTCAGCTTGCCGTCAACAATTTCAAGCGTGTTCGCATGCGTGAAATCGAGGCCGAGGCGCGCCTTCAGCTTCGCGGTGAAGAACGTGAAGCCGCCCGACACGAGCAGCGTTTTCAGGCCCGCCTGTTTCGCGCCGGCCAGCATGCGTTCGGCGCCCGGCGACAACTGCAGCCGCTCTTCGTACACGCGCTCGAGCGCGCCGGCGTCGAGCCCTTTCAGCAGTGCGACGCGACGCGTCAAGCTCTCGTTGAAGTCTTTGATCTCGCCGCGCATCGCTGCCTCGGTAATCGCCGCGACTTCGGCTTTGAGCCCGCAGAAATCGGCGATCTCGTCGATGCACTCGATCGTGATCAGCGTCGAATCCATGTCCATCGCAACGAGGCCGAAGTCGCGCAACTGGCGGCCGGCTTCGACAAACGCGTAATCGAGTTGATGCGTGTAGCAATACGCTTCGACGTCGGCACGTTGCGCGAGATTCGCGTCGGCGATGCGAATCGCGTTCTCGTCGATGAGGGCGGCGTGCGAGCCGCGCGCGAGCGCGACGAGCGTTTTGTGGTGGTCGGCGGAAAGGGGGGCGACGCTTTGAATGACGAGGTTCATGGACGACCAGTGACGCGGGAAGAAAGAGGCGCGTGGTGCGCGGAAAATCCCGCTATTGTATCGGTTCTGTGCGCCGCGCCATCGCAGGCGGCCTGAGCGGGCGGGTTTGCCGTGCGCTCTGGCAGCGCGCGGTTCATACTGACGCATCGAAGCGTGTGGTGCAGTCGTCGCGTTGGCTGAAGCCGGCGTCCGGCGCATCGCCACAATGGAACAGGCCGGGAACAGGCCGAACCAATACGGTCACACGAACCCACCACCCCCAACGGGCGCAACAAGACGTCCCACGGAGACAACGCATGACCCCGGCATCCACCAGCGACGCATCCTCTCTTGTCCGCGACTTCGATCTGCGTCATCTAAGTCCGGCGTTCTACGCCGATCCCTATCCGGTCTATCACGCACTGCGCAGCTACGAGCCGATCAGGCGCATGCCGGACGGGTCGCTGTTTCTGACGCGCTTTCGCGACGTGCAGGCGGTCTACCGCGACCCGAAGACCTTCAGTTCCGACAAGACCGTCGAGTTCCGGCCGAAATACGGCGACTCGCCGCTGTACGCGCATCACACCACGAGCCTCGTGTTCAACGATCCGCCGCGCCACACGCGTGTGCGCAAGCTGATCGCCGGCGCGCTGACCGCGCGCGCGATCGCGGCGATGGAGCCCGCGCTGATCCGGCTCGTCGACGGCCTGCTCGATGCGGCCGCGCACCGCGGGCGTATCGATCTGATCGGGCAGTTCGCGTCGGCGATTCCGGTCGAGGTGATCGGTAATCTGCTCGACGTGCCGCACGACGAGCGCGCGCCGCTGCGCGACTGGTCGCTCGCGATCCTCGGCGCGCTCGAGCCGTCGCTCACCGACGCGCAGTTGGAGCGCGGCAATCGCGCGGTCAGCGAATTCGTCGACTACCTGCGCGGCCTCGTCACACGACGCCGCCGCGAACCGGGCGATCCGCAGCACGACGTGCTGACTCGGCTGATTCAGGGGGAGGGGCCGGACGAGCAGCTATCGGAAGCCGAACTGCTGCAGAACTGCATTTTCATCCTGAACGCCGGGCATGAAACGACCACCAACCTGATCGGCAACGGCCTCGTCACGCTGAGCGAATGGCCCGGCGAGCGTGCCGCGCTGCTGCGCGAGCCCGAGTTGATCGGCAGCGCGGTCGAGGAGTGTTTGCGCTTCGAGAGTTCGAACCAGCTCGGCAACCGCATGACCACCGTCGACACCGAGATCGGCGGCGTCGCGGTCGCGCGCGGCACGCCGGTCACGTTGTGCATCGGCGCGGCCAATCGCGATCCGGAGCAGTTCGCCGATCCGGACCGCTTCGACATCCGCCGCGATCCGAACCGGCATCTTTCGTTCGGCTTCGGGATTCATCAGTGCGCGGGCTTGTCGCTGGCGCGGCTGGAGGCGCGGATTGCGATCGGGCGCTTCGTGCAGCGCTTCCCGGCGTATCGCGTCGATGGCGAGCCGACGCGGGGCGGGCGCGTGCGGTTTCGCGGCTTTGCATCGGTGCCGGTCGTGCTCGAGCCTTGATGCGACCTCCGCGTAGACCGCGTGCACAAAGCAAGCCGTAGGTTTTGCCGACGCGTCGCAATACTTACAGCCCGTGATGGCACGCCGCCGGACCGATCAGCCGATGCTTTACACATGGCAGCAGCATCATGCGCGCTGAAAACACGGGCACGCTTGCTGCTTCGCTGGATATCTCAGGGCGAGGGGACAGGGGAGCGCGATGGCACACATGATCTGGAAAGGCGCAATCAGTTTCGGGCTCGTCCATGTACCGGTGCAACTCTATCCGGCGACGCAGTCGGAGAAGGTCGGCTTCAATCTGCTCGACAAGCGCACGATCGACCCGATCGGCTACAAGCAGATCAACAAGCGCACCGGCAAGGACGTGAGCCGCGACAACATCGTGCGCGGCTTCGAGTACGAGAAGGACCACTACGTCGTGATGTCGGACGACGAAATCCGCTCGGCGAACCCCGAATCGACGCAGACGGTCGAGATCCTCGCGTTCGTCGACGCGCCCGACATCTCCTTTCTCTATCTCGATACACCGTATTTCCTGACGCCGGACCGCAAGGGCGAAAAGGTCTATGCGCTATTGCGCGAGGCGATGAAGGCAGCGGGCAAGATCGGCGTCGCGAGTGTCGTGCTGCACAACAAGCAGCATCTGGCGGCGCTGATTCCGCTCGGTCCGATGCTCGCGCTGAATACGCTGCGCTGGGCCAACGAGGTGCGCGGTCTCGACGAATTCAAGGTGCCCCCTGAAGGCATGAAGGCCGCCGGCGTGTCGGCGAAAGAGCTCGACATGGCGAAAAAGCTGATCGACGACATGAGCGAGACGTGGGACCCGATGCAGTATCACGATACGTTTCGCGACGACATCATGGCGTTGGTCGAGCGCAAGGTCCGGGCGGGCAAGACCGAGGAGGTCACCGAAGTCGAAACGCCGCACGGGTCGCGCAAATCCGCCGACATTCTCGATCTGTCCGATCTGCTCAAACGCAGCCTCGGCCAGGGCAAGGGCAAGCAGGCGGCCACACACCGCCAGCGCACCGCCGACGAGGACGAGCACAAGGCCGATCGCGAAGCCGAGTCCGATGCAGCGGCGAGCGCCCCCGCGCGTAAAAAGGCTCGCGCTGCAGGCACGGCGCGCAGTCGCAGCGGCAGCAGCGGCAGCAGCGGCCGCGCCGCAACCAGAACCACGGCAACACCGCGCAAACGGCGCGCGGCGGCTTGAGTGCACGCACGACCCGCCTATCGCACTCAACGCACACACAAACGCGCACACAACGCACCGGAGTCATCGCCGTGAACGAACGACTCGACCTCTATCATCGCAAGCGCCGCTTCGAGGACACACCGGAGCCGGCCGGTGCGGCGACCCGCAAGCGCGCCGCGGCCAGGACCGGCAGGAGCGCGAGCCGCGCCGCGCCGGCCACGCTGTCCTACGTGATCCAGGAGCACGACGCGCGGCGTCTGCACTACGACTTCCGGCTCGAACTGAACGGCGCGCTGCTGTCGTGGGCGATTCCGAAGGGACCGAGCCTCGACCCGTCGGTCAAGCGGCTCGCGGTGCACGTCGAGGACCATCCGCTCGAATACGGTACGTTCGAGGGCGAGATTCCGCCCGGCAACTACGGCGCCGGTACCGTGATCGTGTGGGATCGCGGCACATGGGAGCCGGCCGGCGGCGCGGCCGAAGCCGCGCGGTCGTACGCGGCCGGCAAGCTCAAGTTTCATCTGCACGGCCAGAAGCTGCACGGCGGCTGGACGCTCGTTCGCAGCCATATGCCCGGCAGCGGCGACAAGGAGCAATGGCTGCTGATCAAGGAGCGCGACGAAGCAGCGCGCGACGAAAGCGACTATGACGTACTGAAAGAGCTGCCCGGTAGCGTGCTGACCGACGGGGCTTCGAAAGGCAGGAAAGCGAAACAATCGAATGTGCACACGCAAGCGCCGAGCGACGGCAAAGCCACGAGCGCAGGCAAGCCGGCGACATCCGCATCGTCGCGCCGCGCCGCCGATCCCAAACGCCCCGACATCGTCTCGACGCGCAGCGCGCAGTCGCTACGCGAACTCGCGGCATCACCATCGATAGAAGGCGCGGTCAAAGCCGCGTTGCCCGCGAGCCTGACACCGGAGCTGGCGACGCTCGTCGACACCGCGCCGCCAGGCGAGAACTGGCTATACGAAATCAAGTTCGACGGCTACCGCGTGCTCGCGCGCATCGACCACGCATCGACAGCGAAGGGCCGTGCCGTCAGCGTTTTCACCCGCAACGGCAACGACTGGACCACCAGGTTCAGCAAGCAGATCGAGGCCTTCGCGGGCCTCGATCTGCAAAGCGCATGGCTCGACGGCGAAGCGGTCGTGCTCGATGAACGCGATGTGCCGAGCTTCCAGTTGCTGCAAAACGCGTTCGATGCGCATCGCCCGCAGGACATCGTGGTCTATCTGTTCGATCTGCCGTTCCTGAACGGCTACGACCTGCGCGGCGTACCGCTCGAACAGCGCCGCGCGATCTTGCGCGCGCTGCTCGAAGGCGTCGACGATCGGGTGCTGCGCTTTTCGAACGATTTCGATTTCAGTGCCGACGAACTGCTCAAGAGCGCGTGCGAGATGGGACTCGAAGGCATCATCGGCAAGCGGCGTGACAGCAGCTATGCGTCAGGCCGCTCGCCGTTGTGGATCAAGCTGAAATGCCGGCGCCGCCAGGAGTTCGTGATCGGCGGCTACTCCGAGCCGGCCGGTAGCCGCGCGGCGTTCGGCGCGCTGCTGCTCGGCGTCTACGACGGCGACGGCCGTCTGCAGTACGCGGGGCGTGTCGGCACCGGCTTCGACGCCGCGCTGCTGCGCTCGGTCAAACAGGCGCTCGACGCGCACGCGAGCAAGCACATGCCGTTCGCGAGCGCGCCGCGCGAGCGCAGCCGCACGCCCGTCCATTGGGTCGAGCCGGTGCTCGTCGCCGAATGCGACTTCGCCGAATGGACGAGCGACGGCATCGTGCGTCAGGCGTCGTTCGTCAGCCTGCGCGACGACAAACCGGCGCGCCAGATCGTCAGGGAAACCGCCCGACAAGGAGCCGACGTGCAACAGCAAACCGAAACCGCCGCGGACGATGCGCGGCAAACGGGCGTGCCGAAAAAGCGCGCGGCGAGGAAGACCGCCGGCACCGCGAGGACTGCCGCTGCGGACAGCGCGCCCGCCCGTACCACGGCGACACGCGCGCGCGCACAGAGCGAAATTGCCGGCGTGCGCATCTCGCATCCCGATCGCGTGATCGACAGGAGCAGCGGCGCCAGCAAGCTCGAACTGGTGCAGTACTACGAATCAATCGCCGATTGGATGCTGCCGCATCTGCGCGAGCGGCCGGTCGCGCTGGTGCGCGCGCCCGACGATATCGGCGGCGAGTTGTTCTTCCAGAAGCACAGCCAGAAGCTGTCAATTCCGCACGTCACGCAGCACGAGGGACTCGATCCCGGCCATCCGCCGCTGATCACGGTCGACACGCTCGCCGCGCTGGTCGGCTGCGCGCAGATGGGTACCGTCGAATTTCACACCTGGAATGCGGTCGCGTCGAATATCGAAAAGCCCGATCGCATGGTGTTCGACCTCGACCCGGACCCGTCGCTCGGCTGGGATCGCATGATCGAGGCCGCGCAACTGACCCGCTCGCTGCTCGACGAACTGGGCCTGAAGTCGTTCTGCAAGACGAGCGGCGGCAAGGGCTTGCACGTGGTCGTGCCGCTCGCGAAGCAGGCCGGCTGGGACGAAGTGAAGGATTTCTCGCAGGCGGTCGCGCAGCATATGGCGGCGACGCTGCCGAAGTACTTCAGCGCAAAGATGGGCGCGCAGAATCGCAAGAAGAAGATTTTCATCGACTATCTGCGCAACAACCGCGGCTCGAGCACGGTGGCTGCATTCTCGGCGCGCGCGCGGCCGGGGCTCGGCGTATCGGTGCCGCTCGCGTGGGACGAACTGGACAGCACGACGAGCGGCGATCAATGGAACATCCGCAACCTCCACGAGCGCGTGGACGGCCTCAAAAACGACCCGTGGGCCGACTATGCGAAGACGCGTCAGCGCCTCACCGCCGCGATGAAAAAACGGCTGGGCGTCGCGTGATGAGCGCTCGTTCACATCGCTGGATTCAACCCGCGAATTCACCGTGCGCTCCCGGCGCGCGAACGCGATTCGCGAAGGAGTAATCGAATGAAAACCCTGCCGCAATCAACAGATGGCGACCGGCAAGCGAAGCCGCCAGCCGACCCGCATACAAGCAAGCACCCGAAGACATTGCAGGAAGCTGGGGCGCCGCTGCCGCATGAAACCGATCAGCATCCGGAGTCGCAGCACGAGGACGCGCCGCGCCATGTCGGCAAGCAGGCGCATGAGGATCTCGAGCATGGACTGCAGGATACCGACCGCCGCGGCGGCGACGAGTATCAGCAGCGCACGCAGAACGACTCGCATACCGATGTGAACTCGGATCGCAAGCAGCGCGGTGCGAAGGGCGGCAAGCGCTGACGCCGCGTACCCAGGCGTGGCGCCTACGCGCCCGCCCTTGCATCCGGCTCACGATCCCAATACGGCGGATCGCCGAAATGCGCGGCAACGAAGTCGATGAACGCGAGCGTCTTCGGCGGCACGAACGCGCGGCTCGGGTACACGGCCCAGATCGCGACGTCGTCAGCGAGCGGATAGCTGTCGAGCACACTGACGAGTTCGCCGCTGCGCAGATAAGGCGCCACGTCCCACGTCGATTTCAGCGCGATGCCGAAGCCCGCGAGCAGCGCGTCGCGAATCACCTCGCCGTTGTCGGTGACGAGCCGCCCGCTCACGCGCACGTCGAGCGGGCCGGCCGGCGTCAGGAAGCGCCAGTCGCGCTGCTCCGACAGGATCACGCACTCGTGCCGCGCGAGATCCGGTGGATGATGCGGCGTGCCGCGCGCGGCCAGATACGCGGGGGACGCGCACAGCACGCGGCGGTTGACCGCGAGCCGTCGCGCGACCAGCGACGAATCCTTCAGCGCGCCGACGCGAATCGCGACATCGATGCCCGCGTCGACCAGATCGACCAGCTGGTCAGTCAGGCGCAGATCGACGCTCACGCCCGGATAGCGGCGCAGAAACTCGCTGATCACCGGCGACACATGCTGGCGCCCGAACGAAGACGGCATCGACACGCGTAGCCGTCCCTGCGGCTCGGCCAGCGCGCGGCCGACCGATGCGCGCGCGGCGGCGGCCGCGTCGAGCAGCGCCTCGGCGCGCGTCATGAACACTTCACCGTCCTGGGTGAGGCTGATGCGGCGCGTGGTCCGATGCAATAAACGCGCGCCGAGCAGCTTTTCGAGCTGGGCGATCCGCGCGCTCGCGACCGCCGCCGACAACCCGAACTCGCGCCCCGCCGCCGACACGTTGGCGAGCAGCGCGGCGCGCACGAATAGCGCGACGTCGAGCAGATCGAGCCGTTCGCGCTCGCTGGGCACGGACTGGCCGGTCGGGTCCGGACGGTTCATTATTCTGAAAAACCAAAAAATGTTTCAGTGATTATGTATCTTTTATCAGAATAAGAAACATCCTACGATATGTCTGATGGATTCGACGATCATGACGGGCGACGGAACACCACCGCGCACGGGCCGGCGGTCCTTTCTCCGCAGCAAGAACCTGTGCATCAACCGAACGAACAAGGAGCAATCATGAAAGCCGTCGGACTCTACCGTTATCTGCCGATCGATCACGCCGAAGCGCTCGTCGACGTCGAGGTCCCGAAACCCGAAGCGAGCGGCCGCGATCTGCTGGTCAAGGTCGAAGCCATCTCCGTGAACCCGGTCGACACCAAGGTGCGTGCGCCTAAAGACACCGTCGAGAAGAGCCCGCGCGTGCTCGGCTGGGATGCGTCCGGGACGGTCGTCGCGACCGGCCCCGAGGTCACGCTGTTCAAGGTCGGCGATCCGGTGTTCTATGCGGGCAGCATCACGCGGCCGGGCGCCAACAGCGAGTTTCATCTGGTCGACGAACGGATCGTCGGACACAAGCCGGCGTCGCTCGATTTCACGCACGCGGCCGCGTTGCCGCTGACCGCGATCACTGCGTGGGAAGCCTTGTTCGATCGCCTCGGCGTATCGCCGCAGGGCGCCGACGCAGGCCGCACGGTGCTGATTTTCGGCGGCGCGGGCGGGGTCGGCTCGATCGGCATCCAGCTCGCGAAGCAGCTCGGCAAGCTGAAGGTGATCGCGACCGCGTCGCGGCCCGAATCGGCGAAATGGGCACGGGAGCTCGGCGCGGATCACGTCGTCGATCACTTCGGCGATCTGCCCGCGCAGACGAAGCAGATCGGCATCGAGCAGGTCGACTACGTGTTGATCTTCAACGATACCGACCGCAATTTCCCGGCAGCCGCGCAACTGATCAAACCGCAAGGCAGCATCTGCACGATCGTCGAGAACAGCGCCGCGGTGCCGGTCGAATTGCTGAAGGCAAAGAGCGCCGCGTTTCACTGGGAGTTCATGTTCACGCGCTCGATGTTCGGCACGCCCGACATGATCGAGCAGCACAAGTTGCTGACCGAGGTCGCGCGGCTCGTCGATGCGGGTACGTTGCGCACCACGCTTGGAGAGGACCTCGGGCGCATCAACGCGGAGAATCTGCGTCGTGCGCATGGGTTGCTCGAAGCGGGACGCGCGATCGGCAAGCTGGTACTGACCGGCTTCTGAGACGAAATCGACGCGCAGAACGCGTGTCGCCGCAAGCGGGTTAACACCCGAGCCGACACGACACGCGCGCTGGCGCGCTTGGCGTTAGACTGACGACGCAGCATGCCAAAACGGTTGCGTGTCTTGCGGCGAGGCAAGCCGGTATGAACCGGCCGGTCCCCGGCAGTGCGCGAACAGTGCACGGGCAGTCTCGTCGACGCAGGCGCGCAGCGGCACAACAACGAGGTGACAGTATGAGCTTCAGCTTCAAACTCTCCGCCGTTTCCGTTGTCGCTTCTCTCGCCTGCGCGCTCGTGCCGGCTGCTCGCGCAGCCACGCCGATCACGGTGACCAACCAGGCCGCGCTCGACGGTCCGATCCGCTACACCGTTCGGGTCACGTCGAAGCAGTTCGGCAATTCCCAGGAGACCCGCACGATCCGCTCAGGCGAATCGGACGACTTCACGTGGAAGACCGTGCCGCCCGGTGGTCCGGTGGCCGCCTCCGACGCGTGCCCGGACTACGCGTCGCTGCCGATCGACGAGAATGGCGCGATGATCCGCCAGACCCAGATCCGCTTTGCGCCGGTGGTGGCGAGCGACGGCACCGCAACCGTGCAGCTGAGCTTCCAGGCGCAGACGCCGCATGGCGTGAAGGCCGTGACGAGCGGCGGCAAGACGGTCCAGTGTCCCAATGCCGTGCGCATGAGCCAGATCGTGCGTTTCACGATGCCGGTCAATGGCACCACGAAAACGCTGAAGCTGAGCGACGGCACCGAGGTCGCTGTCACCGCGAAGCGTTGAAGGGGTGAGCACGCGGCGTGATGGCCGCGTGCGACCCGTTGCACCACTCGCCAGCGCACTATCCTTTGCGTGCCTCACGCTCGACGAGCCGCGCCGGCAAGAACTGATGCTCGGCCGAAAAGAGCCGTCGGTAGGTGAGCAGCACAGCGCCCACGGTCCCCAGCGCCGAGGCCGCAGCGATCAGAAACATGATGACGATCTGATAGCGCACCGCCTGCAATGGCGATTGCCCGGCCAGCACCTGACCGGTCATCATGCCCGGCAAACTGACCACGCCGACCACCGCCATCTGGTTCAACGTCGGCATCATGCCCGCGCGCACCGCCTGGCGCGCCGGCGCCTGCGCGGCCTCCCAGCGTGTCGCGCCGAGCGCGAGCGCCATGTCGACGCGGTCGCGTCGCGCCGTCAACTCCTCGGTCATCCGCTCGATGCCGAGCGATACACCGGTCAGCGTGTTGCCGAGGATCATGCCGAGAATCGGAATCGCATATTGCGGCTCGTACCACGGATGAATCCGGATCACGACGAACAAGCCCACCGCGGCCACGAGCCACGAGCTGACCCAGATCGACAGCACGCTGTCCACGCGTTGTCCGGCATAGGTGCGGCTGCCGCGCTGCGCGCCGGCGAAACCGGCGATCAGCGTCATCACGATCATCAGCGGCAGCACCACGTACCAGCGAGCGAAACTGAACACCCAGCCGAGCACGTAGCCGATCGCGAGCAACTGGACGACGGTGCGCACCGCCGCCCATGCGAGCTTGCGCTCGAGATCGAGCTTCAGCGCGACCGATACCGCGCCATTCACGACGATCAGCAGCGTCGCGATCGCGACGTCCCACAAGCTCAGATTCTGCAGGCTCATTGACGGGGCTCCCGCTGCAGATCCGCGGGATCGCGTGGGTCGGTGTCGCGCAGCGCGGGAGTGTCTTCGGTCAGCACACCGGCGCGCATCGTCAGGTGGCGGTTGCTCATGCGTGCCGCCTGCTCGAGATCGTGCGACACCCACATCGACGCGTGAGCTTGGGGCGCGGCATCGAACCACGCCTGCACGAGCGCTTCGATCGCTCGCGACGACGCCGGGTCGAGCGATGCGGTCGGCTCGTCGAGCAACAGCACTTCGGGCGCGAGTTGCAGCACGCGGATCAGTGCGGCGATCTGCGCTTCGCCGCCCGACAGCTCGCTTGCCCGCTTGCCGAGAAAGTCCTCGCCGCGGCCCGCCTGCATCGCAAGCCTGGCCGCGCGTGCGCGATCGAAGCGCACGTCGCGATACGCGTGCAGCTCGAAGGGATAGCGCAGATTGTCTTCGACGCTGCCGTCGATCAGCGCGGGCCGCTGCCGGATATACGCGACGCCGCGCCGGTAGCGCGGAATCGCCGCGCGCTCGACTGGCGCGCCATGCCACAGGATGCGTCCCGCATCGATCGGATCGAGCAGCGCGAGCGCGCGCAGAAACACGCTCTTGCCGGAGCCGGACGGTCCGGTAATCGCGGCGCGCTCGCCGGCGCGCAGCGCGAAGGTGGTCGGCTGCAACAGCGTCTGGCCACGCTGCGCATCGCGCCGCACGATGCCGTCGGCGAGGACGAAGGGAACATCGGTCATGGTTGGAACGTCGTGGGGAGGGTGCGACGGCGTCAATGCGCCGGTCGGTTTGTCGGCAAAGCGTGCGCCATGATAAAACGACGAGGCACGACAACGCACGACAGGCGCGGCGATTCATCGTTTCGCGCCAGGCATGATAACTGCTGCACGGTGCACAACGTAGAACAACACGCGGAGCTTTTCAATGGCAGGGTCGAGCAGCATAGGACGACGGGTAGGAAAAATCTTCGCATGGCTGCTAGCGACGCTCATCATCCTGATCGTCGCGCTCGTCATCTTCATCCTGAGCTTCGACTGGAACCGCGCGCGGCCTTACATCGACGACAAGGTCAGCCAGGCCATCGGCCGGCCGTTCGTGATCAACGGCGACCTGAAGGTGGGTTGGCGTCATGCGGTCGGCGAAACCGGCTGGCGCGGCTGGGTGCCCTGGCCGCGCTTTTCGGCGGCCAACATCACGATCGGCAATCCCGACTGGACTAAACAGCCGCAGTTCGCGACGCTCGACGAAATCGACTTCGAGGTCGAGGTCCTGCCGCTGCTCGCGCACGACATCGTGATTCCGGCGATCAACTTCGTGAATCCGTCGGTCGATCTCGAACGGCTCGTCGACGGGCGCAATAACTGGACCTTCAAGCTGGCGTCGTCGGGCGGACCGTCCGAGTGGAAGCTCGTTCTGCACGATATCGCGTTCGCCAGGGGCAATATCGCGCTGTCGGATCAGCAGAAGAAGGTCGAGCTGCAGATGGCCGTCGATACACTAGGACAGCCGATCCCGATCGGCGACGCGCTGAAGCAGCAGGAGGCGGCCTCGCGCAGCGCGTCGGCGCAGGCGATCGGCCGCGCCGGCGCGAGCAAGCTCGCCGCGCAGGCCGAGGCGCAGGCGGCCTCGGAGGCGAAGGCGGCTTCAGAGGCGGCGGCTTCTGCAACGGCGGCGCAGGTCGCATCGGGCGCGTCCGCAGCTTCAGGCGCGCTCGCCACGAGCGGCGGAGCCGCGCCAGCTGAAGCCGCCAGCGAGAGCGCCAGCGCGGCCGCGACCGGTTCGGGCGCGAGCGGCACTGCAGGCACGGCGCGTGCGACGCCGCTCTATGCGATCGCCTGGACCGTCAAGGGCACCTATAACCGCACCCCGGTGTCGGGCAGCGGCAAGCTCGGCGGCGTACTCGCGCTGCAGGACGCGAACCGTCCATTCCCGGTGCAGGCCGACGTCAAAGCCGGCGACCTGCATATCGCCTTCGTCGGCACGATCACCGATCCGGCGCATCTCGCGGCGCTCGATCTGCGTCTCTGGCTGCAGGGCAACAGCATGGCGCGCCTGTATTCGCTGACCGGCGTGACCTTGCCCGAAACCCCGCCATACGCGACCGAGGGTCATCTGATCGGCCGCTTCAAGTCGAGCGGCAACGTGTTCACGTATGAAAACTTCACAGGGCGGGTCGGCGGCAGCGATCTCAACGGGTCGTTGACGTATACCGCGCGCGAGCCGCGGCCTTTGCTGCAGGGCGAACTCGATTCGCATGTGCTGCAGTTCGCGGATCTCGCGCCGGTGATCGGCGCCGATTCGAACGCGAGCAAGGCGAAGCGCGGCGACGCGACTGCGCAGCCGGGCGATCGCGTGCTGCCGGTCGAGGAGTTCCGCACCGACCGCTGGAAGGCGATCGACGCCGACGTCAAGTTCACCGGCCAGCGCATCGTCAAGAACTCGAACCTGCCGATCACGGATCTGTACACGCACGTCGTGATGACCGATGGCGTGCTGTCGCTCGTGCCGCTGAAGTTCGGCGTCGCGGGCGGCTCGCTCGCGTCCGACATTCATCTCGATGGCGCCTCGGCACCGTTGAAAGGACGCTTCGCGATGTCGGCGCGGCATCTGAAGCTGAAGCAGCTGTTCCCGAACTTCAAGACGATGCAGAACGCGCTCGGCGAGATCAACGGCGATGCGTCGTTGTCCGCGACCGGCAATTCGCCGGCGGCGCTCGCGGCGAGCTCGAACGGCGAGGTGAAGGCGCTCGTGACCGACGGCACCGTCAGCCGTTTGCTGATGGAGGCGGCTGGGCTCAACGTCGCGAACGTCGTCTATGAAAAGCTGTTCGGCAATCGCGACGTGAAGATCAACTGCGCGGCCGCCGATTTCGTCGCGACCGACGGCGTTCTCGAAGCGCGCGTGTTCGCGCTCGATACCGACGACGCGGTGATCAATATCGACGGTCACATCAATCTGCGCGACGAAACGATGGACCTCGGCGTGCATCCGCATACGAAGGGCTTCCGGGTCTTTTCGCTGCGCTCGCCGCTGTACGTGAAGGGCACGTTCAAGCATCCGCACGTTGGTGTCAATGCGGCCGCGCTCGCATTGCGCGGCGGCGCAGCGGTGGGACTCGGGCTAATCAATCCGTTCGCGGCGCTGATCCCGCTGCTCGCGCCGAGCAACAACAAACCGCTGCCGTGCGGAGAATTGCTCGCGCAGGTGCGGCAGATGCCGAAGGCGCCCCCGCCCGGCGTCAAGCAACCGCCGAAGGCGCCGATATCGCTCGACGGCGCGCCGGTCAACAAGTCCTCGGGCGGCGCGTCGTCGCCGGCCGCGGCGGATCGCAAGCCGGCGACGCTGTCGCCGGCGAGCGCGGCCGAATACAAGGGCAGCTGAGGTTGCCGGGTCGGCCTGCGAACTGGTTGAATGGGAGCGTCGGCGGCGGCCTGTGCGTGGTCTGCTTGTCGCTGACCAGCGTGCCGCCCGCGCGCAAGCGTGCCGATGATGCAAGCGCGAAATGAATGACATGAAGCCGCGCGCGGAACTGCGCGCTGTTGCCGTCGAAGCGAGCGTTTGAATGAAGCGAAGAGGAAGGCGGCGCCGCTCTGAAGACAACGCCAGCGATGCGTGACGACAACAGCTGTCGAAACTGCGGATGAATGACGACGGAACGACCCGTCAGTAACCCTGAACTTCAGGGCATCTGATCTGCGCTATCGGAGCGAGCGCGGTGTTGCATCACCTGACGCATCCTGGCGACGCACGCCGCGGCGGGTACCGATCCGCGTCGCGCCGAACTCCGTCAGAATCTTGCCGCGCGCACGGCTCGCGAACACGAGGAAGCCGAAGCCGTCGGCCTCGTACCAGTAACCGCCGTTCTCGAGACCATCGAGCGGCTGCTCCAGCGCGTTGGTAATGGATTCGATGCAGCGACGCCGCAATTCGGCCGGCGCCGGGTAGGGTGGCTGCGCGCCGCGCACACTGCATAGAAGCACGTCGAGTCCGGGCAGCACGTGTGCATAGAGCACCGGTTCGTCCTGCGCGCGAGCCCGCGCGATCTTGGTGTCGAGTTGACTGAACGGCTTGAAATGCCGCAGAACCGCGAGGAACGACTCGTCGCCGTCCACCTTCGCGCGTCTACGCTTTTTCGGGAAGGACATAAAAATTCGCCTGAAAAAGAATTGCAAGAAACGCTGCGTCCTCATGCGACCACTCCCGGCTTTCGCGCGCCGCACGTCGATCTTTTATAGCATACGACAAGGCCGGATTCACGATGATTCGACGCTATCGCATCGCCCCATCACCTCCCGCACGAATCATGCCGAACCGCCTCGCCGCGCGCATTCGCATCCCAGCACACCTTGTCTCCATCATAGACGCAGGCGGAGCGGAAAAAACATCCCATCCCAATAAAAAAGTCATTTTTGTGTGGTCGAGCGCTTGCTAGGGGCGCCGTTGAAATATCTCCGATTCACGTCGATAATGGCCCGTCCGGCCGCGCTGCGCCCGCCTACGGGGCGCGACGGGTGTGCGCGAGCCCGCCGTTCGAGTGACAGCCTGAATCACAGCCTGAACGCCCTGACGGAACCATGAAACTATTCACCAAAGGTTTGCTGCTGATCGCGGTACCGAGCGTGGTCGAACTCGCGCTGCTCGGGGTCGTCTTCGACACCCAGGAGCGGACCGCGCAGGCCGCGCGATGGGTCGACAACAGCAAGCAGATCCTCTACGAGTCGTCGGCCATCGTCGATCCGCTGCTGCGTCAGGCCGCGCGTGTGCGCACGGCGATGGTGACGGGCGATGCATCGCTGATCGACCGCCAGGCGGTGTGGGTCGACCTGAACGATCGGCTTGCGAAGCTCGATACGCTGGTCGCCGAAACGCCGGCTCAGGCCGAGCGCGTGCGCAGCATGCGGCGCGCGATCGACGCGTATCGCGAGCAGAGTGTCGCGATCTCGCAGGCGCTGCACGAGGGGCGCAGTCTACGCCCGTATATCGCGCTCGAAACCGGCGAGTTGCCCGAGCAGGTCGCCGTGTTCCGCGATGAGTTGGCCCAGTTCGGCGCGGCGGCGTCGGAGCTCGACGTCGAGCGCTCGACTGCGCTCGGCGAGCGGCGCGAGCTTCAGCAGCGCGCGCTGATCGCCGCGGTGTTCGGCTCGATGCTGATCTGGGCAGCCACTGCTTTCGTGTTCGCGCGCGGCATCGGCCAACGCCTCGAAGTGTTGACCGATAACGCCGAGCGCCTCGGCAGCGGCCGGCCGCTCGCCGCACCGTTGTCGGGCAGCGATGAGATCGCCGCGCTCGACAATGTGCTGCATCAAACCGATACGCGTCTGCGCGAGGCGGAAGCCGGGCAGGAGGCACTGAAGACGGAACTGGAAGCACGCGCTCTTGAACTGGCGGCCGTCAATGAGGAATTGCGCCAGGAAACGCAGGATAACGAGATGTTCATCTACAGCGTGTCGCACGATCTGCGCTCGCCGCTCGTCAATCTGCAGGGTTTTTCGAAGGAGTTGCACGTGTCGTGCGACGAACTCGACGGCCTCGTCGGGCAGGCTCGCCTGCCCGAGAACGAAGCGCGCCGCATGACGCAGATCCTCGATGGCGACGTGCGCGAGTCGTTGCACTATTTGCGCACCGCGGTCGCGCGCGCGGCGACGATCATCGACGCGCTGCTGCGCATCTCGCGCGCGGGACGACTCGAATACCAGTGGCAGCGGGTCAGCGTCGGGCGCGCGGTGGCAAAGGTCGTCGATGGGCTGCAAGGCACGATCGACCAGCGCGCCGCGAGCATCACCGTGCGCGAGCTGCCGCCCGCATGGGGCGATCCGGCGGCGGTCGAGCAGATCTTCAGTAACCTGATTGGCAATGCGCTGACTTTCCTCGATCCGGCGCGTCGCGGGCGCATCGAGATCGGCGCGCTCGCGCCCGAACCCGTCGACGAAAGCGAGCCGCGCGCGGTCCGGATGCGCACCTATTACGTCCGCGATAATGGACTCGGCATTCCGGCCGCATATCTGTCGAAGGTGTTTCGCGCGTTCCAGCGTCTGCACGGGGACGTCGCGAGCGGCGAGGGGATCGGCCTCGCCGTGGTGCGTCGCACGGTCGAGCGGCACGGCGGGCGCGTCTGGGTCGAATCGGCCGAAGGCGCCGGATCGACCTTTTTCGTGGTGCTGCCCGAGCAGCCGGTGCGCTTCTGAGCACCGCGCATGCCGGCGCGGGCACTGCCGCCGCCAGCTTCCCGGCGGCCTGGATCGCGCATCGTTAGCACGGAGAGCCTATGAATCACGCGCAAACGGTCAGCATCGTTCTGATCGAAGACGACGACGGCCACGCGACGCTCGTCGAGCGTAATCTGCGCCGCGCCGGCATTTCGAACGGCTTCGTGCGCTTTCGCGACGGCCAGCAGGCGCTCGATTACTTCTTCGGCCCCGCGCCTGCGCAGCCGCTGACCGACGCCAACGGCCATCCCTATCCGCCGCGCGAGAATCTGGCGAATTTCGTCGTGCTGCTCGATCTGAAGATGCCGCGCGTCGACGGCTTCGAGGTGCTGCGGCGTCTGAAGGAAGCCCCCGAGACCGCCGCCGTGCCCGTGATCGTGCTGACTACGACCGACGATCCGCGCGAAATCGCGCGCTGCTACGAGCTCGGTTGCAACGTGTATATCTGCAAGCCGGTCGAATACGATGCGTTCATCGAGGCCGTGCGCCGGCTCGGCTTTTTCCTGCAAGTGGTCAAGCTGCCGCCGGGGCATCGTCTCTCGCCGGCCTGAAGCTGTCCGAAAGCCGTTCATGACAACATAAGCACTGACCTCAGCCAGAGAGCCCCTGCATGACCGAAGAAGTGTCCACGCCGCACGCCGCGTATGTGCTCGTCGTCGATGACGACGAGGGGATCTTGCGGCTCGCGCGCAAGTCGCTCGAACGCGCCGGCTGCCGGGTGGCGATTTGCGCCGGTGTCGAGGCGGCCCGCGAGCGCCTCGCGAGCGGCGGCCCCGACCTGCTGGTGCTCGACTATCAGCTGAGCGGGCCGGAGACCGGGCTCGATTTCTTCCGGCGTCTGCGCGCGGAGGGCGTGCGCATTCCGGCGATCCTCGTGACCGGCTTCACCGACGAGTCGCGCGTGATCGAAGCGCTGCGCGCGGGCGTGTCCGACGTGGTGCCGAAGTCGGGCGACTATCTCGACTATCTGCCGGAGGCCGTGGAGCGCGTGCTGTCGCAGGTGCGGCTGCAACGCGCGTCCGACGAAGCGCTGCTGCTGCGCGATCGCGAGCAGCATTACCGCACGCTGTCGGAGGCGTTGCCGCATCTGGTGCTGACCTGCGACGCGGCCGGCGATTGCGACTTTCTGTCGAAGCAGTGGTACGACTACACCGGCTTGCCTGAACACGCGTCGCACGGTCTCGCGTGGCTCGACGCCGTGCATCCCGACGATCGCGAGCAGATCCGGCAAAGCTGGCTGAAGGCCGTCGCGAGCCGCAGCGGCGACTATCGGCACGAAATGCGGATTCGCCGCCACGACGGCGAGCACCGCTGGTTCGACGTGCGCGTGGTCGCGATGCGCGACGCCGAGGGCAACGTCAGCAAATGGTTCGGCAGCTGCACCGACATCCACTCGCAGCGCGAGGCGATCGAGGAGCGCGAACGGCTGCTCGAGTCCGAGCAGGCCGCGCGTCAGGCCGCCGAAGAAGCGAATCGCGCGAAGGACCGCTTTCTCGCGATGCTGTCCCACGAATTGCGCACGCCGCTCACGCCGGTGCTCGCGGGCGCGAGCGTGCTCGAGATGATCCCCGAGCTGCCCGAACAGGCGCGCGCGAGCGTGCGCATGATCCGCCGCAACGTCGAGCTGGAAGCGCGGCTGATCGACGATCTGCTCGATCTGACGCGCGTCGCGAACGGCAAGCTGCGACTGTCGCTGGAGACCGTCGACGTGCACGACGTGATCGACAGCGTGCTCGAACTCTTTCGCAGCGAAATCCAGGTCAAGCAGCAGGACGTGCATGTCGACAAGCACGCGACGCATCACTACGTGCTCGCCGATCGCGCGCGCCTGCAACAGATGCTATGGAACCTGATTCGCAACGCCGCGAAGTTCACGCCTGACGGCGGCTATATCTATGTGCGCACGCGCGACGAACGCATGCACGTGCAGATCTCGGTCGAAGATACCGGCATCGGCATCGAGCCGGAGCAGATCGGCAAGCTGTTCAATGCGTTCGAGCAGGGCGACCAGAACATGACGCGGCAGTTCGGCGGGCTGGGCCTCGGTCTCGCGATCACGAAGGCGTTGACCGACGTGCACGGCGGCACCGTGACCGCGCAGAGTCCCGGTCCGCATTGTGGCGCGACCTTCACGATCACGCTGCCGACCGCGGCCGCGCCGGCCGCCGCGCAGCCGGTCGTCGTGCCGAGCAGCGTGCTGCCGGCGAGCTCGCTGACGGTGCTGCTGATCGAGGATCACGCCGATACCGCCGACGTGATGGCCCAATTGATGCACACGCTGGGCCATCAGGTGACGGTGGTCGGGCGCATCGACGATGCGCTTGCGGCGACGCAGTTGCAGACGTTCGATCTGATCGTCAGCGATGTCGGTTTGCCCGATGGCACCGGCCTCGATTTCGTCAAGGCGTTTCGCAAGTATTCCGACGCGCCGGCCGTCGCGTTGACCGGTTTCGGCACCGACGAGGACGTGCGCCGGTGTTTGAGCGCGGGCTTTACGTCGCATCTGACGAAGCCTGTCAATTTCGGCCAGCTCGAAGCGATGATCGAAAGCGCGGCGCAATTGAAGGCGCGAAAGGATAAGTAAGGCTCGATAACATGCCGCATTGAGAATGGCGGAAAAAGACAAAGGCCTGTTGCGACGTGGATCGCAACAGGCCTTTTTTATTTCACCGGCTCAGGTATTTGAACCCGAGCTTCATTTAACAATTAACGCTGCGGACTCTTCAGCGAATCGCGGATCTCGCGCAGCAGCAGCACGTCTTCCGGCGGGGGCGGCGGTTCCGCCGGCGCGGCTTGCGGTTCCTTGCGCAGTTTGTTGATGAACTTGACCATCAGAAAGATGATGAACGCGAGGATGATGAAGTTGATCGTCGCGGTAATGAACGAACCGTAGCCGAACACCGCCACGCCGGCCGTCTGCAGGTCTTTATATGATTCGGGATTGCCTTTGTAGCTTGCCGGAATATGGCCGAGGCGAACGAACAGATTGGAGAAGTCGAGGCCGCCGGTAGCGACTCCGACAACCGGCATGATCAGGTCCTTAACCACGGAATTGACAATGGTGGAAAAGGCGCCGCCGATAATCACACCGACCGCCAGATCCATTACATTGCCTTTGAGGGCAAATTCTTTAAATTCCTGGACCATGCTCATAGAAACACCTCCCCTGAAATGAATAGCCGAATAATACCAATCTGAAGCGGACAGGCTAGTGCTTTAGCCGCATTGCAACAGGTGCATTCGTTGCACGCGGCTAATGAGGAAACTGTGACTCGCTATGACGCGCGCGTTCCAGATGCGCGGCAAAACTGACCGGGTCGATATTGGTGCCGCACAGCAGCACGCCCACGCGCTTGCCCTGCAACTGATCGCGCAGCGGTCCGAGCAGTGCGGCGGTGGCGGCCGCGCAAGCGGGCTCGACCGCGAGCTTCAGCTGATTGAACAGGATCAGCATCGCCTCGCGCATCTGATCGTCGGATACCGTGACGAGCCGATCGATATGGCGGCGGCACAACTCGTAGCTGTATTGCTCGGAATGCGGCGACATCAGCGAATCGGCGATGCTGTGCATATGGCCCATTCTGATCGTATGGTTGGCGGCAAAACTCTTGCTCATCACGTCCGAGCCTTCGGGTTCGACGCCATACACGTGCACGTTCGGATTTGCGAGCCGCAGCGCAGTGGACACTCCGGCCGCGAGTCCGCCGCCGCCGATCGGCACGATCACCGCTTCGAGGTCGGGCGTTTGCGTCGCCCATTCGTAACCGAGCGTCGCCGAGCCGAGCACCGTGCGATAGCCGTTGAACGGATGCACGAAATAGCGGCCTTCCTCGGCCTCGACGCGGCGCACCAGTTCGAACGCTTCGGCGAGATCTTCCGCATAGATAATGTCGGCGCCGTATTCGCGGCACAACGCGACGCGTGCCGGATTCGCCGTGCTGAACAGCACGACCTTCGCGCTGACGCCGAGTCGCATCGCCGCATAGGCGACCGCCACCGCGTGATTGCCGCCCGACACGCAGGTGACGCCCGCGCTCTTTTGCGCGTCGTCGAGCGCGAGCAGGTTCGTGAAGGCACCACGCGCCTTGAAGCTGCCGCCCACCTGCAAGAGTTCGAACTTGAAATTGACGACGGTGCCCTGCAGCGACGAGAAGTCGAGCCGGTCGAACACCGGTGTGCGCGCGACCCACGGCACCAACGTAAAGTGCTGCGCGGCGATGTCGTCGAGCGTGGGGATCGGCTCGCCGTCGATCGTGTGATCCGTGTGCTGCGGCATGGCGCTGGACATGGCGGTCGCTCCGGAGTCGTCGATGTCGCTGAGACCCGTGGCGCGGCGCGCAGGTTCATTGCGATTGCGCGCCGCTGCAACGAAACGGGCTAAGCGGCCTCGACCGACATGCTGTGGATGAACTTGCGCAAGAAGCGCTCGCACGCGACGAGCTGCCCGAGCTCGACGAATTCGTTTGCTTTGTGCGCCTGCTGGATATCGCCGGGGCCGCAGACGATGCTCGGAATCCCCGCGTTCGAAAAGAGCCCGGCCTCGGTGCCGTACGCGACCTTGCGCTTGTCCTGGTCGGCTGTGAGCGCGCGTACGAGCTGCGTGATCGCGGCCTGTTCAGACGAATCGAGTCCGGGTGCCGCGGCGATCTTCGTGATCTCGATCGCGGCCGACGGATGCTCGCGCAGCATTTTCGGCAGCAGCGTGTCGCGCGCGTAAGTGTCGATGCGCGCGAAGATCTGCTCGGGATCGAGCGTCGGCAGATTGCGGAATTCGAACTGGAACTGGCATTCGGCCGGCACCGTGTTGATCGCGTTGCCGCCGGTGATCGTGCTGGTCTGCGCGGTGCTGAACGGCACGTCGTACAGTTCGTCGAACGGGCCTTGCGCGCGGAACTGGTCGGCCATGTCGCGGATGTAGCAGATCAGGCGCGCCGCGTACTCGATCGCGTTCAAGCCCTTCGGCGTCAGCGACGAATGCGCGGCCTGGCCGCGCACGCAGCACTGATACGCGTTGATGCCCTTGTGCGCGATGATCGGGCGCATGCTGGTCGGCTCGCCGACGATACAGCCGTCCGGCTTCACGCCGCGCTTCATCAGATCGGCGATCAGAAGCGGCGCGCCGACGCAGCCGACTTCTTCGTCGTACGACAGCGCGAAGTGGATCGGCTTCGCGAGCTTCGCGCGCTGCATGTCGGGCACGAGCGCGAGCGCCGCGCCGATGAAGCCCTTCATGTCGCAGCTGCCACGGCCGTAGAGCTTGTCGCCGCGAATCTCGGGCTTGAACGGATCGCTGTCCCATTGCTGGCCGTCCACCGGCACGACGTCCGTGTGGCCCGACAGCACGACGCCGCCGTTCGTTTCGCCGTCGTGCGCGGGAATCGTCGCGAACAGGTTCGCCCATTGGCCGCCCTTGCCGTGCGTCAGTGTCGCGTCGATACCGGCCGCGCGCAGCTCGTCGCGCACGGTTTCGATCAGGCCGAGATTGGGATTGCGGCTCACCGTATCCATCGACACGAGACGGGTGACCCAGGGCAGAGATAGCGGAGAAGCGGGAGATGCGGAGGAGGCGGACGACTGCGACGAGTGCGCTGTTTCAGCGACGTGAGACATGACTTGACTCCAGCATTTTGTATCTATCGATCATATCCCAAATCGCATTTTCGTAAGGGCTTCCAAAAACCCGAGGCCGCGTTGGCGCAGCGCAGCATCGATGCAGAAAACGGGGGACGTCCCCCCGTTTTCTGCAGTTCCCCGGACCCTTCGCGCGCGGCGATCGGCGCTCAGCGCGCGGGCGCCGGCGCGGTGCCGCGGCTCGGCGAACCGAGCGCGCGCAAGGTCTCCTTGACGGTCGCGACACGCACCGCGAGATCCGGGCTGCGCGTTTCGATGCGCAGCTTGTCCTGACCCGCGAGCTTGATGTGCTTGTGCTTCTGCACCATCTCGATGATCCGCATCGCGTCGACCGGCGGGTTCGGGATGAACTGCAGGCCGATTACCGCTTCGCCCGCATCGATCTTCGAAATGCCGAGCGGCTTCGCCGCGAGCCGCAGCCGATGCGTTTCCACCAGCGCATGCGCCTGCGGCGGGAGCTTGCCGAAGCGGTCGATCAGCTCTTCCTGGATGCCGTCAATCGAGTCGTTGTGTTCGCAGTTCGCGAGTCGCTTGTACAGCGACAGACGCTCCTGCACGTCGCCGCAATAGTCCGACGGCAGGATCGCCGGCGAATGCAGGTTGATCTCGGTGGTCGCGGCGAGCGGCGCGGTGAGGTCCGGCTCCTTGCCGTTCTTGAGGGCCTTCACCGCGTCGTTGAGCATGTCGGTATAGAGCTGGAAGCCGATCTCCTGAATCTCGCCCGACTGCTTGTCGCCGAGCACCTCGCCGGTGCCGCGAATCTCGAGGTCGTGCATCGCGAGATAGAAGCCCGAGCCGAGTTCCTCCATCTGCTGGATCGCTTCGAGTCGCCGCTGCGCCTGCTTGGTGAGCCCTTGCGGATCGTGCACGAGCAGATACGAGTACGCCTGATGATGCGAGCGTCCGACGCGGCCGCGCAGCTGATGCAATTGCGCGAGACCGAACTTGTCGGAGCGATGGATCAGGATCGTGTTCGCGCTCGGCACGTCGATGCCGGTTTCGATGATCGTCGTGCACAGCAGCACGTTCGCGCGTTGGGCGACGAAGTCGCGCATCACGCGCTCCAGTTCGCGCTCGTGCATCTGTCCGTGCGCGACCGCGATGCGCGCTTCGGGCACCAGCGCTTCGAGCATCTGCCGGCGATTCTCGATCGTCTCGACTTCGTTGTGCAGGAAGTAGACCTGGCCGCCGCGCTTCAGCTCGCGCAGCATCGCTTCGCGAATCACGCCGTCTTCCTCGCGCCGCACGAAGGTCTTGATCGCGAGGCGCTTTTGCGGCGCGGTCGCGATCACCGAGAAATCGCGCAGACCTTCGAGCGCCATGCCGAGCGTACGCGGGATCGGCGTCGCGGTCAGCGTCAGCACGTCGACTTCGGCGCGCAGCGCCTTCAACGCTTCCTTCTGACGCACGCCGAAGCGGTGCTCCTCGTCGATGATCACGAGCCCGAGCCGCTTGAACTGCACATCGGACGACAGCAGCTTGTGCGTGCCGATCACGATGTCGACCGAGCCTTCGTTGATCTGCTGGATCGCCGCGTTGACTTCCTTGGTCGACTTGAAGCGCGACAACTCGGCGATGCGCACCGGCCAGTCGGAGAAGCGGTCGCTGAAGGTCTGCGTGTGCTGTTCGGCGAGCAGCGTGGTCGGCGACAGCAGCGCGACCTGCTTGCCGCCCATCACCGCGATGAACGCGGCACGCAATGCGACCTCGGTCTTGCCGAAGCCGACGTCGCCGCACACCAGCCGGTCCATCGGCTTGCCGCTCGTCATGTCGCCGATCACGGCCGCGATCGCGGCGGCCTGGTCCGGCGTTTCCTCGAAGCCGAAGCTCTCGGCGAACTTCACGTAGTCCTTCGGTTCGAGCGCGAACGCGTGGCCTTCGCGGGCGGCCCGGCGCGCGTACAGATTGAGCAGCTCGGCGGCGGTGTCGCGGATCTGCTGCGCGGCCTTGCGCTTGGCCTTTTCCCACTGACCCGAGCCGAGCGAATGCAGTGGCGCGCTTTCCGGATCGGCGCCGCTATAGCGCGAGATCACGTGCAATTGCGCGACCGGCACGTAGAGCTTGCTGTCGCCCGCATATTCGAGGTGCAGGAACTCGGTTTCGCCTTCGCCGAGGTCCATCGTCACGAGACCCATGTAGCGGCCGATACCGTGCTGCGAATGCACGACCGGGTCGCCGACCTTCAACTCGGACAGATCGCGCACCATCGAATCGACGTTGCTCGCCTGTTCCTGGCGGCGGCGTCCCGCGCGGCGCGCGAGCGGCCCGTACAACTCGGTCTCGGTGATGATCGCGATGCCGTCGCCGGGCACTGCGAAGCCGTTCGCAAGCGGTGCGACGCCGAGCGAGAAGCGCGCGTCGCTCCTGAGCCAGTCGGCGAAGCTGTCGGCCGAGGCGGGCTTCAGCTGGTTGTCGGCGAGCAGTTGCAGCAGCGTCTCGCGGCGGCCCGCCGATTCGGCGGCGAACAGCACGCGGTTCGGCGTCGTGCTCAGATAGGCGCGCAGCGCCGAGACGGGGTCGTCGGCGTGACGGTCGATCGCGAGGTTCGGCAGCGCGAGCGACCACGCGCCGTCACCGTTCGTGGGCAGCACGAGGCGCGCGAACGGCTTGGCGAACGTGAAAAAATCTTCATCCGACAGGAACAGCTTCTGCGGTTCGAGAATCGGCCGGTCGCGGTCGTGCGACAGGAAGTTGAAGCGCTGCTTCGTGTCGTTGCTGAAGCGCCGGATCGCCGCGTCCAGATCGCCGACGAACGCGAGTTGTGAACCGTCGGGCAGGTAATGGAAGAGGGTGGCCGTCTCCTCGAAGAACAGCGGCAGATAGTATTCGATGCCCGCCGACGGCACGCCGTTGCCGATGTCTTTATAGATCGACGCGCGGCTCGGATCGCCCTCGAAGGTCTCGCGCCAGCGGCTGCGGAATGCGGTGCGGGCGGCTTCGTCGAACGGGAATTCGCGGCCCGGCAGCAGACGCACGTCCTTGACCGGGTAGAGGCTGCGCTGCGTGTCGGGGTCGAACGCGCGGATCGAGTCGACCTGGTCGTCGAACAGGTCGATCCGGTAGGGCAGCGGCGAGCCCATCGGGAACAGGTCGAGCAGCGAGCCGCGCACGCAATATTCGCCGGGACGCACGACCTGGCTCACGTGCTCGTAACCGGCGAGCGTCAGTTGCGCCTTCAGCTTCGCCTCGTCGAGCCGCTCGCCCTGCGAGAACGAGAACGTGTAGGCGGCCAGGAACGACGCGGGCGGCATCCGGTACAGGGCCGTGGTGGCCGGCACCAGCAGGATGTCGCAGCGGCCTTCGCCGAGGTCGTGCAGCGTCGCGAGACGCTCGGACACGAGGTCCTGGTGCGGCGAAAAGGTGTCGTAAGGCAGCGTCTCCCAGTCGGGCAGCAGGCGCACGCGCGCGTCGGGCGCGAAGAAGCCGATTTCCTGCGACAGCCGCTGCGCGTCGACCGCGCTTTCGCAGACCACCGCGAAGAGCGGCATCTTCTCGCGATACGCGAGATGGTAGCGGGCGATCAGCAGCGCGTCGGACGAACCGCGCGTGCCGTCGAAGGCGAAACGCTGGCCGGCCTTGACGAGCGCGACGGGCGAGGAGGACTGCGAGGATGCGGCGATGTCTGGCATAAGGGAGAAAAAGGGCGGCTCGGAGCTCACACGACGGCCAAGTTTACGCGTGTCCGGGCGTGGATGCGAAGGACCTATTATAAAATCCGTCCTTTACTTTGACCTGGCGGCATCCGCACTCGTGACTTCCCGTCTCTTCGCCCTGATCCCGTGCGCGGGCACCGGCAGCCGTTCCGGTGCCGCGATGCCCAAGCAATACCGCACCGTCGCCGGCCGCGACATGCTGCATTACTCGCTCGCCGCGTTCGACGCGTGCAGCGAATTCACGCAGACGCTCGTCGTGATCGCGCCCGACGACCAGCACTTCGACGCGCGCCGCTTCGGCAATCTGCGTTTCGCGGTGCGGCGCGTGGGCGGTGCGTCGCGCCAGGCGTCGGTGCTCAACGGTCTGCATGCGCTCGCCGAGTTCGGCGCCCACGACGACGACTGGGTGCTCGTGCACGACGCGGCGCGCCCGGGCATCACGCCGGCGCTGATCCGCACGCTGATCGCTTCGCTGAAGGACGACGCGGTCGGCGGCATCATGGCGTTGCCGGTTGCCGATACGTTGAAGCGGATCGACCGCGCTTCCCACGACGGCCGGATCGCCCGCACCGAGGCGCGCGACGGCTTGTGGCAGGCGCAGACGCCGCAGATGTTCCGCATCGGCATGCTGCGCGAGGCGATCCTGCGCGCGCAGGCCGACGGCCACGATCTGACCGACGAGGCGAGCGCGATCGAATGGTCGGGGCATGCGCCGAAGCTCGTGCAAGGCAGCCTGCGCAACTTCAAGGTCACGTATCCGGAAGATTTCGATCTGGCCGAGGCGATTCTGAGCCGCGCTGCCGGTTCGTGATGCTTCGCCTCTGGTTGGACACCAACAAGATTTAGACAGGCTTTGATGAAGCTATAAAAGCTTCAGCACTTGAGGATGTGACGCACATGGATTTCAGAATTGGGCAAGGCTACGACGTGCATGCGCTGGTGCCGGGACGCGCGTTGATCATCGGCGGTGTGACGATTCCGTACGAGCGCGGACTGCTCGGTCACTCGGACGCTGACGTGCTGCTGCACGCGATCACCGACGCGCTGTTCGGCGCGGCAGCGTTGGGCGACATCGGCCGCCATTTCTCGGATACCGACGCGAAGTTCGCCGGCGCCGACAGTCGCGTGCTGCTGCGTGAATGCGTGGCGCGCGTGAAGGCGGCGGGCTTTGCGATCGGCAACGTCGATAGCAGCGTGATCGCGCAGGCGCCGAAGCTCGCGCCGCATATCGAAGGGATGCGCGCCAATATCGCGGCGGACCTCGGTCTGCCGATCGAGCGCGTGAACGTCAAGGCGAAGACGAACGAGAAGCTCGGCTATCTGGGCCGCGGCGAGGGCATCGAGGCGCAGGCCGCGGTGTTGCTGGTCAGGAGCTGAGCGGGTTTTGGCTGTTTTGCCGGGGCGATCGACGGTGCCGCTTACAGCGTCGCGCCGCCGATCGCCCGATTGCTCGGACACAGCTCTTCCGTTTGCAGGCCGTCGAGGATGCGCAGCACTTCTGCGGGACTACGGCCCACGTATAGATTGTTGACCGCCACGTGCTGGATCGTGTTGTCCGGATCGACGATAAAGGTCGCGCGCAGCGCGACGCCCGCTTCAAGATCGCGCACGCCCAACTGGTCGATCAGCTCGCCTTTCACGTCGCCGAACGAATAGTGGTTGAGCCTGTCGAGCTCCTTATACTCGCGGCGCCACGCGAGCTTCACGTATTCATTGTCGACGCTGCCGCCGAGCAGCACCGCCTCGCGGTTCTCGAACTCCTTGACGAGCTTGCTGAAATCGACGATTTCCGTCGGGCAGACCAGTGAGAAATCCTTCGGATAGAAGTAGATGATTTTCCACTTGCCAGGAAACGACTGATCGGTGATGTATTCGAACGCCGAGACGCCGTGTTCTTCGGGATGGTTGAAGCCCGGCTTGGCGGCAATGACGGTGAACGCTTCGAGTTTATCGCCAACGGTTTTCATGCAAAGCCTCCTTCGGAAGTCGCAAACAGCGGCGTGTTTCGCATAGCGTCGGCGCGCCGTGCCGCGCGCCGACGGTTCACGCGCTTTTCGCGAGCGGAAACTCGATCGTCACTTCAAGCCCCGGTCCGGGCGAGCGGTTGCGCAGACGCAGCGCGCCGCGATAGCGCGCGACGAGCCGCTGCACGATCGCCATGCCGAGGCCGGTGCCGTTGGCCTGGGTGCGCGCCGAATTCACTCGATAGAACGGCCGCGTGACGAGCGCGAGCTGGTCTTCGGGAATGCCGGGACCTTCGTCGACCACCGACAGTTCGACACGCGAATGCGACACGCGCGTTTCGAGAATCACGTGCGGCACACCGTCGCCGTCGCTCAGGCCATATTTGCGCGCGTTCTCGAGCAGATTGCCGACCACGCGCCGCATGTCGGTTTCATCGGCTTCGATCACCGCCGACGGCGCGAGCCGCGTGATCAGCCGCATGCTGTCCTCGCTTTGCATGCGCGCGGCAAGCTCGCTCGCGATCACCGAGAGATCTACCGGTTCCGGCACGCGCTGCACCGGACGCGCGTAGTCGAGGAAGCGGCCGATGATCATGTCCATCTGCTCGATGTCGTCGACCATCGCATCCTTGGTGGCCTGGTCGGACGGGCTCATTTCGGTTTCGAGCCGCAGTCGTGCGAGCGGCGTGCGCAGATCGTGCGAAATGCCCGCGAGCATCAGCGCGCGGTCCGCCTCGAGCTGTTCGAGGTCGCGCACCATCTGGTTGAAGCTGCGATTGGTTTCGGCGGCGACGCCCATGCCGCGTTCGGGCAACGCCTCGGGCGATTGCCCCGAGCCGACCCGGCGCGCGGCCATCGCGAGACGCGCGAACGGCCGGTTCACCAGACTCGTGATGAACGCCGCGCCGAACAGCGACAGCGCGAGCGCGAACACGCCCCAGCCGGCCCATTGCAGGCCGGTCGCGTTGTCGAGCTGATCGCGGTCGAGGGCGACCCAGTAATCGTCGTCGTCGATCTTGAAGCTGATCCATACGCCGTTGATGTCGTTCACGCTCTGCGCGATCACGGTGTCGTCGCCGAGTCGGCCGCGGATGTCGTGCTCGATCAGGCGATTCAGCGATTCGTCGGGCTGGAGTTTGTATTTGTCGGTAGCTTCGCGCGGGTACACGCGCACCCCTTCATTGCTCTCCAGATCCTGCAGCAGCGCGCGCCGCAGGTCGGGATCGGAATAGAGGAGCGCGGTGCGCGTGAGCTTGACGATCGCGACGAGTTGCAGAGCCACGCGCTGCGCGCGCGGCTCCCGCTCGATCACGCGAAAGCTCTGGAACCACGCGGCGAGACTGACTGCGATCAACAGCGCGATCAGCAGAAAAGTCCGCCAGAAAAGGCCGCCGAACGCGAGCGTCAGGAGGCGCCGGTCGATCCGCATGGGCCCTTCTTATGTGAAGTCAAAGACAGAAACGATTTTGCATGGGACCAGAGTAGACGCTAAAGCGGCAACTCTGGTCGACCGTGAAGTGGAGCGCAAACTCAGGCTGCACCGTCAGGGATGAACACGTAGCCGAGGCCCCACACGGTCTGAATGAAGCGCGGGCTGCCCGGATCCGGTTCGATCAGCTTGCGCAGCCGCGAGATCTGCACGTCGAGGCTGCGATCGAAGACTTCGTATTCGCGGCCGCGTGCGAGCTCCATCAGCTTTTCGCGCGACAACGGCTGACGCGGATGACGCGCGAACACCTTCAGCACCGAGAACTCGCCTGTGGTGAGCGGAATTTCCTGGCCGGCCTTGGTCAGCGTGCGGGTGGCGAGATTCAGCGCGAACTCGCCGAACTCGAACACCTCGGTGGTCTCGGACGGCGCGCCCGGCAATTCGGACGGCGACTGACGACGCAGCACCGCGTGAATCCGCGCGACCAGTTCGCGCGGATTGAACGGCTTGGGCAGGTAGTCGTCGGCACCCATCTCGAGGCCGACGATGCGATCGACATCCTCACCCTTGGCCGTCAGCATGATGATCGGCGTGCGGTCGTTGCTGCCGCGCAGACGTCGGCAGATCGACAGGCCGTCCTCACCGGGCAGCATCAGATCGAGCACCAGCAGATCGAAACGCTCGCGCACCCAGAGCTTGTTCATTGACGGCGCATTTTCGGCGACATAGACGTTGAAGCCCTGTTCACCGAGGTAGCGGCGCAGAAGATCGCGCAGGCGTGGATCGTCGTCGACGACGAGGATTTTCGAAGGGTTTTTGGTTTCCATGGTCGGCATCTTAGCGCGATTAGAAAGTGGTGCGCGGTTACACCATTTCTGGGGTTACAGTCGGTTACAAAATTTACCCGCAGTGTGGCATGACGTAAAGTATGCGCGTTTAGACTCCTTTACTGAATGCGGCTGTTCGGTGGATACTTCACTCGACAAAACTCTCGTACCCGGCTGTTACCGGGGTTTGTATACGTATCTGAGGTAGCCGGTTGCCGCGCCACGAAGGGAACAACATGAAGGGAGGGGTTTGGCCAAATGTGCGCCTAAGCGTGATTGCACTGGCAGTTGCCGGTACGCTCGCAGGCACACTGGGCCCAACGCTCGCCCATGCGCAGCCCTCCGCCGACAGAGCGGCGAGCGAGCATGCGCCCCATTCGGGCAATAGCAAGGCCAGCCACCACAACCCGAGCGTGGATCACCCTGCCTCTGACGTGATGCTGCGTACCGCGGTTCCCCCCGATCTCGATCAGCGTCGCCGCGACGGACATATGACACCCGAAGAACGTCGGCTGTTGCGGCAGCATATCGAAGACGCCGTGCGCGAGTTGTACAAGCGTTGATCCCAGTGCGCATCGTCGCCTGAAAAATCCTGTTGCATCTTCAGCGTCAACTTCCTGATCCGCTGCTCCGTTGAGTCGGCAGCACCAGCGCGTGTTCGTGCGCGTCTCGTGTGCATCTTCGTGCATATGGGCGCCTCGGCTCGCGATGTCACGCAAAACGGATCGGCGATGACGAAACTACTTCGACATGTGAATGGTGAGCTTCGGCTTGGCGTGGCGGCTGCGTTGAGCTACGCGTCATCTGCTGCGCTCGCGCAGCAACGCCCGGCGCATGCCGCGCACGGTGGTCATCGCGCGGCCGCGCCAGCGCCTGCGGCACCCCTTGCCACGGACGACCAACAAAGCCTGCTCGACATCGACGACGCACGCTTTTTCCTGACCCGCATCGGCTTTGCGCCCGATAACGCCGAGCTCGCGCAATATGCGGGACTGACGCGCGCGCAGGCGGTCGACAAGACACTCGCGAACGCGCGCAGCGAAGCCGTGTCGCCGCCTCCCGATTGGGTGTTCGAGCCGATTCCAACGCGTGCCGAGCGCAGCGCATGGACAGCGGATCAGCGTCGCGAGCAACAAAAGCTGCTCGGACAGCGTTACGAACTATTACGAGCATGGTGGGTGCGCGAGATGCTGAACACGCCTTCGGCGCTCACCGAACGCATGACGCTTTTCTGGCATAACCACTTCACGTCGGGGCAGGACAAGGTCCAATATCCGCAACTGATGGCGCGGCAAAATCTGCTGTTGCGCCGGCATGCGCTCGGCAATTTCGGCGAGTTGCTGCACGCCGTCGCGAAAGATCCCGCGATGCTGCTGTACCTCGATGGCGCGAGCAATCGCAAGGGCAAGCCCAACGAAAATTTCGCGCGCGAAGTGATGGAACTGTTCACGCTCGGCGAGGGGCGCTATACGCAGCGCGACGTCGCCGAAGCCGCGCGCGCCTACACCGGCTGGAGTCTCGATCCCGATACGCAGGCGTACGTGTGGCGCGCGAACCAGCACGACGACGGCGAGAAAACCGTGCTCGGCCGAAGCGGCGAGTTCGATGGCGACCAGCTGCTCGATATCCTGCTCGCGCGGCCCGAGACCGCGACGTTCGTCACGACGAAGCTCTGGCGCGAGTTCATCTCCGACACGCCGGACCCGGCGCGCGTCGAGCCGATCGCCTCGCAGTTTCGCGCGAGCGGCTATGACATCAAGGTAGCGCTGCGCGGGCTCTTCCTCAGCGATGCATTCTGGAGCGACGACAATCGCGGCGTGCTGGTGAAGTCGCCGGTCGAATTCGTGATCGGCGCGCTGCGCGCATTCGATGTCGGCTACGACGACACCGCGTCGTTCGCCGCGCAGATTCGCGCGCTCGGCGAGAACCTGTTCTATCCGCCGAACGTCAAAGGATGGCCGGGCGGCGCGTCGTGGATCAATAGCTCGACACTGCTCGCGCGCAAGCAATTCGTCGAGCAGTTGTTTCGCGCGACCGAAAGCGCGGGGGCGCCCGGCATGAGCCGTGCGGCCAGCGCGAAGGGCGCCACGAGCGGCGCGCGGCCCGCGCTCGTCGCGAGTCAGGCCGGCCCGCCGCTGCAGCGCGTCATGGTACGCACCGGCCAGGGTGGCGTACGCTTTGACATCGCGAATTGGCTCGCGCATTACAACGCTTCGCCGGCTGCGAAACCGGGGCTGTCGGCCGAATTGCAGTTGCAGCACGCGGTGCTGCCGTTCACGCCGGTCGATGCGATCGCCACCGATTCGACCGCGAGCGCGTACCTCGAAGCCTTGCTGATGGACCCGGCTTACCAGTTGAAATAGTCCACGTAGTGGCAGTCGATGCAACCGGCGGCGGCACGACACGCGCCGGCATGATCACGACGAGGTGCAGCATGAAACGACGCAGCTTTCTTTCGATGGGCGCGGCCGCCGGCGCGTCGCTGTGGCTGCCTCGCGCGATCGGCGCGGGGGAGCCGATGGCTGCGCAGTGGCGGGATGCGTCGAATACGCCGGTTGTGCCGGTTGTACCGAGGGGAGGTTATGACAACCTGCTGATTCTCATCGAACTGAAAGGCGGCAACGACGGCTTGAACACCGTGATCCCGTTCGCCGATCCCGCCTACTACGCGCTGCGCAAAAACATTGGCATCAAACGCGAACAGATGATTCAGCTCGACGAGCGCACCGCGCTGCACCCGGCGTTGCAGCCGCTGATGCCGTTGTGGCGCAGCCGGCAGCTTGCGATCGTGCAAGGCGTCAGCTATGCGCAGCCGAACCTGTCGCACTTCCGCTCGATCGAGATCTGGGATACCGCGTCGCGCTCCGATCAGTATCTGCGTGACGGCTGGCTGACCAGGGCGTTCGCGATGAGGCCGGTGCCCGCCGGTTTCGCGGCCGACGGCGTCGTGATCGGGAGTGCCGAAATGGGACCGCTCGCAAACGGCGCGCGCGCGATCGCGCTGGTCAATCCCGCGCAGTTCGTCAGAGCCTCGCGACTTGCGACGCCGGTGTCCTTGCATGAGCGCAATCCGGCGCTCGCGCATATTCTGGACGTCGAAAACGACATCGTGAAAGCGGCTGATCGTCTGCGTCCGACGCAAGCACAGCCTCAACTGAAGACCGCGTTTCCGGGCGGCGCGTTCGGCAGCTCGATCAAAACGGCGATGCAGGTGCTGGCCGCTTCGGACACCCTGAAGGTGGGCGCCGCCGGCCGCACGACTTCAGAGCAACCGGTCAGCGGGCAGGGCGTGGCGGTGATCCGGCTAACGCTGAACGGCTTCGATACGCACCAGAACCAGCCGGGACAGCAGGCCGCATTGCTCAAACAGTTCGCGGAAGGCATGGTGGCGATGCAGGCCGCGCTCGTCGAGTTGGGCCGGTGGAACGATACGCTCGTGATGACGTATGCGGAGTTCGGCCGCCGTCCGCGCGAGAATCAGAGCAACGGCACCGACCATGGCACGGTGGCGCCGCACTTCGTGACGGGCGGCCGCGTGCAGGGCGGCTTGTATGGCGTGCCGCCGCTGCTTGCGCGGCTCGATGGGAATGGCAACCTGCCGGTCGGCGTCGATTTTCACCAGCTCTATGCGACGGTGCTCGGACCGTGGTGGGGGCTGGACGCATCGGCGATCCTGCAGCAGCGGTTCGAGCCGTTGCCGTTGCTGCGGGCGTGAGCGGCTGGGCGCTTGCGTGCTTGGGCATTGCCAGCCATCCAGGCGCCAAACTCGCGTTCGGTGTCGTACGGCGTCATCGACGCCGCCTCTCAACGCGGCCGTCCTTTAATGCACCGTGCTTACTTCGCGCGCCACGCGATCCAGAGCTTGCGGATTGGCGTCAGCGCGATGCGTTGATGCAGCACGTGATAACCGTCGCGCTCGATTTCATCGAGCAATGCCAACGCGAGCGCCGCGAGCGCGAGCAACGTGCGCTGGGCGCGTCGCGCGCTGGCAGGCACCGCGGCTAGCGCGGTCTGCACCGCGTCGCGCGCGCGGTGTGTCTCGAAGCGCATCAGCTCGGTGAACGCGTCGGTGTATTTGCGGTTGATCAGATCGGCGGCGGTGACGTTGTAGCGCTGCATCTCGTCGATCGGGACGTAGATACGGCCGTGGCGCGCATCGTTACCCGTTTCGGCGACGAACTGCGCGAGCATCAGCGCCTCGCCGAGCGGTGCGGCCCACTCCGACGCTTGCGCGGCAGCGTCGGCCGATCCGGTCGTCGCGGCGCGCGACACCAGCGACGCGAAATTGCCGCCGACACCACGCACATAGCGCCGCAGGTTCGGATAGTCGAGATAGCGTGCCTGGTCGAGATCCATCTCGAAGCCCGCAAGCAGTTCCTGCAGAGCCGGATACTCGGCTTGCGCGTCGGGCAGATGCGCCGCGAGCGCCTTGGACACCGGATGCGACGGCGAGCCCGCGGCGAGCGCGGCGATTTCTTTCTGCCACCACGCGAGCTTCGTGCGGCCGACCGCGGGATCGCTTGTCTCCTTGACCGTTTCCTCGAACTCGCGACGCAATGCGAAGAGCGCGGTCAACAGCGGCTGACTGGCTGCGCGGGCCTGGCGAAGCGCATAGTAGGTGCTCGATCCTGGGGGCGCCGCTTTCTGCTGGCAATAGTCGTCGAAATTCACGGGATGAGAGTGTGGGGAAGGACTGGCGAGAAGAGCGCCGGCGTGCGTCGCGGCGCCCGTCTCGACGAGCCGAAAATTGTAGCATCGGCGCCGCGCACGCAGATACCGCCGGGTGCAGACAAGCGCGAATCAATCGGTTAGAATCTCGCGCTTACGCTTTCGGGCGCGTGTTTCGCGCGGCTGGTGGCGCACAGGACAATCGGGCGCGACGCATCGCGTCGTACCCGGCTGCGAGGGTGGCGAAATTGGTAGACGCACCAGGTTTAGGTCCTGACGCCCGCAAGGGTGTAGGGGTTCGAGTCCCCTCCCTCGCACCATTTATTCGTAGTCAAGAAAAACCCCGTCAAGTCTTTGGACCGACGGGGTTTTTCTTTTATGCGCGGTTTCCGGAAGGCCGCCGTGTTGCTCCGCGGCCTTTCATCGCGAGCGCGTGACTCAGGCGCCCGGTGTTCCCGGCACTTCCTGCGAGCCCGGCAATTCCGCTTGCGCGGCGCCTTCGAGGAAACGGCGCGTCGACTCGAACGCCTGCAGCATCTGGTCCGGCCACGGCGTTTGCAGCATCACCGCCTGATGATTTTCGAATGCCGACGACAGCAGTTTCGCCAGTTCCGGCGAACGAAGATGACGCAATACGACGCTGAGCGCGATCGCGGTCGCCTGGCTCGCGCCGGCGGTCTGCAGTTCGGACGCGGTGAGTGCCGCGAGCTGTTTGTTGATGTCCACTGAAACGTCCCTGGATGAGAAAGCGGGGTGACGGCGCGTAGGCCAATGCTCAATTTTGACATGCACCGCCCGATGCCGTGAAACGGCTCCTCTCAGGCATGGCCGGTTCGGCGCGCGACATCACTCCCGCGCGTTCATCGCGCTGATCACCTTGTCGAGCGCCGCGCCGAACGCGGCCTTTTCTTCTTCGTCGAGGCAGTCGAACATATCGCCGTTCCACTTGCGCGCGATCGGCATCACCTTGCGATACAGCGCGCGGCCTTCCTGCGTCAGCGAGACCAGCACGACGCGACCGTCCATGGCGCTCGCCTCGCGCTGCACGAGTCCTTGCCGGATCAGCGCTTCGGCTGCGCGACTTGCCTGGCTTTTGTCGAGATTGGCATGGCGTGCCAGATCCATGATCGAGAACGGTCCAAACGATCCCACCGCCGCGATCACCCGCGCTTCAGGCAGCGTCACGTCGAGCTTCGCCGCGTAGCGCGCGCTGATGCCGCGCTCGGCCAGTTTGTTCAGCACATGCAGACGATACGTGAGGAACTGCTCGAGCCCGGCTTTGGCAGAGTCCTTCATGGTCACCCCGTGATGAGTGGAACGGTCGTGGCGCTGTGATTGTTGCGGCAGCCGTTTCGCGGGTCAACGCACGCCGTATTTCAGGCGCGTCAACTGCTCGGCCTCGTTGGCGAGCAGGCGCGCCGCGTCGCGAATCGCGACGTCGAGCGTGATCGGCCCCGGTGCCGGAGAAAAGCAGCCGCTGAAGTATTCGGCAAGACGCGGCAGCGCGGCGGAGTCGACCGCGCCGGACAGCAGCGTGGCGGGCACGCCCGCGGCTCGCGCATGCGCGCACGCGATGAACGGCGCCTTGCCGTGCAGCGTCTGCACGTCGGAGCGGCCTTCGCCGGTGATCAACCAGTCGGCGCCCGCGAGCGCGGCATCGAGACCGATTTGCCGCGCGACGGTTTCCGCGCCCGGCTCGAACTGCGCGCCGAGCATGTGCAATGCGAAGCCGAGGCCGCCCGCCGCGCCCGCACCCGGCAGGTCTCGCGCGGTGCGGCCGAGCGCGGCTTCGAGCAGATCGGCAAAGCGCGCGAGCGCCGCGTCGATCGGTGCGACCTGTTCGGGCTTCACGCCTTTTTGCGGACCGAAGATCGCGGTCGCGCCGTGCTCGCCGGTCAGCGGATTGTCGACGTCCGACATGCCGACGAACTGCGTATCGGCAAGCCGCGCGTCGAGCAGCGATGCATCGACTCGCGCCACGCGCGCAAGCTGCTCGGGCGTGCCTTCGAGCGCGTTGCCTTGCGCGTCGAACAGTTGCAGGCCGAGACCCGCCAGCAGGCCGGCGCCGCCGTCGTTGGTACTGCTGCCGCCCAGCGCGACGAAGAAGCGCCGCACGCCGGCGTCGAGCAGCGCGCGAATCGCTTCGCCCATGCCGCGCGTGCTGCGCGCCTCGACCGGTACGCCCATGCCGACGGGGTCCGTAATGCCGACGATTTCCGCCGTTTCGATGATTGCGCTGCCGTCCGCGAGCAGGGCCGTCAGCGCTTCGCGCGTTGGGCCGGCTGCACCGCGCACGCTAAGCGTGCGGCGCTCGCCGCCGCTCGTGAGCATGGCGTCGAGCGTGCCTTCGCCGCCATCGGCCATCGGACAGATGCGCACGCTGGCGTCGGGGCGTGCGCGCTGGATGCCCGTTGCTATCGCCTGCGCGACCTGTTCGGCGCTGAGCGAGCCTTTGAATGAATCGGGAGCGATGACGACGACAGGCGAGGGCGACGAATTCGGCATGGTGTCTCTGATAGGTTTGAGTCGTTGTAAGCGGTTGCTGGAGCGGAAGAAGCGACCGGCTGCGGGCGACCGGCTGCGGGCGACCGGCTGCGGGCGGTGGCCCGACCGAGTGCGTTAGCTTATCAGCATGGGGGCGCCGGCTGAATATGTCGAACGGCATAGGGGGGATCGCCGCCACGAAGCGTTGGCTGCGGCCGCTTGCGAGCATCCGCGCGAGCTTTGTATTGCATGACGAAACAGCGGCGAATTACGCACGCCGCAAACCAGATGGCGATGCCAGCGGCAACTCGCGCCCGCTGTGTCGAAACTACCCGAAAATGGCCCTCAAAACGCCCGGAATGCAGGGAAAACTCGATGCAATCATCGAATCCCGGTTAGCGCGCAAATAGTTTGCTAAAATATTCGGCTCTTTGGACTCAACCGTGTTGCCGGCGGCCTGCTAGCCCGCGGCGCAGGCGCCTGGATCGATGTACGCAGCGATGCAATCGGCGCTAATCGATGCGAAGCGACATCGACAGGCGGCACGGAGAAGATAACTGATTCGCTCGAATAATTTTAGGACGATTGAAGCCATGGCTAACGTTGTTGAAAACCTCGGCAAGCTCGAACGCCGCGTGACGATTTCCCTGCCGAAGGATGCCGTGCAGAAGGAAGTGGATTCGCGTATCCGTCAACTCGCGAAGAACGTGCGCATGCCGGGTTTCCGCCCGGGCAAGGTGCCGCTCAAGATGGTGACGCAACAGTATTCGGGCCAGGTGGAAGCCGAAGTGCTGAGCGACAAGGTCGGCAAGGAATTCTTCGACATCAGCCGCGCCGAGAACCTGCGTGTCGCAGGCCAGCCGAGCTTCGCGCCGAAGGCCGACGCCGTCGAAGGCAGCTACGCGTTCGACGCGACTTTCGAGGTGTACCCGGAAGTGAAGCTGGGCGATGTCGCCGCGGCTGAAATCGAGCGCACCACGACCAGCATCAGCGAAGCGGAAATCGACCGCACGCTGGACATCCTGCGCAAGCAGCGCGTGCACTTCCACGCTCGCGGCGAAGCCGGCGAGCACGGCGACGGTGGCGCGGACACGGCTGCCAAAGACGGCGACCGCGTGACGGTCGACTTCGTCGGCAAGCTCGACGGTGAAGCATTCCAGGGCGGTAGCGCCGAAGACTTCGGCTTCGTCCTCGGCGAAGGCCGCATGCTGCCGGAATTCGAAAAAGCGGCGCTCGGCCTGAAGGTCGGCGAAGCGAAGGAATTCGATCTGAAGTTCCCGGACGACTACCACGGCAAGGAAGTGGCGGGCAAGACGGCGCAATTCACGATCACGATGAAGAAGATCGAATGGCCGCATCTGCCGGAAGTCGACGCCGAATTCGCGAAATCGCTCGGCATCGAAGACGGCGATCTGACCAAGATGCGCGGCGAAATCAAGGACAACCTCGAGCGCGAAGCGAAGCGCCGCACGCAAGCCATCGTCAAGAACCAGGTGATGGACGCGCTGCTTAAGATCTCGGAACTCGACGTGCCGAACGCGCTGATCGAACAGGATCAGGAGCGCCTCGTCGCGATGGCTCGCCAGGATCTGGAGCAGCGTGGCGTGCCGAACGCGAAGGACGCGCCGATCCCGGCCGCGATGTTCAAGGAGCAGGCCGAGCGCCGCGTCAAGCTGGGCCTCGTGCTGGCCGAACTCGTGAAGGCGAACGAACTGCAGGCGAAGCCGGAGCAGATCCGTGCCGAAGTCGACGAATTCGCGAAAAGCTACGAAGACCCGAAGGAAGTCGTCCGCTGGTATTATTCGAACCAGCAACGTCTTGCTGAAATGGAAGCGTACGTCGTTGAAGCCAACGTCGTCGACTTCGTCCTCAGCAAGGCCAAGGTGACGGACAAGGAAGTGAGCTTCGAAGAACTGGCAAGCGCAACGGCGCAAGCGTAAGCGCCGCTGCAACGGCGTGCCGGCTGTCGGAGCGACCGACGGCCCGCACGCCGTTTTTTTGTGCCGTGAAAATGTGTGATGCGCCGGATCGGGGCGTGCAGTGCGCACAAAGACGGCACTTGAATACGGGGCTCGCCGCACCAACCTGTGTCCAGCAGCTAATATTCAGAATATTTCCAGACAAGGATCCATTGCATGACCTTTCGCGCCCAAATGCTGGACACGTTGACCTCCCAGTCGTCCCGGGATCTCGAAGCGCAGGCACTCGGTCTGGTGCCGATCGTCGTGGAAACGAGCGGCCGGGGCGAGCGCTCGTATGATATTTATTCGCGTCTGCTGAAGGAACGCATCGTGTTCCTCGTGGGCGAAGTGAACGACCAGACGGCCAATCTGGTGGTTGCGCAGATGCTGTTTCTCGAAAGCGAGAATCCGGACAAGGACATCTACTTTTACATCAACAGCCCGGGCGGCTCCGTGTCTGCGGGTATGGCGATCTACGATACGATGCAGTTCATCAAGCCGGACGTCTCGACGCTGTGTATGGGGCTCGCGGCGAGCATGGGCGCGTTCCTGCTCGCGGCCGGTGCGAAGGGCAAGCGTTTCGCGCTGCCGAATTCGCGCGTGATGATTCACCAGCCGCTCGGCGGCGCTCGGGGCCAGGCGTCGGACATCGAAATCCAGGCGCGTGAAATCCTGTACCTGAAGGATCGGCTGAACCATCTGCTCGCGCACCACACGGGTCAGCCTGTCGAGCGTATCGCGCGCGACACCGACCGCGACAATTTTATGTCCGGTGATGACGCGCAGGCGTACGGCCTCGTCGACCAGGTGGCGCACAAGCGTCCCTGATCTGGTACGGTTTTGCCCTGTTGTTTTGCCCGCGGTTGCGGCAAAACCGTCATCGGGTCGGTTGTGAATGTTCAACTTCCGTCCGGGCGTCTGCGGCAAACGCCGTTATCGTGCTCACTAGCCCTGCCGCGCCCAAACTACGTGGCGGGGTCAAACGGCGTATTATGTAATCCGGTGTCCGGAGGCTCACACATCTATGGCGGACAAGAAAGGTTCTAACAGCGAAAAGCTGTTGTATTGCTCGTTTTGCGGCAAGAGCCAGCATGAGGTCAAAAAACTGATCGCTGGCCCGTCGGTATTCATCTGCGATGAATGTATCGACCTATGCAACGAAATCATCCGCGACGAGGCCGCAGGCGCGGGCATCGAGGCGGGCTTGTCCAAGTCCGACCTGCCGACTCCACAGGAAATCCGCGAAATTCTCGACCAGTACGTGATCGGTCAGGAACGCGCGAAGAAAATCCTCGCAGTCGCGGTCTACAACCACTACAAGCGCCTCAAGCATCTCGACAAGAAGGACGAAATCGAGCTGTCGAAGAGCAACATCCTGCTGATCGGCCCGACCGGCTCCGGCAAGACGCTGCTCGCGCAGACGCTCGCGCGCCTTCTTAACGTGCCGTTCGTGATCGCCGACGCGACCACGCTGACGGAAGCCGGCTATGTCGGTGAAGACGTCGAGAACATCATTCAGAAGCTGCTGCAGAATTGTAATTACGAGGTGGACAAAGCCCAGCGTGGCATCGTCTACATCGACGAAATCGACAAGATCAGCCGCAAGTCCGACAACCCGTCCATTACGCGCGACGTGTCGGGCGAAGGCGTACAGCAAGCTCTGCTGAAGCTGGTGGAGGGCACGATGGCGTCGGTGCCGCCGCAAGGTGGCCGTAAGCATCCGAACCAGGACTTCATCCAGGTCGATACGACCAACATCCTGTTCATCTGCGGCGGCGCGTTCGACGGTCTCGAGAAGGTCATTGTCGATCGCACCGAGAAGACCGGGATCGGTTTCGGCGCGAGCGTGAAGAGCAAGCAGGACCGCGATGCCGGCGAAGTGCTTCGCGAGGTGGAGCCGGAAGATCTGATCAAGTTCGGCCTGATTCCGGAACTGATCGGCCGTCTGCCGGTGGTCGCCACGCTCGGCAAGCTCGACGAAGCGGCGCTGATGAAGATTCTCGTCGAACCGAAGAATGCGCTGGTCAAGCAGTATCACAAGCTCTTCAGCATGGAGCGCGTCGAGCTCGAAATCCGGCCCGCCGCGTTGCAGGCCGTGGCGCGCAAGGCGATCCGTCGCAAGACCGGGGCACGGGGTCTGCGTTCGATTCTGGAGCAGGCGTTGCTCGATGTAATGTACGACCTGCCGCAAATGAAAGGTGTCAGCAAGGTCATCATCGACGACAACGTTATCGACGGCGACGGCAAACCGCTGCTGATCTATGAAGACGCGCCGAAAGTCGCGGGTTCGAACTGATCGGCTTTCGGGTTCTGCAAAAAAGCCGTTCATGGCGACGTGAACGGCTTTTTCGTTTATCGTGTGGTCAGGCTGGTTGTTCTCAACTATGGAGTCACTGAACCTTCGGAGTCACTGAACTTTTCCCACACGCGGAGGCTTGCAATATTTTCTGCTGGCCTCACCTATCGAACGAACTGATTCCACTCATGGGGAAATGAAATGTCAGGAACCCAACTCCTCCCGCCGGAACGCATTACGCTGCCGCTGCTCCCGCTGCGCGACGTAGTCGTTTTCCCGCACATGGTGATTCCGCTCTTCGTAGGCCGCCCGAAGTCGATCAAGGCTCTCGAAGCAGCGATGGAAGGCGGCAAGCACATCATGCTCGTCGCCCAGAAAACGGCTGCGAAAGATGAGCCGACCGAAAAGGACATGTACGAAGTAGGGTGTATCGCCAACATCCTGCAGATGCTGAAACTGCCCGACGGTACCGTGAAGGTGCTCGTCGAAGGCTTGCAGCGCGCGAAGACGCTTTCCATCGAAGAACAGGAAACGCAGTTCTCGTGCGAAGTCATGCCGCTCGAACCCGACCACGCCGACAGCGCTGAAACCGAAGCGCTGCGTCGCGCGATCGTGTCGCAGTTCGACCAGTATGTGAAGCTGAACAAGAAAATCCCGCCGGAGATTCTGACGTCGCTGTCGGGTATCGACGAGGCCGGGCGTCTCGCCGACACGATCGCGGCGCATCTGCCGCTCAAGCTCGACCAGAAGCAGCACATCCTCGAGATGTTCCCGGTGATCGAACGGCTCGAGCATCTGCTCGCGCAACTCGAAGCCGAGATCGACATCCTGCAGGTCGAAAAGCGCATCCGTGGGCGCGTGAAGCGTCAGATGGAGAAGAGCCAGCGCGAGTACTACCTGAACGAACAGGTCAAGGCGATCCAGAAGGAGCTTGGCGAGGGCGAAGAAGGTGCGGATCTCGAGGAACTCGAGAAGCGCATCACGGCTGCCCGCATGCCGAAGGAAGCGAAGAAGAAGGCCGACGCCGAGCTGAAGAAGCTCAAGCTGATGTCGCCGATGTCGGCGGAAGCGACGGTCGTGCGCAACTACATCGACACGCTGATCGGCTTGCCGTGGCGCAAGAAGAGCAAGGTCAACAACGACCTGTCGAATGCGGAGCGCGTGCTCGACGAAGACCACTTTGGTCTCGAGAAGGTGAAGGAACGCATTCTCGAGTATCTCGCGGTCCAGCAACGTGTCGACAAGGTCAAGGCGCCGATCCTGTGCCTCGTTGGGCCTCCGGGTGTCGGTAAGACTTCGCTCGGCCAGTCGATCGCGCGCGCGACGAACCGCAAGTTCGTGCGCATGGCATTGGGCGGCGTGCGTGACGAAGCCGAGATTCGCGGCCACCGTCGTACGTACATCGGTTCGATGCCGGGCAAGATCCTGCAGAGCCTGACCAAGGTCGGCGTGCGCAATCCGCTCTTCCTGCTCGACGAAGTCGACAAGATGGGCCAGGATTTCCGCGGCGATCCGTCGTCGGCGCTGCTCGAAGTGCTCGATCCGGAACAGAACCATACGTTTGCCGATCACTACGTCGAAGTCGACTTCGATCTGTCGGACGTGATGTTCGTCGCGACGTCGAACTCGCTGAACATTCCGCCGCCGCTGCTCGACCGGATGGAAGTGATCCGTCTGTCCGGCTATACGGAAGACGAGAAGGTCAGCATCGCGCAGCGTTATCTGTTGCCGAAGCAGAAGAAGAACAACGGCCTCAAGGACGGCGAGGTCGATGTAACGGAATCTGCGATCCGCGACATCATTCGCTACTACACGCGTGAAGCGGGCGTGCGTTCGCTCGAGCGTGAAGTGTCGAAGATTTGCCGCAAGGTCGTGAAGATGCTTCTGCTGAAGAAGGCGGAAGGCGCGGTGAAGGTCGACGGCAGCAATCTCGACACCTTCCTCGGCGTGCGCAAGTACGACTTCGGTCTGGCGGCGAAGGAAAATCAGGTGGGCCAGGTTACGGGTCTCGCATGGACGGAAGTGGGCGGCGATCTGCTGACCATCGAAGCCGCGGTGATGCCGGGCAAGGGCAATGTGATCCGCACGGGTTCGCTCGGCGACGTGATGAAGGAATCCGTCGAAGCGGCGCGCTCGGTCGTGCGTTCGCGTTCGCGTCGTCTTGGCATCAAGGACGAAGCGTTCGAGAAGCAGGACATTCACATTCACGTGCCGGAAGGCGCGACGCCGAAAGATGGTCCTTCGGCTGGTATCGCGATGACGACGGCGCTGGTGTCCGTGCTGACCGGTATTCCGGTGCGCGCCGATGTCGCGATGACGGGCGAAATCACGTTGCGTGGTGAAGTCCTGCCGATCGGCGGCCTGAAGGAGAAACTGCTGGCGGCGCATCGCGGCGGCATCAAGCTGGTGCTGATTCCGGAAGAGAACGTCAAGGACTTGACGGAAATTCCGGACAACGTGAAGAACGCGATCGAGATCGTGCCGGTCCGCTGGATCGACAAGGTGCTCGAACTTGCGCTCGAACGTGTGCCGCAGGCGTTACCGGAAGAAGAACCGAAGCCCTCGGCGCCGGTTGGGGCTGAACCGGGCAAGGATGCCGCGACGGACGTCGTCAAGCACTGAGGTCGGAGCGCATATGAGAATGCGCTGACGCCAAAAGCATCCAGCAGCACTGTCGCTCGCTGAACCAGAAAACCCGCGGTCAAATCCGCGGGTTTTTTATTGCCCGTATGACCTTGTCATGCACCGAGCATGTTGCGCTCTTCGACGAAATTCCCACATTCCAGGCAGCGCATCATCCGCGCATCGTTGCGTCGCATCGCCAGTCTTTCCGCTGCAACATGCAGTGATGAAAGCACCCCTCTAAAACCACTCCGATCAGGCTCAACCCCGGTTGACACAAGGGTTTCGGCCGCTTCTAATGGGGCGGCCTGGCGTTCGCGTCGGCCGCGTGGCGGGAGGTGCTGGAAAGCACTGCCATGATTGCCAATAAACATTCACGGGGGTTTGGATGAACAAGACGGAATTGATCGATCACATCGCACAGCAAGCCGACATTTCAAAGGCTGCGGCCGGCCGTGCGCTCGATGCAGTCATCGCGGGTGTCAAAAACACGTTGAAGAAGGGTGATTCGGTCACGTTGGTCGGCTTTGGCACGTTCGCGGTCGGCAAGCGCACCGCGCGCACCGGACGCAATCCGCGCACGGGCGCAGCGATCAAAATCAAGGCAGCAAAGGTTCCTAAATTTAGGCCTGGCAAAGCTCTGAAGGATGCGCTAAACTAATGGGCTTGCTGGTTGAGGAATTGCTTAACCCGGTTGCATGAACGGTTCACGGGGAGAGCTTCCGCAAAGCAGGAAACACATCAGGCACTGAATCACGAAACGGGTGCTTAGCTCAGTTGGTAGAGCGGCGCCCTTACAAGGCGTAGGTCGGGAGTTCGAGCCTCTCAGCACCCACCAGTTTCAGATTCGGCGGCAGTGTTTTAAGCAGCGAACGTAGCAAAAGCGCAGTATAAGGAGTGGTAGTTCAGTCGGTTAGAATACCGGCCTGTCACGCCGGGGGTCGCGGGTTCGAGTCCCGTCCACTCCGCCA
>NZ_SELS01000069.1 GCF_004197395.1 Paraburkholderia sp. UYCP14C | reverse complement strand
CATCCCGAACAGGACCGTGAAACGACTCCACGCCGATGATAGTGCGGATTGCCCGTGTGAAAGTAGGTAATCGTCAGGCTCCTTACCCAGTCAGAAACCCCACCCCCAGCGGTGGGGTTTCTGCGTTTACGCGGTCGAAAGCAACAGCAACATACTCGACTGCGCACGAAAAAAGCTTGGCCGGACGTCGTCGCCGGCCACTGCCAAAAAGTCCACGCTCGTTTGCGCATTCGACCTGTGCATAAACAAGCGTCTAGCCCGTCCCGACCGCTATTCTCTGGCGCGCCCACGCTCAACCTGAGCCGCCGTCTGCGCTGGCTCATCTACAGATCCCAATTGCCCGACCTCAGCAAGCAATGCTTCGTCGCGCGCAATCACCTGTGGGAGATGCGAGCGCAAGAATTCGACCCACGTGCGTGTCTTTGCATCGATGAACTTGCGCGACGGATAGAGCGCGTAAACAGTCGTCTTCTGCAGCGTATATTCCGGCAACACGCGCACCAGCGTGCCATCGCGCAACCCCGAAATGGCCGAGTAGAGCGGCACCATGCCGATGCCCATGCCTTCGCGGATCGCCACGATCAATGATTCGGCGATGTTCACATGCACCGGTCCGTCGACTTCCATCAACTCACTGCCCTTCGGGCCGTCGAGCGTCCATTCATGTGGCGGAAACGCCGGAGTATGAAGGATCAGACATTCGTGATACGCAAGGTCTGCTGGTTTTTGCGGCGCGCCGTGCGCACGCACGTAGGCCGGCGAGGCGCACAGGATGCTGAACGTCGTCCCCAGCGGAAACGATACGAGGTCCGAATTGGGCAGCGTCGATGCACCGATCACGGCGACATCGGCGCTGCCCTCGAACAGATCCGGCATGCGCTGGGACAGCGTCAACTCGACGGTCACATCAGGATAAAGCGCGCGATAACGCGAAATCGCCGGCAGCACGTAGTGCTGGCCGATGCTCGCAAAGCTATGCATGCGCAGCGCGCCGGTCGGCCGCTCGTGCGCGCAACTGGCTTCTTCTTCCGCAGTGTCGACATCTGCGAGGATCTGCTGCGATCTCTTCAGATACCGCTCGCCGGCAGTGGTCAACGCAAGCCGGCGCGTCGAGCGATTGAGCAGGCGCGTGCGCAGATGTGCCTCAAGCTCCGAGACTGCGCGAGACATCGCGCCGGTCGTTGAATTGAGCGATTGCGCGGCCGCGGTGAAGCTACCGGCTTCGACCACCCGCACGAACACTCGCATATTTTGTAGCGTGTCCATCAAACCTTCTGTTTCATGACCAAGGTCATATTTTCCGCCAGTCTCAGACACTTATTGTTGTCCGTTCTGGAACAGATGTTCTGCACTGGTCGTCTTAATGCGCGCATCGCGGACTCCTACAATCGGCCCTTCGCCTGCCGGTGTCAGCGATTCTGCCCGGAGGTTCCTTCAGCGACCACGTGGGGCGCACCGAATTCAGATGAAACCCGATCACGCGATCGAACCATCGGCCGATTTTTTCAGTCTGCGCGGTGTCATGCGGCGACGATTCAGCCGAGCCAACCTCAATCGGGCCGCGCGCGACTGGGCCAGCAGCGACGGTCTGGCGTGGCTGCACCTTCTGAAGACGGTCGCGGCCGGCCTGCTCGCGCTGGGTATGGCGATGCTGCTCGATCTGCCGCAGCCGCGCATTGCGATGACGACGGTCTTTGTGTTGATGCAACCGTTCAGCGGCATGGTGCTCGCGAAGAGCTTCTACCGCATTCTCGGAACGGCAGTAGGGACCGTCGCCGCACTCGTGCTCGGCGGGCTGTTCGTTCAGCAGCCCGAGCTGTACATGCTCGGCATGATCGTGTGGGTAAGCGCCTGTATTGCTGCGGCGGTCCGGTATCGGCATTTCAGGTGGTACGGCTTTGTGCTCGCGGGTTACACGGCCGCGCTGATCGGCATTCCGAACGTGATGGCGCCACACGGACTGTTCCTCGCAGCACTCACGCGGGCGGCGGAAGTGGCCGTCGGCATCGCGTGTTCGAGCGCGGTCAGCGCGTTGCTGGTGCCGCAGCGCTCGAGCCTCGCGCTACGACGTAACCTTCAGATCAGGTACGCGAATTTTACTGCGTTCACTGTCGATGTGCTCGCACGCAGGCTCGAGCGCAATCAGTTCGAACGGCGTTTCGCGGAATTCATCGACGAAATCGCTGGTTTCGAAGCAACGCGCACCTTCGTCGCGTTCGAAGATCCGGCGATGCGCTCGAGCAGTGCGCATCTGGCGCGTCTGAATAGCGAATTCATGGATGCGTGCGCGCGTCTGCATGCGCTGCATCAGCTGCTGAAACGGTTACGCGTGAGCCGTGCCGCGTCGATACTCGCAGCCATCGACCCGTACCTCGACGAACTGGAAGCCTTGTTCGAAATGCGAGCCGAAGCCGAGGTCGAAGCATTGCACGTGGCAGCCGGCTTACGCCTCTTTCGAGCGAACCTGCCACGCCGGATACGCGAAACCAGGCGGCCACTCGAAGCGGCGTCCCCGGAGTCGCTTGCGGACTTCGACACGGCAGCCGAATTGCTGTATCGCTTCGTGGGCGAATGGGCAAATTATTCGGAGACCTATGCATGCTTGTGGCGAAGAAAAGAGCGCCCACAGCAAAGCATCCGACGTAGATCAAGCCCGCATAAATGCCACCACACGAGCGGCTCTATAAGCCGGACCAACCACTTCGCCGTGTTATTCACGTTTGTGCGCTCGGCTGTCGTCATCGGAATCGCGAGTTCGTTCTGGATCGCGACCAACTGGCCGAGCGGCGGCCTCGCCGTGATAGGCGCGACGCTTGTCTGTGCATTGACGTCCACGGCCCCGAGCGCCACCAGAATGGCTTTGCAGATGACGCTCGGCGCCGTGCTCGCGACGCTCACCGGCTACGTATTCATGTGCTACGTGTATCCGAATATCGATGGTTTCCCGCTGCTTTGCGTGGTACTCGCACCGGTGCTCTCGCTCGGCGCGTTCATCGCGACGCGTCGCGGCGCGGCAGGATTTGGCATCGGCTTTTCAGTGTTCTTCTGTCTGCTTGCCGGACCAGACAACGTCGTCAGCTACGTCCCCGATCTGCTGATCAACAACGGCATTGCGCTGACCGCGTCGATGGTGCTCGCAGCTCTTGTTTTCGCGGTGGTCTTTCCTGCCGATATGCGCTGGCTCATCGACCGGATCATGGGGGACCTGCGAGCGCAAGCTGTGTCGGCTTGCAAGGACGGCCTGCCGGGTCTGAACCGACGTTTCCAGTCGAGCACGCACGATCTGGCTTCGCAACTGCGCATGCTGCTGACGCACCGTTCACGACGACGACGCGACGCACTTCGCTGGATGCTCGCGACGATCGAAGTCGGTCACGCCGTCATCGATCTGCGCAACGAAGCCGCCCGCGCCGCATATGCCGACCTCCTTCAGCCGCGTTGGCGCAGCGTGATCGAACACAGCTGCGACCATCTCGCCCGGCTCTTCGAACGCCCTGGTCCGCGCACGCTCGAACGCGCGCTCGTCGCCGTGCGCTCGGCCACCTGGCTCGCGCAAGACATCCTGCAGACAGTTCATGCCGAGCGCGACCGGCGTCACGACCTGCAGCGCATCTTGAGCTGTCTGCACTTCATTCGTAGCGCGTTGCTCGACAAGGACGCACCGTTCAATCGTCGCTGAGCAAGGCTGCGTGGATCTTTCTGCCAGATGGAAAGATCCCTTCCGGGTGGCCCCGTTTATTCGCGTACGTGGCGGTCATATAGTTTCGTCACTGCCTCGCAGTAAGCGTCGCAGTAGTCGTAAGTCCTGGAGAATGAGATGAAAGTGTTGAAGATGGTCCTGATTGCCTGTTCTTTGTCCACCGCTGCCGCCGCCTATGCACAAGCAGAGCCGGCCGCGCCGGAGCAGCAGGTTGCGCAAGCGGATAGCCAGCGCGCCGATAAGGTTGTCGCACGCAAGCATGTGGAAGCACCGAAAGCGAAAGCCGATGAATGCGTTGGCCCGATGAGCTTCTGCAACATCTACTTCGGCAGCTAAGTTCGAAAAGTAAGTCCGGCTGCCTCACGCGCAACACCTGTCGCGGACTCTGTCACGCGACCCAACATCTGCTCGCGACGCCGTCCGATCGAGACGCCGCGACGGGTGCGGCAACCGCCTATTGAGCGAAGCACACCGCAGAGGTGCGCACCAGTAGACGGAACTGGCGACTATGGAGAGACTCCCTTTCATGTACGAAGACCGAATCCGCTGCGCTGCGCTGCGCGGAAAAATCACCACGGCCGCCGACGCGGCGCTCCTGATTCGCGACGGCATGCGCGTTGGCGCAAGCGGTTTCACGCGCGCGGGCGACGCGAAGGCCGTGCCGGTCGCACTCGCCGAGCGTGCGCGCCAGCTGGGCGAACCGCTGCGCATCACGTTGATGACGGGCGCCTCGCTCGGTCATGACGTCGACCGCATGCTGACCGAAGCGCACGTGCTCGCGCGCCGTCTGCCGTTTCAGGTGGACAAGACGCTGCGCGACGCAATCAATCGCGGCGAAGTGATGTTCGTCGACCAGCACCTGTCCGAAACCGTCGAGATGTTGCGCGCGAACCAGCTCGGCAAGCTCGATGTCGCGATCATCGAAGCGGCCGCTATCACGGAGAGCGGCGCTATCGTGCCGACGACGTCGGTCGGCAATTCGGCGAGCTTCGCGATTCTCGCGGACAGGGTCATCGTCGAGATCAATCTTGCGCAGCCACTCGGGCTCGAGGGCTTGCACGACATCTGGATTCCGGGGCGCCGGCCGCATCGCGAGCCGTTGCCGATCGTGTGCACGCACGACCGCGTCGGCACACCCGCTATCGAGATTCCGCCCGAGAAAATCGCCGCGATCGTGATCACCGACATGGCCGACAGCCCGTCCACGGTGCTGCCCGCGGATCGGGAAACCGCGCTGATCGCCGGTCATCTGATCGAGTTTTTCCAGCACGAAGTTACGCGCGGCCGTATGTCAGCGCAGTTGCCGCCGCTGCAGGCGGGCATCGGAACGATCGCCAACGCGGTGCTGGCAGGCTTCGTCGAATCGCCTTTCGAGGTGTTCGAAATCTATTCAGAAGTCCTGCAGGATTCGACGTTCGACCTGATGGATGCCGGCAAGGTCGCGTTCGCATCCGGCGCGTCGATCACGCTGTCGGCCGCGCGGCAGGCGCAGGTATTCGGCGATATCGAGCGCTATCGCGACCGGCTCGTCCTGCGTCCGCAGGAGGTCAGCAACCATCCCGAAGTGATTCGGCGGCTCGGCCTGATCGCGCTCAATACCGCGCTGGAATTCGATATCTACGGCAACGTCAATTCGACGCACGTGGGCGGAACGCACATGATGAACGGCATCGGCGGCTCGGGCGACTTTGCGCGCAATGCGTCGTGCGCGGTGTTCGCGAGCAAGTCGACCGCGAAGGACGGCCGCATTTCGAGCATCGTGCCGATGGTGCCGCATTGCGATCACAACGAACACGACGTCGACGTCGTCGTCACCGAGCAGGGTCTCGCGGATCTGCGCGGCCTCGCACCGCGCGAACGTGCGACGCTGATCATCGAGCATTGCGTACATCCGCAGTATCGCGAGCTGTTGCGCGACTACTACCGCGATGCGTTGCGCTGGGGAGGGCAGACGCCGCATTGCCTCGAGCAGGCTTTTGCATGGCATACGCGGCTGCGCGACACGGGTTCGATGCTACCGGCCTGATCTTGCAACGGCCGCAGCATCTACGATCGCAGCGATAAAAGCAGAAGAAACCTGCAACAAAAAAGCGCCAGCGGCACGAGCCAGCTGGCGCTTCATGACATCGGATGCCGGGCTCAGGAACCTCGTCGCACGAGCCGGATAATAAACAGCAGAATGACCGCGCCGATCAACGCGGTAATGATCGAGCCGATCCAGCCGCCGCCGAGCGAGATATGCAGCACGCCGGCGAGCCACCCGCCGATGAACGCGCCGACGATCCCGACGATGATGTCGACGATCAGGCCGAAGCCGCCGCCCCTGACCAGCACACCCGCGAGCCAGCCCGCAATCGCGCCGATGATGATCCATGCGATGATGCCGTGTTCCATATTCGAGACTCCCTGGTTGAGTGTGAACAAATCACGGTGACAGAGCTTAGTCGAAGGTTATGGGACAGTCCATGTTCAGGACGCGGAATTAACACAATCTGAATCTGCAGCAAGCTAAGTGTAGACGATGCGCGCGAACAAAGGGGACTCGCGCGCCGCGCCTCACTCAGGCGTCGCCTCCGCTTCCCGGGCGGTCCAACTGACGCTGGACACGCTCTTTTCCATGCTCAGGCGACTCGCCATCTGTTCGAGCTTCGATTGATCCTTCGGATGCATCTTCAGCGTCGCGGTCACGCGAATGCGCCCGGGCTCGTCCTCGACATCCTCGCTCGTCAGGCTTTGGAACGACAGCGGCGCCGAGTACATCGAGTTGGAAATAGCGGTGCGAATGTGGATCTCGTCGGCTTCGCGGCAGACGATCGTCAGCACGTACTCCTGCACGAGGTCGGCGTTCGAAACCGGCGTCTGGTTGATCATCCGGCTCACTTCGCGCAGCACGGTGTTGGTCAGCAGCACGACCGCGGTGCCCGCGACCGCCGGTCCGTAATGTCCGGCGCCGCTCAACACGCCGACGGCCGCCGAGCACCACAGCGTCGCCGCGGTGTTGATCCCTTGAATCGAGCCTTTGTCGCGCATGATGACGCCGCCGCCAAGAAAGCCGACGCCGGATACCACATACGCTGCAATTTGCGTGATGCCACTGACGCCGTTGCCGGTCAGCACCCCAAGCGTGACGAACAGGCAGGCGCCGCTCGCGACGAGCGTGATCGTGCGCAGGCCGGCAGTGCGCTGGCGCATCTGTCGTTCGAGGCCAATCGCGACGCCGCAAGCAAACGCGGTCAGAAGCCGCAGGAAGAATTCGAGTGTCATCGTTCGGAAAGGTTGGCGTGCGTGCTGCCGCAGTGTGAAGCCTACGCGTGGGAACGTGACGGCGTCTGCCTCGTGCACGGTAAAAGCAGGCGGCCGGGGCGATTAGAGACGCACGCACGAACGTATGCGCCCGGAGCGTGCGGCATCGGCACGGCGTCGAACCATGCTGCTATTCACCGGCATTACTGCAATGAAAATGAAATGAGAGCGACTTGCGCCATCGAGCCCGAGGGCAGGATGGCGACAGGGAAGACTGACGCGGAAATCCTGCTGCTCAGGAGAGCGGGCAAATCGATACTCGGCTCGTACAACTGCTACTGTCCAAGATCGTGATTCCGGTTACAAGAATTGCGCGAATTTTAGGGGGCTGCGCAAAGATCAGTCAAGCCGCGATCGGCACGGAATGCGCACAGGGGATTGCCATAGCCGTATCGTCGACAGGCAACAATTGATTAATGCGGACTGCGAACGTTGAGTTCATTCGGGTTCGCCCGGTACTAGTCTCAAGCGCGTGATCTCCGAAGGCGCGCCGAGTCGCTTCGGCGGTCCCCAATAGCCCGTACCGCGACTCGTATAAACCCACAGTCCGTTCAGGCGCGCGAGGCCCGCCGTGAACGGCTGTTGCAGGCGCACGAAGAAATTCCACGGAAAGAACTGGCCGCCGTGCGTATGACCCGACAACTGCAGCGTGAAGCCGGCGGCCGCGGCCGCTTCGGCCGAGCGCGGCTGATGCGCGAGCAGCACCCTGATCAGTACGTCGCCCGGCGCGCCGGCGAGCGCCGCGACCGGGTCGCTGCGATGCGCGGGGTCGTGATGACCCGCCGAGTAATCGGTGACGCCGGCGATCACGGCGCGCGCGCCGTCATGATCGACGATCACGTGTTCGTTCAGCAGCACCCGCAAGCCGAGCCGGCGGAATTCGGCGATCCACGAATTCGCTCCGGAGTAGTACTCGTGATTGCCGGTCACGAGAAACGCACCGTGCCGGGCGGCGAGCCGCGACAGCGGCTGCGTATGCCGGCTCAACTGCGGCACGCTGCCGTCGACGACGTCGCCCGTCACCGCGATCAGATCCGGCTGCAGCCGGTTCACCGCGTCGACGATCGCGTCGACATAGCGGCCCTTGATCGTCGGGCCGACGTGGATGTCGCTGATCTGCACGATCGTGAAGCCTTCGAGCGCGGCAGGCAGATCGTCGATCGGCACTTCGATCGTGACGACGCGCGCGCGACGGCGCGCATTGAAGAGGCCGATCAGCGTCGACAGCAGCGCGAGCAGCGGCACCACCGCCGCCGAGCCGGTGCGCCAATGCGAGATCGACAGCGTGTTCGGCCAGATCGCATCGATCGTCAGCAGCGACGCCAGCATGAGGTCGCGCGCGAACGTCAGTACCAGCAGCGACGAGAAGAAGCCCATCGCAAGCAGGCCAGCCCACGCGAGCCGGTCGCCGAGCGGCTGGCGCTTGAAGCCGCGCGCCATCATGCCGAGCGGGATCAGGAAGATCGACAGCACGAGCCACAGCACGCACAGCCCGCGGCCGGCCGCGTCGATCGGCATGTCGGGAATCAGGCGCAAGCCGACGTAGATATGCAGCAGGATGCCAATCAGGATGATGCGGACAAGGAACGATGAACGTCGCATAGAGAGGATCGGGGCGGGAAGGGGGCCAAAGAGCCGGCATCAGCGACAGCGCGGCGGCGATCGGTTGGCGGGCAATGCATGCGCTCGCGATGATTGGCGAGCGCGGCGAATCATTCTACCGGCATGTCCCGTCGCTTGCCGTGGCCGCAAAAATCGTGCTCCCGCACTGCACGACAGGCTGCCCGGAAGCCGGCGGAACAAGGTAAGACGGCGAACGGCGGCGGCAGGCGCGCTCCATGCGCGGCCCATGCTTGCAGGGCCGCGCGCCACGCAATTCAATGCCTATGCAAGCGAATTAAATGGGCTTTGAATTGTATTCATGCGTGGAGTATGCTTGAAACGAACCGGCTCGTTGCCGCGGCAGCCTGAGGCACGTAGGCCTCGACGGGTTCTGTCGCCGGGAAAGATCGGGCGGGGGGAGGCACACCATGAAGCTGCTCAAATCGGGCCACCTGTGGCACCACGCGGACGACGTGCATCATGTTCACCATGAGCATCATGTCGGATACGAGGGCAGCCATGTGATGCTGCCGCTCGTCGGCATCTCGCTGATGGCGATTGCGCTCTACTTCGGCGTGCGCAACATCGATTTCTCCGAGCTCGGCAAAAGCGCGCTGTTCGACGTCGTGATGGTGTGCGTCGCGCTCGGCATCGCGGGCCTGTTCGGCGCGGCCGGCGCATGGCTGCGCTCGAACGGCGACGAGGCCGAAGAGGGCTTCTGCTTCATCGGCGCGCTGATCGGCACCGTGGTGTTTTATGTCGCGCTGCTGAGCTGACGCGATTCGGGCCAACGCGTGGCGCGACACCCGCCGCGCCATCCGTCATCAACGCGCGGTCACTCTATCCGCGCCGCTTCGTCGAACGAAAAACGCGGGCTGCGCGCGAACAGCTTCGACGGATCGCCGTAGCCAAGATTGATCAGGAAGTTCGACTTCACCGTCGTGCCCGCAAAGAACGCTTCGTCGACCTTGGCCTGATCGAAGCCCGACATCGGCCCGGTGTCGAGACCGAGCGCACGCGCGGCGAGAATCAGATAGCCGCCTTGCAGCGTCGAATTGCGAAACGCCGTGTCCGCGATCAACCGCTCGTTGCCGACGAACCAGCTGCGCGCATCCGCGTGGGGAAACAGTTTCGGCAGCTGCTCGTAGAACGCCATGTCCATCGCGACGATCACCGTGACGGGCGCGGCCATCGTTTTCTCGAGATTGCCGGCCGACAACGCCGGGCGCAGCTTTTCCTTGCCCTCCGGCGTCCTGACGAACACGAAGCGGCCCGGACTCGAATTGGCCGAGGTCGGGCCGAGCAGTACGAGCTCCATCAGCTCGCGCAGCACGGCGTCGTCGATCGGCTTGTTCTGCCAGCCGTTGTGCGTACGCGCGTCGCGAAAGAGCTGCGCGAGCGCCTGATCGGAAAGTGTCATTGAAGTAGTCCGTGCGAAAGAACAGAGGGAATGCGGAGTGCCGTGTCGAATGAAAGAGCAACGCGCGTGAATCGGCGGCGCACCGTTGTCGCCATAATAGCCAGGGTTTTTACTCCTCCGCTCGTATCCACCCATTCCGATGACCAGCGATCTTTTCAACGACCTGCCGACGCCCGACGTCGACTGGTATCCCGACTGGCTCGCACCGGCCGACGCCGAGCGCCTGCTCGCCCGCGTGATCGACGAAGTGCAATGGCGCCAGGACATGATGGGCACGCCCGCCGGCCGTGTTGCACTGCCGCGTCTGACCGCCTGGCAGGGTGAGCCGGATGCAGTCTACGTCTACTCTGGCATCCGCAACGTGCCGCAAGCATGGACGCCCGCCGTTGCCGAACTGAAGGCCGCCGCCGAGGCGACCAGCGGCGCGCGTTTTAACAGCGTGCTGCTGAATCGCTACCGCAGCGGCGCCGACAGCATGGGCTGGCATGCGGACCGCGAGCCCGAGCTCGGCAGACAGCCGGTGATCGCATCGGTGAGCCTCGGCGTCGCGCGCAGGTTCGATCTGCAGCACAACCGCAGCGGCGTCGTGCAATCGTTCTCGTTGAAGGGCGGCAGTCTGCTCGTGATGAAGGGCGACACCCAGGCGCAGTGGCGTCATCGGGTGCCGAAGGAGCCGCGCGTGAGCGGCGAGCGCATCAATCTGACGTTTCGCTGGGTGACGCCGAGAGTGACGCCAACCTGAGAGCGCGAGCGGCCATCTGAGCGGCGCGCTATATCAAAATTGGTATCGAGGGCGCGAATCATATGATTGGACGGTTAACGCGTCGCACAGTACGCTACATCACGATCCATGCGCCGTGAGGGCCACGAGGGCCGGGTGACCGCTGGGTCGTCTACACAACAACGATTGGAGACTGTCATGGCGAATACACGACGTGCCGCGTGTCGCGCTCTGGGCGCGCTCGCGCTTTCCGCGAGTCTCGGAGCACTGACGCTGGCCACGCCCGGCGCGCATGCCGAGGATAAGAAGATCACGCTCGGTTTTGCGCAGGTCGGCGCAGAGAGCGCATGGCGTACCGCGAATACCGAATCGGTGAAGTCGGCAGCGGCGGAGGCCGGTATCAACCTCAAATTCTCCGACGCGCAGCAGAAGCAGGAAAACCAGATCAAGGCGATCCGCTCGTATATTGCGCAGAAGGTCGACGTGATCGCGTTCTCGCCGGTCGTCGAATCGGGTTGGGAACCGGTGCTGCTCGAAGCCAAGGCCGCGAAGATTCCGGTGATCCTGACCGACCGCAATATCGACGTGAAGGACACCTCGCTGTACGTGACGATGATCGGCTCGGACTTCCTCGAAGAAGGACGGCGCGGCGGTCACTGGCTCGCGGATCACTACAAGGACGACAAAGGCCCGATCAACATCGCCGAACTGCAAGGCACGGTCGGCTCCGCGCCGGCCAACGACCGCCACGCGGGTCTGATCGAAGTAATCAAGAGCGATCCGAAGTTCAAGATCATCGCGTCGCAAAGCGGCGACTTCACGCTCGCCGGCGGCAAGCAGGTGATGGAAGCGTTCATCAAGACCTACGGCAACAAGATCAACGTCGTCTATGCTCATAACGATGACATGGCGCTCGGCGCGATCCAGGCGATGGAAGAAGCCGGCATGCATCCGGGCAAGGACGTCGTGGTGGTTTCGTTCGACGCGACGAAGGGCGGCTTCCAGGCAATGGCCGCCGGCAAGATGAACGTCGACGTGGAGTGCAGCCCGCTGCTCGGACCGCAGCTGATGTCGGCGGTGAAGGACGTGGTGGCTGGCAAGCCGCTGCCGAAGCGCATCCTGACTCAGGAGACTGTCTTCCCGATGAGCGTGGCCGCACAAACTCTGCCGTCGCGTAAGTACTGACGCGGCGCGCAACGTCGCCGCGGCACCGCTCTAGCGAGTGCCGCGGCGGGTGCGGTGTTCAGGCGCCGGGGCCAACGCGGCCCACGGCGCAAAGGAGATGTGCAGTACGGACGCATCGAACAGGTTTCTCCAGTGGTGCCTGACCGCCCGGGCTGCTTTCTTATGCAGCGGGCGGTCTCTTTTCAGGAGCATGTGCCCGCGGGAGCATGCCGCTGGGGCCTGCCGAACCATGCATAGCCGATCGAGCGAGGTCCATGACCCATTCCGCTACCGAACCGAATCAGCCGGACCAGCCGCCGGGCGCGCAAAGCCAACAGAATGACATGAGCGCGCGCGAACCGATTCTGGCGACCTCCGGCGTCAGCAAGACATTTCCGGGTGTGAAGGCGCTGCAACACGTCGACTTCCGCCTGTTTCCCGGCGAGGTCCATACGCTGATGGGCCAGAACGGCGCAGGCAAATCCACGTTGATCAACGTGCTCACAGGCGTACTCTCACCCGACGCCGGCACGATCCGACTCGGCGGCGAGGTGGTCGCGTTCGCGTCGCCGCAGGAAGCCGAGGCGGCCGGCGTGCGCACGCTGTACCAGGAAGTCAACCTGTGCCCGAATCTGTCGGTCGCGGAGAACATCTTCGCGGGCCGGCAGCCGCGCCGCTTCGGCGCGATCGACTGGTCCGACATCAAGCGGCGCGCGCAGGAAGCGCTCGCGCGCCTCGACGTGTCGCTCGACGTCACGCGCTCGCTCGACGCCTATCCGATTGCCGTGCAACAGATGGTCGCGATCGCGCGAGCGTTGTCCGTCGATGCGCGCGTGCTGATTCTCGACGAGCCGACTTCGAGCCTCGACGACAGCGAAGTCGCGCAGCTTTTCAAAATCCTTCGGCATCTTAAGCAATCGGGCATCGCGATTCTGTTCGTCACGCATTTCATCGAGCAGACGTATGCGATCTCCGATCGCATCACGGTGATGCGCAACGGCGAGCGCGAAGGCGAATATCTCGCGCGCGATCTGTCCGCGGACCAACTGGTCGCGAAGATGGTCGGCCACGAGCGCATGAGCGCGCGTCTGCGCGAAGCGGCGCATGAAGGGCAAGCCGCCGACGATCTGCAGGACAGCGAGCAGGACCACCCGGACGCAACCGACGCCACACCGACGCAGCCGTTCATCGAACTGCGCGGTGTCGGCCGCCGCGGCACCTTGCAGCCGATCGATCTCGAAGTGCGGGCCGGCAAGATTCTCGGCCTCGCGGGACTGCTCGGCTCGGGGCGCACCGAAACCGCGCGGCTGCTGTTCGGCGCGGATCGCGCGGACAGCGGCACGATCCTCGTCGAAGGGCGCGCGGTGCGGCTGCGTACGCCGCACGACGCGGTGCGCCACGGCATCGGCTATTGCGCGGAAGACCGCAAGAAGGAAGGCATCGTCGCCGAACTGTCGATCCGCGAAAACATCATGCTCGCGTTGCAGGCGCGACGTGGCTGGTGGCGCAAGATCAGCCGGCAACGTGCGCGCGAGCTTGCCGATCTGTGGATCGAGCGGCTCGGCATCAAGGCGGCCGACGCCGAGCAGCCGATCGCGTTGCTGTCCGGCGGCAACCAGCAAAAGGCGCTGCTCGCGCGCTGGCTCGCGACCGATCCCAAACTGCTGATCCTCGACGAGCCGACCCGCGGCATCGACGTCGCCGCGAAGTTCGACATCATGGACCGGCTGCTCGCGTTGTGCGCGAACGGGCTGTCCATCCTGTTCATCTCGTCGGAGATCAGCGAGGTGCTGCGCGTGAGCCACCGCGTCGCGGTGCTGCGCGATCGCCGCAAGATCGCCGAGGTGGCCGGCAAGGCATCGAACGAGGACAACATCTACCGACTGATCGCAGGGAGCGGCGAATGAAGCTATCGAACTGGTTCGCGCGCGACGGAGTCGAGCGTCCGCTGCTGTGGCCATGCGTGACGCTCGTGTTGCTGTGCGGTCTGAACCTGCTGGTCAATCCGCATTTTCTTGCGCTGCGCACGCTCGACGGCCACCTGTTCGGCGCGCCGATCGACATCCTGAATCGCGCGGCGCCGCTCGTGCTCGTTGCGATCGGCATGACGCTCGTGATCGCGACGCGCGGCATCGACATCTCGGTCGGCGCGGTGGTCGCGATCGCGGGCGCCGCGGCCGCGACGATACTCGCGACCCAGGCCGTGCCGAGCGGTGCGCTGATCGCGCAGGCGCTGCTGGCCGCACTCGTCGTCGGCATCCTGAGCGGCATGTGGAACGGGCTGCTCGTCGCGTTCGTCGGCATGCAGCCGATCATCGCGACGCTGATCCTGATGGTCGCGGGCCGCGGCATCGCGCAACTGCTGACCGCTGGGCAGATCATTCCGATCGGTGCGCCCGGCTATCTGTTCGTCGGTGGCGGCTACTGGCTCGGCGTGCCGTGCTCGGTATGGATCGCGACGGTAGCCGTGCTGGCGACCGCCGCGCTGGTGGAGGGCACGGCGCTCGGCCTGTTCATTCGCGCGATCGGCGTGAACCCGGTTGCGACCCGGCTCGTCGGCTTGCGCTCGAAGGCGATCGTGTTCGCGGTGTACAGCTTCTCGGGCTTGACCGCGGCGCTGGCCGGCATCCTGATCAGCTCGAACGTGCGCAGCGCGGACGGCAACAACGCGGGCCTGCTGCTCGAACTCGACGCGATTCTCGCCGTGACGCTCGGCGGCACCTCGCTGCTTGGAGGCCGCTTCAGTTTCGCGGGCACGGTGCTCGGCGCGCTGATCATTCAGACGCTCACGTACACGACCTATTCGATCGGCGTGCCGCCGGAAGCTACGCTCGTCGTCAAGGCGGCCGTCGTGCTCGCGGTCAGTGTGATTCAGTCGCCGGCGGCACGCGCGCTCGCGGTGTCGTTCGGTGCGTCGCTCGTCAAATCGCGTGGGGTGGCACGATGACGCGCGTTCTCGAAGCACTCGCCCGCGTGGTCGATCCGCGCACGCTGCCGATCGCGGTGACGATCCTGCTGTTCTGCGCGTTGTTCGGCTTTGGTTCGGTGATGTACACCGGTTTCTTCTCGTGGCAGGTGTTGCTCGATCTGCTCGTCGACAACGCGTTTCTGCTGATCGTCGCGATCGGCATGACGTTCGTGATCGTGTCGGGCGGCATCGATCTGTCGGTGGGCTCGATCGTCGCGCTGACGACGATCGTCGAAGCCGTGCTGTCCGAACACATGCATGTGTCGGTGTGGCTGATCATCCCCATCGTGCTGTTGATGGGCACGGTGTTCGGCGCGGTGCAGGGCGCGCTGATTCATTACTTCCGCCTGCAGGCGTTCATCGTGACGCTGGCCGGGATGTTCTTCGCGCGGGGCCTGTGCTTTCTGATCACGACGCAGTCGATCACGATCACCGATCCGACCTTCAAGGCGATCTCCGCGTTCCGTCTCAGTCTCGGCGTCGGTTCGGTATCGGCGAACGTGCTGATCGCGCTCGCGACGCTCGCGGCCGCGATCTATGTCGCGCATTTCACGCGCTTCGGACGCAACGTGTATGCGGTCGGCGGCAACCCGCGCTCGGCGCTGCTGATGGGGCTGCCGGTCGCGCGCACGCGGGTGGGCGTGTATGCGCTGAGCGGCTTCTGCTCGGCGCTCGGCGGCGCGGTGTTCACGTTCTACGTGCTGTCGGGCTATGGACTGCAAGGGCAGGGCATGGAGCTCGATGCGATTGCGGCGACGGTGATCGGCGGCACGCTGCTGACCGGCGGCGTCGGTTATGTGGTCGGCTCGCTGTTCGGCGTCGGCATTCTCGGCACGATCCAGACGCTGATCACGTTCGACGGCACGCTCAGTTCGTGGTGGACGCGGATCGTGATCGGCGCGCTGCTGTGCGCGTTCTGTTTGCTGCAGCGGTTGATCGAGCGGCACGCGAAGTCGGTGCGTCGGCCCGGCGGCACCAATGCGGTCACGACGACCGGGCATGGGCACGGGCGTGACGAGACGTCGACGACGGCGGCGTCGTCGGATTCGCAGGTGTTGGGCAGGGCGCCGGGCTAGGTCGATTCCTTCCAGCGCTTCAAACGGCGGCGCCCCCGTTCTTCGGCGGTGCCGCTTTCGCATCAGTCGACGCGACCCGTTCCCGCGGCCAGCGCCGCATGTTCCCGCTCGCTCGCGACGCTGCCGGCCGAAGCCAGAGCGGCATGCCGCATCAACGGCGTGAGCAGTGGCGCGCCCAGCGTGGCGATAACCAACACGGCGGCCATCAGCGTCAACATCTCGCTTGCCGTCCAGTGCAAGCCCAGCAGGTAACCACCCGCCATCGAACCCACCACGGAGCCGATGCGGCCGATGCCGAGCGCCCAGCTCATGCCGAGGGCGTCGGTATCGTCGTCAGTTCGCCGGCGCTCGCGTTGCACGAATTGCAGAGCGGTCGGCTCGTCGCGCCGTATCCGGTGCTCGATGATTGCGGCGCGGCTTATCACGCGGTGGTCGCCGAGCCGCGTCGTTGTACGCAGATGTTCATCGAATGGCTGAAGGCGGAAGCCGAGGCGACGGCTGATGCGTTGCGCGCGCTGCCTGGCTATGCGTGTCAGGGCAACGAATCGATTGGCGTGACGCTGGAGTAGACCGCACGCCTGGCGACGTTCGAGGATTTGAGTGGAATATCAGCACAGGTGATGCCTGTCGTCTGACGGCGTGGTTAAGGCAGGGCGGCGCGAATCGTCGTCGTAGATCGGCCCGTTTCTGTTTGTGTGACCTATTATCAAACAGTCGTGAACGGTACGGCCGCGGTAGCGATGCTGCGCGTCCGGGAAACACCGCGCGAGGCGCCTGAAGCCAGACGCGCTGTGCTCCGGTGGCCCGGACGACAATCCGCGAATCGTGCAACCGGTTGCAGATGCCGTGGAGAAAGAGCGATGGTTCGCACAGAAATACTCGACGCGCTGAGGACATACACCGATCCGTTTCGCGTCACCAGCGGCACCGATTTCCTGCTGAAGAATTTTGATCCCGGCGAAACACTGGGACTCAAAATGCATAAGCAAGAGGCGCAGCAACTGCTCCAGCGCGGTTCGAAATGGCTCGCGATGGAGCAGGAGATCCTTTACGCGCAGGATTCCTGGTCCGTGCTGCTGGTGTTCCAGGCCATGGACGCCGCGGGCAAGGATGGGACGATCAAGCACGTGATGTCGCGCGTCAATCCGCAGGGCTGCGATGTCGTCTCGTTCAAGCAGCCGTCGGACGAGGAACTCTCCCACGACTTCCTTTGGCGCTATGCGAGGAAAGTGCCCGAACGCGGGCACATCGGCATTTTCAACCGCTCGTACTATGAAGAGGTGCTGGTGGTGCGCGTGCATCAGCATCTGCTGCATGCGCAGAAGATCCCGCCGGCACGGGGCGGCAGCAACATCTGGGACGAGCGTCTCGCCGACATCGCGCGGTTCGAGGACTATCTGACGCGCCAGGGCGTGCTCATTCTCAAGTTCTATCTGAACCTGTCGTACGGGGAGCAGAAGAAGCGCTTCATGGATCGCCTCGACAATCCCGACAAGCACTGGAAGTTTTCCGCAGCCGACGTTCGCGAACGTCGCTACTGGAACGACTATATGCACGCGTATGAAGAGGCCATCCGCGCAACGGCTTCCGAAGCGGCTCCGTGGTACGTCGTGCCCGCCGACAACAAACCTTTCACGCGCCTGATCGTCGCGGCCGCGATCGTCGAGGCCGTCGAGAAGCTCGACCTCGAATATCCGAAAGCCACCCAGGAGCAGATGAAGGATCTCGCCGCGGCGAGGCAGGAACTCGACGCTGAAGTGGTGCAAGCGCCGGGACCCGATCAACCCGGGGACGTTCCAGACCATTGAGAGCGGCCCCCTGACCCGAAATCACTGGAACCGGGAGAGACGAGGATGAGCTCAGTTGAGAACGCGACGCCGTGGCATGCGATACCGGCCGGTGACATCGAACGGCAGTTCAAAGTCGATCCCGCGCAGGGCCTCGATGCAGCGGAAGCGACCGGGCGGCTCGCCACCTATGGGCCGAACCGCCTGCCGCAAGGCAAGAAGCGGGGGCCGGTCGTGCGCTTCCTGATGCAGCTTCACAACATTCTGATCTACGTGCTACTCGCGGCCGGTTTCGTCAAGTTCATGCTGGGGCTTTGGCTCGACGGCTCGGTCATTCTGGCTGTCGTCATCCTCAACTCGCTGCTCGGCTTCATTCAGGAAGGACGTGCCGAGAAGGCGCTCGATTCGATTCGCAACATGCTGTCCGCCGAGGCGCGCGTCATGCGTGGAGGAGCGGTTCGCTTGATCCCCGCCGACGAACTCGTTCCCGGCGACATCGTGCTGCTGGAATCGGGCGACAAAATCCCGGCGGACATGCGTCTCGTCGAGGCCCGCAACCTGCACACGGAAGAAGCGGCTCTCACGGGGGAATCCCTTCCGGCCGAGAAGGGCACCGCGCCGGTACCCGCCAAAGCCACGGTCGGCGACCGCGAGAATATGGCTTTCTGCGGCACGATGGTCTTGTCGGGCCGGGCAACCGGCGTCGTGGTGGCGACCGGAAGCCAGACGGAACTCGGCCGGATCAACCAGATGCTTGCCGAAGTCAGCGCGCTCGAAACGCCTCTGCTGCGCCAGATCAAGAAGTTCGGCTATGTCATCACGGCGGTGATCGCCGTGGTCAGCGTGCTGCTTTTCTCCTGGGGCCACTGGCTCGGACACATGACTTTCGTCGAACTGTTCCAGGCCATCGTGGGGATCGCGGTGTCGGTGATCCCGGAAGGCCTGCCGGCGCTCATCACCATCACGCTCGCGATCGGCGTGCAGCGCATGGCCCAGCGCAACGCGATCATTCGCCGCTTGCCGGCGGTCGAGACGCTGGGCGCCGTCTCGCGCATCTGCTCCGACAAGACGGGCACGCTGACCCTGATGGAAATGATGGTCACCTCCGCCGTGACGGCCGAACGGGGCTATACCGTGACGGGCGACGGTTACGCTAGCGAGGGACAGGTCAGCGCCGATGGCAAGCCGCTCGACACCGCGCCGGACGTTCTCAAGCTGATGGGCCGCGTGTCGCTGTTGTGCAACGACGCCGAGCTCTTCGAGGAAGACGGAAAATGGAAAGTGGAGGGTGACCCGACCGAGGGCGCGCTCTATCCGTTCGCTTCCAAGCTGGGCATGGACCGTGCCGCCGAGACAGCCGCCGCGCCGCGGATCGACGCGATTCCGTTCGAGTCCGAGCACAAGTTCATGGCGACATTGAACCGTGCGGCGGACGGCGAGATGCTGCTGGTGAAGGGCGCGCCAGAGGTGATCCTGGACCACTGCGACCGGCAGCAGACGGCGCAAGGCGCGGCGCCGCTCGATCGCGAGCATTTCGCAAGGGAAGGCGACCGGCTCGCCGCGCAAGGTGAGCGCGTGCTCGGACTCGCGTGGCTGTCGGATCCGGGTTTGCGTACCGGCGGCCTCGGGCCGCAGGATCTGCCGCGTACCCTTGTACTGCTCGGCCTCGTGGGCTTGATGGACCCGCCGCGCAAAGAGGCGATCGAAGCCGTGCGCGAATGCCACGGCGGAGGCATCCGCGTGACGATGATCACGGGCGATCACAAGATCACCGCGGCGGCCATCGCACGAATGCTGGGCATCGGCGACGGCAAGACCGCCGTGTCCGGCACCGAGATCGAGGCGATGAACGATGCGGCGCTGCAGGAATGCGTGCGCGGCGTCGACGTGTTCGCGCGCGCGAGTCCCGAACACAAGCTGCGGCTCGTCAAGGCGATCCAGGCGAACCGGCAGATCGTCGCGATGACGGGCGACGGCGTCAACGATGCGCCGGCCCTCAAGAAGGCGGACATCGGTGTCGCGATGGGGATCAAGGGCACCGAGGTGACGAAAGAGGCGGCGGGGATGATCCTCGCCGACGACAATTTCGCGTCGATCTCCGCGGCGGTGAAGGAGGGCCGCACGGTCTACAACAACATCGAGAAGGCGATGCTGTTCATGCTGCCGACCAACGTCGCGCAAGGCGCGGTGATCGCGGTGGCGATCCTGTTCGCCTTCACGCTGCCGATCACGGCGCCGCAGATCCTGTGGGTCAACATGGTGACTTCCGTTGCGCTCGGCCTGACCGTTTCGTTCGAGCCGCACGAGGAAGACGTGATGCGCCGCTCGCCACGCGCTATCGACCGGCCGATCGTCACGCGCTTCGGCATCTGGCGCATCCTGTTCGTCGGCGTCGCGCTCGTGATTTATACGCTATCGACCTTCTTCTGGATGAAGGGACACGGGGCGTCGGATGAGATGGCGCGCACGGCCGCGGTCAACGCCATCACGCTGGGCCAGGTGTTCTATCTGCTCAACATCCGGTATCTGCTCGATTCGTCGCTGTCCGTGCGCGCCCATATGGGCAATCGCTATCTCTGGTACGGAATAGCCGGCGTCGTGGTGTTGCAGCTTCTGTTCACCTATACGTTCCCGTTCCATGCCATTTTCCACACCGAGTCTCTGCCCTTGTCCGCGTGGCTGTGGCTCATTGCCGGTGGCATCCTGTTCTTCCTCGTAGTGGAGATCGAGAAGCTCGTGTTCCGACTCACTCCTGCATTGAGAGGATTCGTGACTTCGCAGCAGGAGGGCGCGGCCTTGCGCAATGATGTGGTGAGGTAAGCGCGTGGGGGGAGATCGAAAGACACAGCGGGCAACGGCACGCGGCGCAGGATGAAGAACAGATCGGCCGAGACAGCATTCCGCTCCGATGATAGATCATCGATACGTACTTGTCCGGATCGTTGCAATTGCGCTTTAGCGCCCACACCGCGAAGTCGAAGAAGTAACGCGGCAAATAGTGCGGATCTTTCATGTACGTGAAACCGATCTCGGTTTGCTACAGGCCGCGAGCGGGACCGTGACTCACGTATTTGTCATTTACGATCGCCAGGACAAGCACAAGGCTCAACGCAAAACCGAACACTTCGATGATGATCGGCGTTCGAAACCGGTGGCGACCTTGGAAAAGCCAACCAAGGTTCATCCCGGAGACGATCCCCAGCAGCGTAGCCAGCACCACAATCCAAGGCGTCTGGGACAGGACCGGTGAACACATTGTGGCGATGAGCCCGACGCAACCGCCCACGATTGCAAGCGCCAGGCGCACGCTGAGGTGTAAAGAAAAGACGCTGTTACATTCCATCGTTGATTGCGCTTTCGACACGTCGCGCATGCCGACCGGCACAAAGCCATAGGCGACCAGCATCCATATCAAACTCATCAGCGACATCGACGCTAGAACCTTACCGTATCCCTCGACACCGAGCACCCTTCCGTAAAACGGCACGACGATGATGAGATACAAGTACCGTATGACATAGCCGCCGTACACAAACCCGATAGTCCGGATGCTCTTTCGTCGATCCGCTACTTGAGGGTGCGACCTTATTCGTCCAGTTCGGGAAACGGTCAAAAGTGCGGTAAATTTTGAATCTAAATGCAAATTGTGATGTTCTCGAGTTGAGTGCAATTCGTGGAGAACTTGATAGGCCGATGACCACTTGCAGGCGCACCGATACGAAAAATAGCTAGAAGAAAGAAGTAGAAAATACCACTCGATATTTAGGTGCTTCGAGGTAATCCGCGAATGGTGGTCGATTGGCGCGCTTGGGGTCTTCGTGAAGCCCCACAGCCGGTTGATCATGGCAACAACGCGTTCGACGCCAGTCCGCATTTCTTCGCCTTATTGCGGTTCTTGCGGCGCGCCACCTCGTCGACTCCGCAGTTGCGGCGCTGCGTTGGTTCGTGAAATCGCTCGTCCGGGCGCCTGGCCATGATCCAGTGCTTTCTGGCTCGCACACGCGCTGCGGTCATAGACCCGCTGTTGCTGGTCATGCAGCAATTTTGGCTGCGCATGCTCGTCATGTACGTCGTCCGACGTGAGCAACGCCCTGCGGGTCAGACAGCTTTGGCTATCGACCCCGAGACGCAACATCGCGCCGAAACACCATTGCTGTCCTTTGCGGGTCTGATGCATTTTGGGATCGCGCGCAAGCCAGCGCCTTGATCGGCTGCCGTCGCCGGCATCAACTGCGTGCTCGTCCTTTGTTCCGGAATGATCTTCACCGGTCCATAGAGCCTGGACTTGATCAGTATTTACTAAGTTCGATTGGTGCGGGAATACGGCGGTTGCTCAGTCTAAACGCGTCCGCATCCAACATTTGCCGAATTGCGGCGGATGCCAGTCCGCGAGCGCTTCCAGGCACTGGTATAGGTCGAAATTTATTCAAATAACTCACCTAACCTATGTCGGCGAGTAAATGTTCAGCGGATTCGGCCAACACCTCCGCGAGGTCGGCCAAAGCGTTAGGTGGCTTCAGAGATGCAGTACCATAAATATGGTCTATTTTGAGGGTATTCGGCTTGTTACAGTTGGGAAAAGCCCGCTATCCAAAATTCTTATCCGCCATATGATCGACTTTGAAAATCGGGAGGGCGATTATGACGAATAAAGTACTCGATGAATACATCCGGGTCCGAAAGAAGGAGGTTGATGGGTGGTTGGCAAGATGTGACGGTGAAATATTCGCTCTGCTACTTGAATCGCAGCTCGAGAATGGCATTAACGGCGCCGTGGTCGAAATTGGCGTTCATCATGGAAAATCATTCATTCCGATGGCGATTAGCAACAACGGGCGCTTGTGTTACGCCATCGATATCTTTGAGAATCAGGCGTTCAACATCGACGTTTCCGGTCGAGGTGATAAGGACGTCTTCACCCGCAACTTGACGAAGTTCGGCGTGGACGCGAACGATGTCTTCATCGACGAACGGCCCTCTACAGACGTAACGCCCGATGACATAAAACGAAAGGTGGGAAGGGTTCGTTTTTTCCATATTGACGGTGGACATCATTTTGAGGCCGCGCTCAACGACCTGCGGCTTGCCGAAGCAGTCGTTAGCGATGACGGTGTTATTGCGATCGACGATGTTTTCAGGCCGGAATGGCCAGAAGTAAGCATGGCCTTGTTTTCATATCTCGCCAATAAAACACAAGATTTTGTCCCGTTTGCTATAGGCTACAATAAGACCTATTTGTGCCGGCGTTCTTTTGCGACACTCTACCGCGGTATTTTGACCGGCAGCGATTTTTTGCAACTCTACTTTTCGAAGAAGTACGAGGTATCGAACGAAGCGATTTTGGTGTATCAGACGTACGCTCTTCCAGAATGGGGGGTGAGGGCGAAAATTAGTCACTATATGAAAATATATCACCCAGACTTGGCTTTTTCCTTAAAAAAATTCCTCGGTCGAGTTGGGAATCGCGGTCACGTCAAAGTGGACGCCACAGATCAAGAATCAGTTCGAAAACTCGAATAGAAACCGATAATATAGGGCGAGAGAACACCAGATAAGTCGGTGGTTCTTATCGATCTCGCGATGCCGGCGATCGTCGAACCGACGCTGTGCTGAAACTGGCCAGTGTGCCGAGGGCTGTCTGAGCAGGGCCACCACAGCGCTCAATCCCTATACACGCACCTGAGCGATGGAAAATATAGCAGCCTAAGAATCAGCCTTTTTTAGGTCTCAACATAGACCTGGATCAGGATGTTTTTTTGCGGGCACGCATTAGCAGACGTGCGGTGCTGTGATGCGATCGGGCTGTGCTGGCTTCAACGTAGGGAGTGAGTTTGTGCGTTTCGAGCCCGCGCCTGCGGCTGCGTACCTGAAACGGATCGACGCGGCTGGCAAGTTCGGACAGCTTGCCAGCCATCACGACGGGCGCCGCGTCGCTCCAGTGCGACCAGTGCTCGGGCGGCAGCGCAACGAGCATGCCCTCATACTGGCCGCGAATATGTAGTGCCAGGTAAGACGTCGAAACGTCGGGTGCCACGGTGATCGCTTCATCAGTTTGCGTATGGGTGATCTTGACGCTGCGCTTGAGCACGGCCAGGACGTTGTACGCCAGAATCGCCACGGCAAAGCCCAGCAATGCGGCACGCGCACGCCCGAGTGAGCGGATTTCGATATGCCAAACGGGCCACGGCGGCAAGTGTCATCTCCCGGCACAGTGCCAGCACGAACGCTTCAAGCAGCAATGTAAAGCCATCCAGTCAGTATGCACGAGCCGCACCGCGCCCTCTGGCAAGTCGTACCGCGGCGCGCGCACCTCCAGAACGCATTCGTGCTGGAAGAAATTGCTAACCCAACGCCCAGCGGCTGCAATAAGACATTATTTCCTCACTGCAATGTATTATCAGCTTAATCTGCCGTAAGAGTGACGAGCACAACTACTGTTCGATCCCCATTATGACCGAAAGTAGGTAAAAGAATACTCAAATCAAAAGGGTCGGATTTGAAAAATAATATTATTACTCCTCTGATGATCATAAGAAAGCCATAATATTCGTAAGATCATCTGTGACGGGCAAAAATTCTGCTTTTTGGCCGATAAAGACTGATTGCTCTTTGCCGGCAAGCGTTTTACCGGTACGATTTGTGCGTCCGCTTTGCGGCAATGAGAAAAATTTGCCGGGTGGGCCGGGTATACCCCTTCCGGACAACGTTTGCGCCGCAGAGCGCCGTAGAAGTTGCCCTAGGGACAGGCATCGCAGCCACGTCGTCTCCTCCGTTGGTTCAATCCTTTCGACGCGCGAATCGACTCGCCGTGGTAATGGCTCGCGCTCGCGTGTCTGTCGAATGGATAGCACGCGAACGGTTTTTTAGCAGTGTGGTAACGGTTTTAAAGCAGTGCCTGAAGGGATTGAGGATTTTCATCGGCTATAGGGAAGGCGAAGAAGAATAGAGGATGCTTTGTCAGCGATTTAGTTTTAGTTGTCCTAAAAGCCGGAAATCATATTTAAACTTTTTGGGAATTTTTTCCCGTGCTGGAATAGTTCAAAAATGGTAAAACGACGACAATTTATTGGTGCCCTCTCGGCACTCGGTGGAAGCGTTCTTTTGAGCGCGTGCGGCGGTGGCAGCTCGGGGGACGGTGGCAGCGTGCCTGGCTCCGCTGTCAGCAAGGCAACGGCACGCGCAAGCGCAAGCGCAGCCTCCGCGGACAACACGGCGATGCCACCGGCATCTTCGATTACGGATAGCTCGGGCGGCGTGTGGACGCTGTCAGGCGCAGTGGCGTATCTAAACGGCCAGGTAGCGGGGGGAAACTACAACACGTCGCTCGTGATCTGGCTCGGTGGATACATTTATTGTGAAAATACCAGCGGCCAATTCTATCTATGGACCGGCACGAGATGGCAGTCCTGTCCTGATCCGCGTGTTAGCCGCGTTTCCCCGGACGGCACCACGATGCCGTCGGCATCCAGCATCATTGACTGGTCGGGCGACGTCTGGACCCTGGTCAATGCTGTCATTTATAAGAATGGCACCGTTGTAGGCCCCAATTTCAACGTAGCGCTCGTCCTTTGGTACGGCGGCAAGGTCTATCACTGCAATACGAGCGGCAACTGGTACGTCAACGCCGACCCGCGCAATTTCGCGGTGCAATGGCTGGCTTGCACTGATCCACGCATTGCGGTTGCTCCTGCAGCGGGTAAGTTCTACGGGATGAACGGGCATTACGACTATACGTACACGCCCGCGCAACTCGTGTCGATCATGAAGGCTATGGGGTGCACGACCTATCGCGTGGGTTGCGGGAGCGACTCGCGTTCGCTCACCGCTGTGGTCAACATTGCAAAAGCCTTCCAGCCGGCTGGACTGTCACTGCTTGTGCTGATCGAAGGGGGGGTCTACGACGCAAACGGAAATGTCTTTGCCAGTGAGACGCAGGCGTACCAGACCTGCTATACGACTGCGCAGACGATCGCGACCGCTTTGCAGCCGTATGGCGTGACCATGTACGAGTGCGGTAACGAATTGACGCGGCAAAACGCTACGGTGATGAACTTCTCCTGGGCGGGCAGTTTGGCCTCGGATTTCAACAATACCAACTGGCCGGCCATGCGCGGCTCCATGCGCGGCATGATTGATGGCGTGAAATCTGTCCAGCCGTCTGCGAAGTGCGGTGTCAATTTCTGCGTCGCGGACGTCGGCGCGGCTGACGCGCTGTGGGAAGGCACGCAACCTGACGGCACCAGCGGCCATCAAAAACTGCGCTGGGACATCACGACCTGGCACAATTACGAGTCGTACGGTGACATCTTCACCATCAGTCCCGATGGCGCTGGCCCAGGCTTTGATCTGCCGACCTATTGCAAGGCTCGATATGGCGTGCCGTTCATGATCACGGAATGGAATGCCGGGCCGGCCCAGAGCCAAGCCTACCGGGCGAACTACATCACCACGCAATTGGGTCAGTTCTATGCGGCAAGAAAGACGCACAATATCCAGTCGGTCATGTACTACGTACTGGATAGCGGAAATACCAGTTACGGCATCATGATCAACGGTACTCCGAACAGCGCGCCCTACAACGCATTCACGAGCTTCACCGCCAGCAACCCGGACAAGTAGACGTGTGAGCATTCGTACCTGAGGGCAGCCATGGTCTGCCTTCCTCGTGAGCCAACCAGGTGTTGGGGCTGCCTAAGTCCCAGACTGAACGGACTTGCGTCAGCGAAGCTTTTCGCCCTGAGGTGCGCTGGTCCGTGACTAAATGCAGGCGCAATGCAGACGTGCGGGCGGGAATGGCTCAAAATTCCGTCGGCGCGGACTGAGCAGGCGATCCTCGATATGGCCGGCATGCTCGAGCAGATCGCCGATACTGCGCTTCGCCCGGCCAGGCAATGCGTCCAGATGTTGCGTGATATGCCGGCGCAGCTTTTCCGGGCACTGTGGCAGCACCACGCCGAATTCCGAGAGCAGGCCTCGCAACCGGTTGTAAGTCGCTGTCCTCTCTTCGACGAAACCTTGTCGTGTCCGATGCAGGCAAAGCGTTGCCTGCTGATGTTCGTCCTTCAGCGGCACGAAACGCATGCTCGGTCGCGTCACTGCTTCGCAGATCGCAGCAGCATTGGCCGCGTCGTTCTTGCCGCGCCTTCCCGACATGCGATAAGGCGCGACAAGATTGGGCGCCATGAGCTTGACCGTATGGCCGTGCTGCTGAAACATGCGGGCCCAGTGATGAGCGCCGGAGCATGCTTCCATCCCGATGAGGCACGCTGGCAACTGCGAGATCAAGTTCACCAGTTGATCGCGCGGCACACGTGGCTTGATCAGCATCGCCTTACCGGTCTCGTCGATACCGTGGAATATATTCTTGGCAAGATCGATCCCGATAATGACCATAGGCATGGACTTCCCCTCTCGCTGGTGTCGATGAACGTTCGCAACTTCATCCTGGCGCATTGATGCCGACTCGCGCTTCCGCCGCAGCCTCGGGACGGAGAGGTCCCTTTCGTTCTTTAGCAGAAATTTCGGCGTTTGCATAAAACTGTCCGCTCGAGTTGCAGCAGTAGATCTTGCCACCGCACCACAGCACAAGCGACATGCTGCAGTTAATTCCGACGACACTGTCGTTTTGGAGATAACGACGTTGGTCAGAGTCCAGACGAACGGCGTTCATGGAGCCGTCATAAAAGCCCATCTCATCAGCGAATGCCGACTCCCTCGACGCCACTCACATGATCCGGCGATCACAGGTGGATGAGGTGAATTTTCCAGGTCAATTCCAACCAATTGCTTTTCCGCGTGCTAAGCTACTTACAATAATAATCGGGGTCTAATTCGACTGACTTGCGAGTGGGGAGCGAACCGCTTTTGGTGCAGCCAGGCGCCATTAGGCGGAATGCACCTAACGGGAGACGAAGATGACGCTTGATTTTAATGAAAGACCTGAAGTGAGCGAGCGAGATCCCTCAGGGATACGTCACGTTCTGTTGTGCCCATTCAGTAATTCGACGAACCGATATATAGAAATTCAAAAAGATCTGTACAGATCGGCGGGCTATGAGGTGCTGCCTCTTTCCATTAAAGGTTTGTTGCGGGGGGGATTCATCAAGCTGTTCGGTCCGAAAAACCTACTAGTTTTTCACTGGCTCGAATATAGGCCATTCAATCGAAAAGAAGGATCGGCGCGTTTGAGTTTGGTCGGCTCGTTGCTATTCGCATTTTACTGCTCTCTGATTCTGATCGCACGCGCGAAGACTATCTATTTCGTGCACGATCATGCAGTTCATGACACTTCGGGATTCAGCAGGCGCCTGTCCAAACGGCTCATCGCTTTCATCCGGCGGATCGCTGACTACCGAGTGGTCCATGCGCCGGATTTTCGGGCTCAGTACAATGCGCACTATTTGCCGCATCCGCTATACTGGGATTGGCCTTCGCAAGCTCCGACCACCCCGAGGCCGTATAGACCTACCCCGCTTTTTTCCATGCTCGGTGTGATTCGACCATACAAGAAGATTGATGCTGTACTGAGTGTCTGGCCAAGAACCTGCAGTCTAATCATAGCGGGGAAAGGAACACCGGCGTACCTCGCAACGCTGGAGGAAATCATCCGGAAGCGTTCGTTGCAGGGTGTGGTTCAGCTTGACGCAAGATTTTTGTCCGACGGAGAGTTCGCACAGAAGATCGTCGACAGTGATGTTCTGATCCTTCCACACGAATCCGATACCATGCTGGTAAGCGGCGCGTTCTTTGAAGCCATTGGTCTGGTCCCGCTGCTTATTGCGCGTTCAACTCCATTTATGGTCTGGGCGTCGGGGAAGTTTGAGAATGTGATTATCTTCAATGACGTTGAGGATCTTCCGGATATCTTGCTGTCGGTAACCGAATCATGGCCGGCGGTGGCGGAAAGTAAAAGTCGTCGCACCGCCGAGAATGAGTTTGGCTGGATCGCATGTAGCCGGCTGTATAGAGAGTTTTTTACGACAGTTGAAAGGCGTGCGTCCGCGGCAAAAAAGCCGGTTGTCCAGTAGCGTGCCTGTGCGTGGCATTGCCGCGGCTTATCGAGCGATTGGTAGTTGCTGTCTCGTCGCGATGACGTCGACGTAGCTAAACGGATCGTCACGCCATTAAGAGGAGTGGTTGACGCTCGCAAAGCGATTCAGGTTCGAGTCGCTCTCGGAGAGGATCGTCATCACGGATGCCACAGGCAGGCCGTTGATGCGCGTGAGTCAACGCTCGCCCAACGCTTGAGCGCGGCACGCGCCTCGAAGCGGGGGGCTTCAGGCGCTTCTTGTCGGGACCGGTCAGTTGGCCATCGTGCCGGCCAAGCGGGACCAAGAGCACCTCGGGCTTCGCATCGCATTCGAGGATGCGCTATGAGAGGCTGCAGAACATCGCCAGCGCCTGCGCGAGGACGAACAGATGCTCCTCGACCCAGTTGCCGGTCAGCGCCCTGATGACGTTTTCGGCGCGTTCGCCGGCGAGTATGGCGCGGACGTGCGATCTAGCGCTCCATTGGCCATTTCGCAGCGCGATGCCGGTCAGCACGAAGCATCTGTGCATGTCAGATACGCGCGAAGTCGCCACGTACTACCGCAATGCGAGTCTTCACTATCTGGCGTGGGCGGTACACGAGCGTGTCGTCCATAGGACCCGCGCGAGCTGAACGAACGAATCGCTTACTTCTTCATCACCATCATCTGGTCGAAATTCACGGCACACCCGGCTTGGGCTGGGCTGCCTTTCGGCGCGACAGCGAGATGGTCGTCACGCAGATCCGCTTCCCAATTCATCTCGGAAGATGACAGAACAATTGGATCTCGCTCACACATCGTGCGTACTGCAGCGACTGCGTTCTTGTAGTGAGCCTGTTTGAGGATGATATAGCCTGTAACGCTAGCCGCGGCGAGGAGCGAATTGGCAATGGCGAAAGCGACTACCACGTAAAATAGTCTTCGACTCGTTGAAAATCCAGCCATGACCAAAAAAGGAACTACATAAAACATTGGGACATAGCGAGCCCACCAGGATTGTGGATGCGCCAAAACAATCGCCAGCGTTGCGATAAAAAATATCTTCACAACGTCACCACCGGCTTTTTTTCTCCACAAAAGCGAGGCCAGGGACGCGATGAGCATCACTCCAAAGAATGGACCAAAGCCGGCGAAACGTGTGTCAGCCGTATGTAGTGCAATGAATGCCTCACGCAGATTCGTCGGTGACGGATCATACGTAGGTTCCGAGTTTCCGCACGAGCTACAGTTCATCGGAACCGAAAAGTACGACAGAAAGAGCCTGTGCAGAGGGTTCATGGCAAGAAAGTGCGCTGACGCCTTTCCTCCTATGACATCGACCTTGTCCTTCCCAAGAACGGGATAGAACATATGCTTGCCAGCGACCATGTTCTCTACATAAGGCGAATAGCCGACGACCGCGAAGGCGACAAAAGGCGAAATAGCCAATTGGCCGATCAGTCGCTTGTGGTTCATCAGGAACTTTCTCTTTTCTCCGCTGATGAACGCCGCGGCGAAAAATACCAGGATAGAGATGGCTGCGAAAACTGGACCTGTCAGCTTCGAAGCTATCAGAAGCACGAGCGCAATGCCCAGTTGAACTCCTGAGTTTGGCCTGCCCTTGAGCGCAAAAAGCAGGTTGACTGAAAAGATGGTCCAGCAGTAATAGTGCGCCGCGTCGACATAGAACGTCGTGATCTGACCGAGCGCCACGGGATTGTAGACGCATGTGGCAGCAGCAAGCAGGGCGACTTTGGCAGATATTCCCGCTGACTGGAACAATCGCATCAGAGCAACGCACGCGGGAACGCTAAGCAATAGCGTGAATGACTTGCCACTGTTGAAGCGTGAAGTCAGAGCCTTCGCCGTGTACGCGAAATACTCGAACGCTTTTGGATAGTGCGCAGCCCAGAACGTACCGCCAAGTGCTTCGGAGCCAGTGACGCCGGTCAGGCCGTGGTCCAATAAAAGCGGGGTGGCGATGTGATAATTCAAGCCGTCGTAGCTGAATTCCCGGAGAAAGCCAAAGCCAAACAGTACGACCGCGATAAATGAGATCGCGACGATTGTGGTGGGCCATTGAGCCTTGGAAACATAACCATAAATGAGCACGGCTACAACGATGGCAAACGCCGAGATTCCCGCAAGCGCGACACTATTGATGCCGATGTTGTAGAGGACTGCTCCATATAGCGAGGAAGCGAATACAAAGACAACGATTTGGTCGCAAAATTGAGTCAGGTCGACACGCTCGAACGCGACTCGCATCGTCGTGGGCATGCGCGTCGAGTTCACAGGTTGGATGGCGTCTTTCGTTGTGGTAGACATACAGGCAATCTCCGCTCGTTGCAAACCTCGTCGATCGACACATGCGCGCTCAGTGAAAAGGAAGAAAATCAGTGCTCAACGCATGCTCCCGACAACACGAAGCACAGCTGAGAGTTGAAATGAACTCGAAGCGGAAGGCCGTCGACATCGACATCGAACAGAGCCGATTATGGGCAATTGTGCGGCGCTGCACAAGCCGAACCTCGTTTGGTTGCGGCACTTTTCCTGCTTTCTCCGCACCGCACGAAACGTATGAAGTAACCGTTCGAGGCCGCTCGATGCTCCCAGCATTGCAAGGTGTTCCACGATATCGGCCAATATCACTCCATTTCAAGCCGAACGCGTCCAGGTCGGAGTTAGCAAGGGCTATGCTCGGTTGAAAACCTTGTCGGCCTGCGGACTGTTGGTGGTGAGGGATTAGCCCACGTCGACGCAGACACCTGTCGTGCCGGTCACATCGACACGCCAGTGCGGTCGAGCAAAGATTGAACGCGTGGACACCGTCAACCGTTGTGTTGATCACGGGTCCGCGGTTAATCGCGGTAATGCGCGTCCACGCGGGTTGCACCGCGCACGTTTGGAGAATCGGACGCAAGTTGCGGGAAGCGACACGTCACGCTTGAGGTCTGATGCCACGGGTGAGTGCAGAAATTTGCATTGCTGCCCATCCGGCGTTTGATCGACATTTCATGTCCATCGAGGTCACCATGGCTGCTATTCCACTTTGCGTTGATCTGGACGGTACCCTGACGCGAAGCGACCTTCTCATCGAATCATTCCTGGTACTAGTTAAGAGAAATCCCCTTTATTTGCTGCATTGTTTCGTGTGGCTGATGCGCGGAAAGGGGTATATGAAAGCGCAAATCGCTGAGCGCGTCGCAATCGACGTATCGCTGCTTCCCTATAACGCACCCCTGATCGACTACCTTAAAAAGGAGCGCTCATGCGGCCGGGATCTCTATCTATGCACGGCAGGGGATCAACGATTTGCAGAACAGATCGCGTCCTACTTTGGTTTCTTCAAAGGGGTGATGGCGAGTAACAAGTCGCGCAACCTGTCTGGAACAAACAAGGCCATGGCCTTGACGGCGGAGTTTGGCGTTCAGGGTTTCGACTATTGCGGCAACGCGCGTGCCGATGTGCCTGTATGGAAGCAGGCTCGCACGGCGATCGTCGTTGGAGGCAAAGGCATTCAGGCGGCGGCGCTGAAGGCGAACCACACCACCGTCATATTCGAGAACAAACGGTCTTTCTTCAAGCTCGCAGTCAAGGAGATGCGCGTCTATCAATGGGTGAAGAATCTGTTGATCTTTGTCCCGCTGCTGGCGTCGCATCGCTTCACGAACGTCGATGCACTGATCGCTGCCGGCATTGCATTTTTTTCGTTCTGCTTCTGTGCGTCGTCGGTATACCTTTTGAACGACATGCTCGATCTCGATGTGGACAGGCGCCATAGTCGAAAGTGCAAACGTCCGTTTGCCTCCGGCGATTTGCCGCTTTCTACCGGGATTGGCATGATGTTCATATTGCTAATCGCGTCCGCAAGCCTCGCCATTTTCTTGCCATCGTCGTTTCAGCTGGTACTCGCCTGTTATGTCGTGATGACACTCGCTTATTCCTTTCACCTGAAGGGGGTCATGCTGGTAGACGTTTTTATGCTGGCCGCGCTTTATACCACTCGTATCGTGGCTGGCGGGATGGCGGTCGACGTAGTGCTGTCGGACTGGTTAGTCATGTTCTCTGTCATGATATTTCTCAGTCTGGCCATGGTAAAGCGCTACACGGAGCTCGACAAAATGCAGCGCGAGGGTAAGGACTCGGCGGCGGGCCGAGGTTATCTCACGATGGACATGAGCATCGTCCGCTCGTTCGGAACCGCAGCGGGCTATGTCGCGGTGCTTGTCCTTGCGCTTTATATGAACTCTGCTGCCGTCACGGTGTTCTATCGGCATCCCCACAGGCTATGGATTCTTTTTGTTCTGCTCCTTTACTGGATCAGCCGTGTCTGGATAGTCGCCTTCCGGGGGCAGATGCATGACGATCCGATCGTCTATGCCATCAAGAACCGCGCGAGTCTGATGATTATCATGCTTTGCGTGGCGACGGTGATTCTTGCGATCTGATCGGACATGGGCCGCTGTGTATGTCGGTTGGCAGACCTGTTTTAGCGCGGTTCGCCGTTTCCGTCAAAACGATCTCGAGCCATTTCTGTTCCGATGCAATTGCAGAAAAACTCGGCGTTCTGCGCGTGAGAAGGATTGCTATTCCTCTGCTTGCGGTAATGTGTCTTTTGCGGGCATCACGGCATCGGGGTGCTCGTAAGCATGCAATCACTCATGCTCAGACTCGGCACTTGCTATCCATTGACGAGTGTTTTGCGCTCGGCTGCCGTCCCCGGTTTCCCGACGCGCAGATCGCAACAGTCATCGCGGGTCATCGCGGTCCGTATCCATCGGAGCGCCGTAGCGCGGATGGCCGGTCACGCCACCCGCGGCAGATCCGCAATCGCCAAATGGTTCCAAAGAGCCTATGACCGGATATAACAGACGATTTGTACTTCAGACGTTGGCGGCGCTCGGTTGGACAACGCTAACAGGACTGCCGCCCGGGAACGCCGCTGCTTCGACGCAAACCGGATCGGCATCGCAGACCGCAAAGCGACGAATCACAGACCTGATCGGCACCAACGGTTGGGCTGGTTCACCGCGCGACCTCGCAATGTGGAAGGAAATGGGGATTCGTTGGGCACGCGGGCCGGTAGGTCCTGGGCAAAACCATAGCGCCTCGGACCCGATGCGCGTCGACAAGACGGGGAACGAAAACGGATTTGACCTGCCGCCCATCATCATCCAGAACAACCGCAACGGTATCCATACGTTGTTATTGCTTGCGTACACGCCGCTGTGGAACGCGAGCGTGCCCGGCGATTCAAAATCGGCGCCCGTGGATGTGAGTGCGTGGGAGCGTTACGTCGAAGCGGTGGTCCGGAAGTACCACGCTCCGCCTTACAACCTGCGCTTCTTCCAGATCTGGAACGAGGCGGCCGGAAGGCTTTCGGGCGGCTCGCCACAGGCATCATTCTGGCACGGGCCCGCTCGACCCGGCGGCGAGCGCGACCCGAGCGCTCCCTATGAACGGGCGATGCAGGACTACGTGGAGAAGATCCACATTCCGGCCGCACGGATCATTCGCCGCTACGGCGCATACGTCGTCTATGGCGGATGGCCGGACCAGGGAGGACTCGAAACCTATAGCCAGTGGCTCGAGTATAGAAGTCCGAAGCATGGCCAGCGGATGCTCGACTGCGTGGACTATCTCGACACGCATTACCTCGGCGTGAAAGACCTGGATTACCTCTATGCGCGCTATGTCAAGCAAGGTCCCGCCCGAGGTCTATGGCAAACGGAGATAGGCGACAGATATATGATCGACGATCACTATCTGCCACGCTATTTCTTCGACCTCGCCGTGTGGGCGCTCGACCGAAACTGGGACGACGCCAACAAATACGTATCGATGGTTTACCACTGGGACGGATACGAGCCGTTTCGTCTGACGCACCGGGGTCCGCCGGACAGAACATACAACGTTTCCGGGCGGAGTCTGATCGTGCTGAACCAAACGGTCGGCGGAGTGCTGTCGCGCTTTCCGCAACAACTGCAGTTCGGTCCTGATGTGTCCGGCAGCGCGCTGTACTCGGACCAGCAGGTCGTGATGCAGGTGCATGCACTGCCGGGCTGGCGCACTGTCAATGTGACCGGATTGCCGCCCCCTTCCTCGGGCCGTGCAAGAGTTCAGTTTATCGACGCGCTGTCGGGTTTAGCGGCTCCGGCAGCGCAAACTGCGCTGAAGTGGGAGGATCAGGGGTTGCAGATCCGTTTCAGAGTACCGGACGTCGTCAATGGTCATGGTGGAAAAGGACCGGCAGAGCATCTCGCCTATATCGTTGTGGCTCATGAGTAACCTGTCCACCGGTGTGCGCCGGTAGTCGTTCGGGGGCGGTCATCCGGGTGTGAACGCATACGAACTAGCGCGCGCTGTGGCGAGCTAAAGGATTGCAGAGGTAACGGACCGCGAAATCAGCGATAGGCGAGTATGGAACCAGACAGAGACTGGACAGCATGAGCGTTCCCACCTTTTTCTTCAGGCTCCAGAATGGGTTTGCAACGATCGCATGAAGATATGCATGCGAATCGCTGAACATCCAGTGCCATCTGGTCGTTAACGGCGCCTGATAGACGCAAGAGCAGAAAATGGCCCTTTCGTGCGCGAAGTCGTAAAAGTCGGATGGCAATTGCATTCCCAGGCGGCGCGATGCCATTTCGCGCAGGGTTGCCCACCGCGACGTGAGCGCTCTCGGAGCCTTCGTGAGCGAATCAGAGTTGGCAAATGACGCGCCTCGCACTCCGCTCTGAGATACCCGGTATCCGCCGAGAGACATCGGGATGCTCGAGACTGGTCCGACGAGAGCCGCTCCATAGATTGCGTAAAAATCCGCGCCATAGCGGCTGGTGGCCGTTTCCGGTACGGGGAAGATCTTCCTTAGCGCAGTGACGCTATACGCGTTCCCAGACGCCGGGGGAGACGGATAGAGCCATCCGTCCAGCAAAAGTTGTCGACAGTCACCGTCGATTCCCGAATGAGGTACATAACCGCCCGTACATCTGCTCGCCTGGTCGATGATGTCCAGCCTGAACTGCACCTTTGCGAGATCCTCCCTGTTGAATCGCTGCATCACTTCGGTCACGGCACTCGGATATAGCACGTCGTCGGCATCGAGAAACAGCACGTGGTCCGTCTCGACGAGATGAAGTCCCAGGTTGTAGGCGGACACCTGGCCGCCGTTGTCCTTGAAAATGGTGGTGATCCGCGCTCCGTAGCGTTCCATGACTGCGCGAGACCGGTCTGTCGAACCGTCGTCGATGACCATGACACGAGTGTTCACGTAGTCCTGCGCGAGCGCCGAATCAATGGCCTCGCCCAGAAACTGCTCGTAGTTGTAGTTGCAGATTACAACGGTCATTTCTTTCATGATGACTCACATTGAAGAGCAGAGTGCGATCGAATGGACGGGAAAATCCGTTCAAATGAAACGGCGCCGGATAAGCGTGCTTGCGATGTTCTTGGGTGCGAGCAAGGTTACGATGCTCCATCCTGCGATCAGGAAGCGAAAGGCAGGACGTTCGAAACTTGCACGAAACGGGATGGACAATGCGTCGCGCAGCGCGCGGACCCGGCTGTCGCCAGGTAGCGGATGCTGTTCCGGTGTGAGCCGCAGCGATGCAACTCGCAATTGAAGCAAATGCGGTGCTGAAAACAGCGTGCTAAGCGGCGGTGGCGGCAGGCCGGTCATTCTGCAGGCTTTGCAGGCGGCATTGTGACGTTTGAGTGCACGTGAGATCTCGCGGCCGAAGTTACTTGTGCTCGCGCTCATGGCGCTATCGTTCTCGCCATGCATGCGGTAGAGCACTAGCGGCGCAGCAATGGTCTCGACGTCGCCCATGTAGGGCGCCATGGCGATGCACGTCGAGTCCGTGGATGAATCGCAACTCGCATCCAATGGAAAGATTCTTTCGAGAAAGCTGCGTGCCCACGCGTTTCCCGAGCCCGGCGGCGAGGGGTACTCCGAGGTCTCATACGCCCAGTGACGAATCGCCTCCGACGACACTCCCGCCGGGACCTTCGGAATCACGTTTCGAACCTTGGGAATCGTGTTTCGCAGCGGGCGTCCCTGCGCGTCGACCCGCTCCATCAGCACCTGCACCTTGCTGAGGCCGGTACGCCATACCGAAGCAATCGAGCGCATCGCGCCGGGCACCAGCACGTCGTCCGCATCGAGGAAGATGACGACGTCGCCCGCACTTCTATCGAAGCCCTCATTGTTGGCTTCGCGTTGGCCACCATTTTCTTTGAAGATGGCCGTGATCTGTTCGCCAAACGAAAGAATGACATCCGCGGAGTCGTCGGTCGATCCGTCATCGACGACGATGACTTCCTTGTTGGGCCAATCCTGTGACAAGGCGCTTTCAATGGCTTGCCGAACGAACCGCCCGTAGTTGTAGTTGGCAATAACCACCGAGAAAAATAGTTCATCGCGGTTGGTAAGACTTTCGCTGTATCGAACTTTCATCAAGTACCTCTAGTCTGGTTCGTGCAGGCGCCCTTCATCGCAACACCAATGGTCCGCCTTCAGCTCTGACAATGAGCCGATGGCCCAAAACGTTATTTTTTCAGTCGTCCCATGCAACCGGACTTGTCCTCTCCGCGGTCGCGTGGCGACGTGACGCCGAGGTGTATCGGCTCCGGTTGTCTGGACAAGCTTTTGCAGCTCAGGCGGCCAGCTTCATCAGCCTTTCCTGACGGGCTTCG
>NZ_SELS01000068.1 GCF_004197395.1 Paraburkholderia sp. UYCP14C | reverse complement strand
TCCGCCGCCGCATTCCGCATCAAGCGCCCACACTTATCGGCTGTTAGTTTTTAAAGATCGATCCGCCCAACCCGCAGCGCCTGAACCACAACCACCGGCACTGCTTCGTTTGCGTCGCTGCGTCTGCAGCAAAGAAACGAGATTATGGAGAGCCATCGACAACACGTCAAGCCCCTTCTGCGAATTTCTTTTGGGAGCAAAGACTGTCATCTGAATCGCATGCCGACAGCCTCCAAAAGAGTTCAACTCAGCCCAAACCAAAAAGAAGGTGAAAATAGTTAGTCATCCGATTCAATGAAATCCAGCCACCGACGAAACAAAGCAGTCCGGTCACAGCTCGATCAAAACACGGCTCCCCAAAATTAAAGTTTTACCCTTCCCCGCCGTCATTCAGATTATCCCGCCACTTAAATTAGCTGCCGACACTATGGACAATCCCGTCGACGCACACGTCGAGGAAACCCGGCCCGCCGCTCCATCAGCGGCGCTCGAGCCACAAATGGTGCCAGTAGGCACGCCGCTCCCATGGCCCATCGTCGACGCCGACGGCACGCTGCTCTTCGCCGGCGCCACGACGCTCGCGACGACCGACGAGCGCGCCTTCCTTTTCCAACACTTCCACCCCCAACGCGGCGACCTGCTCGGCATCGGCGCACCACAACCGTCTGCGCCCACCGTCCAGCCTGACCCGGCCGGTGAGCTGACGCTCAAGGACATGCACCTCGAAATCGGCGCATTGATCGGCATGCGTTCGCAACTCGGCAGCGGCGCGCCGATGCACCCTTGCCGCATCATCGGTTTCGCGCCGAATCATGCGCTGTTCGTTACGCCGCCGATGCAGCAGGGCCAACCGCTGCCGCTCACGCCCGGCGAGAACGTCGAGATCGTTGCGATCGCGAGTCAGGCCGTGTTCCGTTTCGTCTGCACGGTCGAAGCGGTCTGCCGCATGCCGTTCGACTATGTCGTGTTGTCGAAGCCTGGCGTGGTCCGCCGGCTCCGTGAGCGCAAATCGATCCGCGTCCATGCGCACCTGCCCGTGCGGTTCGGCATCGGCGAAAGTGGCGACACTTATGAAGGTCTCGGACTCGCGAAGGGCATCAGCGCGCTCGGCATGTCGTTGAGTGCGGCATGGACACTGGGCGAGATCGGCGAGCGGCTGCGCATCGCGTTCCGGCTGAAATCCGCCGAATACGATGCGCAGATCGACACGACGGCCGTGATCCGCAACATTCAGAAGGGCAAAACGCCCGGCGAGCCGTCCATGCATGGGCTCGAACTGGATCAGCTCGATACCGCTCAACAGATGGCGATGAAGGTGTTCGTGTTTGACCGTCAGGAGGATGTGCAGCACTGGTCCAACGGCCTGAAATAAGCGCTACGGCTTGGAAGCAACGCGCGTGTGTACGCAGCAGGCCGACCTCGCTGCCTACACATCGATCAGCCGATCAACTCTTCCGGCGTCAGGTGCCGCGCGCCCCACGCATCGGCGAGCACTTCGCAGCGGCCGAGCCGTATCGCGCCACGCTCGAAATCGACGAACACGACTTCATCGGCACCGCCCGGCCGAGCGGGCTCGTCGCGCGTGCGGCCGTCGGTCAGAATCCATAACCAGCGCTGCTGGGCCGGCCGTCGGCGCGCGCTGAGTTCGAGCAGTTGCGCGGCGCGGCGCACGCCCGACGCGAGCGGCGAGCCGCCGCCTCCGCCCACGGGCGCGAGCCATCGCTCGTTCCACCAGCGCGGCACCGCGGGGCCGAAACGTACGTCCGCGCCCGCACCGCCGAAGCAGATCAACGCAGCCTCGGCGCGCATCGCACTCGCATGATCGAACAAGGCAGTCAATAGACCCTTTGCGAGCGCGAGGCGCTGGCCCGCCAGCATCGACCCGGAGCAATCGAGCACGAAGCAATGCAGCACGCCGCCGCGCGGCATTTCGCGCACGAAGCGCAAATGCTCTCGACCCAGCGTGCGCTCGCGCATCGCGGCGAGTGTCGGCGGCCATGCAATGCGCCTGCCCGGTTCGCCGCGCGACGTGTCACGCGATCCCGCCCCCACGCCTTGCCGCCATCGAAAACCGCTGCGCGAGTCAGCGGCGGCGCCTTTCCGATGGCTCAGCGTTTTTTTGGGTCGAGCGGAATGACGCCCTTGACGGGCACAGCCGGGGCCGGCTCAGGAGGCAGGTAGCCCCAGTCGGTGTCGGCGGAAGATGAGGTGGATGCAGCCGCAGGGCCAGACGCATCGCCAGCGACGTCCCGTGGCCGCGCCTCGCTTTCCGACGGGCGCTGATTCGCATGCTGCGAATCACGCTGTCGCCGCCGATGAAGCAGCACTGCATCGGCAACGCGCTCCACATGGCCCACCGTCACAGCGTCCGCCTGTTCGAACGCGGCCAGCGCGCGCGCCGCGCGCAGCATCACGAGATCGGCGCGCAGGCCGTCGACGGCCGCGTCGATGCACAGCGCGCTCACGCGCGCATGAACGGTGTCATCGAACGACAGCAGCGGCAGCGCCGCGCGCGCCGAGTGAATTCGCCGCACGTATGAAGCCTGCTGCTCCGCATAGGCAGCACGAAACCCAGCGGCATCGAGATCGAACGCAAAGCGCGCTTTGACGATCGCCTGCCGCACCTGCGGCTCGAACGCGTTCTGCAACTCCACCATCAGACCGAAGCGGTCGATCAGTTGCGGCCGCAACTCGCCCTCTTCGGGATTCATCGTGCCGATCAGCACGAAGCTCGCGTCATGACTATGCGATACGCCATCGCGTTCGACGGTATTCACGCCGCTCGCCGCCGCATCGAGCAACGCATCGACGAGCGCATCGGGCAGCAGATTGACTTCGTCGACGTACAGCACACCCCGATGCGCCTTCGCGAGCAACCCCGGCGAGAAGCGCACCGAGCCGTCGCGCAACACGGTTTCGATATCGAGCGTGCCAATCAGCCGATCCTCGCTCGCGCCAAGCGGCAGATTCACGAGCTGTCCTTCCGGCAGCAGTTCGGCGAGCGCGCGTGCGGCGGTCGACTTCGCGGTGCCACGCGGTCCGCTGATCAATACGCCACCCAGGCCCGGATCGATCGCCGCGAGCACCAGCGCCTGCTGCAACGAGGCCTGGCCGATCAGCGCCGCAAACGGAAAAACCGGCCGCGCCGCCGCGCCCGATGCCGAGGCTGCGCTACCCAGGTCGTCCGTTCCTCGCATCGCTCCATTCATGTTTGTCTTCCTTCGATCTGCTGTTCGCTCGCGAGCAGATGCGTTTCCACCTGCGCGCGATAGTCGCCCGGCTGCTGCCACAGACCACGCTGCATCGCTTCGAGCAAACGCTCGCAGATCGAATGCAGCGCATGGGGGTTGTGCCGTTGCATGAACTCGCGGGTATCGGCGTCGTTCAGATAAGCATCGGCGACCAGCGCATATTGATGATCCGCGATCACGCGCGCGGTCGCGTCGTAGCCATACAGGTAGTCCACGGTCGCGGCGATCTCGGCCGCGCCCTTGTAGCCGTGGCGCTTCACGCCGTCGAGCCATTTCGGATTGACCACGCGCGAGCGGATCACGCGCGCGATCTCCTCATGCAGCGTGCGCACGCGCGGCGCGGCCGGATTGCTGTGGTCGGCGTGATAGACGCGCGGCTGCTGACCCGCCAGATGCCGCACCGCCGCCACCATACCGCCCTGAAACTGGTAGTAGTCGTTCGAATCGAGCACATCGTGCTCGCGGTTGTCCTGGTTCTGCAGCACGACATCCATCGCCGCGAGGCGCGCGCCAAACGCCTGATGCGCCTCCTCGCCCGCGCTCTTCTGCGCGTACGCATAGCCGCCCCATGCCTGATACGCGTTCGCGAGATCGGCGTCGGTCTGCCATTGACGCGAGTCGATCATCTGCTGCAGACCCACACCGTACGCGCCGGGCCGCGCGCTGAACACGCGCCAGCCGGCGCGCTTGCGCGCCTCGACCGGGTCCATGCCCCGCGCGATCAACGCATCGCGTTCGCGCTGCACGCGTGCGCGAATCGGATTCAGCTCCGCGGGCTCGTCGAGTTCGGCAACGGCTTGCACGGCCGCATCGAACAGATGCATCACGTTCGCGAACGCATCGCGAAAGAAGCCGGATACGCGCAACGTGACGTCGATCCGCGGCCGGTCGAACGCCTCGATCGGCATAATCTCGAAGTCCGTCACGCGATGGCTGCCCGGCGCCCATTTCGGCCGCACGCCGAGCAGCGCGAGCGCCTGCGCGATATCGTCGCCGCCGGTGCGCATCGTCGCGGTGCCCCAGACCGACAGGCCGATCGCGCGCGGATAGTCGCCGTGCTCCTGCAGATGCCGCTCGATCAGTTGCTGCGCCGATTTCAGGCCGAGTGCCCACGCGGCTTGCGTCGGCACCGCGCGCGTGTCGACCGAATAGAAGTTGCGGCCGGTGGGCAGCACGTCGGGCCGCCCGCGCGACGGCGAGCCGCTCGGCCCCGGCGGCACGAAACGTCCTTCGAGGCCGCGCTTCAGTTGCGTCATTTCCTGCGGGCCGCAGGCGTCGAGGCGCGGCAGTACGTCGTCGCGCAGGCGTGCGATCACCTGGGCCGTTTGCGGCAGACCTTGGTCGGCTACGGGGACGGCTTGCGAACGATCCGCGTCGTCGCAATCGACACCGCAGACGCCGCGCAACAACTCGCCAGCGAGCAATTCCAAGCGCTCGCGCGTATCGCCGTAATGTCGCCACGGTGCGTCGCTGAACCGCAGCAATAGGTCGGGACGCGGGCCGTCCCATACGGCGGCCCAATCCACGCTCAACGGATCGAACAGATGGTCGATGCGCAGATCGCGCGCCAGCGCGTCGACGAGACCCGCGTTGCCGCCCTGTCCATCGCCGATCGGAAAGCGCCCGAGCGCGAGCAGCGTATCGCGCCGCTGCACGCCGCGCGGCGACTGCCCGAACGTATGCAGGCCATCGCGAATCTGCGCTTCCTTCAACTCGCACAGCCACGCGTCGACGCGCGTGAGCAGCGCATCTTCATCGTCCTGTCCGCTCGGCGCCGCGAGACTCAGCTCTTCGTGCAGCCGATGCTCGACGATCGTCGTCAGAATCGTGCGACGCAGCAGCTTCGCGCGACGCGAATCGACCATCAACGCTTCGTAGTATTCGTCGACCTGGCGCTCCAGATCCTGCAGCGGCCCATAGTTCTCGGCACGGGTAAGCGGCGGCATCAGATGATCGACGATCACCGCCTGCGCGCGCCGCTTCGCCTGGCTGCCCTCGCCCGGATCGTTGACGATGAACGGATACAGATGCGGCATCGGCCCGAGAATCAGATCGGGCCAGCACACGTCGCTCAACGCCACGCTCTTGCCAGGCAGCCATTCCAGGTTGCCGTGCTTGCCGACGTGCACGACCGCGTCGATACCGAACTGATGGCGCAGCCAGAAATAGAACGCGAGGTAGGCGTGCGGCGGGACGAGCTCCGCATCGTGATAGCTCGCGTAGTCGCCTTGCTCGCGCGAACGCGCAGGCTGAATGCCGACGAACACCTGCCCGCAGCGCCAGCCAGCGATCATGAAGCGGCCGCGCCGCAGCGTCGGGTCCTGCTCGGGCTTGCCCCAGCGCGCATTCAACGCATCGCGCACGCTCGCCGGCAACGCGTCGAAATGTGCGCGGTAGTCGTCGAGTGCGAGGCTTTGCAGGGCTGGACGCAGATCGCGGACCACGGGATCGTTGGTCACGCCTTCGGTCAGCCGGTTCAACAACGCGTCGCCGTCGTCGGGCAAGTCGCCGACACGATAGCCCTCAGCGCGCAGCATCGACAGAATGCCGACCACCGACGCCGGCGTATCGAGCCCCACGCCATTGCCGATGCGCCCTTCGCTCATCGGATAGTTGGCGAGAATCAACGCGATTTTCTTGTCGGCGTTATCGGGCGAACGCAGACGGCACCAGCGCCGGCTCAGCTCGGCGAGAAAGCTCACCCGTTCGAGGTCGGGCTGATAGCGGACCACGTCGACCTGCGTATGCGTACAGCGATATGCGAGCCCCTTGAAACTGATCGCGCGCGTGATGATGCGCCCGTCCACTTCGGGCAGCGCGATATGCATCGCGATGTCGCGCGAGTTGAGACCGTGGTTGTCCTTCAGCCAGTCTTCGCGATTGCCGCCGCTCAGGATCACCTGGAACACCGGCGCGTCGCCGGCGAGCGCGAGCGGCTCGGGGTCGTCGATCGCGGACGCGGCGAACGCGGTCGTGTTCAGCACCAGCGCGACGCCATGTTGCGCACACAGCGACTGCACGACATCCCGGCTCATCGCATCCTTCAACGACGTGATCGCGAGCGGCAGCGGATTGAGCCCTTGCGCTTCGAGCGCGTTGATCAGCGCATCGAACACCGCGGTATTGGCGGCCTGCAGATGCGCCTTGTAGAACAGGATCGCGACGACCGGCGCGTCTTGCCGCCAACGCGCCTGCCAGTCGGCGACGGTGGGCGTATCGCGCTCGGGGTGATACAGCGACGCCGCCGGCAACGCGCGCGGCGGCTCGGGTTCGCGCCCCCAGCCGAGCGCGCGATGCGCGATGCAGCGCAAAAACGCCTCGGCATTCTGCGGACCGCCCTCGCGCAGATAGCGCCACAACTTCTGGCATAACTCCGGGCTCGCGGTGCTGCGCGCGAGCAGGTTCGGGTCTTCCTGCAGGTCGCCGGAAAACATCGCGAGCGTTTGTTGTTTGCGCTGCGCGAGCGCGACGACCTGCTCGATGCCGTACGGCCAGTACGCTTCGCCGCCGAGATGATCGACGACGACCACGCGCGCGTGCTGCAACACGTCATCGAGATAGAAATCGACCGAGGCCGGCTGACGCAGATAGGTGACGTTCGCGAGCCGCACGCTCGGGAAGCCGTCGCCGAGACGCGGCACCACGCTCGCGAGCAGCGACAGCGTGGTGTCGGCGGAACTGAGCACGACGATCTCGGCGGGCTGCTGATCGATGCGGATCACGCCCTGGGTATCGTCGACGAAGCCGCCCGGCGTGGTGCGCAGCAGATGCATGCTGGCGCGCCCGTTATGCCGTCGCGTTCGACGTCGCGCCGAGCGCCGCGTCGAACGACTGCTGCAGCGCGTGCTGGTCGAGGTCTTCGCCGATCAGCACGAAGCGGCTCAACGCGCCTTCGCCGTTTTCGCCCGCCTGCCAGCGCCGGTCGAAGTAGCTGTCGAAGCGCCGGCCCACGCCCTGGATCACGAGGCGCATCGCCGCGCCCTGCAATGCGGCGAACCCTTTGACACGGTAAATCGTGTGGTTTTCGACGAGCGTCTGCAAGGCGGCGAGCGCCGCGTCGCGCGACGGCACGGATGCCTGCACGACGACCGAATCGATTTCGTCGTGGTGATGGTCGGGGTCGTCGGCGGAACCGTGATGGTCGTGACGCAGGTGGATCGTCTCTTCCGACGCCGCTTCGAGCCCCAGCAGCGTATGCAGGTCGAGCCGCCCTTGCTGCGCGCGCACGATCTTCACCTGCGGCGGAATCTCCGCGCGGATCGCGGCTTCCACCTCGTGCTGCCGCGCGTCGTCGATCAGATCGGTCTTGTTCAGGATCACCAGATCCGCCGCCGACAACTGGTCTTCGAACAGCTCATGCAGCGGCGACTCGTGATCGAGATTCGGATCGGCCTTGCGCTGCGCATCGACGGCGACCGGGTTGTCGGCGAACTGGCCGCTTGCGGCGGCCGGCCCGTCCACCACCGTTACCACCGCGTCGACAGTGAAGCCGTTGCGGATTTGCGGCCAGTTGAATGCCTGCACCAGCGGCTTCGGCAATGCGAGCCCCGAGGTTTCGATCAGCACATGATCGAGTTCGTCGCGCCGTTCAGCGAGCTTTTCCATCACCGGGAAGAACTCTTCCTGCACGGTGCAGCACAGACAACCGTTCGCGAGTTCATATAGTTGCCCCTCAGTCTCGACACCGTTTTCATCGCATCCGATGCCGCAGCCCTTGAGGATTTCCCCGTCGATGCCGAGTTCGCCGAACTCATTGACGATCACCGCGATGCGCTTGCCGCCCGCATGCTGAAGAATGTGCCGCAACAGCGTGGTTTTGCCGCTGCCGAGAAAGCCCGTGACGATCGTGACGGGAATCTTGCGCAATTGAGTTTGCATCGTGAGGTCCATCCCTTGGCGTTGCATCGGTCTGCCGGGAAGTCCGCGCGTCGGTCCGCATCGGCTGGCGAATGAAGCGAATGAAGCATGCGCATCAGTGCCAGCGATCACCAAACACGGGGACGAACGACGGCATTGCCGCGACAACGGAAATACAGAAAGCGGAAGTGAGGTCATGAACGCGCCGCCGCATCCCCGCGGCGATCGTTCTGCTTCTTTGGGCCGGTATCCGGGCTGACGAAAGCGCCGCTTCCCCTTCCCGGACGAGTGGTTTCTCGTCCAGTGGTGATATGTCGACGCGACCTTGCGCGAGGACATCGAAGCCGGCACCGCGGTACCCGGCTATCAAGCCGGAACCGCTTTTCGCTTACCGTTGCGGGGACAGCACAGGTTAGCCGCGCCAGAGCAGAAGGCTCCCTGTTTCCCGTTTAACTGCATGCGCACGAACGCGCACGCGAGCACCCAAAGTGCGTGCGAGTGTAGGCCCGCGGCCTTGCGCAGTCAAGGAACGCACGGTGCCGGAAAGCGCCGCGGAGGCTTATCCGGCAAGGCGCCATGTGCTATCGTATGCGCGCGTTTGGTGCCCGCACATGCGCTCGCATGTGCAGTTAAACGGGAAACAGGCAGCGCGTCGCGCGTTCAACCTGTGCTGTCCCCGCAACGGTAAGCGACCTGCGGCGCGCGATTCGATCGACCTTCGATCCCGCCGCGCCGCGCATGCGTTTTTTGATGCCACTGTCCCCGCGAATCCGCACACAGGGACGGGAAGGCGAAGCGCGTGAGGCCGCCAGCCCGGATACCGGCCAGACGCGGAGGCGGCGCCGCATGCATCCGTGCATCAGGTTGCGCCGCCGGCCGCCGGAATCCGCGGGGAACGGATGTGAAGGCGTAGCAGCGCGGCATCGCGCGTGTCGCGGCGTTCTATCTGAAGAATCCGCCGCGAACCGCATGACTGGCCGAGCCCGGATTCGCTGTACCGCATGGCCTCTATATTCACCTCCGCGCGCACCTTCGCACGCCGCTTCTCTCCTCCCATCTCCGCATGGCATCCGCCATGCACGCCGCGATGACGCGCGCCTGGCTGATCGGCGCCGGTCCCGGCGACGTCGAACTGATGACGCTGAAGGCCACCCGTGCGCTCGCGCAGGCCGACGTCGTGCTGGTCGACGATCTGGTCAATCCCGAGGTGCTGCAGTTCGCCCGCGCCGACGCGCAAGTCGTCTACGTCGGCAAACGCGGCGGCCATCCGTCGACGCCGCAGGCCGACATCGTCACGCAAATGCTCCGGCATCTGCGCGCGGGCCGCAGCGTTGCGCGGCTCAAGGGCGGCGATCCGTTCGTGTTCGGCCGCGGCGGCGAAGAGTTGCAGGCGCTGCAGGCGGCGGGTATCGATGCAGATGTGATCAATGGCATTACGGCCGGCATCGCCGCGCCCGCAACCCTCGGCATTGCGGTCACGCATCGCGATTACGCGCAGGGCGTCGTGTTCGTCACCGGCCACGGGGCCGGCAGCGGCGAGCCGGACTGGGCCGCGCTCGCCGCGACGCGCATGACGCTCGTGATCTATATGGGCATGCGACGGCTCGGCGAAATCGCCGGCGCGTTGCTCGCGGCCGGCATGTCCGCCGATACGCCCTGCGCGGCGATCGAATCGGCGACGCGGCCCGAGCAGCGTCACGTGCTCGCGCCGCTTCGCGAGTTCGCCGGGGCGGTCGCGCGCGCGGGGCTCGGCTCGCCGGCGATCGTCGTGATCGGCGGCGTGGCCTCGCTCGCGCTGGCGCGTGAAGCGGCCGAACGTGACGGCCGCGTTCATCACGAACCGGTCGCGAGCGCGACACCACATGCACGCGCACACGCACACTCGATAAAAACGCTGAGCGTCGGCATCGGTTGCCGCTCGCACAGCGAAGCCGCGGACATCGAAGCCGCCGTGCGCACAGCGCTCGGATCGAATGGCTTCGAGCAGATCCGCAGCATCGCGACTATCGACACCAAAGCCGACGAAGCGGGCCTGCTCGAATTCTGCTCGCGCCACCAACTGCCGCTACGACTGTTCAGCCGCGAGCAAATCGCCTCGGCGCCGGTCGCGTCGCCGTCGGCGGGCGTTCGCGCGCATCTGGGCGTCGACGGTGTGTGCGAGCCCTGCGCGCTGCTGGCGGCGGCAGCGTCGGACTCCGCGAGATCCGCGCAAAATGCGCGTCTCGTCGTACCCAAAACCGTCCACGCCGGCATCACGGTGGCGATCGCAGCGCCGAACAACGCCACCCTCGGCGACCTGCCCCCATCCTCTCAAGACCAGGACTCTCGATGAAAACCGATCCCGAATCGCATCAACGCATGACCGAACGCCGCCGCGAAGGCCACGAAAAGAAGCAGGCCGGCGCGACCGTCGAAAAAGGCCTGCTGATCGTCAACACCGGCACCGGTAAGGGCAAGAGCACGGCCGCGTTCGGCATGGCCGTGCGCGTGCTCGGCCACGGCATGCGGCTGGGTGTCGTGCAGTTCATCAAGGGCGCGCTGCATACGTCGGAGCGCGACTTCCTCGGCGCGATCGCGCAATGCGATTTCGTCACGATGGGCGACGGCTACACCTGGAACACGCAGAATCGCGAGGCCGACATGGCAACCGCGCGCAAGGGCTGGAACGAAGCGCGGCGGATGATCGAAAGCGGCGACTACCAGATGGTGATCCTCGACGAGCTGAACACCGTGCTGAAGTACGAATACCTGCCGCTCGACGAAGTGCTCGCCGTGATCAACGCGCGCGCGCCGATGCTGCACGTCGTCGTGACCGGACGTCACGCGCCCGACGCGCTGATCGAAGCCGCCGACCTCGTCACCGAAATGCGCGCGATCAAGCATCCGTATCGCGAGCAGGGTGTGAAGGCGCAGCGCGGCGTGGAGTTCTGAGCGATGTCGGCGTCCCCCAACGGGACTTGCTCCACACCGTGCCCCGCGCTGTTCATCAGCGCGCCCGCGTCTGGACAAGGCAAGACCACGATCACCGCCGGTCTCGCGCGCTATCATCGGCGGCTCGGACGGCGCGTGCGCGTGTTCAAGACCGGGCCGGATTTTCTCGACCCGATGATCCTTGCGCGCGCGAGCGGCGCGCCGGTGCTGTCGCTCGATCTGTGGATGGTCGGCGAAAGCGCCTGCCGCAACCTGCTCGCGCGGGCGGCGCAAGAAGCCGATCTGATCCTGATCGAAGGCGTGATGGGTCTGTTCGACGGCACACCGAGCAGCGCCGATCTCGCGACCACGTTCGGCGTGCCCGTGCTCGCGGTGATTTCCGCGCAGGCGATGGCGCAGACCTTCGGCGCGCTCGCGTTCGGCCTCGCGCGCTTCAAACCGCAACTGCCGTTTCACGGCGTGCTCGCGAATCGCGTCGGCTCGGCGCGGCACGCGCAGATGCTGCAGGAAGCGCTGCCGCCCGAGTTGCGCTGGTGCGGCCACATCGCCGCGAGCGACGAGATCACGCTGCCCGACCGGCACCTCGGCCTGCATCAGGCCGATGAAATCGGCGATCTCGAAGCGCGCCTCGAACGCGCGGCGGATACGCTCGCGTCGACCGCGCTCGCCGAACTGCCGCCGCCGGTCGATTTCGGCACGCCGTCGCCCGAGGTGCTGCCGCGTCTGCTCGACGGCAAGCGCATCGCGATCGCGCGCGACGCCGCGTTCTCGTTCATCTATCCGGCTAACGTCGCGCTGCTCGAAGCGCTCGGCGCGCGGCTCAGCTATTTCTCGCCGCTCGCCGACGAAGCGTTGCCCGCCGACACGCACGCACTCTATCTGCCGGGCGGCTATCCCGAGCTGCATATGGCGACGCTCGCGGGCAACGTGAACAGCGCCGCGTCGATCCGCGCGCACGTCGAGGCGGACAAACCGGTGGTCGCCGAATGCGGCGGCATGCTCTATCTGCTCGACACGCTGACCGACGCCCAAGGCACGAGCACGCCGATGCTCGGCCTGCTGCCCGGTCACGCGACGATGCAAACGCGCTTCACGTCGCTCGGCATGCAGCAGATCGACGGCCTCCACGGCACGCTGACCGGCCACACGTTCCACTACTCGAAGCTCGCGACGTCGCTCACGCCGCAACGCTTCGCCACGCGCGCGCGCAGCGACGCACCCGGCGAAGCGGTGTTCCGCGTGGGCCCGATTGTGGCAACCTATATGCACGCTTATTGGCCCTCCAACCCGGCTTTCACGGCCGCCCTCTTTCATGGCGAAGCCTTTTGACGACTCCGAGCGCGACGCGGTCTATCGCGCGATTTACGAACGCCGCGACATGCGCCACTTCGTGCCCGATCCGGTCGACCCCGCGGTGCTGCGGCGTCTGCTCGACGCGGCGCATCACGCACCGAGCGTCGGCTACATGCAGCCCTGGCGCATCGTGCGCATCACCGATGCGGCGCTGCGCACGGGCTTGCGCGACATCGTCGAGCGCGAACGTCTCGCCACCGCCGACGCGCTCGGCAAGCGCCGCGAAGAGTTCATGAAGCTGAAGGTGGAAGGCATGCGCGACTGCGCGGAGCTGCTGGTGATCGCGTTGATGGATGGGCGCGAGCGACACGTGTTCGGACGTCGCACGCTACCGGAGATGGACCTCGCGTCGGTCGCGTGCGCAATCCAGAACATGTGGCTCGCGGCGCGCGCCGAAGGACTCGGGCTGGGCTGGGTGTCGCTGTTCGATGTCGACGCGGTGCATCAGCTACTGGCGATGCCGGCAGGCGCACGGCCGGTCGCGATTCTGTGTCTCGGCCACGTCGATGTGTTCTACAGCGAGCCGATGCTCGAAACGGAGCGCTGGGCGAGCCGTCTGCCGCTCGCCGATTGCGTGTTCGAGAATCGCTGGCCGCGGGACGAGGCGGCGCAGGAGTAACGCGTGTGGACGGCCTCGGCGACCCGAGGCTACGTCATGGCACCGCAGCGCTTTCAACTGGCGGAGCGAGCATCAGACGACACGGAGCAGTTCGAAATTCGTGGTAAAGACGCGAGACTGCGCCGCATTCCGCGGTGGTCAGCATGGCATAATATATGCTCGAAATTTTGATATTGCGCTAAGGGGCCGCAGCGGGCGTGATTCCTGACACCCGGCGATATTGCGCTACAACATGACAATCTCCACAGAAGAAAAGAGCGTGCCGTTTTCTCAGGCGGGGCAACCAATCCGTACGCTCGTTACCGGTGCGAGCGGTTTCACTGGCCGTTATCTGGTCGAAAAATTGCGTGCTCGTGGCCACACCGTAATCGAGACAATGGGCGCCGGCGACCAGCCGGAGACGCCGACGCGCCTGCGGCTAGACATCACGTCGCCGGATGCGTGCCGGAGCGCGATCGATCGCGTACGACCCGATTACATCGTGCATCTGGCCGCGATCAGCTTCGTCGGACATGACGATCCTCTAGATTTTTATCGCGTAAATGTGATCGGCACGCTGAATCTGCTGGAAGCCTGCGCGCAGATTGGCCATACGCCGCGCAAGCTGCTGATTGCGAGCAGCGCGAACGTCTACGGCAACGTGACCAGCGATGCGATCGACGAAACCTTCGCCACCCGCCCGGTCAATCACTACGCGGCAAGCAAGGCGGCGATGGAAACGATGGTGCGCACCTGGTTCGACCAGTTGCCGATCGTGATCGTGCGGCCCTTCAACTACACTGGCCGCGGACAGACCTCGAACTTTCTCGTACCAAAGATCGTCGAGCATTTCGCGCGCCGTGAGTCGTCCATCGAACTGGGCAATATCGACGTGGCGCGCGATTTTTCCGACGTGCGTTACGTGGCGAGCGTGTACGAAGCGCTACTCGATTCGCAGGCTGCGGGGGAGACCGTCAACGTCTGCACGGGCACGCCTTATACCCTGCGCGACATCCTGTCGTCGGCGAGCGACCTGACGGGCCATGAACTGGAAATCCGCGTGAACCCGGCTTTCGTCCGGCGAACGGAGGTGAAGATGCTCGCCGGATCGCCGGTCAAGCTGCGCTCGCTGGTGCCGACCGTCGAATCCATTCCGTTCATCGACACCTTGCGCTGGATGCTGAGGGCTGGCGATCCAAAAACCGTGAATGCGATTAGCTAGTCGCCTCATGATCCGGATGAGCCGGCACAGGAATAACTGATGTAGACAGCCGCCGTGGCACCGCCCCTACAACCCCGGCTACGTCTCAACGCTGCAGCGGCTTCATCGACTCGACGTTCGGCGCACCGCTCGCCTTGTCGATACTGAGCTTCACGCGCCAGTCGGCCGGCGCGTCGAACGGCAGCTTCGCGAGCGCGGCTTTCACGAGCAGCGGCAGCGCACGCAGCGGGTCCGCGTGGCGATCCAAGAACACCGCGCTGACCTTGTAGCGCTCCGTGCCGCTCGCGTAGTCGAAAAAGCGCAGCGTCAGCGCATGCTGATACTCGCGCCCGAACAGCAGCGCGGCTGGACCGTCGCTGCCCGCGCCGCAATCGGGAGGCGCGCATTCCTCACCGCCGATGCCGATCGACGCCGGCCGCGTGCTATACGCGATCGACAGCAGATAGTGCGCGGGCTTCCCCGCCGTATCGACGAACCCATCTTTCGACAGCTCGTCGCGCAGCAGCTTTTCGGCTTGTGGATGGTCGGCGCTATCGTCCTGCGGCTGCGTGCGCGCGAGCGAATAGGTCTGCTCGCCTTGCATCGCAACGGCGTGGTCGGCACCGTTACCGGAGACGGCGTGTACATCGGCGCCAAGGCCGGTGCAAGCGCTGAGGCTCGCCGCGGCCAACGCCGCGCAGAGATGAGCGATCTTTGTCATTTCTTGTTTTCTCTCCAGTACATCGAATACGTCGAAGGCGCCTCACGCGCGCGGTGAGCTCAATTGGTCGAGTGGCGCGTCGTCGAGCGCGGGCAGCCAGATCGTAAAGGCCGTCCCCTCGCCGGGCGCGCTGACCACCTCGACGCTGCCCCCGTGGCGCGTGACGACGGTTTTGATGAACGCCATGCCGAGCCCCGCACCGCCCACTTCCGGCCGCTCCGCCTCGTGAAAACGGCGAAAGCGCTCGAACAGCCCCGCTTGCTGCTCCTTCGGAATGCCATAGCCCTGGTCGCGGATCGTGCACGACACGCGCGGCGCCGCGCTGCCCGCGCGCTTTGCCGCAGGCTGGCTCGCGAAGCTGCACACGATGCGCGTGTCGGGCGGACTGTACTTGACCGCGTTGTTCAGAATGTTGACGAGCGCGCGTGTCATCAGTGAGCGGTCGGCGCAGATCCACGGATCGTCGTCGGTGTCGGCCCCGGTTTCCGTATGCAGCGTGATGCGCTTCGCGTGCGCCTGCGGCCAGACCTCGTCGCTCGCATCGATCACCAGCTCGGTCAGGCTCAGCGGCTCGAGCACATAGGCCTGCGATTCGGCGCGCGCCAGTTGCACGAAGTCGTCGGCGAGCGTGAGCGCGCGTTGCGCGTAGCGTTCGATCCGCTCGAGCAGGCTGCGCGCCAGCGCCGGCTCGGTCCGCGCGCGCTCGATCTCGACCAGCGCAATGATCGACGCCTGCGGCGAGCGCATGTCGTGCGACAGCAGCCGCAGCGCGTCTTCGCGCTGACGCTCGGCCGCATGCAGCGCCGACACGTCGACGAGACCGGCGATCCAGCCGGTCGTCTCACCCTGCGCGTTAGTGCAGGTCGCATAGCGCAGCAGATGGTCGCGCTCGTTCGCGTCGCGCACCTCGACGCCCTGCGCCATCAGCGCCGCGAACTCGCCGCGCGTCGGATCGAGCAATGCCGGCCAGTGCGCGTGCGCGGACAGATTGCGCTCGTTGTCCGAGGCCGCGCCGGCGTCGATCGTCTTGACGAGCGTGAGGCCGCCGAGCACGCTACGCATCGGCTGGCCCTCGGGCATCGACGCGCCGAGCCGCGCGAAATGTGCTTTCGCCGCGTGATTTGCGATCAGCACGACGCCGCCCACGTCGCTGACGAGAATCGGCTCCGGCACGCTGTCGAGGCTGTCCCACACGAAGCGCTTCATGTCCTGCACCCGTTGCGCGGCCTGAGCCATCAGCGCCATGTGCTGTTCCAGCACGTCGCCGCCGAACTCGCGGCGGCGCTTCGGCGTTTCGGGCAGCAGATGCGGCTCGTCGGCGAGACGTTGCAGCTCGCCTCGCAGATACGCCATCGTCATTTCGAGGCGCCGCCAGTTCCAGATCGGATAGACGATCACGACGCCGAGAATCGCCGGCACCGGCGAGATCCACAGCCGGCCGCCGTAGAGCAGCAGCGCGCTGCCGGCCGCGGCGAGCACTATCAGCGCGCCGGTCAGCAATAGCGAGCGGCGCGGCGACAGCACGAGAAAGCCGGCAAGCAGCGCGGCCAGCGGCCCGAGAGCCGCCGCGAACACGACCCACAGCGCGACCGGCTGGATCTCGCGGCCGGTCAGCAGCGTGTCGAGCACGTTCGCGTGGATGTAGGCGCCGGGCAGCGGACCGAGCTCGCCCGATACCGGCGTCGCGAAGCGGTCGTACAGGCCCGACGCCGTCACGCCGATCACCACGATGCGCCCGCGCAGCTGATCGGTCGGCACCTTGCCGGCGAGCACGTCGGCGAAACTGAGCTTCGCGCAGTTCGCGGCGTTCGGGCCGAACGGAATCAGGAAGCGGTCTTCGCCGCCGTCGTCGCTGCCGCGCGCAGGCTCGTTCGAGCGGCGCGGCGGCAGCCCGCCGCGCAGATGCAGCTTGCCGCGTTCGACCGCGTCGGCGACGAGCACCGTCAGCTGCGGCCAGCGCGCTCGCTCGTCGCCCTGGAAGCGGGCGACGCTGCGCACGATGCCGTCGCTGTCCACCTCGAAATTGATGTGACCGAGCCCAGCCGCGGCCTGCGCGAGCGGCGCGACGGGTTCGTCGACGGTGCGCTCACCGCTCGCGTCGGGCGGGGCCAGCAGCACGGGCAGATAGGTCGGGCTCAGCGCGATTGCATGGCCGAGCTGGGCGTCGTCGACGTTGGGCTCGGTGAACAGCACGTCGTAGATCACCGCGGCGGGTTTGGCCGCGGCGATCTGCTCGAGCAGCCGCGCGTGCACGCTGCGCGACCACGGCCAGCGGCCGAGCTGGTCGATGCTGGCGTTGTCGATCTCGACGACGACGATGTCGGACAGCAGCGGCTGCCCGCGCAGCTTCAGAAACTGGTCGTACACCAGCAGATCGACGGAGGCGCCGATGTGCCCGAACGACGTCAGCAGGATCACCACGAGGCCGAGGCAGCCGACGCTGACCCACTCGATCAGAAAGCGCCGGTCGGCGCGCCGGCCGAAACGGGCGCGCGGATCGAGGCTCAGTCGCGTAGAAGTGGCGTGCAAAGGGCGATGGGGTCGGGAACTGGAGCACGGATCGGCCAGCAGGCCGGCCCCGTGAATCTAACAGCGTCAGCGCGCCAGCGTAAAGGAGCGGACCGGACTGCTCTTTTCGTAGAAGCGGCCGTTGTCGAACTGCTCGGCGACGATCGTCCAGTAATAGACGCCCGGCGGCAGATCGGTGATCACGAGTTCGCCGCCGGGCAGATCGGTGCGATCGATCACGGGTTGGCTCAGATCGGCCGTCTTCGCGAGCACGAAGCGGAAACGCGTCGGCACGTCGCTGTGGCTGACGAACCAGCGGAATTCGTAGTCGCGGCTATTCGCACGCTGCGCGGCCGACGCGTCCAGCCCTAACTGGCGGCGCTCGAACGCGTACACGTTCGGCAGGCCGTCGAGGCCGTTGCTATCGGTCGACGCGACCCGCACGAAGTACGTGCCGTCCGGCAGGTCGCCGAAGTCGGCGTGCGGCGCGCTCACGCGCAGGTCGCGCACCAGGTCGAGCTGATCGGCGTCGTGCGAAATCTGCAGCCGATAGCCGACCGCATGCTCGGCGGGGTTGACGTCGAACGCGACGGTTTTACCGTCCTGCACGTGTGCAGGCTTCGCGAGCGCGGGTGCAGGCAACAGCTGGACCGGACTGCCGATCGCGCCGCCCGAGTGCGTGACGTTGCCGAAGCTTGCCTTGACCAGTTGCTCTGACGCCTGCAATGGTCTGCCCGGCGCCGGCGCGGCGCTCTGGCCATGCCGCGTGGCCGGATCGACGCCGACCGCGCCATCGAGCACGGCCACCGCGGTGGTCTGCGTGCCGCCGTCGTAGTCGACGCGAAAACGCGTGCCGCGCACCCCGGCGACCACTGAAGGCGAACGGATCTGGAAGCGATCGTCGCGTTTCGTCGCATGCGTGACCTGGCTCTCCACCTCGCCGGCGTGCAGGTCGAAGATGCGATCGGCCGCGCCGGTCAGCGTGACGTGCCGCAGCTTCTCGATATTGAGTTCGCCGTTCTGCGCGACCGTCAGGTACGAGCCGTCGGGCAGTTCGAGCGTCACGAAACCGTTCGCGCCGGTACGCAAGCGGTCGCCTTCGGCAAGCGTTGCACCGGTTTTCAACGGCAGGTAAGGGCTCGAGTCGAACGCGTGCTCGACCGGACCGCTGGTTGCGACCACCCGCGCCGTGTCGCGATCCTGGCGCAGCCTTGGGGACGGCAGACGCAGCACGATGCCGGCCGGCATGCGGCGCGGCGCGGGCACGTGATTGAGGCTGCTCAACAGCGCCCAGTCGGTCGGGTCGGCCATGTAGCGGGCGGCGATCTCGTACAGCGTGTCGCCTTCGTGCGTCGTGTACGAAGCGTAGACCGGCGACGCCTTCGCACCGGACTTGCCGCGCGCAGGCTGCGCGTGCGCGAGCGCGCTCCAGCCGGACGCGCCCGTTGCAATCAGACAGGCCGCGGCAAGCCACGCGGCCGCGCGACGGCCGGGCATGGAGGCACTGCCGCACACTGCCCGATCCATGCAGGCCGTCACGCCTCCCCCGCTTCTTCAGTGGGTTCGTCGTCGGCGGCCGGGGGCGTGTCGACTTCGATCCGTTCGAGGCGGTAACCATAGCCGTAGATCGGCGTGAGACGATAACCCTGCTCCGGGCGCAGACCGAGCTTGCTGCGCAACATCGACACGTGGGTGTCCATCGTGCGGGACGGGATGTCGGTGGCCTGTTTCCAGATCACGTCGAGAATGTGTGCGCGCGACAGCGGCCGGCTCATATGCTGGAACAGCAGCAGCGCGAGTTCGAACTCTTTCTGTGTGACGGAGACCGGCGTGCCTCGCACGACGACGTGCTTGGCGCTCAGGTCGAACTCGAAGTCGCCGAACACTTCCCTGGTCGCCGGCGGCTTCAGGTAATAGGCGCGGCGCAGCAGCGAGCCGACCCGCGCGAGCAACACCGCCCCTGACACGGGTTTGACCAGGTAGTCGTCCGCACCGATATTCAGAATCGAAGTGATGTCGGTTTCCCGACCGCGGCTCGTGATGAACAGCACCGGCAAGCGCTCGGACAGGCTTTCGCGCACCCAGCGCAGCACCTCTTCGCCCGACATGTCGGGAACGTTCCAGTCGAGCACCAGCAGGTCGAACGTCTGGCGACGCAACTGGCGCACGAGTTCGCGCCCTGCGCCAAACGCGTGACAGACATGTCCTGCGGCGGACAGCGTTTGACACACAAGATCGGCCTGAGCCGAATCATCATCGAGGACAGCAATTCTCATAAAACCCCACAACGCAACAGCGCCTTCGTGGCTGACGGCCGGTAAATCGGCTGACGACCGGGATGACGGCACAGCACCGCCGATCCGGCTTCCCAAAAAACTCCGGCTGCTACTTCCTGATTAATGGCCCCTCGCCGTACCCCCGCCATGACGCTGCTTTCGTGAAGCCGAAATCAGCGCATATATCTAATTTCCATAGCGATTATGCAGGGCAGATCATGATAATCGAAAACCCTCATTTGTCTCGCTTGCCGTGTACCGACAATCCGTCGCGAAAAACCCTAATTGAAAACAGTTGACGCGTTTTTTACGTTCCTCCGCTCGGCCAGCACCGGGCGGCGCGCGCGAGGAAGTCACATTGCAGGATCGCAGAGCCTTGATGGCGCGGACTTTGGTCACACGTCCGCTTATCGGCCTTAAGATTCCTTCAAAGTACTCTTATTTAACAATTGCGTATTCAGTATAAGAATAATCTCAAAATAAATCGTTTAAACATTGTTAGATTTCGCCGCCGGTGAGTTGCCATTCGGGGTAATTGACAAAATCGAAAGCAAAACGCAAGCCTCAAATTGTAGGAAGGCGTCCGACTGGTATGCATTGGGCGAATCGATGCAGAAGTGTCACGCGTGACGGACCGCCAGCACGTGATGCATCGCGTCAGGGTCGCGGGCAAAAAAATGCGGCGTCGCTCCTGTCGAAGCAACGCCGCTCAAAAACACTACACACGCTCGCCGGGGTCTAACCGCGCGAGTAACGTTACATTAGCCCGCCGCAAAGCCGTGCTCAAGATGAAAGAACTTCCTTTGTAACCGCTGCACAAGCATTTATTACACGCCGTAAGCTTGCGCCCGACTCGCAAGTCTTACACCGCGCGAGTCCCAAATTGGTATGAGTTGAAGTCCCCTTCGCCGACAATTTACACACACAGACTTTTTGTTACAGTCTGGCCCCTTTGGCGTTGCGTCAACGCGTCAGATCTTCCACTTGTGTGCCCGCGCGACCCATCTGCGTTGCCTGGTTCGGTCGCTAGCTCGCGCGGTCAGCGCGCGCCTTCGATCTCCGGCATTGGCGCGAACAGCGCGTCCAGGTCATCGTCCGAGAACTTCGCGGCGCCCGCCGCGTCTTCCGCGAGAATGCTGTCGGCGAGCCCGGCCTTGTGCTCCTGCAGTTCGACGATCTTTTCCTCGATGCTGCCGGCCGCGATCAACTTGTACACGAAGACCGGCTTGTCCTGTCCCAGCCGATGCGCGCGGTCGGTCGCCTGGTTTTCGGCCGCCGGGTTCCACCACGGGTCGTAGTGGATCACCGTGTCGGCGGCGGTCAGGTTCAGCCCCACGCCGCCCGCCTTCAGGCTGATCAGGAACAGCGGCACCTCGCCCTGCTGGAATCGCTCGACCGGGCTCACGCGATCGGCCGTGTCGCCCGTCAGCATCGCGTACGGGATCGCGGCTTCGTCGAGCGCCTCGGCGATCAGCGCGAGCATGCCGGTGAACTGCGAGAACAGCAGCACGCGACGCCCCTCCTCGATCAGCTCGGGCAGCATCGACAGCAGCAGATCGAGCTTGGCCGAGCGCATCGCGCGCTCGCCGCCGCCGGCGACCGCTCCCGCGCCCACGCCCGAGCCGTCCGTGATACCGCTGGCGATGCGCACGAGCCGCGGATCGCAGCACACCTGGCGCAGCTTCAGCAACGCATCGAGCACGATGATGTGGCTGCGCGCGAGCCCCTGCGCGCTGACCGCCGCGCGCACCTTCTGCTGCATCGCCGTGCGCACGGTTTCGTACAGGTCGCGCTGCGCGCCTTCGAGATCGACCGGGCACACGATCGTCGTCTTCGGCGGCAACTCCTTTGCAACCTCGTCCTTGCGACGGCGCAGCATGAACGGCCGGATCCGGCGCGCGAGCAACGCGCGGCGCACGTCGTCGCCGTTCTTTTCGATCGGGTTGCGCCAGCGTCGCGTGAAGTCCTTCTGGCTGCCGAGAAAGCCCGGCAGCAGAAAATCGAACTGCGACCACAGTTCGCCGAGATGATTCTCGAGCGGCGTGCCCGTCAGACACAGCCGATGCCTCGCGCGCAAGCCGCGAATCGCCTGCGCGGCCTTGGTGCTCGCGTTCTTCACGTACTGCGCCTCGTCGAGAATCAGCAGATGGTAGTCGTGTTCGGCGAGCACTTTCTGATCGCGCCACAGCAGCGCATAAGTGGTCAGGATCAGTTCGTGTTCGCCGATCTGCTCGAAGCGCTCCTTCCTCTGCGGCCCGTTCAGCGCCAGCACTTTCAGTTCCGGTGCGAAGCGGCGCGCTTCCTCGCGCCAGTTGTGCACGAGCGTGGTCGGCACGACGATCAGCGCGGGGTTCGTAAGCCGCCCCGCCTCCTTCTCCGCGAGAATGTGCGCGAGCGTCTGCACGGTTTTGCCGAGCCCCATGTCGTCGGCCAGCACGCCGGCCAGATCCTGTTCGCGCAGGAACTGCATCCAGTTCAGGCCCTGATGCTGATACGCACGCAGTTCGGCCTTCAGACCGCGCGGCACCGGCACTTCGCGCAGACCCGGACCGGCTTGCAGGCGGCGCGCGAGTTCGCGGATCGAGTCGTCGCCGCTGAACTGCCAGCGGCCGGTGTCGTGCAGCGCATCGAGACGGCCGGCGTCGACCGCGGGCACCCGCAGCGGCACGCCTTCGGCAAGCGCGCCGCCGAGTGAATCGAACAGATCGACCAGCACCCGCACCACCGGCTTCAGACGATCGGCGCGCAGCCGCAGGCGCTTGTTCTCCTCGGTCTTCAGTTCGATCGGCTCGTCGTCGCGGATGCTTTCCAGCGCGCCGGAGAGCCAGCGCCGGTCGCGCCGGAACAGGTCGGCCAGCAGCGGCTCGAGCCGCACGTTGCGCTCGCCGACGCGGATGCCCATCTCCAGATCGAACCAGCCGTCGCCGGCTTGCTGCGCGGTACCGTCGATCGCGTCGATCTCGATCACGTTGTAGCGGAACTCGGGCGCCATCGTCACGCGCCAGCCCTTCGCGAGCAGATCCGGCACCGCGTCGTTGACGAACTCGGACCACGCGTCGGTGTCGGGCAGACCGAGCATCGTGTCGGGCAACAGACGCGACGCCTGCATGTTGCGCGTCGGCACCTTTTGCAGACCGGTCTTGCGCAATTCCAGCAGACGCTTTTTTTCAGCGTCGTAGCGCCGGCGGATGTGAATCACGTCGCCGCCCGGCAGCGGCACCAGCGTCACGCTGCTGTCGGCGTTGATGCTGACGCCGTCGTAATCGAAGCTCGCGGCGGCCAGCTCGACCGCCGCGGACTTGCGCTCCGCGGTCTTCGCGGATTTCGCCGATTTCGCCGTTTTGATACCCTTCGCCGCGCCGGGCAGCGCGTGGCTGTTCAGCGTCAGCACCGGCACCGGCTCGACGTCGATCACCCGGATCGCGGGCGCGTCGTGGGTCGGCGGCAGCGGCAGCTCGGGCGCGATCTCGCGCAACACCGACGCAACGAGCGGCGCTTCGGCGAGCGAGATCGGCGGCATCGCGAGGTAATCGGGCAGTTGCTGGAACGGCAGCGACAGCGGCACCACGCCCGCCTCGTTGGCGACGCCGTCCACGTACCAGACCGGCTCGGTCGGCAGCACCATGCTCGCGCGCGGTTCGGTGCGCAGCACCGGACGCAGGCGCTCGTCGGCGAGCGGCTCCCATTCGATGCGCCCGGGCCGGTCGGCGGCGCGCGCGAGCGGCGTCGGTCCGACCTGCCCCGGCGCGATCCTGAAGTCGAAGAACAGGCGCCCGGTCGCGATCAGCTTTTGCAGCGTCTCCGCGCCGCTCGTGCCGCGCAGCACGAACTGGCCCAAATCCTCGCGCGAGCGGCCGAGCCACAGGCCGCGCAGGATCGACAGGTCTTCGTCGGACACGAAGCGCGGCTGCCTGAGCAGCGCGCCCTCGACGTCGCCCCAGCTGTCGCCGACTTCGACGATCACGCCGTCCGCGTCGCAGCGCGCGCGATGCAGCACGACTTCGTGGCGCAGATGGAAACGCGACCAGTTGAGCCGATAGGCGAGCGTTTCCTTGCGTGGCGTTTCCACCTTGCGGGCGGCATCTTTTTCGGCGGCGGCGTCGGCCGCGCGAGCGCGCGCGCGAAACCGCTCGAGCCAACTGACCAGTTCGGGGCGCACACCGGGAGATGAAGACGGTGATGGCGATGCGGACGGCAGCACGCCCGGGACCGTGATCCGTCGCGCGATGAACACCTCCGACGTTGCCGGATCGCTGTCGTCCTCGACCTGCGTGATGTGATCCATCTCGTCGTGGTAGTCGAGTTCCGCGAGCAGCAGGGCCGCGACGTGCTTGCAATTACGGCCGACCGGGCACGTGCATGCACCTTCGGCCCACGGCGACCCGCCATCGGTACGAAAGCGAACCCGCGTCCGGTACGGCTGCGGCTGCGAGCCCTGCACGTCGCCCGACAGCGTGTCGCCCTGCCATTTGACGTTGCTGACCGCGCCCACCGAGCGCGCCTTGGCGACGGTGTGCTCACCGAGCCATTCCGCAATGCTTTCCCGATCGAAGAAAACTGACGACATCCGCGTGCATTCCTGTTCAAACCGGCGAAGGCAAGCGCGTGCTCCAAAACAGTGCGCCGGGCGACGCTCACTCGCGACTCCCGGCCGATTCTGTCCAGCCGCGATTTGCCTGTGGTAACCGGCCATTTTACGCGTTGGACGAAAATCGCAGGGGCGGCCGATCGGGCAGTTCGGGACCGGTCCGCCCGAGCCGCGGCCCGGCCGATTCGACCGCTGTCAGCGTCCTCCGCGCGCCATGCTGCCCCACACCCCGTCACGCAGGATCAGCCCATGCAACAACGCCGCCGCCAGATGCAGCAGCACCGTCGCGAACAACGCGAACGCGAGCCACGTATGCAGCGCGCGCAGCAGCGCGAACAGCGCGACGTCGTGCGGCGCGATCGGCGGCAGATGCAGCGGACCGAACAGCGTGACCGGATAGCCGGCCGCCGACAGCATCGCCCAGCCGATCAGCGGCATCGCGAGCATCAGCCCGTACAACACGAAGTGCGACGCATGCGCCGCCAGTCGTTGAGGCTTCGACATGCGGGTGGGCAATGGCGGACTGCCGCGCGTGACGCGCACCGCGAGCCGCACCAGCACGAGCAGCAGCAAGGCGATGCCGAGCGGCCGATGCAGCGCGACCAGCGTGTCATGGGCACGCGATACCGTCGCCACCATGCCCACGCCGATAAACAGCATCGCGACGATTAGCGGCGCCATCGTCCAGTGCAGCAGCCGCGCGAGCGGACTGAAATGAGTGCCGGTGCGCGTCATGAGTGCTCTCCGATTTGCTGGGTTCGATGGATCTCGGGATGCAGCGCCTCCTCGCGCGTGCGGCGCTGGAACGACAGCGCGTAGGCCGCCGAACGCGCGGCGAGCAGCGGATCGTCCGATGGCGCGATGCCGGCGGGCACGATCGTCGGATCGAAGTTGATGTCGCGGCAGGTGCCGTCTTCCTGCGACGTCGTGCGTTCGATCACGAGCGTCCCCGCGTCGACGCGCTGACGGTCGTCGGGCCATTGCAGCGTCGCGTCGCTGGTCGGGTCGCCTGGTTGCGCGACGGTCAACACCAGATGCCAGCGCAGCGGCCCCTGTTGCAAACGCTCATCGAGATCGGCGGCGAGGAAGTTCTTTTCGGCCTGCTGCGCCGCGGTGATCGGCGCGTACGCCGTGTCGGGCACGACGGCCCAGCGCACCGCGCGCGTCGTGCCGTGGGCATCGGTAAACAGAAACGCGTTGATGCCGTAGTAAGCGGCGTTCGCAAGGCTCGACGACGGCGCGTGCGCCTTGACCCAGCGCTGGAACGGTTGCGTCTCGGGATTGGCCGCATAGAACGCCTTCAGCTTCGCGGGGTCCGGCTTGCCGGTCGCGGGGTCGGGCTTCGCGGCCAGCAACTGCTGATAGAACTGCGCGGGTGTATGCACCGCGAACACCGGCGTCGAGTTCATACCGGTACGCCACTGTTCGCCATCGTGAAGCCGGAACTGCAGCGCGAGACTGCGCACCGGCGAGCTCGTATCGGGCGCGGACGGGTTGCCGCCGGGCACCGCGAAGCGGCCAGACACCGGCGTGCGGCCCGGCTCGAACACCGCCGCGTGCGACAGCGCCGCGCCATTGCCGTTGCTGTCGAAATAGCCCTCGACGCACAGGCCTTTGGCGTGATTGCGCCGATAGCCGGGATGCTGGCCCGCGACCGCCTCGAACGTATCGATAATGCGCGGCGCGGTCAGACGCGAGGGGGTGAGCCAGCCCGCGGTGTACGCGAAGCCGCCCGCAAGCGCGAGCACGGCCGCGCCGATCGCGGCGAGCCGGCACGGCACGCAGATCGGCCGCGGGCCGGAGCCGGTGGGATTGGGTGTGGGTACAGAGGGTTGTGTCACGGAAACTCCTTGCCGGATGGATCGATGAATCGATCGATGGGTCGCTCGACTGATCGACCAACGTACGGGCAAACACGCCGCGTGACGATCTATTCCATCCGGCACCGGCGCGCCCGTCCAACCCCGTTCGCGCGCCGATGGCCGATGCGGCTTCAATGGGTGCCGACCGCCGGCGCGCCCGAGTTCGCAACGTGGCTTGCGGCGTTGGCCGCTTGCGTGGCGAGCGCCATCTTGTGCTGCTCGACCTGACGTGCGAAGACGGGACTGACGTCGGGGTACGACGCGTCGGTGATGTAGTCGAGACCGTTCTGCTGGGCCTCGATCAATTCCTGGTACACCTGAGCACGGGTCTTGGCCTGCGCAAATGCGCTCGACGAAGCGGCGAGAACGACGAACGACAAAGCGATGAACGAAAGCTTTTTCATGATCGACTCCTTGGAGAGTTGTGCGGGTTCGCACCAGGGAGAACCACGCGCCGGCGGCGTTTATTCCTGCATTCGCCGTGCGAAAAAAACATCGCTGGCGCTGGGAATAAACACCCGCGCAGCCGTGTTTGCCGTCGGATAGCCGCCATCAAGACCGCGCATCACCATGACTTCGACCGACCACCCCTCCGGCTTGCCGCCCACCGAAGGCGACATTCAGGCCTATGCCGACGGCACGCTGACACCCGAGCGCGCCGCGGCGCTGCGCGACTATCTCGGCAAGCATCCGGCGGAAGCACGCCGGGTCGCCTTTTACGACCGCTTGAACGCACAGATCCAGGCCACGTTTCAGACCACGGACGAGCCCGCGCATGGGCACCTCGGCGGCTCGCGCCGGCTACGCCGGCGCCCGCACCCGGCCGGGCGCGGGCGCCGAACGCTGATCGCGCTCGTTACGCTCGCGCTGCTGCTGATCGCCGTCAGCGGCTGGCTCGCGGCGACTCAAGTGTCCGCACAAGCGCTCGACAATGCCGCCGTGATGGCGCTCGCCGAAGCCACCGCGCGGCCCTTTTCCTCGGCGTCGCCCACGCGCGCCGATCCGGCCGCGCCGGATCTCGGCGCGATCGGCCTGCGCCTCGTCGAGCAACGCGTGCTGCGGCTCGGGCCATTGCAGCGCGCGGACGAACTCGTCTATCTGAACGGCGATCAGCAGCCGGTGGTGGTGCTGTCGGCCATGGCGCCGTTTGCGCGCGACGAGCCGCAGTGGGCCGCGCGCCGCATCGGCGAGCTGCGGCTGTTGACGTGGACCGCGCAGCGGCAGCGCTTCGTCGTCGCGGGCAATGCGCGCACCCACGGCCTGATGCGCGCCGCCGATGTGATGACCGCGCGCTGACGCCGGTGCGCTGGGCCCGCGCGGAATAAAATGCGCTGACAGGTGTTTGCAGCTCGAACGCATCGTGCGACGGAAGCCTTCGCGACCGGCCCGGCGCGTATCGATACCGATGCGAGTGAAGCCGATGCCACCCCCACGCCCCCTGACCGGGATCGACCATGGATGTCCGTGACGAGCTGATCGAGCACGTGCCGCGTCTGCGGCGCTACGCGCGGGCGCTGATCAACAATCGCGAGCTCGCCGACGACCTCGTGCAGGACACGCTCGAGCGCGCGCTCGGCCGCACCGGGCTGTTCCAGCCGGGCACCGATCTGCGCGCGTGGCTCTTCACGATCATGCACAACGTGTTCGCGAATCAGGCGCGCAAGGCGTCGGCGCGCGCGGTCCACGTCGCGGTCGACGACGACAGCATCGCCGAAAGCGAGCTCGCGGTGCCGTCGGGCCAGACGCGTTCACTCGAAATGCGCGATCTCGATTACGCGCTGCAGCGGCTGCCGGTCGAACAGCGCGAGGTGGTGCTGCTGGTCGGTCTGGAGGAAATGAGCTATGCCGATGTCGCGCTCGCGCTGAACATTCCGATCGGCACGGTGATGTCGCGGCTGTCGCGCGGACGCGAACGGCTGCGGGCTTTGATGGCGGGCGCCCAGCCCGGTGCGAAATTACAGGTGGTGCGATGAGCGAGCCGCAAATGCCGATCGGCGAAGAAGACTTGCACGCGTACGTGGACGGCACGCTGTCCGGAGAGCGCCGCGACGAGGTGGAACGCGCGCTCGAACAGAATCCGGAGCTGGCCGCGCGCATCAGCGATTACTTTTCGCTCAATGGTCTGCTTCACGAGCGCTACGACCGCGTGCTCAGCGAGCCGGTGCCGAAGCGGCTGCAGAGCGGCGCGCCGCGCCGCGCGCGAGCGGCCGCGAACTGGCCGCGTTTTGCCGCGCAGTTCGCGGGCATGGCTGCCGCGCTCGTGCTCGGCGTGGGCATCGGCATGCACAGGAACGATCTGATTCCGCCCGTTGCGATCGATCAGACCGACGCAGGGGCCGCTACCCAGGCAGGAAATCGTCCGGTCAGCGCGGACAGCGCCGAGAGCTTCGCTCGCCAGGCGGCGGTCGCGCATGTCGTGTACATGCCGGCGATCGATCGGCCGAGCGACATGAGCGCCGATCACGAGCAGGACTTCGTGCAATGGCTCGCAAACCGGCTCGGCACCCAGGTCCACCCGCCGATGCTGTCGAAAAGCGGTTTCATGCTGTCGGGCGGCCGCCTGCTGCCCGGCGACGATGGCCCGACTGCGCAGTTCATGTACCGCGGACCGAACGGCGAGCGCGTCACGCTGTGCATCTCGCATCGTCGCGAGAACGCGAATACGACGGCGTTCAAGCTGTATCAGGCGGGGCCCGTCAACGTGTTCTATTGGGTCGACGGCGATTTCGGCTATGCGGTGTCGGGGGGGATCGATCGCAAGGAGCTGTTGCAGCTCGCGCACGATGTCTATGCGCAGTTGACAGGGGCCGCACCCGGTTGACGCGGAAATGCGTTGCGCCACTGGGATAAGGGTGGCGCGCCGCCGGCCTGACGCCCTAATCTTGTAGTCTCACCAGCCCCGACATCGCCGTGTCGTCGCGCGCGGCACCGCGCACTTCACGCGGCGTCACGCCCAGCAAACGCGACATCCAGTGCGCCATATGGCTCTGATGCGCAAAGCCGGTCTCGAGCGCGATCTGGCTTGCGCTGAGGCGTCCTTGCAGCAGCAGCGTTCGCGCACGCTCCACCCTGCGCTGTATCACGTACTGATGCACGGGCACACCGAGTGTGCCGCGAAACAGCGCCTTGAAATGCGGCACGCTCAGTTGCGCCTGGATGGCGAGCTCATCGAGCGTCAGACGCTGATCGAGATGCGCGTCGATGAACTCGATCACGCGCGCGGCCGTGCGCGGCGCGAGCGTGCGCCGCCGGTTGCCGGGGATGGGTCCGACGCCCATCAGACGCACCAGCATCGCCGTGCACAGACTTTCGGCGTAAAGCGGATCGGATACGTCGTCCGCTTCGAGCTCCGCGCGCAGCGCCCACGCGAGATGCTGAAAGCGCGGATCGCGCATCTGGAAGCGCGGCCGCAGCTGCGTGTCGGCCGACTTCAACGCGAGTTGCTCGACGGTCCGTCGCGCGAAATCCTCGGCAAACCAGATGCTGAAAATCGTGCAGGCCGCGTCATCGTGCCACTGACCTTCTAGCCCCGCGGGGATCACGTCCGCGTCGCCGTGCGCCTGAATCCGCGTGTGGCGGCGCGCATCGCACAGACAGCGCGCGGTCACCGGCGCGCCGACGTGTACGCCCACCCGGTGATGGCGAAACGCGGGTATCCGATGCAAACCGGCCGACACATCGACCAGCTCCGCACCGAAGCCTCGCCAGCCGAGCGCCCCGCTCGTGCGCACGGCGATGCGCGAGCCGCTGTGCGGCGCGGGCGCGGGAATCGGGGTGACGGCGTTCATCGCTTGTCTCCTGAGGGACCTGAATGACGGCGAGATGCCAGCATTGTGCGGCGTTTTCGACGGGTGCGCCGGAGTGACGGAATTTCGTAGTAGCTCGCGGACAGCCGACGCGTTCCGCGCGACCTGCGCGGCATCGTCGAAAAAAAATCATCCATATCCGCGCAAAGTCATCCGGATCTGCGCGCCACGCGGGCGCGGCGTCCCTACCATCACGTCAACGCCATCATCAAAAGGAGCACGACGTGTTCGTCATTTTCGGAGCGACCGGTCACGTGGGACATGCGAGTGCAAGCGCCTTGCGTCGGGCGGGCCACGAAGTACGCGCAGTGGTGCGCGACGCAGCGCAGGCCGGAGCGCTCGCGGCAATGGGATGCGAGATCGCGCTCGCCGACCTGAACGACGCCGGTTCGGTCGCTCGCGCCATCCGCGGCGCGCAGGCAGTGCAATGGCTCTGTCCGGTGCCGCACGCGCACGACGATCCCGCGGCGGCGATGCGGCACATCATCGACGCGGGCGCCGCCGCGTTGCGCTCGGCCGCGCCGCCGCGACTCCTCGCGCTATCCGACTACGGCGCCGAGCACGCGGACGGTACCGGCATCACGACGCTGTTCCACTACCTCGAAACGCAGTTGCGCGGCGTCGCTTCGTCGCTGATCTTGTTGCGCGCCGCCGAGCACATGCAGAACTGGGCGCGGGTGCTGCCGGTCGCGCTCGGCCGGAGCGTGTTGCCGAGTCTGCATGATCCGCTCGACAAGCTGTTTCCGACCGTCGCCGCGCAGGACGTCGGCGAGCTTGCCGCGCAGTTGCTGCTCGACGAAGGACCTTCGCGCGCGAAGCAGCGAGTGGTCAGTATCGAAGGGAAAGAGCGGGTCAGCGCGCTCGACGTCGCGCGCACCCTGGCGGAACTGTCGGGGCGGCCGATCGCCGCCCACCGCATGCCTCGCGACGAATGGAGTGCCATGCTGCGCGGCGCCGGACTCGGCGAGCGGCACGCGCAACTGATCGTCGATCTGTACGACGCGCACAACGCCGGCCGCATCGACGTGGAGGCGAACGTCAGCGAGCGACGCTTCGGCGCCACGTCGTTGCGACAGGTATTGGGGGCGCTGCTATCGCGCGTGACCGGTACGGAAGCGGCGGCCCGGTAAGCCGCGTGGACCTGCGGCAAACGCACGGCGAGGCGCGAAGCGAGCAGCGTCGAAGGCGTTCAACACTGGAGAGACGGCATGCAGACCTGCCCGTTGCGTCGCGCATCGATCGACGCCCGAACAACGAAAAGCGCAACGCGGCAGATACGGCGTAGAGCGCCCACACCGCCAACGAAGTCCGGCTCGCGTGCCGAGCGCTGGCTGCGCGTGGGGATGACGCTATCGAGCCTGATCGGCTGGCGCGCGCTGGCCGACCTGCTTGCCGCGATTCCCGACAGCAACGACGATTTCAGCGTGTTCTAGATTTTCAGTCACGCCGAGCGCCCGGGCGAAGCGAGCCGGCTTATTCGTTCTCGTCGAAGTAATGCCCGAACTTCAGCTGCTTCGTGCGGATATAGCGCTCGTTTTCCTCGCGCATCGGAATCGCGAGCGCGACACGCTCGCACACCGGAATGCCGTGCTTCGACAGCGTGTCGAACTTCTCGGGGTTGTTGCTCATCAACCGCACCGACGTGACCTTCAGCGTGCGCAGAATGCCCGCGGCCGAATCGTATTCGCGCGAATCGTCGGGCAGGCCGAGATCGAGGTTGGCTTCGACGGTATCGCGCCCCTGCTCCTGCAGCGCATACGCGCGGATCTTGTTCGACAGGCCGATGCCGCGCCCTTCGTGGCCGCGCAGATACAGCAGCACGCCGCAACCCTCTGCCGCGATATAGCGCAGCGCGAGATCGAGCTGCTCGCCGCAGTCGCAGCGATAGGAGCCGAGCACGTCGCCCGTCAGACACTCCGAATGCAGGCGCGTCAGCACGGACGACTGATTGGCGACATCGCCCATCACGAGCGCGAGATGTTCGGCGCCGCTGTCGACCACGCGAAACACATAGGAAGTGAACGTGCCGTAGCGCGTGGGCAGCGTGGCGGTGGCGTCGAGCACGACGCATTCGCCGGTGACGGCGCCGTCCGCTGCGGGCGATGAATCCTGAGACGTGAGCATGGCGTTGAACTATGGTGCTGGCATGAACCCGGTCGAGCCGGGGTTAAGGTGTGGACTGCGAGTTTACCGCTAATCGGCATGCCGCACGCGGATGCCCCTTCGCGACCATGGGACGCCGCCCCGCGACAAGCCCCTCGAAGCACTCGCGTAACACGCGCACGAGACGCGAAACGGGCTCGCGCGAACCTCGTCAAGCCAGCCCGCATCGTCTGGCGTGCCCGAGGTATTCCCGGTGTACCGCGGGTGCACGTCGCGCCTATACTGGAATCGCCTGTCCCTCACGACAGTGCGCCACTTCGGCGTGCTGCACTGCGAAACGGAGCCGCTCCATGACAAGCGTTGCACAGCTTCTTAAAACGAAACCGAACCCCTCCGACGTCTACACGATCGGCGCCGACGATTCCGTCTACGAGGCGATCCGGTTGATGGCCGAGAAAGGCATCGGCGCGCTGGTGGTGACGGACGGCGACAGCATCGCCGGCATCATTACGGAGCGCGACTACGCGCGCAAGGTGGTGCTGATGGACCGATCGTCGAAGGCGACTCCGGTGCGCGACATCATGAGCAAGGCGGTGCGCTTCGTTCGTCCGGACCAGACGACCGAAGAGTGCATGGCGCTGATGACCGAGCGGCGCATGCGTCACCTGCCGGTCATCGACAAGGATCGGCTGGTCGGCATGGTGTCGATTGGAGACCTCGTGAAGGACATCATCGCGGAACAGCAGTTCACGATCCAGCAACTCGAGTTCTATATTCACGGCGAACGGCTCTGACAGGCAGCACGGCTCTCGTCGAGCGACGCCATAGCGGTCATCCGCGCGGGACCGGATGCAAAAAAAGCCCAAGCCTCGAACAGCTTGGGCCAAGCTACCTTGCGGCAGCGGAGGTTCCTTCGGAAAGAGGAACGCAACGCGCGCACGGATGACACGCTCGCGGGCGCATGGGTGCTGCGCGCTCGTTTGAAACAGTAGCTGGTATGAAACGCTGTGCGCCCTTTGCAACGGCGCACAGCATCGTGCTGCGTGCTCAGTTACGGAAATCAGTTACCGAAATAGACGCTCTTCGCGCCGGTCATCGGTTGCGCCATGCCGCCCGCTTGCGTCGATCCGCTCATCGGCGCGCCATAACCGCTGGTATCGGCGGTCGGCTGGGTTTGCGCGACGACCGGATTTTGCGCTTGCACGCGCTGTTCGGCGGCCTGGGCGTCGGCCGGGTAATTCGCGTCGTTCGAGGTCGACGGGTTATAGCCCGCGTGCTCCAACTGGATCAGTTCGCTGCGGACTTCCGCGCGGGTGATCGGCTGCTGGCTCGACTGAGCGAACGATACGACCGGTGCGACGACAACGGCTGCAATGACAACTGCCTTGATCAGCGATTTCATGATGATTTCCCTCCAATCTGGTTTTTTCTGCATCGCCGACACGGTGGTGTCCAGCGAATGACTTCAGTCTAGTCACCATATCGTCGAGGGAAAACCCTTAATTTCGAGATAGAAAATTGTTCGGTTCGCAATAATGCCAGGGAATATTGTGGAACCGCTTCCGTTAGCCTGGTCTTCCGGGTAACAATTGGCCGGCTCGTCACCGTTGCGTCTGATGTTTCCGAAATACTTGTCATCTGAGTAGAATTTGCTCCGTTTTGCGCGCCGAAACGTCTGATTTAACGTACGCGTGCGAGACCGCGAAATCATGCGCCCGAATGCGGAATCGTCAGCAGCTTGCGCGGGCCGCTGACGAACGCGCTGCCCGGCTCGAAAAATCGCAGCGGCTGGTGCATCTCGCGCGACAGGCCGATGCGCGTCGTCACGCCGATCGGTGCGCCGGTCTCGATCACGCCGATCCATAGCCCCCGTCCCGTACACAGATCGTGCCCGTCGAAAGCCTTGCCGATGCCGAACGCCACCGTCAGCCGGCCGGGTCCGCGAGCGAGATCGCGCAGCGGCACGCCGGGACGGCGCGCTTCCATCAGCGCGAGTCCTTCGAGCGGTTCGATCGCGCGCAGCAGGATGCCGGCGCCGACCTCCTCCGCCTCGGATGACATGTTGAGCATGTACGACACGCCGTAGGTCAGCCGCACATACGCATGGCCGCGCGCGAGGAACATCGATCCGTTGTGCGGACGACGCCCCATGAACGCATGGCTCGTCGAATCGCCGAGCGGATACGCCTCGGTCTCGACGATGCGTCCGCTCAGCCGTCCTTCGGGCAGATCGTGCACGAGATATTTGCCGACCATGAAGCGCGCGAGATCGACGGTGTCGAATGGTAGATCGTCGCGGCGCAACGGGCGGATGGGAAGAGCTTCGTGTCGCATGCGCTGGGTGTCCTTGAATCGGGTGCTGACATCGGTGCTGAATCCTACGGCCTCGCGAGCAGCGCGCAATCGCCCACTTTCCACGCCATCGACCGGTTACGAACGGGAAATTCGTTGTACCGAAGCCTCATTTTCTGCGCCATGGACCTCAACATGGCACTAATTGCTGTATTGTGTGCTTCCGGCCGTTCACACGGCCGTTTGCATGTTTCGGCGCGCTTCGCGGCTCGCGGAGACATGCGACTCGGCTGAAAGTGTGCGCACGGCTGCTGCATTTGCATTGAATCCCGCTGTACCCGCTGGTGCAAAAAAATCGACCCCATTCGGGGGATCGACGTTCTACGACAACAGGAGAGGTTGAATGAAAGCATTCTCGGCAATCAAGATGATCGGTGGCGCGCTGGTCGTTCTCGCTTCCCTCAACGCGTACGCGCAAAGCAGCGATGCGGCCGCGACCGCAGCCCCGGCGGCAGCGGCACCGACCGCCAAGCAGGCTAAGCAGGCTAATCGCGCACTGCAGAAGAAGGTCCGCGCGACGCTCGCACGTACGAAGGGCGTGACCGTCGGCAACATCATCGTGCGCGCGCGCGACGGCGCAGTCACGCTGGAAGGCTCGGTGCCGGATCAGTCTCAGATCGAACTCGCGACGAACGCCGCTCAAGGCGTGGCAGGCGTGACGTCGGTGAAGAACGCACTGACGATCCGCGCGATCGGCCAGTAAGCCGGTCGAACAGCCGAAGAAGTTGCAGTAAGAGCAGCAAGCTGGCGTCGTGGGCGGAAAGCTCTGCCCCGACGCCAATTCCCCCTCCGCCCAGCGCTCGACACCACTGCCTCACGGTGCGGCCCTCGCACCACCCGACGCGGCGATTCCCCCCGCGCCCCCGAAACCGCGATATTTTGAACGCGCGACATGCGTCGCGACGGCTAGTCCTTGCACGGCACCACTGACGCCCGGAAGGTCCGCATACCGAATTTGCTGCCGTGCGATCTGCCCGTGGCGATGACGATCCGACCGAGCAGCAACGGCTTTCAACAAAATGATTTATCCGTGATAATTTAATGACTTAACGTCTCTTTCTGAGACTTTACTTCAAGTTAAAACACGCACCGAAAGGAAGGCCGCATGACTTCGCCCGCGACCGTCTTGCCCCGCTGGACCCTCGCCGCGCCGATCGTCGGCTGGATCGTGCTCGGTGCCGCCTACGCGATGCCGGGTAACGCGCTGCTGCTCGCGGTGGTCGGCGTGTCGCTTTGCGCGGCCGTGTTTGCCGCCGTCCATCATGCCGAAGTGGTCGCGCATCGCGTCGGCGAGCCGTTTGGCACGCTGGTGCTGGCGGTCGCCGTCACGGTGATCGAAGTGGCGCTGATCGTGTCGGTGATGCTGACGTCCGGTCCCGAAAAAGCCGGCCTCGCGCGCGATACGGTATTCGCGGCCGTGATGATCGTCTGCAACGGGCTCGTCGGGCTGTGTCTGCTGGTCGGAGGCATCCACCATCGGGAACAGGACTTCCAGAGCCGCGGCGCGGCGGCCGCGCTGGCGGTGCTCGCGTCGCTGTCGGTGCTGACGCTCGTGATGCCGAACTTCACCACCACCAGCGCCGGGCCGGTCCTGTCGCCGTCGCAGCTCGCGTTTGCCGGCGTGTCGTCGCTGGTGCTGTACTGCGTGTTCGTGTTCGTGCAGACGGTGCGCCATCGCGACTACTTCCTCGCCGGCGTGCCCGACGAAGACGTCCATGCCGAGCCGCCGGGCGCGCGCCTCGCGGCCATCAGCGGCGTGCTGCTGCTGGTGAGCCTCGTCGCGGTGGTGCTGCTCGCGAAAGTGCTGTCGCCGACGATCGAATCCGCCGTGCTGGGCGCGGGCGCGCCGCCGGCGGTGGTCGGTATCGTGATTGCGTCGCTGGTGCTGTTGCCGGAAGGGCTCGCGGCGGTGCGAGCGGCACACGCCGATCGTCTGCAGACCAGCCTGAACCTCGCGCTTGGCTCGGCGCTGGCGAGTATCGGCCTGACCATTCCCACCGTCGCCGGCGTCTTCCTGTACATCGGTCAGCCCATCGTGCTCGGCATCAACGGCAAGGACATGGTGCTGCTCGCGCTCACGCTGGTGGTCGCCACGCTGACGCTCAGCACCGGACGCACGACGATTCTGCAAGGCGCCGTCCATCTGTCGCTGTTCACGGCCTAGCTGTTTCTGTCGTTCGCGCCGTGATCTGATGCCTGACCGGCGTATGGGACGGCCGGACGGCACTCTCACTCTTCCCAATGCTCGACGATCCAGTCGCGGAACAGATTCAGCTTCTGCTGTTGCGCGACCGCGTCCGGATACACGAAGTAATAGCGCCAACCGGTCTTCAGCACCATATCGAACGGCCGCACCAGGCGCCGCGCCGCGACGTCCTCGTCGATCAGCGCGAGATCGCTGATCGCGACGCCGAAGCCCTGTGCGGCAGCGTTGGTCGCCATGTCGAGCGTATCGAAGCTCGGGCCGAGCTCCGCGTCGATCGTGGCGGCGCCCGTCGCATCGGTTTCCGCGATTTTCGCGAGCCACATCTTCCAGTCGCGATGGTCGCGCGTCGGATGCAGCAGCGTGTGGCGCGCGAGATCGCCCACTTGCGCGAGCGGCTTGTCCTTCAGCAGTTCGGGCGTGCAGACCGGCGTCAGACGCTCCTCGAACAGCGACACCGCCTGCACGTCCGCACCGGGCGACGAACCATAGATGATCGCCGCGTCGAACGGCTCGCTCTGGAAATCGACATCGTGCTGCCAGGTGGTGGTGATCTGCACGTGCAGGTCGGGATATTCGGACTGGAAGCGCATGATTTTCGGCAGCATCCAGCGCATCACGCAGGTCGGCACCTTTAGCGCGAGATCGGTGCGCTGCCTCGTTAGGCGCAGCGACATTTCCTCGATCCGCGCGAAGCTCTCCTTGACCGCCGGCAGCAGCATTTCGCCTTCGGCGGTCAGCGTCAGTCCTTTTGCGTGACGCTTGAACAGCGGAAACTTGTAGTACTCCTCGAGCGCGATGATCTGCCGGCTGACCGCGCCTTGCGTCAGGCACAGATGATCGGCGGCACGCGTGAAGCTGCGATGGCGCGCGACGGTTTCGAAAATCTGCAGCGCGTTGAGCGGCGGTAGGCGTCGCATCGGGTGTCGTCCAGGATCAGAAAAAATCATTGCGTGGCGGCGAAAGCGTGCGTCGCCGCCCTGCCCGTCAAGCCCACAGCATACGCCATCGGCTATGCGCGCACGAGTGGGTGCGCGGGCAAACCCGCATGCGTTCGACTCATGGCACGCGCGGAAATGCGCGTCGCCGCAGAATGTCGCACCGAACTGGTGCAAAAAACCTTCAGCAACCGCACCAGAACCGAGCTTTCCTCATACCTCGACACAGGCCGCGATTCCTCAGCCGGATATGGACGTTAACCCGCATACGCCATCGCCTATAGCTTCCCGGCGCTTCGCCGAAGCGCTCGTCGCTACGTTCGCGGACGTCGAGCCATGAGCGTACGTCATGCGATCCATGCGCATATTTCGATTGTTGTGCGATTTTGGCAAACCTACAGTGCATTCACACGCGGTAGATCCGGGAACGGTCACGGCGAATCATGGGCAACGGGCGTTCAACACAGGAGATCGCCATGCAAGAGATCAAACGGGGTAGAAGGCAAGCCATCAAGACCATCGGTACGGCGCTCGCGGCATCCGCGCTGCCGATGCCGTTCCTGAATCTGCGCGCGCAGGAGCACAACTTCAGCGGCAAGACGCTGCGCATCCTGACGTGGTCGGACGATACCGGCACGGCCGCGCTGCGCAACATCGCCGCGACCTTCACCGCGAAGACCGGCGCGAAAGTGATCGCCGATCGCGCCGACGGCACCTCCGGCATGGTCGCCAAGGTCAAGGCGTCGGGCGACCGTCCGACCTACGACGTCATCACGCTTGCGGGCGTCGGCGCATCCGGTCTCGCCGACGCGGGCCTGCTGATGAAGCCCGACCTCGACAGGTTGCCGAACCTCAAGGAAGTCGCGCCGCAGTACCGTACCGGCGCGAACGGCTTCGGCGTCGGCTATCTGCTGTGGTCCGACGGCCTGATCTACAACACCGCGACCATCAAGACACCGCCTGCGTCGTACGAGGCGCTATGGGACCCGAGATACGCCGGCCGCGTGTTCCTGCCGCCGCCCGAATGGGCCGAAGCGGTCGACCTCGCGATCATCGCCGCGAAGATGAACGGCGGCTCGCAGCAGAACATCGAACCCGGCTT
>NZ_SELS01000067.1 GCF_004197395.1 Paraburkholderia sp. UYCP14C | reverse complement strand
CGAAGCCCGTCAGGAAAGGCTGATGAAGCTGGCCGCCTGAGCTGCAAAAGCTTGTCCAGACAACCGGAGCCGATACATCGATCGACGAGTCGTCGGTAGCTGCATCGAAACGGCAGCAGCAAATTCGCAGTCTCCTGGAGATCAAGGCAAGTGCGATGTCCACGATCCAGCTCGATCCCACCGCCGACGATACGAAAAAAATCTTTACGGATGCCGAGCAGAACATCGGCAAATGGGGAGACGCCATGGGATCCCTCCTCGCCAGCGCGGATGGAGGGGAGAAGTTCAAGACGCTGATAGAGGGCTGGAAAGCATACGACAGGAAGTCACGGCAAACCATCGAACTGGCCACGCATGATGCGAAAGCAGCGAATGAGCAAGTGACGGCCATCTATCACTCCGACTTCCAGCCGTTCCAGGCGTTGCTCGAGCAGAACGTCGCGCAGAGCGCGGAACGCGCGCGCGAAACCGCTGCAAGCGCGGACCGTGCCCGCGCCAACATGATGTATATCGTCATTGCCGTCATGATCCTCGGCCTGGCGATCGTGAGCGGATCGATCTGGGCATTGTCCCGGACGATCCTGAAGGCGCTGAACAACATCCAGTCGACACTGCAACAGGCGAGCGAAACGCTGGACCTGAGCCAGCGCGTTCCGATCGACACGATGGACGAGATCGGTATAGCCGCGGCCGCCTACAACGAACTGATGAGTCGCGTCGTCGAGGTGCTCGTCACCGTATGGGAATCGACCGAGTCGGTGAGCGTCGCGGCGAAAGAAATCGCGGCGGGCAACATCGATCTTTCGTCGCGTACCGAGGAGCAGGCCGCCTCGCTCGAACAGACCGCCGCCAGCATGGAAGAGTTGACGGGCACCGTGCGTCAAAACGCGGACAATGCACGTCAGGCCAGCACGCTGGCCGCAAACGCGTCGGGGATCGCCGAAGAAGGTAGTGGCGTCGTCCAGCGCGTGGTCTCGACGATGGACGAAATCAAGGACAGCTCGTCGAAGATCGCCGACATCATCGGTATCATCGAAGGCATCGCGTTCCAGACCAATATCCTCGCGCTGAACGCGGCGGTCGAAGCTGCCCGCGCGGGCGAACAGGGCCGCGGCTTCGCCGTCGTCGCGGGCGAGGTGCGCTCGCTCGCGCAACGCTCATCGACGGCCGCGAAGGAAATCAAGGCACTGATCGATACTTCGGTCACACGCGTGCGTACGGGCGTGGACCTCGTCGATCAGGCCGGCGCCACGATGCAGCAGATCAATGTGGCCGTCACGCGCGTCACCGACATCATGGGTGAAATCGCCGCGGCGTCCGACGAACAGAGCAAGGGCATCGATCAGGTCGGTCAGGCCGTCACGCAAATGGACGAAGTCACGCAGCAGAATGCCGCGCTGGTCGAAGAGGCTGCTGCCGCCGCACAGTCGCTCGATGACCAGGCCGCGAAACTGAAGACCGCGGTCGCCACGTTCAGGCTCGGTGACGGAGCCGCTTCCACGCCGGTTCTTTCGCGTGTACCCGTTGGACGTGCGGCCGTGCCGGCGATCGCCCATGCAGCAGTGAAGTCGCGCACAGAGCCGAAAAACCAGCCACGCACCCACGCGCGGGCGTCACCGGTAGCTACGCCTGCTCTCGCGGAGGCGAGCGGCGACTGGCAAACATTCTGATCCATGCAACTCGAACCAGGCCGCGCATCGGCTTTCCGATTTCCGGTGCCGGCGGCGCAGCGTGATTCCGCTCGCCTGCGCTCGCTTGCCAACCAACCGTTACGGCCACATCAACGAGAACGCGGCGCGGCAGTCGACGCGCGCACGACCAGTTTCGGCGCCGACGAAATTCGCATCGGCACGCGCGCCGGCACGTCCTGCGCGCCGCGCTGCGCCTGTCCGTACGACGTCTCGATCAGCTCGCGCAGCAGTTGCACGGCAAGTCCGGCGACCTCGACCGTCGGTACGGCCACGGTCGTCAGCGCGGGCCGCGATTCGCGCGCGAGTTGAATGTCGGTGATGCCGATCACGGACAGATCGTTCGGCACGTGCAGGCCGAGATCCGCGGCCGCGTGCATCGCGCCGAGCGCGGGCAGGTCGTTGGTCGAGAAGATCGCGCTCAGTTGCGGATCGGCTTCGAGCAGCGCGCGCGCCGCGAGGTAGCCGCCGTGGATCGTGTCGACCGCATGCCGCACGCGATTCTTCATCACGCCGGCCGCGCGCAACGCATCGACGAAACCTTCGTAGCGCGCCGCGTGAATGCCCGAAGCCTTGCTGCCGACGATCGCACCGATGCGCCGATGCCCAAGTTCGAGCAGGTGCTCGCCGGCCAGTTTGCCGGCCAGCCGGAAATCGACCGCGACGCACGGCAATCCGGGCGGCTCGGCGGGCCGCTCCCACATGCACAGCACGACCGGCGTGCCGCGCGCTTCGGTCTTGTGCAGATCGGCGAAATCGAGGTTCGCGTTGGTCACGAGCACGCCTTCGGACAAGGTGCCGGCGATCTGGTCGAGGTACGCACGGCCGCTCAGCGGATCTTCGTTCGTATTGCAGATGATCACGAAATGGCCGCTCGCGCGCGCCGCCCGTTCGACCGCGAGCGCGAACTCGGGATAGAACGGATTGGCGATGCTCGACACCATCAGCGCGAGCGTCGGCGCGCGGCCCTCGGCCAGCGCGCGCGCGGCGAGATGCGGGCGATAGCCGAGTGCCGCGACCGCATCGAGCACGCGTTGCCGGGTCGTTTCGCCAACCCGGCCGCGATTGCGCAGCACGTTGGACACCGTGGCCGGCGTGACGCCGGCGTGACGCGCAACTTCGCTGAGTGTGGGCATGTTCTGGTCAATATGTGGGATGACTGTCCGACATTTGCATCGCCGCGCGACTCGCGGCAACATCTGTCGTCGAACCAACGTACAAAACGATATCGGAGACAGACCCAACGATCGCCTTGCGATCGATTTTTCGGTCTTGCTGATTAAGCGCTTAATCTCCGACTTCGCGCCGATTAAATCACGGAGTCGATGCAATGGCGAGCATTTCGTTACGAGGCGTGCAAAAGTCGTATGGCGACGGTGCGCCGGTGATTCGCAACGTCGATCTGGACATCGGCGAAAACGAGTTCTGCGTGTTTCTCGGCCCCTCGGGCTGCGGCAAGTCCACGCTGCTGCGCATGATCGCCGGGCTCGAAGATGTGACCGACGGCGACCTGTCGATCGGCGGGAAGATCGTCAACGACGTGCCGGCTGCGCAACGCGGCGTCGCGATGGTGTTCCAGAGCTATGCGCTGTTTCCGCACATGAGCGTGTTCGAGAACATGGCGTTCGGCCTCAAACTCGCGAAGACCCCGAAGGATGAAATCGAGCGCAAGGTGCGTGAAGCCGCGCGCATCCTGCAACTCGAGGCACTGCTCGAGCGCAAGCCGAAGGCGCTGTCGGGCGGGCAACGGCAGCGCGTCGCGATCGGCCGCGCGATCGTTCGCGAGCCCGGCGTGTTTCTGTTCGACGAACCGCTGTCCAATCTCGATGCAACCCTGCGCGGACAAACCCGAGTCGAAATCGCCCGCCTGCATAAGCAGTTCGCTAAGGCGAGCGTGGTCTACGTGACGCACGATCAGATCGAAGCGATGACGCTCGCCGACAAGATCGTGCTGCTGCATGCGGGCAAGGACACCGAGCGCTACGGCAGCATCGCGCAGATCGGCGCGCCGCTCGAGCTGTATCACCGCCCGAAAAGCCGCTTCGTGGCCGGCTTTATCGGCTCGCCGCGAATGAATTTCCTGCCGGGCAAGGTGGCGTCCTTGGATGCGCAAGGCGTGCTCGTCACGCTCGATCACACCGGCGAGAACATGCGTGTGCCGGTCAGCAGCGCGGGATTGCAGCCGGCGCAACCGGTCACGCTCGGCGTGCGTCCCGAGCATCTCGAGTTCGTCGATGCATCGGCCGCCACGAACCCGGCCGCGTCGCAAGACGGCGTGCTCGCGCGCACCGTATCGCTCGTCGAGCAGCTTGGCGAACACAGTTACGTCCACCTCGATCAACCCGGCGGCGCCGTGTTGATCGCCAAGGCGCCCGGCAACACGCGCCTGGCTCCAGGCGATGCCGCGAGCCTGCGGGTGCCGCGCACGGCCTGTCATCTGTTTACCGAGGACGGCTTCGCGGCCGCGTCGCTCGAATCCGTCGAACACTACGCTTGAAGAACATTGGGGACATAGGGATGCGTGTAGGAGTCTGTTATTACCCGGAGCACTGGCCCGAGTCGATGTGGGAAGACGACGCGCGCCGGATGAAAGCGCTCGGCATCGAGCAGGTGCGGATTGCCGAATTCGCATGGAGCCGGATCGAGCCGACGCCCGGCGAATACGATTGGGGCTGGCTCGATCGCGCCGTCGACGTGCTCGGCGCGGCTGGCCTGAAGGTCGTCATGTGTACGCCGACCGCGACGCCGCCGAAGTGGCTGATCGACCGTCATCCGGACATCCTGCCGGTCGGCGCCGATGGCCGTCCGCGCGCGTTCGGCTCGCGGCGTCACTACGACTTTTCGTCGCCCGCCTATTTCGAGGCGTCGCGGCGTATCTGCACGGCGGTGGCCGAGCGCTATGGCAAGCATCCGGCGGTCGCATTCTGGCAGACCGATAACGAATTCGGCTGTCATCACACAGTGGTCAGCTATTCGCCGGCTGCGGTCGCGCGCTTTCGCGAGTGGCTCAAGGCGCGTTATCGCACGATCCAGGCATTGAACGACGCGTGGGGCACGGTGTTCTGGAGCATGGAGTACCGCGGCTTCGACGAAATCGACGCGCCTGTGGGCACCGTGACCGAGGCGCATCCGTCGCATCGGCTCGACTACCGGCGCTTCGCTTCCGACGAAGTGGCGCGCTACAACCGCATGCAGGTCGAGATCATTCGCGCGCATTCGCCAGGGCGACCGGTCGCGCACAACTTCATGCAACTCTTCACCGAGTTCGATCACTACAAGGTTGCGGCCGATCTCGACATCGCGACATGGGACAGCTATCCGCTGGGCGCGCTCGAAGAGCAGTGGTTCGCGCCGGACATCAAGGCCCGCTGGCTGCGCAGCGGTCATCCGGATTTCGCGTCGTTCAATCACGACGTGTATCGCGGCATGTCGAAGCTGCCGTTCTGGGTGATGGAGCAGCAGCCGGGGCCGGTGAACTGGGCGCAGTGGAACCCGGCGCCGCTGCCGGGCATGGTGCGGCTGTGGAGCTGGGAAGCGTTCGCGCACGGCGCGGGCTGTGTGTCGTATTTCCGCTGGCGTCAGGCGCCGTTCGCGCAGGAGCAGATGCATGCGGGGCTCAATACGCCCGATAACCGGCTCGACGTCGGCGGCAATGAAGCTTCGCAGGTGGTGTCGGAGATTCGCACGGTGCTCGCCGCGAATGCCGACGCGAATGCGTCGATCCGCTCGAAAGTCGCGCTCGTCTACGACTACGAAGCGAAGTGGCTGTTCGAGATTCATCCTCAGGGCGCGGACTTTCACTATCCGCGGTTCGCGTTCGAGTACTACTCGGCGTTGCGCGCGCTCGGACTCGACGTCGACGTCGTACCGGCCGACGCGTCGTTCGACGGCTACAGCCTCGTCGTCGTGCCGCCGCTGCCGGTTGTGCCCGACGATTTCGCCGAGCGTCTCGCACGCTCGGGCGCGCAAGTCGTGCTCGGCCCGCGCACCGGTTCGAAGACGCGCGACCTGCGAATTCCGGCGAACCTGCCGCCCGGCGCATTGACATCGGTGCTGCCGCTGCGCGTGTGGCGCGTCGAATCGATGCGTCCGAACGTGACCGAAGCGGTGGTGCTCGAACAGCAGGGCGGTGCGGCCGACGGCTTCGCGCGGCACTGGCGCGATTTCATCGACAGCGATGCATCGTCATCTTTCGACGTGCGCGCGCGTTTTGCGGACGGTCATCCCGCGTACGTGCGAAGCGGCGCATACCACTACCTCGCGAGCCTGTTCGACGACGCATTGACGGTTCGCCTGTTCGCCCGGATCGCACAGGAAGCGGGCCTCGAAACGTTAGCACTCGGCGACAGCGTGCGCATCAGCCGTCGCGGCGCGCTGACCTATGTGTTCAACTATGGCGATCAAGCCTACACGGTCGACAACATTTCCGACGACGCATTCGTGATCGGCTCCCGGGAGGTGGCGCCGCAAGGGGTAGCGGTCTACCGCTCGCAATAGAAGTCTGGCCGCAGCAATTCCACGCAGCCATTCGATACAGAAGCGACAACGACGTAAAAACCATGAAATGAAGGAGACAGTCAGAATGAAGCTGAAACCACGCAAGATTCTGTTGGCGCTCGCGCTGGCTGCGGTTGCCGCGGGGACCTCGGTCGCCGGCACCGCGCAGGCGGGCACGCTCGCGATGAACATCGCGTACAAGGGCGCGAGCCAGCGCGCGGTGTGGCAGCAAGTGGTCGACGAGTTCAAGAAAGCGCATCCCGACATCGACGTGAAGGTGTCGTTCATCGACGAAGAGGCTTATAAGGTTCAGTTGCCCGGTTGGCTTTCGACTGTCGCGCCCGATATCGTCAACTGGCACGACGGCGAACGGATGGCGTATTACGCGCAGCGTGGCCTGTTCGAAGATCTGACCGGCGACTGGCAGAAGAACGGCTGGAACACCATGTATGCGTCGACGAAGGAAGCGTCGTCGTACAAGGGCAAGCAGTATGCGGCGCCGACCGTGTACTACTCGTGGGGCATGTTCTATCGCAAGGACCTGTTCGAGAAGGCCGGCATCAAGGGCGAGCCGAAAACGTGGGACGAGTTTCTCGACGCCGCGAAAAAGCTGAAGGCCGCCGGCATCGCGCCGATCGCGGTGGCGGGCCGCGATGCGTGGACGCTGGCCGGCTGGTTCGATTACCTCGATCTGCGCCTGAACGGCAACGCGTTCCATCAGAAGCTGATGGCCGGCGAGATTCCGTACACCGATCCGCGCGTGAAGAAGGTCTATACGACGTGGAAGCAACTGATCGACGACGGCTACTTCATCAACAATTCACTGTCCTACGATCTCGACGCGGTGCAGCCGTTCCTGTTCCAGGGCAAGGCCGCCATGATGCTGATGGGCACGTTCATTACGGCGGGTTTCCCGGACAACGTGAAGTCGCAGATGGGGTACTTCCAGTTCCCGATCATCGACTCGAAGGTGCCGACCGCCGAGGATGGGCCGGTCGAATCGCTGCATATTCCGTCGAAGGCGAAGAACAAGTCCGATGCGCACACGTTCCTTGCTTTCGTCGAGACGCCGGAGATCGGCGCGCAGCTCGCCAAGGGTCTCGGCTCGTTGTCGGCGAACAGCAAATCGCCGGAGCCTGAAGATCCGATTTCGAAGATCGGTTTCCAGATCCTGTCGAACACGAAGGGCGGCATCGCGCAGTTCTACGATCGCGACATGACCAAGGAAATGGCCGACGAAGGGATGAAGGGGATGCAGCAGTTCGTCTCCGACCCGTCGAAACTCGACGACATCCTCGCGCAGCTCGAGCAGACGCGTCAGCGTATCTACAAGAAGTGAGCGGCAGCGGCCGCAAGGCCGCTGTCCGATGCATCGCGTTGTATCAGATCGGATCGGGAGATTGATCGTGTCGCATTCCGTCAGCCGTCATAGCGTCGACGGTTCTGTTGAACCCGGCGGGCAGGGCGTGCCCGCGCCGGGCGGTGCGCTGGGCGGCGCGCCCGTCGCGTCGCGCCGGCGCGGCCCGACGCCGACCGCGCGGCGGCAGCGGCGCGCCGCATTTCTGTTTCTCGCGCCGGCCTGCTTCATGGTGGCCGTGTACGTGGTGTGGCCGATCCTCTCGACGATCCGTCTGAGCTTCTTCAACTGGGATGGGATGACCGAGCCGACCTTCATCGGCCTCGCGAACTACATCGAGCTGGTCCATACGCCGACGTTCTATACGGCGCTGAAGAACAACCTGATCTGGCTCGTGCTGTTTTTGCTCGCACCGCCGATGGGCCTCGCCGTCGCGCTGTATCTGAACCAGGCGGTGGCGGGCATTCGCATCGTCAAGTCGCTGTTTTTCGCGCCGTTCGTGTTGTCGGGCGTCGTGGTCGGGCTGATCTTCTCATGGTTCTACGATCCGACCTTCGGCCTGCTCGCGATGATGCTCGGCCACGGCGTGCCGGTGCTCGGCGATCCGCGCTACGCGACGTTCGGCATCGTGTTCGCGGCGCTGTGGCCGCAAACCGCGTACTGCATGATTCTTTATCTGACCGGCTTGACCACGTTGAACGCCGAGCAGATCGAAGCCGCGCGAATGGAAGGCGCGCAGGGCTGGTCGATGCTCTGGCATGTGATCCTGCCGCAGTTGCGGCCCACGACCTTCATGGCGATCGTCGTGACGATCATCGGCGCGCTGCGCAGCTTCGATCTGATTTCGGTGATGACGGGCGGCGGTCCGTTCGAAAGCTCGACGGTGCTCGCCTATTTCATGTACGACCAGGCCATCAAGTATTACCGCATCGGCTATTCGGCGGCGATCGCGGTGGTGCTGTTCGGCATCATGCTCGTGTACATCGTCTATCACCTGCGGCGAATGCTGCGCGCCGAGCAATAAGGAGCCGCTGATGTTTCCGATTCCGATCGACAAATGGAAGCCGGCCACGCGCCGCGCCTACAAACTGACCTTGCCGATCGCACTCCTGATCTGGCTGCTGCCGATGATCGCGGTGCTGGTGACTTCGGTGCGTTCGACCGAAGAGTTGAGCGAGGGCAATTACTGGGGATGGCCGAAGCACTTCGCGATGTTCGATAACTATCGCGAGGCGTTGACGACATCGCCGATGCTGCATTACTTCTGGAATAGCGTGCTGATCACGGGGCCCTCGGTAGTCGGTTCGATCGCGCTGGCGGCGATGGCGGGCTTTGCATTGGCGGTCTATCGCTTCCGCGGCAATTCGACGTTGTTCGCGACGTTCGTCGCGGGTAACTTCGTGCCGATCCAGGTGCTGATGATTCCGGTGCGCGACCTGTCGTTGCAACTCGGGCTGTTCAATACCGTGAGCGCGCTGATTCTGTTTCACGTGTCGTTCCAGACCGGCTTTTGCGCGCTGTTTCTGCGCAACTTCATCAAGCAGCTGCCGTTCGAACTGGTGGAGGCGGCGCGTATCGAAGGGGCGAACGAGTGGACCGTGTTCTTCCGGATCGTGCTGCCGTTGATTCGTCCGGCGCTCGCGGCGTTGGCGATCCTCGTGTTCACGTTCGTGTGGAACGACTATTTCTGGGCCTTGTGTCTGACCCAAGGCGATGATGCCGCGCCGATCACGGTAGGCGTGGCCGCGCTGAAAGGGCAGTGGACGACCGCGTGGAATCTCGTGTCGGCGGGATCGATTCTGGCGGCGCTGCCATCGGTCATGATGTTCTTTGCGATGCAGAAGCATTTCGTCGCAGGATTGACGTTCGGCGCGACGAAGGGGTGAGGATGTTGGCGCGTGAGAATGCTATGTAGAGAAGGGTTGCCCGCGCAAGCGGGCTTTTTTTCGACGTTGCGAACGGCTGCTCGCTCGCTGACTTCTCGATCAACGCTTCTCAGCTGACGCCTAATTGACCCGCTGCATAACGGCATTCAACGCTGCGTGCGCACTATCGAGAGGCCGCTTGCCTTCGCTCGCTTTGCTCGCGAGGTCCGCGGCCTGAGCCATCCATGGATGCGCAAACGCGACGACGCTCGCGCCTGCCGCATAGGCCTCTTTCGTCGCCGATGCGATTGCGGCGAAGCATGCATCCATTTCACCGCTGCGCAACAGCGCCCACACTTGCGGCACGTGAATGATCTCCACCGACGCGGAACGTTCTTGCGCATACCGCGTGAAGAGCTTCCGATTGGATTCGATCGCGCCTTCGGCCGCGCACAGCACCGCGATCTTGCCACCGCCTTGTGCGGCTTCGGCGGCCGTGACAGCCAGCGCGGCATCCGCCCGGACAAAAGGCACGGGCCCATAGCCAATCTCGTCGGCTATGGGCCCGAGGGTTGCGCACGTCAGAACGACGGCATCGGCGTTGCTGGCGAGTTCAAGCAGACAACCGCGCGTTTGCGCTTGTGTGTCGGAATCAAACGTGCCGACACGTTCGACTGCTTCCCGCAGGTCCGCTCGCACCGCATGGCGAAGATCGTCGGGCCGCAGACCCATCTCGGTGGCTGCGTGTTCGAATACCTGGCGGTTGTTTTCGATCGTGTGCAGAAAGGAAATGCGCATGGTTGCCAGCTCCGGTGAAGTTGCCTGAAGTTGCCTGGTTCGGACTCATTGTTCCGACTCGGAGATTCCTTAACAAGGCAACTTCTGCTACCGGTATTGCCGCTACCCCGATCAGCCATCAAACGAGGCCTTCCTCCCTGAAAACAGGAAGGAAGGCGCTTTGCGCTATCAGGCCGGATCAGCGTACTTCAGCGTCCAGCTCAGCGTACGGCTGGCGCCGCCCGTCAACGCGAACGGATTGGTCGTACAGGCGAAGTTGGAGTGCAACTGTCCGATCGGCGTGGTCGACAACGGATTCGTCGCACCGCTGACCGTATCGAACTGCGACAGCGCGCAACCATCGAAACCCATCGCGGCGTAATTCGTCGCGGGGCTATTCGTGTAGCTGACCGAGTAGCCGTCGCCATTTGCCGTCGTGTTCTGGAAGTCCGCGAACGACGTGTAGTCCGTTTCCACCGCGAGGTTGCCCGTCAACGTGCCGGAGCTCAACGTATCGGTGCGCGTGATCGAGCCCTTGGCGAACGTCATCACCGTATGCACCTGCAGATCGAGATCCGTCGTGGACAACGCGTTCTTGGCCGCTTGCCTGAACTTCGCGGTGTCGAACGTGACGACCACCTGACCATTGGTTTGCTGCACGTTCAGATTCTTGTAGTACGTGACCGGAATATAGGTTTTGCCGCCGTACGTGACCTGCGGAATCATCAGCGCGTAGCCGAGGTCCGTCGTGCCGTAGGCGAGATTGTCCGAGGACGGCACCGGATAGTACGGCGTGTACGAGTTGTAGTCGGGCGCCTGGCTCAGGTTCAGGTTGATCACGCGCTTGCCGTCGCGCACCGTGATGAGCGCCGCGCTATACGGGTGCGCGGTGTCGGTCGGCTGGTTGTACCAGGTCAGCGTGTAGTGCGGGAGCGCGTCGAGGTAAGACTGCATGTCGGTATCGGACAGCGGCGCCTTGCCGCTGAAGCCGAGTTTGTCCCACCACGCGTTCACGTACATGTACTGATGCAGCAGGCTGAAGTTTTCGCCCATCACGCGCGGCTTGCCGCGATACGAGTCGGTGCCGCGGCCCTTGACCCACATGTTGACGGACGGCGTCGGCAGCGTCGGGTCGTACCAGAAGTTGCTGAAGCGCAGAGCCGACTTGTAGATGTACGTATAGGCGACCTTCATTTCCTGATCGGTCAGGATGCCGGCATTGGCGGCCGCGGTCAGCACCTCCATGAATGCCGAGTCGCCGTATGGGCCGATCGAGCGACCATAGTTGAAGCCCTGGCCGTTGGTGTTGAGCTGCGGAAGAATCAGGTTGACCGAGTTGCGCAGATACGATTTCAGTTCCGGCGTCAGGTTCGCCTGATTGCCCATTTCCAGCGTGCGCTCGGTCACTTCGCCGATCAGCAGCGTGCTGTAGCGGTCGTAGCGCGCCTGGTCGTAATAGGTGGTGTGAGTGTTCGACGCTTCGTCGGAGAAGCCGCCGGACGAGTCATTGCGGATGTGTTTCGTCAGCGTGTACAGCAGCGCGTCGCGCGCGTTCATCGTGGCGACGGTCGCGTCGCTGGTCGACGAGAACGTCGGATTGCTCCAGCCGAGCTTTTGCCGCAGCCCCGCAATGCCATACGACACCGCGTAGTAGTTCTGCGCGGTATTGAGCGACGCGACGTCGATCGGCGTGCCGGCGGCGGGGCAGGTGTCGGTCTTGCCGCTCGCATCCGCGCCGAACATGTCGCAGAAGGTCAGGCGCGCCTGCAGCGTCTTCAGCATCGCGTCGCTGAACACCTCGTTGAGCATGCCGTGCGACTGGAAGTTGTTGAGCGCGACGAGATAGTAGTACTCGCCCCAGGACGTATTCGCGTACGTGTAATTGGAGCCGGTCATCTGCGTGATCATCGCCGTCGTGATTTTCTGGTACGTCGCCAGATAGTCGGCGTAGGCCGGATCGCCTTTCGTTTTCATGTCGATCAGGATCCACGACAAACCGAGCGCGAGCTTGCCGGGCAGGAATTTGTCGCCGGTGTTGGTATCGAGCACGTGGACCGGGCTGCCGTCGCCGAGATCCATCACTACCTGGGTGAAATCGGACGATTTTCTGATCAGATCGAACAGCGCTCGCATTTGCCCCATCATCGTGATCGAAATGCCGGCGCCGGTCGGCACGCTCGTGTCGGCCGCGCCGTAGACGACGCCGTGCAGCGAAATCGCACCGTTTTTCGAAGGATCGGGTGTGGGAGCCGGCGAATTCGTGGACGGATTGCCGGCGGAAGAGGATGAGTCATTTACACCGCCGCCGCAGGCGGTGAATAAAAGCGCTGTGGCAGCGCTAAGGGCAAAGGCAAGCGTAGTTTTCTTCGGGGAAAGCATTTCGTCTCCAGATTTTAATTGATTGATGGCCTGATTAACTTTTCCGATATTGGACGATTATTTTTTGTCTCCTTTTTAAATGACTGGTGATTTAAATAATCTGGCGGACTGCCAGAAGTAATGCAGTCAAACTAAAACATCAGTTATCACATCAGTCATCAGATGACTTAAATCGTTGGGCAAAGCGACGCCCTGCGTCGAAGATTGAGCCATCCTCGTTGCCAGCCTTGCTTTCGGCCTTGATCCTTATGCTGTCTAGCTGTCTCCTTGGTCTGAGTGTCGCTGAGATGAGGCGCGACGATTACAGGCGACGCTTAATTGCGTTACATAAATATTCTGTAAGACATAGGAGATCATATCTCAAAGCGAATTGCAAGCGGTCTAAAACCACGCCCGCCAGTGATCTCATTACTGTGCGGGGCGGAAAACGCTGGTTATTTCACTGATTGGTCCGCTTTGTCAGGCGTGGATTATTAGGTTGATTTTATGTGAGATACCCAGGGATTATCGATTCGGTTAATTTCGCGAAAGTTGGTTAGGTTGCCGAAGCATTCGCGCGTCGTGAGTTCGGCGCGTTGCTTTCGTCTCCATGCTGGCTTCCTTCGAAAGTGATTACACGGTGGCCGAATTCGTGCTATTCGGGTGCTTCAAGTTAAACGTTTTCTCTGTTAGGTTGAGACCGCCGCGCGCGCGAAAAAATAGCTAGGAATACTGGATATCGAGGGCGTGTTCCGGTCCGTCGCCGCCGTCAATTCACGCGCTCGCCGGCCATCGGATAAGATACGGCCCGCCATGCATTTTTTAGAACGGAAGGAGTGGTTTCAATGATCGAACCGAGCAACGTTTTCAAGGAAAATCTCGCCCAAATGCCGGCGATCGACGGCATCGCACGCATCGATCTGCTCAACGGCAGCGGCGCCGTGGTCGCCAGCATCGAGAACAAACCGGGCAAGCAGGGCTCGCTCGCGGTGTACAACTACCTGCGCGGCGTATTCGGCACGCTCGACGCGAAGGCGGCCGAGCACGGCCTCGCGCTGTTCGCCGAGCACACGGCCGACGCGCGCAACCGTCCGGGCGCGCATCCGAACGTCGACCACCTGCTGGCGATTGCGGCCGGCGGCGAGGCATTGCGAATCGACGTCGTACCGGCCGCCTAAGGCCGCTCAAAGTCGTTTTCCGCTTCTCCAAGGTAGACGTTTTCCTACTGCAATTGCGCATTCCAACGCCCCCGGCGACGGAATTTGCCGCTCGCCAGCGCTGATCGCTCGGTAAAAACCCTCGCTTTTCTCGAAGCCTCCAGATTGGCTTCAGATTCGGCTTCTGTTCGGTGAATTGAAAAGCGGGGGGCCGGCGCACACTGGATTCGTCCCGTCGCGCTTAGCGCGCTTTTCCGTCAGGAGCCCCTGATGTCATCCCGTCACAACAAACCCCGCCGGTTCGACGCCGACCTGCCGGAACCTGGCAACTCCGAACGGGATCAGCCGACGCCCGGTCCGGACGACCACGCGATGCGCGAACTGCAGCGCGGTTCCGAAGCCATCCTGCGTCTTGCAACGCAGGCGCACGCGGCCGTCGCCCGAAGCGACCAGGCGAGCGCGCAAGCCGCACGTCAATCGCTCGAAACGGAGTTGACCTTCACCACCGCCCTGATCGACGAAATGCTGTTCGGGGCGCCGGAGCGGTCCACCCTGCATTGACAGCCCGCGCGACAGCAGCACCGTACTAACCCGTAGTCCCGACGTTCCGGAAACTGACATGAGCGCTTTGACCGTCATTCTTTGCATCTGGGCCATGGTCGCCTTTTGCGCGGTCCTGTTCATCCGTGGCGCAAGTCCGCGCGTCGAGCGGAAGGCGGCACGGCCACGCGTCCGTGCGTCGCGCTACTCGATTGCCGAGTAACGCGCACGAGCAACGACGCGGAACCAACGGGGTAACATGAGGAGCGCCGGCGTCACTGCCGGCCGGCACCGACGATGTTCCCTCCGGAGGTTCTCGTATGGACACACATTCGATTCTAGGCATGCTGCATGCCGAAGAGGCTTTGCTGGTCTCCATCGTGCGGTCGCTGCCCGACGATATCAAGCGCAAGATCGCCAACGATTTTCACGAGCAGGCGCAACTCGCCGAAAGCTCGCATCTGAACCCCACCACGAACCGCGAAACGAGCGACGCGTTCAAAGCCCACGTCCGGCGTCTGTCGAACATGCTTGCTTCGTTGTCTTAACCAAGTCGACGTTCGCGCGGCCGAGCCGAATCTTCCGGCTTGTTCTCTCGCCGGCGAAGGTCGGCTTCGCCGGCATGCCCGGCATGCCGCAGCTGACGGGGTGCGAGTTTGCGCCCGGATCGCATCGCAGGCTTATTTGGGGGCAGCTTAAGGCTGACTTAAGAAAGCGACCCTAGGCTGCCCCGAGCCTCATGCAGCGTCTTCCGCAGTGCCTGGAGACGCTGATTCAACGAAACCACCTCGTCGTGCGTGCCCTTCGGGCATGCGACGCTCGACAGTCGTTCCTGATCATGCCCCTATCTGTAGCTCGCCTTCTGCCCGGGCGCGCCAGCAAAATCATTGTCGTATGCGCGATGAGCTCGGCGTGCGCGGCGTATCTCGTCACTCATGAACGCGCTGCGCGCAACGACGAACCCGACGTGTCGCTGCTGAGCAAGGACTCGACGAAGGCCGTTGCGGGTGCGCCGATATCGGCGTCGACCCCGGCACCGGCTGCGCCGATTGCGCCAGCCCCCGTGTTCACCGTCAAACAGGCGCCGGTCGAGCGTACATTCGCGGCGGCCGCGCAGAGCATCGGCGTCGATGCGGGCACCACAGCCATTCTGTCGCGCGCGTTTCGCGGCGAACTCGATCTGTCGCGCGATCTGCAGCCCGGCGACCGCGTGAGCGCCGTATTCGACGACAGCGGCGACAACAGCAAAGACGCATCGAACGAACCGCTCGCGGTGCGCATCGTACGCGGCTCGACCACACACGACGTGTTCCTTCACAAAAGTCTTCAGGGCCAACCGTTCTACTACTCGAAAGACGGCATCAGCACCGGGCCTAGGTTCGAGCGCTATCCGCTCGACTTCACGCGCGTGTCGTCGGCTTTCTCGTTGCGGCGCTTCGATCCGGTGCTGCATCGTTGGCAGAGTCATGACGGTGTCGACCTTGCGGCGCCGGCCGGCACGCCCGTGCACGCGACCGCGCGCGGCGTGATCCGCTTTATCGGCCGTCAGTCCGGTTATGGCAACGTGGTCGTGATTCAGAACCCCGCACCGTTTTCGACGACGTTCGCGCATCTGTCGCGCTTCGCGAAAGGACTGCGCGCCGGCAGCCGCGTCATGCGCGATCAGGTGATCGGCTACGTCGGCAAGACCGGTTGGGCGACCGGGCCGCATCTGCACTTCGAGGTCCACGTGAACGATGTGCCGCAGGATCCGCTCAAGGTCGACCTGCCGCAAAAGTGCTCGCTTGCCGCCGATGAATTACGGCAGTTCGAGTCGCGTGTCGAGCAATTGACCGCACTGCTGTAAGCCGCTTGTCGTCTCAGCTTTGCGACATGCCGGTCAGCATGACCTGGGCGCAATTTCATCGCATGACGCGCCGGCAATTCTGACCGGGACGTGTCGCAAACCTTGACCTGTCAATACGCGTTCGGGTATTCCCGCGCGCGTCGAACGACGGGTGTGAACCAGCACGAAGGCATCCGGGATATCCACGCGGCGTCTCATTTCCGATGCATCGCGTGCGGTCAGGACCGCTTCGACGCGCTTCGGGAAGCATCCGTCCATGCGTGGCAAGGCTTCGCCCCGCCATGGCATAGCCGTTGCAATAACGAAAGCACAAGAACTACACATGTTGCAGCCGGGATTTCAAGCAATGAACAAATACCGACAGCAGCAAAATTCTTCGCGATTCGCGCTCGGGGACGCTGGCGCAACTCGCGAGGTGCGGCGGGGTTAGCACCAAACGGATGTCGACAAACTACGACGACGCGAGTGGACGATACGGTCGCATCTACCGTCCACTCGCGATCGCGACGGCGTGAAGCGATGACCCCGCCATTTTTTCCGTGTTTACGGACGAATCCAAACTCGCGGCGACTCCAGGCAAAGGGGCGCTTGCGCGCGGGCCAGCGGGCTGCGAAGATCATGCTAACTCCTGCCGTTTCCGGAGCCGCGACACGTCTGAGGTTTGCCACAGTCAGTTGCAGTCGCACCGTTGAAGCTGCGCCGCTCGATCCGCGCCGCTGCCGTTCAGACCGCGCAGTCGGTCACGCGAATGCGCGCGCAGGAGTGCTCACTACACGGTATGCATCCGCTGCGCCAAGGAATTCCATGTTAGCGTCGAGCCCGTTTCCGTCATTGCTGCACCACGCAAGCCTGTGGCTACAAGGCTATGCGCTCGTGCTGGTCATGATGGGACTCGGCGCGCTGCTCGAGCGTCGCTGGCCGGCCACGTTGCTGCAATCGCGCGCGGGGCAGCGTCTGAACATGGCGTACGCGGGCTTGTATCTGGCGTTGGTGGAAGCCACCAAGCCGCTCACGGCGGCCGCGAGCGTCGCGATCGTGAATGCGCTCGGCGGCGGGATGGTGGTGCTGGTATCGCGCGGGTGGGGCGCGCTTGCTTCGTTCGTGATCGTGCTGCTGACGATCGATTGCCTCGAATACGCGTTTCATCGCTTGCAGCACACGTTGCCCATCCTGTGGAAGCTGCATTCGTTCCACCACAGCGCGGTGGATTTCAACGTGACGATCACGTTGCGGCATCACTGGATAGAAGTGCTGCTCAAGGGCTGCCTGCTTTATCCGCTCGTCGGCGTACTGTTCAAGGTCGAGCCGTGGATCGTCGGTGCGACTTCGATCGTGTTCATGTTCGGCAACTACTTTGCACACCTGAATCTGCGCGTGGATCTCGGCCGCTACGTCACGTGGGTCAACAATCCGCAGTATCACCGTTTGCATCACTCGATTCGCGCCGAGCATTTCAATCACAATTTCACGCAGCTACTACCGATGTGGGATCACGTGTTCGGCACCCGCTGGGTGCCCGCGAAACACGAGTGGCCCGCCACCGGTCTCGACGATGGCACGCAGCCGAGTTCGCTGCTCGGCGCGTTCAGCTGGCCATTGGGACAGCACGCGGGGCGCGATCCGCTGCCCGTTCGCAAGCCGCTTGCCGTGCTCGACAAGAAAGCGAAATAGCCTGACTCAAGCGGGTTGCGCGCCGCGCACCGCCTTGCCGCCCAGCAGCGACACGATCAGCGTGGCCATCACGAGCACGCCCAACGCCGCGCGCAAGCCGAGCACGCCGGCGCCGAAACCGATCAGCGGCGGCCCGACCAGAAAGCCCGCATAGCCGAAGGTGGCCGCCATCGACACGCCGATCGCCGGCGTCGCGCTCGAGCGACCCGCCGCGCTGAAAATTACCGGAACGATATTCGCGAGACCGATGCCGACCATCGCGAAGCCGACGCACGCGGTCAGCACGGTCGGCAGGCTCAGCACCAGCGCGAGTCCGGCGAACGCGATCAGACCGCCGAGCGCGACGACCTTGCTCGAACCGAAGCGTCGCACCGACGCATCGCCGGCGATCCGGCAGGCCGCCATCGAAAGCGCGAACGCGGAGTAGCCGATCGCGGCGACACTCGCTTCCTGGTTCAGAGTGGAGCGCAGGTACACCGCGCTCCAGTCGGCCACCGCGCCTTCGACGAGCATGCACATGAACGCGAGCAGCGCCAGTTTCATTACGCCGCTGTCGGGCCATGCGAAGCCGCTCGACGCGACGGCCGCCCGCGGACCGATAGCGCGCAACGCAAACGACGCTGCGAAGATGATCAGGGCCGCGATGAACAGATCGGGCGCGAGCAGGCCGCCCGCGACCCCGACGCCGCCTTTCTGCAGCATCGCGCCGCTCGCCGCGCCAAGCAGGCCGCCCGCGCTCCACGCGGCGTGAAACGACGACATGATCGGCGCGCGCCAACGCGTCTCGATTGCGCTCGCATGGCCGTTCATCGACACGTCGAGCGCGCCGTTCGACGCGCCGAGCGCAAACAGCACCACGCACAACGTCAGCATGCCGGGCGCGATCGCGGGCAACGGCAGCGCGATCGCGAACGCCGCGCCGAGCAGCGCGGTGGCGCGGCCGCTGCCGAGGCGCGGCGCGAGTTGTCCCGCGAGCGGCATCGCGACGATGGCGCCGAGCGCAAAGCAGAACAGCGCGATGCCGAGCGAGGTGTCGCTGAGCGCCAGACTTTCTTTGATGCGCGGCACTTCCACCGCCCATGCGCCGATACCGAAACCGTTGGCGAGAAAGACCGCGAGCGTCGCGATGCGCTCTCTGACGAGTGAGTTCATGGGCATGCCACCATCACGTTGTCGCAGACGGCCTGCAGGCTCGCGATACGAGCGCCCGGCACATCCGCCTCGACGAACAGGTAATCGACCGCCGACACGGGAGCTACCGCGAACGGCGCCGCGGTGATCAGCTTTTCCGAGGTCAGCGCGATGGCGATCTGGCCGCTCGCTTTGACCATCGCGCGTTTTAGTTCGGCGTCCTCTGCGTCGAATGCCGCAACGCCTTCGTCGGGATCGAATGCGCAGGCGCCGAGAAAGCAGAGGTCCGCGCGGATCTGCTGGATCTGCAGCAGCGCGGTCGCGCCGAGCGAGCCCGCCGCGCCGCCGGCGATGCGCCCGCCGATCAATATCACGTCGATGCCCGGGCGATTCAGCAGGCGCGCGCAGGCCTCGGGAGAATTCGTGACGACGGTCAGGCCGGCGTCGTCCGGCAGCGCCTCCGCGATTGCGACGTTCGTCGAGCCGGCGTCGAGCAGCACGATCTGCTTCGGGCGAACGATCGATACGGCCGCCGCGGCGAGGCGCGCCTTGCGGTCGACCGCCTCGTGCATGCGCAGCGCCGCGGGTTTGTCGGCGGGCGACATCAGCAGCGCACCGCCATACACGCGTTTGCAGTGGCCCTGATCCGCGAGATCGCGCAGATGGCGGCGCACCGTGTGCTCGGAGATCTGCAACTCGGCGGCAAGCTCGGCCGCGAGCACGCGACCATGCGTGCGCAACCGCTCCAGAATCAACGCTTCGCGCTGCTCGGGCAGTAGCCCGTTGAGCGCTTCTTCCCGGGTTCGCTGCATGAGTCTCGTCTCCGTTTCGGCATAAAACGATCATAAACGAGCAAAATGTATCGTAAACGCTCGTGAGGCGCAAGCGGGTTTGACGCGGCGAATGCTGATTTCACGCGACTCCGTTCGGTTTCGGTCGTGACTCGCGGCCGAAAGCCAGCCGGTCGAGCAGCCATACCGCGGCGAGCGTTGCGCCCATCAGCGGGAAAACGATGGCGAGCAGCGCGAGGGCGATTTTCCAGCCGCGCATCGGCGGCGCGGCGCGCTCGCGCGACGGTGCGCCGAGCGCGCGCTGCGGTCGACGTATCCACCACATCACGAAGCCGGTCACCGCCAGTGCGGCGAGGCCGACAGAAATGGCCGCGCACAGTATCTGGTTCGCGACGCCGAAGTAGCGACCCATATGTAACGACGTACCGTACGACACGGCCTTCGCGATCGCGCCGTAATCGTCGTAGCGAATGTCCTCCAGGAATGCGCCGCTGTATTGGTCGACGTACAGCGTGCGTTCATCTTTCGGATTCGCGGGGAAATAGGACAGCGTGTAGACGCCGGTTGCGGAGTTCGGCAGCACGATGCTGTAGCCGTCCGCGATGCCGAGCGACGCGGCGAGCGCGACGAGATGGCCGAGCGACAGCGGCTGTGCCGCGTCCGTGGGTGCGGAAGAGGGCACGTTCGAGCTGCCCACGGCCCACGGCTTTAGTGGCAGCGGCAGGTCGTCCATGACCATGCCGGGCATCGAATCCATGTCGGCGTGCGTGGCCTGCGCGAGCGCGGCGCTCGGGTGGTCCGGATGGTCCGGGAGCGCTCCCGGGACGATGGAGCGCAACGGCAAGCCGCCCCATGCGCCCGGCGGCGCGCCAAGCTTCGTCGCGGTCGCGAACGCCTTGAACTGCTTGCCCCACGAGCCGGTCCACGGCAACCCCGTCAATACGAACGCGAGTGCGCCAAGCGCTAGCCAGATGCCGATCGTCCCGTGAAGGCTTTTCCATAACGGGCGTCCTTTCAGCGCCGGGCGCGGCAGCAGCACAGCGCGTGCGGTCGTTTTACCGCGCGGCCACCATAGTGCGATGCCGGAGCCGATCATCACGAGCGTCCAGCATGCGACCAGTTCCATCAGTAGTTCGCCGGGCTTGCCGAGCAGCAGCTTGCGATGGAGCATGCGATCCACCTGCATCAAGCGATGCTCGACGCTCAGCGTGCCCAGCACATCGCCGTCGTACGGATTCAGATAGACGCTCTGCTGCGTGCCGTCCGCGAGGCGAAACACGAATTCGGCGCTGCGCTGCGGATCGCGTGTGATCACGGCGGTCGTCGCGGCCGAGCCGGGCGGCATCGCCGCGCGCGCTTTCGCGAGCAGTGCGTTATCGGGCAGCCTGGGCACCGCTTGCGGTGCGACCACCATTTGCTGTCGATACAGCAGCGGCTCGATTTGCGGCTGAAAGCAATACAGCGTGCCGGTGATGGCGAGCACGAGTAAAAAGGGCATCACGAACAGGCTCGCGTAAAAATGCCAGCGCCACAGTGTTCGATAGCCTGGATGTGTCGTGCCGTTCGTGGCGGCAGCGGTTGTACCGTTCTGCGCGCGCACGCGTTCGGCGGTTTGAGTCGTGGACATGAAAATCCTCGTCGGGCAAATGGGGCGATGGGTTCGTGTGCGACGGGCTGACTGCCGCGTCTGGCGTCTGGCGTCTTGAGTCCGGCTCAGATGCGCAGCTTCGCTTCGACGTAAAACGTGCGGCCCGGATACGGGTGATAGACGAAGTAGCGCGCATCGAACAGGTTGTCGACGCCGATGCCGAGTTCGCTCAGCCTGGTCGGCTTGAAAGTGAACTTCGCGTCGGCGACCGTGTAGGTGCTGGTGCCGCCGAACACGTTGGGGTTCGTGTCGGTATTCGTCAGCGTGTTGTACTGACGGCCCGAGTAACGCGCGGCGAGCGTCAGCGCCGCGCGCGCGTCGAAGTGATACGTCGCGGCAAGATTCGCGCGCCATAGCGGAATGCGGTAAAAGTACTTGCCGACCGAGGCCGGGTTCTGCGCGTTCTCGAGGATCTTCGACTGCGTGTACGCGACGCTCGCGAGCAGATCGAGTCCGCGCACGAACACGTCTTCGCCCGAATAGCTGGTTTCGATGCCGCGCGAGCGGACCTTGCCGATGTTCTGGAAGTTCGTCACGTTCGGAATCACGGTGGTGTCGGTCTGACTGAAGATCGTGTTCTTCACGTCGTCCTGAAACAGCGAGAAGCGGAACACGCCACTCCAGTGCGCCCATTCGGCGCTCAACTCTTTCGACAGATCGTCTTCGGGCTGCAGATTCGGATTGTTGTTGACGATCGCGGCGCCATTGATTTGCCCTTGAAACAATTCGCTCGCGGTGGGAAAGCGATAAGCGCGACCGATCGACGCGCGCAAGGTCAGATCGTCGCTGACATCGAACGATAACGACGCCTTCGGCGAAAAATGGCGCTGGCTGGCGTCGCTGTAAGCGATGGTCGTGCCGGGCAGCGACTGCGCGCCATCGTAGGCTTGCCAGTCTTCATAGCGCACGCCGTAGACGAGCTTCCAGCGCGGCAGGAAGCGCCACGCGTCCTGTGCATATAGCGCCTGCGTCTGGGTCTTGCCGGTGAACGCGTTAGCGAACGAAGCGGCGTCGCCGTCGCGCCAGTCCAGCGTGTTGTAGGTCTGGTTGTCGACGAAGTAGTTGTCGTAGTGGTAGCCGACGCTCAGTGCGTGATTGGCCAGTCCTGCCTGATTCGTCGCGGGCGTAAAGGTGCCGCGCAGGTCCAGGGTCTTCCAGCCGGTGCCGTCGCCGAACAGCACGGTACCGGGGCCATTGCCCGGGCCGCCGGCCTTCGCGGTGCGGGCGACGCTATTGCCGATGTCGTAATACGAGGCGATCGCCTCGCCGTTCCAGCCGGTCGCGTTGCGCGTTTTCAGCGACACACCGTAGAGCCAGTTCTCGCTGTGCCCGAGACTTGGGGCGAACGCGGCCGCCGGAATCGTGTAGTGGTAACCGTTGATCGACACGTTGCCGCTATACACCGGGTTGCCGTTCCCGTCGCGCAGGAACGTCGATGTTTCGCTGTTGTACGTCTGGTGCCAGTAGCCGAGCGTGAAGGCGCCCTGCAGCGTCGGCGTGAAGTCGTACTGCATCTTCAGCTTGAACTGATCCTGCACCGTGTGCTCGATGCCTTCGCCGTTGACGCCGAGCACGGCCGTGGGCGCATTGGTCTGGTTGTTGTAGAAATAGGCGCCGGTGACGGGCGTGTCGCCAGCCTTCGCGGGGGTGGCCGATTGCGCGAGCGTCGCGAATTGCAGCGGCTGACTCGTGTTCTCGAGATGATTGACGCCGAGCAGGTACGAGAACTTGCCGATCCGATCGCCGATCGATGCGCTCGCTTCGCTGCCGTTGAAACTCTGGTTCACGCCGAACAGGCTGAAGTGCTGCGTGAATGCCTTCACGTCGGCGTTCGCCTCGAACTGCTTCGGCATGCGCGTGCCGATCAGCACGGTTGCGCCGAGAGAATTGCCCGGATATAGCGCGGAAAACGGCCCGTAAATGACGTCGACCTGCTGGATTTCGTCGGGGTACACCATTGACCAGCGCGGCGGAAACGAATAGCCATTGCCGAGCAGGTTGCTCAGCAGCAGGCCGTCCGCATAGACGAGGCCGCGCGCGCTCTGCGTGTTGCTGGTGCCGCGCACCGCGATGATCGAATTCAGGTCGCCGATAAAGCGTTTGCGTACCGCCAGGTTCGGCAGGTACTTGAGCACGTCCTCGGTGTTGACGACGTTCCAGTTCGCGAACTGATCGCGCGTGACGGTTTCGATGGAGGCGGGCAGATTCGGATCGACTGCGCGCGGCGCGGCGCTCGTGCTGGCGCTCGCATCGACGCTGACGGCGGGCAACGTCGCTTCGGTGTTTGCGTCGGCGGCATGCGCGGGTGTCGCCACGAAAGCCGGCACGAAAGCCGGCATGAGCGCGGGCCAACGAACCGGGCGACGAAGCGCGCGATGAGCGGAAAAGACAGCGTCACGACGGACGCGAACAGACAGCCTTCGCAGCGCGAAGTTGAACATGAGCGTTTCCTCGATGCATTGAACAGGCGATCGCAGGCCTCGTCGACGTGAGCGACGAATGCGCGATCAGAACCGGTAGCGATCAGGAAACGGCAGGTGGGGCACGCGGACGTCCCGACGGGAACGCGCCGAGCGGCGTGAAGCGGGTGGACAGCGTGGGCGGCGCGGTGCCGGCCAGCGGCAGCGCGGGCAGCGGCTCGACGGCGGCGAGCGTCGGCATTGCAACGTGATGTTCGAGCAGATGACAGTAGCCGCACGCGCCGAATGCATCGTCGTGGCTCAGATGCACGGGCGCGGGGCTGGTTCGAGCGACGTCGCTCGCATCGCCGATATCGCTTGCACCGGCCGGATGAAGCGCCGAACACAGCGCGGCAATCGGCTCATGGGCGCGACCCGATTCGAGCAGCTGACTCACGAGCGGCGCGAACACGACGAGCCACATGGCGACGAGGCCAAGCCATGCGGTCAGGTGGTTGCGGGAGCGTCGAGTCATGATCGTCGAAGAAAAGTCGGGGGCGATTCTAGCATCGCCGCGCGATCCTTTCATTCGTAATGACGGGTATAGCGGCGGATTAAACGGTGAAAAGGCGCTTATTTCGAGGCGCTGAAGCTCGGGCGAATCACTTATGCTGTGAAATCGCGCGAGGTGCGCGTATCGAATCGACAGTGCAACAGCGGCCCAACCACGGCGCACCCGTTGCATGGCCACGCCGCTGAAACATCGCCACCACACATGACACTCACGCAGACGCCCGCTTCTTCGATCGCCGACATCAACCAACGGGCCGTGGCGCTATGTTCGGCCGGACAGTTCGCCGACGCATTGCCGCTCGTCGCGTCGCTGCTCGACGATTGCACGGTGCCGAACGATCAGCGGGCCGATGCGTTGAATATCGCCGGCGCGTGTTCGTTCGCTCTGCTTCAGTGGGCGGACGCGGAGAATCATTGGCGCCAGTGCCTGTATCTGAAACCCGATTACGCTGACGTCTACGCGAGTCTCGGCTCGCTATTCAAATCGCTCGGTCGTCTGTCGGCCGCGAAATCGACGTATCGGCAACTGGTTTCGCTGCGCCCGCTCGACGCGAACGCGCACTATCAACTCGGCAACGTGCTTTACGGGCTCGGCCACCGCGCCGATGCGGAGGCGGCGTATCGGCAGGCGGTGACGATTCTCCCCGACTACGCCGAAGCGCATTACAACCACGGCATCGTGCTGCGCGAGCTGCAACGCCCGCAGCAAGCAGAAGCGGCTTATCGTCACGCGCTGCGCGGCTTGAAGGGTCATGCCGAACTGCACAACAACCTCGGCAGCGTGCTGACGGAACTCGGGCGTCTCGAGGAAGCGGACGCCGCGTATCGCGAGGCGCTGACGCTGAAGCCGCACTATCCGGAGGCGCTCAATAATTTCGCCGGTGTGCTGAAGGCGACGCAGCGTCTCGCGGAGGCGGAGGTGGCTTGCCGGCTCGCGATCACGCTTCGGCCCGACTATGCGGAAGCGCACCTCAATCTTGGCGCGGTGCTGGTCGATCTCGATCGGGTCAGCGAGGCCGAGGCGGCGTACCGCGAGGCGCTCGCGCTTCGGGCGGACTACGCGGAGGCGCATTACAACCTGGGCGTGGCGCTATTCAGGCAGGAGCGCTATGCGGAGGCCGAGCAGGCTTACCGGGACGCGATTCGCTGCCAGCCGGGGCTTGCTCACGCGCACAACAATCTGGGTTGCGTGCTGCGCGTGCTCGAGCGTTTTCCGGAAGCGCTCGACGCGTTCCGGCATGCGGCCGCGGTGTCGCCACAACTCGCCGAGTCGCATGCGAACATTGCCAATGCCCTGGTGCAACTCGGGCGCTTTGTCGAGGCGGAAAGCGAGTATCGGCAGGCCATTGCTTTGAACCCCGACTATGGCGAGGCGCGTTTCAGTCTCGCCGTGCTGCTGCTCGGCTTCGGCCGCTTCGACGAGGGCTGGCCGCTCTACGAATGCCGCTATGAGCAGCCCCATTTCATTCATCGAAAGTCGCAGACGATGCTCCGTTGTCCGCAATGGCGGGGCGAGCCGCTAGCGGGCAAGTCCGTGCTGCTGTGGCAGGAGGACGGCCTCGGCGACATGCTGCAATTCAGCCGCTATATCCCGATGCTGAAGGCGCTGGGTGCAGCGCATATCGCGTTTGCGTGTGCGCCGGCGTTGCATCGGCTGATCGCGAAGGTGGATGGCGTCGACGCGGTGCTCGACCACGATGGAGCGCTCGCGCGCGTCGCGACCTACGATTGCTGGACCAGTCTGCTGAGCGTGCCGTTATATTTGCGCACGACGATGGATACGATTCCACACCCCACGCGATTGAGCGCCGATCCGGCGCTCGTCGAACCATGGCGCGCCGCGCTCGACACGCTGCCGCCCGGCCACCGGGTCGGTCTGGTCTGGAAGGGCAACGCGAAGCATCATAACGACGCGAATCGCTCGATGCCGTCGCTCGCCGCGCTCGCGCCGCTGTGGAGCGTGCCGGGCGTGAACTTCGTCAGCTTGCAGAAGGGGCAGGGCGAGGACGAAGCGCGCAATCCGCCGGCCGCGCAGCCGCTGCTCGATCTCGGCGCGCGCGTGACGGACTTCTCGGACAGCGCGGCGATCGTCGCGCAACTCGATCTGGTGATCTGCGTCGACACGTCGATCGCGCATCTGGCCGCGTCGCTCGGCAAGCCGTGCTGGGTGATGCTGCCGGAGAGAGACGTCGATTGGCGCTGGATGCACGAACGCGACGATTCGCCCTGGTATCCCCACACGCTACGTCTGTTCCGGCGCGGGCCGGGCGAGGGTTGGGCAAGCTCGGTCGAGCGCGTGCGGCAGGCGTGCGTCGAGCGATTCGGCGGCGCGCTATGACGCCTCGGTGAGCTGCATGTGATACAGGCCCCACGGCGACAATTCGAAGCGGTCCTTCAGCGGCTTGGCCGCGAGTTCGGGAATCTGGTCCGCGTCGAAGATCGCCCATAACGGCCCTACGCCACCAAGCGCCAGCGGCGTGCCGTCCATTTTCGTCGCGACGATGAAGCGATACTCGCGCACCTTGTCGAGCGTCGTCTGCACCGCGTAGCCGTCGACCGCGTGCATGACGATTTGCGTGCTGCCCGCGTCGGGCGCGCCGACATGCGCGAGCACGTCGGTCAGCAGCGGGCCGCTGAAGGTATGCAGGTGCGCATCGTATTCGATCGTCGGGTGGATCGTCACGGTCTTCATGCCGGCGAGCAACGGCAGATCGACGCCGTACGCTTGCGAAAACTTCACCTGGTGCTTCGCGAGCAGTTGATCGAAAGCCGGATTGAGCGGGCCGCGATTGCTGCGCTTGATTGCGCCGGAGATCGTCAGGAGAACTGGAGAGGGCGCGCATTCGGCATGCTCGCGTTTCGCGCCGAATGCGGGCGCGGCAGCCGCGCCCAGTACCGCGGCGCTGGTCAAAAACTGGCGTTTGTTCATTACATTTTCTCCGGGTGACGTTGAGCCTCGGCGTGGTGAGGCCCGCGCGCCTTCTATTGTCGGAGAATTGTCGCCGCAGGTGATATGACGATGCTTCATTTACGCGTCATTCGCTATGCTATTTCCGCATGCGATTCGCGTCGTGGCTGGCACGGTTCCTTGCGCGGCGATCCAATGCGGTGCGCGTCTTCGCAGATTTATGACGAAGTGCTTTTACAATGCAAATTGACGTATGCAATAAGCACACGGCAAGCGCCTCGCGTACACCCGCAGAATTACTCAAGGAGACACCGCAATGTCACGCATGAGCGAACTCACGCATATCGCATTCATCGGCTTCGGCGAAGCAGGCGGCATACTCGGTGCGGCTCTGGCCGCGAAGGGCGTGCGGGTGTCGATGTTCGATCTGCGGCGTGACGCGCTGCGCGACAAGGCGCGCGCGGCCAACGTTCGCGTCGCCGACACGTTGCAAGGCGCGCTCGACGGCGCCCAACTCATCGTCTCCGCGGTCACGGCCGATGCCGATCTCGAGGTCGCGCAGGCGGCCGCGCGCTGCATTCGGCGAGAGCAGGTCTATCTCGACATCAACTCGGTGTCGCCAGCCACCAAACAGCATGCGCAGGCGTGTATCGAAGGCGCCGGCGCGCAATACGTCGAGGCGGCGGTGATGGCGCCGGTGCCACCCTACGGCCTTGCAGCGCCGATGCTGCTGGGCGGCGCGAGCGCGGCGCAGCTCGCGTCGCAGCTCAACGAGCTCGGCTTCCATGCGCGTGCGGTCGCGGAGAAGGTCGGCGTCGCATCGGCCGCGAAAATGTGCCGCAGCGTGATGATCAAGGGCATCGAAGCGTTGACCGTCGAATGTCTGCGTGCCGCGCGGCATTACGATGCGGAGTCGATCGTGCTCGAATCGCTCGCGGAAACGTTCGGCAGGATGCGAGGCGATGCGGGCGTGCCTGGCTATCTGGTCAGCCGGGTTGCCGAGCATGGACGACGGCGCGCCGCGGAAATGCGCGAGGTATCGCAGACGCTGCGCGAAGCGGGCATCACGCCGTTCATGAGCGATGCATCCGCGCGCTTGCAGGACGGCGTGGTCGATGCGATGGAAGCGGGCGGCATCCACTACGGCACGCTGCCCACGCCGTTCGATTGGCGCTCGTTTTTCGATGTCCTGCCGGACCCTGACAAGAATGATTGAGCCAACTATTCGATGCAAACGCTCAGGTCGAGCCGATGCTGACGGTGCGCGTCACATCGACGACGGACAGCCGGATCGCGTCGATCAATGCGCGCGCGGCCGGTGACGGCGTGCCCGCCGCGCGCATCGTCAGGCCGATCTCGCGCCGCGTGTTGTGCAGCGGCACATCGAGCACCACCAGTTGCCCGGACTGGATCTCGTGATGCAACTGCTGCGCCGACAACGCCGCCGCCATGTCGGTGCCGAGCAGCAGACCGCGAATCACTGCGAGATCGGCGGTCTCGACGGTCGGCAGAGGCGGCTTCACTTTCAGCCGCTTGAATTGCGTTTCGAACAGCGCACGCGCGGGCGCGTTGCTGCGCGGCAGAATCCACTGCGCATCGCGCAGCCCCATGATGGTCAGATCGCGCACGCGAGTCAGCGGATGACCCTGGCGCACCAGCACCACCATGTCTTCCGACATCAGCCGTTCGTTTTTCAGGCCGCTCGTCGCGTCGTTGTCGCGCAGCGCGCCGAGAATGAAATCGATATCGCCCGCGCGCAGACCGGCTACGAGCGTCTCGTACGCGCTTTCGTCGGTGACCACGCGCACGCCCGGGTTCTCCGAGGTCATTCGCGCGATCGCCTTCGGCAGGATCAGCGTGCGTCCGAGCGGCAACGCGCCGACCGTCACCGAGCCCTGAATCTTGCCGTGCAATGCGGCGATGTCGTCGGGGACGTGGCGCAATTCGTTCAGCGCGCGGCGTACGTGCAGCAGAAACGTTTCGCCCTCGGCCGTCAGTAGAATGCCGCGCGGGCTGCGATGGAACAGACTCAACCCCGAGCCGCTTTCGAGCACGCGAATCGCGGTGCTCACCGCGGGCTGACTGATGCCGAAGGTTTTCGCCGCGCTCGGCATGTGCCGATGCCGCGCCAGCGCCGCGAATAGCTGTAGCCGCCGGGTGTTGAGCAGATAGGCGGGCAATGTGCCTTCCGCGACGGGCCGGCGGCGCGCCTGTCGCGCGGCGCACCATTGCGCGAGCTCTTCGAGTTCAGCGAAGATCCGCTCGCAACGATGCAGCACCGCGCGGCCGACCGGAGTGGGCAGCATGCCCGAAGGACCGCGATCGAACAGCGGCACGCCGAGCGCCGACTCGAGCTCCTGCACGGAGCGCGTGACCGCCGACTGCGCGCGAAACAGCGCGGCCGCCGCGCGCGTCGCGCTGCCCATATCGGCGACGAGCCGGAATGCGCGCAGTTGAGCGAGATTGAGCAGGTCCTTGCTGCTGACCGACAGCGGCGCTTTGGCGGCTGCCCGGCCGGTTGCGGCGGAAAGCGTGTCGTTGCTCATGCCGCGCCCGCGATCAGATGCAACGATGGCAGCGACAGATTCAGACTTTCCTTGGAGATATGCGTGTGCTCCTTCATCAACGCATCGACGCGCGCGCCTTCGCCTTTCTTCAGCGCGTCGACGATCGCGTGATGCTGGCGATGCGCGTACATCAGCATCATGAATTGGCGCTCGCGCGCGGATTCGTCGAACGCGATCGTGAACGGCGACACGAACGGCACTTTGTCGTTCAGACTGAGTGCGGCCGTGACCGCCTGGTTCTGCGCCGCTTCGACGATCAGCGCATGAAAGCGGCCGTTCATCCGCGCGTATCGCACGTCGTCGCCTGGCTGCAGATGCTTTTGCTCGAAGATTTCGTCGCCTTCGCGCAGACAGTCGTCGAGCGCGGCGGCGAGCGCGGCGCTTACACCGTTTTCGGCGACCGAGCGCGCGGCGAGTCCTTCGAGCACGCCGCGCACGTCGATCGCGTTGAGCACGTCGCGCACGCTGAAACGGCGCACGACGTAACCGCGCGAGCCCGAACGATCGAGCAGACCTTCCGACGACAGTACGCTCAACGCATAACGCAGCGGCGTGCGCGACACGCCGAGCCATTGCGCGAGTTGCGCTTCGACGAGCCGCTGCCCGGGCGACAGTTCGCCCGAAAGAATCTTCTCGCGTAAGGTCTGCACAATTGCTTGCTGGGTCGTCTCGTTCATCGCTGTGTCGCTGGTCGGAAGCACGGCAGTATAGCCACGCGTGCAGTGTCGCTCCAAGCCGTAAAAATGTGCGTTGCGAGTTGTTTTCCGAGTCATCTATTTTATTTATCGCGCACCGAGCCGCGAGCGCACCGCGGAACGCTTGCGGAACGGGCTTGGGATACCAAGGAAGCCCTGCGCGGCGTGGGTCGCGGCGCGATCCGCCGACTCGCGGAGCGCCAGAATATGGGGCTTTTACCCATCAACCCAGCGCCGCATGCGGTATACCCGTACTTCCCGTATCGAGGCACAATTTCTATCTTTGTATCCCAAGACGGTCGCGGTGGCCAGCGCGGTAAGCGTGGCGACCTATCCGATTGGCAGCAGCACGACGTGACGGAAGAGAGCGAATATGGCAAGGATCATTGGTGGTATCGGCACATCCCATGTACCCACGATCGGGTTGGCCTACGACAAGGGCAAGCAGAACGACCCCGCATGGGCACCCCTCTTCAAGGGCTATGAACCGGTGGCGCAGTGGCTGGCCGAGCAGAAGCCCGACGTGATGGTGATGTTCTACAACGACCACGCGAACAGCTTCTTCTTCGATTGTTATCCGACGTTCGCGCTCGGCGTGTCGCCGAATCACGAATTCGCCGATGAAGGTGCGGGCAAGCGTCCGTTGCCGGACATTGCCGGTCATCCGGATCTCGCGATCCATATCGTCGAGCAACTGGTCGCCGACGAGTTCGATCTGACCGTCTTCCAGGACCGCGCGCTCGATCACGGCGTCAATTCGCCGCTGTCGCTGATGCTGCCGCATCAGGGCGGCTGGCCGCTGTCGCTGGTGCCGCTCGAAGTCAACGTGCTGCAGTATCCGCTGCCCACCGCGAATCGCTGCTACCGGCTCGGCCAGGCGCTGCGTCGCGCGATCGAATCGTTCGAGCAGGACCTGAAGGTCGTGGTGGTCGGCACGGGCGGGCTGTCGCACCAGGTGCACGGCGAACGCAGCGGTTTCAACAATACCGAATGGGACATGGAGTTCCTCGATCTGATCGTCAACGATCCGGAGCGTCTCGCCGCGATGAAGCATGTCGACTACGTGCGCCTCGGCGGCGCGGAGAGCGTCGAGACGATCATGTGGCTCGCGATGCGCGGCGCGCTCGGCAAGAAGGTCCGCGAACTCCATCGCAACTACTATCTCGCGACCAGCACCGCGATGGCCGTGACGATCTACGAAGAAGAGGTGGCGTAATGAATCCGCAACTGGTTGGCGTCGAAGAATTGACCGGCACGTATCCGTTCGATATCCGCCACAGCATCAAGGCGATGCGCCTGAACCGCTTTTTCTGGCAGATGCGCGAAGCGTCGGCGCGCGCGCTGTGGCTCGAAAACCGCGCCGCCGCTTATGATGCGGCGGGCCTGACGCCGGAAGAACGCGCGCTGGTCGACAACACCGACTGGATCGGCCTGATCCGTTATGGCGTGTCGTTCTTCGTGCTCGAAAAATTCGCGCGCGTGGTGAAGATCACGAATCTCGGCGTGTACGCGAGCATGCGCGGCGAAACGCTCGAAGCGTTTCTGAAGACTCGCCAGGTGCCCGACGCCGTTTGAAGGCCGGGCATCGAAAGGGCGCATCGAGGCGGCACTGTCCGCTGGGCAATCCGATTTGAAGTTCCGATGTGTAGTCCATTCCAGGGAGAGGGAGATGGTCAGCAAGTTCGGCATCAGCGAAGGGGATTTGGACCGGCGGCTGAAAATCGCGGAGTCCGGTGCGCCGGAACGCGGCGCGACGTTGCGCGCGGGCGTGATCGGCGGATTGGTCGGCGCCGTGGTGATCTGGATTTACGAAGCGCTCGTATGGGTCGACGCGCAGCATCTGATGCCGCTCGCCGGCATTCCGCGCAATGCGACAGGGCTCGTGTTCGGCAAAGACGTGCAGGCGTCGCTTGGCATCTGGGCTTATATCGTCGGCACCGGGATTCACTTTTTCTTCGCGATCGGATGGGGCGTGCTGTTTGCCGCGATCTGGCCGTACTTCCGGCGGCGCGGCTACGAAGCGACGCTGGTCGCGCTGTTCTATGCGGTGATTGCGTGGATCGTCATGCATGTCGCGATCATGATCGCGTCGGATAACCATCCGGACTATTTCGACCCGGCCGTGATCATCGGCGGGTTCATGTCGCACATCTTTTTTGCCGTGTCGTTGGCTTTGACCGTCAAGCGGCTGATGGCCGAGCGGCGGTATTGAGGCGTTTCGGCAGTTTGATTCGGGTCGTTCCGAAATAGAAGCCGGGTTCGGTCGAGCCCGGCTTTTTTAGTTTGGACGCCGCACGGCGACGATTCCCGGCCGCCATTGCGCGCTTGCAGAAGTTGCGGCTCGCAACTATATTGATTGCGTAACGCAACCGATAGCGAGCCCCTCATGGATCTGATCGACGCCCCCGCCAAGTCCCGCGACACCACCATTCTCGAACTCCGCGAATTTTCCCGGCGGCTGGTTCGCGAACTCGGCTTCATGCGCACGACGATCGCCGACAGCGATCTGGCGCCCTCGGCCGTGCACGCGGTGATCGAGATCGGCATGTCGCCGGGCATCAGCGCCAAAGATCTGGCGACCATCCTGCGCCTCGACAAGTCGAATACGAGCCGCCAGATCGCGAAGCTCGAAGCGAGCGGACTCGTCGAGCGCACCGTCTCCGTCGACGATGCCCGCTCTTCCGAGCTGTATCTGACGGCCGAGGGACAGAAGCTGCGCAAAAAGATCGACCGGTTCGCGACCGACCGCGTGTCCGGCGCGCTGCGGCGCATGGTTCCGGCCGACCAGCAGACGCTGGTCCGTTCCCTCGCGCTGTACGCGGACGCCCTCTCGCAAGGTGACGTCAGCAAGCTTGCCGCGACGGAAGCGGGGTCCGCGGGAATCGTACAAGGCTATCAACCCGGCTGCATCGGCGACATCGCGAGTCTGCACGGGCGCTATTACGCGGAGCATTGGGGTTTCGGCGCGTTCTTCGAGAAGAAGGTCGCGACGGAGCTGGCGGAGTTCGCGGGCACTTTGCCTGCCGAAGGCAAAGGGCTTTGGCTCTACGTCGAAAACGGCCGCACGCTCGCTTCCGTCGTGATCGACGGGGATGACGACACGGGTGTCGCTCATTTGCGCTGGTTCATCGTCGACGATTCTTTGCGCGGCTCCGGGGTGGGACGGCAACTGCTGTCGCATGCCATGCGTTTCGTCGACGAGCGGTTCGATGAAACCTATCTATGGACTTTCAAGGGCCTCGACGCGGCGCGCCATCTGTACGAGTCGTTCGGCTTTCGGCTCAGCGAAGAATCGGAAGGCGCGCAATGGGGAACACGGGTCGTCGAGCAGCGTTTCAACCGGCTTTCCGCAAAGGAAGGCGGTGCCGGTACTGTGTGATCGACGGAGCGAAGAACTCGGTAGCTTCGGTTAGTGCGCGACGACGGTCGTCGCGATCCGGTCGGCCAACTCACCGAGCACGCGGCTCAATGCGGCCGCCTGCGCGGGCGCATCGTGTCCGGTGATCACGGAGTCGAGCGTCACCTGCTGCCGCAGCGGCGCCTGGTCCGAGTGTCCGGCCAACAGCGTCCACTCCGCCTGCAGGGTCAGCGTGCCGCTCGCGTCGGCGGTGGCGTTGAGCACGGTGACAACCAGCGTGCGCGTGCCCGGTGGCGCGGGCGCATCGGGAACGACGAACGACCCGGCGGGCAGGCGCGTGAGCAAGTCCTGGGCGAGCGTTCTGCGCATCAGCTGCGCGAGCGGTGCGCCCCACCGGTCGTTATCGTCTATCGTCAGGCGGTTCTGCGAAGCCAGCGTGACGACTTCGAGCCGATCGAGCACCGCGGGAATATGCACGGCGGTCAGTTGAACCGGTGGCATCGGCGCCGCGGCTGGCGGCGCGCCGGCGGGCATCGGGTTCAACGTCACATAGCGTGTCGGTATGCTGTGCCCGCATCCGGCGAGCGTCATCGCCGCGACGGTGACGACAAACGCCGCCGTCCCGACGCTCGGTGCGAGCGATGCCGCGATGGCGCGCCCGACGAGAAGCGTGGACCTCGTCATCACTGAGCCTCCTGTTGCCTGCCATGAATCAGCGCCTCGGGATGACGATCGAGATAGTCGGCCAAGGCCCGAATCGAACGCGCGGTGTCCGTCAGCTCCTGCATTGCGGCAGGCAGGTCGTTCTGGCTCGACGCATCGCCGCCTAGCGTACGGTTCGCCGCGGCAACGGTGCGATCGGCCGCGTTCGCGGTCTCTCGCAGTTGCGCGACGAGCGGACCGATCTGCGGCGAGACCTGCTGCAACGTGTGATCGATCTGCGCGACGGAGCGGTCGATGTGCGTCAGGCTGTCCTTGATTTGCGGCGACGAACTGAGCGCGTTGATATGCGCGGCGATACTGCGAACCTGTTCGCCGGTTTGGCTGATCGGAAGATCGTCGATCTTCTGGATCACCTCGTTGGCCTTGGCCATCGTCGTGTCGAGATTCGCGGCGGCGATACTCGGAATGACGCGCAGGCCGTCCTCGCTGGCGAGCGTCGCGACCGGCGCGCCTTGCACGAAGTCGAGGTTGATCTTGTCCGCGCCGACGACCGGCGGATCTTGCGACAATCGCGCGCGCAACCCCGTCGCGACGAGGCGGGTGAGCATGCCGTCGACAAGTGGGCGCCAGTCGCCGTTGGCCGGCGGCGGCGCGCCGACGATGCCGAGTTGCAACGGGTTCAGCGCGATCTGCACGGGGGTGCTCAGCGCGCCCGTGCGTGCGTCGTAGTTCAGCCGCACGCTGGTGACGGTGCCCACGTCGAAACCGCGCAATTGCACATCGGCGCCATTCTTCAGGTCGCCGACGGCACCGTCGAATCGCACGACGTAAGTGACGACCGGGCCATGCCCCGGCGCGAGCGCGGGACGTCGATCGACTCCGTCGAAATGCGATGCCGGTTCGCCGGGCCCAGGCTCCATCACGATCTCGGGGCCGGCCAGCACGCCTTTGAGCGACCCCGGATCGCTGAGGTCAACGTGTGCGCCGCGCAGGAAAAACTTCGTCTCGCTGCGCAGATACTTTTTTTCGGCGCGATCTATCTTGAGCTCGGCTTGCACGTGCTGGCCATCGGGCGCGAGCGCAATTTCCGACACGGCGCCCACCTTCACGCCGCGCAGCGTGACGATCGTGTCGTCGGGCTTCATGCCGTACGCGTTGTCGAAGGTGACCGTGACCGTCTCGCCCTGATGCGTCAACGCGCGAACCCCGAGCCATCCGGCCATCGCGAAGGCTGCGACCGGCACCGCCCAGATCCAGCCCGGCCACGCGCTGCGCCGCACCTGGGCTTGCGAACGACGGGGACGCGTGCCGCTCATCGCTCGCTCCGAGGGTGGACGTCCCACATCAGGCGCGGGTCGAATGTGCGCGAAGCGGCCATCGTCAGCAACACGACCAGCGCGAACGCGGTCGCGCCGATCGCGGGTCTGGCCGACGCGATGCCGTCGAAGTGGATCAGCGGCACGAACGCCGCGATCGTGAACACGTCGACATACGACCATCGGCCGAGTTCGTCGATCAGGCGATACAGATGCGCCTTGACCCGCAGATGCCGACGCGAACGGCGCCTCACGGAGACGATGAACCACCCCATGCCGAGAATCTTCGCCACCGGAATGACGATGCTCGTACAGATGATCAGAATGCCGATCGGCCACAGGCCTGCGTGAAACAGCTGGTAGACGCCGTCGATGATCCGGGTTGAGTCGATCCGCCCGAGTTGCATCGAACTGGTCATCGGAAAGAAGTTGGCCGGGATCGTCAGAACCAGCGCCGCGAGCGACAGGGCCGCCGCGCGCACGACGGCGTCGGTTTTGCGAGCGCGCAACGTCAGTGCGCAGCGAGGGCAGGCAAGCCCCTCCTGCGACATCGGCACGACCAGATCGCAAACCGTGCAGGACAGCGGTGCTTCGTGTTCCGGCGGTTCGTTGTCCGCGGCGATCGCGCGCCACACGGTTCGTCGGTCGAGTGACGCGCGCGTGAGCATCGACAGCAGAGCCGCGGCGATGAAACAGTAGCCGCCGGGGGCAATCGTGCCGGTCAGATTCTGCGTCACGCGCGCGTAACCGACGAAGCAGCCGACCAGGTAGACATCGGGCATGGTCCAGATATCGAGCGAGGTGGTCCAGCGAAACAGCGCGCCGATTCCCCTCGTACGCCAGCCGAGCCTTAGCGCGGCGAGGACGATCACGAGGCCGCCAAAGCGGATGAATGGCAGCACGATACCGAAGGTGCCGAGCAGTACCGCGAGAATGAACCAGCCGTCGTTCCACATCTGCACGATGCCCGACGACAACACCGACGAGCGCTCGACGCCGAGCATGTGGACGTACATCAGCGGCGCGAGGTTGGCCGGAAACAGCAACACGAAGGTCGCACTCGCGCAGGCGAGCGCCGCGGTCTGACTCCGGCCGCTACGCCGTTCGAGCGGAAAGTGACAGGTGCGGCAACGCGCGTAGGTATGTGCGGTGAGCGGCGGGATGTCTTCGAGCGCGCCGCATTCGGGGCAGCCGATCGTCATGCGACGTTCTCCACCGGCTGTCCGTTTGCAGGCGGGCAGCGCGTTGCCAATGAGGTTTCGCCGATCATCCCCTCGACCCCCAGCGCCATCGGACGCGTGAATGGACGGCAGGCGCGCTGGCACGCGCCAGCTCCTTATCCTGCAGTAGCATGGCGCGTTCCCGGGCGCCCTCGGCGCGCCGGGCAGCGGGGACGGTCGGCGGCCGCGGTGCGGCGAAGCGGCTTAAGTCGGGTGAGCGGGTCCGGTCCGCTTCGCGTTGCGAGCTGGGCGACGAGCCCGGTTTGGTGTCCGGCGTCGCTGTCGGAGCGTTGTCTTCGCGCGGGCCGCTTCCCGGCGGGGTGAGATCGTCGGGGGCGTCGGTGAGCCTTCAGGGACCTCGGCTCAAGCGCCTGCCGATCCGCCCGCTGACGGAGCGGCGTCGGCAATGATCAGCAACCGCGAAGACAGCGCGTCGGGATGGCCCGGCTTGAACCAGTTCATCTCGGGAATGCGCGAATCGGTCAGGTAGATCGTGCCGTCCGGGCCCTCCGCGAACGAATCCGGCCAGCGCAGGCCGCGCTCGTGCAGCAGCGTCGTCAAGCTCGTGCCGTCCCACACCTTCACCGCGTGTTCTTCCACCGCGGTGATCAGCAGGCGTCCCGTCCGGTCGAAATGCAGCCCGTCGGCCGGGCGATGCTCGAGCACTTTCTCGACGCGGTCGCCGACTTCGTCGTTCGCGAGCGCGGTATCGCGAAGCGCTTCGGTGGGGACGCGATAAAGCGTTTTGCCCTTCAGCGCCTGCCAGTACAGATACAGTCCATCGCGGGTCAGCGCGATGCCGTCGGCCGAAGCTTCGACGCCGCGTCCATCGGGACGGCGCAACGGCGCGCCGGCTGCATGGACGGTGACGTGCGGATCCGCTTGCGTCGACGGATGCCCGTCGAGCACGCGGCGCGCTTGACCGGTGCCGAGATCGACCACCACGATCGCGCCGCGTGTTCCGGAGTCGGTGATGTAGGCGAAGCGGCCGTCGGGACTGATGCGCACGTCGTTCAGATAGCTACCTTGAGGTGCGATCTCGAGCGCGAACGCGATGCAGCCGGCGACGCTATCCGTCGCCAGATCGATGCGCACCAGTTTAGGGGCGCCCGGCACGACGAACGCCTGGGCCGGCGCGCCGGGGTCGAGTACCCACAGGTTGTTTTGCGAATCGCATACCACCGCCTGCACGCAGACCCAGCGATCCTGCGGGTTCAACTCGTCACGCCTCGCGTTGCGCCAGCCGTTCCATCGATCGTCGGGATACGGACGGACGTCGCCATCGGGAGTGAGTACGCCGACGGAGATCGGCGCGTCTTCCGTCCAGCGCGGGAAGTTGACGAAGATGCGTCCGTCTGCGGCCACGGCGACGCCGCTCACCTGGTGCCCGAACGACGCAATCTCGCGCAGATGCGGCTGCGAGCCGTCGTCACCGATGCTCGATGCAGGCGCGGCGGTCAGCGGAACCCGATCCGCGGCGGGTGGCGTGGCGCTGTCTTTCATGGGCTGTCTCCGGGACAGGATGGAAATGTCCGTATTCGGCAAAGCAAATGCCGCGCGCGAAGATAAAGTGAATCGTAATCCGCGAATCTTTCGGAAGGTATTCAACGTGAATTGCGAATCGCCCTTTATGCAAATTGTTTGACTTTCGCGCGAGCAGAGAACGGCAGGGCACGCAATAGGGAAAGCCGAGTCGTCGCGCAGCGTTGCACGCGACCTCGCGCGCTAAAAGGTTGTGTCGGTGCTGTGTCATTCGGGGTGAAACGAATCGATCCTCGGTGACTTGCGCAGCCGCCGTACCGACCGGTCCACTTCGGCAACTTTGACTCCCAGGGTTTCTCCTGCCTCGCATTCGGACCCGCCGTGTCACTCGTGCGCTACACCGCTCATTTGCAAAGAAAAAATAATGCCGACGTCTAAGGAATGTGCTAAAAAATATCAATTGCACGCGCAGACAAATAGCCACGCATGCAAGTAATAATTTCGGCTTTCAATACTCTTAATCGGCCGCGAGGTGGATCATGAGAACAAGAGCGCTTTGGGGGTTCGGGGTGACGACGGTCGCTTCGGTGCTGACGCTGCAGTGTTATCCAGCGTGGGCCGACGGACCCGAAGCGGCGTATGCGTCCGACGACGAGGTGCCGGCCGGCTCGCTCAGTCCGAACGAGTACAAGGTCAATGCGGACGGCATGAAAGAAGATCCGAATGCGAAGATGTCGGACGTGGCTCGCGCGTATCGCAATGGCTATATGAATCGCGGCAAGCAGGATCAGGCCGATTACCAGGCCATGATCGACTCGCACAATCACGGTCAACGGCAACCCGCCAAGACCGACGTCGCCCGGGTCGACGTGCCGCCGCTGCCGGCGGGCGTCCCCGAGGACGATAACTCGAAGTACACGAGCATTCCGCCGCAGCCTCAAAGGCCGCAGCCGGTCCAGTACGCGCAGCGGCAGGTGCCGCAACCGCCGCCGCAACAGCAATATCAGCAGGTGTACCAGCAGCCGCAATATGCGCCGCCGCCTATGCAATACCAGCAGGCGCCGGCCTACGCGCATGTATCGGCTCCGGTTGTCTGGACAAGCTTTTGCAGCTCAGGCGGCCAGCTTCATCAGCCTTTCCTGACGGGCTTCG
>NZ_SELS01000066.1 GCF_004197395.1 Paraburkholderia sp. UYCP14C | reverse complement strand
TCGCAATGCTGCGCGACGGCACCTTCTATCAACCGAAATCCGCCCCTAACGCTTGACGAACCACATAGGGGCACCCCCCGAGCCAACCCGCCGAGGCCGGTAAGCCTTTCTTGACGTATCGCAAGTCCGGTAGCAATACTGCACAGACGCGGCAAGTTTCGCGACGTGATGCCGCATGGCTAACCCTGAGCGCGTGAGGTTCCCCCCTCCTACAATCGGCATGCATTCGCCAGACTGCCTGACGGCAAGGGCGGTCTGGATCCAGCCGGACTCTCCGGCGTGAAGTCGTCTTCGACCGATCATGACCCTAGCCCTCAATCGCAGCAGCACTATCCGATCGCGCTTGCGCGGCCGGTTCACCAGGTGGGTGCGCGGTCCAACGCTGGCGCGCGATCTCGCCATCATCCTCGCCATCAAGTTCGCACTACTGTTGGCGCTCAAGTACACATTCTTCAATCATCCGCAGGCGGAGCACATGATGCTGCCGCCTGAGCAGGTCGCGCAGGCGCTGCTGTCGGTGCCCGCCCCGCATCCGTCCCGAGGTGATCAACATGCCCGTTAGCGAAGTCGTAGAACTGTCACGGCTCCAGTTCGCCATCACCGCGCTCTATCACTTTCTGTTCGTGCCGCTCACGCTCGGCCTGACCTGGCTGCTCGTCATCATGGAGTCGGTCTACGTGATGACCGGCAAGCAGATCTACAAGGACATGACGCAGTTCTGGGGCAAGCTGTTCGGCATCAACTTTGCAATGGGTGTCGCGACCGGCCTCACGCTCGAGTTTCAGTTCGGCACCAACTGGGCTTATTACTCGCATTACGTCGGCGACATTTTCGGCGTGCCGCTCGCCGTCGAAGGGCTGATGGCGTTCTTCCTCGAATCTACCTTCGTCGGTCTGTTCTTCTTCGGCTGGAACAGATTGTCAAAAGTCCAGCATCTGATCGTCACGTTCTGCGTCGCGATAGGTTCGAACCTGTCGGCGCTGTGGATTCTGGTGGCCAACGGCTGGATGAACAATCCGGTCGGCGCGAAGTTCAACTACCAGACGATGCGCATGGAGCTCGACAGCATCGGCTCGGTGATCTTCAACCCGGTCGCCCAGGTGAAGTTCGTGCACACGGTGTCGGCGGGTTACGTGACCGCGGCGATGTTCGTGCTCGGCGTGTCGTCGTGGTATCTGTTGAAGCGCCGCGACACCGAGTTCGCGCTGCGCTCGTTCGCGATCGCCGCCGGCTTCGGCCTCGCGTCGGCGCTGTGCGTGATCGTGCTCGGCGACGAATCGGGCTATCGCACCGGCGAAGTCCAGCAGGTCAAGCTCGCCGCGATCGAATCCGAATGGGAGACCGCGCCCGCACCGGCACCGTTCACGATATTCGGCATTCCCAATCAGAAAGAGCAGCGCACCGACTACGCGATCCGGGTGCCGTACGCGCTCGGCATCATCGCGACGCGCTCGCTCCACGAACCCGTGGTCGGCCTGCGCGACCTGATCGAGGAAAACGAAGGGCGCATCAAGAACGGCATGCTCGCCTACGCGGCGCTGCAGAGGTTGAAAGGCGGCGACTCGAGCGACGAAGCGCATGCCGCGTTCGACAAGTACCAGGAAGATCTCGGCTACGGCCTGCTGCTCAAGCAGTTCACGCCGAACGTGACCGACGCGACGCCCGGGCAGATCGACGCGGCGGCAAAGAGCACGGTTCCGCCGGTGCTGCCGCTGTTCTTCTCGTTCCGCATGATGGTCGGCCTGGGTCTCCTGTTCCTCGCGACCTTCGTGCTCGCGTTCTGGTTCTGCGCGCAGCGCACGCTGCTGCTCGAAAAGCGTCGCTGGTTCCTGCGCTGGGCGGTCATCGCGATTCCGCTACCGTGGCTCGCCGCCGAACTCGGCTGGATCGTCGCGGAGATGGGCCGCCAGCCGTGGAGCATCGCGGGGATTCTGCCGACCAACCTGGCCGCGTCGACGCTGACGCCGCGCGATCTGTACCTGAGCATCGGCGGCTTCGTGCTGTTCTACACGGGGTTGTTCGTCATCGAGATCATGCTGATGTTCAAGTACGCGCGGCTCGGCCCTTCGGCGTTGCATACGGGCCGCTATCACCACGAGAACGAATCGCAGGTGACGCAGCCGCTGTCGAACACGGCCGCGTGACGCGCCGCCACACCGCCTCAGAGGAATAACCCATATGGACTACGCAGCCCTCAAACTGATCTGGTGGGTATTGATAGGCGTGCTGCTGATCGGCTTCGCGCTCTCCGACGGCTTCGACATGGGCGCGGCGATCCTGCTGCCGTTCATCGCGAAGACGGACTCCGAGCGCCGCATCGTCGTGAACACCGTCGGCGCGACGTGGGAAGGCAACCAGGTCTGGTTCGTGACCGCCGGCGGCGCGATGTTCGCCGCATGGCCGCTCGCCTACGCGGCATCGTTCTCGGGCTTCTACTTCGCGATGCTGCTGGTGCTGTTCGCGCTGTTCTTCCGCCCGGTCGGCTTCGACTATCGCGGCAAGCGCGAGGATCCGCGCTGGCGCAACGCGTGGGACTGGGGCCTCTTCATCGGTGGCTTCGTGCCGGCCCTCGTGTTCGGCATTGCATTCGGCAATCTGCTGCAAGGCGTGCCGTTCTCGTTCGATACCGATCTGCGCGTCACCTATCACGGCAGCTTCTTCGGCCTGCTCAATCCGTTCGCGCTGCTGACGGGTCTCGTCAGCGTGTCGATGCTGGCCGCGCACGGCGCCGCGTTCGTCAAATGGAAGACCGACGGCGTGGTCCACGACCGCGCGTCGAAGGCGCTGCGGCTCGCGGCGTTATGTACGGTGGTGCTGTTCCTCGTCGCGGGCGCGCTCGTCGCGACGATGATCGGCGGCTATCAGATCGTCGACATGCCGCCACTCGACGCCGTATCCAATCCGCTGATGAAGACCGTGATCGGCGCACCGGGCCTATGGCTGACCAACTACGCGCTCTATCCGTGGATGGTGATTGCGCCGCTCGCGGGTCTCGCCGGCGGTGTGCTCGCGGTGCTGCTCGCGCGTTCGCGCTTCGAGGCGACGGCGTTTCTGTCGACGTCGCTGATGATCGTCGGCGTGATTCTGACAGCGGGCTTCTCGATGTTCCCGTTCATCATGCCTTCATCGCTCGACGGCCGCAGCAGCCTGACCATGTGGGACTCGACGTCGAGCCGCCTGACGCTCCAGATCATGCTGTTCGCGGTGATCGTGTTCCTGCCGATCATCCTGCTCTATACGGGCTGGGTGTACCGGGTAATGCGCGGCAAGGTGACCGCCGCGGCGATCGAGGAAAACCATCATTCGATGTATTGACCGGCACTACGCTTGAAAAACAGGAGTGGGTGATGTGGTATTTCAGCTGGATTCTCGGCATTGGCGTCGCGCTGGCGTTCGGTGTCGTCAATGTGATGTGGCTCGAATCGCGCGAGTTGGCGCGGGCGACGAAGCGGGCGATTCGCTGAGGAGCGCCACGCTTTGGTGGTAAACGCAGAAGCGGCACCTTGGGATGAGGTGCCGCTTTTTTATCGCAGTGCCGCGATCGCCGTACGACTCAACGGCGCTCGACAGCCTTCAGCCGTTCACGCCGGCATCGGCGCCGCGCCCGCCCCACCGCCTTGCGACGACAGGCGCTCGGCCAGCTTCTGCGCATAGCGCTGAGCGGCCTCGCCGACGACGATATGGAACGTGTCGGTCGACACCCACGCGGTATCGAGCGTCGCGAGGCGCTGCCGGTCGACCGCCGACGGATCGCGCACGACCACTCGCAGACGCGTCGCCGCGACCGCATCGAGCGACACCACGTTGCCCGCGCCGCCGAACACGGCGAGCCAGCGCAGCGGATCGGGATCGAGCGGACCGCCTTGCGCGTCGTGGGCGGCTTGAGCGTGCCCAGCGCTCTGCGCGACCGGAGTGGCACGGGTAGCCGCCGTAGCAGCAGCCGGCGCCGATCCACCAGCACCCGTCGCCTTCACGTCGCCCTCACCCTGTGCGATCGCCGTACGCATCTCATCGGCGATGATGTCCGCTTCCGGTCCGATGATCACCTGCACGTTGTTCGAGCCGCGCTTGAGCACGCCGCGCGCGCCGATCGACTTCAGTTCGCTTTCGGAGACCTTGTCCGCATCGACCACCGACAGACGCAGACGCGTGGTACACGCATCGACGACCGACAGATTCGCCGCACCACCGAGCGCCGCGATATAACGCTGCGCACGCGGCACGGCCGCACCCGCTGCCGGCGCGACGAAGCCACCGGCTGCGAACGACTCGACCTGCTCGTCGGCAGCGGCCGGCTCACGGCCCGGCGTCGCCATGTTGAACTTGCGGATGAAGAAGCGGAACAGACCGTAGTACACGACCGAGTACACGATGCCGAGCGGAATCGCCCACCAGCCCTTCGTCGACAGACCGAAGTTCAGCACGTAGTCGATGAAGCCCGCCGAGAACGTGAAGCCGAGGTGAATGCCGAGCGCCGAGCAGATCGCGAGCGACAGCCCCGTCAGCAGCGCGTGGATCGCATACAGCACCGGCGCGAGGAACATGAAGCTGAACTCGATCGGCTCCGTCACACCGGTCAGGAACGACGTGAGCGCCATCGAGAACAGCAGGCCGAACACCATCGCGCGACGCTCCTTCGGCGCCTCGTGATACATCGCGAGACACGCGGCCGGCAGGCCGAACATCATCACCGGGAAGAAGCCGGTCATGAAGGTGCCCGCGGTCGGATCGCCCGCGAAGAAGCGGTGCAGGTCGCCCGTGACCGGCGCGCCGCCCGCCGGCGTGAAGGTGCCGAACACGAACCACGTCAGCGAGTTGAGGATGTGATGCAGGCCCGTGACGAGCAGCAGGCGGTTCAGCACGCCGAACACGAAGGCGCCGAGCGCGCCGGCCGTCGTGAGCCAGTGGCCGGCCGTGTCGATCACGCCCTGCACCGGCTGCCAGACGTAGCCGAACACGATGCCGAGCCCGACACACACGAGGCCTGTCACGATCGGCACGAAGCGTTTGCCGCCGAAGAACGCCAGGTAGTCGGGCAGCTTGATGTCCTTGTAGCGGTTGTACAGCAGCCCCGCGACGATACCCGCGATGATCCCCGACAGCACGCCCATGTTGAGCTTGTCGTTGATGTCCTTCATCACCGCGATCTGCACCAGATAGCCGATCGCGCCGGCCAGACCCGCGACGCCGTTATTGTCCTTCGCGAAGCCGACCGCCACGCCGATCGCGAACAGCAGCGGCAGGTTGTCGAAGATCGCGCCGCCAGCATCGGCGATCATCTTGATGTTGAACACGTCGGGCTGGCCGAGACGCAGCAGCAGGCCGGCCACCGGTAGCACGGCGATCGGCAGCATCAGCGCGCGTCCCAGGCGCTGAATCTTCAGAAACGGATTTCCATCCATCGGTATCTCCAATTTTGTCTCGTAGGGGTACGTCTTGGTTGACTGGTGCAGCTATGCGGGAATCGAGCCGCGCGTGAAGGCAGACGTGCTGCCGGGCGCACGGCGGGCGGACTCTCCAGAAATTTAATTTCTCAATCGAGGGGCCACGTGGCGCGGCTTGCGGCTCGGACCGCCTGCGCGGAGTCGAGCGCGAGCGCATCGCGAGCGCGCTGGCGGCACAACTGATAGTCGAGCGTGCGAACGCGCGCCTTGATGCCGGGCACCGAGACCGGATCGACCGACAGCTCGGTCACGCCGAGGCCGACGAGCAGCGGCATCGCGAGCGGGTCGCCGGCGAGCGCGCCGCACACGCCGACCCATTTGCCGTGCTTCGCGGCACCTTCGACGGTCGCCGCGATCAGGCGCAGCACCGCCGGATGCAGGCCGTCCGCTTGCGCCGCGAGATCGGGCTGGCAGCGGTCCATCGCGAGCGTGTATTGCGTCAGGTCGTTGGTGCCGATCGACAGGAAATCGGCGTGCTGCGCGAGCTGATCGGCGAGCAAGGCCGCCGACGGCACTTCGATCATCACGCCCACTTCGATCGGCGCGGTGCTACCCGCTTCGCGGGCAAGCTCGTCGATGCGCTTGCGGATGCGGATCAGTTCGCCCGCATCGGTGATCATCGGCAGCAGGATGCGCACGGCGCCGATCGGACGCACCGCGAGCAGGCCACGCAGCTGGTCGTCGAGCAGATCGGGGCGCACCTGCGCGAGGCGCACGCCGCGCAGACCGAGCGCGGGATTCGGCTCGGGCGGCAGCGTCAGATAATCGACCTCCTTGTCCGCGCCGACATCGAGCGTGCGGATGATCGCGGTGCGGCCGCGCAATGCATCGACGATCGCCTGATAGCTGTGGCGATGCTCGTCCGCGCTCGGCGCGGCCGGGCGGTGGATGAACAGCAGTTCGGTGCGCAGCAGACCGACCGCGTCCGCACCGTTGTCGACCGCGGCGTTCGCGTCGTCGAGCGTGGCGATGTTGGCGGCCACTTCGATCGCGCGGCCGTCGGCGGTCGCGGCTGCCTGCTGCGACGTGCGGCGATTCGCTTCGCGCACGTCGGCGAGACGGCTGCGTTCACGACGCGCGCGTTCGACGTCGAGTTCGGTCGGCGCGAATTCGAGCCGGCCGGTGCTCGCGTTCACCACCACCTGAGTGCCGTCGGGAATCGCATGCAACGCGTCGCCGACCGCGACCAGCGCGGGAATGCCAGCCTGACGCGCGAGAATCGCCGCGTGCGAGGTCGCGCCGCCGCGCGCCATCACGAGCGCGGTCACGCGTGTGCGATCGAGCGACGACAGATCCGAAGGCGTAAATTCGTCGGCCGCGAGCACCGCCTCGTCCGGCAGCGAGCGCGCCGTGCTGCTCGTGTAGCCGAGCGCGCGCTGCACGCGCTTTTCGATGTCGCGCAGATCGGCGGCCCGCTCGGCGAGCAGTGCGTCCTCCACGTTACTCAGGATGCCTATTTGCGTGCGGATCGCGTCGCGCCACGCGAAACCGGCGCTCTTGCCGAGGCTGATCAGATCGCGCGCGGCGTCGAGCAGCGTCGGATCTTCGAGCAGCACGCGATGCACCGCGAAAATCCCCGCCTCGCCGACCGCGCCGCGTTGCGACGCATCGCGCACGATCGTGTCGAGATCGGCGTCGACGGTCGCGATCGCCTTGTCGAGCAGACGGCTTTCCGCCGCCGACGTGCCGCTCGCCTGCTCCGGCGGATCGACGTCCGCGTCGTCCCAGCGCACCAGCTTGCCGACCGCGACGCCCGGCGACGCGCACACGCCCGCGAGCGTATTCGGCGCGAGCGGCTCGCCCGTGGCGGGCGCGGCGACGACTGCCGCCGGTGCAGCCGCCGGCCGCGCCGCTTTCTGTTCGTGCTTCTGTTCCACTTCGCCGTGCGCTTCGCGAGTCAGTTCGTCGGCGACCGCATCGACCGCCTCCTGCGCCTGCGGACCGACGCCGAGCAGCTCGACGCTCGCGCCTTCGCCGGCACCGAGTCCCAGCAGACCCACCACGCTTTCGATCGGCGCCTTGCGGCCGTCGTAGCGCACCTCGACGCGCGCGTCGAAGCCGCGCGCCGCTTCGCGCGCCCGCGCCGCGGGCCGCGCGTGCAGGCCACCCGCATGGGTCAGCGTGATCTGCCGGCGCGCCTCGTCCAGGACCTGCGTGGCGCTCGCTTCGCGCACCGCGTCCTGGCTGACGCCGTCGCGGGCACGCAGTACCAGCAGCGGCGATTCGCCGGACTTCACCAGCCCGTCCGGCGCGCGCTCGACCACCTCGAATGCATCCGAATTCGCGATTGCGATCACCGACACGAGGCTCGGCGCATTCAACGCGACCTGATCCTGATCGAACTCGATCAGCACGTCGCCCGCGCGCACCTGCGCGCCCTGCCCGACCATCGGCGCGAAACCCTTGCCGTTCAGCCCGACCGTGTCGATGCCGATATGCAGCAGAATCTGCGCGCCTTCGGCGCTCTCGAGCGTCACCGCGTGGCCGGTGCGCGCGAGGTGCGTGACGACGCCGTCGCATGGCGCGACGAGCCGCCCTTCGAGCGGATCGACGCCGATGCCGTCGCCGAACATACCGCCCGAAAACACCGGGTCCGGTACTTTCGCGAGCGGCACGACCGGGCCGGTCAGCGGTGCAAGCAAAACAATGTGATCTTCGGAATGGCTCATCAGATTGGACTTCTCGACACGTCGCATCGTCATTCTCGTCAGTGAGTTTCGGTGACTTTGTTGAGATGGCGTGGCGCGTCGGGATTGCGCCCGCGCGCGGCGGCAAGATCCGCGGCCATCACGTAAAAGGACAGGATGGCGGCGATCGGATCGAGCGCCGCGTGTGCGGTTGAGACGAGCGGCAGCGAGGCTTGCGCGACGTCGTCGGGTGCCGCGAGCAACACGCGCGCGCCGCGCGCGCGCATGTCGTGCGCGAGTTGCAGCAGACCCGCCTGCTCGGGGCCGCTCGGCGCGAACACCAGCAGCGGATAGTCGCGGTCGATCAGTTCCATCGGACCGTGACGCACTTCCGCGCTCGAAAACGCTTCGGCCTGGATGCCGGAGGTTTCCTTCAGCTTCAACGCGGCTTCCTGTGCGATCGCGAGGCCAAGCCCGCGGCCGATCACGATCATCCGCTCGATGCCGCGCAACTCGCTGACGGCCATCGACCAGTCGAGCCGGCCCGCGCGTTCGAGCGCATTGGGCAGCGTATTCAGCGCGCCGAGCAATTCGGCGTCGTTCTGCCAATGCGCGACCAGCTGCGCGGAGATCGACAGCATCGCGATATAGCTCTTGGTCGCCGCCACGCTCAGCTCGGGACCGGCCACGAGCGGCAGATGCCACTCGCACGCGTCGGCGAGCGGCGAGCTCGGTGCGTTCACCGCGGCAACCGTCAATGCGCCGGCTGCGCGCAACGCGTTCATCGTGCCGACGAGGTCGGGGCTCTTGCCCGATTGCGAAAACGCCAGCGCAAGCTGATCGCGCACCTGCAGCGGCGCCTGCTGCAGCGTCGCGACCGACATCGGCAGCGACGCGACCGGCACGCCGAGGCGGCTCATCGTCAGGGATGCAAAGTAACTGGCGGCATGGTCCGAGCTGCCGCGCGCGACGGTCAGCGCGACATGGCGCGGCTGTTGCGCGAGCTTCTCGGCGAGCGCCGCGACGCGCGAGGTGTCTTTGAGCTGCTCGGCGACCGTTGCGGCGGACGCGAGCGCTTCCTTAAGCATATTCGACAATGGCTTCTCCTTCGACGTAGGTCGCGACGAGCGCCAGCTCGCGGTCGAATACGACCACGTCGGCCCAGGCACCGCGCGCGATGCGGCCGCGGTCCTCGATGCCGAGATAGTCGGCGGCGTAGCGCGACAAACGGTGTGATACATCGGCGATCGGCAAGCCGATCGAGACAAGATTGCGCAGCGCCTGATCCATCGTCAGGGTGCTGCCCGCGAGCGTGCCGTCGGCCAGACGTACGCCGCCCAGACACTTGGTCACGTGCTGGCTGCCGAGACGGTATTCGCCGTCGGGCATGCCGGTGGCCGAGGTGCTGTCCGTCACCACGTACAGGCGCGGAATCGCGCGCAGCGCGGCGCGGATCGCACCCGGATGCACGTGCAGCAGGTCGGGAATGATTTCGGCGTATTCGGCATGCGCGAGCGCCGCGCCGACGAGGCCAGGGTTGCGGTGATGCAGCGGCGACATCGCGTTGAACAGATGCGTGAAGCCGCACGCGCCGTGCTTGAGCGCGGCGACCGCGTCGTCATAGGTGCCGAGCGAATGGCCGAGTTGCACGCGTACGCCGCGCGCCGCCATCTCGGAGATGATCTCCATGTGACCGGCGATCTCGGGCGCGAGGGTGACGACCCGGATCGGCGCGATCGACAGATACTTGAGCACCTCGTCCATCACCGCCGATACCGCCGCGTCTGGCTGCGCGCCGAGCTTGCCGGGGTTGATGTACGGCCCTTCCAGATGCACGCCGAGCACACGCGCGCAACCCGGCGTGCGTACCCGCGTGACGTTGCCGAGCCCGGCGACGACGTTCATCAGTTCGTCGCGCGGCGCGGTCATCGTCGTCGCGAGCAGGCTCGTGGTGCCGTAGCCCGCATGCGTGCGCGTGATCGTTTCGATCGCGTCGCCGGCCTCCATCACGTCGGCGCCGCCGCCGCCATGCACGTGCAGATCGATGAAGCCGGGCAGGATGTACGGCGCGTCGTTGGTCGACGGATCGACGCGCTCGCCTGACAGTGCCGTGATGCGGCCGTTTTCGGATTCGAGCGTGCCGTGGATCCACCCTTCGGTGGTGAGTATGTTTCCGGTCAGCATGAGTCTCTCTGGTGCGTGATACGTATGCGGCAAAAGTGCGTTCGCCGGACTTGCGGCCTACGCGGCCGCCCGGCTCAGGTGCGCAATTCAGCGACGAAGTCGTAGTAGTCGTCGCGGCAGTAGGTGTCGGTCAGCTCGATCGCGCGTTGATCCGCGCTGTAGCCGATACGGGTAATGACCAGCAGCGCGGTGCGCGGCTCGATGTCCATCAGCGCGGCGATTTCGCTCGACGCGTTGACCGCGCGAAAGTGCTGCAACGCGCGCACGACCGCCGCGCCGCGCTGCTCGAGAAAGCTGTACAGCGAGTCGCCGATCACGAGCGGATCGGGCACGATCGCGACCGGCAGCGCCGAATGCTCGACCGCCATCACGATGCCGTCCGCGCGCCGCAGCCGCCGCAGGCTCGCGACGGCCGCGCCCGGCGTCAGGCCGAGGTGCAGCAACTCGTCGCGATTGGCGGCGCGCACGTCGCGTTCGAGCCACACCGAATCCGGGCGAAAGCCGCGCTGCTGCATCTTCTTCGTGAAGCCGGTGAGACGCGACAGCGGATCCTCGACGCGCGGCGTGATGAAGCTGCCCGCGCCGCGCGAGCGCCGGATCAGCCCCTGCTCGACCAGCAGCTCGATCGCCTTGCGCGCGGTAATGCGCGACACGCCGATCGCATCGGAGAGAGTGCGCTCGGAGGGCAATGCCTCGCCGGCCGACCAGACGCCGCAATGGATCGCCGTCGCCAGGTTGCGCGCGAGCTGCAGGTAGAGCGGCGTGACGTTGCGCACGTCAGGCATCAATGCGGACCAGCGAGTTTCCATGGGGCTCCAAGGACGCCGCGAACAGTACGGCTTGGAAAAATGAGAGCCCATTATATAACCAACATAATACCAGTCAACGGACTGGTTCCATGCTGGCCTGAATCGCCGGAAAGCCTTGTCGCGCACGGCTCTCAGCCAGTTTTAAGGGCCTCTTCCGGATGAATTTGCAGACCAGGACTTTCCCGTATCGCACTCGATTGACGATACCAGCGAGCCGTTATCGGCCTCTAGTGGTATCAAATCAATGCCGATGATCAATACCTGTTTAATACCAGTTGGCGTCTTGCTGCGATTAACTGGCTTTGTAAATAAGGGTCGTGCCAATATAGTGCGCTGTACCAACATAAAAAGTCCCCGGGGAGCCGCCCTTGACAGATTCCGAGGCGCTGCGGCGCGCTCAGGCCGTCCGCCACTTCAATCGCTTCTATACCCGCTGCATCGGTGCTCTGCACGAGCATCTGGCCCGCAGCGAGTTCTCGCTGACGGAAGTGCGCGTGCTGCACGAGTTGTCGCGCGCCCGCGAGCAGACCGCGTCGGTGCTCGGGCGCGCACTCGGGCTCGATAGCGGCTACCTGAGCCGCCTGCTGACCAGTTTCGAGCGACGCAACCTGATCACCCGCCGCCCGTCCGACACCGACGCGCGCCAGTCGCTGATCGCGCTCACCGAGCACGGCCACGCGACCTACGCGCCGCTCGACGCCGCCGCCGTCCACGAAGCACTCAGCCTGCTCGACACACTCAGCGCGCTCTCGCAGGAACAGTTGATCGCCGCGATGAAGCTGATCGAGCGCCTGCTCGGCGACACGCCGAAGCACGAGCTCGTGGTGCTGCGTCAGCCGCGCGCCGGCGAATGCGGCTGGCTCGTGCATCGACAGGCGCAGTGGTTCGCCGCTCAGTACGGCTGGGATCACACGTTCGAGGGCTTGCTCGCGCGCGTCGTCGCCGAGTACACGCAGCGCAACGATCCACTGCGCGAGAAGTGCTGGATCGCCGAGCAGGAGGGTTTGGTGGTCGGCTCGGTCTGCCTCGTCGGAGTCTCGACGACGGTCGCCGGCGTGCGCCTGCTGTGGGTCGAACCGGACGTACGGCATCTCGGCATCGGCACGCAACTGCTCAGCGAATGCGTGCGCTTTGCGCGGCGCGCGGGCTACACGAAGCTCACGCTGACCACCGCGAGCGCATTGGCGGAACCGCGGCGGCTCTGCGAGCGCGCTGGGTTCGAGCTAGCCGGGAGCGTGGCGCAGCACCTCTTCGGCCATGATCTGATGATCGAACGATGGGAGTTGGAGCTATAAAAAAAGCACGCGCCTGTACAGGCGCGTGCCTTTCCCGATGCCATGCGATCGCGCTTGCGATCGCTGTGAACGCGTCGCTTAGAACGACGGCACCATCGAACCCTTGAACTGCGTCTTGATGAACTGGCGCACGTCTTCCGACTGATACGCGGCGACCAGCTTCTTGACCCACGGCTGATCCTTGTCCTTCGCGCGCACAGCGATCAGGTTCGCGTACGGGCTGTGGATGTCTTCGAGCGCGATCGCGTCTTTGGTCGGCTGCAGGCCCGCGGCCAGCGCGAAGTTCGTGTTGATGACGGCGGCGTCGACGTCGGCGAGCGAACGCGGCAGTTGCGCGGCGTCGAGTTCGACGAACCTGATCTTCTTCGGATTGTCGACGACGTCAAGCGGCGTCGCGTTGTTGCCACCGGTGGCCGCGCCGTCCTTCAGCTTGATCACGCCTTGCGCCTGCAGCAACAGCAGCGCGCGATTTTCGTTCGACGGATCGTTCGGCACCGCGACCTTCGCGCCTTGCTGCAGGTCCTTCAACGACTTCAGCTTTTTCGAGTACGCGCCGAGCGGCGAGATGTACGTGAGACCCGCGTTGACGAGCTTGTAGCCGCGTTGCTTGATCTGGCTATCAAGGTACGGCTGGTGCTGGAAGCTGTTGGCGTCGAGGTCGCCCGCGTCGAGCGCGGCGTTCGGCTGGATGTAGTCGTTGAACTCGACGACCTTCACGTTCAGGCCTTCGCGCTTCGCGACCTTGGTGACGACTTCCCAGATCTGCGCGTCGGGACCGCCGATCGTGCCGACCTTGATGACTTTGTCGTCGGCGTGCGCGCCGAAGCTGGTCAGGATCGCCGCACCGGCGACGACGGCGGTGAGGGCTTTGAGGATATTTCTGCGCTGCATGTGATTCTCGCTGTTGCGGTTCGACGTTTGAGTCGATGGCTCCGATCGATGCCGGAGTCGGATGAAAATGGGCGGCGCTCCAGTTCGTGCTGGTGCGCCGTCGGCCAAGCTGTAAATTGTTTCATATGGGCGGCAAGTTGGGAAATACCCTTGCTGCATATGGTTATGCGAAGCGCGAGCGCGACTACCAGTGCGACGCCAAATTCGCGGCTTACCGATAATCCAGAGTCGTGGCCGCGCACGGCCCATTTAACCGCCAGTGAGAACGACCATGTATGTGATCAACCTGATCTACACCGCCCCGCTCGATCGCATCGACGATGCGCTCGACGCCCATCGCGCGTTTCTCGCAAAGCAGTTCGACGCGGGCATCTTCGTCGCGGCCGGGCCGAAAGTGCCGCGCGACGGCGGCATCATCCTCGCGGTGCGTATCGAGCGTGACAGGCTGGATCGCATTCTTGCGAGCGATCCGTTCGCCGAGCAACAGCTCGCGCGCTACGAGGTGACGGAGTTCAAGACGACGCGTCTCGCGCCGGGGCTGAATCTGCCGATTCCGGCCTGAGCGCGAGTTGCGAAGAGGGGATGGATGCGGAGAGGGGTGAGCGGCGTCGTTATGAAGAGCCGCCTGCGATGCGCGTCAATCAAGCAATAGCTTGATGTCATGCACCCACGGCGTCGAGCCCTGGCCATCGCGCGCGAACAGACGCAGCTTGCCGTCCGTGTCGAACACATAGCTCGCGGCCGTGTGGTCCATCGTGTAGCTGTCCGGCGTCTTGCCCGGCACCTTCGCGTAGTAGACGCGGAAGTCTTTCGCCAGCTTCGCGAGCTGCTCTTCGCTGGCGGGACGCAAGCCCACGAAGCTCGGATTGAATGCCGGCACGTATTGCGCGAGCAACTGCGGCGTATCGCGCTCGGGGTCGACGGTGACGAACAGCACCTGCACACGCTTCGCGTCTTCCGGGCCGAGTTGCTGCAACGCCTGGGACAGCTCGGCCATCGTGGTCGGGCAGACGTCCGGGCAATGCGTATAGCCGAAGAACAGCACAACGACCTTGCCCTTGTAGTCGGCAAGCGTGCGGATCTTGCCGGACGTGTCGGGCAACGAGAAATCGCTGGCGAATTGAGTATTGCCGGTGATGTCGAGATTCGCAAAAGCCGGTGGCTGCTTGCCGCAGCCGGCCATCAGCAATGTGCCGCCCAACGCCGCGCCGAGCGCGCAAGCCATCACAGCGGCGCGCGCGACGCGCGCAAAGCGGTTGTTGAGCATGGTGTTACGCGCCGATCACGACGCGCGCGTAGTGGTCGATCAGCAGCGCGGCGAACAGCAACGACAGATAGACGATCGAATAACGGAAGGTTCTGCGTGCGAGTTCGTCCGAATACTCCCGGTAGATCTTCCACGCATACGCGAGAAACACGGCGCCGAGCAGCACTGCGGCCGCGAGATACACGACGCCGCTCATGCCGGAAATGAACGGCATCAGCGTGACCGCGAACAGGATCACCGTGTAGAGCAGGATATGCAGGCGCGTGTACTTTTCGCCGTGGGTGTTCGGCAGCATCGGCAGGCCGGCGTTTTCGTAGTCCTTGCGGCGATACAGCGCGAGCGCCCAGAAATGCGGCGGCGTCCACACGAAGATGATCAGCACGAGGATCCACGCGTCGCCGGGCACGTGACCGGTGACCGCAGCCCAGCCGAGCGCCGGCGGCATCGCGCCCGACGCGCCGCCGATCACGATGTTCTGCGGCGTGGCCGGCTTCAGCAGCAGCGTATAGATCACCGCATAGCCGACGAACGTGGCAATCGTCAGCCACATGGTCAGCGGATTGGCGAACGTGTACAGCGTCCACATGCCGAGGCCGCCGAGCACGGCCGAGAACAGCAGGATCTGCGGGGTGGTGATTTCGCCGCGCGCGGACGGACGCCACGACGTGCGGCGCATCTTCGCGTCGATCTGCTGCTCGACGAGGCAATTGATTGCGAACGCGGCGCCGGCCAGCAGCCAGATGCCGACGGTGCCGCCGATCAGTACCGTCCACGGCACCATGCCCGGCGTCGACAGGAACATGCCGATGACCGCGCAGAACACCGCAAGCTGCGTAACACGCGGCTTGGTCAGTGCGAGATATTGGGAGACCCGGCTGCCGGGCGATTGGGAGAGTGTTGTGCTGTCCATGTGAGTCACGCTGGCGCGGCTTCGCGCGCAGGGAGCGCGGCGCGGCCGGGACGGCTATAAGCGATCCGAAAGTTTAACATAACGAGCAACAGCAGCAGGATCGCAGCCCCGCCGTTATGGGCGACCGCGATCGGCAACGGCCATTGCAGCACGATGTTCGACAAGCCGGTGATGAATTGGATCAGCACCACCAGCAGCACCCCGTTGGCGGGTCGCCGCAGCGATTCGAAGCGGCGCATCTTCAACGCGAACCACACCAGATAGCCGATCACGATGAACGCGAACGTGCGATGCGTCCAGTGAATCGCGACCAGTGCATCCTGCGTGATCACGTCGCCGTCGCCGGTCATGCCGAGCGCACGCCACAAGTGGAATCCGTGCGCGAAGTCCATCGGCGGGATCCATTGACCGTTGCAGGTCGGGAAGTCGGTGCACGCGAGCACCGCGTAGTTCGTGCTGACCCAGCCGCCGAGAGCGATCTGCAGCACCAGCAGCGCGAGACCCGCGAGCGCCGCGACCCGCCAGCTCGCGGTTTCGGGCTCGTAGGCAGGCAGTGGCGTCAGGCGCGCCGCAAGCCAGCCGAGCGTGCCGAGCAGCGCGAGGCCGAGCAGCAAATGCGTGGTCACGATGATCGGCTGCAGCTTCATCGTCACGGTCCACGCGCCGAACACGCCCTGCACGACGATCAGCAGCAGCAGCGAAGTCGGCCACCACGGCGACACGTGCAGCGCACGACGCTTGATGCGCGCGGTCCACGCGATGATCGTCTGCGCGATGATCAGCACGCCGATCGCCATCGCGAAGTAGCGGTGAATCATTTCGATCCATGCCTTCGTCATGCTGACCGGGCCGCTCGGCATCGCCTGATAGGCGGCGGAGATCGCCGCGTGCGCGATGAACGGTGACGACGTGCCGTAGCAGCCTGGCCAGTCCGGACAGCCGAGGCCCGAATCGGTGAGGCGCGTGAAGCCGCCGAACATCACGAGATCGAGCGTCAGGAAGGTGGTCAGCCAGACCAGCTTGCGGAATTTGTTGTCGTCGGCCTTGACCCACACGTAGGACAGCGGCAACAACGCGATACACAAGCCGATCAGGCCCAGTTGCAATACGAACATCTCATTTACCCAGGTTGCGGCATCAGCCGATGGTCGACCATTTGAGCAGCTTGGTCAGGTCGCCTTTGATCTTGCTCGGGTTCGCGTCCTTCGGAAAACGCATCATCAGATTGCCGTTCGGATCGACCAGATAGATGTGGTCGGTGATCCGCGTGCCGGTGTCGGCGGGCAGCCAAGCGGCGAGCTGCGCCGGGTCGGCGATCAGCATGTCGGTGTTCGGGTAGGCGGTTTGTATCACATCGGCGACCTTGTCCGCATCGGTGCGCAGCCACACTTCCACGACGCGCTCGCGTTCCGGACCTTGTGCTGCGCGGATTTGTCGCATGAAGTAGAGCTTCGTCACGCAAGCTTTGTCGCACGCGCTGTTGTCGACCGAGATCATCAGCCAGCGGCCGTGCAGCGACGCGAGCTTCAGCGGCTTGCCGTCCGCGCCGGTGACCACGAGCGAGTCGGGGATCGGCCGTTGCGGCTCGACCAGTGCGCCATAGTTCGTGCTGCCGCCGGTCGGCTTGACGACGTAGTAAATGAAGTACGAGACCGCGATCGGCGCCGCGCAGATCACCGCGAGCAGCAGCAGCACCCAGCGGCCGCGCCGCCACGAGCCCGGGCCGTTCGGTTGGCCGGGCATCGGTTTGGCTGGGGCGGGTTTGCCGGTGGGTTTGCCGGTGGGTTTGCCAGCGGGTTTGCCAGCGGGTTTGCCAGCGGGTTTGCCAGCTTCGGACGAATGGGGAGTTTGAGTCGACACTACAGAACCTCTTTCAATGTTCGGACGGCGGCGGCCCATGCCTTCCTGGCCTTCCGTGCCTTCCATTCCTCACGCGCCCGGCGCGTGTTCTTTTTTGCCCGCGCGGCGCGCCGCATACAGACCGAAGACGAGCGCGGCGGCGGCCATGCCCCACCACTGCATCATGTAGCCGTAGTTGCGCTCGACGCCAGTGGTCGGCGCGGGCCAGTCGCGCACCAGACCGTCGCGGGCATCGCCGGTCTGCTGGATCACGAACGATTGCAACGGCAGCCCGGTCTCCGCGGCGTACGCGCCGACATCGAGATTCTGCCGGATCATGTGATGCGCGGCCGATCCACCCTCGCCGAGTTCGAACGCACGCGACGCATCGGCGCGCGCAATCCCTTCGATCTCGACCTCGCCCGACGGCGTCGTGTACGGCGCAATGGTCTCGCGACTGCTGAGGTTGCGCGGCAGCCAGCCACGATTGACGAGCACGTAGCCGCCGTCGGCGAGTTTAAAGGGCATCACGACGTAAAAGCCCGGCTGATCGTTATACGGACGATTATCGAGGTACACGACCTTGTCCGCGACGAAACTGCCGCGCGCCTTCACGCGATGAAACTCGACGTCCCTCAGCGCGAGCGACGCCGCGCTGACCGGCAGCGCGGGCGCGTTTTCGAACTGCGTGATACGCGCCTCGAGCGCTTCCTTCTGATGCGCGCGATCGCGCTGCCAGAAACCGAGCCGCACCGTCACGACGACGACCAGCAGGATCAGCAGCGCGGGAATCAGGCGAAACTTCATTGCAGGTGCTCCGGCATCGCGTTCAGGGTCGCCGGGAACCTGCGGCAGACGCCCGCGCGCGGTGCGATAATGAATGTCTTGCCACTGCGCTTTCCGGTTTCAGTTGGTTCCATGCACATTATCGTTCCCATCGCCTTTGCTCTGATCATCGCCAGCATGGTGTCGGCGCTGTATTTCATGATGCACGACAAAGGCAAGACCAAGCGGATGGTCTGGTCGCTCGCCACGCGGGTGGGCCTGTCGATCTCGCTGTTCCTGTTCATCCTGTTCGCACACTGGATGGGCTGGATTCAATCCACCGGGATTCCGTACGGGCGCTGACGCCCGCGGATAGCTCGTCGGTCAAACGGCCTGCGGAAGAATTTCCTCGCCGCCAAACAAAACGCCGCCCTGACAGGTCGAGGGCGGCGCTGCGTTCATCCTTGCATGGTGCTCGTGCGCACCGCCTGACAGGTGTGGCGCGCACGCCCCGCGGCCGCGCCGACGAGCGGCGCGCGCGGGATTGACTGCATTACAGCCAGTACACGACGACGTACAGACCGAGCCACACGACGTCGACGAAGTGCCAATACCAGGCCGCGCCTTCGAACGCGAAGTGATGCTCCGGCGTGAAGTGGCCGCGAATCAGGCGCACCAGCACGACGGCGAGCATCGTGCCGCCGAGGAACACGTGAAAACCGTGGAAGCCGGTCAGCAGGAAGAACGTCGAACCGTAGATGCCCGAAGCCAGCGTCAGGTTCAGCTCGTTGTAGGCGTGGAAATACTCGAAGCCCTGCAGGAACAGGAAGCAGATGCCCAGCACGAGAGTCGCCGCGAGCCACCCGATTGCCTTCCTGCGGTGATTGTCGCGCAGCGCGTGGTGCGACACGGTCAGCGTCGCGCCCGACGACAGCAGCAGCGCCGTGTTGATGGTCGGCACCGGCCACGGTTGCATCGACTTGTAGGTGCCCACGAGGTTGGCCGGGCCGTTGTTCGGCCACACCGCCGTGAAGTCCGGCCAGATCAGCTTGTAGTCGAGGCTGCCCAACTGATGCAGCGCGATTTCGCGGGCATAGAACAGCGCGCCGAAGAACGCGCCGAAGAACATCACTTCGGAGAAGATGAACCAGCTCATGCTCCAGCGGTACGAGCGGTCGACGTTCTTGCCGTACATGCCGCTTTCCGATTCGGCAATAGCATCGCCGAACCAATGCCACAGCGTAAAGAGCAGCCACAGCAGACCGATCAGCACGCCGAGCGGCGCCCATGTGTGGTCGTTGATCCAGGCCGCAAGCGATCCGAGCATGACCAGCAACCCGGTAGCGGCGCTGATCGGATGCTGCGACGGATGCGGTACGAAATAGTACGGGCTCTCGTTTTGACCGCTCATTATTGATTCTCCACTTCAGTCCAGTTGTTCCGGAATTTCCGGCTGTATCTTCGGCGGCGCGTCGATACCGCACCGCTTCTCTCTAATTCGTGGGCGCTTCTGTGCTGCTGTGCCCTGCCACTGCGTCAACCGACCACGAGGCGCACGACCAGAATCAGCACCCCGATCAGAACCGCCGCGCCGATCAGCGCCGCCACGATCACATGCAGCGGGTTCAACTGCGCTGCGTCCGCTTCGAGATCGCGGCGCTTGCGCACGCCGAAAAACGACCAGAACACCGCGCGCATCGACTGACCGAAGCTGCTCTTGCGCGGACTGCCGCCGTTATCGCTCATCTCGCCTCGTCTTGCTTCGTTCGTCCGCGGCTCGCGCCGTCAATCTGCTTCAGGCCGGCTTTGCGGGCGCGGCTGCCGCGCCGGTCACTGCATTGTTCACTGCATTCGCCTTCGGCACCGCGTCATCCGCGCTCGCCGCCGCCGGCGTGTTCAACTCGAAAAACGTGTACGACAGCGTGATCGTCTTCACGTCTTTCGGCAACTTCGGATCGACCACGAACACCACCGGCATCCGTTTCGTCTCGTTCGCGTTCAACGTCTGCTGCGTGAAGCAGAAGCACTCGATCTTCCTGAAGTACTCGGTTGCCTGCTTCGGCGCGTAGCTCGGAATGGCCTGCGCACGGATCGTGCGCGACTGCTCGTTGCTGACGTCGTACATGACCGTCGTCACTTCGCCCGGATGCACGTCGAGACTGCGCTGCTCCGGCTTGAAACCCAACAGGCCGCGCGCGTTCGCATCGAATTCGATCGAAATCGTGCGGCTCATGTCGACCTGCGTATTCTTCGCCTCGCGCGCCGAAACGTCGCGCTGCACGAGGTTGTTCACACCGGTGATCTGGCAGATCGCGCGATACATCGGCACCAGCGCGAAACCGAAACCGAACATCATCAAGGCGACGACGAACAGCTTGATCAGCATCGAACGATTGAAAGAGCGGTCGGCCTCGGCCGGCGGTTGCGTCGACATCTGAATCCTCAACAAACCTGCATACGGACTGCGAACGCGGCGTTAGCTGAACCAGCACTGCTTCAGAATCGCGCTCGCGAAAAACACCGCGGCGATCGCGAACATCACCAACCCTATCCGCCTGTTGCCCGCGCGAATCTGTTCCGGCGTACGTCTTTCCTGTGGATTGCGCGTCATGCTCGACTTCTGAGTACGGTTCTTGACTGGTGAGGCCGCCTGACTACAGCGGCCTGGCGAAGCGCCCGGTTCCGATAGCGGCACGTCGCGCCGCCGGAACCCGGCACCTCGCCGGGAGACGCTTACTCGACGGTCGGCGGATGCTCGAACGTGTGGAACGGAGCCGGGCTCGGCACGGTCCACTCGAGGCCCGTTGCGCCGTCCCACGGCTTGTCGCCCGCTTCGACGAGTTCACCGCCGCCACGGTAGGCCGGCAGTGCCACCGCGAACAGGAAGTAGACCTGCGACAGACCGAAGCCGAATGCGCCGATCGAGATCACCTGGTTCCAGTCGGTGAACTGTGCCGGGTAGTCCGCATAACGACGCGGCATGCCCGCGAGGCCGACGAAGTGCATCGGCAGGAACGCGAGGTTGAAGAAGAACATCGACGCCCAGAAGTGGATCTTGCCGCGCGTTTCGTTGTACATCCAGCCGGTCCACTTCGGTGCCCAGTAGTACCACCCGGAGAACAGCGCGAACAGTGAACCCGCCACTAGCACGTAGTGGAAGTGCGCCACCACGAAATAAGTGCCGTGATACTGGATGTCGAGCGGCGCCATGGCGAGCATCAGACCCGACAGGCCACCGAACGTGAACACGATCAGGAAGCCCACCGCGAACAGCATCGGCGTTTCGAACGACAGCGAACCGCGCCACATCGTTGCGACCCAGTTGAACACCTTCACGCCGGTCGGCACCGCGATCAGCATCGTCGCGTACATGAAGAACAGTTGGCCCGTCACCGGCATGCCGGTCGCGAACATGTGGTGCGCCCAGACCATGAACGACAGGATCGCGATCGACGACGTTGCGTACACCATCGAGCTATAGCCGAACAGCGGCTTGCGCGAGAACGCCGGGATCACCTGCGAGACGATCCCGAACGCCGGCAAGATCATGATGTACACCTCGGGGTGCCCGAAGAACCAGAAGATGTGCTGGTACATGACCGGGTCGCCGCCGCCTGCCGCGCTGAAGAACGACGTGCCGAAGTGACGGTCGAACAGCACCATCGTGATCGCGCCCGCCAGAACCGGCATCACGGCGATCAGCAGATACGCGGTGATCAGCCAGGTCCATACGAACATCGGCATCTTCATCAGCGTGAGGCCGGGTGCGCGCATGTTCAGGATCGTCACGACGATGTTGATACCGCCCATGATCGACGACGCACCCATCAGGTGGACCGCGAAAATCGCGAAGTCCATGCCCGGGCCCATCTGCGTGGAGAGCGGCGCGTACAGCGTCCAGCCCGCGGCGGTCGCGCCGCCCGGTGCGAAGAACGAGCCGACCAGCAGAACAGCCGCAACCGGCAGCAGCCAGAAGCTGAAGTTGTTCATCCGCGCGAAAGCCATGTCCGATGCACCGATCTGCAGCGGCACCATCCAGTTCGCGAAGCCGACGAACGCCGGCATGATCGCGCCGAACACCATGATCAGCCCGTGCATGGTGGTCAACTGGTTGAAGAACTCGGGACGCATGATCTGCAGACCCGGCTCGAACAGTTCGGCACGGATCATCAGCGCCATCACGCCCCCGGACAGGAACATGGTGAACGAGAAGATCAGGTACAGCGTACCGATGTCCTTGTGGTTGGTTGCGAACAGCCAACGGCGCCAGCCATGCGGCGTTTCGTGGGCATGGTCGCCGTGCACGTGCTCGTGGCCCGCGACTACATCGTGTCCGATGCTAGACATGACAATCTCCTAAAGCGAATTCTGCGGTGCTGACCATGAACACGTCAGGCTGCCGGGCTGATCTGAACGCGCCGGGCTTCCTTCGCGTCGGTGCCGCCGGTGATCGTTTCCGGCTTCTTCAAAATAATGTGGTCTTCGGCGATGCCGGCTGCTTTCAGCGCGTCGCGAACGGCCTCGGCACGACTCTTCGCGAGCTTCGCGTTGACGTCGGCGGAGCCGGTTGCGTCGGTGTAGCCCGACAGCGTGAATTTCGCGTCCGGATGCGCCTTCGCGTAGGCTGCGGCCGCGTCGACCGCCGCTTTCGCGTCGGCCGGCAGTGTGCTCTTGCCGGTCTCGAAGTAGATGCTCGCCGGCAGCGTGGTCTCGGCGCTATTCGCGGCAGCCGCGCCAGTGTCGTTGGCCGATGCAGCCGCCGGTGCGGAAGCCGCTTCCGCGCCCGATGCCGCAGCCGCGCCGCTTGCCGCGGCACCCGCTTCGGCCAGATGGTCGCCGCCTTCCGGCAGCTTGCCGTTGCGCGCTTCGGTGACCTGCTTCGGTTGCAGGATGTCGCCGGTATGGTTGCCCCACGAGTTGCGCTCGTACGTGATCACCGAGGCGATTTCGACGTCGTTCAGCGTCGGCGCCCACGAAGGCATCGCGTTCTTACCCTTCAGCACGAGGCTGACGTGCTGGCCGATCGGACCGTTAGCGACCTTGCTGCCGTCGAGCGCCGGGAATGCACCCGCGCCCTTGCCGGTCGGCTGGTGGCAGACCGCGCAGTTCGCCGTGTAGACCTTGCCGCCGCGCTCCATCAACTCGGCCATCGTGTAGGTCTTGTTCGGGTCGTCCTGGCCGGCGGCCATTTTCTTCTTCTGCTCGTCGACCCACTTCGCGTAGTCGTCGGCCGACAGCACCTCGACGACGACCGGCATGAACGCGTGCTCCTTGCCGCACAGTTCGGTACAGAAGCCGCGGAACGTGCCGACGCGGTTGGCCTTGAACCACGTGTCGCGCACGAAGCCCGGGATCGCGTCCTGCTTCACGCCGAAGGCCGGCACGTACCAGGAATGGACCACGTCGTTCGCGGTGGTGATGATGCGGATTTTCTTGTCGACCGGCACCACGAGCGGGTTGTCGACTTCCTGCAGATACAGCGTGGAGATCGGCTCGCGGCCATCGGTTTGCGCGCGCGGCGTGGCGAGCGTGGACAGGAAGCCGATGCCCTCGCCCGGACCCTTCACGTAGTCATAGCCCCACTTCCACTGGTAGCCGGTGACCTTGATCGTGAGGTCGGCGTTCGAGGTGTCCTTCATCGCGACGACGGCCTTGGTGGCGGGCAGCGCCATCAGCACGACGATGATGAACGGCACGATCGTCCAGATGATTTCGACGGTGGTGCTTTCGTGGAAATTGGCTGACTTGTGGCCTTTCGATTTGCGGTGCGCGAAGATCGAATAGAACATCACGCCGAACACACCGATGAAGATCACGGTGCAAAGGTACAGCATGAACATGTGGAGGCTGAACAGCTCCTCAGCGATTCTCGATGCAGGCGGCTGGAGATTGATCGCGTTGACGGCAGGGCCGCCCGGAGCATCGCCCACTGCCAGGGCGGCACCGGCGAAAAGCAGTCCGCTCGTCGCCAGCACGCTCGTGAGCGCTCGCTTGATTGTTTTCATAGCTTCCTTACCCAAATTTTCCATTCAAACCCCTCGACCCCGCTGGCAGCGTGTCGCGCCCCCTTGAACGCCGCGCGTCCGGCACCATCTAACAACGTGCCAGCCACATACGCAGTTCGCCTGCGAACTGCGCGCGCCGATTCTGCGCGAGATGTTGCCCGATCATGATCGTCTGCCCGCGCGAGACCAGCTTGATCTGATCGCGCGGCGTTGCGCCCGGCTCTATCCGCACCCAGCGCGGATTGAATTCGAACTGCGTAATCTGCTCGGCGCTGACCTGCTCGATCACGAGCCGGTTCGGAAACAACCGGATGCGCTCGTAATCCACAGCATGACGCGCATATATTGCAAACGCGATACCTACCGCCAGCAATTCGATTCCGGTGAACGGCAACACCAGCCAGGCACCGACCAGAACCAGCATGAATGCAATTGCCAACGATAACAACGCAAGCGACACGTACAGACAGACGAACTGCCGCGGCGATATCGAACAGTTGCGCTTCATGGTCCAGTCCCTGAGGACCGGCTCTGAATCCGCCAGCAGATGATCTGATGCGCCCATCGCTGCCTCCTGCGAATCGTCGCGTCCGGCCTGCCATCTTTTACTTCCGGATGCATCTCGCGGCCACCGCTCGTGCCGCTGCTTACAGCACCACTCGCGAGCCCGCCAATTCCTACCGCATCATTTCATTTTGCAGCCCTGCGCCTCGGGCTTGCCACCCCAAATGTGGGAACCTCGGGTGACAAACTGACGCATTATAGGCGCGATCCATAGCATCGACAAGCAAGCCCCGATCGGCCCACAAGCCAGGCGCGACAAGCCTTCGCGCCGTTTTTCCCGGCATTTTGCGGCTCTTTCGGAGGGCAAATCCCAGGCATAACAGATGTCCTCTTTACCGCTTTTGCAACACGTCAACCGCACTATCGGCAAGCAGTTGATGACGGCGCGGCAATCTGCTATCCACGCTTGCCAGGACCTCGCCCGATGTCCTCGAGCCGCACGATGCCATGTCCTTCGGCCGTGGTACGCGGCACGGCTTTCCATGCGTGTCCGTAGATCACCTCGAAGGTCAGCGCGATCGTGCCGTCGGCGCGCCGGCGCGCTTCGATCGCGGCGAGCAGCGCTTTATGCAACCGACGCGCGAGCGCGCCGTCATGCGCGCCGCGCTCGAACGGGTACGCGCCCCAGCGGCGCACGTCCGCGAGCAGCGACTCGGGCGACTTGTAGGTGATCGTCAGCGTCTCCTGATCCATCACCGGAATCTCGAAGCCGGCCTCGACGAGCATGTCGCCGAGATCATGCATATCGACGAAGTCGATCACATGCTTGCGCGACGCGACGCCGTGCGCGGCCTCGACCTCGGCGTAGGCGCCGCGCAATTCCTTCAGCGTATCGGGGCCGAGCGTGCTGAACATCAGCAGGCCGTTGACCTTCAGCACGCGCTGCCATTCGGGAAAGACCAGATCGGGCCGCGAGTGCCAGTGCAGCGCGAGATTCGACCAGATGAATTCGAATGCGCCGGCCGTGAACGGCAGCGCGGAGAAATCGGCTTGTGCGAAGCGCGGGCCACGCGCGCCGAGCGCCTTGCCGAGCGAGGCGGGAAGAAAGCGCCGCCAGCTCGTATCACCGGCATCGTGGCGCAGCGCGCGGCGCAGCATGCCGTGCGACAGATCGGCTCCGAACACCGGCGCCTCGGGAAAGCGTTCGCGCAATGCGGGGATGTCTTCGCCCGCGCCGCAACCGGCGTCGAGCACGCTGGAGGGCGCCACCTTGATGTAATCGAGACGCTCGCGCATGCGCTGCGCAATCTCGCGCGGCAGGAACGCAACCTCGTCGAAAGTGGCGGCGCGACGGTCGAAAATTCGTCTGAGGCGCCGTGAATCGTAGGCCGGACGGCCAGATTGAGCGGATGTTGGGGACATGTGTGTCGTGCTGGCGTGAGCTCGAAGTATACTCGTTCGTTCCCCTCCATTCAGCGTGAACGGCTTTCACCGGCACTCACTCGTGCGATTCCAGTCATTTTCTTCGTCGTGTCGAAATCAGCTGGCGCGTTTTGCGCGCGGTCTGCATTCGGCATGGCCGCGCGCGCTGCACGCCGCGCTGCCGAACCTGTGCGCGTTATGCGGCAATTTGTCGCATAAGACGTTGTGCGACGGTTGCGACGCGGCCTACTGGAACGACAGCCGCCTGCGCTGCACCGTTTGCGCGGTGCCGTTGCCGGCGTCACGCCGGGTCGCCCAGGCGCGCTATCGCTGCGCGGATTGCGTGGCCGAGCCGCCGCCGTTCGACGCGAGCTTCGCGCTCGCCGACTATCGCGCGCCGCTCGATACGCTGGCGGTCGGTCTGAAGTTCCGCGCCCGCTTGGTGCTCGCGCGCGACTTCGCGCAACGCCTCGCCCGGCTCGCTGAGGACAACTGGCAAGACGCGGCAGAGCGGCCCGACGTGATTGCGCCGGTGCCGCTCGCCGGGCGTCGTCTGGTCGAGCGCGGCTACAACCAGGCATGGCAGATCGCGCGGCCGCTCGCCCGTGCGCTCGGCGTACGCGGCGACGCGACGCTGCTCGAACGAACCCTCGACACCGCGCCGCAATCGCGCCTCGATCTCGATGCGCGCCGGCACAACGTCGGCCGCGCGTTTCGCGTCGCGCGGTCGGTGCATGGCCTGCACGTCGGCGTCGTCGACGACGTGATGACCAGCGGCGCGACACTCGAAGCCCTCGCGCATACGCTGAAGGCCGCAGGCGCGCGGCGGGTCACGAACTTCGTCGCGCTGCGCACTCCGAAAAACTAGCTTTTACGTGGTCTCCTTATGTTCAACGTCGTTCTCGTAGAACCCGAAATTCCGCCGAACACCGGCAACGTGATTCGCCTGTGCGCGAATACCGGCGCTCGGCTGCATCTGATCGAGCCGCTCGGCTTCCCACTCGACGACACCAAGATGCGGCGCGCCGGCCTCGATTATCACGAGTACGCGGAAATGAACGTGCATGCCGACTGGGACGCGTTCATCGCGAAAGAAACGCCTGACCCGGCGCGCATGTTCGCCTTCACGACGCGCGGCTCGGGGCGCTTTCACGACCACGCGTTTCAACCGGGCGACTGGTTCGTCTTCGGCGCCGAAACGCGCGGCCTGCCCGACACGGTGCTCGAACGCTTCGGGAACGAGCAGCGCGTGCGTCTGCCGATGCGTCCCGGCAATCGCAGTCTGAATCTGTCGAACACGGTGGCGATCGTGGTGTTCGAAGCCTGGCGTCAGGCCGGTTTCGAGGGCGGCGCCTGACGGCGTTCGAGCTCGGCCTCGTAGCGCGCGAACATCGCGTCGTCGAAGCAGGCGAACGTCACGTGCTTCATCTGGGGTGTGCGCGGCAACGTGTCGAGCACGGTCGCGACTGCGATGATCACCGCGTCGTCGGCGGGGAAACGGTAGATGCCGCAGCTGATCGCGGGAAACGCGATGCTCGTGCACTGAGTCTCGCGGGCAACTTCGAGCGAGCGCTGATAGCACGATGCAAGCAGGTCGGCTTCGCCATGCGCGCCGCCGCGCCACACTGGACCGACCGCATGAATCACGTGCCTCGCGGGCAACCGATAGCCGGCGGTCATTTTGGCGTCGCCGGTCGCGCAGCCGCCGAGCGTCTCGCATTCGCGAAGCAGCTCCTTGCCGGCCGCGCGATGAATCGCGCCATCCACACCGCCGCCGCCAAGCAGCGAAGTATTTGCGGCATTGACGATCGCATCGACGGTGAGCGTCGTAATGTCGACCACCCGCGCTTCGAGCGTGCAGGTGCCGTGACCGAGATGGAAGGTGGGCATGGGGACCTCGCAGATCCGAGCCTTCGATAAGGAAGTGGACAGCCAGGGGAGGCAGCCGTTCAACGCGAGTTTGCGCTAAACGGCTGACGGATAAGACTTTATTCGGATTGGCTTGAGCGGGCTTGCTTATCAGCCTGGTTATTCGGCCTTCGAATCGCGTCGCAACAGCGCGCTGACTGCATCGCGCGGCGCCACGCCGTCGAACAGCACTGCGCAGACTGCCTGCGTAATCGGCATCTCGATCGCGTGAGCGCGTGCGATCGAGAGTACCGCCTGCGCGCAGCGCACCCCTTCGGCCACGTGACCGAGGCCACCGAGGATGTCGTCGAGCGTGCGCCCCGTGGCGAGTTGCAGGCCCACCGTGCGGTTGCGCGACAGATCGCCGGTGGCGGTCAGAATCAGATCGCCGAGACCGGTCAGCCCGGTAAAGGTTTCTGCGCGCCCACCGAGCGTCACGCCGAGACGAGACATTTCGGCGAGGCCGCGCGTGATCAGCGCCGCGCGTGCATTGAGACCGAGGCCGAGGCCATCGGCAATGCCCGTCGCGATCGCGAGCACGTTCTTCACCGCGCCGCCCACCTCGACGCCGACGACGTCGTCGCCGGTATAAATGCGCATCGCACCGTGATGGAACGCCGCGACGGTGCGTTCGCGGCACGCCGCCGACGAGCTCGCAATCGTCAACGCAACCGGCAGCCCCTGCCCGACTTCGCGCGCGAAGCTCGGTCCGGACAACACGCCGTTGCTCGCATGCTCGGGCAATTCAGCCGCGACCGCCTGGTGCGGCAACAACTGCGAATCCGCTTCGAACCCCTTGCACAGCCACACGATATGCGCGGGCACCTTGCCCGCATCGCGCATCGCGCGCAACAGACCGCGCAGGCCAGCCACCGGCGTCGCGATCACGCACAGCGCATCGTCCGCGAGCGCGTGATCGAGCGCCGCGCCGAGATCCGCTTCGTAGCGAAGCGCGCTCGGCAACGCAACGCCTGCCAGATAGCGGGCGTTTTCATGCGAAGTGGAAAGCTCGGCAATGAGCGCGGACTCGCGCGCCCACAACACCGTGTCGTGCCTTAAGGCCAGATGGCCGGCGAGGGCGGTGCCCCAGGCGCCAGCGCCGAGAACGGCGACCTTCATAGCCGGCACTACCCGCGGCGCCTTAATGCGTGACGCCGTTTTGCGCCGCGCCGTCGCCCTGCTGGGCCGCGCTCATTTGCGCGAGACGCTGCTCGTACAGCGCCTGGAAGTTGATCTCGGCGAGGTGGATCGGCGGGAAGCCGGCGCGGGTGATTGCGTCGGCGATGTTCGAGCGCAGGTACGGGAACAGGATGGTCGGGCAGGCGATGCCGACGAGCGGATCGATCTGCTCGGCAGGAATGTTGCGAATATCAAAAATGCCGGCCTGTTTCGCTTCGATCAGGAACGCGACCTTGTCCGACACCTTGGCGGTGACCGTGCCCGTCACGAGAATTTCGAACACGGATTCCGCGAGGCGCTCGGCCTTTACGTCGACTTCGACTTCGACCGACGGCATTTCCTGCTCGAGGAAGATCGCCGGCGAATTCGGCTGCTCGAGCGACATGTCCTTCAGATAGATGCGCTGGATGTTGAAGAACGGCTGGTTATTCTCGTCGGACATGATGGTAATTCCTGATAGGTATGCGTGGCGGCGGCCGATGCACGCATGGGCCGCCAGATTATTGCGCCGGCTCGCCGGCTCCACGAGGAGCGCGCACGCGCCGGCTTATCGAGTGGTCCGCCCGCTCGCGCGGCGCGAAACGCGCGAACTCAGGCTGCTAACTCAGGCAGCTTCAAGCAGCGGCGTCAGACCGCCCGCGCGATCGAGCGCGGAAAGATCGTCATAGCCGCCGACATGCGTCTCGCCGATGAACACCTGCGGCACCGTGCGACGACCCGTCCGGGTCATCATCTCCTCACGACGGGCCGGGTCTTTGTCGATCAGTACTTTTTCAACCTGCTCGACGCCGCGCGACTTTAAAAGACGTTCGGCCATCTGGCAATACGGGCACACCTGGGTGCTGTACATGATCACTTTGTTCACTTGGCTGCTCCTTGTTTCACAACCGGCATACCGGCTTTCTGCCAGGCGTCGACGCCGCCTTCGAGAACATGGACTTCCGCGTATCCCGCTTCCTGCACGATACGCGCGGCCTTGTTCGACTGCTGGCCGGTCTGGCATACCAGCAGCACCGGGTTGCTCTTGTTCTTCGCGAGTTGCGCGACTTTCGCCTGCAACTCCGCGAATTCGAAATGCCGTGCCGAGGGCAGGTGCCCCTTGGCGTAATCGGCGGACGGCCGCAGATCGATGACCGCCGCGTTGCGCCGGTTGATCAGTTGGGTGGCTTCAGCGGCCGACAGGCCGCCACGTCCACGCCGACTGATGGTCGGCCACAGCAGCAACCCACCAGAGATAAGGACGATTGCGATCAGGACAAGGTTTGTGTATTCGGTGAAAAACTTCACGGAAGATCCGCCGGAAAGAGAGAGAAATCGAAGAGGTCAACCCGACCATTATAAAATAACCGTTTGACGCGATGGCGATGCGCCGCCAGAGGCACCGCACAGAGCGAGACCGCTTCCTCACTACCGACCGGCAAATCTTATGTACAAACTCGTTCTCATCCGCCACGGCGAATCGACGTGGAACAAGGAAAACCGCTTCACCGGCTGGGTCGACGTCGACCTCACCGAGCAGGGCAACCTCGAGGCGCAGCAGGCGGGCGTGCTGCTCAAGGAATCGGGCTACACGTTCGACATCGCCTACACGTCGGTGCTCAAGCGCGCGATCCGCACGTTGTGGCACGTGCAGGACAAGATGGATCTGATGTACCTGCCCGTTGTGCATTCGTGGCGCCTCAACGAACGCCACTACGGCGCACTGTCGGGTCTGAACAAGGCCGAAACGGCGGCCAGGTTCGGCGACGAGCAGGTGCTGGTCTGGCGCCGCAGCTACGACACGCCGCCGCCCGCGCTCGAGCCGACCGACGAGCGCGCGCCGTACGCCGATCCGCGTTATGCCAAGGTGCCGCGTGAGCAATTGCCGCTGACCGAGTGCCTGAAAGACACGGTCGCGCGCGTGCTGCCGCTGTGGAACGAGTCGATCGCGCCGGCCATCAAGTCGGGCCGCAGCATCCTGATTGCCGCACACGGCAACTCGATCCGCGCGCTGGTCAAGTACCTAGACAACATCTCGGACGACGACATCGTCGGCCTCAACATTCCGAACGGCGTGCCGCTCGTCTACGAACTCGACGAAGACCTGAAGCCGATCAAGCACTACTATCTCGGCGACCAGGACGCGATCGCGAAGGCGCAAGCCGCGGTCGCGAGCCAGGGCAAGGCGGCCTGATCGGGCGTTTCCGTCAACGGCCCCACGCCACGAAAACGCGCGGGGCCGCACAGAGACAACCAGGCCGGCAAGAAATACTGTATTGCGCCCGGTAGCCGGAGTCAGTGCCGCCGCAAAGGTCGCCCTAGCGGCGACCGCATCCGGCGGCCTTGCGCGGCTGGTCCGGGTTCCGACCCGCCGAGTGTTATTTCGCACGGCTCGCCATCCGGGGGCCGGGCCGCAAGAACCAGGACCTTCCCGTACGGTCGAAGCACGATTGCCTGCACCGCGCCCTGAGCAGGCGGGTGTGCAGTTATACTTGTCCGTCCAATCTTTATCGACGCTGCCACGCGCTTCCGACCGCAACAGACTCTATGCGAAAGAACCTGAAAAATATCGGCCTGATTGCCGCGGGCCTTGCTACCGGTGTCCTTGCCACCCTGCAATTCTCCGCCTCGGCCCAGCAACCCGCTAGCGCCGCGGTCGCCCCGCTGCCGCTAGACCAGCTCAGGCTCTTTGCCGAAGTGTTCGGGCAGATCAAGCACGAATACGTCGAACCGGTCGACGACAAGAAGCTCCTCACCGCCGCGATCAAGGGGATGGTGTCGAGCCTCGACCCGCACTCGTCGTACCTCGACAAGACCGATTACGAAGAACTGCAGGAACAGACCAAGGGCCGCTTCGCGGGCCTCGGCATCGAAATTTCGTCGGAAGACGGCCTGATCAAGGTGATTTCGCCAATCGAAGACACGCCCGCGTTCCGCGCCGGCATCCGTCCGGGCGACCTGATCACGCGCATCAACGACAAGCCCGTGCGCGGCATGACGCTCGACCAGGCGGTCAAGCAGATGCGCGGCGAGCCGGGCACCAAGGTCACGCTGACCATCTTCCGCAAAACCGACGACCGCACGTTCCCGCTCACCGTCACGCGCGCGATCATCAAGGTGCAGTCGGTGAAGGGCAAGATCGTTGCACCGGGCTTCGCGTACGTGCGCATCACCAGCTTCCAGGAACGCACCACGCCCGACCTCGCAGCCAAGCTGCAGGATCTCGCGCGCCAGGAGCCGAACCTGAAGGGCCTCATCCTCGACCTGCGCAACAACGGCGGCGGTCTGCTGCAAAGCGCGGTCGGCGTCGCGGGCGCGTTCCTGCCGCCGAATTCGGTGGTGGTGTCGACCAACGGCCAGATTCCGGATTCGAAGCAGATCTATCGCGACACCTACGATAACTACCGTCTGCAATCGTTCGACACCGATCCGCTGAAGGACGTCCCGGCCATCTTCAAGACCGTGCCGATGATCGTGCTGACCAACGCCTACTCGGCGTCGGCGTCGGAAATCGTCGCGGGCGCGCTGCAGGATCAGCACCGCGCGCTGATCCTCGGCAAAACCACGTTCGGCAAGGGTTCGGTGCAAACCGTGCGCCCAATGACGGCCGACACCGCACTGCGCCTGACCACCGCGTATTACTACACGCCGAGTGGCCGTTCGATCCAGAACAAGGGCATCCGCCCCGACCTCCCGGTCGATCAATACGCGGACGGCGATCCGGACGACGCGCTCGTGACCCGCGAAGTCGACTACTCGAACCACCTGGCGAACACGCAGGATCCGAACGAGAAGAAGGAAGCGGAGCAACGCGAGTCGGAGCGCATGGAGCAGTTGCGTCAGCTCGAAGAGCAGAACGACAAGAAGACGCCGGAACAGCGCCAGAAGGAGCGCGAACGCAAGCCGGTCGAGTTCGGTTCGACCGACGACTTCATGCTGCAACAGGCGGTCGACAAACTCGAAGGCAAGCCCGTTCAGGAATCGAAGTCGCTGATGGAACGCCGTCTCGCGCAGAACAAGCCGGGCACGTCGGCCTCCGCGCCGGTCGCGGTGAAGCCGACGCAACCGGTGCCGGGTGCATCGGCACCGGTGTCGGCATCGGCTCCCGCTGGCAAATAAGCTGGCGAATAAGCAGCGAACCCGCGCGTGTCTTCGCAGCACGATAAGTCTGCGAAGACACGCCGCAGCAGTTTCGGCAGAAGCCGCCGCCCAACCGGTGGCGCCTCACGGCAAGCGGTAACAGCCACCCTCCCTGCGCGATTAAAATAACAGCCACGAATGCGCGCCGCGGCCCTTCGGCTTGCCTCTCCTTGCGCGACACAGCGACATAGCGACACATCCCACGCGCCCGCCATGAATGACGATCAACTCCTTCGCTACTCCCGCCATATCCTCGTGGACGAAATCGGCATCGAGGCGCAGCAGCGTTTTATCGACGCCCACGCGATCGTCATCGGCGCGGGCGGCCTCGGTTCGCCGGCGGCGATGTATCTCGCAGCGGCGGGCGTCGGCCGTCTGACGCTCGTCGATGCCGATACCGTCGACCTGACCAATCTGCAGCGGCAGATCCTGCACGTGAGCGCGTCGGTTGGACGCAGGAAGGTCGAGTCCGGGCGTGACATGCTCGCGCAGATCAATCCCGAGGTCGTCGTCAACGCGGTGGCCGAGCGCGTCGACGATGCGTGGCTCGATCGCGAGGTGCCGCACGCGAGTGTCGTGCTCGATTGCACCGACAACTTCGCGACGCGTCACGCGATCAACCGCGCGTGCGTCAAGCATCGCGTGCCGCTCGTGTCGGGCGCGGCGCTGCGCTTCGACGGCCAGATCAGCACCTTCGATTTCCGCAACGAAACATCACCCTGCTACGCGTGCGTGTTTCCTGAAGACCAGCCGTTCGAGGAAGTCGCTTGCTCGACGATGGGCGTGTTCGCGCCGACGGTCGGCATCATCGGTTCGATGCAGGCTGCCGAAGCGCTAAAGGTGATCGGCGCAATCGGCACGCCGCTCGTGGGCCGTCTGACGATGCTCGATTCGCTGCGGATGGAATGGAACACGATGCGCATCGGACGTCAGCCGGATTGTCCGGTGTGCGGCCACGCGCACGGGTCCTGAGGCGGATGGTTCTACGCTGCCCGTCCGAGTGACGCTGAAATAAAAAACGCCGCACATGTGAACTGCACCCCAAAAGTTGGACACCGATCCAACCTTTGGGGTGTTTTTCATCCAACGAGACGCGCCGAAGCGCGGCAGATTCAAACCAGCGCGACCCGCTTGAGCGCCGCCTGCACCTCTTCCGGCTCGAACGAAGCCAGCACGTCGGCCACGGGTTTTTCGAGCGTCTTCAGATGCGAGCGCAGCACCTCCTGCTTGACCTCGAGCAGTTGGCTCGGATGCATCGAAAACTCGGTCAGGCCCATGCCGAGCAACAGACGCGTCAACGCCGGATCGCCCGCCATCTCACCGCACACCGACACGGGCACGCCCGCACGCTTCGCCTCGCGCAGCGTGAACGCGATCAGATGCAGCACGGCCGGATGCAGCGGGTCGTACAGATGCGCGACCGCGTTGTCCGCGCGATCGATCGCGAGCGTGTACTGAATCAGATCGTTGGTGCCGATCGACAGGAAATCGAGCCGCTTCAAAAACAGCGGCAACGCGATCGCGGCGGCCGGAATCTCGATCATCGCGCCGACCTGCACGTTCGGATCGTAAGCGATACCCGCGTCGTCGAGCTGGCGCTTGGCTTCGCGGATCAGATCGAGCGTCTGGTCGATTTCCTGCGCGTGCGCGAGCATCGGGATCAGGATCTTCACCTTGCCGAACGCCGACGCGCGCAGGATTGCGCGCAACTGCGTGAGAAACATCTGCGGCTCGGACAGGCTCCAGCGAATCGCGCGAAGCCCAAGCGCCGGATTCGCGGCGGTCTCGTAGCCGTCGCCGCCGCTCATCGAATCGAGCGGCTTGTCGGCGCCGACGTCGATCGTGCGGATCGTGACCGGCAAGCCGTTCATCAGCTCGACCGCGCGACGATACGCGCTGAACTGCTCCTCCTCTTCGGGCATCCGGTCCTTGTGATTCATGAACAGGAACTCGGTGCGAAACAGACCCACGCCGGTCGCGCCCGATTCGATCGCCGCGCGCGCGTCGTCCGGCAACTCGATGTTCGCGCACAGTTCGATGCGCGTGCCGCACAGCGTTTGCGTCGGCGAGAACTTGAGCCGTTGCAGCTTGCGCTGCTCGAGCTCCTTCTCGCTTTGCCGGTACGAGTACTCCTCGAGCACGATCGGCGCGGGATCGACGATCACGATGCCGTGGTCGCCATCGACGATGATCAGATCGTCCTGGCGGATCAGCGCGCTCGCATGCTGCACGCCGACCGCGGCCGGAATGCCGAGGCTGCGCGCGACGATCGCGGTATGCGAGGTGCGCCCGCCGAGATCGGTGACGAAGCCCTGGAACGTCTGCGTCTTGAACTGCATCATGTCGGCCGGCGCGATGTCGTGCGCGACCACGATCATCTCGTCGCACGCGCCATGCACGTTGCCCACGATGCCCGGCGCCCCCGCGAGCGCCTTCAGCACACGCTCGACGACCTGCTCGATGTCGGCCTTGCGCTCGCGCAGGTATTCGTCTTCGATCGTGTCGAAATGGCGGGAGAGTCTTTCGAGTTGTTCGGTCAGCGCCCACTCGACGTTGTAGCGGCGCGTGCGGATCAGGTCGATGGTTTCCTGAACCAGCATCGCGTCGTTCAGAATCATCGCGTGAACGTCGATGAACGCGCCCACTTCACTAGGGACGTCTGCGGCGAGATCGGCACGCAGTGCGTTGAGTTCTTCATGCACGCGTTGCTGTGCCGCGCGAAAGCGCTCGACCTCCCCTTCGATCTGGGCAGGTTCGATCAGATAGTGGTCTACGTCGAGTGCTGCCGGGGCGATCAGATAGGCCCGCCCGATGGCGATACCGCGTGACACGGGAATTCCATGCAGCGTGAAGGACACGCGCACCTCCTCTAGTTGTGTAATGCCGCGGCAAACCGCTGCAATGCTCTCAGACTGTACTGGGCATTATAAATTCCGTGCCTTTTTGAAGTATGTCAGGGCTGTGTGCAGCGCAGCACGAATTATCGAAATCAGGTGTCGTGGTAGCCGGGGAAGCTACGCTTTATACGCGTCGCGCAAAATACATGGTTTAAACATTGAAAACGCATGTCGCCTACGCGCATGTCGCCTACGCGCATGTCGCCTTACGCACTCTTCCCATGGCTTTCGCGCCGCTTCAACACGCCTTTAATGTCGATTAGCAGGCCGGCTCTTATGATATTCAAATGTCGGCGGCGAAAAAAAGCCGCGGACTGAGCCGCGGCATTTTCGGGTTTGGCGAACGCAAAGCGCGCGGCTTTATTGACCTTCGCCGAATTTATCGGAAATCAGTTTCAACAGCGCGTCCATCGCTTCCTGTTCGTCACTGCCTTCCGTTTCGATCAGCACGGTACTGCCGATGCCCGCGGCCAGCATCATCACGCCCATGATGCTCTTCGCGTTGATACGGCGGCCATTGCGGCTCATCCAGATTTCCGCCTGGTAGTTGCCCGCGAGTTGCGTCAACTTGGCCGACGCGCGCGCGTGCAGCCCCAGCTTGTTCACAATTGTCGTTTCCTGTTGCAGCATGTGATGGTCCGAAGCGCGGGTGAATGAAATGGTGAATGGTGAAACTGCAAAGCGGCTGCAATCCGATTGAAGCCGTTGCGAAACCACTTGAATCTTCGAAGCTTGCCTGCGAACCAGCCCCGATTTACAGGCCGGGCGCGTCCGTCTTTTGCGTCAGATCGGCATCGGCCGGCAACGCGGGAACACAGTCGGCGGGAGCCGCGTCGGGCGGCAGCGCCGGCAGGCACTCGTCCGCGCTCGCTGGCGGCGTGACGGTTGCCGGTACCGCCGGTCCGATCACATGCACGCCCTTGGTTGCGCCGGCGAGCGCCTTGTCGACGAGCGTGTCGAGCGGCGTCGCGCGATAGCAGACCGCGCGCACCAGCATCGGCAGATTGACGCCGCACAGCACGCGCACGTCCGGCACGTTGGCGAGCCGGCCCGCGATGTTGGCCGGCGTCGCGCCGAACATGTCGGTCAGCACGAGCGCGCCGTTCTCTTCCTTCAACCGCGCGATTTCCGATTGCGCAAACGCGACGACCTGCGCGGGATCGCAATCCGGCGACACGTCGATCACGCCGATACGCGCCGGCAAACCGCCATAAATGTGAGAAATGCAATCGCGCAACGCGGTGGCGAATGGAGCGTGCGCAATGATCAGAATGCCTGCCATGTCAGCCTTACTGCAAGAGACCGGCCTCAAACCGTGGACCGGGACTCGAGCCCGGTTCGCCATCGCCCCGGGCCGGCCGTGGGTCGCGAGGGCGGGAATGCATCGTCGGGCGCAGTGCCCGTTCTTCATGATTCGCGAACCGGGCCGGCGGCAGCCATGCAGCCGATCTCGTCTCGCGCGGAAGAGCGGGCATTGTAGCAGGCCCATTTTCGCGCCAATTCCTGCGGCGCGTCCGATGCGGATTTACTACACAGATTGGGGGCGCAGCCGGGCAATCAAGGCCGCTGCGCCGGCGTGCCACACGAGTGCAGAGTGACGGCCTCGCGTCAGCCGACCGCGCGCTCCAGCGCGTCGATGAACATCGCGGCGACGTCGAAGCCGGTCTGGTCCATGATCTCGCGGAAACACGTCGGGCTCGTGACGTTCACTTCGGTGAGCCAGTCGCCGATCGCATCGAGCCCCACCAGCAGCAAACCGCGCGCCGCCAGCACCGGCGCGAGCGTATCGGCGATCTTGCGATCCTGCTCGCTGAGCGGCCGCGCGACACCCAATCCGCCCGCCGCCAGATTGCCGCGCACCTCATTACCCTGAGGAATGCGTGCGAGCGAGTACGGCACCGCTTCGCCGCCGATCAGCAGGATGCGTTTGTCACCCTCCTTGATCTCGGGGATGAATTTCTGCGCCATCACCGAGCGCGCGCCGTCGTGGCTCAGCATTTCCACGATCGAGCCGAGGTTCATGCCGTCCGCCTTCACGCGGAACACGCCCATGCCGCCCATGCCGTCGAGCGGCTTCAGGATCACGTCGCCGTGCTGTTCATGGAACGCGCGAAGTCGGGCCGGGTCGCGCGTGACCAGCGTCGGCGCGACGAACTGCGCGAACTCGCCGATCGCGAGCTTTTCCGAATGATCGCGGATCGCCTGCGGCTTGTTGAAGACGCGCGCGCCGCCGCGCTCGGCCAGTTCGAGCAGCCAGGTCGACGTCACGTACTCCATGTCGAACGGCGGGTCCTTGCGCATCAGTATCGCGCCGAAGCTCTTCAGCGAGCGCGGCGCGGCGGCATCGGCGGCGAACCAGACGTCACGATGCAGATCGGTGGTGTCGCCAGTGATCGCAATGCGCTGCACGTTCGCTTCGACATCGCCGCCCGTCCAGGCCAGATGCTTCGGCTCGCAGGTGTACACCGTGTGGCCGCGGCGCGCCGCTTCGGCCATCATCGCGTAGGTCGTGTCTTTGTAGATCTTGAAGTGGCTGAGCGGATCGGCGATGAAAAGAATGTCCATGAAAGTCCCGGTGCGCCCCGAAGGGCGTGACATTGTTCGTCAATATAGTCTTTGAAGACGGCGCTGGCGGCACGCATGCCGCCAGCCTGCCGCGCGAGGTGGTTCAGACCTGGATCGCTTCGGGATCGGTCTTTTCGAGCTCAACCGAGGCGGCCAGCAATCCGAGCCGCGCCACGACGCCGTACATATAGAAGCGGTTCGGCGGCGCCGCGCCGGGCTTCGCGTGCGCATCGGGCAGCGCCGTATGTTCGAAACCGAGCGGCACGAAATGCATGCCCGGCGCGTTCAGGTTCTGGTCACGCTCACGGCTGCCGTGCACGCGATAGAAGCCGCCCACCACATAGCGGTCGATCATGTAGACGACCGGCTCGGCGACTTCCTCGCCGATGCGCTCGAACGTGTACACGCCTTCCTGCACGATCACGTCGCGCACTTCGAGGCCGTCTTTGGTCGCCGCCATGCGCGTGCGTTCGCGCTTCGTCAGCGCGGCGACTTCCGACGCGTCGTGCACGGTCATCACGCCCATGCCATAGGTGCCCGCATCGGACTTGATCACGACATACGGCTTTTCGGAGATGCCGTACTCACGATACTTGCGCGCGATCTTCTTCAGCACGCCGTCGATCGCGTCCGCCAGCGCTTCCTCGCCGGTGCGTTCCTGGAAGTCGACGCCCTCGACGTGCGCGAAGTACGGGTTGATCATCCACGGATCGATCTCGACCATCTTCGAGAACTTCTTCGCGACGTCGTCGTAGCACGAGAAATGCGTCGACTTGCGACGCACCGCCCAGCCCGCATGCAGCGGCGGCAGCAGATATTGCTCGTGCAGATTTTCGAGCACGGGCGGAATGCCGCCGGACAGGTCGTTGTTCAGCAGGATCGAGCACGGGTCGAAGTTCTTCAGACCAAGCCGCCGCTGCGAGCGCTCGAGCGGTTCGAGCACGAGCTTCTGGCCGTCGGACAGCGCGATCGTGACCGGGCCGTTGATGGTTTCGTCGAGCGTGCCGAAGCGTACGTTCAGACCCGCCGGGCGCATGATCGACGCGAGCCGGGCGACGTTTTCGAGGTAGAACGCGTTGCGCGTGTGGCGCTCCGGAATCACCAGCAGATTCTTCGCGTCCGGGCAGATCTTTTCGATCGAGGCCATCGCGGCCTGCACCGCGAGCGGCAGCACTTCCTGCGGCAGATTGTTGAATGCGCCGGGAAACAGATTGGTGTCGACCGGCGCGAGCTTGAAGCCTGCGTTACGCAGATCGACGGAACAATAGAACGGCGGCGTGTGCTCCTGCCATTCGAGCCGGAACCAGCGTTCGATTGCGGGCGTGGCGTCGAGGATCTTCCGCTCGAGGTCGAGCAGCGGGCCGTTTAACGCCGTAACTAGGTGCGGAACCATTGATCACTCGCAGACTGGAGAAAAAAGATTGTAGAGCTATGCCTTGTCCATTTGGGGACGGTTTCTCCATTCGCAAGCAGACTCGAATGCATTCTCCCTATCACGATGATAGGCGCGGGAAATTACCGTTCGCAATCGGGTCAGCAAGAAAAAAGCCCGCCATGAAGGCGGGCGAAGTTGCTGCGCTTGCTTAACTTTTTCCCGGTCCGGCTGGCCCGCAAGCGAGGGCCGGCGAACCCGGCGGCTTTTCCGTTATTCGACTTTCTCGCCATGCAGGCTCACGTCGAGGCCTTCGCGCTCCTGCTCTTCGCTCACGCGGATGCCCATCACCATGTCGATGATCTTCAGCAGCACGAAGCTCACCACGCCGCTGTAGATCAGCGTCGTCAGCACGCCCTTCGCCTGCAGGATCACGCTGCCGTCCGCGCCGCCGATGTCCTTGACCGCAAACACGCCGGTCAGCAGCGCACCGATGATCCCGCCCACGCAGTGCACGCCGAACGCGTCGAGCGAATCGTCGTAGCCGAGCTTGTGCTTGAGCCACGTGGCCGACCAGAAGCAGACCACACCCGC
>NZ_SELS01000065.1 GCF_004197395.1 Paraburkholderia sp. UYCP14C | reverse complement strand
AATTGTGCGGGACATCGCTGGAAGCGGCAAGCACGCCGTTACCCATAAACCGCTTTGAAATCAGCGACTTAAAGGACATTCTCGGAACATGTCGGAACACCCCGGAAGCCTTGCCGGGCGGAAGGCAGCAGACGCCAACCGCCGCCCGGAAAACCCCGCCAGTTGCGACTCCCACCGTTACGGATCGTCCCCTACCCATGATCCTACCCATTCTTCCCGCCAAATCGATTGCGACTGACTACGCTTGATTGTCTGGTGCAGTATCACTCGTGAGTCGAACACACCCACTCAATCAGCAACCACCCGCCGCAAACCCAACGCCGGGCCTGACTCGGGTTTCATAGCGCCCGCCGATACCGTCAGTGATACCGTCAGGTCACAGTTGTCTAACTGATCCGCCGCTGCTCATCGGTCGCTCGTCGAGGGCGGCGACGAGCGATCGCGACCGAGTTCAACCAATGCGTATTGTGGTTAGGCTAGCATCCGCCCGGTTCTCCCAAAGCTGCACAGATCTTGTGCCACGTTGGGCCTCGAAAGTTGGGCCTCATCGCGACAGCGGCTAAGGCGCGAGCCATCCACGCCGGATCGGCCACGACTACATCCTTCGATACAGCGAGATAAGCAAGCTCATGAACGCATCGCCCGCACGCGCCGAGAGCGGTGCGAGGAGGGCGTACGTCAGACACGAGACACTCACGGCGCCTACCATATCGAGCGAAAAATGCACGCCAATGTGCACGCGTGCCAATGCGACCGCCCCGCCTGCGAGCGAAATGAGCAGTCCGGCGCAAACGAGCCCCGCGAGAAGCAATGTGAGTGCGATGCTCGCGAACACCGTGGCGTGATCGCTAGGAAACGAGGAATCCGGCGCTTGTTCGACGAACGTATGGCCGAGGCCGATCGAGATGGAACGGACACCGCCATAACGAGACGTTTGGATGACCGATCCGTTCCGGTAGAAGTCGCTCGAGAATCAGGTCAAAATAGGACATTCTTCAATGAATGAAGATTTGATCGCTTCGCATTGGCGAGCTTCGGTCAATTGTTGCTGCGCACCCATGGCGGAGAGTGGTCACCCGAACAGTTGATGCGGTTGTCGCGTATCGCTGCAACAGCCGCTTCCTCTTGTCGATTTAAGGCGCCTCAACGATTCACTGCGCAGGGCTCGGACGCGCGCTTGACCGCAGAACAACCCGCTACGATTTTCTGAAAGGCCACACACATGCTACGCCCGCACTGCATGCCGCATTCACCCTGAGCAACCGATTCGCCTCGCCATTACCCGTGCGAAGTACGCACGCCCCAAATAGCGCGAGCCGACATGCGCCTGATCGAACCCTTCCCATTCGCAAAACAGGTCATAACCGACTTGGGCCATGAAGCGCGCGAACTTTTCAGTCGAGATAAAGCGGTGTGGATAGGAAGCTTTGTAGATCGACGCGGGTACGCGCTGAACGGTGATGCGGTCCTCAGGCTCATCGATGAACGGTGTACGGTCGATCACGATGCAGTTCGATAAGGCTGCCGCCTGCCGTATATGGTCGAATGGGTCATCGAGATATTGCAGTGACCCGGAGAACAGGGTGACGTCGATGGCATTTCTCGCCGCCGCGCATCCCAGGGTGGAGTAGAACTTCAGCGTGTCATCTTCGAAATCTTCGCGTCCGACTGTGACGTAGTCGCTCTGCTCGACGATGGACCACTGCAGGCCTTCGATCTGTTGCAGAAACTGTCCGTGCTGGTAATAGAAACTGCCGAGCGATCCACCGAAATCGGCGACATGAAGATTGCGCTGCTTTATGATCGCAGCGTGAAGCAGGCAACCGAGTAGTGGCCAGCGGAATTCCTCGCGCTCAAAGCAGACCGAATCACGCTCGAACGCAGCCTCGCCGCGCTTGACCTTCAAGGCCGATGCACGCACGGCCTGAAGTATTTCCGGGGCATCATAGCCGTCCGCAGCTGCGCGCGCGGCCGACCAGGATGGGTAGCGTCCGATGAACTCAGGGGTCAGACGACACAGCCAGTACGTCGGTGAAAGAAGATGGCTTGGCTTTGGCATGTTCGAACTGTCCGGTGGCCGCTCATGAGGCGCCTGACGCGCGCACCATGTGCCTTTGACTTGTGACCCGATATCCCATGCGGCTTTCCCTGTCGGGGTGCTCCCACACTCGTCCTTTCGAGCGAGGTGGTCGGGGTCATCTTAGTCAAGGGTGACTGGCCGGATGGGCTCTGGCGGAACAAAGCATGAAAATGGCCGGAAGTTGCGGGCGTTTGCATGGACTAGGAGGCTACGTTCGGGTCCAATCATTCCATCAATCGCCTCAACGATTCTGCCGATTCGATCACATATCTGGTCGTGGCACCAGAACGATCGCTTACCCTCTAGCGCGATTGACCTTTGGCGTCTGCGGAAGGCTTTAGCTTACGACTCTCCGGGACCGCACTAGAGTGCGGTGGGAAGGCGGGCGTCAGGTCTCGCACGTCAAAGCGGCCCCACGCACTCCCATTGTCCGAGTGTCCGATTCTGGTCAACGACCTGAGCCGGACATGTCGGACCCGGTTCGCCAGGAAGCGTCATTGATCCGCCGCGTCGTTCAGTCGGCCAGACGCCCGCTCCTCTTAAGGTTTGTCCAACGCCTACCCGCATGCGCTGACGCGTGCTTGGATGCCCGCGGACATGGGCAGGCGTCGAACAAACTTTAAGAAATGTACGCATAGCCCGATCGTCAGTGCCCGGGATGCGTCGCGAACGCTTCAACGTGACCGCACGCTCTTTTTTTGTCCCTTAGATTTGGGGTCCTGCGGCCAGCCTTGCGGCAGCGATGAATCACTGATTCGCCCCCGAACTCAGCCTGTCGATCATCGTGCGGATCTGGACTTGAGCTGCTTTGAACTACTGGACAGTGGAGCGGCGGGGCGGCGAGTTCAGTGCCGCGGACCTGTCGGCTACCTTTGTCGCGAGAAAGCGAAGTTCCCTGTCATCGCGTGTCTGCGAGCGATGAGATCCGTCGCGCCATACGCCGTCACTGTCACATGACGACGTCCAGCCATCAGTAAGCATTGACGCTGCACAGCCCCTTGAATACGGTTGCACCGATGATCCGCATATCGAGCCAGAACGACCAGTTCCCCAGATAGTACAGATCGTGCGCGACCCGACCTTCCATTTTCTCTATCCGGTCCGTTTCCCCACGAAAGCCATTGACCTGCGCCCAACCGGTGATGCCGGGCTTGATCCGGTAGCGATGTATATAACCCGACACAACCTTCTGGTACAGGTCGTCATGTTCGAGCGCGTGCGGACGCGGGCCGACGACAGACATATCGCCGCGCAGGACGTTGAAGAACTGCGGTAACTCGTCCAGGCTCGTGCGGCGCAAGAATGCGCCGACGCGCGTCACGCGTGGATCGTTGCGCGTGGCCTGTTGGAGCACACCGGCTTTTTCGGTGTGCAGGCGCATCGACCGGAATTTGTAGATGGTGAAGACGCGCCCATCCGCCCCCTTTCTGCGCTGCTTGAAGAGAATCGGACCGCGCGAGCTGAGCTTGACCGCAATGGCGATGCCGATCAGCAGCGGCGAGACCGCGATGAGCGCGACGAGTGCGAAGATCCGGTCGAAAATCTCCTTCTGCAGGAGCGCCCTCTGCGAAAGCGGAGATGCAAGGAGATTGATCGCGGCCATACCGAGCAGTTCCGTTACCCCGCTTTCGAATAGCGCGAGGCTGCGGACGTCTGGAATGAAGCGCACGTTGACGAGATCGTCGCGAAACTCATTCATGAAACGCAGTAGGGTTCGCTCCTGCGACAGCGGAAGCGCAAGCCACACTTCGTGCACGTTCTGCGCACGAACATGACTCACGAACTCGTCGAAGTCCTCGAAGACAGGCACGCGCGCGGTAATCGGCGAGTCGGGCGATGCATTGAATATCCCGCTCCCCCGAAAGCCCGAATGGCTCGCCCGCTCGATCTTCAGCATGATGGACTCGCAGAGGCCGCCGCAGCCGACGACCGCTACGTGATGAAAATTCATGCCGGCCTGTCGCAAATGCGCGAGCACCACATGCGTAATGAAACGGCCCGCGCTCATCAAGCCTGCGGAGACCCCGGTCCAGTAGGCGAACCAAAGGCGCGAAACATCGTCGAGCCGATGCAGCGAGAACATCAGAACGAGCGCGCAAGCCTGCACGACCAGCCAGGCGAGCGACACCCGGCACGCCAATATGAGCTTGCCGCGACCGCGCCACGACTCATATACGCCGAAGCCCGGAAACAGCGCGAGCGAAAACGCCGCCGAAAAAGCGACGAAGGGCACGTAGTAGCCCGGCTCCGCAAAATAGTCGAACCTGATCCGCGACGCGACGGTCGCGCCGCCCACTACCATGCCGACATCGAATACACGTGCGAGCAACGCCTGTATATCGCGCATGTCACCCCCTGGTCTGAAAGCCCTGCTTCAGTTGCAATCCTAAAGTTGAAAGGATTCGCACCCGATGCGCTATGCGATGCGATAGGGTCAAATTCGGCCGTAGCAGTCGTCCAGGCGCACAATATCGTCCTCGCCGAGATAACTGCCCGATTGAACCTCGATGATTTCGAGCTGCACTTTGCCCGGATTCTCCAACCGATGCCGAACGCCGAGCGGAATGAAGGTCGATTGGTTTTCTGAAAGAAGAAACTGTTCCTCGCCCCGCGTCACGAGCGCCGTGCCGCGCACGACGACCCAGTGCTCGGCGCGATGGTGGTGCATCTGCAACGACAGGCGAGCGCCTGGCGCAACCACGATGCGCTTCACCTGAAAACGCTCGCCGCGCTCGATCGCATCGTAGAAGCCCCACGGACGGCGCACCTTCCGATGAGTCTCGGCTTCAGGCGCGCGCTGCTCGCGAAAGCGCGCCACCAGCGTCTTGATGTCCTGCGCGTGAGAGCGGTCTGCGACGAGCACGGCGTCGTCCGTGTCGACGACGACTACGTTGGAAGTGCCAACGCATGCAACTAGCCGCCCGCCCTCGGCGCGCGCGTAACTTGACGTCGCGCCTTCGAAAACGACACGCCCGCTCGCCACGTTGCCGAGCCCGTCCTTCTCCATCGCTTCCCACACCGCATCCCAGGATCCGAGGTCCGACCATCCCGCCGCCAATGGCACGACCACGCCTTTGCAAGGCGAGCCGGCCGCGCCGATGTGCTCCATTACCGCATAGTCGATGGAATCCGCCGGCACACGGCCAAACTGAAACGGGCAAGGCCGAATCAGGTTGTCGTCCGCTTTGCCTTCCATGAACGCCGCGGTGCAGGCCGCATGCATGTCGCCGTTGAGTTTGGCTAGCGATTCGAGCCACACGCTTGCTCGCATGATGAAGATACCGCTGTTCCACCAGTAGGTGGCTGCGGCGACGTACTGCGCGGCGAGTTCGGTCGTGGGCTTTTCGACGAAGCGGTCGATCAGATGTGCGCCGTTTTCGAGCGCGCCGCCGATTCGGATATAGCCAAAGCCGGTATCAGGCCGTGTGGGCGCTACGCCGAGCGTCACGATCATGGTGCGTTCGGCAAATTCAGCGGCAATTGCGATAGCGCGATGCAGGGCCGGAATGTCTGAGATGGAATGGTCAGACGGCATCACCACCATGATCGCGTCATTGTCCCGGCTAACGGCTGCGAGCGCCGCGAGGGTGAGCGCTGGTGCCGTATCGCGCCGCACAGGCTCGACGATTATCTTCGCGGAGACACCGCACAGCCGCACCTGCTCTTCCGTCTCGAAGCGATGTTCCTCCCCACACACGATAATCGGTTGAGTGTCGACATCGAAGCTGCCCGCGAAACCTTCCATCCGTGTGACGGTAGCCTGCAGTAATGAATCCCGTCCAACCACACCGATCAACTGCTTTGGAAACTGCTCTCGCGACATCGGCCAGAGGCGCGTGCCTGATCCGCCCGCGAGAATGACCGGGACGATACGCCGACAGGAGTGTCCGAGCGACGCTTCTGCGGTCGCCGCTGCCATTGCGCCTTCAGAACTCACTGCGTCTTCCATGGTTCGCACCTCTGGTCTTGCGTCGATCACGTACTTCCCGGCGTCGCCAATTCGATTCATCGGTTATGGGTTGGCCGTGAGGCGCACTTTCTCCTGCTCTCCATCATAGGGATCCCGCTTGGCTTCGGTGAAAGATACGTCGTCGATGATCTCGAACCAGTGCCCACCTGACGCCAGCAAGATGACATCACCCGCGCACAGCACGCGGCTCGTCAAAAAATCCCCATCGGCCGTATAGAGCTTGACCATCCTGCCGCCCGCTCGATTAAGAACACTTCTTGCGTGCGCTCAATCCGGCGCGGGAACCTAGTGTGAAGATGCGACTGAATCACCTTTCCCGCCGAATGCTCCAGGTCAGCAAGGTGCTGAGGAAACCAACTCGTTGTCAAGAAGTTGATACCGTCCTTCGAGAACGAATCCCGAATGATCATCGCGATAGTTGCGCCCGCAGACGAGATAACCTCGAGACTTGCGTCCCCAACGATCGCTACGTTGACTGCTGCCGATAGAGTTTCCATTTTTCTCCTCGACGAAAACGTGTCGCGACTTTCCGACACCGCCAACGTCGTGCGAACCAGTCCGCTCACGGCACACGATGAGCTGAGAACGACCTCACGCGTCTGCAAGCATAGGAGCGGTTCCAGGGTCACTAGACGGGTTGACCGAATATGCCATGACGTTGGCTGAAGCGAGTCGCACGGTACAAGGTGTTCTCACGCGGGTTCATTTAGTCAATGTCATCAGTGAGAGGAATCGCAGGCCGCGACGATATCCGGGCACCGACCGCCACAAGCTGAGACCTGTCTATCCCGATCACTAACCTGAGAATCGCACGTCGGGCCTTTCAGGATCCACGCTCCGCTTGAAATCACGTTCTGATCAATGTGTCTCAATGGACGATTGGGCACCAACATGAATAAAGATTCCCGGATCTATGTCGCTGGACACAAGGGTATGGTTCGTTCGGCCCTTCTCCGGCACATTGCCAGTTGCGGGCAATCATTCCTCTCTACGTGATTGCCCGTGGGATCGGTCAAATGCAGTCACCGCGCGACCGGCCCCGAATACAGTCCGCTTGCTCGGGTATCGCATTCAACGACGGTGATATCTGTGAGTCCAGCATGTCGTAGAAACCGGTCCCTTCGTCACGCGCCGTGTTCGGCGCAGTTATAGATTTCGTTGGTGCGGACGATGTTGTCGTTTCCCCTCCACCTTGACCTGCGCAACCGTCGCACCCACGAGCGTGCGTCGCTCCACGAGATGGACCGCATGGCGACGTGTACTGACTTCGTGAAGTTGATTGCCCGACACGCGCCGACCAAACCAACGGACCACCGCGCGGAATTCTGTCGAAAGCGATGCATCGCATCGACTAAGCTGACAACCGGTTGTATGACGCCGCCCTGCCCTCGTCAATCCGGACCTCGTGCTCGGCGCGGTGACAGCAATCATTGAGTCACCACCCGGAGTCGGCAGCTATCGAATGAGCCGCACTCTAATTAATCCAGGCTTCCTCTCCCCAACATACCGCGCGGATGCGATATCGCTCGAGCACTCGTTCCAGCGTCGACAGGCGTGTTGCGTCATCGTTGCTCTCGAGACGCCGCGTGCCACGCTCGATCATCAACTGGCGCAACGCAGGTTGGTCGATCAGACTGAAAAGCGCATCTGCCATGCTATCGGGTCGAGCCAGATCGATCAGCAGTCCCGCGTCGCCGACCTGCTCACGCAGCGCCTCGAGGTCCGGGTAAAGGACCGGTACGCCCAGACTGAACGCCTCGAGTGGCGGCAGATTGGTCGGGCCGAAATATGTGGGCATCACCAACGCGATCGACTCGCGATACAAGTAAGGCACGTCGCTATCCGGAACGAAACCGAGAAAGAACACACGGTCGCCCAGACCGAGATCGGCGGCGACCGAACGCACGTATCTCAGGTTGCCGAAATCGCTTCCTGTGAAGACCGCACCTACATGGATGCCGTAGCGGGACTCCAGCGCGCGCAGTCCCTTCAATAGAAACACATGGTTCTTGTGCGACCAGAACTGCGCTGGATAGTAGGCGTATTTCAGACCGCGCGGAATTTTGTACTTCGTCCTGACATCGACGAAGTGCTCCACGTACGCCTCTTTGGAAAGCACAGTCGCGCGGGCGGGCGAAAATGGCATCAAATGGACGCGGTCGTTGTCTACTCCGTACCGCCTGACAACCTTCTCGCGGCCGGCCTGCGAATCGACGAAGATGCCGCAGGCCTTCTTCAAGGCAGATCCGTACAAAAATTCTCGACGCTCGAATTCGTGCTTGATCCGGACTTCGGGAAACTCGACTTCATCACGATGGCACAGATCCCAAACGGTGAACAGGTAGTTGAATCGCTCAATCGCCAGTGCGAGGTGGGACGGCGTTGTGAAGTACGCAATGTCCGCGCGCATCACCGAAAGCAAGCGGTCCACCGAAGCCATCTTGCCCGGTTTCCGTAGCAAGGCACGCGGACCTCCACGGCTATATATTGAACCGAGTCTCGCCGCCAGCCCGCGCAAGCGGGACACCGGAAAATAAATAGGCTCAATGCCGCTGCTTCGCAGATCGTCGATGGTGGATCGCCGCGTCGTCACATACTCAACCACGCAAAGTTCCGGTGGAAGACTCCTTAGCAGCAAGGCCGCATTCTTCGCCTGCTGATAACCCCCGCCAAAAACATGTTCATAGTCTATAAACGCGACCATGCGGATAGGCCGTTCCAAGGAATCGTTTGAATTCTTCACTCCTTGCTCCACGTTTATGAGCCATCTATATGACGATTGCGGCGCTCGACAAAGGTTCTTGCCGGGCCAGTTCCTAAGTGCCGCTCTCTGCAGGATCGGCCGTAGCGCCGCTTTTCTTTCGAAGGCGGTATTCCGTCGCCGACATCGAGAATTGCCTCCTGAACACTTTCGATAGCCGCTCGCCATTCGTCAGTCCGACCCTGCGAGCAATCTTGTCTATCGGCAAGTCGCTTCTGACCAATAGTTCGCAACTGAGAATGAGGCGCGCTTGCAAAAGATATTGCGACGGTGTGACTCCCATCTCGCGCTTGAACAGACGCAGGAAGTTGCGCTCGCTCATCGCTACCGTACGAGCCGCCTCCCCTATTGAAATCGGCCGTCCGCAATTTCGCTCGAGCCAGCGCGCGGACTCCTGCGCCTTTTCCGCCAGCGTGATCGCTCCCATGGTACTCAGCATGGTCGTCAAATTCTGATCTTTCGAAACGGTGAAGTGATCGGCCACCGCTATCGCGATGTCGTATCCAAGATCCCGCTTCACGAGCGCGAGCGAGTTGATCAGCGCATCGCCACGTTCGGTCGACGCGGCGACGTTAGACGTCTCCGGGCCCCAGATTCCCCGATCGACCCAACCCCAGTCGCGGCGAGAAATGCCCGCCGCCGTAAGAAGCAAGTCGCCGTTGCCAAGCGGGTTGACCATGCCAGTTTGCGAACATGCGATCGTCAATAACCCGATGAGCACCTCGTCGGCGGCCGCACGCTTCGCCCCGGTACCGCCCGGGATATAGAGTGCGTCGAAGCCTTGAAACCGCTGGCCGCCCAGGCGCTCGGTCCAGACGCAAACGGACGACGAACAGGCTATCATCCCACCGCAGGCAGACACCAGACGAACGCTGTAAGTGACGTTTCTTCTCTGACCGGAAGACTGCAGTTCATTGGCGATATGAAGCACCTCGGCAAGCGTGCCCGCTTCCAGCAGCGAAAAACCGTCGTACAACAAAATTCCTATTAGCTTCACCGCGGGTTCTTTAAATGGGTGATAAAGGCCGTTGTCTCCTGCATCGCCCAAGGTGCTAGCGTCGGACATGCCGTTACCTCCTCTTTGCATCGGCTCAGGATCGCTGCTCTGGCTTGCGTTGGCATGCTGGGGAGAGCCTACGACCTCGGGAGCTTAGTGTCGATTCGACCCATAACTACCGCGCTGGCGGCCAAAAACATGCTTCTGGCCGAGATCGTCGCTCTCCATATAAACATGACCATAAGATCGCCTGATTTCTTCAGCTCTAAAAGTGAGGAGCATCAAGACGCTTACCGGCGTTTCTCGACCCGCTGGGTTTTCTGAGCGATAGATGGATCCGACGACGAACACAATAGACGCGGATTCACCGAAACCACTAGGTAGCCATTCGTTCACAGGATCAAAGTCATCCCCGCACTTTATTTGCGTTTGAAACATGTCGACTTGAATAACGTCATATCACGCAATTGGACCCTCAACGGATGCGTCACCAAGGAAATGACCCAACCCGCCAACACCTTGCCGAAAACGGTCATTCACGTAATTTTCAAAGCCCCGCTGATTACGCTTTCTCATAAGCACTCGGAGCTTTGACTCTGATTGCATCCGAATAAGCAAGAGCGATTCCGCGTCAAACGTGGATCTCGCCGTCGCTGTACGACCACACATGGAGTCGCTTCATGAGCTTCAGCACGAGATACTCACAATACTATGACCTTTTCTATCATGAGAAGAACTACAAGGCAGAAGCGGCTTTTGTCACCGGATTGCTCGGCCGGCACGGAATAGTTGGAGGTCACCTGATGGATCTAGGTTGCGGCACCGGACGCCACGCGGCCGAATTCGCAGCCGCCGGATTTTGTGTTTCTGGCGTTGACATGAGCCCCGATATGCTTGCCCGAGCGGATGCCAGGTGTATCACTCTGCCACGCACCATAGCGAAGCGACTGACGTTTCGGCAAGGCGACGCGCGGATCGTGCGCACGGACGAACTCTACGACGCAGTCGTCGCGCTCTTCCATGTTGCCAGCTATCAAACGACCAACTCCGATTTCATGGCGATGTGTCACACTGCTGCGACGCACCTGCCGCCATTAGGACTGTTCGTGTTCGATTGCTGGTACGGTCCCGCGGTCCTCGCCGATCCGCCCGACGTACGCATCAAACGTGCCTCCAGCGAAGAAACCGCGGTGATGCGGATCGCCGAGCCGTCAATGCGTCCTCATGACAATACCGTCGCGGTCAACTACACCATCCTGCTAACGGACTTGAAAACGCAGTCCGTTGAGACCGTTCTCGAGACGCATGTGATGCGCTATATGTTCAAGCCCGAGATCGAACTGATGCTGGATCTTAGCGGGTTCGAGGTTCTGGACAGTGTGAAGTGGATGGGCGGCGAGTTGAGTGCCGCCGATCTGTCAGCGACATTCGTCGCGAGAAAACGGTGATGCTTCGACTCGAATACGCCGGATCCCAGAGACGGTCCGATCAAGGAAACGCCGGGAAAGTACGACGTATGGCATGTCATGGCCGAGCCTGTGTGGAAACTGCTTTTTGTTGCTGAGGCGCACGGCCAGAGATGTCGATCCTGGTTTGCTAGGTCGCGTTTGGTAAAAAGACCTTTCTTCCTCGATGCCGACGTGAGTAGTTTGGAGACATACGCCTTGATGCCGGCCAGTTCGCAAGCGCGGATATCAGGGCCGCTGAAGTAACCCCGATCGGCTAGCGCCTTCAGTTCAGACTTGCCTATCGCCTCCTTTGCTGCCTGGGCTATCCTGCTGAGTTCTCCATGATCGCCTCCAACATTGGTCACCTCGTGTTCAACGATCAGATGATGTTTCGTGTCCACGGCGACCTGTACGTTGTAGCCGACAGTTCCGGGTTTCTTGCCACCACTGGTCATGGAACGGGAATCCGGATCTGTAAGCGACAACTGTCTGTCCGGCTGCACCTTCAACTGCTTCTGATCTGTTCGAGTTCACGCATCTGCTGCCGCAGGAGGGCGATCTTCTCGTACAGGTGCACGGTCTTCACATCGAAACCTGTTGGACTGATCCGGTCTGCGGTTTCAATCGCGTCGAGGTATCGCTGAACACTTTCCTCAATCTGCTGCCGACGCTCGTCGATCTTGCCTGCTGTGTAGTTCCGGTCGCGGCTGCTCACGGCCTTAAACTTGCTGCCGTCGACGGCCACCATGTCGTGGGATAGCAGCTTCAGCCCGCGACAGAGTTCAACGAAGCGTCGGCATACGTTTCGGATGGCCGCGCCATTGTCGCGGCGGAAGTCTGCGATCGTTTTGAAGTCCGGTGCCAGACGTCCTGTCAGCGACATCATCTCGACGTTGCGCTGGCATTCACGCTCGAGACGCCGGCTGGACGGCACCCGGTTCAGATACCCGTAGATATAGACCTTGAGCATCACTGCCGGGTGGTAGGAGGGGCGGCCCGTGACGGCGGGCGTAGCGCCATTGAAGCCGAGTTCCGCGAGATTCAGTTCGTCGACGAACACGTCTATGATCCTGACTGGATTGTCCTGCCCGATGTAGTCATCGACGCATTCGGGAAGCAGTGCGGCCTGCTAGCGGTCATCGCCTTCAACGAATCGCTTCATGAGTCACCCGGTCTGAATGCGTTGATTCAGTCCGATCAGTGCGTTTTCACACAGGCTCGGCCAGCCTCGGCCATCGAGTCGAGCCTGAACCACGAGGCATGTCACATGCTGGCTAAGCGCAACGCGCCAGAGCGGCTCACCGAAAGCCCGGTGCCACCACCAGCAACCTGGATTAAGTGTTTGTTTCGCTGCGCGTCGAGGCTTATTTGCTGTGGCGAGCAGTGGATCAGCACTGTACTGAACGCCTCACGTTGCGTCATCACCTACACATGGGTGGCCAGCATGTCGCGCAGCGCGCCCACAGTGTAGTCCTGCTGTGCCTCGCTAAGCGCGAGACCACTCGGCAGATACAATCCCCTGCGACTCATGCGCTCGGCAATCGGAAAACTCTCCCCTTTGAACATCCCTTGCTTGAGAAAAACGGGCTGTTCGTGCATCGGCCAGAAGAACGGCCGCGCGCTGACACCAGCCTCCGCCAGCATGGACCGGAACTGGTCCGCGCCAAAGGGCAAACTGTCGTCCAACATCACACCAAAAACCCAATAGATATTCTCGGCATATGGCAATGCCACCGGCGCCAGCTCGATTCCCGGGACTCCGCGCAAAAGGCCTTCGTACCGCCGCCCCAAGTCGCGCTTTCGCGTGACGTGCGCATCGAGGTTCTCGAATTGCGCTAGCCCGACAGCCGCCTGAAGGCTGCTCATCCGATAATTCCATCCAAGCTCTTCGTGGACGAATCGCCTTTCGGTCTTGAAACACAGATTTCGCAAACTTCTCGCGCGCGCTGCCAGCTCGTCGTCGTCGCAGACGATCATGCCACCTTCCCCCGTCGTGATGTGCTTGTTGGCGTAGAAGCTGAAGCACGAGATATCGCCGAAACTGCCGCACTTCGCTCCGTTATAGGTTTGGCCAATTGCCTGTGCGGCATCTTCGATTACAGCGAGGCCGTACTTCCTTGCGATATCCAACAGCGGACTCATGTCCACCGGCAAACCGAAAGTGTGCACCGCCATGATCGCGCGCGTTTGGCTCGTGATCGCGCTCTCGATCTTCGTCACGTCCATGTTCCACGTATCAGGACTTGAGTCGACCAGTCTCAATCGGGCACCAGTGCGAACTATGGCCGATGCGCAGGAAATGATCGTGTGCGTGGGGATGATCACTTCATCGTCAGGGCCGAGCCGCAAAGCCGCCACAGCCACGTCCAACGCAGCGCTGCCGTTCGCGACAGCAATCGCGTGTCTGCGACCGACGTAACCCGCCATCGCACGTTCGAAACGCTCGACGAACTCCCCGTCCGAAGAAATCCACCCGCTTTCAATGCACTCCTTCAGATAAACGCTCTCTTTTCCGTCGAGTAGGGGTTCGTTAACCGGAATCATCGCCCACCCTCCTTGACTTCAAGCTCGACGCCTGGACCGTCGCTCGCTTCACTGCATCGGCTCGGACCGGTGGACGCGAAGCGCAATTTCTCGTGCTCCCCCATATAAGGCCCTTGTTTGACCTCGAAAAAAGACGCGTCCTCAAGCATTTCGAACCCGTGGCCGCCCGACGCCAGTAAGATCACATCTCCCGCGTACAGTACACGGCTCGACAGGTAGTCCCTATTGGGCGCATAGAACCTCACCAGGACACGGCCACGCTTGACGAAGAGCACCTCTTGCGTACATTCGATCCGCCGCTCCAGCTTCATATGAAGATGCGCGTCGATCACTTTTCCGCAGGGATGTTCCATGTACGCGAGTTGCTGAGGAAACTCCTTCGGAGTCAGAAAACTCACACCACTTCGCGAGAACGAATCCCGGATGATCATGGCGAGCGTTTCACCTTCGAACGAGACTACTTCGAAATTCGAGTCATCAGCGACCTCTGCGTCGCCCGTTATCGATAGAGCTTCCATTTTGATCCTCGAAGAGAGCCGGTAGTATTCCACCGGCACGCCGATCCTTCTGGGAGCGAGGCCGATTACGACATAAGACGGCCCGCGGACGTCCTTCATGCGTCCCCGAAGCATAGGATCGATTCGGCGGTCACCCCGTGAGATGGCCGAATACGGAATGAAGTTGGCCGAGCCGGGGATCAAGTTGCAACGTCCCCTCGCGCATCTTTATTTCCTCGACAACAACCGCACAGAGGCGCACAAGGGTCGCGACAAGATCTTGGCACCGTCCGCCACGACCTTGAATGGTCGATCTGCATTGCTAATCTGATCACATCGCACGTCGTAGCCCGTTGAATCCAGTGGCGGTGGCAACTCACGTTCCGACCGACGCGTCTCTCTCGACTATTGGCCACTCACATGAACAAAAACTCTCGCATCTATGTCGCCGGACATAAGGGTATGGTCGGCTCGGCTCTCCTACGGCGCCTTGCCAGTTCTGGATACCACCACCTGATCACGGCCTCGAGGCAGTCGCTCGACTTGCTGGATCAGCGCGCCGTGATGGATTTCTTCGTCCAGGAGCATATAGATGTCGTCCTCCTGGCCGCAGCCAAAGTCGGTGGAATTCAGGCCAATTGGACTCAACCCGCTTCGTTTCTCTATGAGAACCTCGTCATCGAAACCAATGTCATCCATGCCGCATTCAAGAGTCACACGCAGAAGCTCGTCTTCTTCGGTTCATCGTGTATCTATCCCAAGGTTTGTCCTCAGCCTATAAAAGAGGATTATCTGCTCACGAGCGCTTTCGAACAAACCAACGAAGCCTACGCGATCTCAAAAGTCGCGGGCCACAAACTTTGTGAAGCGTACAACAGACAATACGGAACGCGCTTCATATCGGTGATGCCGACGAATCTCTATGGTCCGAACGACAACTATGATCTGCAGGGCGGGCACGTGCTGGCCGCGCTCATCCGCAAGGCGCACGAGGCAAAGCTGAACGGACTCCAATCACTCACCGTTTGGGGATCAGGATTGCCGAGACGGGAATTCCTTCATGTGGACGATTTGGCGTCCGCGGTACTCGCTCTGCTGAGCAACGACCTGGTCGAAGGCGTGTTCAATGTCGGATATGGAAAGGACATAGCGATTGCCGACCTCGCGCGACTGGTTTGCGATGTCGTCGGTTTTTCTGGATCGCTGCGATTCGACTCATCGAAGCCGGATGGGACGCCGCGAAAGTTGCTCGACGTATCGAAGCTCGCCGCTCTGGGGTGGGCGCCCACGATTACCCTCAGGGAAGGCATCGCCTCAACCTACGCCGACTTTGAGAATAACGTGCAACGTACCGGGCTCGCTAGCGCCTGACGCATTCGAGCGGTGTCCGCGTTTTGGACCCGATGATACGGGGTTTGATGTGCTGCGATATCACGACGCTGGATTCCGTCATCGAACATTGATAGATATTCGCATCGTCGCATTTCGCCTCGTGCAAGAGGTCGCTTTTTTGAAAGTCCTCCCTGCAGTCCGATTAGCTCGGCCTGATCAAAGGCTTCAGCCTAGTCCTTGATCCGGCTGCTCAAAGCCCCGGATATTGACCTTTCTAGCCCGTTTCGCGTCAGAAGTTGGGCAGCTGCGTTCATTGCCCGTTCAATGCTCGTGCGCTTACGGCGATACGTCTGCTCCGCGTTTGCCAACGCGTCGGCGATCGACCTTGCATCCGCGGAAACAAAGCATATGGCCGCGTGAATCTCTCCCATGCTCATCGGGGGAAGTTCGGTGGAAATGACCAATCTTCCCGACGCGACATATTCGACAACCTTGAAAGGAAACACCCCATTACCCATTTTCTCTATTGAAGCATGCGGGTTCACCAGCACATCACAGTAGGAGATCAATTCGAACAATACTCTATCGTCCACCCGACCGTGGAAGTGCACCGGATACCCTTCAGCGCGCAGTCTTACGAACTCGCATGCCAGCGGACCCGCTCCGCAGACGTGAAACATGAAGCGGCCGCCGGAATTCCGGATCAGGTCGAGAACCACGTCAGCACCCTTCTCGACGCTCAGGCCACCGAAATAGCCAACCATCGTTCTAGCATCTGCCGTTCGCGAGAATGGAGGCCGTTGTCCACAAACTTCAATGAGATCGTCCGACACCACGCCCGGACACAACACTACGGGACACCCGCTGCGTTGATGTTCGCGTGTCGATAAGTGATCGTTAACCGCAAGACATAACGATGGAGCGGGTAAGACGTATCGCCATGCGATGAAGTCGAGCAGCGGCTTCGGATGCCAGCGGCGTCGAGAAAGCAACCAATCTTCGAACTGGAGGATCAGATGCGCACCAAACCGACGCGTCAGAACGCGCGCGAGCATCGACTCGAACGCGTATGCGTTATAGACCCACACGGTTTCCGGCTTGCCAACCTTTGCTATCTCATCGCTCAGAGCCGAGACTTCGAAGAGGTTCAGCATTTTACCAATGGGTCTTACGGGATAGCAGCGAAGCGAAATCTCCCGAATGTGCTGCGTGCCGATGACAGAATCCCGCACTTGTCTACGTGACCATCGCGCGTCTATGTGGCCCGTATTGATCAACAGAACATCCTTCGAAAGTTTCGACGCCAACGCCAGAAAGAACTCCACCTTGCGTGCGGCGCCCAGGTTGACGTTCGCCCCACGATTGGAGGCGCTGTATGGCGCTATGAAAACAAGCATTTCTGCTCCAGGTCGGCGATTCCTGCTTCGGTACGACGAGAGCTCGCGCTACGAGATCGACGCCTCGACAGGTACGCGCCCAAAGAGCGCCAGTATATGTCCCCAAAGCAGAGCATCAGAGTCGTCACCAGTGGATACTGCTCGAATAGGTTGACATCCATACAGGCTGCAATCGTGATCCCAATGAACAGCACATATCGTACTGACTGACGCCTCGAATGACGCGGACGGATGCGCCAGATAAACGCAGTCGCACCCGTCATGAAAATTAGCATGCCTATTATTCCGATTTGAAACTGCATCGTCACGAAGGCGTTATCAATGATCGTATTGAACCGATATTGCTCCGGGTCGATGCCCGCACGATCAAGGAGCATGACCGCTGTGTTCGTGCCGACGCCGAGGCCTCTTCCCAGGAAGAGTTCTGCTGGAGCTGCCTCTGAGAGCTGCTCCGCTATCTTCCCCAGGTTGGATAGACGGCCGCCTTCGTCAAGTTGATCAGTCAGTACATCGCCGCGGCCGACCGCTTCGACCATGTGAGAATAGCCAACGAGCGCGAGGCAGATAGCAATCGGCAGCGCCGTCACCACCAGCAACATCCGGTCAGTGCGGCTCAGCCGTCCCCCAAGTGTTTCCCAAACTACTACGCCGACGATCGCCGCGATACTGAGCATAGCGAATCGCGTGCCCGAAGAGATAGCAATCACGACCGCGACGGAAAGCAGTATAAGCCTATAAAGCGGCCGCGCGCGGTCTAGAACGAGCACCATGCTCGCAAGCGAAATCGCATACATGCCTGCTAGCGCCGCGTTACTGAACAAGCCCGTGTACCGATCCTGCGTAAATAGAACTTCCCGAACTTGTCCGAGTTGTATCCATTGCCGCAGGACAACGTAAAAGTCTAGTGCGCCAAGCGCGAGCAACGCGAGCACAAGGGCCGTTTGTCCCCGCTTATCGGCCGGCAGGAAACTCGCAAACACGAATAAGCCGAATGACGCATGAACCAGCAGAACCCAGCGCAATCCTGCAGCCAGAAAGAACAACGGTGTCCAACCTGCGATGAACGGTACAACTCCCACCGACATGATGCAAAGAATCCACGTAAAGAACATCAGAATAACCGCACGTATTCTCCCCGGAAAGCGATTCAAACCGAGCGCAAAAGGCCATCCGACTCCGATCAAGGCGATGCTCGCGTCCTTCGCGTACTTGACAGCACCCGCCTCATCCATAGCGGCCGAGTTCAGGTTCCAGACGTTTATCGCGCCGGTGCCGAGCGCGCCAAGCGCCTGATCCGCGTATTGTGCCAAGGCTGCCGCGAAGAGCGCAAAGACAACGAGTGAAAATACGAGACGCGACGACATTTGACACGCTCCTGGGTTGCATGCCGACTCGGCCAATCTTCGTCCTTACTCGTGATGCTCTAACGCCCTGTAGCCCGCCAGGGTGATCAGCGCATCGCGCTTGGCGATCTGATAGTCGGACAACACCATTTCCCGGACAAGAGCGTTGAACGTGACGGTCGGCGACCAACCCAGCTTTGTGTGGGCTTTCGACGGATCGCCGAGCAAAGTTTCGACCTCCGTCGGTCTAAAGTAGCGAGGGTCCACTCGCACGATGACCGTCCCGGGCGTGACGCGGCATTCCCGGCTGCCCACACTTTCGACGATCCCGACTTCATCGACTCCGCTTCCGTCAAACCGAAGTTTGATGCCGAGCTCCGACGCGGCCTGCTGAACGAATTCGCGCACGCTGTATTGCGTTCCAGATGCAATGACAAAATCTTCCGGCTCCTCCTGTTGCAACATGAGCCATTGCATTTGAACGTAGTCGCGCGCGTGTCCCCAGTCGCGTTTCGCCGATAAATTGCCAATGTAAAGGCAATCCTGCGAACCGATTGCGATACGCGCGAGAGCGCGCGTGATTTTGCGCGTGACGAAGGTCTCGCCCCGAACGGGTGATTCGTGATTGAACAGAATGCCGTTGCAAGCGTATATGCCATATGCCTCGCGATAGTTGACCGTGATCCAGTATGCGTACATCTTGGCCACGGCATAGGGACTGCGCGGATAAAACGGCGTGCCTTCCCGTTGCGGCACTTCCTGAACCAGTCCGAACAACTCCGATGTCGACGCCTGATAGAACCGGGCCGTCTTCTCAAAACCCAGAATTCGCACCGCTTCGAGTATGCGTAGCGCACCCAGCCCGTCCGCGTTCGCCGTGTACTCAGGCTCTTCAAAAGAAACCGCAACATGGCTTTGCGCGGCGAGGTTATAGATCTCGTCTGGTTGCACCCGCTGAATAATTCGCAAGATGCTCGAGGAATCGGTCAGGTCACCGTGATGCAGATGAAAGCGGCGCTGCGATACATGGTCGTCCTCGTATAAATGGTCGATACGATCCGTATTGAACAGCGATGTTCGCCGCTTGACGCCATGAACTTCATATCCCTTGTCAAGCAGGAATTGAGCAAGATAAGAGCCATCCTGTCCTGTGATACCGGTGACCAATGCAACCTTATTCGACATCGTCCGTCCTCCTTGTTTTGATACTTTGCTGCGCCTCATACATCCTGCGATTTATTCAGGGGATCCTGACATTGGTCTCGCCGCCGCTTCTGCCGTATATGCCCGATGTGCCGTATGCCGAACCGTATCCCGAGCCGTATCGCGCCTTGTCGAGCGGTACATCGGTGAACAGTGTTCCGGCGACGTGTACGCCGCCATTCTGCAAGCGGCTAAGCGCTTCATACACTTCGCCCACGGGCTGCCGGCCGTGCCGAACGACAAGCAGCGTTGTACCGGCCTGCCGGCCGATCAGTGTTGCGTCAGTGACAGCAAGCACTGGCGGCGTATCGACAACGACTACGTCATATCGTCGCGATGCAACATCGAGTATCTCGCCCAGCCGGCCACTCGTGAGCAGATCTGCGGCGTTCGGCGACTCGCCCCCACGCGAGATCAGGTCGACGCCATCCATGACATCGCGGATGACCACGTCGTCAAGCGCCGCACCTTTTAGCAATTCAGTCAAGCCGGGGCCGCCAGCCGGGTTGAAGGACATGTGCATGTCGCCCATGCGCATGTCGGCATCGATCAGGAGCACTTTCTTCCCCCCTGTCGCCAGCACAGCCGCAAGGTTGGCCGCGAGAAACGACTTTCCCACCCCGGGACGGGAACTCGTGATCATCACGACATTCTTCCCGAGTTCGGATCCGATGGATTGCAACGCTGTTCGCAGGCTTCGCACGCCTTCGACCGCGACATCCCCCGGCCATACCGCAGCGAGCACATGTATTCCTGGAGCCTTGCGGCGCATTGCCTCCTGCAAACGAACTTGCCGTTCGCTGTGCGGCACGACAGCGCAAACGGGTATTCCAAGAGCTTCCTCGATCTCGGCGCTTCGTTCTATTCCACCCGACAACGCCTTGCGAAGAAACGCGGTGACGACTCCCATTACAAGCCCAAGAACGGCAGACAACGACAATAGCACCTGCCAGTTGGGCTTAGACGACCTCTCGGGCGGAACCGCGAGATCGACTATGCGCACGTTGCCGACGTTGCCTGCCTTGATGACGCGCAGCTGTTGCGCGCTGTTCAGGAGATTCGTATACAGCTCTGTGTCGACCTGAACGTTACGCATTAGGCGTACTGCGGTTTGCTCCATATCCGGCAAACTGGCAACGCGCTGGTTCAGCGCTTCGCGGTCTTGTTGCAATCGGGCGATCTTCGAGTCCACCGCCGTAAGCTGCGGGTAGCCCTCTCTGTAATGCTGAGAGATGTCGTCGCGCTGCTGCAAGAGTCCGCGCATGGCCGTATCGAGATCGACTTCCTGTTGCAGCAAGAGCCGGCTTTCCACACTCAGATCGACGGTACCCTTGCTATTACGAAAAGCGTTGTACCGATCCTCTGCTTGCTGTAACTCGTCCCGCAGCTTTGGCAATTGACTCTCGAGGAAGAGAAGCGAGTGTTCGGCCTCCGACGAGCGTCTTGCGAGATCCTGAGCGAGATACTCCTGAGCAATCGTATTGACGATGTCCGCAGTGCGCACCGGGTCGGGTCCTTCCAGGGCAATACCGACCATGCCCGTTTGCGCCTTTCTTTCTGAAATGACCAAAGCATCTATCAGCGCGAGGATCGCGGCCTCTATCGAACTCGTCTTCAGCGTAAATTCACCGCCGGGAGACGCGGACAACTTATTCACGAGAAGATGGAGCTTGCCGTCGGCGAAAGGCACCACCAGCTCCTGCCCGACTGCTCCTGTTCCGAGCGCCTTACCATCAGGCGAAATCAATTTGAAGTACGGAGCCCGGCCCGCCTTTACGACGAATTTTTGGCCGACTGCAGCATGAGGAACATCGAATTTCGATACTTCGATCGACTCGTCGCTCCAGGCGAACTGGCGCAATCCAAACAGGGGCTTCGTGCTGGGGGATCCGCTGCGAAGTCCCGCAATCCAACGGCCAATAAGCGGGAAGTACCGCGGCTGCGCCGTCGTTTGGAGATTCAGTTGTCGCACCGTCTCGCCGACCACCAGGCGTGAGCGAATGAGTTCGATCTCGGCGTCTGCACTGGCTTTCACCTTCGAATCGAATATCGAGGCAAGCCGGCCCATCGCTTCGGCATCGGAAGAACTGGACGTGGGTGTGCCAATCTGTATGAGTGCATCGGCCCGGTACAAGGTCGGATGCATCATCCCGTATATCGATCCCAACGCGAGAACGCTGAGCGCAATCATGCCGATTAGACGCCAGCTCTCGCCGATCGTACGAAGGTAATCCGATATGGAAACCTCATCGCTCTGCAGCGGATCGTCGCGCGTGATCTGTTTCATCGAGGCCATGGTTTCGCGGATAGCGTGTTTGCGACCGCCAGCGGGATAACGCCAGGGGCAACCGGTTGTGGGAGCGACGACGCGTTGACCGCGCGTCCATTTAGACAGGTACTCTGCTACCGCTTCAATGACCGAAATTCGAGGATGCGGAACATTTGTTGCCGTAGTCCATTTTAGATAAGCCTATTTGATGCGCTTCGTCGAGACCGAAATCACCAAGATGTTGTCGGGCGGGATAGGACAGTCGACAAGAAATGATCGACTGGCCAGTAGCATGCTGCGGCGAGCCTTTTCCGGCGCTCCGATATGCCGTTATGAATAGCACGCTGACCGTCGTGTGTGAAACGCCTTGCTCATATGATTATCCTTCCGCTCGGCGCAGCGATTCAGAAGAACTCATGCGAGAACGCAGTCCTCGGGAAAGCGAATCATCAAGGCGTTCGACAGGCGAGCCGCCACCGATCCGCACAAACGCGCGAGATCCTCAACGAGACGATACGGGACCCTTGATACGGGGGCTAAGTCTCGAACGGCCGGTTCCCAATCATTGCGACGTGGTATGCGCCAGGGACAATAGCTTGCAGTTGCAGCATGCTCCGCAGACTTACGGCAAAGCGCAGGACATCGCTTCCCGACACGAGCGTTCCAACTAGGGCGCCCTTGCGATCACGCGAGAGCTGCAGCAGATAGAGGCCGGACGACGCGCTCTCGAGGCGCTTCGCATCGCGTGACGCTAATACAAGCAGCACATGCACTTCTTCGTCCTTCGGCAAGGATATCTCGGTGTCGAAACTGCCGCCATCGAAATGCACGCTGTAGAGACCCAATCCTCCGATCCGATGCTTGACACCATCCAATGCACGAAGCGCTCCTCGGCGTATCGTCACATCGTCGGTGAAAGTCGTGGCAGGCAGGGTGTAGCGAGGATCCGGTTCTTTGAAAGCACAGTCCGATGACTGTATGGCTCCGACAGGACCATCAGTTCGAACGACCGAAACTCCGAAGGACTGTTGGATGTTGACACCGGAAACGCAGGAGGAGACGTCGAGTTCTCCTATGAACGCCGGAACGAGGACACCATGACCAAGGTAAGGATCGTCCCATCCGGCGCCAACGGCACCGGTTCGCTTGCGATGGTCGCGATAGCCTACGCGTTCCATATAAACGCCGTTGAAGACAGCTGACTGACACGCATCAACCAGCACCGCTGGGCGCGGCGAGTAAGCGTGCGTTATTTGCATGAACACGTTACTATTTGAAGGTCGCGCATAGCGCGCCATGACGCGTATGCAGAATCCGCAAATGCCCCGATACGGATACGCCCTCGCCTGTGACGTAGGATTATTCTGCGCGCTGAGTCTGCGCTCGCTGTTGATTGACTTGAAGAAGGTGGCATCGAACCATTGATCGATATTGCGCTCATCGTCGCCATAGACGCGATCAAAGATGTTGCGTACGTTGATGATGGTGCACTTGTCCGCAAAGCCGCCTCGTTCGTTGTAGTCGTCGTTGCGATCGACCCATTGACCTCCGACAAGAACAGGCACACCCGTGCGCTGCGCCTCGATATTACTGAACGTGCACTGTTCCAGCACCGCGGCATAGATACCCACCCCGCAGCCGATAAAGTGAAGTCTGTCAAAGATGCAGCCTGCGAGCGTCGCGGACAGGGCCCCGAAAGCCATGAAGCAATCCACGAAAGTCAGATTCTCTAGCCCTGCCTCCGTTACCGTGTCGGATTCATCGAGCAAGCCGAAGGTGACCGGCTGCGACGAGTCCGCCATGCCGTAGCGATATTTGCCCTTCACCACGGCGTTGCGCCCACATAGTTTGACCCCTGGCCACACGCCGACGCAATAAGGCTGTCGCATCCGAGGTTCAGACGGGAGTCTCTTGCCTTTTCCCTCCTTCACCGTGCCATCGTCGTGACACGAGATGGCCAGCGTTCCGCGCGCGGCTGCAAGGTAGTACGTGCCGTTATCGAGCACGACGCGCTGAGTCCTGCCCGTCGATGCATAGAGCGATCCTGCGAATGCGAGGGCGCGATTGAGCGCGTCGCCGTCATCCGTCGTGCCGTCTCCGCGTGCGCCGAACCATCGGGCATGGATGTCGCCTTCGAATACTCGCTTCCAGCGCTTTCCGCTCTTCGAAACCAGCACTGTACCGCCATTGTCAGCGCTCAAAAGGTCGGTAGGATCGAGCCAATAGTACGCCGCGTCGGAATCTCGATCGCCTGCGGGGTGCTGAAAAACGAGCAGTCTCGTTAGCGGTCCGCCGTAGTCCCGCAAGCTGGCGTAGCCCTGAATCGGACCTCGTGCAAGGACAAATTCAGCAAGGTGACGAACTTCGGTGTATGTGAGCGAAGACCTGGTTACTATCAGCCTGTCGTCCGGCGACAAGTCGCTCACGGGCTGCATCGAGGTCGAAGCGCTCTGCGTGTGCGACGACTGCAGTCTCGATGTCTGCCCCTGCGCCACTGGTCCAGATGCGCCAGACAAGCTGAAGCAGGCTGCCATGATTTTCCTCAAGGCCCGACGTCTGTTTTTGAGCGCCTCACCTGCCAACTGCAATTTTTCCCGAAAGTCGGCCATAATTTCAGAAGCTGATTGCGTGAGTTACGAGAGCGGTTCTAGCGACGCGTGCGCAAGGATCTGCTTCCTGCAGAGGCCGATATAGACGCCATAGTCGGCGATGATGCTTGAAATGATGGTTGACCAGACCACCCATTCCACGGTGCCGAACTTCATAAGGAGACATACCTTGAGCGGAATGGACACCACGCTAAAGACCAGCACGGCAAGCAACTGGGGCCGCAATTCGCTCATTCCATTCAGAAAGATTGTGAAAGCGTTTCCCATTGCTTCAACCACAACCAGCACCGCCACCGCGCACAGCAAAGAGACAGGTACATCCACGTGATTGCCAGTCCAAACCTTCAAAAGCCAGGGAGAAGCCGCCAGGATCAGCACGCTTGTCAGCAGCGCGGTGCCGCCCGTGACGCCCATGGACACCTTCAGCGTGTGCCTGATGAACACCTTCTCACCGCGGGAGTGGGCGTCGGCATAGAGACCCCACAGCGGCCCCGACAGCATGGCCATCCCTACGGTGATCGCCTGGAACAGGCGCTGCGCAACGGCCAGTCTCGCCACTTCCTTCGCGCCAAGAATATTTGAAACGATAAGCGGGTCGCATGCGCTGCCGCATATCATGCCAAGCTGAAGGATCAGGAACATGCCGCTCGTCCGCAGGAGCACCCGACAGTCTTGCAACCCTGCTCCCGGCCAAAGGCCGCGATGAACCCGAAAAATCTGCTCACGTCGAAGACGCCAAACGAGAATCAAGGTCGTACCGACCTGCATGCCGTATGTAGAGAGGACGAGATACGGCAATGGTGCGCGATGGCGATTGCAGAGATAAAGAAGCGGCAGCGAGAAAAAATATCCGATCGCAGCAACGATATGAGGTTCCCATGCTCGCTGAAGACCATGAAAGACCTTTCTCACGCCGCTTAGTGGGATGTTCACGCAAAACAGCCCGATGAAAACCATGGTCGACGCCAGCGCTTCTCTAGTAACGTCTGCCGATTCGATCTTGAACAGCCTTTGGAAGTCCAACGACCTCACGGCACCAACGAGCACGGCCCCAGCGGCCGCGCCGATCACGACAAGGAGTAGTACGCCGCGAGTGACTATCGTCTGCAGTTTCTCTTGATCGTCGCTCGTTTTCGCGTCCGCAACCAGGTTGACGAGGCCATTTGCCACACCAAGGTCAAGCACCGACAACATCACAGCGAGGCTTGATATTGTCATCCAGATGCCAAAGCGCTCCTGGCCGAGATACGGAAGCGTCAAAGAGACCGAGAGCAGCACTACGGCAAAGCCCATCGTGGCACTCACCGCATTGCATGCGGCCGAACGCGCGGCACGCACATAGCGATCCCTGTCGCGCCCTTCCGATGCCCCGATACCAAACGGCAAGCGACGAAAACAGAGCCGCAGTATGGAAACCGGTCCGCGCACGAGAAAATGATCTGCAAGCCGCATTGGAGCGCTTGATCCTCTGAGGCTGCTCTTCCGCGAATGAGATGGCTCGGGAAAGGGCAGCAACGGTTGAGCGTAAAATCGCGCCGACGAACTCGACTTCCGGCGACAGCCATCCGCCCTATACGCATTCTTGAGCATAGCGGCGCACTTTAGCGTCAGGGAAAGTGACATTCACCGGAATGACGTCTGCGTCCGGAGCGAGTCGTTCATCCGACTATTGATCAGATTTTGGACACCTCAATGTAAGCCTATCGTTGAGTGGGATCGGATGGCGTAAAATAAATCGTGCGTTTTTTAGGGAAAAATCTGTGGAGCCCCCGTGGACTGAGCATAGCGGTGAGGAAGCTCATCCTGTCCGCCACTGACCGAATTCAGCAAGGTGTTGGCCGATTTGCGGCTCTTATTCGATCATCTACGTCCGCATCCCTATCGTTCACAGCGACACATGGTCAAACGAAAAACAGGAACGTTCGCATAAGTGCCACGCACCGACAGAAACGCGGCCTCATCGATACTCTCAACGGCCGCGACATCACGATTTGGAGCACTTGGCCACCTTTTTTTGAATACCGTCGGCATCAGCGCGGCATTGCGCTTCGAAGCACTCGGGTCTGACGGCATCCTGAGAGAGTTGCCGAGGTCTCGACCCAATAGAAGCCGGGTTGGCGCCTCGATAGATTGGGGGACGGACATCGAGTTGACATGCCGCCCATATCTGGAGCGAGTGTCCGGGACGATATCCAACCCGTCGAGTGCGGGGAAATATTTAAGGTTCACTTGAAGACGGTCGTGAAAAGGCGCGGCCATCCTGTTAAAGCAGAGAAGCTTGCCCTATCTGTTTGCTCACCAATGCGATATAGCTCTGCGCGACTCTGGAGATATGAAATCGATTGTTGAAACACTGTTTTGCCGAACATCGCATCGCAACCTTCTCGTCCTCCGCCAGCTTTATCCATTGCGTCAGAAGGCGGGTGATACCCTCTCGCGTGTCGTCGTCCACGAACCCGGCACGATCGGCAACGATCTCCTGCCAGATTCCGACCTTGTCCGTTAAGAGCACCGGCACCCCACACGCTAGTGCTTCGGCCACCACCACGCCGAAGTTTTCCTGATGCGAGGGCAAAACCATGACGTCGGCAGCCCGCAGCAGGGACCACTTATGCGCCCCCGTTACCATGCCAGGCCAGCTAATGCGATCCGCAATGCCGAGCCGCACTGCCTCACGACGCAATCTCGCCCCGAGTCCGTGATCGTCGGGGCCTGCGACCACGAGGCGATAGTCGGCGCTCAAGTTCCCAAGATCGTGAAACGAACGGATTAGCAAGTCGCAACCCTTCTTCTCGTGAATTCGGCCGAGAAAGAGGATGACTTTCTTGCCCGGTTTCGCTGGCGAATCCCGCTCTGCAATGTCAACCGTTTCCGTCGAAGGAGGTGGTGCTGTGCCAATCATCATCATCACCTCCGTCGCCCTGTACAGCGGAAAGGCCAGGCGCGCCAGTTCGCGCTCGCTCTCGGTGGTGAAGAGAACCCCCTTCGCATTGCTGATGACATGACGCTCCACAAACATCCAATAGGCTAGCTTTTTGGCGTGTTTCAACGGGCGGCCGATGTTGAACCATGGATCGAGCATGCCGTGCGGCATCACGAAGTAGGGAATCCTTTTCGGAAGAAGCGAGATAACGGCCGCCGCACTGTGGAACTGCCATATGCCGTCTACGATAATTGCATCGTACTGTTTCGCATGCTGTGCCAACCACCCAACAAGCCTGAAGTTGAGCATGTATTTGCCAGCGTGGTGGCCTAGCCTGACAACGAGATCGAAAGCGTTGTCGTCCGATTTGTCTGCATCAATAGTTGAGTCAAGACAGACAATGTCGACAGTGTGTCCGGAAAGCCGGAGCTCTGCCGCGAGCCGTTTGAGCGCCTCGGCAGGACCACCATATCTTCGCTCGATTGACGAGATAATGTGAAGCGTTCTCAAGGTATGATCTCCGGCTGACACTGAAGTTCATCATACTGCGCATCCGCGGCTCAATTCTTCACTTCTTCACCTAACGTAGAGCCACCAACTTTCATTCTCGCCGCTCTCATCTTCTCCCTGACTTTCAGAACGATGAAATACTCATAGACCGACTGCAGCGTCGCGTAGACCAAGCCGGGATGTCCATCGAGGAAACCGCGGCGAACGAAGTAAAGTAAAACGAACTTGGTCAGCGGGCGGCACGGCAGTTCGTAGAAGAGGCGCTTTTGATGATAGCGGCGAGTCTGGAAATCGCTCGCCAACAGCGCCTTGGATAGGCTGAACTTGTTGCCGCTGGCCTTGTTGCGAAGGAATTGATCTGCTTCCAGCGAACTGTAAGCGTTATGGCGCGAGAGCCAGTGCGATATGCCCTTACTGAAAGGGAAGTGATCGAGATAGCCGTTGAGGCGGCCAGTCTCACCATCGACCACGGTGACTGGATTGACGAGCCGTTCATAGTGGATATGCTGGGGTCTGAAAAGCCGAACGAAGTACGGTGACGCCTGCACGTGCCTGAGCCACCGGTCATTGAAGAAGTCACGGCGTCTAATCCGAAACGCCACGGCATCGCCGGGGTTGCAGACCGCCTTTTCGATCTCCGGCACGAGCAACGGCGGAACGCGCTCGTCGGCATCGAGGTATAGGACCCATTCATGTTTGAATGGAATATTCTTCAATCCCCAGTTCTGGTGAGTGGACCAGTCGTCGAATGGTCTAGAGATCACATTCGCGCGTACCGAGCGAGCGTACGCGACGGTCCCGTCCGTGCTGAGCGAATCAAGTACATGGATGTCGTCGGACCATCCGATGACGGATTCAAGACAACCAGGTAAATCCTGCTCTTCATTTCTCGTCAACACCAGTACAGACACTTTGCTCATTGGTCTCTCCGTGCTTGACTCTAATAGATATCTTTCTTGCTGGCATACCGGCATAGACAGTCCATTCGTCCAGCAGACTCCTGGTTACCACTGATCGCGCGCCGATAACCGCTCCCGGCGCGATTTGAATGCCAGGGCAAACGAAGACCTCAGAGCACACCCACGCGTCGGATCCCACAATAATCGGCTTTGCCGTTAGCTGAAATGTCGGATCGTTGTAGTCGTGACTTCCTGTACAGAGCTGCGCGCCCTGCGATACCGTGCAACGCTCACCCAACGTGATGCGTTCGATGGAATACAGGTTCACTCCATTGGCAACGCCTGTAAAATCGCCAATCGAAAGATTCCATGGCGCCCAGATGCGCACACGCGGATAGACGTGAACACCTGCGCCTATCGTCGCTCCGAATAACTGCAGTATCCAGCGACGCCACGCATGAAAGACACGTGGCGTCGGCACGAAAAAGACGATATAGGTGACGCCCCAAAGAACCCTGAGAAATCTGTTCGATAACGAAAACGAAGGTCCTTGTCTCGAATTCACGCCTTTCAGGATCATGCTCGAACGGAAGCCTCCCCGGTTGATTGCATCTTTAGGCATAGAATCCTCTCTCAGCTGACCATCGTAGTGTCCAACACGGCTCAACGCCTGCGTGTGGCGGAAAGCATCAAGCTTTTGTCGAGGTGCTTCGGGCGGCATGCTGATTGACACATCGCATCGCCAGCAGCAGGAGCATCATGGTCGGATTCGCCCCGCCTCCCGTTGGCAAGACGGACGTGGCAAGCAACTGGACATTCGCGACACCGAAGAGGTTGAGGTTTTTGTCGACCACACCATCGGCGGGACTCGCCCCCATGCGAGTCGAACCCGTCGGATGGAAGATCCCTTCTGCGTTATCGATGTTAGCCCAGATTTTCTGCGGCTCGATCGACTTCCATACGCCAAGCGAGGCAAATTTGCTCGTTTTCCAGGTTCTTTTAAAGAGTTCCGATGTCGCGATTACGTTTTCTTTGTCTTCCCTGGTCAACGTCCAGTTGATCTCCGCGAGCGGCAAGCCGAAGCGGTCGCAGCACGTATCGCTGAGAGTGATACGATTCCTGCGAGATGGAAGTTGCTCAACCACCGCATGGACAATCAGGCGCGAGTGGGCCGGAAACAGCAGACGTTTGTTGACGAGCCGCCACCACACGGCGCGCGCAAGCCAAGGAGTGTTCGCTATCAAATCCAGGATCATTCGTGGCGACGGTGACTTACGACGCTGCGCATTCCGAAGCATCTCTCGTAGCACATCAAAGCCACCTGGCTTCTCAACCTTGAACCCGATGTGGCAGAAACTTGGCGGCAGATGCCGTCGCGCCGACGCTCGCGGCGCTAGCTCGAAACGAATATTGCGCATCGAACCGGCGGCGCCGAATCGAAAGCCGACGATCTTATTTAGCAACGCGCTTTCGGAGGCGACGATCTCCGCTACTTCTGCGGAAATATGATCCGTGAAGTTATGACCGAGCGCAGACGTAAGCGCGGAGACGGCTCCATTGTTCTGACGGTCGATTAGCAATGCCAGACGGGTCGTTTCGATCGCGCCGGCGGCGACGATGAGTTTCCTCCCCGAAATAGCAAGCCTGTCATCATTTTGCGATACCGCTTCCAGTCGCACGCCTTCAGCGAGAGTTTTGATTTTAACGACATGGGCGTTCAACCAGACCTGAAGGTTGGCTGCCGCGGCGACGTCAGCGTCCAACAACGCCGCTACATTACGCTTGCGGAATTCCGGCCACTTGGCGAGACGATTGACATGGGTTTCCCCAAGCTCGAACGGAAAGGAGACGTCGAAATACGGGCCGGGTTCCAGGGAGAATAGCCGTTCGACGTCACCGATAAACGGGGTTAGTTCATCGAGTGAGATCGGCCAGTGGGCGTTGCAGAGATCAGAGTCCTGGAATGGAATGAGGGCACCACCCCATCGCATCGACGTACCGCCTAAGCATCGGTAACGTCCGTGCGAGGCGCCCTTGTAGAACATCCCCCGCTGGACAACTTCATTGAGTGGATGGGTGTCCTCTTCCTGGCGCAATCCGCCGCTTTCCAGGCAGATGACGGTTGCGCCTGTCTTCCGCGCCAGTAGTACGCCGATCGGTAGGCCGACGGTTCCGGCGCCGATGACGATGAAGTCGGCTTCCCGTGAAATCGCTCCCTGCCCGTCCAGGTCCTTAAGCATCGGTCGTCTCCTCCACGAGCCGGGTATATTGCTGCAGGCGTGCCAACTGCTTCGTGCTCACGATGATTGCGCCGTTCGCGTTGCGAAGCAGTGCCCGACGCAGAACCTCAGTCACGGACAGCGGCGATCCCTCCTTGCGGGACGCGGAGACATACCCGTAAGTGATCTGGAACGGCTTGCGGTAGCAGGTCAGAACATCAGCCTCGCGCCCAGTGAGACTGTCGTGGACCTGAATGAAACGGGTTAGTTCAGAGCCGGCAGCGAGGAACGGTTCGACCTGATCCGTGGTTAGTGCGAGGCCGAAAGTACGGACCGTTCCGTCGCGTAGGAGACTCTCGAGCCATTTCAACCATTCATCAGTATTGAGCAGGGAAAGTTCCGGTTCGTGCAGCGCGTAGATGTCAATTGAGTCTCGCTTCAGACGACGCAAACTGCCCTCAAGGGTTCTCTTCGCTCGGGCGACTGAGAAATCCACCGTTGGCCTCGAGATGGCCTTGATGAATCGCCCTGTCGACTTGCGAACAAAAACAGCTGCCCCGCTTTGCTCCTCGCCGCCGGGCGGATAGATACCGACTTTGGTGGTGACAGTGACTTCCGGTCGCGCTTTGAGAACGTGCCCGAGGTCGCGCTCGGCCAAGCCAAAGCCATAGTAGGGGGCCGTGTCAAAATGGGTGAACCCGGCGTCCACTGCAGAGAATAGTAGCTGGCGCCTTGCCTTTTCGGAACCACTGTTGAAAAGACTGGCGGTGCCGAATATGAATCTCGAGAGTACGATGGGAGTTCCGGTCAACTTAACGCTTTGCACAATTAGCTCCCGCTAGGTACTCGTCAAGCCCACGCCTTGACCTAAGTGACGAGAACGTTCAATCGAAAGTATGTCGCGCATCGCCCGTCATCGACGACACGAGCACCTTTCTCATTGCGGCCCATTCTGCCAATGATCTTCCTTAGGAAGGCGACGAGATGGTTGGCCAGTGCAGCAGGCAAGCGATGCAGCGCTGCTGTTGAGGCGTCTTCCGTCTGACCTCTGCTCCGTTAAATTCGACACGACTAGCGGCAAGTCGGACAAAAATTCGGTCTCTGAAGAGCTTACGCGGTCAGTCTCGATCTAAATCACACGTCAAAAGCATTTATGGAAGATTCAAGCGCCGAATACACGAAGTCGATCCCAGCGACGATCGTGTTTATCCGATCACATGTGTGACGACCTTGAAACTCGCCGACGTGAAAGGAATATAAGCGCCGCACCTTGACGCCTCCGGTCGGGACGGAAATTGGCAAGAAGTTGTCGGCTTTCGCCCACCGCGACCGGGAAGGAACCGGCTCCAGGGCCCCAGCGCACACTCCCCACACGACTTCCGATCATATGTCCCGGCTTGTGAAGCCTCTCCAGGCGAGGCACGACCAGCATTTGTCCGACCGGGCAATGAGATATCTGCGATCTTCGAATCGCGAAGGCGAACGCGCAGCTTTGACACAACGCTAATTCGAGCGCGAGTGCGAGCAAGCCACGGATAGATAGCTTTCCTCCGAGCGCATGGGTCTTACATTCCCGTGCCCGACGCAGACTTGATCTTCTTATTCCTACAACGTGGATAGCTCCATGAAAGTGCTGATGATCTCGCTCAACTATGCCCCAGAGGTGACAGGGGTGGGAAAGTACTCCGCAGAGCTTGCTGAGTGGCTCGCATTACAGGGGCACACGATACGCGTGATCACGGCGTCTCCTTACTATCCCGAGTGGCGCATCAAGGCTGGCTATAACCCGTTGACGTACTCGACCGAGCAAATGAACAACGTTTCCGTCATACGCGTTCCCTTCTGGTGCCCCAAGCGTCCGTCGGGTCTGAAGCGCGTGCTACATTTGATGAGCTTCGCGGTCTTCGCGAGTCCAGCCGCTCTTTGGCAGATCGCGTGGCGTCCGCACGCCGTGTGGCTCGTAGAGCCGCCTTTGTTCGCGTCTCCCGTCGCGTTGTTCGCCGCCCACTTCGCCAGTGCCTCATGTTGGCTTCATGTACAGGACTACGAAGTCGACGCAGCGTTTCGACTAGGCATCCTGAAAGGCCGTGTCGCAAGGAAGCTGGCTTTGCGCGTGGAAAGATGGCTGATGTCACGCGCCGACGTCGTCTCGACACCCTCCGCAGCAATGACACGGCTTGCCGTGCAGAAGGGGGTCTCCTCGGAAAAGGCTTTTACCTTTCCCAACTGGGTCGATATCCAACACGCGCATCCAAATAGTGCGGACAACCCCTATCGCGCACAACTCACCATCGGCCCCGGAGTGCTGGTCGTCCTCTACTCAGGCAATCTTGGACTGAAGCAAGGTCTGGAAATCATTGTGGACGCTGCAAGGCTTCTCGCGTGGCGCGCGGACATCATGTTCCTGATCTGCGGCGCTGGACCAGCAAAGGATGTCCTGCTCGAAAAGGCCCGTGACATACCGAACGTCAAGTTTCTCGGGCTGCAACCTAAAGAGCAGTTCAATGAATTGCTATCGCTTGCGGACATACACGTCCTTCCGCAGCTTGCGGGTGCCGCGGATCTCGTCATGCCTTCGAAGCTTGGTCCAATGCTGTCGAGCGGGCGACCGGTCATTGCGACTGCGAATGAAGGTACCGAGTTATGGAGCGTCGTCAAGTCGGTCGGCATCGCGGTCGAGCCCGGCTCTTTCACGGCATTGTCACATGCGATTCTTCGTCTCGCCGACGATCCGTCGCTTCGTGAGCGCCTTGGCGCCTGCGGACGAAAATACGCCGCATCCAATTTCTCGAAAGAAACGATTCTTCATCAGTTTGAGGCGCGGCTCCGTAGCTCGGTTCTCGGCAAACGAGACCTCGGAGACCGCGCTACGACGTAAAGCCGCTTCGACTACACAAGTCACAGAGCCGTCCGACGCTCTCCGTAGGTCAACTCTTTCGTCGACTCCGCGTCCGGAACTCAGTAGGCGACATCGAAAGCTCTTTACGGAAAAGCTTCGACAGTCTCTCTCCGTTGCTAAGACCGGCTCTACGAGCGATCTTATCCACTGGAAGATCGCTATTGGCGAGCAGCTTGCAAGTAAGATCGAGCCGCGCCCCAAGAAGGTACTTTGAAGGCGTAACACCGATCTCCCGCTTGAAAAGACGCAAGAAATTGCGTTCACTCATCGAAGATGTGCGCGCTGCATCTCCCACTGATATGGGCTTCGCGCAGTTCTGCACAAGCCAACGCGCCGACGCCCGTGCTTTATCGGCGAGCGTCTCTGCATCCATCTCTTCGAACGCCGAGGCGAGCGTACGCCCGCCCTCCGAGCCGAGACGGTCCGCCACGCGCGCGGCCACGTCCGTTCCTAGATCCATCTTGACCAGTGCGAGCGAGCTCATCAAAGCCTGGTCGCGATCATGCTCTGCGGCGCTCGCGGATGACGATCGGAGACGAATATCATGCTTCATCGAAGGCCAATCGCACCGCGCCACGCCGGCAGCCGACAAAGCCATGTGCCCATTCCCGATCGCGGTGACACTGGCGCCTCTCGCAGAAACCAGTCGCAAGAGATCAATGAGGTTGTCGTCGACGCAGGCGCGCGTGACACCACTTCCGCTGGGAATGAAGAGGGTGTCGAGACGATCGAAGTCACGCGTGGAGAAACGCTCCGTCCAAACCATCATCGATGATGAGCACGACACCGCTCCACCACGAGTCGAGATAAGGTTCACGTGATATCTGACCGAATGATTCGAACTTTTAGATTGCAATTCGTTAGCGACATGCAGAGCCTCTGCGAGCGTACCTGCATCCAGCAACGAAAATCCGTCATACAAAATAATCGCCACGTGCTTCACGATTGTCGAACGCTGCACAGACCGAGTGTCCTGTCTTGGACAATCAATTGATGCTAGCGCGTCAGATGAGGTTGACGTCATGGAGCCTCCGATTCGACGTAAATGTCCTTCCGTACGAAAGATGGCGGTTGGATCAGAAAACAGGCAAATATCAGGGGCTTGCGTTTCCACACTTCGTTCAAAATCACATCGAGGGCAAAGCTTTGCCGCTGGCGGCTCGGCACGTAGCCGCCAGTTTTCGCGCAAAAGGTACGCTTATCTGCTCCCGATCTCTCTGCCGATCCGGGATCAAATGGCAGCATCTCCTAAGCAAGCTTTATGCACGACCACAATTTGAAGGGGGAATAAGCGCTTTCAGGAGTCAGGCTCTCACTCTCTAAGCCTATGTAAGAGAGCGTGCCGAATTCGGTCACTGTTGTCGTTGATTCCGCCAAATCTGACCTGTGAATGCAGTGGCTCCGAGAATCAGTTAATGAATTAAGATTTTCTTTACCGGATTAAGCCAAAAACTTGGCGGAACCAGACGGCCGGTACGTTTTTGCATTATCGCGGTTCGAAAAATTGATCTAAATTGGTGGAAACGCTTTCGTATGCGCCACCATGGTGCTTGAATCCCTAAAATAGTTAGAGACGGGCCGCCATTGAATCAGGATTCAGACGGCATTCGCCAGATCCATCTGCGCAGCAAATGACAAGATGCGCCGTTAAGTACGGACGGCGTATGTATGTTGAGCCTCGACGTATGATCGATACATGCCACGAGAATTCAGACCGGTGTGACTCCGACGCATTTCGCAGAACGATGGGTTCTGCGGTCCCCTTCGGGTTCGGCCGGGAGTGTTTGTACCGATACCACGCGCCGCGGGCATTCACGCAGGATGCGCGATTGACGAGCAGAGTACAGACACAACGACACACTGCCAACGCACAGCGACTGCGCGCCGAACCGGTAATGTGAGTTGATCTGCTCTTATTCGTTGTAAAGCGACGTGCCGGGACCGCCAGGCATGAAGTAGTTCGGGGCGTTACAGAACTTCTCGAGATCGATTGAGCCGATAGTGTGTCGGCGTAATTGACAGATGCTTCTTAAAAAGCTTTGCGAGTTGTCGTCCACTGCCAATCCCGCAACGACGCGCAATCTTGTCGACCGGGAGTTGCGACTCGATCAGCATCCGGCAACTGAGCTTAAGTCTCGCGTTCTGCAGATAGTCCGACGGTGTCACACCCATTTCTGCCTTGAAGCGACGCAGGAAGTTGCGCTCGCTCATGGCGGCTACGTCCGCCGCCAATTCGATCGAAATGGGGCGATCGACGTTTTCGTCGAGCCAGCGGGCAGAAGCCATGATCTTGTCGCTCACGCGTTGGAAAGACGGCGCCCGAGCGGCCGCGTCATCTGAGTGCGCCACGGTCCAGACGGGAAGCGGACGAGTCACATAGCAAATCGTTTGCGTACTGAGATCTTCCTTGACGATCTGGAGTGCCGTTTGAATCGGAGCAGTTGGGATTTCCGACTGTTCGTCATCAATGGCCCCCCCGCCGCGCCGGCTTCTTGGGGGTAAATCGGAGCGACTCGACAGCGGGATCGCATCCAGAATCAGCTTGCCTTCAGAAATCGGACACACGATAGCGCTAATGGGATAACGGCTGCGTATCCAATCGGACAGGCGCTCGTCACGCGCCGCCCGCATGGCACCGGCGCCTCCGGCAATAAACAGCAAGATCGTCGAATTCGGTGCACGGTCGACACCGATCTGTTCAGTCCACACGCTTACGGCCGATGAGCTGATAATTGCCCCTCCTGAGGAGGACAGAAGCGAAACGGCGTAGCGAAGTTCCCCATTAGCTCGAGTCCCTGTCAATTCGTTGGCACTCTGAAAGATTTCGACGATCGCGGCGACCTTTGGTAATGAAAACCCATCGAATAGAACGATTTCCACAGCCGTAATAGCACTCGCCGCAGACAGGTGAACTGAGGCGCGCCCTTCATAACTTGTTGGATTCACTCTAACTCTCCAGACAGCCAGGCATGGTTGGCTACGCGCGGTCCGGGTCTACTCCTATCGCCTTGTTGATTAAAGCACCCTCGAAGAAGTCGCAATTGCCGACTTATGCCATTGCGGCCGGCATGTTTGTTCATCCATACGCTAGACGATCATTTGTTAGTTGTCGAGCATACTTTCCTAGCTAAACCGAAAGGTTTCCTAGAAGCTATCCGTCAATGCCCAATGGCGTCTGCGAATGCGTTCTCTTTCATTGCCTCGGTGCCGGCAGCTCAGAGAGCCCTTCTGGTGGCGCATCCCACGATCTTCCAGACAAATCGACCGAGCAAGTTTCGCAGGCGGACAGAAGCTGACCGAATGATGCGAAATTACCGGGTAATCCCCGAGACCTAACGGTAGATTTTTCAGCAGTGCTACAACAGGGCACCAAATGCGACCTGTCGACTAACGAGGGTGTCGTGAAACTATTTGATTCCGGCCAAACGGGGCCACCGCCCATCGCAAAGCTTCGTCGATCGAGTGGGATGCCCTTATTTGCCCTTGCGTTGCATCTGTGCACTCCACTGCACTACACGCCACATGCGTGGCACCGCGGCGTGGCGAGCCGATCACCTCGAGCTTCGTCGAATCGGCGGTCAACCAGATGTTCAGCAACCGCTTAGTGCAAAGCGGCGGTAGATGGCATGGAGACCGGCTCATGCGCAGGGCCTTCTGCAGGTGAGGACAGCCGTCCTTATTGAGCAGTTGCGATCACGCCTCGAGCGACGGTATCCGATGCTCGCGGGCAGCAGATGTGGAGTTCAGCAATTGATGTCTCGATTTCGTTTGTGCAGCGAGATCGACCTCGCGAAACGCGTGAGGTCCGCAAAGGCAGGCATTGCCTTTCGTAGCACACGACCGCTTAAGAAGACGGTGAACCCACCCTATTTGTCGACAGCATTCGCAATCTTTAACGCTTTTACCGAATTTTTCCGGGAGGCGGGGTTTGTGTACTGCGTAAGATCGTCCACGCTTCAGGCGCAGCACTTCAAACGTTGAGAAACCATGAGTCAAAAAAGGCGAGTCGCGCCCGGATTCGATCGGGCCACGACTCGCCGGCTGCGATCAAGGGTGTTGCCTTTGCCGCTGCGGTGCGCTGTCGTACTTGTGGAGCATCTTTAACAGCCTTCTCCTCTCATGCTCGTAGCGGCAGTGTTACGGCAGCGTCTAGTTTTGTCGCCAACGATAACTGTCCGATCGTTAACCATAGAAATGTATGGTCAGCCTGATTTTTGCAACCGAGACCAGTGACCTAAGATAGAAAGGCTTGCGCAAATGTATCCGGGCTCGTAAAGGGCGCGGATCGCGCCCGGCCCTCGATGAGAAGCCGCGCCCTGCCGCGCGTCAAACAAGATGAGAGCCGTGTTGCCTCACGGGAAGATGTTACTCCAGGCTAATTGTCGTTTTCCGATTGTTTTGCGATGAAGGCTGGCGCTGCGTAGCGGCACCAGCCTTCATCGCATCGGCGTCGCCCAGTATCCGGGTCACCAGCTCTCGTGCGCGGTTCGATCTCCATGCTTTCACGCGGCGCTGCAGGGTAGCTGGGCACTGGAATCCATCGCGGGTGCCAGCGCGACGAGGCGCTCGTGCAGTTTCCTTGCTGTAATTCCGGGCTCGGATTCGAGCCATTGCTGGATCGTCGGCCATGTGTGCTCGAACGGATCTTGCCGGCTGCGCCACGTGTGGGGCACGCCGGCCTTTTGCTGGTGGGTCTCACCTCGCCGTCCTGCCACGCTGTTCCGAGGCTGACCAGGAATTCCGCCAGGGCAACGCGGTCAGGTGTCTTTGTCTCGGCCGGCGGGGTGCCGCATTCACTGCAGGTCGCAACGTGCTGCTGTGCTTACGCATCCTGGACAAAAGATCCAGCGGGTCGACCGCCCTGAATCGAGTTCGCAGTTTCCGTTTGGTTGCCTCCGGCACTGAGACCGATCGCAGGACGCGTTCGAGCGGCGTCAAGGGTGATTCATAGTGCTTCGTCACCTTCGCGCCGTGACGGGTCTTGGATTTCAGCTTGAACGACGGCTGGAGGAAGTTGATGTAGAGCCGCGAGACCTTGTAAAGGGAGGCAAAGATTTCCGTGGCCTCCAGACCTTGCAGCCTTCCGTAGCCGACCAGGCGGCGAACGATAGCGCCATTCTTCTGCTCGACCCACGCCTGGTCGTTCTTCTTGTATGCACGCGATCGCGTAAGCTCGATACCCGTCGCTTTGCAGAAGTCGAACACCGTCTCGTTCATGAAGGCGCTATCGTTGTCGCAATCCAGACCGCGCAGGGGAAACGGCAACGCACGGCGGACCTGCTCGATATGCTCCAGAACGAATGCGCCGCTGCGGAATGGCATGGCCAGGCATTCGGGCCATCCCGTCGCGATATCAGTCATCACAAGCGTGTGCACAAGCTCGCTGTCGACCTTGCCGTCACCACGATGATGCACGAAATCGATCTCGAAATAACCGGGCAGCGGATCGTTCCAGTCCGAGAAGGTCCGGATCGGCACGGCACGGCGAATAGCACTGCCGACTCCGCTGGCGCGTCGGTGTTGGCCACCGAAAGCCTGCTCGCGCACATCGTGCAGCAGTCGGTCAATGGTGGCGGCGCTGATCTGCTTGAGCCGCTGGTGTACGCCCTTCGATAGTGACAGGTGACCATGCCTTGTCATCGACTCGATCAGCGTCGGGATCAGCGCTTTCAGCCGCTTGCCGCAGATCCGGTCAGCGGCCTCTCAAAGGATGCTCAGCGCGGCGCGCACCTCATCGTCATAGCGTGGCTGCGGGCCGGGCTTTACCTTTGGCGGCCGCAACTCCCGGCAGCACACGGATCGCGTGCTCCCGTACTTGACGGAGCCAACACTAAAATCGACGCCCTTCTTCCTTGCATGTTCAACGATTTCTTCCAGCGTATATCCCTTCTTCCTCACAGCACCGATCACCAGACGCATCTCTTTCATCGCATCGGCAATAGAGAGGCGCTGCTCGGCCTCTGGCTTGACCGGCAGTGATTCCAGAGAGCGGACAAGCTCATCCCATTGCGCCCGGGTATAGCTCTTCGCAACTGGCATGGCTCGCTCCGTCGTGCTCTATTCATCCCATCTTGTTCACTCAGGAAGACGCCGTCAACACCTGTTTTTTGCTGGATTTTCGCTATCGGGACATCATGGAATTGACGGATCGCGCTGGAATAAAAGAAATATTTTGAACGCGTCTGCCACAAGCAACAGACCGGGCCGATGTTCAGAAAACGTAGCGAAGGGATTCTGGGCAGACCTTACGACGGCGGAGGCGTAGAACGATCACAGGCAACGGGCTGAATCGCTCTGGCCATCAGGATGCGCACAATGGAACTGCGAGTCGACAAAGACACGATATTCTCGCGGACCATATCCCTTGTACTGCGAACTACCGATAGCCGTGCCTGCATGCCTTCGGAAAAGAACCCGCAGATTCTGATAGTCAACAGCCACCCGGAGCTGAATCGCCGTTGCCGATCAAGCACATGCGATTACCGACTCCAGTACGCCACCCCCGCAGACATCTGTCATTCAGGTAGCCGCAGTGGACCGGATCACTAAACAGAAATCGCCCTGCCAGGAACTTCGCCCTGTTCGATCGACGTCCCAGACCACGCGATACGGTGCACGGTCGAGCAAAGGAAGACCAGCGGACTCACGGGGTACCCCCTGCAAACGGATCTGACCTCCTTACGGAATTTTCCGGCCGAGCTTCCTGAAAGCGTTTAGCCGGCAGGCTAAAAAACGATATGAAAACGAGGTATGGAATATCAGGGACTTTCGAGTCGGTAGTGGTACGCGCAAACTGGCGCGCACAACGGCGCGCAAC
>NZ_SELS01000064.1 GCF_004197395.1 Paraburkholderia sp. UYCP14C | reverse complement strand
ACCAGCGCGGTCGAGGTCAGCATCCACGCGGTGTCGCCGGAGTTGATCTTCGATGAATCGACCGAGAACGGTGCGGTTGGGGCGGCCGGTGCCGATGCGGCGGCATCCGCCGCGGCCGGTGCCGCGGGAGTCGCGGACGCTTGCGCGACCGGCACGGAGGCGGCCGCCGGCGCCGAGGCGTCGTCCGCGAATGCGGTGCCGACACCGCCCGCGAGCAATGAGCCGGCCATCAACAAAGTCATCAACAGTTTGCGCATCTCTCTTTCCTCTTGTCGCTATTTCTTTATAAGGCGTCCGCGCCGGTCTCGCCGGTGCGGATCCGGATCACCTGTTCTATCGGCATGACGAAGATCTTGCCGTCACCGATCTTGCCGGTACGCGCCGAACGCTCGAGCGCTTCGATAGCCTGATCGACGATGTCATCCGGGACGGCGACCTCGATCTTCACTTTCGGCAGGAAATCGACGACGTACTCGGCGCCCCGATACAGTTCGGTGTGCCCTTTCTGACGCCCGAAGCCTTTGACCTCCGTCACCGTGATTCCAGAGACACCAAGCGATGACAAGGCTTCCCGAGCCTCATCAAGCTTGAATGGCTTGATGACCGCACTTATTAGTTTCAATTTGCCTCTCCGTTGATCGCCCAACCCGATGCTGGCCGCCAATGACCTTGGCTCAGCGCGCGGAGACGTTCAAAGCAACTGCCGTGCCAATTCGCACAACAGGTATTGGAGCGGGGAGTTGCGGGAGAAGCCGCGCTTCGGTTGCTTCGGCGGTTAGATGGATGTCGTGGGGAACGCAACGGGATTGGGCGGCAAAACTGTCGGAAGGCTTCTTCGCGGAATGCGGCGTGCAGATGCATGTACCCAGGCACCATGTGCGAGCGCGCTCTGCTGGCGTCCGTCCAATAGCGGGCATGTGTGCACGGTTCTGCCGCGAGCTATTACATATTCATTAAAAGAACCTTCCAGGTTGCCACTCGCGCGTTCGAGAAGGCCGAGCGCAACTCTGCCGTGGTACCGTTCAAAGACATCACGACTCGAACAGGAACACGTCAGGATGATTTCGCATGTTTTCGTTGGAGTGAATGACTTTGACCGTGCGTTTAATTTCTATTCGGTCGTCATGAACGAGTTGGGATACAAACTGAAGTTTTGCGAGCCAGATAAACCATGGGCAGGTTGGATGGCTGAGGGTATGCCGCGTCCGCTCTTCCTGATCGGCAGACCCTATGATGGCAACTCGGCAGAACACGGAAACGGTCAGATGGTGGCCTTGCTTGCGCCCGATCGTCGTTCGGTCGACAACGCGTACGCCCGCGCGCTGGCGAACTCAGGTTCTTGTGAAGGCCCTCCGGGCTTGCGAGCACACTACCATCCGAACTATTACGGGGCGTATTTCCGTGACCCGGAGGGAAACAAGATTTGCGTCTGTTGTCACGATCCCGTGACTCAGTAGTTTATTGCGCGCTCCGCCAAATGGCCGCTTTCAGGAAAAACGACGGCGACTCACAAAACCTCGAACACGCTATACACCGGTCCAGTTTCGAAGCGGTGCCCCGCGCCCACGGCAATGATGCGATTGAGCCATTCATATCGACCGGCCGGCGCTTCGAAAATCGGGGCGATGCGAAAGTAATAGCTGGATGGATCGATCACCTGTCCTCGTTCGAGCCGCTGTATCAGTTCGGCGGGACCGTGGCGAACCCCGCGGTAGGACATCGCAATCGTCACGTCATCATCCGTCTTGAGCAGCAGACGCACATCGAGCGTCGTGCTGCCGTCGTCGCGCACGGCTTGCCAGTCACTGCCGCCATCGAGGATGATCCCGGACAATCGATCACCCGCGAATGTCCCCGAAGGAACAATGCCGACCCGGCGAAACGGTCCCGGTGTTTGGCCGACCACCACGATCGGCTTGACGTCGAGCCTCATGACGAACAACGGTTGAGTCGCAATGCTTTTCAGCGGGAGAGGAAGGGTCCCGAAGACCTGATCGGACATGGGGCACCTCGTGGGTCACGATGTGACAGGTTTGAATAGTGTGGAACTCGTTTGCCCGGTTGACGGCGCATTTCACGACGCCGTTTTCCCGCCGTTTATTTTCAGAATCTCACCGGTGATGAAGCTCGCCTTCGCCGATGCGAGGAAGACGATCGCGTCCGCGATTTCTTCCGGCGTTCCCGCACGTTTGAGCGGCACGCTCGCGAGAAACGCGGTTTTGCGTTCCTCGTTGCCGGTCAGCCTTGCCAGCATGGCGGTCTCGACCGGCCCCGGAGCGATGGCATTGACGCACACGCCGGAGGCGGCGCCTTCGATCGCTGCGGATTTGGTCAGTCCTTCGACTGCATGCTTGCTTGCGGTACCTCTATATAACTTACAATTCGCCAACATTAAACGACCTCGAAACCCGAGCAATGCGGTTGAAGCTCCTCCAGAGGGGAGATGCAAGATGCGCGGGCGTGGAAAGGCCAAGCCGCAGTATTGAGGTGGATACGTCTTACGATACGGCACCTACGGAAACTGTCTGCCGAACTACGGAGAGTCGTGTGCTGATCGTAGATGATGCCGTGTGCGATGACGTTGGGCGCACGAACTGGCAATCGGTGATCTGAGCGCCAAAGCGACGCAGGAAGCCCTCGCGCGTTCGCAGCTCGTTACTTCGTACCCGGGGTACCTCTCATGAGCGCCCGGTTTGCCATCGGTTTGGTCGTGGGGTTCGTCGTCGCCGTATTCGCCGTCCTGTTCGTACGCGACTCCACATATCGGGCGCCGCGATGAGTCGCAAGCTGCGCCAAAAGCCGCGCTCGCGCGAGGAGTTGCTACCGCTGCCTGCATTCGTTGTGAAGCGGCTCTCGCTCTCGCATCACAACGCTCTCGCCCTATTCCGCAGCGGTCACGGCACGCTTGAGCATCTCGCAGCGCTCGCGCGCGCCGTCTATGTGTCCCGGCTGATGCTGTGCGCGGAGAATCGAGGCGCGATTGACGCAAGGCCATTCCGCGCCGCCGAGACGGTCCTCAGTGCGTGCCTTCTGCGCGAGCAGAGTAACGGGAGCTGGCAGCTCTTTCCGTACGAGGTCGCGCAGATCGCGCCGCTACTCGTACGGCACGACGGCCAGCTCGAAACTTATCGTGGCGAACGTTATCACGACGCCTGGTACCAGCTCGCGGCGGCAGCGGAGGCGAGCATATCGCCGCTCGCCGGCAGCAACCCGTCGCCGGCAGACTCGGAGTTCTTTGCGCTGCTCGTCTCGCGCCTGACAGGGATGCCGGGCTAATTCCTGCGTGAAATCCGGTCAACGAATAAACGGGGGCGGCCGCATGAACGACATAACCGCGATCTTCGTCGTCGCTTCGGCGGTCGTAGCCTTGCTGCTGGTGTCGTGCATTACTGGTCTGGTGATTTTTGCGCGAAGTAATGATGCACCGCCCGATCCCGATTTAAATCAGATACTGAGAAGACTTGACGACAGGGAGGTTGGGAAATAAAAGAATAACCATCAAATATTGTCAGATTGACATTAATTCAGACGTACCTAATGGTGACTTTGCGATCCCTCTGATAGCCTCATCCATCACACGCTCAAAGCGAATCGGGAAGCGGCGCGCATCTGCCTTCATGGCCTTGCGTCGTAAATCGTTTGGAAAACGCTCCGCAACCTGCGGGGCTTCATTCGGCACTACGGATACAAGCAATGAATAACCGTTGTTACCGGCTTGTTTTTAGCAAGCGCCGGGGGATGCTCGTCGCGGTCGCAGAAACAGCAATCGGGCATAGTACAAGTCACGGAGAAACCGGGCCGTCGCCTGCGCACCGACCGATTACGCTTTTCGCCATGCGTCACGCGGCTTTTGCCGCGCTAATACTCCTCGGGGCGGTTCCCGCGCTCTCGAACGCGCAGATCGTACCGTCGGGCTCGCACGCGCCGAACGTCATTAATACGGCAAACGGTCTGCCTCAAGTGAACGTGACGAAGCCGTCCGGTGCGGGTGTTTCACTTAACACTTATTCACAATTCGATGTGTCGTCTGGCGGCGCGATTCTCAACAATTCGCCAGTTAATACGAACACCCAACTCGCGGGACAGATATCCGGTAATCCGAATTTTGGACCAGGCAATGCCGCAAAGATTATCGTTAATCAGGTCAACAGCAACAACGCGTCCCAGTTGCGCGGTTATCTCGAAGTCGCCGGGCAGAAAACCGCTGCGGTCGTGGTCGCAAATTCGAGTGGACTTATTATCAACGGTGGCGGCTTCATTAATACCACGAAAGGTATTCTCACTACCGGGAATCCGCTGATCGACGGCAGCGGCAATCTTACCGGTTTTAACGTAACCGGCGGCACGATTACTGTCCAGGGCGCGGGTCTGAACGCCTCGAATATCGATGAGGTGGACCTGCTGGCGAGAGCCGTACAGGCTAATGCGGCCATCTATGCGAATACGCTCAACGTTACGACTGGGTCGAACAATATCGACTACGCGAGCCTGACGCCGACGCCCATCGCAGGCAGCGGCCCTGCCCCCACCGTCTCTATCGACGTCGCGCAGCTCGGCGGAATGTATGCAGGTCGCATCACTCTGGTTGGCACGGAGAATGGCGTCGGGGTCGCGAATGCCGGCACCATCGAAGCACAGGCCGGTAATCTGACGCTCACCACCGCTGGCCAGCTCGTGCAAACGGGGACGATGAATGCCAGCGGCGATGCCGTCATCAATGCAGCAGGCGGAACCAATACCGGCACCGTCTACGCGCAGGGCAATACCTTCGTTGACACAGCCGGAGCGCTGACGAATAGCGGCACCGTTGCCGCACAGCGCAGCACGTTTGTCACGGCAGGCAGCCTCGATTCAACCGGGACGCTGGGCGCGGGCGTGAACCGCGATGGCTCGGTGGGCAACAGCGGCGACCTCTCGATACTGACCTCGGGTCAGCTGAACGCGACCGGCCAGAACGTGGCGGGCGGCAATGCGTCGCTCTCGGGTAGCCGCGTGAATCTCGCGGGCAGCGAAACGGCAACCAACGGCAACCTGTCGCTGACGGCGAACGCGGGCGACCTGAACCTGGCTGGCGCCACCACGAACGCGGGCGCTGCGGTGAACGCGCAGGCCACAGGCGCACTGGTCAACGACCATGGGGCACTGACGGGTGGAACGGGCGTCGCGCTCAACGCAGGTAGCCTGTCGAACCTGGCGGGCGACATCTCTTCGCAGGGGTCGCTCAACGCGCGGGCGTCCGGACAGATCGCGAACCAGGGCGGCTCGATGGTCTCGCAGGGTGCCATGCAGGTCAACGGCGGCGCCATTGCGAACAATCAGGGGACCATGCAAAGCGCAGCCGGTTTGTCGGTGTCGGGCACATCGCTCGACAATACCGCAGGCCGCATTACGTCACTGAACGGCGACGGCCTGTCGGTCACGACGACGGGCCAGCTTATGAACGCGGCGGGCACGACCGCGACCGGCGCACAGGGCGGCGTCATCGGCGGCAATGGTGCGGTGACGCTGCAGGGCGGCACCATTGCCAATCACGGCACGGTATCGGCGCAGACAAACCTCCTGGTCACAGGGCAATCGGTCGACAACAGCGTTGGCTCGCTCGGAGCATCGGGCAATACGACGGTTAATGCTGGTTCGCATCTGACCAACAGCGGCGGGTCGATCGCGGCAGGCCAGACGGTGACGGAGAGCGCGACAACGCTCGACAACAGCTCGGGAACGACGCAGGCCGCGCAGGTATCGCTGAACGCGACCCACCTCGTCAATCACGCGGGAACGATTACGCAGACGGGTAGCGGCCCGATGATCGTCGCGGTCTCGGGCATGCTCGACAATTCGGCGGGCGGTACGCTCCAGACGAACAGCACGGACCTGACGCTGGCCCCTGCCACGCTCGACAACGACGGTGGCACGATTACCCACGCAGGCACCGGCACGCTGACGATTGCGCCGGGTAACGGTGCGGGGTCGATCTCGAACGCGGGCGGTAGCATCCAGAGCAATGGGCAGGTCGTCGCCCAGGCCGGTGCACTCGACAATGCCGCAGGTCTGGTTCTCGGCCAGACCGGGCTGACGGCAACGATTGCCAACGCTCTCGACAACACGAATGGCAAGCTGCTCTCGAATGCAGACCTGAGCCTCGCGAGCGGTACGCTGACGAACAATGGTGGTCAGATTGGGGCGGCCTCGAACGGGACCATCCATAGCGGGTCGCTGACCAATAGCGGCGGCTCGATCGTCGCGCCGGATCTGGCGCTCGCAATCGGCTCCACGCTTGATAATAGCGGCGGCGATATCGAGGCGAACCAGCTCGCGCTCGGCGCGACGGATCTTCTCAATCACGGCGGGACGATCGCGCAGTATGGCGCGTCGCCGATGAGTCTCAACGTCAGCAATACGCTCGATAACTCGGCGGGCGGGACGATCCAGACGAACAGTACGGACCTCACGCTCGCCCCGGCTAACCTCGATAACGACGGCGGTACGATCCTCGACGCCGGAACGGGGACACTGACGATCACGCCGGGCAACGGTTCGGGCTCTCTCTCAAACGCAGGCGGGAAAATCATCACTGCCGGCCAGATCGCCGCTCAGGCCGGAAGCTTCAACAACGCGGGCGGCGTATTCGCGGCACAGGGCAATATCGCGGCGAACGTCGCGGGCAATATCGACAATACGCGGGGAGCGGTACGCTCGCTCGGGTCGCTTTCGCTCGCGGGCGGCGGCGCGCTGGCGAATACGAACGGACAGATCCAGTCCGGTACGGGCGCTGCGGGCGATGCGAGCACGCTCGGCGTTCAGGCCGCTTCCATCGACAACACGAACGGCCTCGTCAGCAACCTGGGGACAGGCAATACAACCGTCCAGGGCGGTAGCCAGACCACCAACAGCGGCGGCGTCATTACGGGGAACGGCAATGTCGCCGTCGATACGTCGACGCTCTCCAATACGCAGGGCGGCCAGGTCAGCGGCGGAAGCGTCGACCTCCAGGCGAATACCGTCGACAACAGCGGCGGCGTGATTGGCAGTTTCGCGGGTCCGACCGGTGACGTTGCGATCACGACGACCGGCGCGATCACGAACACGAACGGGCAGATCGGCGCGACCCATAACCTGACCGTCGACGCGGCGACGTTGACGGGCGGCGGGGCCTATAGCGCAGCGAACGACGTCGCGATCAACATTCAGGGCGACTTTGCACCGACCTCCGGTTTCGCGTTCAACGCCGGTCACGACCTTTCCTTCACCGTGCCCGGCACGTTCAACAATGCCTCGCTGCTGGAGGCGAACGATAACCTCGATGTCAATGCGGGCGATATCGTCAACAGCGGCATCATGATGGCGGGCGGCACCCTCACCACGCACTCGGCTACGCTGGAGAACAGCAACGCCATCGTGGGCGGCAGCGTGTCGCTGAACGCACGCAGCAGCATTTCGAACGTGGGACCAGCAGCGCTGATTGGCGCCACCGACAGCAACGGCTCGCTCGAGCTGCTCGCGCCCGACATCGAGAACCGCGACGACACCACCGCGACCGACACGATGGCGACCACCGCGATCTTTGGCCTGGGCAAGGTCGTGCTCGCGGGTGGCAAGGATGCGAACGGCAACTATACCAACGCGAACCTGATCAACAACGTCTCGGCACTCATCCAGTCCTCGGGCGACATGGGGCTGTACGCGAACCAGGTCACCAACACGCGCCGCGTGATGACGACCGATGGAGCCTACGTGGAGCCGCTGGATGCGAGTTCACCGTACCTCCAGCAGCTCGGCATCAGCCTGTCTGGCTGCGCAGCCGCTAACATGGCGGCATGCGGCCCGGGCAATCCGAAGGTCATGGGCCTCCAGTTCGATCCGAATGCTTCCAACTACGATCCCGCCGCCATCGCTGCGGTGCAGGCCCAGCCAGGCGGCATGCCGATCAATCCGCCGCACGGCGGCCAGTGGAACAGCACCTACCAGTACACGACCTATACGGGCGTGGCGCTTGCCAACCTGATTACGGCGATCAGCCCGCAGGCTCAGATCATTGCGGGCGGCAATCTGGACGCGTCGAAGGTGGGCACCTTCCAGAACTACTGGAGCGCGGTCGCGGCGGTCAGCAACATCGCCGCGCCCGTGTCGCTCGACCAGACTAGCTGGCGCGGGCAGCTTGCACCCGGCGTACAGGTGACCTATTCCGGCCAGTATCACTACGACAACTACGACAACACCGAATACAACTGGCAGCTGCCGTTCGGCAATGCCACCTTCGTGACCTCCAATCCGGGCGGCTACCAGGTGGCCCCGGCTGACATCCACACTTATGCGTTGCCAAGCTACGAGTCGAGCTTCGTCGCGGGCGGCACGCTTTCCGGTACCGGCGTCAATATCAACAATCCGGCGGGTAATGCGGGCGTTCCTTCGCTCGGTCTCGTCCCGGGTCAGTCGCTCGGCGGGGTGACCGTCGGCGGGGTTAGCGGCAGCGCGGGCGGGTCGAAAAGCGCAGCGGCTTCGGTCAAGAGTGGCTCGGGCCTCGTTAATCCGATCATCGCGAGCGCGACGGCGGTTAATGTCCTGAGCAACCTGACAATTCCCCAGGGTGGCCTGTTCCACCGGGATACCGCGCCGAACGCGCCGTACCTGATCGAGACGAACCCGGCCTTCACGAACGCGAAGACGTTCATCTCCAGCAACTACTACCTGCAGCAGCTTGGGCTGAATCCGCAGAGCGTCGAGAAACGCCTCGGCGACGGCCTGTACGAGCAGCAGCTCGTACAGAATGAGATTACCTCGCTGACGGGCAAGGCTGTACTCGGTCCCTATACCGACGTCCAGTCGATGTATGAAGCGTTGATGGCGGCGGGCGCGTCGCTCGCCGGGTCGCTTAACCTGCCGCTTGGCATGGCGCTCTCGCCCGACCAGGTCGCGGCTCTCACGACCAATGTCGTCATCATGCAGACCGAAGTCGTCGACGGGCAATCCGTTCTCGTGCCGGTCGTCTATCTCGCGAAGGCAAGCCAGCAGAACATGAACGGCCCGCTGATCGCGGCGACCGACATCGATCTGCGGAACGCGCAGACCTTCAATAACAGCGGGACGGTGCAGGCGAGCAATACGCTGTCGATCCAGGGTCAGCAGATCAACAACGCGTTCGGTACGTTGCAAAGCGGCGGCCTCATGTCGCTCGCAACGACGGGCAATGTCGACCTGACCTCGGCCATCGTGAACGCCGGGAGCCTCGCGCTGAACGCGGGTGGCGACCTGATCCTCAATACCGCCGCGAATACCGTCAACCAGGTCAGCGCGACGGGTGCGACACGGACCACGACCACGCTCGGCCCCATCGCAAACCTCAATGTAAAGGGCGACGCCGCAATCGTGACGGGCGGCAACGTCGAGCAGAACGGGGCCAATCTCAATGTTGGCGGCAACCTCGGCATGGCCGTTGGCGGCAACTACGACATCGGCACGGTGCAGACCGGCGAGCATAAGGTGGTCGCGGGCGCGAACGGTGTGTCGAATACCGACATCAACCAGACGACCGGCAGTTCCATCAACGTGGGCGGCGTCTCGCAGATCGGCGTGGGCGGCAACCTGACCGCGACGGGCGCGAATATCAATCTCGGCGGCGGCGGGACGGTTGCGGCGAACGGCGACGTCACGCTCCAGGCGGCGAAGGCGAGTTCGACCGTCGACAGCAACAGCTCGGGCGGCGACAGTCACGGCAGCTATTCAGCGTCGCAGCATACATCGGCCGATACCCTGACGGGGACGACGCTCAATGCCGGCAATTCGCTGACTGTCGCATCGGGCCACGATATCAACCTCACCGGCAGCACGATCAACCTCGACAAGGGGACCGCGACGCTAGCGGCAGCGAACAACGTCAACATCGGCGCGGCCACCGCAACCTATGTCGACAATTCGCAGGAGCAGCACAGCCACAGCAATGTAGTCAGCGGCAAGGAGGTATCGAGTTCGAGCAGTACGACCACGACCCTGAACCAGGGGAGCATGATTTCGGCCGACGGCGTGTCGATCTCAAGCGGCAAGGATATCAACGTCGCGGGCAGCACTATCGTCGGGACGAACGATGTATCGCTGAGCGCCGTGCATGATGTGAACATCACCACGACGCAGGATACGAGTCAGAGCAGTTCGTCCTACGAGGAAAAGAGGTCGGGCTTCGGGGCGATGAGCGGTGGTGGATTTAGCCTCAACTACGGCACCAGCGACACGAAGCAGACGACGAACGACAGCAGCGTGACGAATAACGGCAGCCTCATAGGCAGCACGAACGGCAGTCTCTCGATCCAGGCAGGCAACACGCTGCACGTGACGGGCAGCGACCTTGTGGCAGCCCAGAACGTCACCGGTACGGCAGCTAACGTAATCATCGACGCGGCCACCGACACCTCGCACCACGACGAGACCCAGGAAACAAAACAGAGCGGATTCACGCTGGGCCTTTCGGGCAGCGTGGGCGATGCGATCAACGGCGCGGTATCGCAGGGCCAGGCACTCGCGAGCGGTAACAGCAACGGTCGCGCCGAGGCGTTGCATGCGATTGCGGCCGGTGGCGATGCCGCGATGGCGGGCATTGGAGCGGCGGGCCTCGCGGGCGGGGCGACAGGGCCGAATGCGCCGAGCATCGGCGTGCAGTTGAGCTTCGGTTCCAGTCAGAGCAAGAATACGTTCACCGAGGATCAGACGACGCAGAAGGGTTCGAACGTTCAGGCGGGCGGCACCGCGGCTTTCGTGGCAACCGGCGACGGCACGCCCGGCAGCGGCAACCTGACCATCGCGGGTTCGAACGTGAGCGCGAACGATGTCGTGCTTGCCGCGAAGAATCAGGTCAACATCGTCAACACCACGAACACGGACACGACGGCCAGCACGAACAAATCGAGTAGCGCGAGCGTCGGTGTGTCCTATGGCACGCAGGGTTTCGGTGTTTCGGCGTCGATGTCCAATGCGCATGGCGACGCGAACAGCAACGCGGCGATCCAGAACGCTTCGCACGTAACCGGTGCGAACAGCGTGACCATCGTGTCGGGCGGCGATACCAATATCATCGGCTCGCAAGTCAACGGTAACCAGGTAACGGCGAACGTTGGCGGCAACCTGAATATCGAGAGCGTTCAGGATACGACCGTCAGCACAGCGCATCAGAGCAGCGCTGGGGGCGGTTTCAGCATCAGCCAGGGCGGCGGCAGCGCGAGCTTCAGCGCGCAGAACGGCCACGCGGATAGCAACTATGCCCAGGTCAACGAGCAGGCCGGTATTCAGGCCGGCAACGGCGGCTTCGATGTCAACGTCAAGGGCAATACGAACCTGACCGGCGCGGTGATTTCGAGTACGGCCGATCCGTCGCAGAACAACCTGACGACCGGCACGCTGACCTACAGCGATATCCAGAACCAGTCGCATTACGACGCGACGAGCAACGGCATCAGCGCGGGCGTAGGCGTGGGTAACACCGGTAAGGCTCTCGGACCCAGCTCAGTAAGCGGTACAGGCGGCCTATCGCCGATGATTTCGCAGAATGACAGTGGTGACCAGAGCGCGACGACACGCAGCGCAGTGAGCGCGGGCACGATCAACATCACAAACCAGGCTGCGCAGACGCAGGACGTATCAACCCTGAGCCGTGACACGACCAACACGAACGGTACGGTATCGGCAACGCCGGACGTGAACAATATCCTCAACCAGCAGGCCGATACGATGCAGGCCGCGCAGGCGGCGGGCCAAGTGGTCGCGCAGGGAATCGGCATGTATGCGGATGCCCAGGAGAAAGCCGCTGACAAAGCTGGCGATACTGCGGCGGCCGCAGCATGGACCGAAGGTGGCGATAGTCGCGCCCTATTGCAAGCGGCTGGCGGTGCGCTAATTGGTGGACTTGGCGGCGGCAGTGTCTTCACAGTGGCGGGCGGCGCTGCGGGCGCAGGTCTTGCCTCGAAAATGGCGGACCAGTTGGACAGCATTTCGAAGGGTGTAACTTCGGAAACAGGCTCGGACCTACTTGGTAACTTGGCCGCGAACGTGGCGGCGGGTGTGGGCGGTGCGCTCGTTGGTGGCACAGCGGGCGCGGCAACGGGTTCGTCGGTAGAGCTGTACAACCAGATGCTAGATCCGAAAAAGAACGCCCTCTCGAAGGTGTGTAATGGTCTGTCGGCCTGCGATCCTTCGCTGGCCATGGCTGCGGTCAATGCGGATGGGGCGAACGCCACCATCGCATCGAACAACATGCAGACGGGTGCCATGTACGGGGTGCCTGCTGCCGCTGTAGTGGCGCTCGGACCGGAGGCCGTGATCGCTGCAGGGCTTGCTGGTGGATACGACTATGCAGGAAGCTACGTTAATTACAAGACAGGGGCGAGCCCGGATGCGCCGAACTTTACAAACTCGTACATTGCCGGGATAGTTGGTGGTCTGAGTGCCCCATTTGCGATTGGAGACAAAGCAATCGCCACAATGGGAACGGCCGGAAAGATCGTCGCTAATGGCTACAACGCGGCTGTAAACGGCGTCGCGGCATTCGGCAGCGCGGGCATGACCGGCAATAATCCTGATCTGTCCGCAGGGGTAGCCACCGCGACGACGGGTGCTGGGTCATGGGCAAAAGCAGTGCTACCGTCGCCAATTGGAAATGCTGTCAATCAGATTATGCAGGGTGCTGCTGGACCAATTCAGCAAGCTATTCAGAATTCTCAATCACACAAATGATTATGGAAGCTCAGCCGAGACGCAGGTTCATTACCCGTTACATAAAGGCATACATTTCCGTCTTTGCCGTCGTTGCTGTTGTTGTTGCAATATCAGAGCTACGGGGTGCCGGTTGGCGCCCTGCGTTAGCCGGAATACCGATGTATGCCTCGCTTTTTGTGTTGGTTACCTATGCGATGCTACGGGAACTTCGTCAGATCAGGAAAATTAACAAGATGGATGAGGGCGAAAATTAATGCTCGAAGCCTTTAGGCGTGCGATTTCGGGAGCTTCTAGGAGAAGCCCTCTTTTTTTCCACATAGCTGTTGTTCTCGTTACGGTATCTCTGTTTCGGGGCAACAACTGGAAGGCTATCGCCGGCAAGGTTGCGTTCGTGGCTATTGGGTTCCTCTTTGTCTTTTTTTTCGAGTTGTACAAGGGGTGTAGAACTGCGGCAGGACAGCCGCAGTTAAATGGTGGACAGCTATGGAGAAGATTCGCTATCGTCGCTGTAGTGTTGTCAATCACCTATATCGGGTTGGCCGTGTACCTCGCAGTCTTTTCGGGTAACCCCGATGGTTTAGCTTTGTTGTTCCCTTTTTATCTTCTCTTGCTGTTTTCGTGCGCCTTACCGTTGTTTTGGGAGCTCAGGGATTTGCGCGCAATCGAAGACGAAGGCAATTCAATTTAACAGGCTTACCAGAAAACATAGGAGTGACTTGTCAGTCGCTCCCTCCTACGACTACACGTTCACCCATGAAAATCAGAAAGAGGCTGGCGGCTCTGCCGCTCACAGCCCTGGTATCACTCGCGTCAAATGCTCAGCAAGCGCCTACGCCAGCGGACACCGCGGCAGCGGCCCGCACGAACGCCGAACAGAACCAGCAGATCCAGCAGCAGCGTGACGCCCAGCAGCGCGCGGCAACCGTAGCGGCCCCCGTGGTGCTCTCGACCGTGCCTGTTGCGGGAGAGTACCCCGTACTACCCGTCGAGACGCCGTGCTTCCGTATCAACTCGTTCACGGTCGAGGTGCCGGATACGTTGCCCGAGGCCGACCGCGTAAAGGGCGCGTCTGCCCTGCCGATGGACCCGTTCGCGTTCCTGAATGACTGGCTGCGTCATTACGAGGGGCAATGCGTCGGCAAACAGGGCCTCGACCTGCTGACCAAGGGCCTGCAAGGCGTCATCCTGAGTCGTGGCTACATTACGACGCGCGTTCTCCTGCCAGCGCAGGACCTGTCGAAAGGGACGCTCAAGTTCGCCCTCATACCGGGTGTCATCCGCAATCTGAAGTTTGCGGACGCCGATATGCGCGGCACCCTCAGAACCGCATTTCCTGCACGAGACGGGGACGTGCTCCAGCTGCGCGACCTTGAGCAGGGTCTCGAACAGATGAAGCGCGTACCGAACCAGGACGCGACAATGCAGATTGTGCCCGGTACGTCGCCCGGCGAGAGCGATGTCGTCGTGACAGTCAAGCGTACAAAACCGTGGTCGCTTGTCGTCTCGGCAGACAACTCAGGGAATGACGAGACGGGGCGCTATATCGGCAACGTTTCGCTTGGCCTGTATAACCTCCTGGGCCTGAATGACGTTCTCTCGGCGGGGTTCAATCAGGATCTGCAGTTCGGCAATCACGACCTCGGTACACACGGCTGGAACGCCTCATATGCGGTGCCATGGGGTTACTGGACTGGCACGCTGTACGGCTATACAAACACCTATTACCAGCAGGTCGCACAGGCCAGCCAGATTTTCGTAGCGAGCGGCAACGCGCAGACTGCGGGCCTCAAGCTTGAGCGGGTTATCCACCGCAGCCAGAACGATGTGTCGGGCGTGGAGTTCCAGCTCATCAAGCGCTTCGGTGCGAGCTTTATCGAGGACACCGAGATTGCGCTGCAGCACCGCGACAACACATTCATTGAGGCGGGGCTGACCAACCGCCACTACTTCGGCACGGCGCAGTTCGACGGTACGCTCGCCTACCGGCAGGGCGTCGGCTGGCTCGGGGCCATGCCGGCGTCAACCAGCGGTCCGACGTACTACTTCCACATGGCGACGCTCGACGCGAACCTCTCGGTGCCGTTCGCGGTGGCCGGTCAGCCGCTGCGCTATGTCGGCACCGTGCACGGGCAATTCACCAATAACACACTCAACTACATCGACGACCTGACCATCGGCAGCCGCTATACCGTGCGAGGCTTCAGCGGCGAAACGATGCTCGCGGCAGAGAAAGGCTTCTACTGGCGCAACGAGCTTCAGTACGCGCTTGGGGCTTCGGGACAGGCGCTCTATGTGGGCCTCGACTACGGCCACCTGTGGGGGCCGTCCGCAGCCCTTCTCACGGGCACGCAGCTCGCGGGCGCGGTCATCGGCTTCAAGGGCTCCCTGCCGTCGCGCTTTGGTGCGTACAGCTACGACGTGTTCGCGGGGACGCCGATCTATGCGCCGTCCGGATTTCCCGCACCGAGCGTGACGCTAGGTTTCCAGTTCACGGGGCAGTTCTGACCATTTCACCAGTTCACATCAACCATCGCCCGATAACCGGGAATCTCTGGAGTGTCTGATCATGCAAATCCGATTTCGTCGCTCATACCTTTTCGCTGCCGCCCTGATCGTTGCGGCGCTGTCCGCATGCCATGGCGGTGGCGATGGGAATTCCGCAGACGCAGGATCTTCTGCGCAGTCCGCGTCCGCACCGGCCGCGTCCTCCTCGCCCGCTGCCCAGCCGCCGTCCAGCCAGGCAGCATGCAGACCGGATGGCGCCTTCACCTATTCCGGCTCGGCTTCCCAGGTGGCGGCGAACAACGGCACGCTTGCGGTGGTGGTAGTGCCGAGCCTGCCGGCAGACTTCCAGAAGAACCGCAATTTCACGGCCCCTGCCGCGCCCGCGTCGAGCCAGGTACAACAGGCAGGCGGCGGCTTCACGACGCTGGCGTCGACGGCTGCGGCAACCAACTGCCTTGGGCTTAACCACGGGATGGTGACCGAAATCCAGGGCAGTGGCACCGATGTCGCGATTGGCCGATGGATCCAGGCCGAGGACACCGATGGAAATACCTATAACCCCCAGCAGGGTCTGCACTACGCGGTCGGCACGCCGCTGTCGTTGCCTAGGACAGGTGGCGCGCTTGTTTGTACTCAGTTGCTTGCGGATACGGTTGCCGACAATATCAGCGGTCCTACAGGCACGCTCGCAGCAACATCGGCGACGCTCGATCCGGTTGCGGGCACGCTGAACAATCTGATCATGTCAGTCAATTCGAACGGTGGTACCACCTATACCCTGTCAAGCCCGCAAGTGACGTTGAATGGCGTTTCGACCAGCGGCCAGCTCTCGACGCAGACGGTTGTCGTGGGGCACGACGCGAGTCAGCCGCTGGTTGCGCTGGGCTACTCGAACGGGACGATTGGCGGCGTCGTGGTGCTTTCGTGCCACTGATGATGTCTCTGGCGCGTGGTGCCCGATACCCGGGCACGTCCGGTTGGCGGGCGTCACGCGCCACGCTCCGGGTTCCAGACAACGGGGCAGTCCTGACCATGAAAACGAAGAAACGCCGTCCGCTCACCCGCGACATGCTATTGCCGCTTCCGGCACCGAAAGCGCGAGCGCTCTCGCTCCAATATCATCTTGCCCTGTCGGTTCTGGCCACGGACCAGGGCGGCCGCAGTCAGGCTGTCATAGTCATGCGGGCGATCTACCATGCCCGCTTGCTTGCCGTATACAGCGAGACGTTGGGCGCGCCGCGAGATCCCATCGTCGACGAGATGTTGACGGTGCTGCCGCTGCCCTGCGCCACCATCACGCGCATCTCGTGTTTCATGCTGAGCATGGTGCCCAGCACATTGGTATCGAAGACGGCCGCATAACGCTCGGGCGTCAGTTCCGTGACGGGCGCGGGCTCGCGCCCTCGGTACCGGCCGAATTGACCGCTACGTCGAGCCTGCCGAACCGTTCGACGGTGCGCTCGATGAGGTTACGTACCGAATCTTCGAAGCGGACGTCGGCTTGGACGAACTCAGCCTCCGATCCAAGCGCGCGCAGTTCGGAGGCCAATTGCCGGCCTTCTTCGACGCGCCGCCCGGACACGACGATATGCGCCCGCTGCTCGGCAAAGGCCAGTGCGGCAGCGCGGCCGATACCGGTCAGCGCGCCGGTGATCAGAACAACAGGATGCTCGGACATGTTCCTCTCCAGTGGACCTCATCGGCAGGCTTCATACTAAGGCGCGCACCATTGAAGATAAACAAGCAGCGGTTCCGAACATTCAGGACATTGGCGTCCGAAATCGCGTGGCGCATTGGAAGCCGGTGTCAGATCCGCAAATTGCGGCTAATGTAGTCGATGAACACCCGGAGCTTGGGCGCAGCGTAACGGCTTGCGGGCCACAGGATCCAGAAGGTCACGGTCTGTTCGATATAGTCGTTGAGCACAATCCGCAACGCGCCGCTCGACAGCGCATCGCGCACGATGAAGGTCGGCAGGAACGCGAGACCCTTGTCCTGAAGCGCGAGGAAGGCCAGCACTTCGATGGTATTGGCCGAGAAGGTCTGAGGCAATTCCGGCTGAGGTTCGGATGCCCCGAGCCGGAATGGCCAGCGCTCGAGCTTGCCCGTGGCGGGAAATTTATGCAGCAGGCAGGCGTGAGCAGCGAGTTCGGACGGATGCGCGGGTGTGCCGTGCCGCTCGAGATAGCCGGTCGAGCCGACCAGTACCTGGCCGCACGAGCCCAGTCGACGTGAGACCAGCCGCGAGTCATGCTGCTCGCCCGTGCGAATGACGGCATCGAAGCCCTCTTCGATGATGTCCACCATGCGATCCGACAGATCGACGTCGAGTTCGATGTCCGGGTACTGCGCCATAAAGCCGTCCAGCGCCGGCATGATGAGCCCCGACAATTGCGGCGTGCTGATCCGCAGCCGGCCGCGCGGGCTCCCGGCGGCACCGGAGAGCTCAGCTTCGGCGGCCTCGATTTCCCCGAGAATGCGACGGCATCGCTCGAGAAACAGCGTGCCTTCCGCCGTCAGCGTAATGCTGCGCGTGCTGCGATGAAACAGCCGCCCGCCGAGCCGCTCCTCCATCCGCGCGATGCTCTTGCCAACGGCCGACGACGACAGACCGAGTTGGCGTCCCGTCTCGGTGAAGCTGCGTGTATCGGCGACCTGCACGAACAGAGAAATACCGCCAAAGCTATCCATCAGCATTGCTCCGCACGGTTGGTGGGCAGGCTCGCCGGAACCGCGGTGCAAGCACGATGTCGACGCGACACTTTCAATTTAGGACATTTCTGTCCGATATATTCGGAACCTTGGCCCATTTTTCTTCTTTGGATCGATTCCTAGACTCTCCTCAAGTCTTGACATCGCAGTCGATCGCCATCGACAGCCACTTGAACCGGAGAGAATCATGTCCAAACTTCATTCACCCATCCAGGTCGGTCCCTTCGAATTTTCGCATCGCGTCGTGCTGGCGCCGCTCACGCGCATGCGCGCCGAGGAAGGCGCGCGACCCGGCCCGCTGATGGCCGAGTACTACGCGCAGCGCACCTCGAAAGGCGGTTTGCTGATCAGCGAGGCCACGATCGCGACACCCAACGGCAACGGCTACCTCGGCGCGCCGGGGCTCTACGACGACACCCAGATCGAAGGCTGGAAGCAGGTGACCGATGCCGTGCATGCCAAAGGCGGCCGCATCTTCCTTCAGCTGTATCACGCGGGACGCCAGTCGCACAGTCAGTTGCAGCCCGATGGTGCGCAGCCGGTCGCCCCTTCCGCCGTACCGCACGGCGGCGTGGCCTATTCGGAAGCAGGCTGGATCCCCAACACTCCGAGCCGCGCGCTGACCCTGCCGGAAATCGCCGGTCTCGTCGAAAGCTTTCGCCGCGCCGCGCTGCGCGGCAAAGCGGCCGGCTTCGACGGCGTCGAACTGCACGCGGCCAACGGCTATCTGTTCGATCAGTTCCTGCAAGACGGCAGCAACAAGCGCTCGGACATCTACGGCGGCTCGTTCGAAAATCGCGCGCGTTTCCTGATCGAAGTGACCGAGGCCGTGATCTCGGTGTGGGGCAGCGACCGTGTTGCCGTACGGCTCGGCCCGAGCGGCAGTTGGGGCGACATGTCGGATAGCGACCCGCAAGGCCTTTTCACGTTCGTCGCCGAGAAACTCGATGCGATGAATCTCGCGTATCTGCATCTGATCGAACCGCGTGTGCTCGGCAACGTCGACGACGATTCGAAAGACCCGAACCCCGTCGCCGCGCAGCTGATTCGCCAGCACTATCACGGCGTGATCATCGCCGCGGGCGGGTTCAAGCGCGACACGGCCGAAGCCATCCTGCAAGCCGGCGATGCGGATCTCGTTGCGTTCGGCCGCGACTTCATCGCCAATCCGGATCTGCCCGAACGTTTGCTCAAGGGTTTGCCGCTCAATGCGTACGATCGCCCGACGTTCTTCGGTGGCACGGAAATCGGCTATACCGACTATCCGTTTTATCGCGGCGACGCGCTGGCAGCGTAATGGGGGTGATGTTCGCCGTCGGCACCGAAAGCATCGGGGTCGACGGTCGCGCCCGGTCGCGCTGAATCACCCCGCCGACACCGGGCAAGGTTTCGACTTAACCGCATCTAAGCGCCGCTACCGGATCCATTTGCGAGACATTCTGCATAGCGGCGTACGGCCTGCCTGACCTCCTCCACTCCTTTTGACGCGAGCAGTTCGATGAGTTGCGAACCAACGACGATCAAATCGGCAGTACCTGCGAGTGCCTGCGCTTGAGCCGTGTCCCGGATGCCAAAACCGGCCGCGACTGGCAGTGTCGTGTGGCGACGCACGCGCGTGATGGCCTTGCTGACCTCGGCGGGAACGCAACGCATGGCTCCCGTGGTGCCGGTGAGAGCCGTGTGATAGACGAATCCGCTCGCTTCGCACAGCACCTCGGCAAGGCGCGCATCGTCGCTGGTCGAGGCGGTCATGGCGATGAGGTGGAGGCCTGCGGCACGTGCGGATTCCCGGTACGGTGCAGCGTGCTCCACCGGCAGGTCGACCAGCAGCAGCGCATCAGCTCCGACGCGTACGGCGTCAGACAAAGCGCTCCACCCCGTGCTGCATCACCGGGTTGAGGTAGCCCATCAGAACCACGGGTGTAGAAACATCGGTTTCACGCAGGGCCGTGACGAGTTCCAGCGTACGCGCGACGGTCTGGCCTCCGGCACGGGCGCGCAAGTGTGCGGCCTGGATGCTCGGGCCGTCGGCCACCGGATCGCTGAACGGCATACCGAGCTCGATGATGTCGGCACCCGCTGCGCCGAGGCTGCGGAGCAAGGCCAGGCTGGTGGAAAAATCCGGGTCGCCGGCGGTGAAGTAGCAGACCAATCCGCTGCGGCCTTGTTCGCGCAGGCGAGCCAAGGTGTCGTCGAGTCGGCTCATACGGTTTCTCCCTGATGGTGGAGGACAGTGGCCAGATCCTTGTCGCCACGGCCACTGAGACCGACGACGACGATCTGTTCCGGCGTCATGGTCGGAACCAGCCGGCGGGCGAAAGCCAGCGCATGCGCACTCTCCAGCGCCGGCAGAATGCCCTCGCCGCGCGTCAGCCAGTGGAAGGGCTTTCTGGCCAACTGGCAGATCCCTCGGCTGGCAAACTTCGAGGCGACTCATCCGGAAATCCGCTTGCACCTGCATACCTGCGGCGAACTCGATGCGCTCGAGAAACAGCGTGTCGATGCGCTGATCGTCAGTGGGCGCGATTGGCCGCGCACGATCGCCGCCACCGTGCTGTTCGAGGATCGGGTCGGCCCGGTGTGCATACCGTCTCTCGCCGCAGGCCTGCGGCGGCCGCTTGATGTGGCCGGCCTTCCGCTGCTGCACACGAAATCCCATCCACAGGCATGGCCGAGCTGGGGGGAATTGCAGGGGCTGGACGATCCGGGATTTGCCAAAGGGCGCCAGTTCGATCACCTGCCACTGATGCTGGAAGCTGCCGCGGCCGGGCTCGGTATCGCTGTCGCGCCATCCATACTGGTGGCGAGAGAGATCGAGAGTCAGCGCTTGCTGGCGCCCTTTGGGTTCGTTGCCTGCGGAGCATCGTTCGCGTGCTGCGTGCTCAAGGCACGCGCGGAGCAGCCGGAGTTGCGTAGCCTTTGCGAATGGCTAAGCAGACAATGCGGAACATCGGATTGAACCGGCTCCGGGTGGTTCGATGGAGCCGAGTCCGATCTGGGTGATCGAATGATGGCAACGTAGCTTCTCCATCTGTTCTGCACCGCTCAGGTCTGGAAGTAGGTCAAGCCCAGCGCGCTTTTGACCTCGGACAGCGTTTCTCCGGCCACCTCCCGCGCGCGCATCGTACCGCGACGCAGGATCGCGAGTACCTCGCCCCGGTCTTGCTCCAGTTCGCGACGGCGCGTGCGAATCGGGTCGATAAGCGCCTGGAGTTGCTCGTTCAGCACCCGCTTGACCACGCTATCGCCCAGTCCCCCGCGGCGGTAATGCGCTTTGAGCTCGTCCACCTTCTGTACGTCCGGCTCGAACGCATCGAGGAACGCAAATACGACGTTACCCTCTACCTGACCCGGGTCGCTGACTCGCAAGTGGTTCGGGTCGGTATACATGTTGTTGACCGCCTTCGAAATTTCGTCCTCAGTGGCGCCCAAAGTGATGGCATTCCCGAGGGATTTGCTCATCTTGGCTTTGCCGTCGATGCCGGGCAATCGAGTGACCTGCGACAGCACAGCCTCGCATTCGATCAGTACGGATCGGTCGACGGTGTTGTTGAAGCGGCGCACCAATTCGTTGGTCTGCTCGATCATCGGTAGCTGGTCATCGCCCACCGGCACATGCGTCGCCTTGAACGCGGTGATATCAGCGGCCTGACTGACCGGGTACGTCAGGAAGCCGGCTGGGATGTCGCGCTCGAACCCCCGCAGGCGAATTTCCTCCTTGATCGTGGGGTTGCGCTCGAGACGCGCGAGCGTCACGAGATTGAGCAGGTACTGCGACAGCTCCGCCAATTCCGGCACCTGCGACTGTATGAGGATGGTCGATTTCGCCGGGTCGATACCAACGGCCAGGTAGTCGAGCGCTACTTCAATCACATTCCCGGTTACTTTCCGATGCCGGCCGACGTTGTCGGTCAACGCCTGTGTGTCCGCGAGAAGGAGGAACTGCCGAGCTTCATGCTGAAGCTGGACTCGCGCGCGAAGGGAACCGATATAGTGGCCGAGATGAAGCGGGCCGGTCGTTCGGTCGCCGGTCAGGATGGTGGGACGGTTTGCGTTCGTCATGGACTGGAGCCTCAGATTTTCGATGGCACCAGTCGTCAGCGCGCAGAAACAGAAATGCCGCCAGGACTGGCGGCATCACGTTTGCGATATGCGTGGGGAAACGGGCCGCCGGATTCAGGCGTGCCACCAACGTTGCAGTTTCAGCGAGGTCGGTTTCGTATCCATAAAGCCCAGTATAGTGCAGCCGTTCGGCCAATGTCGAATGGCTGCAATGCTAACGCTTGTCAGTTGTAGCCAAGTACAGCGGCAGACGACACGTCCGGTCTCTCCGGCACATTCGAGGCAATCGTCGATGCCGTCGATGCAAGAAACGATCGATACAACGATCGAGATCGATTTTCAGCGCCCTCCTTGTCGTTTCGAGCATGCTTGTCGCCAATGCTCGAGTCGATACTGACAGGCGATAGATTGAAATTCTTCATGGTGTCTTCTCCCTCTTCCTGGTGCTTATAACCGGTTGATTTACTTGTCGCGGCCGGACACTTCCGGCCATTTACAACGAACTGTTGCTCAGTGCAGCTTGACGTGCGGCGCCGTGCTTCGACGAAGCCGATGCGCGAGCGTATTGACGATCATGCGTGCATAGCCATGCAGCGCGGCAACATGCATCCGATACAGCGACAGGTACATGAAGCGAGCGAGCAGTCCGTCCACCAGCATGCTGCCGCCGATAAGACCTCCCATCAGGCTGCCCACCGCGTCGGCGTGCCCGAGCGACACGAGCGAGCCGAGATCGCGATAGGTAAACTCCGGAAGCTTTTGCCCCTCGATGCGTCGCGCCAGTGCCTTGACCAAAAAGGATGCCTGCTGATGGGCCGCCTGAGCGCGCGGCGGAACATTGCGCTCGTAACCCAGCCATGGGCAGGCCGCGCAATCGCCGAACGCGAAGATATGGTCGTCGAGATCCGTTTGCAGCGTGCGACGCACACTGAGTTGTCCCAGATGATTGACTGTCAGCCCATCGAGCGTTGACAGCACCGCAGGTGCCTTGATGCCCGCGGCCCACACAGTGAGATCCGCACGCACCGTCTTGCCGTTTTTCGTGCGGATCAGTCCGGGCGTGACTTCCGCGACCCGCTCGTTGAGCATCAAGTTGACGTTGAGTTTGCCCAGCAATCCGGCTGCTGCGGTGGACACGCGCTCTTTCAATGCCGGCAGAATCCGCGGCCCTGCTTCAATGAGCACTATCCCGACGTCGTGTGTGGGGTCGAGTCGATGCAAGCCGTATGATGAAAGTACCTTCGCCGTATTGCGCAATTCGGCGGACAACTCCACGCCAGTAGCGCCCCCACCCACGATCGCGACCTGGACGCGAGGCGTGTGATCGGCGGGCACGCCATCAGCGTTCTGTTCACCGGCGTCTCGCTGTTGTTCGGCGCGAATGCAAGCCGCAATCAGGCGTTTTCTGAAGCGTTCCGCTTGAGCGACGTTGTCGAGCGACAGCGAGTTTTCCGCAGCGCCTGGCACGCCGAAGTAATGCGTTGTACTACCGATGGCGAGAATCAACGAGTCGTACCCGATCCGGCGCGGAGGTACCAGTTCGGTTCCGTCGTCATCGAGCAATGGCGACAGCAGCACGTGCCGCGAGTCGCGATCCAGTCCGACGAGTTCGCCCTGAATGAACTGGAAGCCGTGCCACTGGGCTTGCGCGGCATACGCCAGTTCCTGTGCGAATGGATCCAGACTTCCCGCTGCGACCTCGTGCAGCAGGGGCTTCCAGATATGCGTCGGGTTGCGGTCGATCAACGTAATGGACGCACGTTGCGCCCCGCTTCTTCGTCGGCCGCCATAACGATCGCCCAGCCTCGTTGCGAGTTCGATTCCCCCCGCCCCTCCTCCCACGATCACAAAACGATGCATGCAGATTCTCCCTGGTCGACGACGCGCGGTACGGAAACTCAACACAACGGTTGAGAACAACTATCGCAGAAGCCAGACGGCGGGAAAATCTCATAGTTCTGATGGTTGTCTTCAGTTTTTCTGATTGATAGATCTCCCACTGACTTCGTGATGGTCAGGATGAAGTGATCAACGTTCGGAGTTTTGGTCGACGGACTGATGCGTTTGAAGGTGGGGTTTACTCCCCTCTGAAATCGCATCGCTTGATTGATCGATGGAAGAAGAGATCGTTGACGGTTGCCGTCGACTCTGCGATCCCTGCTTTATTCTGCAATGCGCTTGAAGCTGGCGTAGTAATCGTCGGTGTAATAGCACTCGCCGGTCTGCTTGCGCGCTCCCCCACATACGACCCGACGCTGCCCGCGATCCGTTGCGCCTGGTGTGCGAACCGTGTAGGTGTGGTAGTAGCCGCGCGGATGCTTCGGCAGCAAACCCGCACTGTTACGAAACAGGACGCCGTCATCGCTAAACGGGAAAGGGCCGCCCGCTTTGATCAATCGGAGTGTTTCGGTTGCCTCCGCCGACAATTGCGCTTTGGTGATCGTGCCAACCGTGCCGGGTCCCTGCGCGCCTGATGCGGCGGTTGCCTCGCTCGCACTTTGTGCTGGCTGAACCGGCGCCGAGCTCGCGGATGCGCCCGACGCCTCAGTGGCGTTCTGCGATCCCTGCTTGCCGCACCCGCCGAGGATCGCGCTCAATGCGACGATGCAAAAGAAAGCCCACGTTCTCTTCACGAAACGGTTCTCCCTTCGTTGACCAGGACCCGACGACCAGCATAGATGTAAAGGTATCGCTAATGACGGAGCGAATCAACGTTCGATCGGAAATAGGCATTTTCGACGTCGGGACATACGTCGCGTGTTTAGCCGTGCCTGACGGTGCGTCGATGCGGCTTCTTCTGGGCGCCATCGGGCATCCAGCCGGTTCCCCTATCGCGAACATTCGTCGCATGCGGCGAAAAGGTCCTGCGTATAAGATGAATCAACACTTGGTTGCCGGTCGGAGCAGTCATGAAGCGCACCATCAGGATCGAATCAGATCAAGTCGACACATCACCTCGCATCGCTCTGTGGGCGCTCGGATTCAGGCCGTTCTATCTGGCCGGCGCTCTGTTCGGCAGTATTGCCATGCTGCTCTGGCTCGGCGCGCTGGCTGGTTGGCCGCTCTTGGACTCCGCGTCCTACATGTCGGGAACGCTGTGGCACGTCCACGAAATGATCTTTGGATTTGGCGCCGCAATCGTCACGGGATTTCTGCTGACGGCGGTGCGCGCGTGGACCAGCACGAATCCCGCGCAGGGCGCCGGTCTCGCGGCACTGTTGCTTCTTTGGCTGGCGGGCCGGATTCTGATGTGGCTCGGAGCGGGCCCGCTCGGCGTCGTCGTGGACGTGGCGTTTCTGCCGTGGTTGCGCTTGTTCTGTTGCGCGTGCTCCTGAGGGCGAAGAATCGCCACAACGTCTTTCTGCCGGTCGCGGTCGGAATGCTCGCGCTTCTCAATGCCCTCTTCCATGTGTGGGCAATGCACGGTCAAGGCGACTGGGCGCTGCGCAGTGCATGGCTCGCGGTCGGGATGCTCGTTCTGTTCGTCACGATCATCGGCGGACGCATCATTCCGTCGTTTAGCGCCAATGCGGTTCCGGGTTTTAGCGCGAGACGCTGGCGATTCGTCGAAGCGACCGTCATTCCGGCGACGCTGCTCGCGTTTCTGCTGGACGCGCTTGGTGCGCCGTGGGCGGCGATCGTCGCCGCGTCCGCCGCAGCGGCGGTCGTTCATGGACTCCGGCTCAGCGGATGGCGTTCGTGGCGCGTCGGCTATCGCCCCATCCTCCTGATCCTGCATATCGCCTATGCGGGGATTCCGGCGGGCTTCGTGATGCTGGCACTCGTCGCGCTCGGCGTTGCCCCGCATTCGGTCGCGATTCATACGTTCACGGTCGGTGTCATCGGCTGCGCGATCATCGCGATGATTACGCGCACCGCGCGCGGACATACCGGACGCGAACTCGTGGCCGGGCGGGTCGAGATCGTCTGCTACGGTCTCGTCATTCTGGCGACGTTGATCCGGGTACTCGGCCCGTGGCTCGCGCCGCAGCTCACGATGGCCTGGATATACGCGTCTGGCCTATGCTGGGCGGTCGCGCTGGTTCTCTATTGCGTTCGGTACGCCGCGTGGCTCGTCCTCGCCCGAGCCGATGGCAAACCGGGTTGAAGTCCGCATCTTCCTTGAAGCGGCCAGCAAGCGGCGTCGGTCCTGGTTGCTTCGAACGCCCCGCTTCCCCCCTCGGCTGACCTTCACGTTCACGATAAGCGCCTTGTCTATAAAGCAGGCTGCGATGCATCCGGCATCGCCATCTGCGTCAGCCGTTACGGCGGATTCGCAGCGATAACACAGCAAGAATCAGAGTGTTCGCGCCGGCCCGCTGGCCTATCTTTTCCATGCGATCGCACAGTAGAGGGCTTGCTCAGCGTTATTGACTGGAGTTCAACCATGTTGCCGCTTCTCTCGCTTCACGCGCTCGCCGCCCAACGTGGCGACGGACTGCGTCCTGAACTCAAAGCCTTGCTCGAACGCCATGCCGGACTGGGACCGGTCTAGCCGTTGCCATCGAACCTGTCGAAACAGACTCTCTTTCCCAGGCGGCAGGGATCGGCGACGATGTTCCGGTGACGGAGTGCGGGACCACCCGTCGTCGGCGGACGTGTCATGTTCACGCACGAGCGGGCGATAAGACACCAGCTTCCAAACGATTCAAACGGAACGATATGACCCATTCGCTTTTGTGGGCGAACGCCAGGGATTTCATGCGCTGCCGTTTTCGTATCTCGCTCAACGGTCGTGGTACGCGCCGTGACGCTGACGCGCAAGCCTTCAATCAACGCCATGCTCGCGCGGGACAACGCCCACCAGCCTGAAGAATGCGTCGGCAATAGTTAACTCCCCAACCAATGTACAAAAACTACATTTAAGTCGTTGCAAACATGTAGTTTTTCTACTACTATCGCCTCGTCGGTCGAATTTACGACCTTCACGGTACCTCCTCGGCGCAGTGCGCATACCGCAAGAGAACGAGTGCAGACGATCTATCCGCATTCTTGATTGTTACCGGTAACGTAATCGCATCGAATGGATCGAGCCGTTCGCGAAGGGCGTCTGGTCCGAATTTCTCACATATAGGGTAAGCGCACTGTCGTGCGGAAATCCGAGTTATGGCCTGGTCGCTCGATCAGGCGGCTCCGCCGCAGTCGTCAAAATCGCACAATGTATTTGCGCGAGGTGTTGATCCTGATCGCAGTGCCATCTGATTAATTAGTCGTACCAATGACATCATCAGCAGCGAAGTTTCTGTCCCACATAGTCAGCAGACAAGCGTGTGCGCAACCCGCGGGGCGACGTATGCGATTTCGCTGCGGCAGAGACTACGAACCGAACCATTTTCGTCGGACGACCTGATGCAATTCAGGTCGCGGCAATACGTTGTGCCAAATCAATGGTGCGTTGTGCGAGACGGCCATTGGGTTATTCACGTTCCTCGCAGACATGACGATCACGGATGGAAAGAATGACGAAACGAATTGCTGTAGTGACTGGCGGTATGGGCGGCCTGGGAGAAGCGATCAGTACAAAGCTGCACGATGCAGGTTACGCGGTGGTAGTCACGTACTCGCCGAACAACACCGGCGCAGCTGAATGGCTCGCGAACATGGAAACACAGGGCAGGAAATTTCTCGCGTATCCGGTCGATGTGGCCGACTACGATTCATGCCAACACTGTGCGGCCAGAATTCAGTTCGACGTCGGCCCGGTCGACATTCTGGTGAATAACGCCGGAATCACCGAGGACATGACGCTCCGGAAGATGAACAAGGTCAACTGGGACGCGGTCATCCGCACCAATCTGGATTCGGTTTTCAACATGACGAAGCCGCTGTGCGAAGAGATGGTCGCACAGGGTTGGGGACGCATCGTCAACATTTCGTCGGTCAACGGCTCGAAAGGCTCGATCGGCCAAACCAACTACGCCGCCGCCAAGGCCGGCATGCACGGCTTCACGAAATCGCTGGCGCTCGAAGTGGCGCGTAAAGGGGTGACCGTCAACACGATTTCGCCGGGCTACCTCGCGACGAAGATGGTCACCGCGATTCCCCAGGAGATCCTCGATACGAAGATCCTGCCGCATGTCCCTGTTGGGCGTCTGGGCAAGCCCGAGGAAGTGGCGGCGCTCGTGCTTTACCTCTGCTCGGACGATGCCGGCTTCGTGACCGGCGCCAATGTTGCAATCAACGGCGGCCAGCACATGCAGTAACAGTAGCGCGACGCCCACGCCAGCCGGTTCGTGCAGGGACACCTCACAAACCGACCTGAAACGCTCACGCAACATCCCTACGCTTCGATGAGAGAAACGTGTCATGAGTGAAACCTGGATAGGTTTGATTATCGGAGGCGCGGCTCTTGGTATCGCAATGTTGATGGTCGTTGGCCACTATCGCCGGGAACGAATGCGGGCACGAACGCTGCGAAATCTGGATCGTCATCAGTCGTGGCATCGAACGGACTCGCGAAAGTGATTGCAGCGCGGCGCACACATAACCACATAGCCACGAAGCAGGCTCAACTGACGCCTGACGCACGGACCGGATAAAGTCGGTCACCACATTGAGAGAAGTGGATGAAAACTACAGGCAGGAAACGGTCTGGAGACGGAGAGAGCCCTTATACGCCACTGACTGCCGAGGATGCAATTTCCCACCTCGAACGAGTCCTGTCGGCCGGTGCCGCGCAATCTTTGTTCAGCGGCGTCTACTGGCGCGCACGGGTTCAGCAGCTGAGCGCTACACGAGGGTTGACTCCGCTGCAGCGGGCTCGGCTCGTGAGACTACTTAAGTCTCTTCCGTCCCCGGCTCGGGGCAAAGATCCATCGTAGACCTTGCCTTCATCTGCAGGATCGTCGCATTCGGAATCGACACTGCCGCCGCAACTACTTGCGCATTTTCTGCTTGAGTCCCGTGCTGCCGACTATCGCGACAACGGCTTCGATCAATGGATTTTCGCGGACCGCTGGACGATGAGGCGTTGATCAACGCATGCCACGCGATTCGGCGCTTCTGTCGATCGCTCACCGGGGAGTGCCATGTCGATGCGGCGTGAAATGATGAAGGAAACGGTGGCCTTGTGCGTACAGGGTGTCGAACTCGACATCGCCGCGATGCATTGCGCGGGCGAGCTCGCACCGATCGTCTTCCTGCACGGCTTCGGTTCGACCAAGGAGGACTATGCGGATATCGTTCGCTATGCCGCGTTCGCCGGGCGTCCCGTGCTCGCCTTCGACGCGCCGGGTTGCGGAGCGACGCGATGCGGGGATCTGTCGAAGCTATCGATTCCATTTCTCGTGGCGACGGCGAAGGCCGTTCTCGAACACTTCGACATCCGCCGATTCCATCTGGTCGGCCATTCGATGGGAGGTCTCACGGCGCTCATGCTGGCCCACGAGGAGCCGGCGGGCGTGCTCAGCTTCGCCGACATCGAAGGCAACGTGGCTCCGGAAGACTGCTTCCTGAGCCGCCAGGTCGTCGACTATGCCGCCGACACGGCGGAAGCCTTCTTCGAGGACTTCATCGAGCGAACGTGGCACTCGCCGTTCCAGTCGTGTCCGCTGTATGCGGCGAGCCTCGGACACAAGGTGCGCGCGGAGGCGGTACGGGGCATCTTCACGTCCATGGTTCAGCTGTCCGACCATGGGGATCTGATGACGAAGTTCCTGTCGCTTCCGTTTCCCCGGATGTTCATGTACGGGGAGCAGAACGCTTCGCTGTCGTATCTGCCACGCCTGAAGGAAAACGGAGTGCAGTTGGCGGAGATCCCGCACTGTGGACACTTTCCGATGTACTCGAACCCCGTCGAAATGTGGAAACGGTTGGGTCAGTTCATCTCGGACGCATCGGCGTCGTGAGCGCGACTTTCGTGCGGCGCGCACTCGCGCCGCGAAACTGGTGCGAAAATCGCGGTTCAACGACAGGTTTTCACGTCTGCTGCGGAGTATGAAATGGACGATCCCTATGACCTTCAGCGCTTCGTCGATGCACAGGATCCGGTCTACGCCCAGGTATGCGATGAACTGACGCATGGACGCAAGCGAAGCCACTGGATGTGGTTCGTGTTTCCCCAAATCCAGGGGCTGGGCGCCAGCGCAATGGCTCAGCGCTTCGCGCTTGCGTCACTGGCCGAAGCCCAAGCCTATCTGCGCCACCCGATTCTCGGCCCACGGCTGCGTGAAACGACGCAACTGGTCAACCTCGTCAGCGATCGCTCCATCGAGGATATTTTCGGGTATCCGGATGACCTCAAGTTTCGCTCGTCGGTCACCCTGTTCGCGCGCGCCACGAACGACAACGACGTGTTCGTCGAAGCTTTGCGCAAGTATTTCGGCGGAGAAGCCGATCCGCGAACCCTGCAGCTGCTTTAAGCCATCTTTGCAGCGAGACTGCACGCTCGGGCGCGGCGAACCGCACGATTCCGATCCTGGTGCGGTGTGTCGTCACTGCCCGCTCGCATCGGCTGCACGCGAGCGGTAGAGCAGCAGATGATCAGTGGCGGATTCGGATAGCCAGACTTCGCCCGGACGGCCCATCATCTGACGCACGTTGGCGTGGTCGCGCTGCAGCGGCAACACGTCGAAGCGCTCGGCACGCGGATCGAAGCGCACTAGCGCGTTAGCGCTCCATTCACTGAGCCAGACGATGTCCCGATCGTCGACGAATATTGCGTACGCGTGCGGATCGCTGCCGGGCAGTCGCCATTCGCGCCATTGATGCGTGGCGGGATCGAATACGCCGACTTTTCCGGCGTTCCACTCGCTGACCCAGACGCGCCCGCTGGAATCGGCCCACACGCGGCGCACGCCCTGATGCTGCGTTGGTGGCTCGATGACCTGCGCCGCGCCCGTCGCCGGGTCGATGCGACCGAGGTAATTCCCCGCCAGCGACGCGAAATACAGATCCCCGGAGCGCGTCACGCAGATACCGTAGGGCCCGGCGCCGCGTGGTGCATCGAAGACGCGCATGCGCGCTCGCTGCGGATCGAGTTCACCGTAGATACCACTTTGCCCGGTAAACCACAGATGTCCCTGTTTGTCGAACACCGCGGTGTTCAGATTGGCGTCTGGTCGGTCCTTCGGCAGCGGAAAACGCGTGACGGCGAGCGTCTTCGGATCGATGCGGACAATTGCGTTCTGGCCGCCGTCAGTGACCCACGCCGCACGATCGGGACCGACGATCACGCCATGTGGCGCCGATCCGGCGCCGAGCGCGATCGTGTCGATTTTGCCGCTGCGCGGGTCGAGCCGCCCGACGGCTCCCCGCGCTTGCGCGGTGTACCAGACCGTGCCGTCTTGCGCCGGTGCGACATCATGCGGTGCGCTGCCGTCCGCGACGGCGAAGCTCTCGAACGACGGCGGCCGTGTTTGCGCCTGAGCGATGCCGAGGTTGCCTGCGCCCGCCGCGCATGCGATGACGTATAGGGCCGAGGCAATCGCAAAACGGGCGGGATGGCTCGCGAACATCCACCAAAGAAGCCTCGCGAGTAATAGCAGAGGAATCAGCATGGATGGTCTCCATCGCTGTTTGTGGCAACTAACGTATCACGATTGCAACCCGCGAGTTCTACCCGCCGTTTCGATGGTCAGCAGCGCCCTGCGCGTCAGTGTCTGCCTTCAGGCGATCTCGATCACATTGCTTCCGCGTATTTGCCCGTAGCGCAGGACGACCGGATCTCGGGTCGCGAAACGCCCAAGCCCGCTCTTTAGGTGCAGGTACGCCTCAGCACTAGGGTAAACACAGATTCGATCGCCCAAAAACCTTTATAAAATGACAAACATTAGCAAGGAGCAACAATGCTTGCTATAGATTAATCAAGCACACCCCCGCAGAACCCGGAGATGCCATGCAGATCGACTACCAAACGATGCGGTTCGACTACGAGCGAGCCGCCGACCACGATGCCGTTGCACCGGTCACCTACCCGGTGGTCGTGATCGGCGCCGGCCCGGTCGGGTTGTCCGCGGCCATCGATCTGGCCCAGCAGGGCGTTCGCACCGTGCTGCTCGACAACGACGACACGCTGTCGAGCGGTTCGCGCGCGATCTGTTTCGCGAAGCGGACGCTGGAGATTTTCGACCGGCTCGGCTGCGGCAAGCCGATGGTCGACAAAGGCGTGAGCTGGAACGTCGGCAAGGTGTTCCTGCAAGATGAACTGATCTATACCTTCAACCTGCTGCCCGAAACGGGCCACGCGCGGCCTGCGTTCATCAACCTGCAGCAGTACTACGTCGAAGGCTATCTGGCTGAAGAGGCGCAGCGAACCGCGAATCTGCAGATGCGCTGGAAAAGCAACGTGATCGGTGTGACCCAGCAAGACGACCATGTCGAGTTGCAGGTCGAAACGCCCGACGGCATTTATTCGCTGCGCGCGCAATACGTGGTCGCCGCCGACGGCGCGCGCAGCGCGGTGCGCAAGGCACTCGGTCTCGACAGCCATGGTCGCACCTTCAAGGACCGCTTCCTGATCGCGGATGTGAAAATGAAGGCGCCGTTTCCGACCGAACGCTGGTTCTGGTTCGATCCGCCCTTCCATCGCAATCAATCGGTACTGCTGCACAGGCAGCCCGACAACGTCTGGCGCATCGATTTCCAGCTCGGCTGGGACGCCGATCCGGTCGCGGAAAAACAGCCCGAAAAAGTGATTCCGCGCGTGAAAGCGCTGCTCGGCGACGATGCCGAATTCGAGCTCGAATGGGTCAGCGTCTACACGTTTTCGTGTTTGCGGATGGACAGTTTCCGGCATGGCCGCGTGCTGTTCGCGGGCGATTCGGCGCATGGCGTATCGCCGTTCGGCGCGCGCGGCGCGAATAGCGGCGTGCAGGACGCCGACAATCTCGCCTGGAAGCTGCGCCTCGTCGTCAACGGCGATGCGCCGCCGGCGCTGCTCGATACCTATGCCTCCGAGCGCGAATATGCGGCGGACGAAAACATCCTGAACTCATCGCGCGCCACCGACTTCATCACGCCGAAAAGCGCGGTGTCGCGGATGTTCCGCGATGCCACGCTGAAGCTCGCGAAGGAATGTTCGTTCGCGCGGCGCCTCGTCAACAGCGGCCGGCTATCGGTGCCGGCGGTTCTGCGCGACTCGCCGCTCAACACGTCCGACGCCGACGCGTTCTGCGGCGCGATGGTGCCCGGCGCGGCAAGCACCGACGCGCCGGTCAAGCTCGATGGCGCAGACGCCTGGCTCCTGAATCAGATCGCACATGGCGGCTTCACGGGTGTGCACTTCTGCGGCCAGGGAGACGACCTGGCGAAATGCGCCGATGAGCTCCGCGCGCTCGCAGGCCTCGCGGTTCCGGTTCACTCGTTGATCGTCGTGCCGCGTGGCGCGGCCGTGACCACCCTGCCCGATATGCGTCATGTGACGGTGATCGAGGACGTCGAAGGCATCGTCGCGCATCGCTTCGACGCGCGGCCCGGCACGTTTTATCTGCTGCGTCCGGACCAGCATGTCTGCGCGCGCTGGCGCGTCCTCGACACCGCAGCGGTCGCCAAGGCCGTGGATCGTGCAACCTGCAACGGATAACCATCATGACCAAGCTGAACATCGAAACGAACATGGCCGATCCCGACGCGTTCTATGAAAAGCTCATCGACGCGCACAACGGACTGACCGACGAGCAAAGCCATTTCATGAACGCGAAGCTCGTGCTCCTGCTCGCGAACCACATCGGCGATGCCGACGTGCTGCTCGAAGCGCTCGCGCTGGCGCGTGCGGGTGTCGCTCCGGAGCCTGCGTGACCGAGTCACCGCGCGCCGCGTGACCCGAGCCCAGCGAAAGTTTCAGCGCCCGATCCAGCCGAACCGCCACGACAGCCGTCGTGTCGTGGCGAGCAGCCTCTGCGCGGTCGTGCCGTGCGTGCTGAAATCAAAACCGCCCGACGGACCGATCACCGCCACCACCAGACTGACGCTGCCCGTGTGATCGAACACGGGTGCGGCCAATGCGCCGATGCCCGGCACCGGCGCATCGAGTGCGTCATCGATGCCGTCGCTCACGACCTTCGCGAGGCGTGCCTGATAGGCCGACGCCAACGACGGCGCGCCTTTTTTCGGCGCCACGAGCACGTCCGCAGTCGACGCGCCCGCGAGCCGGATCGATTCCTGCGACAACAGTCCGACCAATACGTCGTCCGCGAGATGCGCGGCGAACACGCGCCCTATCGCCGTGTTGACCAGCGACATCACGGTGCCCACGCGCAGGCTCACGTGCTGCGGTCGCGCCGATTCTTCGAAGCGGATCACGGTAGGACCCAAAGGTCCAAGAATCGCCACCGCGACGCTCATGCCGGACTCCGCGGCGAGCGTGACGATCTCCGGTTCGGCATCGCGAATCGGCGACATGCGCTGCAACGCGATCAGGCCGAGTTCCATGCCGAGCGGTCCCGCGCTGAAAAGACCGGCGTCGTCGCGGCTCAGCAAGCCCACCTTGAGCAGACTCACCAGATGCGGAAACGCCTTGGCGGCGGGCATATCGGCGGCGGCGGCCAGATCGCGCAGCGACAGCGGACGGCCGGCGGCAACGAGTGCCAGCAGGAGTTCGCCGGTGTTGTCGAGCGCGCTGATCCCGCGCTGGGCTTTCGTGTCGTTGAGTTGGGGCGGGTTCGCGTCGGGCGCGTCCGGGGTTTCGATCTGCATGATTCTCAGGTGGGGGTGACCAGCGTTTCGGTGATACGTCGGGACGTTTCGAGCAACTGACGTGCAACCGCGCCATCCCACGCGACGTCGATCGAGCCCGACGAGCCGATCGCCGTCAACGCGAGTTGCATTCGTTGGTCGCCATCGAACACCGGCACGCTCAGACTGCTGATGCCCGGACTCGGCACATCGATTCCGCGCTCGATGCCGCGAGCGCGGATCTCATCGAAGCGTTTGCGCCACTCCGCGTTAGCCGGCCCTTTGGCGGCGCGGCCGCGGGGCGGCGTCGAGTCCGCCGACTGCGCCTGGCTGCGCGCCATTTCCGCGACCTGCTGGGGCGCGCAGAACGCGCAGAACACGCGGCCCGTCGAGGTTGCTTCGAGCGACATCACCGTGCCGATATGCAGATTCACATGCAGCGGCGCACCGCTGCGCTCGTATCGCACGATGGTCGGTCCCTGCACGCCGGCCACGCAGATCGCCACGCAAAGGCCGATTCGCTCCGCGAGCGCGGCCGCATGGGGCGCCGCGATGCGATAGACCGGCTGCTGTTCGATATGCATCAGGCCAAGCCGCAACGACAGCGGCCCCGGCTCGTAGTTACCGGTTAGCGCGTCGCGCTTGACGAGGCCGAGGCGCGTCAGGCTCACCAGATAGGTATGGGCCTGCGCCGACGACAACTGCGCCGCGCCGGCCAGTTCGGTCAGCCCGAGCGGCTCGCGTTGTCGCGCCAGTGCCTGCAGCAGACGTCCGCCGACCTCGACGCTTTGAATGCCCCGCTGTTTCTTTTCGCTTGTCGTATCAGCCATCGTGTTGTGCAACCTTGAGCCGACGGAGATCCGCCCCGTTCGGTGTCGCCCGTGGAAGGCCTAAATGGTATCCGATCGGACCGTGCCGACCAACCAACGGAGTTTACCCTAGCTTAGTGAATGACAAGGAATTTTGTCATTGACAAATATTTGTGTGGCGACGACTATTAGTCATCCCCCAACGAGTCGTGAGACGGAGACAGACATGGCGAAGGCTTTCGCATCCCAGGCCGACCTGGAAGAAAAGAAGATCACGTGGACCCAATTGTCGGAAAACGCGTATGCGTACACGGCCGAGGGCGACCCTAACTCGGGCGTGATCATCGGCGACGACGGCGTTTTGATCGTCGACACCACCGCCACGCCGGCCATGGCGCAAGACCTGATCGCGAAGATCCGCAGCGTCACCGACAAGCCGATCAAATACGTCGTGCTGTCGCACTATCACGCGGTGCGCGTGCTGGGCGCGTCGGCGTACTTCAAGGAAGGCGCGCAGCAGGTGATCGCCAGCCGCGGCACCTACGAAATGATCGTCGAGCGTGGCGAAGCCGATATGAAGTCGGAGATCGAACGCTTCCCGCGCCTTTTTGCAGGCGTCGAAACGGTGCCCGGTTTGACCTGGCCGACGCTGGTGTTCGAAAAGGAAATGACGCTCTTTCTCGGCAAGCTCGAAGTGCGCATCGCGCATCTCGGCTCCGGCCACACGAAGGGCGACACGGTCGTCTGGCTGCCGTCGCAGAAGGTGTTGTTCTCCGGCGACCTGGTCGAGTACGACGCGGCATGCTATTGCGGCGACGCGCAACTCGAACAATGGCCGGCGACGCTCGAAGCGTTGCGCGCGCTGAACGCGGAGAAGCTGGTGCCGGGACGTGGCCCCGCGCTGCTGTCGCCCGCGGAAGTGAACAAGGGCCTCGACTACACGAAAGACTTCGTCACCACGCTGTTGCAGGCGGGTCGTGACGCATTCAAGGACAAGCTCGATCTGAAGGGTGCGATGGCGCTCACGCGCAAATCCATGGACCCGAAGTTCGGCCAGGTCTTCATTTATGAGCATTGCCTGCCGTTCGACGTGTCGCGAGCGTACGACGAAGCAAGCGGTATCAGCCATCCGCGTATCTGGACCGCGCAGCGCGACAAGGAAATGTGGGACGCACTGCAAGACTGATCTGATCGACCCACGCACTCCAGGAAAGACCGTTCGGTCTTTCCTTTTCCCCATTCAAACCATGAAGGCGCGCTAGACGCCTCGGGCGCGCTCGTCTTCGCACAGGCGCGCTCCGCACCTGGAGCGAGACATGCAGCATTCCCTCGATGGCAACGCCGTTGGCCATGCCGCGCCCGTCGCAAGCGACGATTCGATGTTCCGAAAGGTCGCCTGGCGCATCGTGCCGTTTCTGTTTCTTTGTTATGTCGTGTCGTTTCTGGACCGGATCAACATCGGCTTCGCGCAGTTGCAGATGAAGCACGATCTCGGCTTCAGCGATGCGATGTATGGACTCGGCGCGGCCGTGTTCTACGTCGGTTATGTTTTGTGCGAAGTGCCGAGCAACATCCTGCTGGCCAAATACGGCGCGCGCAAAACCTTCATGCGGATCATGCTGCTGTGGGGCATTGCGTCGATGTGCATGATGTTCGTGTCGAAGCCCGCGCACTTTTACATCCTGCGCTTCATGCTGGGCGTGTTCGAGGCGGGCTTTTTCCCCGGCATCGTGCTGTATCTGACGTACTGGTTTCCCGCCAGCCGACGCGCCGCCGTGATCTCGGTGTTTTTCGCCGGCGTGGCGGTCGCGGGCGTGCTCGGCGGACTGTTCTCCGGCTGGATCATGCGCGACATGAGCGGCGTGCTGAGCCTGTTCGGATGGCAGTGGATGTTTGCGATCGAAGGCGCACCGGCTGTGATCCTTGGTCTGCTTTCGTGGCGCTATCTGGTCGACAAGCCGCACGATGCAAGCTGGCTCACGCAAGCGGAAAAGGACCGGGTCGTCGCGCTGTGCGCGCAAGGTCAAGCGAAAGCAAGTGGGCATGATAGTCGCAGCTTTGCTGCCGCGCTGCTCAATCCGCGTGTTTATCTGTTCGCGTTCATTTATTTTTCGCTGACCTGTGCATCGCTGACGCTCAACTTCTGGATGCCGTTGATGATCCGTGATTTCGGCGTTCAGGATGTCGTGGCGGTGAGTCTTTATACGGTTGTGCCGAATGCGATCGGCGCGGTCGGTCTGATTCTGATTGCGCGCCGCTCGGATCGAACCGGGGAACGGCGCAAGCATTTCGCGTTCTGTACGGTGGGTGGTGGTCTCGCGCTTGCGGCGCTTACGCTGCATCTGAGCAGCTTTCCCGCGATGCTGGCTATTTTGTCTCTGGCCGCTGTGCTGATCTTCGCGGCGCTGCCGATTTTTTGGGCGGTTCCTACCGGCTATCTGTCTGGTAAAGCGGCTGCGTCGGGGATTGCGTTTATTAGCAGTATCGGCATTACGAGCGGGATCGTTAGTCCGTGGGTGATCGGTCAGATTCGTACGATGACGGGGACTATGGATCTCGCCATTTATCTGCTTGCGGGTCTGCTTTTGGTTAGTGGGGTTGCGTTGATGGTGGGGGTGAAAGGCGATGCGGGGCGGCGCTGATCACTCATCGCAGCGGATGCGGCCGGTTACTTCACATTTGGCATATTCATCGCATGCGCGCTGGCCCCGTCTAATCAACGGGCAGCACGGGAATGATCGCAAGAATTGATGCACATCAACACCAAAACTCCTTCTGGCCCTTACATACAATAGTGAGGCCATCTTCTACGATTGATGACGGGAAACACGCTTTCCAATCGCGAAATGACAGCCTTTCAACCAATGCACTATCACGGGTTCGACCGTTCACCATAAAGGAGGCAACCATGCACAGGAGAAACTTCTTACGAACAGGTGCCGCAGTGCTAGCGGGCACGGGTCTGACATTCAGCGGATATACGGCGACGATGAGTGCCGCCGTTGCCGCGGAGTCGAACGCATCGAAGCGGCACGAAATCGATGCCAAGGTGAACGAGACTTTGTCGCGATTGTTTGAGACGGTCGGCGGTTCGAAAGAACTCGTCTCCAAGGCGAACGGCGTACTCGTGTTCCCGTCCGTGATCAAGGCCGGCTTCATCGCCGGCGGCGAATACGGCCAAGGAGCGTTACGGGTTGACGGGAAGTCAGTCGGCTACTACAGCACAATAGCCGGATCATTCGGCTTGCAGGCGGGTGCGCAGTCGAAGGCCATGATCTTTCTATTTATGACGCACGAGGCGTTAAACAGCTTCCGCAATTCTAAAGGCTGGTCGGTCGGTGGAGAAGGTTCTGTCGCGCTACTGAAGGTCGGCGTGAATGGACAGATCGATACGACTACGGCCACCGCTCCTGTTGTGGCCATCGTGTTGACTAATGCGGGTTTGATGGGGGATGTGTCGCTTGCTGGTACGAAGGTTTCTCGATTGAAGATCTGATGGGGTGGCGGGTGAAGGCGACAAAGGGCTTGTCGCCTGATTGCGCTGGTTTAACATTGACACACAGGTCCAATCCGATGCGAACGCGAGGACGCGACAATCCTTCCCGCTGACCCGAAAAAACGACCAATGGACCACGTGCAAAGCTCATAGCCGACTGAGATCCCCATGCACCTGTTGCAGTACTTTCTGCATTGATGCATCAAAGTGGGACTGAATCTCGCCCTGCCCGCTTGCCCAGTTAACACTCGTATCGCCGCCCCGATAGATCTTTTCCTTAAGCAGGACGTTCAACCGAAAGTAGCGAACCTTGAATACGAGGCTCGTTGCGACAGACGAATTTACTTCATTGATCCATGCCTTGAGCAAGTCCACTTCTAGAGTCACTGCATTCATTGTCTCCGGTTGAGCTGCCACCCGTGACGACGAACTACAGTTCAAAGTCGCGAAAGATGACCTCACCCATCCTGTCACGTCGATTGGCGATTTGATGGTTCGAAGACCTACCTGTCCCATGGTCGACGGGGCAAGTCGGCTGTCTTTTACCTGACCAATGAGCGCACAATTACCATCAGCGGAACCAGGATTGGTTGTATTGGTTGTCTCCTCCGGCAGCCCTTGCCGCGCGGATCTATATTGATCGCTTAACGTAATGGGCGAAGTCGTACACCCCGCAAGGAGCGTAGTCACGACGGCCAACACAGCGGAGCGACGCAGGCGCGGCAGCGACGGTTTAGTCTGGCAGTTCATGGACCGCCTTACCGTACTACGCTTTCGGTCATCAACTCTTCTTTTGATGGAGTCTTCGCCAACTGATCTGGACTGTTTTCCAAATCGGATATCAAGTCTTGCGTCACTCGGTCAATTCCCTTATTCAGAGCATCGCGCGCCAAAGCACCTTGGTTCTCAGCCCAGAGCTGGGCGTTGGCGCGCTTGTCGTTACCCGGAGAGGGGAGAGTCACCGCGTAAACCCATTTGTTGTAGTACACCGCATTCTTGTCCGCCAGCCGCTCGGTTGCTTTTTGATCCGGCGTCGAAGGCGACGTTCTTGGCAGAATAGTCGTCCTGAGGCCAACCCTGAGTGTCTTGAAGTCCGAAGAGAAAACATAATCGAAGTTGTTGTACATGATCTGACTAGCTGCGGAGTCATCCATCAATTTCGCGAAGTTATCGTTCGTCGCTTCTTTTGTAAACACGGTCCCGTTCACCGCCAGCCAATTGACTTTGGCAGTAGCCTGCTTGACGGCATCGAGTGCATTTCTTTCGAAATCATAGTCAATCAAAGCTTCACGAATCGGTTTGACGGTGTCTTCCGCATCGCTCGCCCTGCTCTTTTCTACAGCCGCATCAATCAGCGCAAACAGGAGACCACCGCCTGCGATCACCGTTAGATTAGATTTATCCACATCCACATTCGCTTCTGACTGCGGGACAGAAACGATCACATCGCGACCATGTGCCACGGATCTGCTGCTCTCATCAAAGGCCTTGCTTTGCGGAATGCTCGTGGCACAACCTGTCAGTCCCAAACTAAGTAATAAAGCTACGAGGAGAATATTTTTGCAAATCATATCTGTATAACAGGAGAAGTTATGTTCAAGCCGAAACTACTGTTGCGAAGTCGCCAGTCCAGATTACGGTCCGAACGATGCGGTGGCAACGCCGTACGGCGATTCACCGGGAGCATGAAGCCATTCGCGTTCTAATCGGGAATCAACGGCCGTCCGGCGCCATACCGGAAAACGGCGACCCTCGCCGCCCGATATCAGCGAAAAATCATCCGCCCGTCATGGGCGGTACAGTTCCCCCGAAGACAGGAAACCAATATCGTAGCCGCCGGCCACGGGAACGGTCCCGTTTGCCAGTAGAGTCGCGGTGTGATCGCTGCGTGCCTGGCCAAGGCTCCCGGTGATCGCCCAAGCGCCGCTCGCCGGGTCGTACAGTTCCGCGGAGAATTGCTGGCCGGTGCTGCCGTTGTATCCACCTGCGACCAGCACCTTGCCATTCGTCAGTTGTGTCGCAGTCGTGTAGCCACGACCTGTCGTCAGGTTGCCGGTTGCTGACCACGTCCTGGTAAGCGGATCATAAAGCTCGGCCGAAGAAAGGTAGAAGTTGTTGCCACGGTACCCACCAGCCACCAGTATCCGCCCCCCCAACGGCGTGATGGTGGTATAGGCGCGCCCGGTGTTCAGGGCACCGGTGACTACCCAGATACCCTTCGCGGGATCGTAGAGCTCCGCCGAGGAGAGATAGGCGCCGTCGGAGGCAGTACCGCGAGCCGCCAGGACAGTGCCATCAGACAACAGCGTCGCAGCATAATTACTGCGTGCCATGTTCAAACTGCCGGAGGCCGACCACGTACCGCTCGCCGGGTCATACAGCTCCGATGATCGCTGGTAAAAGCCGCTGCTACCATTGAGGCCGCCCGCCACGAGTACCTTGCCATCAGACAGCAGCGTCGCGGTGTGGCGCCCGCGCGCTACCGTCATGTTGCCAGTTGCCGACCAGGTACCGTGCACCGGGCCGTACATTTCCGCCGAGGACTGAGGCACTGGCCCATTTCCATTGCTACTATTGCCGCCGGTCACCAGCACCCCACCATCTCGGAGCAGCGTTGCAGTTGGATTACTGCGACGCGTGACCAGACTTCCAGTAGGTTGCCAGGCCTGCAGCGTCGCGGGGGGCTCTTTGTTGACTTCCCCGCTGGTCCCCGCATCGCCGCTTCCGCCACACCCGGTCAGCGCACCGCCAAGCAGCCCCCCAACCAGCGGGGCTCTGCATACACCTCTGCGACTCTCCAGGACTGCTTCAATTGCAGGAAACTCGGCATGCGCCAAAGACGCTCTTCGCACTTGCGCCGGGGCCTCCGTAAAGGCTGGCCAGTGGAATGGTTGCATCTTACGGATGGTTTCGTGCCATCCCATGCGTGCTGCCTTGATCAAGTCTTACCTCGGGTGAAAGTCAAGCAGGCCCGATTGTAGATCTCAATACGCTTGTTGAACATAGGACTGCTATTAAGAATAATCCCACCGAAAGCTCCCGTGGAAGCCCCCGTCTTATTCATTTGATGAACGCACCGGTGTCAAACGCAATCTCAACTTGATACAGCTTCAGACGCAAACGCAATAGCAAATTGATACGTCTACTCCTGCGGTTATTAGCTGGTTCCCGCGTCCTTCGAATTGCGTTTGCGTTTGCGTTTGACGTCGTCCACGTCGTTTAGGCATGGCGGCGGGACGCGGTTGATCATGCCGGCCTGACGTTTTTCCTTCGCTCTGTACGAGTAATTTGTTGCCCAGACGCGAATTTCTACCCTTCGTAGGGCCTTAAAGGGCTTCCCACTTGAGCAGCAAAAAGGCGCGCAACCAAACGTCCGTGATCATCAGCAATCGCAATGCTCTCAGCGCAACTGACAAAGTCGCACCAAACCGCCGACGCTCGTTTGCGCAACACTTGAGCACGCTCCACCCACAGCCTGCCCGCAGCAACAGGCCCGACGTCTCGCCTTTCCGTGGATGCTCGTCACCGATACGATGCTCGAACGGATCGGCTTCCTGCCTGGCCACCGCGTCATGCTCAGCATCGACCACACCTACGGCAGGATCACCATTTCTCCCGATCGCGACTACACCATCGCTGGCAGGCAAATGAGTTAATGTCAATTCTGGTGTATGCGGGGGCAGAGCATGATCAAGCGGCAAGCGGTTGCTGAGCCGGTGCGCTTTC
>NZ_SELS01000063.1 GCF_004197395.1 Paraburkholderia sp. UYCP14C | reverse complement strand
TCGCCCCATCTTCGCCTCTCGCAACAACGGGTTGATTCAGTCTAGGCGATCAGTGCGTTTTTACACAGCCTCGGCCAGCATCGGTCGTTCGCCTGCAAGGCAATCCGGACGCTCGGACGTCACTTCCAGGTGGCGCAGCTGCCATTCATGCGCGATCGCCTCCGATCGATTTGATGTCAATCTTCGGCCGTTTGACCGTAGGCGGTCAGTCAAGGACATTCTTGTCCAACCGTTCACCAAACCCTGCCTCACCGTTGCCTATCGCCTGCAAGTTCTTTAGCCGCTTGACCGCTCGCGCTCTATGCGCCAATGCGAGGCGACGCGAGCACCGCCTTACTTCTGCTCGCCGCTCGCCTCGAGGATCATATTTGCCACTTCAGTCGGATGCGATAGCAGCGACACGTGGCTCGACTTAAGCTCGATCGTATGCGCGCGCATCCGGTTCGCCATGAAGCGTTCCAGATCGGGGTTGATGGTCCGATCGTCAGTCGACACCGCATACCAGGTCGGCTTGTCGTGCCACGCGGCGATGGTCGTCTTCGCCATCGTGATCGCCTTGCCAATCGGCTGCTGAACCGCATAGAACGTTTCTGCTTCAGCCGTCGGTAGATCGCCGGCGAAGTCTTTCACAAATGCCTGCTCGGATAACTTGCCGTAGCCTTCGGCCGACCACTGAAGCCCCGCCGATGCGGGCGCGGCCGGGAATTTCTTCGTCAGCGCCGGATAGTCCTCGCCGGCATCCGGCGCACGCGCGGCAATGTACACGAGACCGGCCACCTTTGGATCGTCGCCCGCCTGACTGATCACCATCCCGCCGTACGAGTGTGCGACCAACAGCGTCGGGCCGTCCTGTTGCGCAAGCGCGCGCTTGACCGCGTCCACGTCCGCGTCGAGCGAGGTCGTCGGGTTCTGCACCGACGTCACGTGCAGGCCCTTCGCCTGCAGCAGCGGAATCACTTTCTGCCAGCTCGAACCATCTGCAAACAGCCCGTGAACCAGCACGACGTTCTTGATCGGTGCGGACGGGGCGGTGGCGCTGTCCTGCGCGAATGACGTCGTTGCGCTCAGCAGCGTGGCGCAGGCGAAACCGGCGAGGACAAACGAATTCAACTTCATGAGACTTCTCCGAGATATGTGAAGGATGAGATTCGCGAATCTCCCCCGGCCGTTGCGGCGAGTCGATAGACGAACCATACCCAGCCAATCGTCCGGTCGATGCTTCCGACTGCAAGCGGGCGCTGGATTCTGGTGTACGAAGGGTGCAAACACAGTGTCGGAGCGAACATTCCATTCACTGCAAAGTCTTTTTTGCGGCGTCCATTTTGCGGCGGCGCTCGGCTGGTCGGTGCACTCCACAGAAGGAGCGCGTTTCGGTTCACGGATACACGCTCGACGCAAGGTTGTGTTGAGCAAGCTACCTGCTGGCTGGGTCGCTCTGTTGCCTTGCCTATTCCGAATCTATCGGATGCATCGTTTGACGAACTCGAATGGCTGTTTTTGGTCGGCGAACAGCCCCTGCATTTGGACAAGTATGATCGGCTGATGCGGGTCGTTCTGAGCCGGACATCCAGGCCCCGGAGCGACGACTATCGGCCGCCGCGATGCTGCACAGAAGCTGTCCAATTCACTTGGCGTGAGAGACTCCGAGCGAGTACGCGCCATTCTGCTGCCGTCGGGCCAACCTTCCGGCACCGCCCTCTGTTAGCCGGGCAGACGATTTGCGATGCCACAACGAGGAATTCGAGAAGCTCGAAAGCAAGCGGAAGCGATATGTAAGTGCCTCTGCCTGCGACGCCGCAACTCGTGAGCGCATGATCCAAAAACGAAAAGCCCGTGCACGGCACGGGCTTCTGGTTGTGTCGGCTCGCCGGCGAGGACCGAGATCCTTCGCCAGCGCTTCCATCAATGCAGCTCGGCGTTGTACCCGACGTTCAGGCCCATCCGGTACGCCTGCTCGAGCGCGCTGGCGATGTCCCGGACCCGGACCATACGAAGGTCCGCCGCGGTACGCCCGCGTTCCTCCAGAGAGTCGAGCGCCATCGTTTCCGCGGCGATCGCCTGCAACGCGAGCCAGTGAGGATCATTCCTGGAGGTTGCACTCATGCTCGCCTCCTTGCGGTTCGTTACTCGCGCACGTACGCAGCCACTTGCTGGCGGTGGCCCGCACACCATCCTGCTCGTCACGACAGACCAGTTCGGACGGCAGTGCCTGCCCCTGCTCCATGCGACTCACCCGGTGCCCCATCAGCAGGCCCAGGTCGTACGCCCGCTCGAGCGCCTGCGCGAGACTCGCGATTCGCACCAGATGGACGTCGGTCGTGACCTTCCCCGACTCCACCAGTGAGGGTACGCCCAACTCTTCACGGGCAATCGCCGCAAGCGGCTCCCAGTGAACTTCGTTCCTTTCTTCCACTTCCATGACCAGGACCTCCTTCGTAGCCCCACCTTACTAACCGTAAGTTTACGGTCATGAAAGCAACTACCCGGATGGCATTCGGTCGCACCTGGAGTAGGCAGTCGCTTAATTCGCCGTTGCCTCCGCGATCAAACTCGATACGCATAGAGAATCATCGGCAGCCAGTCGTGCTCGTCGCTTCATTGACTCTTGGCACAAAGTAGCTCGTCAGTATTTACTTGCGCCGTTAGCGCACGGCGTGCGCATGCTCGCGCAGTTCACCGGGAATCAACGCGCGCTCGAGGCCACCGTCACTGAGCCATGCACGCGTCTTCTTTGCAGCCCGTTCGATCAGTTGGGCGCACTGCGTATAGTCGTAGGGCGAGACATCGAGTGGACACAACGGCGGAACGACATAGATCTGCGCACGCGTCGAATAGAACTCAAGGTCGCGCAACAGCTGACGTGCGATGACGAGCGTCAGCGCATGCAGGGCCTGCGCAATTGCGGTACGCGGCGGCGCATGCAACGCACACGCGAACCCGGCCGGCAGCACGATGATGCGCGTCGCACCGAGCGTGACCGCCACTGAGATCGGCGTGTTGTTGGCGACGCCGCCATCGATGAGATCCACCCCGTCGATACGCACGGGCGGGAACACGCCGGGGATCGCTGCACTCGCCAGCACGGCTTTCACCACAGGACCGGCAGAGAGAACGATTTCGTCGCCAGTCAGCGAATCGGTCGCGACGATGTGAAGCGGCAAGGTCGCCTGCTCGATCCGCTCATACGACAAATGCGTCTCCAGCAGCTGACGCAACGCGTTCGCCTCGACGAGGTGCGCACGACTGCGCAGAATCATCGCGAGCAGCCCGAGCATGGAAAGCGGCATGATGTCCTGGCGCCGGATCTTGCACCAGAGTGCTTCGAGCATCGCCACGCCACCGCCGTCCGGTTGTCCAGCAAAATACGCTGCGTTGATCGCACCTGCGGAGGCGCCCACCACGCAGCCCGGATGCTCACCGCGCTCGAGCAGCTCGCGCAGCATGCCAACCTCGATCGCGCCAAGGCTGCCACCGCCCGCGAACACGAAGGCGGTCAAACCGGAAAGGGGGGAGTTCATGACTTGTTCGAAACGTCTACCCGCGGCTCAACGCCAATTGCCGTTGCCAGTCGACCGGCACCAGCATGCTGAGGCAATCGCGCACAAGCGCCTGTATGGCGCATCCAACCCAGCCTCAGCAATTCACTGCTGCGGCATCTTCGTCCGTTGATCAGATCCAGCAGTTCATTCTGCATGGTAGGTCCCTTTCAAGGTATCCACCAAACCTCGGTACGCGGCGCGCTCCTGAACTGACGGTTCACTGTGAAGCACATCCAGACAGCGAACACATCGGTGGGCTGACGGCCGCGCGCTCGCTTATGTCGAGTCCCCCTGTCCTGTATCGATGGCCTTTCAGCGTAGACAGAGCGCGCGTCATGCACAAAGACACGGCGTGCTGATGCCGTCCATGCACCGCCGATGCTCCGCGTGCGCCCCCGGCAATTCGCTGGCGGCGAAGTGCGCTTCGTCGCAGCGCGACGCGCACCCGAACGAGGCGCGGCGCGCGCGACTGCACCAGTTTCGCGCCGCGGCATCGATGGGCCGGCGCGCCGCCCTCGCGCCGATAGCCGCGCCGCAACGGGCATCGCACGCGCATCGCATCGAATATGTCACATGGCATGTGCCTTGCAGTAGACGAGCGGCTAGTCGTACGAGCTCAGCCTGGCTGGCTGAAATCGACGCTCATAAACAGTGACCATCAATGGCAAGGGGAAAGCACATGAAACGTCGCAGTCTGTTGAAGTTCGGCTCCATGTCCGGCGCGCTCGCGCTCGCGGGTCGCGTGCCGTTCGCGCACGCGCAGTCCGATAGCGGCCCGATCAAGGTGGGGATCCTGCATTCGCTGTCCGGCACGATGGCGATCTCAGAGACGTCGCTGAAAGACACCGCGTTGATGACGATCGCCGACATCAACAAGAACGGCGGCGTGATGGGCCGTCAGATCCAGCCGGTAGTCGTCGACCCGGCGTCGAACTGGCCGCTGTTCGCCGAGAAGGCGCGCCAGCTTCTGACCCAGGACAAGTGCGCGGTCGTGTTCGGCTGCTGGACCTCGGTGTCGCGCAAGTCGGTGCTGCCGGTATTCGAGGAACTGAACGGCCTGCTGTTCTACCCGGTGCAGTACGAAGGCGAGGAGATGTCGCGCAACGTGTTCTATACGGGCGCAGCGCCTAACCAGCAGGCGATCCCCGCGACCGAATATCTGATGAGCGCCGAAGGCGGCGGCGCGAAGCGTTTCTTCCTGCTCGGCACCGACTACGTGTATCCGCGCACCACCAACAAAATCCTGCGCGCATTCCTCAAATCGAAGGGCGTGCAGGAAACCGATATTCAGGAGGTCTACACGCCGTTCGGCCACAGCGACTATCAGACCATCGTCGCGAACATCAAGACCTTCTCGCAAGGCGGCAAGACCGCGGTGATCTCGACCGTGAACGGCGATTCGAACGTGCCGTTCTACAAGGAACTCGGCAACCAGGGGCTGAAGGCGTCGGATGTGCCGGTCGTCGCGTTCTCGGTCGGCGAAGAGGAACTGCGCGGCATCGACACGAAGCCGCTGGTCGGCAATCTCGCGGCCTGGAACTACTTCATGTCGGTGCGCAACCCGACCAACGAGAAGTTCAAGAAGCAATGGGCCACCTGGGTCAAGGACAACAACCTGCCGGGCGGCACGAAGCGCGTGACCAACGATCCGATGGAAGCGACCTTCGTCGGCATCCATATGTGGAAGCAGGCGGTCGAGAAAGCGAAGAGCACCGAGGTCGACAAGGTGCGCGTCGCGATGGTCGGGCAGACCTTCGCTGCACCGTCCGGTTTCACGCTGGAGATGGACGGCAACCACCATCTGCACAAGCCGGTGATGATCGGCGAGGTGCGCGCCGATGGCCAGTTCAACGTCGTGTGGCGCACCAAGGGACCGGTTCGGGCGCAACCCTGGAGCCCGTTCATCGCCGGCAATGCGGGCAAGCCGGATGTGGTCAGCTCGATTCCGGCGTTCCTGCGGCGTTCGCGCGTCGCATGACGTGTCGGCGTGAGCCGCGCTGCGGCGCGCGGTGGCGGTCTGACGCGCGGTTCGCCGCGCATGTATTGCCGCTGCGGCCGCGACGGGCAGCGTGGAAACTGACACGCGCGGCTCGCGCGCGACCCAAACGCGTCGCGCTTCGCGCGGTTGCCGCGCGCTGGCTGCGTTGCGCGGCGTGACCGCGCACGCCAATCCGCGGCGACGCCTCGCTGAAGATGCGGCGGCGTCCCGCTGAAGCCGCGGCATCGTCACGCGGAAGCAGCGGCGATGCCTCACGCGGCGCCCTTGCCCGCTCCACCGCTCATAGACTCAACCCAGAGCAAAAGGCCATCATGGCGCTTTCATTTCCGACTTCCGTACGACGACGCGGTGCGGCGCTCCTGCTGCCGCTTGCGGTCCTTCTCGCCGGCACGCCGGGCGCCGCATTCGCGCTGACCCAGGCCGACGTCGCGCCGCTTGCCGGCGACGACTTCGAGGCGAAGTCCGCCGCGATCGACAAACTGATCGCCACGCACGACACCGCGTCGCTCGCGGTGCTGAAGGCACTCGCCGACGACAGCGCGCTCGCCACCGACTCGGGCGGGGTACTGCTGCAGGACGGCGACGCGACCCGCGATGCCGTCACCGGCCAGCCCGTCGCCGCGAGCGACGCGCAACCGGTCACGTTGAACAACCTGCTGCGCTCGAAAGTCGCGGGCGCGCTGTCGGGTCTGCAACTCGCGTCGCCCGACCAGGCGACACGCGCAGCCGCCGTCGATGCGCTGCTGCAAAACCCCGATCCTTCGATCAAGCCGCTCGTCGACGCGGCGCGCGCGAAAGAGACAGATCCCGCATTGAAGAAGCGTCTCGACACGCTGTGGGCGATGAGCGCATTGCACGACCCGGACCCGGCGAAGCGTCTCGAAGCGGTGCAACTGGTCGCCGCGCGGCACGACCTGGAAATGAACGAGTTGCTGCGCCCGCTGGTCGCGAAGAAGGCCGACGGCACCTTTGCCGAAACCGACGAACGCGTGCGCGCGGCCGCGCAAAGCGGCATCGATGAGCTCGATGCGATCCAGCGCCGCAGCCAGATCGCGGGCACGCTGTTCGCCGGGCTGTCGCTCGGCAGCGTGCTGCTGCTCGCCGCGCTCGGCCTCGCGATCACGTATGGCCTGATTGGCGTGATCAACATGGCGCACGGCGAATTCCTGATGATCGGCGCGTATGCGACCTACGTCGTGCAGAACCTCGTTCAGCGCTTCGCGCCCAACGCGTTCGACTGGTATCCGCTCTTCGCGATACCGGCCTCGTTCGTCGCGGCCGCGCTGGTCGGCATGGTGCTCGAACGGCTCGTGCTGAAGCACCTGTATGGTCGCCCGCTCGAAACGCTGCTGACCACCTTCGGCGTGAGCCTGATCCTGATTCAGGCGACCCGCATGCTGTTCGGCGCGCAAAACGTGCAGGTCGTCAATCCATCGTGGATGAGCGGCGGCGTCACCGTGCTGCCGAACCTGATCCTGCCGTACAACCGGCTCGCGATTCTCGCGTTCTCGCTGATCGTCGTCGCGATCGCGTGGGCCGTGCTCACGCGCACGCGGCTGGGTCTGTTCGTGCGCGCGGTCACGCAGAACCGCCGCATGGCCGCGTGTGTCGGCGTGAAAACCGCGCGCGTCGATTCGTATGCATTCGCGTTCGGCGCCGGCATCGCGGGACTCGGCGGCTGCGCGCTGTCGCAGATCGGCAATGTCGGGCCCGACCTCGGCCAGAGCTACATCATCGATTCGTTCATGGCGGTCGTGCTCGGCGGCGTCGGCCAGCTTGCGGGCACCGTGCTTGGCGGCTTCGGTCTCGGGCTCGTCAGCAAGGCGATCGAACCGTTCTGGGGCGCGGTGCTCGCGAAGATCGCGGTGCTCGTGCTGATCGTGCTGTTCATCCAGAAGCGTCCGCAGGGCATGTTCGCCTTGAAGGGCCGTAGCGCGGAGGCATGAGATGACATCGGCTACTTCATCGGCAAACCCCACTTCCGCCGCGTCGTCACGCGCCGCAGCGGCGGGCGCTGGCGGCGCCCGCGAGTCCAGCAGCGGCTTCGCGCTCGGCCTGCCGCCACGGCCCGCGCTGCTGTCGCGTCGCGCGTGGCTCGCGCTGATCGCGTTGATCATCGTGTTCGGCCTCGGCGTGCCGTTCGCCGCGCTGGTGATTCCGGAGACGAGCGCGTTGCATCTGTCCGCGTATGCGATGACGCTGACCGGCAAGTTCATGTGCTACGCGATCGCCGCGCTCGCGCTCGATCTGGTGTGGGGCTACTGCGGCATCCTGAGTCTCGGCCACGCGTTGTTCTTCGCGCTCGGCGGCTACGCGATCGGCATGTACCTGATGCGCGCGATCGGTCACGACGGCAAGTACGGCAGCGATCTGCCCGACTTCATGGTGTTTCTCGACTGGCACCAGTTGCCGTGGTACTGGCACGGCACGCAGCATCTCGGCTATGCGCTGTTGCTCATCGTGCTGGTGCCGGCCGTGGTCGCGTGGGTGTTCGGCTTCTTCACGTTCCGCTCGCGCGTGAAGGGCGTGTATCTGTCGATCATCACGCAGGCGATGACCTTCGCCGCGATGCTGCTGTTCTATCGCAACGAAACGGGCTTCGGCGGCAATAACGGCTTCACCGACTTCAAGCGCATCGGCGGCTTTCCGATCACCCATCAGGGCACGCGCGCCGCGTTGCTGCTGCTCACGTTCGCGGTGCTGATCGCCGCGTTCATCGGCGCGCGCGCGATCGTCACGTCGAAGCTCGGCCGCGTCGTGACCGCGGTGCGCGACGGCGAAACGCGACTGATGTTCCTCGGCTACAGCCCGCTCGCGTACAAGCTGTTCGTGTGGACCGTGTCGGCGGTGCTGTGCGGCATCGCCGGCGCGCTCTACGTACCGCAGGTCGGCATCATCAATCCGGGCGAGATGTCGCCGGGCAACTCGATCGAAATGGCGATCTGGGTGGCGGTCGGCGGACGCGGCACGCTGATCGGACCGATCATCGGCGCGTTCGCGGTGAACGGCGCGAAGAGCTTCTTCACGGCGAACTTCCCCGAATACTGGCTGTTCTTTCTCGGCCTGATCTTCGTGCTGGTGCCGCTGCTGCTGCCGAACGGCATCATGGGCCTCGCCGATCTGCTGACGCGCAAAAGAAACCGCTGAGGAACCGCTGATGAACGAAAACCCGATGGTTCCCGATCTGGATTTACCCGAAGCACCGCCAGAACGCTCGTTGAGCGGCGTCGCGAGCATGGGGCACGCGGTCGTGCCCGGCGAGATCGACGTATCGCACGGCACGATCCTCTACCTCGAAGACGTGACGGTCAGCTTCGACGGCTTTCGCGCGCTGAACGCGCTGTCGCTCGCGATCGACGCGGGCGAACTGCGCTGCATCATCGGCCCGAACGGCGCGGGAAAGACGACGATGATGGACGTGATCACGGGCAAGACCGCGCCCGATCACGGCAAGGTGTTTCTTGGCCAGTCGATCGATCTCACCCGGATGAACGAACCGGCGATTGCGCGCTCCGGCATCGGCCGCAAGTTCCAGAAGCCGACCGTGTTCGAGCAGCATCCGGTGTGGGAAAACCTCGAACTCGCGATGAAGACCGACAAGGGCTGGTGGGCGTCGCTGCGCGCGCGGCTCGATCGCGACGCGCAGGCGCGCATCGAGGAAACGCTCGCGCTGATCGGGCTGGAAAGCGAAGCGCGACGGCTCGCCGGCGAGCTGTCGCACGGCCAGAAGCAGCGCCTCGAAATCGGCATGCTGCTGATGCAGCAACCGGCGCTGCTGCTGCTCGACGAACCCGCGGCCGGCATGACCGACGACGAAACGATGCAGCTCGCCGAGTTGCTCAATCACCTGCGCGGCACCTGCTCGATGATGGTCGTCGAGCACGACATGGAGTTCGTCGCGGCACTCGCGGGCGACACCGGCAAGGTAACGGTGATGGCCGAAGGACGCGTGCTCGCGCACGGCACGCTCGACGAAGTGAAGCGCGATGAGACCGTGATCGAGTCTTATCTGGGCCGCTGATTGCAGCTGAAGGCTGAAGGCGATATCGCATCGTCAACCCGACTGGATGAATGAACCATGCTCGAAGTAGATCGACTGAACCAGTACTACGGCGGCAGCCATATTCTGCGCGACGTGAAGCTCACGGTGCCCGACGGCAAGCTGACGGTGCTGCTCGGGCGCAACGGCGTCGGCAAGACCACGCTGCTGCGCTGCCTGATGGGCGTCGTGCCCGCGAAAAGCGGTGCGATCGCATGGCGCGGCGAAGGGCTGATGAAGCTGCCCACTCATGCGCGCGTCGCCCAGGGGCTCGCCTACGTGCCGCAGGGCCGCGATATCTTCCCGCGCCTGACCGTCGAGGAAAATCTGCTGGTGGGCGCCGCCAGCAGAAAGGCGCCGAAGAAAATCCCCGAGCGGATCTATGAGCTGTTCCCGGTGCTGAAGGACATGCGCAACCGGCGCGGCGGCGATCTGTCCGGCGGTCAGCAGCAACAACTCGCAATCGGCCGCGCGCTGATGAGCGAGCCGCAACTGCTGATCCTCGACGAGCCGACCGAGGGCATCCAGCCGTCCATCATCCAGGACATCGGCCGCACGCTGCGGCAACTCGTCGAGGAGATGGGCATGACGGTACTGCTCGTCGAGCAGTACTACGACTTCGCCAAAGCGATCGCCGATCGCTACTGGGTGATGAGCCGCGGCGAAATCATCGCGGGCGGCGAAGGCGCGAACATGGATGCGGACGGCGTGCGCGGGTTGATCGCCGTGTAAGCGTTTCCTTCAATTTCCACCGTCCACCACGCCCCCCGACGCGACTGCAACTCACCACTCAAGTTATCCGCCGCGCAACCGTTAGACAGGCTAGGCAGCGCCGTAACGGTTCGATGAGGTGGACACCATGAACGACAAAAAGCAGGTCAGACGCGAGTTCTACAGGAACCCCGCCTCCTATTGCAGGGTGATGAACGTCGTGTCGGCGGTCACCTTTGGTTTATTCGAGGTGGACAGCGGCGGTACGGTCGGCATGCTGTCGGTGCGCTGGGAGAAGCTCGGCAACGAACTCGCGCCACAACTGCACGCGTACTACGACAGCTGGCACGTGCTCGCGTCGTTCCCCGACGTCCTCGCGAGAATGGCCGAGACGACCGGTCCGTCGTGTTCGCCGGAAGCTTTCTGTCAGCTATTGCTCGATTGCGGATTCATCAACCGCGCGGAACGGGGCGTGGACGATCACGCCGAGCCGACACTCGTACGCTAGGCGCTGCCGCGATACGGCCCAAGGCCTGGGTTAGCGACACAACATCGAAAGAGAAGGGAGATACGCATGTCCGTGACGGTTCGCGTCGAATATCAGTACTGCCAACATGGCAAGAAAGCAATCCTGACAGGCAGCGACTCGTTGACCGTTCAGGAAAACACGCCCCGCGCGGTCCTCGCGTTGCTGCGCCTGCTGCATCCGCAGTGGGAGGGCATCAAGGTGCTGTCGGTGACCGAGGCCTCACCCGAGGGTACTGCGTCGTAGTCGTAGTCGCTGCCGCGCAAGCTGCGGTTACCGCGGCTTGCGCGCTTCGACCCGCGTGCTATGCTCGCCGCACGCCGATTCCGCCCTCCATCCGCATGTCGCTTCACGAAAACCACGCCACGCTCGCCGCCGCGCACACGCCATGGCGCGCGCGTCTCGAACTCGGCTTCGTCGCCGGCGACGCCCGCACGACGCTCGCGCACCGGCTGCACGATGGGCCGCTGCGCGTGCAACGGCCGCTCTATCCGGAAGGCCCGGCGATCTGTCACGCGGTGATCGTGCATCCGCCCGGCGGCGTCGCGGGTGGCGATCAGCTCGACATCGACATCACGCTCGCCGCGCACACGCATGCCGTGCTGACGACGCCGGGCGCAACCAAGTGGTACAAGTCGAACGGCCGCGCGGCGCGGCAACGTATCGCGCTGCAGGTGGCCGGCCAGGCGAAGCTCGACTGGCTGCCGCAGAACAACATCGTGTTCGACCACGCGAACGCGCAACTCGATTTTTCGCTGACGCTCGGCGCCGGCGCGAGCGCGATCGGCTGGGACGCGACGCAGCTCGGACGCCAGGCGGCCGGCGAACGCTGGTCGGCGGGTAGCTTGCGCGCGGTGTCGCGCATCGTCGGCGCGAATGGCGAGCTACTGTGGTTCGAACGCGCGAGCCTCACCGCCGACGATCCGCTGCGCGACGCGCCGCAGGGACTCGCCGGCTTTCCTGCGTACGGCACGCTGTGGGCGGTGGGCGCCGCGTGCGACGACGCGCTCGCCGAATCGCTGAGCGCGCAATTGCCGTTCGACGATACCTTGCGAGCGGCCGCCTCCTGCGTGACGAACGGCGTGCTGCTGGTGCGCGCGGTATCGCGCTCGATGGAAACGCTGCAGCACGCGCTGACGCGCTGCTGGCTGCAATTGCGCCCGGTCGTGCATGGTGTCGCGGCAGTGCCGTTGCGGATCTGGTCGACCTGAGCGCGCGCTTCCCCCTTTCTTCTTCATCGCACCGTTCGCGCACCAAGGTGGCACACGCGCTCGCCCCAACCCTGTGCGCGAGCCGGCGAAACGCGCCGCGCGCCACAGCGCAGCGCGATGGCACACAGCTTGCATTGCATTCGCCACTTCGCGGCCGGCAACGATGAAGCCAGCGACGACCCGACACCAACGACACCACCACCGCTCACGCCCATGACCCGCACTCTCTCCCGCGCCGCGCGCCGCGCCTTGCTGGCCGCATTGCTCGCCCTGCCCATCGTCGCCGACCTCGCGTTTCATGTGAGCCCTGCGCACGCCGACACGCTCGACAACATCGCCAAGGCCGGCGTGCTGAAGGTCGCCGTGCCCGAAGACTATCCGCCGTTCGGCTCGGTCGGTCCCGACATGAAGCCGCAGGGCTACGACATCGACACGGCCGCGCTGCTCGCCAAAGCGATGAACGTGAAGCTCGAACTGGTGCCGGTCAACAGCGCGAACCGCATTCCGTACCTTCAAACGAACAAGGTCGACCTCGTGATCTCGTCGCTCGGCAAGACGCCCGAGCGCGAGAAGGTGATCGACTTCTCGAGCGCGTACGCGCCGTACTACCAGGGCGTGTTCGGTCCCGCCGATATCAAGGTGAGCGGTCCCGCCGATCTGACCGGCAAGACCGTCGGCGCGACGCGCGGCGCGCTCGAAGAAATCGGTCTCACGCAGATGGCGCCCAACGCGACGATCAAACGCTTCGAGGACAACAACGCGACGATCGCCGCGTTCCTGTCCGGCCAGGTGCAGCTGATCGCGGCCGGCAACATCGTCGCGGCCGCGATCCTCGCGAAGAATCCGCCGCGCCGCCCGGAGCCGAAGTTCGTGATCAAGAACTCGCCGTGCTTCGTCGGCATGAACAAGAACGAGCCGCGCCTGCAACAGAAGGTCGATGCCGCGATCGCGCAGGCCAAACACGACGGCACGCTCGCTGCGATGTCGAAGAAGTGGTTCGGCGCGCCGCTGCCCGCCGATCTGTGATTTTTGCAAACGCGGTGGCAAGCTCGGTTGTAAACGCATTTGTAAGCGCGTCGTTAGCCGGTCTTGGTACCGTGACCGGCTGACGGCGCGATGCGAGCACTCCGTCATCGCGATGCGACGAACAAGCCACCACACCCTAACGCCGATACCGACACCCGATGAAGCTGACACCTCGCGAGAAGGACAAGCTGCTGATCTTCACCGCCGCGCTGCTCGCCGAACGGCGCCGCGCGCGCGGCCTCAAGCTGAACTATCCGGAGGCGGTCGCCTTCATCACCGCCGCGCTGATGGAAGCCGCGCGCGACGGCAAGAGCGTCGCCGAGGTGATGCACTACGGCACCACGCTGCTCACGCGTGCCGACGTGATGGAGGGCGTGCCCGAGATGATCCCCGATATCCAGGTCGAAGCGACGTTCCCGGACGGCACCAAGCTCGTCACCGTCCATCATCCGATTCCCTGAACTCTTCTCCGTCAAGGCAGGCCCCATGATTCCCGGCGAACTCCTCATCGACGGCGGCGAACACGAACTGAACGCCGGCCGCGCGACGGTCACGGTGGTGGTGTCGAATACCGGCGACCGTCCCGTGCAGATCGGCTCGCACTACCATTTCTACGAAGTGAACGACGCGCTGTCGTTCGATCGCGAAGCGGCGCGCGGCTTTCGCCTGAACATCGCGGCGGGCACCGCGGTGCGCTTCGAGCCCGGCCAGCAACGTACGGTCGAACTCGTCGCGCTGGCGGGCGATCGCGTCGTCTACGGCTTCAACGGCAAGGTGATGGGCAAGCTGTGATGCGCCGCCCGCGCCCTGGCGTTTGGACCGCACGGCTCCCTGTTGCCTTGCCTGTAGCTCGCTTGTAGCTCGCTTGTAGCTCATTCCGGATCCACACCATGACACTACGCATTGGCCGCCGCGCGTACGCGGAGATGTTCGGCCCCACCACCGGCGACCGCGTTCGCCTCGCCGACACCGAACTGCTGATCGAGATCGAGCGCGACTTCACGACCTACGGCGAAGAGGTCAAGTTCGGCGGCGGCAAGGTGATTCGCGACGGCATGGGGCAGTCGCAGCGCGTACATGCCGAGGTCGTCGATACCGTCGTGACGAACGCGGTGATCCTCGATCACTGGGGTATCGTGAAGGGCGACATCGGCATCAAGGACGGCCGCATCGCCGCGATCGGCAAGGCCGGCAATCCCGACATCCAGCCGAACGTGACGATCGCGATCGGCGCCTCCACCGAAGTGATCGCGGGCGAAGGGCTGATCGTGACCGCGGGCGGCATCGATACGCACATTCACTTCATCAGCCCGCAGCAGATCGAGGAAGCGCTCGCGAGCGGCGTGACGACGATGCTCGGCGGCGGCACCGGCCCCGCGACCGGCACGAATGCGACGACCTGCACGCCGGGACCGTGGCATCTCGAACGCATGCTGCAAGCGGCCGACGGCTATCCGATGAACCTCGGCTTTCTCGGCAAGGGCAACGTGAGCCAGCCGGCACCGCTCACCGAGCAGATCGCCGCGGGCGCGATCGGCCTGAAGCTGCACGAGGACTGGGGCACGACGCCGGCCGCGATCGACAACTGCCTTTCCGTCGCCGACGATACGGACACGCAAGTCGCGATCCACACCGACACGCTGAACGAAGCGGGCTTCGTCGAAGCGACCGTCGCCGCATTCAAGGGCCGCACGATCCACACGTATCACACCGAGGGCGCGGGCGGCGGCCACGCGCCGGACATCATCAAGGTGTGCGGCGAAGCGAACGTGCTGCCGTCGTCGACGAACCCGACGCGGCCCTATACGGTCAACACGCTCGAAGAGCATCTCGACATGCTGATGGTGTGCCATCACCTCGATCCGTCGATTGCCGAAGACATCGCGTTCGCCGAATCGCGAATTCGCCGCGAGACGATCGCGGCCGAGGACATCCTGCACGATCTCGGCGCGCTGTCGATGCTGTCGTCGGATTCGCAGGCGATGGGCCGCGTCGGCGAAGTGATCATCCGCACGTGGCAGACCGCGCACAAGATGAAGGTGCAGCGCGGCGCGCTGCCCGAGGACGGCGCGCGGCACGACAATTTCCGCGCGAAGCGCTACGTTGCGAAGTACACGATCAATCCGGCGATCACGCACGGCATCGCGCATGAAGTCGGCTCGATCGAGCCGGGCAAGTGGGCCGACCTCGTGTTCTGGGAGCCGGCGTTTTTCGGCATCAAACCGTCGCTGATCCTGAAGGGCGGCATGATCGCGATGGCCCAGATGGGCGACCCGAATGCGTCGATTCCGACGCCGCAGCCCGTGCACTATCGCGAGATGTTCGCGACGCGCGGCGGCGCGCTGGGTCGCACGTCGCTGACCTTCGTGTCGCAGCTCGCCGCCGATGCGAACGTCGCCGAACGCTATGGCTTGCAAAAGCGCATCGTTGCCGTGAAGAACTGCCGCAACGTGACCAAGGCCGACATGATTCACAACGCGTGGCGCCCGAATATCAGCGTCGACCCGGAAACCTACCAGGTGATCGCCGACGGCCAGTTGCTGACCTGCGATCCGGCCACCGTGCTGCCGATGGCGCAACGCTATTTCCTGTTCTGATCATGCGTACACTCGATAAACTTCTCGCGCCGCATCTGAAGATTGCGCCGGTACTCGTGAAGCGTGCGCCGACGTTGACGCTCGCGTTCGACGAACGCCGCAAGAGCCGTCTTGCCGCGACGCTCGACAACGGCGAGGAAGTCGCCTTGCTGTTGCCGCGCGGCACCGTGCTGCGCGATGGCGACGTGCTCGTCGCCGATGATGGCGGGCTCGTGCGCGTCGTTGCCGCCGATGAAGCCGTGCTCGTGGTACGCGCCTCGGACGCGTTGACGTTGACGCGCGCCGCGTATCACCTCGGCAATCGTCATACGCCGGTCGAAGTGGGCGCCGATTATCTGAAGCTCGAATACGATCCGGTGCTCGCCGACATGATCAAGCGCATCGGCGCGACGGTCGAACAGGCGACGCTGCCGTTCCAGCCGGAAGCGGGTGCCTATGGCGGCGGGCATAAGCATGGGCACGACGAGACCTTTGCCGAGGACTATGCGATCGCGCAACAGGTGTTTGGCGAGCATCATGGTCATGAGCATGGTCATGAGGGTTCTTCGCACTCGCACGATCACGACCATGGCCACGTGCACGACGAATCGTGCGGACATGGGCACCACTCGCATCGCCATGCGCATCGCTGAACTCACTGCGCTGCTGCATCTCGCGTCGCCGGCGCTGCCGATCGGCGCGTTCAGCTATTCGCAGGGTCTCGAAGCGGCAATCGAAGCGCAACTCATCACCGACGCCGACTCCGCCCGCACGTGGATCGAACGCGGCCTGACCGACGTGCTCGCGCGCGGCGAGTTGCCGTTCCTGGCCCAGCAGATCGAACGCTGGCGTACGCACGATGCCGTGGAACTCGCCGATGCCAACGCCGAGTTTCTCGCGAGCCGGGAGTCCGCCGAGCTACGCCGCGAAACCGAGCAGATGGGCTGGTCGCTGCGACAGCTATGCGTCTCGCTCGAATGGGGCGATGCGGCGAGACGCGCGACGCTCGCGTCGCTCACGCCGCTCGCGCAGCCGAGCGCGTTCGCCTTCGCTGCCTATGCGCACGATGCGCCTGTCGATGCCGCGCTCGCCGCCTATGCGTTCAGCTGGGTCGAGAACCAGGCCGCTGCCGCGTTGAAGGCGGTGCCACTCGGCCAGCTTGCGGGGCAGCGCATCATCGTCGCGCTGCGCGGACCGATCGACGCGGCCGTCGCGCGCGCGCTCGCCACTTCACGTGACGACCTCAACACGTTCGCGCCGCAGCTCGGCATTCTGTCGGCGCGCCACGAGTCGCAGTATTCGCGGCTCTTCCGCTCGTAACACGATCACACCCGAGTCCCACGATCCATCATGAACGCACCTCATCATCCTGTTTCCCACCCCACGACCCAGACCCGCACGAAGAAGCTGCCGCCGCTGCGCGTGGGCGTCGGCGGCCCGGTCGGCTCGGGCAAGACCACGCTGCTCGAAATGCTGTGCAAGGCGATGCGCGACCAGTACGACCTCGTCGCGATCACGAACGACATCTATACGAAAGAGGATCAGCGTTTGCTGACGGTCGCGGGCGCGCTGCCGGCCGAGCGCATCATGGGCGTCGAGACGGGCGGCTGTCCGCACACGGCGATCCGCGAGGACGCGTCGATCAACCTCGAAGCGGTCGACCGCATGCTCACGCGCTTTCCGGACGCGGACATCGTCTTCATCGAATCGGGCGGCGACAACCTCGCGGCCACCTTCAGCCCGGAACTGTCGGACCTGACGATCTACGTGATCGACGTCGCGGGCGGCGAGAAGATTCCGCGCAAGGGCGGACCCGGCATTACGAAGTCTGATCTGCTCGTGATCAACAAGACGGATCTTGCGCCGCTGGTGGGCGCGAATCTCGACGTGATGGCCTCGGATGCGAAGAAGATGCGCGGCGAGCGGCCCTTTGTGATGTGCAATCTGAAGGCGCTCGAAGGCCTCGGCGACGTGGTTAGGTTTATTGAAAAGAAGGGGTTGTTGAAGGTGTGAATGGGTGGAGGGATTGGTCACCCTCCCTACAAAATCTATCGCCACGACTGAACCATGCGCAAACCCCTAAACCTTCTGATCCTCGCGTTCTTGATGCTTTTTCAGTCGCTGGCGATGGCGCAAGCGCCGGACATAAGCACACCCGAATCCAGTATCGCGGTGTTTTATAAATGGTTTCTTCACCGGAGTTCGGAAAGGCACGGATACGCGTTAATGGACAAGGATATTTACACCTATGTCTCAAAACCAACCGTGGATTTTCTGAGAGCGGAATACAAGCAAAACAGGTTCGCGGAGCAAGCGGAGTATTTCACCCGCGTCCAGGACTATGACGACCAGGACTGGGTCGCGCACACAGCGGTGCACCCCGCTCTTCTTCTCAATGGCGTGGCGGTCGTGCCCTTAACGTTCGGATCGACGGAAAAGAAAACGATCATCGCGTTTCTGCGCAAGCAGGGGAACGTCTGGAAGATCACGAAGGTGGTCGATACCGAGGACGACAGGTAGTCGCTGCCGATTAAACGACCGAACCCGGCGTGGCAAGGTGCTGCGGAGATTCGGAGTACCGTTTGATCAAATTAACGGGAACGACCCGTGCAATCGACGCTGAATCAAACGCGAAGCAATCCACCGCTTCGCGCCGCACCTCCCCCTACTCCGGCAACAACGCCGCCAACACATCCACCGTCCTCGCCGTCGCCCCACGATGCCGCGCCGCAAACGCGGCAGCGGCACCGCCCATCGCGAGCCGTCGCGCCTTGTCGCCGAACAGTTCGCGCAGCGCGCGCGCCAGATCGGCCGGGTCCTGCACCTGCACGGCAGCACCGGCCGCGAGCGCATCGGCGGTGGCTTGCGTGAAGTTGAAAACGTGCGGCCCGATTAGCACCGGCACGCCGACCGCGCATGCTTCGATCAGATTCTGTCCGCCGAGCGGCAACAGACTGCCGCCGATAAACGCAAGATCCGACGCCGCGTAGTAAGCGCCCAACTCGCCCATCGAATCGCCGAGCAGCACGTTCACGTTATCAGGCAACGGCGGCACGCCATCGTCAGCGGTGCGCGCCGCCGAGGCGACCTTCGCATCGGGCGCCCAGTTCGATCGGCGTTCGAGCCGCAACCCCGTCTTCTCGACCAGCGCCGCGACTTCATTGAAGCGTTGCGGATGACGCGGCACCAGAATCAGCAGCGCATCGTCGACGCCGAGCGCCGCGAACGCGTCGAGCACCAGCGCTTCTTCGCCCTCGCGCGTGCTCGCCGCCACCCACACGGGCCGCGTGCCGATCGCCGCGCGCCATGCGTGGCCGCGCGCCGCGAGTTCGGGCGGCGTGCTCATGTCGAACTTCAGATTGCCGAGCACCGCCACGTTGCGCGCGCCGAGCGACGTCAAGCGCTCGGCATCGGACGGACTCTGCGCGAGTACGCGCGCGAAGCCGCCGAACACGTCCTTCGTCGCGCCGCCGAACTTCGCCGCGCGCCTGAACGAACGCGCCGACATCCGCGCATTGGTCAGCACGAGCGGCACGTCGGCGCGCCGGCATTCGTCGATCAAGGTCGGCCACACCTCGGTTTCCATCACGAGACCGAGCGACGGCCGCCACGCGCGCAGGAAGCGCCGCACCGCATGCGGCATGTCGTACGGCAGATAGCTGCGCAACACGCGGTCGCCGAAAATCTCGATGCCGGTCGCGCGGCCGCTCGGTGTCATATGCGTGAGCAGAATGCGCGCGTCGGGGCGCGCCTTCATCAGCGCGTCGATCAGCGGCTGCGCGGCGCGCGTCTCGCCGACCGACACCGCATGCACCCAGATCAGCGGCGCGCTGTCTTCGGGCAAGCGTCCGCGCGAATAGCCGAAGCGCTCGCCGATATGCTCGCGATAGCCGCGCTCCTTGCGCGAACGGATCAAGAGACGCAGCACGGCAAGCGGCGCGATCAGCCACCAGAGCGCGCAATAGATCGCTCTTAGCATCGGCGCTCCGTGTGGTTCGTGCGCTTCGCAAAGTCCACGACACTGATACGCGCGATGCGGGTCGGCGCCTGCCCGGCCTTCGGATCAACCGTCGCGCTCAAACCAGCGCCCTGCCCTTCAGGCGCTCGAGAATGCCGAGCGGCGCGCATTCCGGCTGCGCCATCGCCTTGACCGGCAGGAAGAAAGTCTGCTCCAGCATGAACTGGCCGGACATCACCGCGTGCGAGGTCTGGTCGGAGAAGCATACCCACACGCTGCCCGGCGGAAACGGCATGGTCTCCTGCGGACTCGTCTTCTGATAGTCGAGGTCGGCCTTCATGCCGTCGTGCAGATTGAGCATCAGATGGTCGTACTCGCTGCGCAGCGACTTCGTCACATGCAGCAGGTTCAGCAGCCACGCGGCGCCCGGCATCTGCGGCTTGATGCGCGGCAGGAAGCGCTTCGCCATGTCCTCGAACGGCTCGCCGACGCGCCACACGCGCGGCACGCCACGTGGATTCACGTTGGTGAACACGCGCAGGATGCGCTCGCCGTAATTCGGCCGCGACGGAAACGCGTCGACGTGCAGACGGCTATCGTCCTTGCGCCACGAGGTTTCGCGGGTCTCGACCTGATGCAGCCGCAGGCTCGTCGGCGCCACGCGCAGCTTGCCGTCGTACTCGGGAAAGAGCCCGTCGACGAGCGTGCGCGCATTCGCCTGATAACGCGCGATCAACGCGCGCACCGCCGATTGCGTGACCGCATCGCCGGCCACGCCATGCAGCGCGCCGCCGTTCGGTTCGAGGCTGATGTTCTTGCGGTTCGGATCGGCGAGCGCCGGATCGAGCAGCGCCTGCTCGCCACCGTCGATCGCGAAGCGCAGGTTCGGGAAGTACAGCACCTTGCCGCGCTCGACACCGGCGAGCAGCGTTTCGCGCGGCACGGACAGATTGCAGCCGTGCCAATCGGCGTTCGCTACTTCGATGATCTGGGTTTCGTTCATGGTCGCCCTTGGGAACGGAGGGTGCGCAAGGCGAAGCGCACCGACGGGTTGCAGCCCGTGCTGATGACTGCCGGGCCCGGGTTACAACAAACCGAACTCGGCCAGCGCCGACTTGACCTGCTGCAGCGTCGGCGGCTGCCCGGCCGCGCCGAGATTGACGACGTTCGGCGACCAGTAGCCGCCGGTACGCCACGCGGTGGAGAAATTGTACAACTCGACCGTGGGCCGCTTCAGCGCCGCCGCGATATGCACCAGACCCGTGTCGACCCCGACCGTCGCGGCGGCGCCATCGATCAGTCCGACCACCGCCGCAAGCGACAGCTTTGGCGGCACGATCGCGGCCGCGCCGAACTCCTTCGCGAGCCGCTCGCTGGTCGCGCGCTCGGCGTCGCTGCCCCACGGCAGCACGATCGACGCGCCGCGCCGCACCAGCGACTGCCCAAGTTCGATCCACGCCGCGTCGGGCCACTGCTTGTCGGCGCGCGAAGTCGCGTGCACGAACACGACGTAGGGCACCGGCAGATTCAGATTCGCCTGCGACAGCGCGAGCGCCGCCCGGCCCGTATCGAGCCCGAAGTCGATATCGTCGGTGGGTTGCGGCGGCGGGTCGTTCAGCGCCGCGGCCACCAGTTGCCGGGTGCGTTCGACCACGTGCGTGCGCGGCGCGATCGGCACGCGCCGTCCGTAGAAAAAGCGCACCGGCCATTCGTAGCCGGCGCCTTCGGTGCGGTTGCCGAGGCCGACGAGCGGTCCGCGCGCCATGCTCGCGACCCACGCGGTCTTGATCAGCCCCTGGCAGTCAATCACCAGATCGTAGTGCTCGGCGGCGAGCGCGCGACGAAACGCGCCGATCTCGCGCCAGTTGTCGACGGACAGGATGCGCTTGCGCCAGCGCCGCAGCGACACCGGAATCGCGCGCCGCACGCCGCTCACGAGTTCCACCAGCCCGACGAAGCTCTCCTCGACGAGCCAGTCGATCTGCGCGTCGGGATGGCGGCGCCGGATGTCGGCGATCACGGGCATGTTGTGAACGACGTCGCCCAGCGACGACACCCTCACGATCAGTATCTTTTGCGCGCTCAAGAGTGGGAAAACCGGCGATCCGGCTCGAAGATGCGTTGAAAGGACCGCAATTCTAGCGCGCCGTATATAAAAGACATGAAAAACGCGGCGCGGTAAGGCAACCCGCGCCGCGTTCGGTGGCGGCGACGCTTCGATCCGCCTCAACGAATTTCGAAGCGCGCCGCCGCATCAGCCGTCAGAACGGCAGCTTCGCATCGGCCTTCTCCGCGAGAATCACGCGGCGGAAGTCGTCCTGAATGCGTTTGAGCGCCGCATCGTTGTCGGCCTCGAAACGCATCACGACGACCGGCGTCGTGTTCGACGAACGCGCGAGACCGAAGCCGTCCGGGTACTCGACGCGCAGACCGTCGATCTTCACGACGTCGTCCGCGCCGGTGAACTTCGCGTTTTGCTGCAAACGCGCGATCAGCTCGAAGTTCTCGCCTTCCTCGAGCTTCAGTTGCAGCTCGGGCGTGGAGTGCGAGTTCGGCAGCGAGTTCAGCAGCGCGCTCGGATCGGCGACGCGCGTGAGGATCTCGAGCAGACGCGCGCCCGTGTACAGGCCGTCGTCGAAACCGTACCAGCGGTCCTTGAAGAACACGTGGCCGCTCATTTCGCCTGCCAGCGGCGCGCCGGTTTCGCGCAGCTTCGCCTTCACTAGCGAGTGGCCGGTCTTCCACATCAGCGGCTCGCCGCCCTTGTCCTTGACCCACTTCGCGAGATTGCGCGTGCACTTCACGTCGTAGATGATCTGCGCGCCCTTGTTGCGCGACAGCACCTCTTCGGCGAACAGCATCAGCTGACGGTCCGGGTAGATGATCTGGCCATCCTTGGTGACGACGCCCAGGCGGTCGCCGTCGCCGTCGAACGCGAAGCCGATTTCCGCATCGGTTTCCTTCAGCGCGCGAATCACGTCCTGAAGGTTTTCCGGGTGCGCCGGGTCCGGGTGATGGTTCGGGAAGTTGCCGTCGACTTCGGTGAACAGTTCGACGAGTTCGCAACCGAGCTTTTTGAACAGCTTGGGCGCGAGGCCGCCGGCCACGCCGTTGCCGGTATCGACGACGATCTTGATCGGACGCGCGAGCTTCACGTCGCTCGCGATGCGCTCGAGGTACGCGTCGGCGATGTCGTATTCGGTGTAGCTGCCGCTACCGTCGGCGAAGTTCTCGTCGACGATGCGCTGATGCAGCGCGAGGATCTGCTCGCCGTAAATGGCGGCGCCGCGCAGCACCATCTTGAAGCCGTTGTAGTCCGGCGGATTGTGGCTGCCGGTCACGACGATGCACGAGTCGACGCGGCGCTCGCCGCCTGCCAGCTTCAACGGTACGCTCGCCGCGAAGTAGCCGACCGGCGTGGGCACCATGCCCACGTTCACGACATCGACGCCGGCCGCACGCAGGCCGTCGGACAGCGCCCCGATCAGCTCCGGGCCCGACAGGCGCCCGTCGCGCGCGACCACGACCGAGTCGCCGCCCTGCGCGCGCACTTCGCTGCCGAATGCGCGCCCGATGGAGCGCGCGGCGTCGGCGTCGAGCGTCTTGCCAATGACGCCACGAATGTCATACGCCTTGAAAATGGATTTGGAGATCATGTTGGCTCACTTGCGTGCAATGGAAAATTTTGACCTGCGCATCGAAGATAACCGGTAAAAACGCGGTAAAAAATCGCGTAAAAAACCACGACAATATTCGCGATAAAACACGTGTTACCGCGCCGCGATGCGCCCTTGCCGGAAGCGGTCCGGTTCCAACTTATAATTGCGTTCTTCTGACCAGCCTGAATACCGCCATTCTAATGCTTAGACGCCCTCCTTTTGTAAAGTTGCCGTGGCTGCCGGCCGGGCGGGCGAACGTGCATGGCGCCGCATCCATGGCCGCACGAGGCGGCTTGACCGACACGCAAGGGCGAGCGGCCAACGGATGCTGACGCTCAAGCGCTTCGCCAATCCCGACGTCACCCGCGCGTTTACGAACATCGTCTGGCTGGGTCTCGAGCGGCTCACGCAGATCGGCGTCGCTATCGTGATCAGCGGCATGCTCGCGCGTTACTTCGGGCCCGATACGTTCGGCAAATGGCAGTACGCGAACACGCTGCTGCTGGTGCTGTCGCCGATCACATGGGTCTGCGGCGCCGAAATCCTCGTACCAACCATCGTCAACCGGCCGCCCGAACAGCTCGGCACCGTACTCGGCAGCGCGTTCGCGTTGCGCATCTCCGTCTCGGCCGTTGCATTGCTGCTCACGTGGCTCGGCATTGCGCTGCATTTCTTCGAGCCGCTCGTCGGCGCGATGCTCGCCGGCCTCGCGGTGACGATGCTGTTTCGCGAGCCGTTCGTCGGCGTGATCAACGCGTGGCTGCAAAGCATGACCTACAGCAAGCCGCAGTTGCTGACCAGCATGAGCACCGCGGTGATCAAGGCCGGCCTCGTCTATCTGCTGGTGCGCGCGACGGCCGCGCCCGCGCGCTTCGGCTGGCTATGGGCGCTCGAATCGGCGGCGATCGGCGCGGTGCTGCTGCTCTACTTCATGAGCCGGCATCGCGGCAAGCTCGGCTGGCATATCGACCGAACGCTCTTCAAGCACTTCGCTAGCGCAGGTACCGTGTTCTGGCTCGGGCTCATCTGTATGTACCTGTTCCTGAAACTGGACCGGCTGATGCTCGAGCGCGCGATCTCGTTCGCCGACCTCGGACGCTACTCGGCCGCCCAGCAGTTGAACGAAAACTGGATCACGCTTGCGCTGATGCTCGCGCAAACCATTGCGCCCGCATTCGTCTACCGCGTGCAGGGCATCAAGCAACTGCGCCGCAACATGTGGCGGCTCACCGCGCTGACCGCCGTGCTGATGGTGTGCGGCGCGTTCGTGCTCGACCTGCTCGCGGGCTTCATCATCCGCCGCGTGTTCGGACCGGACTTCGAAGGCGCGATCGAGATCTTCCGTTGGGCCGTGTGGCTGTCGGTGCCTGCCGGTATCGAGGCGATCGGCAATCTGGTCGTGCTCAAGTATCAGGCCAAGTTCGTGCTGCTAGCGAAGTGGCTGCTCGCGCTCGCCGTTGCGTTCGCGGTCAATCTGCTGGCTATCCCGCGACTCGGCGCGTATGGCGCGCTCGTCGGCCTCGCGGGCGGCTACCTGGCGGCCGCCTCGGTCAATCTTTATTACATCCGTTTCAAATTGCGCCCATGACGAATTCATCCGCCACCGCGCAAACCACGCTCGACGACGTCGCGGTGCTGATGCCCGCCTACAACGGCCAGGCGGACGTCGATTCTACGCTCGCGTCGTTCGAAGAAAGTGCGCTGGTGCACGTACTGATCGTCGATGACGGCAGTACGCCGCCGATTGTCGCGCCCACCCTGCCGAACCTGAAGATCGAAGTGCTGCGCATGGCGCAGAACGGCGGCATCGAGCGCGCGCTGCAAACCGGCATCGACGCGCTCGCGCAACGCGGCTTTCGCTATGCGGCGCGCATCGACGCGGGCGACCGCGCGGTGCCTCGACGGCTCGCGAAGCAGCGCGCGTTCATGGAAGCGCATCCGAACGTGGCGGGCCTCGGCATGTGGACCCAGGTCGTCACGCGCGCGGGCGAACCGCTTTTCATGCTGACGCCGCCGGCCGAACCGAGCGCGATCCGGCGCCAGCGGTTTTTCCGCTCGTGCCTCGCGCATCCGTCGATGATGCTGCGTATCGATGCCGTGCGCACAGTCGGCAACTATCGCGCCGCGTATCGTTCGGCGGAAGACCTCGACCTGTTCGTACGTTTGATGGAACGCTACGACTGCGCGAATCTGCCGGAACTCGGCCTGCTCTATGAGCTGAACGAAGGCGGCATCAGCGCGACGAAGCGGCGCCGGCAGATCGGCTCGACGCTGCGTTTGCAGTTGCGCTACTTCAACGTGGCCAATCCGTACGACTGGTTGGGCCTCGCGAAGAATCTCATGCACCTGATGCTGCCTTATCGCACGTTGCAGCGGGTCAAGCGCGCGCTGCTCACGCCGCGCGCGAGCCGTTGAGTCACGCCCCGTGTGAGCGCTGTCTCTTTCGTATTCGCCACATTGGCTGAGGTTCGCGCCGCTTCGTTCGGCGCCGTATTCGTATCTGTGGTCCACAATTCAATCAACGCCCGTCCCTTCTCCGCATGAAGCCCTCTTTCAAGTCGACGCCCGCGCTGCGCATTACACTCGTCTGCAACACGGCCTGGGCAATCTATACGTATCGGCAAGGGCTGATTCGCACGCTGATCGGACGCGGTGTCGACGTGACGGTGCTCGCGCCGCGTGATCGCACGTTCGAGTTGCTCGCCGCGATGGGCTGCCGTTGCATCGAGCTGCCGGTCGCGTCGAAGGGCACCAGCCCGGGCGAGGATCTGCGCACGCTCGTCGCGCTTTACCGGCAGTACAGGACCATCCGTCCGCACGTCGTGTTTCACTACACGATCAAGCCAAATATCTACGGCTCGATCGCGGCGAAGCTGGCTGGCGTGCAGTCGGTGGCGGTCACCACCGGGCTCGGCTATGTGTTCATCCAGCACAGCCGCGCCGCGCAGATCGCCAAAAGACTGTATCGTTTCGCGTTCCGCTTTCCGCGTGAAGTGTGGTTCCTGAATCGCGACGATCAGGCCGCGTTCATCGACGGCAAGCTGCTCGTGCATCCCGAGCGCGCGCGGCTGTTGCATGGCGAGGGCGTCGATCTCGAGCAATTCGCGTTCACGCCGCTGCGCGAGCGCGCCGAGTTTCGCTTCGTGCTGATCGGGCGCTTGCTGTGGGACAAAGGCGTCGGCGAATACGTCGAGGCCGCGCGGCAATTGCGTGCGCGGTATCCGCACGCGCGCTTCCAGTTGCTTGGGCCAGTCGGCGTCGAAAATCCGAGCGCGATTACGCGCGACGAAGTCGCCGCGTGGGAACGGGAGGGCGTGATCGAATATCTGGGCGAGGCGCACGACGTGCGGCCGTTCATCGCCGATGCCGATTGCGTGGTGCTGCCGTCGTATCGCGAAGGCGTGCCGCGCACGCTGATGGAAGCGTCCGCGATGGGCCGGCCGATCGTCGCGACCGACGTGCCCGGCTGCCGCGAAGTGGTGGCCGACGGGGTCAACGGCTTGCTGTGCGAAGCACGTAATGCGGCGAGCCTCGCCGCGAGTCTCGCGCGCATGCTCGACATGAGCGGCGCAGAGCGGCGTGCAATGGCGGAACGCGGCCGGCAGAAAGTCGCGACCGAATTCGACGAACGTGTGGTTGTCGAAACCTACAAAGATCTGGTGCAAAAAATCACAGGTGTTTTACTTTAACGGAGCAACAGCATGACCACGAAGGGCACGATTCTGGTAACGGGCGGCGCGGGTTTCATCGGCTCGCACACCTGCGTCGAACTGCTGAACGGCGGCTACGACGTCGTGGTGATCGACAACCTCGTGAACAGCAAGCGCGAATCGCTGCGTCGCGTCGAGCAAATTACCGGCCGCGCAGTGAGCTTCTACGACGTCGACGCGCGCGACGAAGCGGCATTGCAGCGGATTTTCGATGCGCATCCGATCACCGGCGCGATCCATTTCGCGGCGCTCAAAGCGGTTGGCGAATCGGTCGCGAAGCCGATCGAGTACTACGCGAACAACGTCGGCAGCCTGCTGACGCTGCTCGGCGTGATGCGCGATCGCAACGTCAAGCAGTTCGTATTCAGTTCGTCGGCAACGGTGTACGGGGTGCCGAAAAGCTCGCCGATCGACGAATCGTTCCCGCTGTCGGCGACCAATCCGTATGGTCAATCGAAGCTGATCGCCGAGCAGATCCTGCGCGATCTCGAAGTGTCGGACCCGTCGTGGCGCATCGCGACGCTGCGCTACTTCAACCCGGTCGGCGCGCATGAGAGCGGCCTGATCGGCGAAGATCCGGCCGGCATTCCGAACAACCTGATGCCGTACGTCGCCCAGGTCGCGGTCGGCAAGCTCGAGAAGCTGCGCGTGTTCGGCGGCGACTACGAGACGCCTGACGGCACTGGCGTGCGCGACTATATCCACGTAGTGGATCTCGCGCGCGGGCATCTCGCCGCGCTCGACGCGCTCGTCAAGCGCGATGCGAGCTTCGTCGTCAATCTCGGCACGGGCCAGGGCTACAGCGTGCTCGACGTGGTGCGCTCGTTCGAGAAGGCGTCGGGCCGGCCGGTGCCGTACGAAATCGTCGCGCGCCGTCCGGGCGACGTCGCGCAGTGTTTCGCCGATCCAGCCGCGGCAGAGCGGATTATCGGCTGGAGCGCGCAGTATGGGATCGAGCGGATGTGCGCAGATCACTGGCGCTGGCAGTCGAACAATCCGCGAGGCTTTGCTTGAAGCGGCTTACGCGCGTCATATAACTGAAGAGGCGGCCTGAAGGCCGCTGAAGGTCGAGCGCGGATCTGGCGAGTGGCAACGCTCGGACGCCGCCGTGGTTGGTCTTTGTGGCCTTGCTCGCCGCCAAGATAGTCAGGACGTACTCGCGGGTTCCGGTCTTTCTTGGCACGCGTTCCGACTCAGCGGATTTGATGATACGTAATCGCTAATAGCCCTTGATGCCACCATTTTCAGGGCGCAATTCGACCCTGAGAATCTCAACGCGCCCCCTTCTCAGGTCGGTCTGTCGCAGCTAGCGAACAGTAAAGCGCAATTTGAAAACGAGCATTCCCTAATCAATGCCTCGTGCGCTAACTCACTTTCTATTCAGACTTCAATTAGCACCGCTGGCACGCGCGTGCGACTCTTTTGAAGGCACGAAAACGCCCGACTAGTACTTCCCGGACGCTCGAAAGCAGAGCATCGAATGCATTGACCGGCATGATCAAATCACAAGCTCGTACTCGCCTCCATCGTGACGGTCGATAGTGCATGGCCAGGCCAATCAACAACAAGGCCCCTTCAATCGGAAGGCGCGATCCACATCCGCTCATATCGGCGTGAACTGCCATAGCAGCGCGGCAACGCCCTTCCCGACAATCGCAAGCTTCATTTCGGTTCTCGGTGAATTGCAGGCATCGAGTACTTCTACTACCTCGTATTTCGCCAGACCTACTTGCGAATTCCGGCGCGGCTCTTTGCCATCTTTCCGACGACCGGATCGAAAAATAGGCGCACCGGCGATCTTCAAAGCCAGTCTCCAGACAAGAGTACTTTCGGTCGCTGCGCGACCCCTCCGCGCCCAAAAATTCGCATTTCATATAAGGTGCAATTTGGTAAGCGATCCATAACAAAGCAACATGAACTGGACCTCCACTACCGAACGCTCCTACTTTTACGCCACAAAACGCGAATCATCGCGCACATGCAGATGAGTAAGAAATACCGTGTGTCGCAGTGGCGCATAGTTCGCATTTCGTAGTAGCGCGAGATCTTCCAATAGCGCATTGGCCGAAAAGTTCTAGCCGATTTGTCCGGTGATTAGTTCGGTATGCTATTTATCTGAAGAATAATTCCCGAGTCATATTTTCTCGTTCATATGAACGAATCCCATAAGTCAAGCAGTTCATTGTGACTTTTTGGCGGCGGGGGAAGACTTTTTGCGTACCGCTCAATATTCAAGGAAAAACTAACTCCGCAGAAACGGATGCAGGGAGCTATCGCTTTTTTCCCCAGAACTTTGCCCGCGTTACAGAACTGAAACGTTTTTTGAGAATATAATTCGTGCCCAGAAGTTGCGCGGGAAAACCCTATCGCGCAATTCTTTCCGGTGGACCGAGCATTTAACAGCAGTAATGCTTCGCGTTTTGCGAATTTGAAAGGTTTCTTGCTGTACACACGGGTGGCGTCGCGGGTGGCGAAGTCTGGATGACCACCGCAACCGAGTTGTTCTCGCAGGCGCAATAAAAGGGTCGGTCCGAACGATCGGTTCTGTCCAAGCGCCGTGACCCGGCGGGTACGTAAACGTCCGTGAGCGCTCCGATCGGAGCGCGGGCAAGCTTACCTCCGGATCGAAGGAACTTGCCAGGCGTGTGTGTCACGGAAAGAGGTAGTGCGTGAAATGTAAGGTAGTTACACTTTTATACACTTTAATTTGCATACCTGATTAACCGCTCGGTTCATTTGTGTTATGGCGCAGCTTTTTGGCAGGAACACTTCGATCAACGAAGACTTCGCTCGAGTCGTCTTTCTGAGTCGACAAGCGGAAGGTGATCCTGACAAGTGACCTTCGCCTGATGAGGTCGCGCAAACCGTTCGAACTCGCTCCGTTGATCGACAACGATCTCGACCCGAGCAGAACGGTGTGAAGGTTGATCGCGCCCTCCAATCAAGGCCATCCACATATCGGGTGGCCTGTGGATGGTAAGTGGTGTCGAGGTGACGCAATCACGAGGTCACTAATCAATAAGAGGAGGAGTCGAAAGATATTTGTCAACCCAAAAAAAAGCTGATCGCGATTAGTTCTGCTTATCGAGGTATCACGCTCTCGACGTGACGCGGTAAGAGCGAATCCGCTTCTGGAAGTCAGCCTACTCGCGCGGCAGTGCCGCTGCGAACGGCGAAACGGCCATGTCGGCTTTTGTCGCGGCCCAGGCGGCAGCCCAAGCGCCTTCCGGCAGGCAGCCCCGTTTTTTTGCAGTGAAGCCCGCGGTACCGGGCTTCGTGTCTTCAAATAAAATTCGACAGGAATTACTAGTGTCTCCGAAACTCAAAACTAATCTTTCCCGCGTCATGCTCGCGGCTTGTGTCACTTTCGTTGTCGTGGGTTCGGCGCAAGCGCGCGGACATTGGCGCTCGCAAAACACACAACCGTCGACCACTTCGACGGCTTCGACATCCCCGACCACTTCGACATCTTCCACCACTTCGACATCTTCGCCTGCTTCGACCACGTCGACTGGTACGACTACGTCGACGGCTCCGGCCGCATCGGCAAGCGTTCAAACGGCAGTGATGCCTCCAAACACTTCGGCCAGCCCGATCACGGCTGCGTTGTCGAATGGCACCCTGGCGGGTAGCACGGATGTGTCGAAGGTCAACGTTCACTCGCTGCTCTACCCGGGTAACACCACGAAGGTGCTGGTGCACTATCTGCCGTGGTTCGACGGCGGTATGGACTCGGGTATCAACGTCAACTACAGCACCAGTGATCCGACCTACATCAAGAGCTTCCTCGCTGATCTGGTCAGTCGGGGCGTCGATGGCGTGATGATTGACTGGCAGGGCCAGACGGATATCAGCAACACCGGTTCGCTCGCGTTGCAACCGATCATCCAGAGCTACACCACGGCACAGAACGGCCCGATGCAGTTCGCGATCATGCTGGACGCGAATCTGCTGGGTAACACGTCAGGCTCGACAAATCAGGCCAAGGTGCTGTCAGCGGTCGCGTACATCAACAAGCAGTACCTCAGCGATCCACACTACCTGACCTACAACGGCAAGGCGGTGGTGGGTGACTTTGGTCTCACCGCAGCCAGCGGCATCGACTGGAACGCGATCCAGTCCGCGTATCCGAAAATCTCGTTTGTGCATCTGGACAATGCGACGTCGCCGGATGGTTTTGGCATCCCCAGCAGCGGTGGCTCGTTCCTGTGGGTGAATCCGACCAGCTCGAACGCCGCCCCGGCTGATCTGAGCACGATGGACGACTTCTACACCCGGGCCAACCAGCATCCGAATCAGATCACCATGGGTTCGACCTACAAGGGCTTCAACCCGGTTGGTTACGCGTCGTGGGATGGCAACGTCTATGTGAACCAGCAGTGCGGCCAGACGTGGCTGGATGGTTTCACCAAGATCAACCAGTACTACAACTCGGCGAAGCAGCTTCCTTTCCTGCAGTTGACGACCTGGGATGACTACTACGAGGGCACTCCGCTCGAGACGGGTGTCGACAACTGTCTGACGCTGAAAACTTCGGTGAGCGGCCGCACGATCACGGTATCCCCCTCGGCCACGAGTACCCTGGATCACCTGGAGTTGTGGAGCAACAACAACGCCGCGTGGACCCAGGTCACGTACCCGGCCAACACGACGACGATTCCGGTGACCAACGCGGGCACCTATTACGTCAAGGCTGTGGGCAAGCCGTTCATCAAGAACACCCTTTCTTCGGCCATTACCGTCAATTAAGAGATTGCGTTGACGTCGCGTGGCATCGAATGAGCCGCGCGGCGCCTCGCGTCGAGGAATTGACTCCCTGCCAGGATCCAGGGAGGGAAGCGCGCTGTGCAACGCAGCGCTTTTCGGTCTTCTTCCCTCCCTCACCAAACCAATTAGCGGCAACGGAACACCACAACGCGTGAATCACGCTTCGCATGCGCTTCGCCCCGCGCGCACCTTGCGCTTGTGAACTCTGGGCCATGCCGCACGATGCGTTCGCGTCTTTGAAACGAGCAGGCGACGTTGGAAAGCGGTGCTCGCCGAAAGGTAATCGCGTTTCAACACCAGCATGTGTCCGCCCATCACTTCGCAGCCATCCAGCGCTCGAGGTGCGGCGATTCCATTCGCAAACGTTCGTGGCACACACTCAATGCAATGCCCGGTTTAAAAATGTTTGCATACCGATCGGAAGCTTACTGATTGCAAACGAACTGCCGGCACTAATCGAACCACTTCGTCCTGCGAAATGCGAGTTGCTACAAGTATTAGAGTCGCACACTGGTGTCGATCATCGCAGCGTTGCAGCCTCCTGTTTTGCGTTGAAGCCCAAGTCGATGGCGCGATTTCCATGCTGAAAGTGCGGGCAATTCTCACGTCTTCGCTTCGCGCTTCGAGCCAAAATTCACGCGGCATAGCGATCTCTCTGGACCCAATTCTGATAGTGCGCTGCCGCACATAGCGGCAGACCATCATTTAATAGGATCAATTCGACGATTCCTTTTCAGGCATCTGAAATACGCTTTTGCCGCTCTGCATGGAGGGATAGATGGATCGCCTTCAACTGCTTCCCACGTCGCCTTACCCCGCTGCATCTCTCGAACGCACCCCCATTTTCACCAACACCCCCGAGTCTGCCGCCACTTCGCAAATGACCGCGTTCACCGCGGCCCTGCAGGCACACACGGGCCAGATCTTCGACAACTACGAAAAACTGCACGACTTCTCCGTACGGGCATATCGAACTTTCTGGCAGACTTTCGTGCGATGGTCCCACGGGTTTGACTGGTCCGGCGACCTCGAACCCGTGTGCGTCGGCGACGACTGCGAACACGCACAGTTCTTCCCGGGCGTCGAACTGAATTACGCCGACAACCTCTTGAACCAATCGGTAGCAGGTGCCGATGCACCTGGGCTGACAGCCTGTCACGCCGATGGCCGGCGCGTACATCTAACTCGCGGTGAGCTGCGCGATCGCGTGGCGCGTCTTGCGCATGCGCTGACGAAATTGGGGCTGCGCCAGGGGGACCGCGTAGTTGGCGTGATGCGCAACGACGCTGAAGCGGTCGTTACCGCGCTGTCGGTCACCGCGCTCGGCGCAACGCTGTCGACGGCCGCGCCCGAGATGGGTGTCGAGACGCTCCTTGATCGTTTCACACCGCTCGCGCCGCGACTGCTGTTCGCGCACGCTGCGGCGCAGCCTTTCGACACGGGTGTACCGGTCTCGGCCAAGATCGGCGAGCTCGCGGCCGCCTTGCCGTCGTTGCAAGCTGTCGTCCGTCTGGATGATGGCGCTCTGCCGGATGCGGTCAGGCAACAGATCTATTCGCACGCCGAACTGATCGAGCACGGCGACGCCGGAAGTTTTGAATGGCGACGCTTCCCGTTTAATCATCCGCTTTTCATCATGTTCTCGTCGGGCACCACCGGCAAGCCGAAGTGCATCGTGCATGGCGCCGGCGGCAGCTTGCTGGAGCACCTGAAGGAACATCGGCTGCACAGCGACCTGCGGCCCGGCGATCGGATGTACTTCCACACCACCTGCGCATGGATGATGTGGAACTGGCAGTTGTCGGCGCTTGCGTCCGGTGTCGAAATCGTTACTTACGACGGCCCGATTTCGGCAGTCGATACGTTGTGGCGCCTTGTCGCCGACGAGCGCGTCACGGTATTCGGCACGAGTCCCGCTTATCTGAAGATGTGCGAGGATGCCGGCCTCGTGCCCGGACGGCAGTTCGATCTCAGCGCACTGCGCGCGATGATGTCGACCGGTGCGGTGCTATTCGACGCACAGTTCCGCTGGGTGCGCGATCACGTGAAGCCGCTGCAGCTGCAATCGATCTCGGGCGGCACGGACATCCTCGGTTGCTTCGTGCTGGGCAATCCCAATCTGCCGGTCTATGCAGGCGAAGCCCAATGCAAGAGTCTTGCGCTCGACGTTCAGGCCCGCACGCAGGGCGCGCCCACCGACGGCATCGGCGAACTGGTCTGCGCGAATCCGTTTCCGTCACGTCCGCTCGGTTTCTTCGGCGACGCCGACGGTGCTGCCTTTCACGCCGCCTATTTCGCCAGCAACCCGGGGGTCTGGACTCACGGTGACCTCATCGAGCTTTCGGCTGAAGGTACTGCGCGATTGCATGGCCGCACAGATGGCGTGCTGAATGTGCGCGGCATCAACGTCGGGCCGGGCGAGATCTACCGGGTACTGAATGACATCCGGGAAATCCGCGAGGCGATGATCGTGCAACAGCCGTCACGCAATATGCCAGCTGATCAGGGCGATGCAGCCGCAACGGAACCGCGCACCGTGCTGCTGCTGGTGCTCAGGGACGGCATCGAGTTGAACGCTGCGCTGGCCGCCCGGGTGCGCCGCGAACTTGCACGTCGCGCGTCGCAAGCACACGTGCCGGACCGGATCATCGCCGTTCCCGCGTTGCCGGCCACGCATAATGGTAAGTTATCCGAATCTGCCGCGCGCAATGCGATCAGCGGCTTGCCGGTGCGCAACACGGCGGCGCTGCGCAATCCAGAATGCCTCGACGCGATTCGGCGTCATCCGGCGCTGAACTCGGCAACGCGTGAGTTGGCGCCAGTCGGCGAGTCCCGCGAGGATCTCGAACGGCATCTACAGACGCAGTGGGAGAGGCTCTTCGACTTCGCTCCGATCGGTCGCGACGACAACTTCTTTGACCTGGGCGGCAATTCGCTGCTCGCGGCAAGGTTGCTCGCCAGTGTGTATCAGTCGACCGGGCGCACCATTCCGCTCGCGACGCTGCAATTTGCCCCGACGATCGCGCGCCTCGCCGCCGCGATCGACGACGGCGCATTGCCGCAGTCGTCGCCGACGGTCGTACCAATGCGCGCGGGCACGGGCACACCGCTCTTCCTGGTACACGGGGTAAGCGGAACCGTGATGGAATGCTCGACGCTGATCGCCGCGATGCAGAGCCCGCGCCCGGTGTTCGGGCTACAGGCGCGAGGCCTCGACGGCGAGCAGCCGGCTCAACGGCATGTTCACGACATCGCGGCTAGCTACATCGGACAGATGCGCGGCGTGCAGCCAACCGGACCGTACGCGGTGGCGGGTTACTCGTTCGGCGGATTGATTGCCGTCGAGATTGCGCAACAGTTATGGCACGCCGGCGAGCAAATGGAATTGCTGTGCCTGATCGATACCTATGCGGACGAGCGTTGCCTGCCGTGGCGAGCCTGGCTGCGGCACAACTATCAATACGTAGGCTGGCACTGGCGCAGGCTGCGCGCCGTGCCCAAATCGCAACTTTCCGGCTACGTGAAGGACAGACTCGCGAATGCGGTCGATCTTTTGCGCATGCGCAACGGACGCATGGCACACCGCCCGGACAGCCATAACGCGCGGATGCCAGCGGCGCTACGTGCGGTTCGTGAGACGTTGCGGGTAGCGATGACGACCTATCGGCCGCGGCCCTATACCGCTGGACCGATCGTCTACGTGCACGCGACGTCCGCGCAGAGCTACCGTAGCAATCAGTTGACACTGTGGCAGCACGTCGCTCGGGCCGGGCTGGACGTTGTCCATGTAGCTTGCGACCACTTCGATATGATCGCCGAGCCGAATGTGCAGGTTGTGGCTGCGGCGCTGGATCGGCGATTGACCAGCAGCGACAAACCCCGGCCCGGTTTTCCTGCGCTCGGGGGCGTCGCGTGTGCCTAGTTGATCTCTGGTCACCCTCCGCCGCATGGCGGAGGGCTCGGAGCGCGAACCGTTTGCAGCCGGCTCATCTGTCGTTGCCGAAAAACACCGTGCAGATCTGGCTGCTCGACGACGCTGCTATCGAACCAGCGTGTAGGGTACTGGCGAATACGCTCTCCCCAGACGAGCAACAGCGAGCGCGCGCCTACCGACAGAAATGGCATCGTGATCGATTCGTCGCCCGGCGGTGCGCTCTGCGGTGGCTGCTCAGCGGCTACCTGTCGTGTAACCCCGAATCGTTGCGATTTGACGTTACGCCGTTCGGCAAGCCCGTTCTGCAGTGGCCGGACGCCAAAAGACTCGCATTCAGTGTTTCACACACCGACGGAATGGCGTTGCTTGCCTTCGCATGGGATTGCCGCGTCGGCGTGGATGTGGAGCAATGGATCGACGGCCTGGACACTCCCGGCATTGGTCGCGGGACATTCTCTGCGACCGAGGAGAAGATGCTCGACGCGGCACGGCCCGACTCGACTGCGAGCCTACTCAGCATCTGGACCCGCAAGGAAGCTTTGCTGAAGGCGCTGGGCACGGGTTTCTCCGGCGAGCCGAACGCCTACACCACAGCAGACGATTCACTACTCGGCGAGGGTCATTGGTGCGCTTCTCATCATGGCGCTCGCATCTCCGGCTGGACGTTTCTGGACCTTCCCCTCGGCGCGCATTTCCGGGGCGCGCTGGCGGCGTCCATCGAAGGCGCACGGGTCGCGCTTCAGTTTTGTCAGGTGTCTAGCTTCGCGGACATTGGGATATCTGCCAGGTAGCGGGCACACTATTCCAGCGTCGGCTACGCCGGCAGCAAGCGCCGTAACTCCACTTACACGCGGTCGTCGTTTGTCGCGCAACGAATCCAACTGTCGTTGATACGGCACAAGCACAAGCACAAGCACAAGCGCGCGACATTTGAGCAATCGTGATCGCAAAAGCGCTGTTATCGAAAACGGTATTGCGTCGAGCCGATTTTGATCAGTTTTGCTTCGCTCACGATGAATAAGCCAGTCTTTGCTATACGTTCTCGAAACCTGGCGGACGACAGAGCACGCTTATAACGAGCCCCAGCAAGAACCATCTCTCCGACGCGCGGGCGTCTAAGGCAACCCGCGCGTGGGGCACAGCACAAGCGGCGAGCGGATCCTCTTACTGCCGTTGGCGCCGCTGACACTTGGGCCCCAGTCTGTCGGATTCCGAGCGCCGCGCCATTTGAATTCGTCGCTTGCCGATTCGATATATCTCTTGGCGACTCCGTTTGAACCCGGCTACTAGCGCAGGAAGAATTCGTCCCGCTCTACTTCGGGATGTCGATGCGGCAACCAGGCAAAAGATTCTCAATCGCGGTCCCTTGCCGGCAGGAATTATCCAGCATTCCTAAGGCATGTTAACGCCCGCAGAAGTTCGGTGCGGCAGCGAACAGAGCGTCAACCTCATTACGTAAGACATTAGATCCATAACATCCCTGCCTAGGGGAAAAGAAACATGAATCACAAATCGCACGTGCAGTCCTTCGTGGGGATCGCGCGGAAAGAATTCTCTTGCGCCATTTGCGGAGCGGGTCCGTCTGGCATGGGATTTCTGTTCCATGCTTTCAAAACGGGCAATCTTCCGGAGATCGCGAGAAATGGCCTTTTGATCATCGACAAGCGCACCGAACTCGGCGCGGGTAAGTTGGGTGAGTATGTGAACGTCACCGGCAATACGGTGGGAAATACTTTTCTCGCTTGCCTCGAACACGAGAACTTCGCAGACGTGTTTGCCGATCTCAGAGCCAACTCGCCACTGCACCAGCGGATGGTCGAGGCAGCCGACGGGCCGCCGAATCTCACTGAAGCCGGCGCGCTGCTTGCGCTGGCGACCGAGCAGCTCCTCGCCTACCTCACTGCGCGTTACAACGTGACTGTGCTGCGCGGTCGCGAGATCGACCGGATTCGGCGCCTTGAAAGTGGTGGCTTTGAAATCGATTTTCACGACGTGAATGACTCCACCGTGGTCAGTACATTGTCGAGCGACACCGTTGTAATGAACCTCGGCGGACAGCAACACGTGGGCGAAATCGCCCAGTTGTGTTACGGACTGCTGTTGCCGCCCCCGAACGCGGGCATCAGGACCTACGTGTCTGACGATGTGCTCAGCCTGACGACTCCGCAATTGATCGATGCGTTCGCGCGCGACTTCTCGCAGCAACGCGCGCGTCGCCCGAACCGGATCACGGTTATCGGCGGGTCGCATAGCGCATTCACTGTCGTCGACCGACTCGCGATGGAACTAGGAAGCGAGGGCCTGGATGAAATTACCGTGATTCATCGATCGCAGGTCCGCCTGTTTTTCGAAACGGTCGAAGAAGCACACGCGCATGGTTACGAGGTCGACGAAGTCAACGACGTCTGTCCTGTCACCCGGCGAGTCAATCGTGCCGGTGGTCTGCGTTATCGGGCTTTCGACATTGCGCGCTCGATCATGACGAACGGCCGTGTGCCCGGAGCGAAACCTCGCGTCGAACTGATCGAGGCGGATTCGAGCGACTCTGCCCGGTTGCGCGCACGCGAGTGCCTGAGAGAGTCGATCGCCGTGATTCACGGCGCCGGATATGGACCCAACATGTCGATACTCGTCGATCATTGGGACGCACCAATTTCGCTGCAACTCGGCCAGGGCGGAGTCGTTTCCGACAGGTACGGCTGCCCTTTCGATGCCAGCGGCAGATCGGTGCAGGGCCTGTTTTCGTTCGGACTGGGCTCGGGGTTTCGCCCCGACGAGCAGATCCGACGTGAGACCGGGTTCGAGGCGGCATTCCGCGGACGCATTTACGGCGTGTGGGCGTTTCATCATGACTTCGGCGCCCGGGTAATGAATGGTGTGCTCGAAGCGCTCGCCACTGTTCCGTTCGCGCGCGAGACGGAAGTCGTGCTGGACGAAGGCACCGAATCCCGAGTGCGTAGCAGCTAGCCGCATCATGGTGGGTTAGCGCACTGAGAATGACGACAACGCCTAGCAGTATCTGTCTAAGGGTTCACACGAGGGCCCTGTGAAGCAAAGCGAAGCCTGGATTCCAGGCGTCCTTCGAGTGCGTTCGCCAACGGACCGCGCGGCGTTGAACTCGTCGCTTCATATTTCGTGAAAACGTACGACGGCCGACAGCAGGTTGTTCGACCGCGCCAGATCTCGCCGGTCCATTCAGGACGCTGCTCGAGCGCCTGCGGATAAGTGCCGGCCGAACGAGGGTTCGAATATCCATGAAATTGTTCTCCATACTGCCCGGACGCGAAGCAGCAGGCCTCAATAAGACCATCTCGCAGGAGAGCGCGGTGCCGAACGCGACCGGCGCCCGGATCGTGTGGTTCATGGGGCCGCGCTCAAGCAGGTTGACCGGGGTGGGACAGCATAGTCTCGAGTTGGCCGCTGGATTGATGAAGTACACGAACCTCAGTGTCGAGACCGTCGACATCGATGCCAAGCCTCGTTCGCTCAAGCGTTACTGGACTCAACTGGTGATGTATCCATTGCACGCGATCCGCGTGGCGCGCTCTTGCGACATGATCATCCTTTATCAGGAAGACCTGAGCTTCATGATTCCGATCATCCACCTCGCTGGTGGCCGGGTCTGCCTGATGTTCCATCACGTACAAATTCCGGGGCACGCTCGCGGCATCGTGGAGAAGCTCAAGTCACTCTATGTCAAGATGCTTCTTCCCCTGGCGCCGAAGGCGGATCTCGTGCTCGTCGAAGCCGACTCGGCAGCCAGAGATCTGATAAGCGCCGCCCCCGTGAAGCCAGAGCTCGTGCAAATCGTGCCCTGCCCATTCGACGACAAATATGCACCGCTCGCTGCTGCGACGCCCGGTGAGACTCGCGCTCAGGCACGGGCAATCCTTAAACAGCGCCTTGGCCTCGAGACCGACGACGCGCTCGTGCTACTCAATGTCGGCTCCGATGAAACCCGCAAGAACAACCTTACCGTTTTCCAGGCGCTGGCTAAACTGGCACGCAAGGATCTGATGATCGTTAGGGTAGGCAAAGCTTTCAACGCCGCCAATCGCATGGAATGCAAGACGCTTGCCGAATCGTCCGGAGTCCGCTTTCACTTTGCCGACTCGGTCAGCGAGGAAGATCTCGGATATTTTTATCAAGCCGCCGACATCTACGTTTCGGCGACGCTGCACGAAGGCTTCGGCCGCACCGTGATTGAGGCGCAGATGGCGGGAACTCCCGTTATCGCGTCCGACATCCCGGTCTTTCGAGGCTCGATGGGTGACTCGTTCCTCGCCGTTGCGGACCCGACGAATCCGGACGAGTGGGCGGCTGCAATCAGCAGTCTCGCCGACTCCCCTTCCCGGATGAACGAATTGCGGGAGCTCGGCAAGACCAATGCATTGCAATACTCGACACACGCGGTGTGCGCCGGGTTGCATCGCATTCTGCTCCGGGCGTTTCGACGCTGAGAAGACGGAAGGGTGAGTTGGCTCTTCGAAGTCGCGGTGCAGTGAATCTAACGCGAATACTTTCCGCAAATGGAACGCGAGCGTTGCGCAGCGCAATCGTTCCGAGGCGTGGCGCGATCACTTACCGGTCATCACACGCTGCCTATCTCCGCTCGCAGAACTGAACCGGACCTTCTGGCACATCGAAGCACAATATCGAGGTCAGGTTGCGATCAACCCGGTCGCGAGACGTCGCTCGCAGCCAGACGGTTACGTGCCCGCGTCCCCAGGCGCGGATCAGCATCAAGCAGCGCGGGCTCCTTGCGCGCAACCAATCCAATCTATCGCCGAACGAAACCGGGGGCATTCACTCCCTGAAGCATCAGATCGGCGATAGACAAAGTGCTATATGCGCTTGCGCCCTTGCCTCAACGACCACCAACGGCGTTTGAAACCATAGTAGAGCCGGATTGGATCGAGATTATTGCGTCGCATCACGCGGCGATACAAAGCGATCATCTTCCCCTTGCCCCGCCGCCATTTGAGTTCGATCTCGTCGCGCGTCGTTGTGTCGTTGAGCCAGTTGAACTCGCGGTACTCCGTTGAAACGGTGGCAGGAACATCGAAGACGACCGTATACGCGAAGCGCGCGGTCGCAGTGACATTCGGCCCTGCGCCATGCACCGTCCGACCCAGGTGAACCGTGCACCCGCCGACGGGTACCGGACAGTAGACGGCGTCGTCGGGATCGAAACCGTCGTAGCATTCAAGCCCGTGTGAACGCTCCTTGCCTGGGATCCTTCTGTGAGGCTGAACGCTCCATTTGTGCGAACCCGGAATAAAACGAAGACAGCCGTTTTCGATTGTCGCCGGTTGCAGAGGTAGCCAAAAACTCACCTCCCGGTAATTGAACCGTGGGTCATGGAATGCTTCGTCCTGATGCCACGGGGTTTCCGGACCGGCTACCGGCGGCTTGTAGAAGAGGTGATCTCCCGCGAAGCGCGCCTGGGGACCCAGAACCTGCCTGGCGAGAACTTCGAGCCGCTTGTGATAGTCCGTTCGACGCAACCGCGGATTGAAGTTGCTCGGCATGCTCAATTGAGTGAGTCCGGTCGAGGCGAGAGGATTGTCACCAACGAAGTCGAACAGAGCGCCCTCTTGCGCACCGGCACCTGCGAATATAAGCCGCTCGCAGATGCCTTTTAGCTCAGCGATTTCCTCCGCGGAGGCAATATTCTCAAACGAACTGAAGCCGCGCTCTCGAAGCTGAGCAATCTGATCGGCGACTAAACTGCTTTGATTGATACATTCGGGAAGTACAGAATTTGTTTTCATGCTTTCTCCAATGTAACCCCACCACGCAACGTTTATCTTAGTAGTATTAATTGCGAGATCTGTTCGATACCGCCTGTATCAATGCTGCTACCTGGTCTTTACGTGTGGTGACATCGAAGAGCTATCCCTTTTCTTTCGGATAGCTGTTTTGTTTCCGACTAGACCGGTTCGCATTTGTAGATGCTTTATCTCAAGCCGCGGGACGCTGGCATAGTGCGCCCTGCTGTAAAAGAGCGGACGCATTTAATCCTTACATTTATCTTATAACTGCACTGCTTGTGCGATAAGACTTCCCAGCAGCGTTGACGGCGAGGTCGATCGGAACCTCTGGATAAAGGGCGAGTAAGTAGCGAAGAGATTCAATAGCGTCAGGTGAGGTTACAGGTGAAAGTCGCGCGGCCATTTACACTCTGACGGCGATTGGATTTGCTTGCGCGTCGACGGGAACTGGCTCGCACTCGCGTTAATGTTTCGCGCATACGTTTGCGAGCGATAAAGCCGCGTAGAGAATTGCAGCGACCTGCCATTTCCGTCTCGGTCGAGCGCACCCCGGTGAAGCGGCCGGTACAGATAGTTGCTGTGTTGACGTGCGACCATCCGGACCGACTGCCCGGCTCAAGTTCTCTCGCGCAATCTCCGCACCCCATCCAGGCGTCGCTTACCACTGCAGGCCTGCTCCCACGGGGTGGCAGAATTCGACCCAACTCCAAACCCGTTAGGCCGCACCCGTATCTGCCTGGTTATTCACATAGCCCTTCACATCTCGCCCACCCATATTCTTCAAAGCGCGGAGGATCTTCTTTTCTATCAATACGTGCACCAGCCCGCCCGCAATCAGACTAAGCGCGATCGCAAGCCCGAAGTACGCCACTCCAGCCGAGCGGCCACTCAATTTCAAAACCTTATAGATCGCCAGATATGCAAAATTTAAAGAAAAGAAATGCGACAGGTAAATGGAGTAGGAAGCATCGCCAAGAAACTTCAATGCCGGGACAATGTATGCCGTGCGGTACTTTTTGAAGAAACCTTCCAATCCAATGACGATTGAAACGACGGTTACCGCCGGCAAACCGAAATAGACTGACCGACGGTCGGGCAAGCCATAATAGGCAAGAATCAGGAATACGATCAGTGCGATCCCGCCCACCGCAAACAAGGAGGCTTTTTTATCCACGATTCTGAACAGGATTGTGCCGACCAGAAATTCCGCCCAGAAATCGTTGAAGATAAACTGCATATAAAAATTCTGCGGCGCGAAGAAAGACGAGCTCCACAGAATCGCCAGCACAACCGCGATCGGCCGGCCCGGCATCCTCGCCGCCAGCGCGAATACCAGGTAGAAGAGCAATTCGTACGACAGTGTCCATCCCACCATCAGCAGCAAAGAGTGATGGGGATCGGGAATCAGCAGGTAAGAATTGACAATTCCTGGCGGAAGCTCAGTATGCGTAAATGCCAATTTCGGAACGACGATCAGCGCGCACAAAGCGACAGTCGTGAACAGCCAATACATCGGCAAAATTCTGACCGCTCGCCGCACCATGAACGAAGGTACGTGGAGTTCCTTTCCGGCGGTGATGTACGACATGATGAATCCGGAGACAATAAAGAGGCGGCCTCAAAAGCGAGGTGCAACACTTATCTCGTATAAGGTGTTGCAATGCCCGACAAAACTACTTCTACTTCAT
>NZ_SELS01000062.1 GCF_004197395.1 Paraburkholderia sp. UYCP14C | reverse complement strand
CATCCCGAACAGGACCGTGAAACGACTCCACGCCGATGATAGTGCGGATTGCCCGTGTGAAAGTAGGTAATCGTCAGGCTCCTTATCCATTCAGAAACCCCACCCTCAGCGGTGGGGTTTCTGCGTTTACGCGCCCGAAATCGGAAGTGACGACTCTTTCGTGTCATTTCTTCTTTCTTCTATTCAGCCTCCTTCGGTAATACCCTCTGCACGCAATCCGCTGGATCAAGCGGAAGTCGTTTGCTCAGGCCAGGGAAACGCGGCTAGCACTTGCCGGATCGCCATCTCGAAAGGCGTGCGCCGGCCGATTCCAAGTGCCTCCAGACGGCTCGATGCCAGATGACAGTCGTGCGGGCGCGGCGTTGCGTCGATGGGCGTACGCTGGGGCGTTAGATGCGCGTCGAGTTGTAATGCTTTCGCCAGGCGCACGGCGATCTCGTACTTGTTCATCGGTTCGTCGCCGGACCATTGCACGATGCCGGAGATCGTTTCGCCCCGCGCGTGCCGCTCGAGCATCTGTCGGATCACGAGGGCGACATCGGGCGTGAACGTGGGATACCGGATCGCCCAAGCGTCCATCTTCGCAGCCTGCGCGGCCGGCGCGGCCGACGCCGCGATTGCCGGCACAAGGCTGGTCACGGCCGACTCTGACCAACTGACGATCGGCCCGTACAGCAGCGGCAGACGCAGCACGCATCCGCGCCCGGCCGTTTCGCTCAGCGCTCGCTCGCCTTCGAACTTGCTCTGTCCGTACGCGTTCAGTGGCGCCGGTGGGCTGTCATGGCGATAGGGCGGGTGTGTGCCGTCGAACACGTAGTCGGTCGAGATCGACAGCGTCCACGCGCCGTGTCGGTTCGCCGCTCCCGCAATCGTCCGCACGGCATCGACGTTCAGCGCGCGAGCAAGCGCCGGATCGCGCTCGCAAACGTCGGGACGGCGCTCCGCCGCGGCAATCACGACGGCATCGGGCGTCACGTCGTCGATGAAGCGCTCGACCGCAAGGCGATCTCGAACATCCAACGCGACCATGTGCGGAGACGGCCGGCTAAACGCGGTGGAGACAATCTGCCAGTCGGTCTGGCGCGCGAATTCGTCGTTGAGCGCGCGGCCGAGCAGCCCGGAACCACCGATTACGGCAACCTTGAACATGATCGGTGCCCTCAGCGCACCGACGTGACTGTGTATCCGGCATCGTCAACCGCGGCCTTCAGCGCCTCGATCGGTTGCGTCGACTCCACGAGCACGCGGCCGGTCGCGAGATCCACCTGGACCTGCGCGGCGGCGTCGTGCTCACGAATCGCGTTCGTGACGGCAGCAACACAATGCTGGCAGCTCATGCCTTCTACGTGGAGTTCGATTGTCATTGCAAAGACCTCGGCGGAATCGGATTTCGGATAGTCGAATTATGCCTGCCGTTCCGTGTTTGGGTAGCTGACCTTCCCAGCATGGGAAGGTGTAGGATCGATTCGATTTCAGCCGAACCTTGGGGAAACAGTCATGAACATAGGCGAAGCGGCCCGCGCGTCGGGCGTAACGGCGAAAATGATTCGCTACTACGAAAGTGTCGGTCTATTGACTGCGAAGGCGCGCACGAGCGCTGGTTATCGCGTGTATGGCCCGCAGGAAGTGCATTCCCTGCGCTTTATTCGCCAGGCGCGCCGGCTCGGATTTCTGGTCGAGGATATTCGGCGACTGCTTGCTCTATGGCACGACCGCTCACGTGCAAGCGCAGAAGTAAAGCGAATCGCCCTCGAACATGTCGCCGAACTCGATCGTCGCATCGCCGAGTTGACCGACATGCGCGACACCCTCGCACATCTGGCCGACCATTGTCACGGCGATGACCGGCCAGATTGTCCGATTATCGAGCGCCTCGCGGACACCGATCTTGTTTCGGGGCAAGGTTGCCATCCGCTTTAGCGGCTGCTCGCGGAGTTAAAGGAAGCCCGGACTCCCAATTCATTCGGGCTTACGATTTATGCACCGCTAATGTGCGAACGAAACTTAGGGCAATGATGTCCGCTGGAGAGTCGACATCAATTTCAATAAAATCAGGCATCTGAATGCATCGATATGGTGCATCATTCCAAATCGGAATGCACGTCATGCGGGCATTTCACTGTTCAGGTTGCAGCGGATGGCTATAATGCGGGTTAACCCTTTTACGGGAAATCCCTGATGCCCAATCACCGGGGATTCAATCTGATCCTTGGAGAACATCATGTTTGCATTCATTCTTGAGAAGCTGAGCACCTGGTTCGAAACCGCAGAACGTAGCCGTCGTGAGGCATATCTGGCATCGTCGTCGGATGTCGTCCAGCTCGAGCAACGGATCCGCTCGCTCGAAACCAACGGCTATTCGCTGTAAGTTTCCCCTTCGAGTTTGACCCGGCGGCGCCTGCTATTGCGCGGCCATTGCAGTACCAATGTCGAGCCCCGTCAAAGCGGGGCTTTGTCGCGTCTGGAGACCGAAAAGCCCGCGCCGGCGGCGTTTTTCGAGCGAACGGCGCAACCAGGCTATTCATGGCGAATATCGACTAGCTTCGCAACGCGGGCCGCGGTAAGGTAGGGCGTTTTTCGCGCAAGACGGCATTTATAACCAATCGGGCTGCCCATGTCCTCCGTCCATTCGCTCCAAACTTTCCGATCCTTGATGGCCGCGGCCACGATGGCGACGCTCGCGACCCTCTGTATTGCGTCGGACGCATTCGCGGTTTCCGATAACGACCGCCCTCCGGTGATTCTCGATACGCTCGGCGGTGTCAATAATGGCCAGAGCGGCACGTTGCTGCTGAGCTCGCCGCCCGCGCCAGAGCCGATCGTCGCCGCGCCGCCGATCGCAGCACCGGTCGAGCTGCCGACGGAATCGTCGCCGCCGTTCGTGGTTGCGCCGTATATCCAGTTGCCGACGGGTGGTGGCGTGCCGCCGCGGCCGATGCCCCGACCGGTGCCGCTTCCGCAATAGCGAGCGACAGCGCGGAAGCGCGTTGATGACGCTCCTGTCCGATTCCGTTTCTCCCCCTCCGCCAGCTTGCCTTGCGCCCGACATCCCATTCGGGTTTGGGCGCATGGCGCCCGTGAAACCGTCCGACGACAATCGTTGCGCGCCTCGTCGCCGTGAGCTTCGACCGCAACAGGTGCGCCTGCGTCACCGCTTCGAACAGAAAACACAACAAGGAGACCTCACCATGCCGAATCACTGGATGCAGCGTGCGACGCGCGCCTGCGTGATGCTGCTCGCACTGGCCACTTTGCCCGGGGCCGGGTTCGCGAAGGACACGCCGGAAATGCCGACACTAACGATGGCCGTCGGCGGTCTACCCGGCCTCTACTATCTGCCGGTCCTCGCCGCCCAGCAGCTCGGCTACTTCAAGGACGAAGGCCTGAACGTCACGCTCGAAGATTTCGCAGGTGGCTCGAAGGCGCTCGAAGCGGTGGTGGGCGGCAGCGCCGACGTCGGCGCGGGCGCGTTCGAGCACACGCTGTTCATGCAGGCGAAAGGGCAGCACTATCGCGCGTTCGCGTTGATGGGGCGCGCACCGCAGATCGTGATCGGCGTGGTGAAGTCGAAGGCCGATCAGATCAAGTCGCTTGCGGACTTCAAGGGCGCGAAGGTCGGCGTGAGCGCGCCGGGTTCGTCGACGGATCTCGTGCTCACCGTTGCGTTGCGCAAGGCCGGCGTGCAGCGCAGCGACATTTCGGCGATCGGCGTCGGCAGCGGCGCGACGGTGCTGGCCGCGGTGGGCAGCGGGCAGATCGACGCGCTGTCCAATGTCGATCCAATGATGACCAAGCTCACGCGTAGCGGCGCGATCAAGGTGCTGGTGGATACACGCACGGTGAAAGGCACGCAGGAGGTGTTCGGCGGCATGATGCCCGCGGCGACGCTTTACGCGCCCGAGAGCTTCATCCAGAAGAATCCGAAGACGACGCAGGCGCTGACCAATGCAATCGTGCGCGCCAATCATTGGCTGCAGACCGCGAGCGACGCGGATCTGTTGAAGATGGTGCCGCAAGCCTATCTGCTGGGCGACCCGACGCTTTATCTCGACGCCTTTCACCATGTGCGCGACGCGTATTCGCCGGATGGACTGATGCCGGCGGATGGTCCGGCGACGTCGCTGCGCGCTTTGTCGTCGTTCGATAGCCGCCTCGATCCGAAGAAGATCGATTTGAGTGCGACCTATACGAACCAGTTCGCGACCAAGGCGGCCGCGCAATTCAAGTGAGCGTATGAGTGGATCGATCTGCGCAAGACAGGTGAAGGGGAGCCAGGTGCGGTCCGCTGACGGGCCGCGCGTCACGTTCAATTGCCGCGATATTCGACCTTGAACGTCGCAGCCTTGTCCTCGCCGAGCGTCTTGACGAGCCACGGCATCTGATCCTTCAGCGTCTTGGCGAGCGTGTACGGAGGATTCAGGATGAACATGCCGCTCCCGAACAGCCCATAGCCGTCTTCCGGAGGATTGCTGACGGTCAGGCTGACGTGCAGCCAGTTGTCCTTCTGCAATTGCTTCAACTGATCGGGGAAACGCTGTGACTCGGGGCGCTTGACCTGCGGATACCAGACCGCATACGTGCCGGTCGGAAACCGCTTGAGACTTTCCTCGACACAGCGCAGCGTGCGCCCGTAGTCGCGCTTGTCTTCGTATGACGGGTCGAGCAGGATCAGCGCACGGCGCGGCGCCGGCGGCAACAGCGCGAGAATCCCGTCGAAGCCGTCGCCCGCGTACAGCATCGCGCGACGGCCCGCGTCGCGAAAATTGTGGCGCAGCACGTCGATTTCGGTGCTGTGCAATTCGAATAGCCGCATGCGATCCTGCGCGCGCAACTGTCGCCACGCGAGATACGGCGAGCCCGGATAGAAACGCAACTGGCCATCGGCATTGAGCGCGCTGACTTCGTCGACGTAGTCGGCGAACAGCGGCGGCAGATCGTTGCGGCCCCACAGTTTCGCGATGCCCGTTTCGAACTCGCCGGTCTTCGTCGCGTAGCCTTCCTTCAGCGAGTAGACGCCGGCGCCTGCGTGGGTGTCGATATACCAGTAGGCCTTGTCTTTCTGGCCAAGGTAGCGCAGGAGCTGCAACACGACGGCGTGTTTCAGAACGTCGGCGTGATTGCCGGCATGAAAGGCGTGGCGGTAGCTGAGCATGATGAGAGGACGCTGAGAGAGCGCAGGCTGGCCCGAAGGAGCCGGCGACGCGCGGTCGCGTATTGTACGCGACCGCGCGTGCCCGGTTATCCGCTCAGTGCCGGGCGCGGCGCGCGATTATTCGTGCGCGTCGCCGATGATCTCTTCAATCCGCTGCTTGATCTCGGGCGTGATGCGCTCGGCCACCTCGGCGGACTTCATGTTTTCGCCGATCTGTTCGACTCGCGAGGCGCCCGTGATCACCGTACTGACATTCGGATTCTTCAGAATCCACGCGATCGCGAGCTGACCGATCGTGCAGTCGAGTTCGTCGGCAACCGCGCCGAGCTGACCGACCACGTTGTTCCTCGTCGGGTCGGTGAGTTGCTGACGCAGCCAGTCATAACCCTGCAACTGCGCGCGACTGTCGGCGGGTACGCCGTCACGGTATTTGCCGGTGAGTAGACCCGATGCAAGCGGACTCCACGTGGTCAGGCCAAGGCCGAGGTCCTCGTAAAGCCGCTTGTATTCCTGCTCGACGCGTTTGCGGTGGAACAGGTTGTATTGCGGCTGCTCCATGACCGGCTTGTGCAGATGATGCCGCTCGGCGATCTCATAGGCGGCGCGAATCTCGTCGGCGCTCCATTCTGAGGTGCCCCAGTACAGCGCCTTGCCCCGCGTGATCATGTCGCTCATCGCCCAGACCGTTTCCTCGACCGGCGTGTTCGGGTCGGGACGATGACAGAACACGAGATCGACATAATCGAGTTGCAGTCGCTTCAGCGACCCGTCGATCGCGTTCATCAGGTATTTGCGGTTCAGCGTGTGGTACTGGTTCGGCGCTTCGTTGAGTCCCCAGAAAAATTTCGTCGACACGACGTAGCTCACGCGCGGCCAGGCCAGTTCCTTTAATGCATGGCCCATGATTTCCTCTGACTTGCCGCCTGCGTACACCTCGGCGTTGTCGAAGAAATTGACGCCCGCGTCGCGCGCCGCGGCAAGCGATTCGCGTGCGGCGCGGTGATCCACCTGGTTGCCGTACGTGACCCATGAGCCGATGGACAACTCGCTCACTTGCAGGCCGGAGCGGCCCAGACGTCGATAATTCATGCATGTCTCCTGGTTGGTGATGCCACGGGAATGGAGCCCGGATTCAGCCCGAAAGCATCCAGTGTAAAGAGATACGGCTCGATGTGCGTTTTACCTATGCCGTTCACAGGGTTCATGCACAATAGCAAAGTCGGCCGTCGCGCTGCATCCGCCGAACGGTCTATACCGTTTGGCCGACTTCCCGCCGCGCGCGGTCTCGTGGTCTCATTGCTCATCAACTGCATGGAGGTTCTGGATGTCGTCTCTGAACTCGAATCTGAACGGCAAGGTCGCCGTCGTCACTGGCGCCGCAAGCGGCATCGGCAAACAGATCGCGTTGACTCTTTCGGCGGCGGGCGCGGCGGTCGCGATCGCCGACCTGAACCAGGACGGCGCGAACGCCGTGGCTGAAGAAATCAGAAAGGGCGGCGGTAAGGCAATCGGCGTGGCAATGGACGTGACGAGCGAAGACGCCGTCAATCAGGGTATCGACAAGGTCGCGGAGGAATTCGGCTCGATCGACATTCTCATTTCCAACGCCGGCATCCAGATCGTCAATCCGATCGAAAACTATTCGTTCTCGGACTGGAAGAAGATGCAGGCCATTCACGTGGACGGCGCATTCCTGACCACCAAGGCCGCGCTCAAGCACATGTACAAGGACAATCGCGGCGGCGTCGTGATCTACATGGGCTCGGTCCACTCGCATCTCGCGTCGCCGCTGAAGTCGGCCTACGTGACCGCGAAGCACGCTTTGCTGGGCCTGTCGCGCGTGCTCGCCAAGGAAGGCGCCGCGCATAACGTGCGCTCGCACGTCGTATGTCCGGGCTTCGTGCGCACGCCGCTCGTCGACAAGCAGATTCCCGAGCAGGCGAAGGAACTCGGCATCAGCGAAGAGGAAGTGATCAAGCGCGTGATGCTGGGCGGTACCGTCGACGGTATCTTCACGACGGTCGAAGACGTCGCGCAGACTGTGCTGTTCCTGTCGACCTTCCCGAGCGCGGCGCTGACCGGCCAGTCGTTCGTCGTGAGCCACGGCTGGTACATGCATTAAGGGGCGGCCCGTGGCGCAACGCAATCTGAAGCGGGCGCGCGTGGGCGTGTCCGGCGACGCGGAGGGCGCGGGCCCGGCGGCCACCGCCCGCGCGCGCCGGCATCTCCCGTTGCCCAACTACGAAACCGTCGCGCTGATGCTGCAAGGCGGTGGCGCGCTCGGCGCCTATCAGGCCGGCGTCTTTCAGGGGCTTTACGAAGCCGGCATCGAACCGAACTGGATCGCGGGAATTTCGATCGGCGCGCTGAACACGGCGATCATTGCGGGCAATCCGCCGGAACGACGCGTCGAGCGTCTGCTGCAATTCTGGGAGACGATCTGCCAGCCGGCGTTCGGACCGCCGTTGCCGGCGCCGATCGAACACGTGCTGTTCAATTCGAGCGAAGCGGTGCGCAAGGCATTTACCGCAGCGCAGGCGATGAGCGCGATCGTCGAAGGGCAAAAGGGCTTTTTCGTGCCGCGTTTCCCGCCGCCGTTGCCCACGGTGTCCGGTCCGCCGCAATTGGCGAGCTACTACGACACCACGCCGCTGAAGGCCACCCTCGAGTCGCTGTGTGATTTCGACCGGATCAATTCCGGCGAAATACGCGTGTCGGTGGGCGCGGTGAATTGCGGCACGGGCAATTTCGCGTACTTCGACAATACGCACACCACGCTCAGGCCCGAGCATTTCATCGCATCGGGCGCGTTGCCGCCGCCGGGCTTCGCGGCGGTCGAGATCGACGGTCAGTTCTACTGGGACGGCGGCCTGATGTCGAATACGCCGCTCTACGAGGTGCTCCAGTCCACGCCGCGTCGCGACACGATCGCGTTTCAGGTCGATCTATGGAGCGCGATCGGACCGGTGCCGGACAACATCACCGACGTGCAGGGGCGCATGAAAGACATTCAGTATTCGAGCCGCACGCGTCTCGTGACCGACATGCTGCAGCGCTCGCAGCGTTTCCGTCACGTGTTGCGCGAGGTGCTGGATCGCGTGCCGGAAGGACAACGCGACGATCCGTGGTGCAAGCTGGCCGAAGATCTGTCGTGTTCGAAGCGCTACAACGTGATTCACCTGATCTACCGGCACAAGGAATACGAAGGACACTACAAGGACTTTCAATTCGGTCTGTCGACGATGCGCGAGCATTGGAGGAGCGGTCTCGAGGATATTCTCCGTTCGCTCGAGCAGCCAGACTGGCTCGAGATGCCGGAGAACGATGCGGGTTTCGTCACGCATGATATTCATCGGGACTCGCGCTGATTCCTCGCGAAGAGAGTCGACGCAGCGCCCGGCCCGGCCAAACAGTCGGGAAATAAAAAACGGCGCCCTTTTGGCAAAAGGGCGCCGTTTTTACAGGCGGTGGCAGCGGCGAAGCAGCTGCACCGGCGCGGCAAACCTCCGCGCGTTGAATCGCCTTACTTCAGCACGTGTGCAATCGCGTTGGCGACGACGTCGAGGTTGCGCGTGTTGAGCGCAGCCACGCAGATACGGCCCGTGCTGACCGCATAGATACCGAACTCTTCACGCAGACGGTCCACTTGCGGTGCCGTCAGACCCGAGTACGAGAACATGCCACGCTGCGCGTTCACGAAGCCGAAGTCGCGATCGACGCCGCTTGCCTTCAGACGCTCGACGAGACCATTGCGCATCGCGCGGATGCGGTCGCGCATTTCTCCCAGTTCGCTTTCCCACGTCGCGCGCAGTTCCGGCGACGCGAGCACGGCCGCGACTACCGAGCCGCCGTGCGTCGGCGGGTTCGAGTAGTTGGTGCGGATCACGCGCTTCAGTTGCGACAGCACGCGTGCCGCTTCTTCCTTGTTCGCGGTGATGATCGACAGTGCGCCGACGCGCTCGCCGTACAGCGAGAACGACTTCGAGAACGACGACGACACGAACGCGTTCAGTTCCTGCGCGGCGAACAGGCGCACGGCTGCCGCGTCCGCTTCGATGTTGTCGCCGAAGCCCTGGTAGGCGATGTCGAGGAACGGCACGAGGTTGCGCGCCTTGACGACCTCGACGACCTGCTTCCACTGCTCGACGCTCAGGTCGACGCCGGTCGGATTGTGGCAGCAAGCGTGCAGCACGACGATCGTGCCCGCTGCATAGCCGTTCAGCGCGCTCAGCATGCCGTCGAAGTTCACGCCGTGCGTTTGCGCGTCATAGTACGGATACGATTCGACGACGAAGCCCGCGCCTTCGAACAGCGCACGGTGGTTTTCCCAGCTCGGATCGCTGATTGCGACCTTGCTGTTCGGATTCACGCGTTTCAGGAAGTCCGCGCCGATCTTCAGCGCGCCCGTGCCGCCCAGCGCCTGTGCCGTGACGACGCGGCCGGCCGCGATCAGCGGCGAGTCGTTGCCGAGCAGCAGCTTTTGCACGGCGGCATCGTAAGCGGCGATACCTTCGATCGGCAGATAGCCGCGCGGCAGCGCGGCTTCGACGCGGGCCTTTTCCGCATCGCGCACGGCGCGCAGCAGCGGAATCTTGCCTTCTTCATTGAAGTACACGCCAACGCCGAGGTTGACCTTGGTGGCGCGCGTATCGGCGTTGAAAGCTTCGTTCAGGCCCAGAATCGGGTCGCGGGGAGCAAGTTCGACGGCGGAGAACAGAGACATGATGGGTGGGCAGCAGTAGTGAAAAGAGGGCGGCTTCGCGCGCGGGCGGCCTCATCTGGAGCGTCGGCGGCGTTTTGGGCGTGCGGCGTGAGTTCGACCAAACGCGAAAAACAGGGACGGCCTATGGACAGCGGCGAGCGAGCGCAACTTCGCATTGTAACGAATCCGGGCACTTTTTTCGGACGACCAGACAGGCGAACGGCAATTATTTGCTTGAAAAACAGGCACTGGGGAGCCATGTGGCAGCAAGGAATTCGAGCGGGCGTGGCGATGGCGACGGCCTGAAGCGGACGAAGTGCACCGTGCATTGCCGCTCGCTGAGCCATGACGCCGCGTGGCGTGCTGGACACAGCCCGGCATGGGAGTCCCCGGCAGACGCTTCACGGCGCACAAGTCCGCAAAGGGCCATAACACACGGTCGCCCGCGCGCCCGACGACAGCCTACGTAACCCCGCTCGATCTTCGCGTTCCGCAACCCGTTAGAATGATTCTTTGCCCAAGGCCCGGTGCCGCTCCTCATGTCCGAACACCATCTGACTGAAGCCGACGATACGCTCGACGAATCGAAATTCGTCATGTTCGAAGGTTCGCCGTTCAAGCTCTACCAGCCGTATCCGCCCGCTGGCGACCAGCCCACGGCCATCGAGACGCTCGTCGAAGGCGTCGGGGACGGTCTCGCGTTCCAGACGCTGCTCGGCGTAACCGGCTCCGGCAAGACTTTCACGATGGCCAACACGATCGCGCGGCTCGGCCGCCCGGCGATCGTGTTCGCGCCGAACAAGACCCTCGCCGCGCAGCTGTATTCGGAGTTCCGCGAGTTTTTCCCGCGCAACGCGGTCGAATACTTCGTCTCGTACTACGACTACTACCAGCCGGAAGCGTATGTGCCGCAGCGCGACCTGTTCATCGAGAAAGACTCGTCGATCAACGAGCATATCGAGCAGATGCGGCTGTCGGCGACCAAGAGCCTGATGGAACGGCGCGACGTGGTGATCGTCGCGACGGTGTCGGCGATTTACGGTATCGGCAACCCGTCCGAATATCACCAGATGATTCTCACGTTGCGCACCGGCGACCGGCTCGGTCAGCGCGACGTGATCGCGCGGCTGATCGCAATGCAGTACAGCCGCAACGAAGCCGACTTCCAGCGCGGCTCGTTCCGCGTGCGCGGCGACACGATCGATATCTTTCCGGCCGAGCACGCCGAAATGGCGGTGCGGGTCGAACTGTTCGACGACGAAGTCGAATCGCTGCAGCTATTCGATCCGCTGACCGGTCGCGTGCGCCAGAAGATTCCGCGCTTTACCGTGTACCCGTCGTCGCACTATGTGACGCCGCGCGACACCGTGCTGCGCGCGGTGGAAACGATCAAAGCCGAGTTGCGCGACCGGCTCGAATTCTTCTATAGCGACGGCAAACTCGTCGAGGCGCAGCGGCTCGAACAGCGCACCCGCTTCGACCTCGAAATGCTGCAGGAGCTCGGTTTCTGCAAGGGCATCGAGAACTACTCGCGGCACTTCTCGGGCGCGGCGCCTGGCGAGCCGCCGCCGACGCTCGTCGATTACCTGCCGCCCGACGCGATCATGATGCTCGACGAATCGCACGTGCTGATCGGCCAGCTGAACGGCATGTACAACGGCGACCGCGCGCGCAAGGAAAACCTCGTCGACTACGGCTTCCGGCTGCCGTCGGCGCTCGACAACCGGCCGCTCAAGTTCAACGAGTTCGAGCGCAAGATGCGCCAGGTCGTGTTCGTATCGGCGACGCCGGCCGACTACGAGAAGAAGACTTCGGGGCAGGTCGCCGAACAGCTGGTGCGCCCGACCGGCCTCGTCGACCCCGAAATCGAGGTGCGCCCGGCGCGCAGCCAGGTCGACGACGTGCTCGGCGAGATCAACGAGCGCATCAAGGCCGGCGATCGCGTGCTGGTCACGACGCTGACCAAACGGATGGCCGAGCAGCTTACCGAGTTCCTCGCCGACCACGGCATCAAGGTGCGCTATCTGCACAGCGACATCGACACGGTCGAGCGCGTCGAGATCATCCGCGATTTGCGTCTCGGCGCGTTCGACGTGCTGGTCGGCATCAACCTGCTGCGCGAGGGGCTCGATATTCCCGAGGTGTCGCTCGTCGCGATTCTCGACGCGGACAAGGAGGGCTTCCTGCGCGCGGAACGTTCGCTGATCCAGACCATCGGCCGGGCGGCGCGTAACGTGAACGGCAAGGCGATCCTGTACGGGGACAACATCACGGACTCGATGCGTCGCGCGATCGACGAAACCGAGCGCCGCCGCGCGAAGCAGATTGCGTTCAACGCCGCCAACGGCATCACGCCGCGCGGGGTCGTGAAACGGATTCGCGACATCATCGACGGCGTGTACAACGTCGACGAAGCGCGCGCCGAACTGAAGGAACAGCAGACCCGCGCGAAGTTCGAGGACATGTCCGAGAAGCAGCTCGCCAAGGAGATCAAGCGCCTCGAAAAGCAGATGATGGAGCACGCGAAGAATCTCGAATTCGAGAAGGCCGCGCAGACTCGCGACCAGTTGGCGTTGTTGCGTCAGCGCGTGTTCGGCGCGAACGTCGGCGACCACGTGTCTGGTCTCGAATAACCACCACCTCTCTCCACCACCAAAGGCGCGGCCATCCGCCGCGCCTGTTCACATCGGCTGACGCTTAAGCTCCCGCTGAAGCCGTCGCCGCGGCCAACTTGGCCGTCGCGAATTCTGTCCCTGTTTCCCCGCCGCTTGAAAGTTTCTTAAGCGAGCCTTAAGACCCTGCTGCCATCAGGCAGAGCGTGCTGGCAGGTTTGTTCTGATCAGCGATCGATGATAAACTCATCTAATATTGAGAATGGTTCGCATTTAAATCTACATCTGGCGTGCGGACGCAGTCTTCCAATGAAATCAATTCCAGTCTGATAAAAACAAGGAGTGTCAATGCGGATTTCTTCCTTTGCGCGCGGCGGCGCGGCAGCAGTAGCGGCTGTCGCGGCGCTGTCGGCTTCGGCCGCCGAATATCCGATCGGCAAGCAGCAGATCCAGGGCGGCATGGAAATCGGCGCGGTCTATCTGCAGCCGATCACGATGGAACCCGAAGGCATGATGCGCAAGGCGTCGGATTCGGACATCCACCTCGAGTCCGACATCCACGCGGTCAAGAACAATCCGACCGGTTTCGCCGAAGGCGACTGGATGCCGTATCTGCAGGTGCACTACGAACTGACGAAGGCCGGCTCGACTCAGCCGTTGAAGGGCGATCTGATGCCGATGGTCGCGAACGATGGCCCGCACTACGGCGACAACGTCAAGCTGCAAGGCCCGGGCAAGTACCACCTGAAGCTGATCGTGGAAGCGCCGATGCAAATGGGCCACATGGCATTCGGCCGCCACGTCGACAAGGAAACCGGCGTGGGTCCGTGGTTCAAGCCGATCACGCTCGAATATGACTTCACCTTCGCTGGCATCGGCAAGAAGGGCGGTTACTGATCGGCGCAGGGTGCCAATGCGGTCGATCAACGTAACAGTGAATGCAGCAGACGGCGCGCGGACGGTCGGTGCAACACCCGGCGTCGGCGCGTCGCGTTTTCCGGAAAGGCCAATGGGAATCAACCGAAAGATCGCGATGCTTGCCGCCACGTTTTGCCTGGCGGCCACGGCTCATGCAGCCGACCTGCCGACCTTCAAGCTCGAAATGAACGACGGCAAGCTGAACCCGGCCCGCATCGAAGTACCTGCGGGGCAGCGAATCAAGATCGAAGTGCGCAACACCGGCAAGGGCGCGGCCGAATTCGAAAGCGTGCAGTTGCGTAAAGAGAAGGTGCTGGCGCCGGGCGCCGATTCGTTCGTCGTGATCGCTCCGCTGGAGCCGGGCGAATACAAGTTTTTCGACGACTTTCACCAGCAGGCGCAGGGCGTGATCGTCGCGAAGTAAGCAGTGATCCCGAGCGACCGCAAGCGCCGCGGCAAGCGGGCGCTGTCGGTCGCGCGAGGCAACGGAAGCGGGCAGTAGAAGGATCGAAGGGAGAGCTTGAATGGGTCAGATTCTGTTCATCGTGTGGCGGGAAAGTGTCGAGGCGCTGCTGGTCGTCGGCATCCTGTACGCGTGGTTGAAAAATGGCGACGACGACGCGCGCCGCGGCCTGCCGTACCTGTGGGGCGGCGTGGCGGCCGGCGTGATCGCGGCGGTGGCGCTCGGCGCCGCGCTGGTTGGGTTCACCGAGGTGCTCTCCGGTGACGCGCAGGATTACTTCCAGACCGCGATGGTGCTCGTCGCCTGCGTGCTGATCGTGCAGATGGTGCTGTGGATGAAGCAGCACGGCCGCACACTGAAGCGCGACATGGAACAGTCGCTGCAGAAGAGCCAGCGCGATTCGAACTGGTGGGGCGTCGCGCTGCTGGTCGCATTGGCGATCGCGCGCGAAGGCAGCGAAACGGTGATCTTCCTGTACGGCCTCGGCTTCGGCCAGTCGGGTCATGTCGACGGCAGCCAGACGCTCGCTGTCGTGATCGGTCTCGCGCTCGCGTTCCTGACCTTCTATGTGTTGCAACTGGGCGGCAAGATCATCTCGTGGCGGCTCTTTTTCCGCGTCACCGAAATTATGCTGCTGTTCCTCGGCGCGGGCCTGTTCCAGACCGGCGTCGACAAGCTGATCGACAAGGAAATCCTGCCGACGCTCGTCGACCAGCTGTGGAATTCGTCGGCGATCCTCGACGATTCGAGCACCTTCGGTTCGCTCGTCGCGACGCTGACCGGCTACCGTGCGCATCCGGCGCTGATGAATCTGCTTGCCTATGCCGTGTACTGGGCGGTCGTTTATCTGCTGGTGCGCCGCGCCGGTCGCAAGCCCGCGCAGCAGACGGCAGGGCGCGCCGCATGAGCGCGGTGATGGCGCCGCGGCCGGGCCGTCTCGCGGCGGCCGGCCAGTGGATGCAGCGCCACGGCGCGGTGATCCGTGGGATCCAGTGGATCGTCGTCGCGGCGTACGCGTTCCTGATCATCGTGCCCGCGCTGCTGCCGCTGCCGGACGACGCCGCGCATCTGTGGAACAACCTGACGCTCGCGGCGCAGTTCGTGTTCTGGGGCATCTGGTGGCCGTTCGTGCTGCTGTCGATGGTGATGCTCGGCCGCGTCTGGTGCGGCGTGCTGTGTCCGGAGGGCGCGCTCGCCGAATTCGCCAGCAAGTTCGGGCGCGGCCGCGCGATACCGCACTGGATGCGCTGGGGCGGCTGGCCCTTCGTCGCGTTCGGCATCACGACCATCTACGGGCAGATGGTCAGCGTCTACCAGTACCCGAAGGCGGTGCTGCTGGTGCTCGGCGGCTCGACCTTCGCGGCGATCGTGATCGGACTGCTATACGGGCGCGAGAAGCGCGTCTGGTGCAAATACCTGTGCCCCGTCAACGGGGTCTTTTCGCTTCTGTCACGGCTTGCGCCGTTTCACTACAAGGTCGACGAAGATGCATGGCGCCGCTCGTATAAGAACGGCGAGCATGGGCATCGCGTGATTCCGATCAACTGCGCGCCGCTCGTGCCGTTGCGCAACATGAAGGGCGCGGCCGATTGCCATATGTGCGGCCGCTGCAGCGGACACCGCGACGCGATCGCGCTGACGTGGCGCAAGCCGTCGACCGAAGTCGTGCAGTTGGGCGACAAGAAGGCGAATCCCTGGGACACCGCGCTGATCCTGTACGGCCTGCTCGGCATCGCGATCGGCGCATTCCATTGGACCGCGTCGCGCTGGTTCATCGACCTGAAGATGTTCTCCGCGACGTGGCTCGTCGATCACGACATCACGTGGCCGCTCGAAACCAACGCGCCGTGGTTCCTGTTCACGCATTACCCCGACCAGAACGACGTGTTCTCGTGGCTCGACGGCTCACTGCTGATCGGCTACATCCTTGCGACGGCGCTCGTCTATGGCACGGCGCTGCTGCTGTTGCTGACGGGCGCGACGCGCATGCTTGGGCGCTTCAGCGCCACCCGGCTGCATCATCTGACGCAGGGGCTGATTCCGATCGCGGGCGCGGGCGTGTTCCTCGGTTTATCGGCGACGACGCTGTCGCTGCTGCGTGCCGAGCACGTTTCTCTGTGGTGGGCGTCGGATCTACGCATCGCGATTCTGGTGATTGCGAGCGCGTGGAGCGCATGGCTTGCGTGGCTCGTCACGCGCCGCTATAGCGAACGTTTCGTGCAGCGCGCGCTGGCGATGCTGTGGTTCGTCGCGGCGCTGGCGGTCGTCAATAGCGCGTGGTGGCTGATGTTCTGGGGCTGGGCGTCGAAGTAAGGCTTTGGCCTGTGACCGATGCGAACGCAGGCGCAAGCAAAAAAGCCGTGGGATGGTGACATCCCACGGCTTTTTCATTTTCATTTCCATCTTCAGCGATGTACGCCGTTGCGTGCACCCGCTTTCGAGTGAGAACCAAAAAAAGCGGCCTGGCTTGCTGCGACGGCTGGCTTGGTGTCTGCACGAAGGGGTCTAGTTCTCGCGTGCAAGCCGTCGTGGCTGGCTAATGCCTAACACCTCTCTAGGAGGTGGTCCCCACAATACCCGGTACTTACTTCGTGTTGCGGTGCTACTTAGTCAGGATCAGCTTGCCGAGGCGCGTCGCACGCAGCTGGTACGTCTCGCCGTTGTGCACGATGCTGATGTGACTATGGCCTTGCAGCAGCGCGTCGCTGCGCACGACCCGTTCCGACGTCTCGCCCTGGCCGGTGCTGCGTTCCGCGGCGGGTTTGGCCGCCGGCACGGCCGTCGTCGACGATTTCGGGCGGCTGGTCAGCGCGGCCGCCGAGCGGCGCAGGCTGAGCGTGGAAGGGCGAGTCAGATCGGTCATTCGTTTTAGCTTGTTCGTCGATTCGATGTGATGATTCTAAATGATAACTATTCCTATTTACAAGGTCGAGAAATTGATCGGATTCGACTTCTGATAGCTGAATGAAAGTGCGGGCAGACGACCACTATGGGGGCCATCCTGGACATGGCCCCGCGAGAGCGCGGGCAGGGCGCCCGCGCGGCATCTCAGTGCAACGGTCCCGGTTCCTGCCCCGCCGCAACGTACTGGCGGATCAGCCGCACCGTGTCGATATCGTTCTCGCGATACGCGGATTTGACGATCTCCTGCGTCTGCACGGCGTCCTGATCGGTCGAGACGGGCAGTGTGGTGGCGTACTCAAAGCGCAAGAATAGCTGCAGCTCGTCGGGCTGCTCGATCGTCATCGTCAGTGAGCCGCCGACGTGCTCGGCGGTCGGCAGGATGTCGTAGCGCACGCTTTCGCTATCCTGCAGCGTGACGCGATCGCGCACGGTGGCCTGACCATAGTGCAACTCGCGCTCGAGCACATTGCCGTTGCGCGACAGGATCGTGCAGCTGTCGAGACCCATCACGAACAGTTGCGGCTGTTCGGCGCGCAGCACGAGCCCTTCCCACAACTGCTCGCGGGTCATCGATTCGACGAAGGGATTCAACGGATCGTTGATCTGAATGAGATGTTCGAAATTCAAGACGACTGCGTCCTATGAAAATGTTGCAATACCCGTGGCCCGATCGGGCGGCGTCCGACCGTCCCGAGCTCAACTGCCGCGCCAGTTAAGCGACGGCGAGCGCGGAGCGGATCGAGATCGTGTTCGTGAGGATCTTGTGCACCGGACACGCATTGGCAATTTGCAAAAGCCGTTCCCGCTGCTCATCGGATAGATCGCCATCGAGCATGATCTGACGGTCGATCGTCGAGCCTGCGTCGCCGGTTTCCATCGACAGTTTGACGCGTACGCTCGCCAGCGGCCAGCCTTTGCGCTGCGCGTACATCTTCAGCGTGATCGACGTGCACGCGCCAAGGCTCGACAGCAGCAGCGAGACCGGCGTCGGGCCGCGGTCGCCGCCGCCTAACGATTCGGGCTCGTCGGCAAGCCATGTGTGCTTGCCGTCGTCGAACACGACCTGGAAATTCGTCGAACCGATGTGGGCGGTGACGGTGGACTCTGCCATGCGCGCTCCTATGGGGGAAGGAAGTATGTCGCGCGCCCCGGCCCGTCGCAATCAACGCGTGCCGCGCGACATGAGCCGTTATTGTGAACGAATTTACCGGCGTTCGCGTCCCGAGGTGAAGGGTTTCGCGGCGCGCGGGCAGCCGGCGGCGTGTTTTGACTCAGGTCGACACGCGTGAATTGCCCGCGGGGTGCGTCCGCCCGTCAATGCGTGTCAATGCGAGTCAGTGCGTGATCGCGCCCATCCGCCCGGCCTGATAGTCGATCACCGCCTGACGGATCTCGTCCTCGGTATTCATCACGAACGGGCCATAGCGCACTACCGGCTCCTTCAGCGGCACGCCGCCGAGCAGCAGCACTTCGAGCGGTTCGTCGCCAGCCGTGATAGTCACCGCGTCGCCGTCGTTGGCGAACACGACCATGGTGCGCGCGTCGATCTCGGCACGAACGTCGCCTTCGCCATACACACCCTTGCCGGACAGCCCATACGCGAACACGCGATAGTCGGCCGGCACCGGCTGGCGAACCGTCGCGCCGGGCTGCAGCGAGAAATGCTGATACAGGATCGGTGTACGCGTTTCGATCGCGGCCTTGACGCCGAGCGCTTCGCCCGCGATGACCTTCACGCGCACCTGGCCGTCTTCGGACGTCGCGACCGGAATGCGCGTCGACGGAATCTCCTGATAGCGCGGCGCGATCATCTTGTCGCGACGCGGCAGATTGACCCATAGCTGCAGGCCGTGCACGCGACCGCCGGTGCGCGTGAATTCCGGGTCCGGCATTTCGCTGTGCACGACGCCCGCGCCCGCGGTCATCCATTGCACGTCGCCGGCGTGCAGCGTGCCCGAATGGCCCGCCGAATCCTTGTGGCCGAACTGGCCCTCGAGCACATAGGTGACCGTCTCGAAGCCGCGATGCGGATGATCCGGCGCGCCGATGGCCTCGCCGGGCGCATAGTCGACCGGTCCCATTTCGTCGAGCAGCAGGAACGGATCGAAGTCCATCAGCAGACGCGTGGGAAACGGTCGATGAACGATAAATCCGCCGCCTTCCACTGTGCGAACCGACGGGAACGTGCGTTCGATCGTGCGTGACGTAGTCATCAATATCACCTCGAAAAATGGGGAATAGCGTTATTTTTGAAACATGGAGCTATTATAGGGACCGTTTTTCGCGGTGCCAGCCGCCCCTCAGCAATGGATTGTTCTGTTAATGGAACGATGAGATGAAGATCGATTCACACAATCTGAACGACCTGATGTACTTTTCGCAGGTTGTCGAACATGGCGGATTTTCGGCCGCCGAGCGGGTGTTGGGCATCTCGAAGTCGCGGCTCTCGCGCCGGCTCACGGAGTTGGAGGCGTCGCTCGGCGTGCGCCTGTTACAGCGTTCCACTCGCAAGCTCGCGCTGACCGAAGCGGGGCAGTTGTTCTACCAGCACTGTCAGGCGATGCTCAGCGAAGCGCAGGCGGCGGTCAATGTCGTGCAACAACTGCGCTCGTCGCCGCGCGGCACGGTGCGCGTCAGCGTGCCGGTCACGATCTCGCAGACGATTCTGTCGACGATCCTGCCGGAGTTCATGCACCGCTATCCGGAGGTGCGCGTTGTGATGCGCGTGACCAATCGCGTGGTCGATCTGTTCGAGGATTCGGTCGACGTCGCGCTGCGCGTGCGTTCCGATCCGCCGGAGAACGCGAACATCGTCGTGCGGCCGCTGTGGCGCACCGAGCAGATGCTGGTCGGCGCGCCGAGCCTGCTGCAGCAGAACGCGCCGCCGCTGACGCCGGCCGACCTGAACCGCTTCGAAACACTCGACGTGCCGACGAGCGACGGCCGCCACGTGTACAACCTGATCTCCCCGGAAGGCACGCGCCATGCGCACGAACACGAGCCGCGCCTCGTGACCGCCGATCTGATGACGATCCGCGAGGCGGTGCTGGCCGGCGTCGGCATCGCGTCCTTGCCCGAGATGATGTATGGAGCCGCATTGCGAGCAGGGCAGTTGTCGCCCGTGATGCCGGGCTGGAGTTTTCCGACGCCGCAGTTGTACGCGGTGTTCGTATCGCGTCAGGGGATGGTGCCGGCCGTGCGCGCGTTCGTCGATTATCTGGTCGAGATGCTCGATCCGGATGAAGGCAAGCACATCATGGGCGAGTGTCCTGTGCGCGAGGAGCAAGCGGCGGCGCGAGGATCGGTGGCGGCGGCTTCCGTGGTTAAACCGGCGGCGGTTTCAAAAGACGCTGTGGCAACTTAAGGCGGAAACGCTGCGCCGCCCACCGCTATCGCGCGGCGCAAATCGTTTTTAGCATTTAAGCGTGGCCTGTCATGATTACTTTCAATGGCCGTTTGCTTGAATGCGCGCACGCACAGGAATATAGTGAAATCCCTTTCGCTAAGGAGTCTCCTATGCGAAAACTCATGGCCGCTATCATAGCGGGCCTGATAGGGCTGACCGCGTTGTCCGTGTCGACCACGGCCCTCGCATGCGGTGATACAAGCTATCAGTCTTCGGCCGATGGCAAATGATCCCGCCGCCCGAAGGCGCCGAGCGCGCACAAAAAAAGGCCTTCATCCGACGATGAAGGCCTTTTACTTTTGGGCCCTGCTTCAAGGGGTTTTTCGCTTGGACGAGCGTCCTGCTCCGCGTGCCACGTTACCGGTTACTTCGCTTTGGGCTGCGTAACGAAACCGATCTTCGTCAGCCCGCCTGCCTGCGCGGCGGACATCACCTGCGCGACCTTCTCGTACGGCATCTTGCGGTCCGCATCGAGATGCAGTTCCGGCTGCGGATTTGCCTGCGCGGCCGCGGCGATCTTCGCGGCCAGCGCCGCGTCGTCGACCTTGGTGCCGTCCCACAGCACGTTGCCGTCCGCGTCGACCGACACCGTTACCTGCGCGGGTTTCGTGTCTTCCTTCTGACTGCTCGCGTGCGGCAGATCGATCTTGACCGCGTGACGGATCACCGGGATCGTCACCATGAAGACGATCAGCAGAACCAGCATCACGTCGACGAGCGGCGTCATGTTGATCTCGTTCATCAGGCCGTCGTCATCGTCTCCGGCGAAAGGGCTCATTGCCATCGGAATGCCTCGTCGATCAGTTGGCGCGGGTCGCGAGACGCAGACCGTCGCCGCGCTTGATCGACGACAGGCGCGCGCCCGTCACGAAGAACGCATGCAGACCGTGCGCAAAGCGGCTCAGCTTCGCGACGATCGCCTTGTTGGCGCGCGTCAGCGCGTTGTAGCCCAGCACTGCCGGAATCGCGACGAACAGACCGAACGCGGTCATGATCAGCGCTTCGCCGACCGGGCCGGCGACCTGGTCGATCGACGACTGGCCGCTCGCGCCGATCGCGAGCAGCGCGTGATAGATGCCCCAGACGGTGCCGAACAGGCCGACGAACGGCGCGGTGCTGCCGATCGACGCGAGAATCGCGAGACCGCTCTGCATGCGCGCGACGCTTTCGTCCATCGTGTCCTTCAGGCAGCGCGTGATCCAGTCCGACACGTCCATGCGGTCATGCAGATGCGGCTGCGTCTGGTGATGATGGTCGGCCGCTTCCTGGCCCGACAGCGCGAGCGCGAGGAACGGGTTGTCATGCGGTGTCGAGGCGCCGCCGCCGAGCTTCTTCACGCCGTCGGCGAGGTCGTCCGAATGCCAGAACGCCTGTTCGGCGTTCTTCGTCAGGCGCTTCAGGCGCATCACGTTCCAGCCCTTGACGACGATCACGCTCCACGACATCACCGACATGATCAACAGCGCGAGCGCGATACTGCGGGTCACGAAATCCCCTTGCGCCCACACGTGCGCCAATCCGTAGTTTTGCATTGCAATTCCTTGTTTTTGAAATCTTGCTTCAGTCGGTCAGATTGAAGTTGTAAGGCTGGGTGTATGCGGCCCTGACGGGCTCACCGTTCTCGAGATACGGCTTGCAGGTACTTGCGCGCAGGGCGGCGAGCGCGGCGTCGTCGAGACGGCTGAAGCCGCTGCTTTTCTTCAACTCGATGCTCTCGAGCTTGCCGGTCAGACCGACCACGAAGTGCACGTACGCGGTGCCCGATTCGCCGCGACGCCGCGACAGCGCCGGGTAGTCGGGCTGGGTGATATTGCAATCGAGGTGCGCTACGTTTTTCGGCGCGCTGATCTCCATCGTCGGCTTGCCAGTCGCGGGTGTCGCCGCGGCGGGCGGCGTCGCAGCTGCGGCGGGCGCGGGTGGCGTCGGATCGGGTGCCGCGACCGGCGTCGCTGACGGCGCGGCGGCCTGCGGCAACGGAGTCGGCGTCGGCTTGGGCGTCGGCGCCGGCTTCGGCTGGACTTTCGGCTTCGCATGGACGGGCGGCGTCGGCTGGGGCGGCGGCGGTGCGATCGATTGCAGCGCGATCGGCGTGGCGAGCGCCGCGGGCGGCAGCAGTTCGGCGCTCATCACGTGCGATTCGAGGGCTACCGGCGCAGGTTCGTGGCGCAGCGTCATGATCACGGCGAGCAGCGCGACGTGAACCACGGCCACCATGGCAGTGGCCGTCAGTGCGCGGGAATTCGGTCGGGTGGACGACGCCAGCGGGGCGCCGGCGGAAACGGGATGCGGAGCCTGCATGGTCAGTGTGGCAGCGCGCGGCCACGGCGGCGCGTCGGACAGGGCATCGTCATGTTCGGAAAATCAGCAGCGAAATGAACAAAGTAGTCACGAAACCAATCAGCAATTCCATCTCGAACACCTTTCCAAGGGGTGAGTGGGGTAGCTGGCTGGTACGAATACTGGCTTGCTGACGGCAGTGGGATAACGCAGTACGGCGGACTGTACCGCGGTTGTGTTGCAGACATGCTGGACATTCAATGCCGCTTTGAGCGTGGCATTAAATGCTAGTGAAACATAGGGCGCCGGGACGCAGAGGGCCCGGCTCACACCGTACCCCGCAAACTGAACTCAGGCCGCCTTGCGCTCGTAGAACGTGACTTGCACGACCTCGGCGACGCTCTGCACCTGCTGATGCTCGACCATGCCGACACCGCAACGGCTCGCGCACACGCCGCTTTGCAACATCACGTCGCGCACGGTTTCCTCGCATTTGCCGCAGCACGAGGCGACGCCGAGTTCAAACTGCAACTCGTCGAACGAGTCGATGCCGTCCGCAATCGAGGAGCGGATGGTGCGGTCGGAAACGGATTTGCAGACACAGACGATCATGGCGGGCGTCATAGCTAACGTTAATGCGAATTATTATCATTTTGTTTGGTCGGTTTGGCAAGCGTCCCGTGCGATTTTTTGTAACAAAACCAGACTCTTAGAATGGATTTCGTCGGAGGGAAGGGTGGCGCGTGGCGCCAGCGGGCGCGTCGCGCGCGTGGATTGCCGCTTCTAGGCAGCCCGCGAATCCGGCGCGGCGGTGCGGGCAGACGGTATCAGCACCTGCTCGACCGCGGCCTCGATCTGCAGCAGCGTGGCGGCCAGTTGCTGCTGGTGGATGCCGTCGTCGGTGGAGTAGAAGCGCGGCAGCGGCGTGGCCCCGGACGGTGCGGCGGCGCGCAGGCCGTGCTGCTCGAGCACGCGTTCAAGCTGGCGCGCGATCGCCACGCTCGTGTCGATCAGCGCGAGACGCTCGCCGACGATGTCGCGAATCGCCGCATCGAGAAACGGGTAATGAGTGCAGCCGAGCACCAGCGTGTCGGCGCCCGCGTCGAGCATGGGTTCAAGGTAGCTGCGCAGGAGTGCGCGCAGTTCGGCCGAACCGACGTCGCAGCGCTCGACCGCCTGCACGAGTCCGTAGCCGGGCTGGCAAAGAAAGCGGCAATCGGCGGCGTAGCGTTCGAGCAATCCCTGAAAGCGGGCGCTGCGCAGCGTCGCCTGGGTCGCCAGCACGCCGGCGACGCGGCTTTTCGATTGCAGGGCCGCGGGCTTGACGCCCGGTTCGACGCCGACGAGTGGAATCGGCAGCTTTTCGCGCACCAGCGCGATCGATTGCGCGGTCGCCGTATTGCACGCGACCACGAGTGCCTTCGCGCCCTGTGCGGCGAGCCATTCGCCGATGGCTAGCGTGCGGTCGGCGATGAAGTCGTCGTCGCGCTCGCCGTAGGGCGCGTACAGCGAATCGGCGACATACAGCAGCGCCTCGTCAGGCAGTTGCGCGCGCACCGCGCGCAGCACCGACAGTCCGCCGAGCCCCGAGTCGAAAATACCGATGGGCGCCTGCGACGCGGCGCCAGCGGCAACACTGCGGACAGTCGGGGACGGCGAGGGCGCGGGCATAGGCGAAGAAAACGAGCGTGACGTGGCGGTCGGCGAAAAAGGGGTGAAGCCAGGGTGATGCAGGAGCAAGCGCGCAAGTATATCGCCCGCGCGCTGCGGTCCGGCGCGAATGCCTGCCGGGCAGGCGCCGTGCTGCCACCGCGCGGGATGTTTCAGCGTGCCTCGATCAGGACTCGACCGAGCCCATCGCGCTTTGCTGGTAGTTCTGGATACCGACCTTGTCGATCAGGTCGAGCTGGGTTTCGAGCCAGTCGATATGCTCTTCGGTGTCGTCGAGAATGGTGACGAAGATTTCGCGCGAGATGAAATCGCGCACCGATTCGCAGTAGGCAATCGCCTCCTTGCAGGTGCTTTGCGAAACCTGTTCGAGCTTCAGATCGCATTCGAGGATCTCTTTGGTTTCCTCACCGATCAGCAGCTTGTGCAGGTCCTGCAGATTCGGCAGGCCATCGAGCATGAAGATGCGTTCGATCAGCAGATCGGCATGCTTCATTTCGCCGATCGACTCGTCGTACTCGTGCTTGCCGAGCTTCTCGAGGCCCCAGTGGCCATACATCCGCGCATGCAGGAAGTACTGGTTGATCGCGGTCAGCTCGTTCTTCAGCTGCGCGTTCAGATATTCGATGACTTTCTTGTCGCCTTGCATGTTATTTCCTTTTTCGGGGACCTTGAATTTCCAACAACAATAAACGCCTCACCCAAAAAAGCCAAGAAATCCGACACAACTCTTGGCCGGGTTTGCTGGCTTCGCGCGCCGTCCTGTCCACGCATGACGCACGGCAATAAAAAAGCCGGGACCGCGGTCCCGGCTTTTCGACTGACCTGAGCGGCGTTAATCGCGACTCATCAAGCCGTGGCGACCGGAATCTTGCCGATCTTGGCTTGCCATTCCTTCGGGCCGGTCTGGTGCACGGAGGTGCCGGTCGAATCGACGGCGACCGTCACCGGCATATCCTGCACGTCGAACTCGTAGATTGCTTCCATGCCGAGGTCTTCGAACGCGAGCACCTTGGCGCTGCGGATCGCCTTCGACACGAGGTAGGCGGCGCCACCGACGGCCATCAGGTAAGCAGCCTTGTGCTTCTTGATCGACTCGATCGCGACCGGGCCGCGCTCGGCCTTGCCGATCATCGAAATAAGGCCGGTTTGCGCGAGCATCGTCTCGGTGAACTTGTCCATGCGCGTCGCGGTGGTCGGGCCGGCCGGGCCGACCGCTTCGTCGCGCACCGGATCGACCGGACCGACGTAGTAGATCACGCGGTTGGTGAAATCGACCGGCAGCTTCTCGCCCTTCGCGAGCATGTCGGCGATGCGCTTGTGCGCGGCATCGCGGCCGGTCAACATCTTGCCCGACAGCAGCAGCGTCTGGCCCGGCTTCCAGCCGGCCACTTCTTCCGGCGTCAGCGTGTTCAGGTCGACGCGCTTGCTGGTTTCCGTGTTCGGCTCCCAGTGCACCTTCGGCCATGCGTCGAGCGACGGCGCTTCGAGCCTGGCGACGCCCGAGCCGTCGAGCGTGAAGTGCGCGTGGCGCGTCGCCGCGCAGTTCGGGATGATCGCGATCGGCTTGGACGCGGCGTGGGTCGGCGCGGCCATGATCTTCACGTCGAGCACGGTCGACAGACCGCCGAGACCCTGCGCGCCGATCCCGAGCGCGTTGACCTTCTCGTGCAGCTCGACGCGCAGCTCTTCGATCCAGTCCTGCGGACCGCGTGCGATCACGTCCTGAATGTCGATCGGGTCCATCAGCGATTCCTTCGCCATCACCATCGCTTTCTCAGCGGTGCCGCCGATGCCGATGCCGAGCATGCCCGGCGGGCACCAGCCCGCGCCCATCGTCGGCACGGTCTTCAGGATCCAGTCGACGATCGAATCCGACGGGTTCAGCATCGCGAACTTCGACTTGTTCTCCGAGCCGCCGCCCTTGGCCGCGACCTGCACGTCGACGGTGTTGCCCGGCACGATCTCGTAGTGGATCACGGCCGGCGTGTTGTCTTTGGTGTTCTTGCGCGCGCCTTCGGGCGGGCTCACGATCGATGCGCGCAGCACGTTGTCCGGGTTCAGGTAACCGCGGCGCACGCCTTCGTTGATCATGTCGGTGACGCTCATCGTCGCGCCGTCCCAACGCACGTCCATGCCGACCTTCACGAACACCGTGACGATGCCGGTGTCCTGGCAGATCGGGCGCTTGCCTTCGGCGCACATGCGGCTGTTGGTCAGGATCTGCGCGATCGCGTCCTTCGCTGCCGGGCTCTGTTCGAGCTCGTACGCGCGGCCGAGCGCTTCGATGTAGTCGAGCGGATGGTAGTAGCTGATGTACTGCAGCGAATCAGCGATGCTCTGAATCAGGTCTTCCTGTTTGATGACGGTCATGGCTAGCTCAGTGGGGAGTGGCGCTTGTTGTCGGATCGCAGCGCGGTGCGGTCAGTCTTGCGCCTTCATGGGAGTGGAAACCTTGATGCCGCCCACGGCGTGCAGCGCCGCGGGCTCTTCGAAATGTTTGGGGTGCGTGTGCGTGGTGAGGCGGTCGACCGCCGCCATCACGAGCGCCGACACGAGGAACGCGACGTGGATGATTACCTGCCACATGATCGTGTGCGTCGTGTTCTGGTCGGGGCTGATGAAGGTCTTCAGCAGATGGATCGACGAGATGCTGATCAGCGCCATCGACAGCTTCACTTTCAGCACGCCGGCGTTCACGTGATCGAGCCATTCCGGCTCGTCCGGATGTCCGTCGAGGCCGAGGCGCGACACGAACGTTTCATACCCGCCGATGATCACCATGATCAGCAGGTTCGAGATCATCACCACGTCGATCAGGCCTAGCACGACGAGCATGATGCTGGTTTCGTCGAGCCGCATTGAGTCCGTGACCAGATGCCAGACTTCCTTCAGGAACAGCACGACGTAGACCGCCTGCGCGACGATCAGCCCGAGATACAGCGGCACCTGCAGCCAACGGCTCATGAAAATGAGATGGGGTAGCGCGCGCATCGGGCGGCGCGAAGGGGCGGAGGCGGGTCGCGGAGCGGACATAGGCAACGGTCAGATGAAGCGCGGTGACGGAACACGGGGCCAGACGCCCACGCTGGTGCGGGGTGCGGCCATCGAAGGGTCGCGAGACTCGCGTCAGGCGCGCTATTGTACAGCGTCGCCCGAATCTGCTGCTTTGCGGCAGGCAGGCCGCCGCCGCGCCGGACTTACGATGCGACCGGCGGCACGTTGCGCGCCTTCAGGCTCGCGAGGCCGATACCGGCGATTACGCAGGCGAGCGCGACGCCGTGCGCGAGCGTGGGCCGCTCGCCGAGGAACACCATGCCGTAAAGCGCCGCGGCGACCGGCAGCACCGCGCTGAACACGCCGGCGAGACTGCCCGGTACGTGACGGATGCCTTTCATCCACAGCCAGAACGAGAAGATGCTGGCCGACAGCCCGTACCACAGCACCAGCATCCAGATGCTCGACGGCACCGCGCGATAGTCGAAATGCGCGAGCGCGCCGGCGCCGAGCGGCAGCATCAGCAGCAGGCCGAACAGATGCGTGTACGCGCAGATGTCGATCGGCGCGAGCGTTTGCGTGAGACGGCGCGACAGGATCACATAGATCGATTCGCAGCATACGGCGCCGAGCACCATCAGGTTGCCCGCGAGCGAGCCGGTGCCGGCCGTCGCATCCGCGCCCGCTTCGGCGTGTGCGACATTGATGACGACGACGCCGACGATCGCCAGCACGATCGACGCGAGCGCGCGGCCATCGGGCCGCTCCTTCAGGATCAGCCACGACAGCAGCGCGACGACCGCCGGGATCGTGCTCGTGATCACGCCGGCCGCGACCGCGCTCGTGCGTGCGACGCCGTTGAGCATCAGCAATGTGAAGCCGAAGGTGCCGAATAGCGCCTGCAAAAACAGGTTGATCCATTCATCGCGTTTGACGCGGCGCAGTTTGGCAACGCGCAAGAGCGGCCATAGCACGGCCATCGCGATCACGAATCGCAGCAGCGCGAACAGCGGGACGGGGACGAAGGCGACGATCGATTTACCGATTCCGACGTTGCTGCCGACCAGCAGCATCGAGGTAATGAGAAGCAGGGCGTAGCGATTCAAGCTGGAATCCGGACGGCTAGTTCAGTTAGCATTGTAAGAGGCCGTGCGACAGAGCGTAAGGGTGTGAAAGCTGGCGCACGAGCGGTGCGTCGAGCCGGCATCGGCGGTATGCGATGTGCTGCGAGTGAACGTAGGACGTTCGATAGCACGGGCGATCTTTTCCGCGTGCGTCTCGTCTGATCAACGCGCAAGCGCGTCGATGGCTCGCGCGCTCTAAGGGTTTTCGCTTGCAGATCAACACGATGCGCGTAAGTGGCCGGTAAGTTGCGGCGCTTATGGTTAAGCCTTAGCGCGGGATGAGATCGAGCAGGGCGCCCGCATGCACGGATGTTGCGATGCCGCACGCACACGCGTTTGACGGCATCGCGAGGTGGGAGACAGCGCCGCTCGCGGCGGCTCGAACAGGATAAGGCCCGCGCGCGACGCGCGCCGGTACAGGTTTTACGTTTTTCATCTTCACCAAGGGGTTGTCGATGTCTGCGATTGAATCGGTTCTTCAGGAACACCGCGTTTTTCCGCCCTCCGCTGACACTGCGAAGGGTGCCACGATCTCCGGCATGGACGCGTACCGCGCGCTCGCCGCCGAGGCGGAGCGCGACTACGAAGGCTTCTGGGGGCGTCTCGCGAAGCAGACGCTGAGTTGGCACAAGCCGTTCACGAAGGTGCTGGACGAATCGAAGGCGCCGTTCTACACGTGGTTCGAAGACGGCCAGCTGAACGCGTCGTATAACAGCATCGACCGTCATGTCGAGGCCGGCAACGGCGAGCGCGTCGCGATCGTGTTCGAAGCCGACGATGGCACCGTCACCAACGTCACCTATCAGGACCTGCTGCAACGCGTATCGCGCTTCGCGAATGCGCTGAAAAAACGCGGCGTCAAGAAGGGCGACCCGGTCGTCATCTATATGCCGATGTCGATCGAGGGCATCGTCGCGATGCAGGCGTGCGCGCGGATCGGCGCGACGCACTCGGTCGTGTTCGGCGGCTTCTCGTCGAAGTCGCTCAACGAACGGCTGGTCGATGTCGGCGCGGTCGCGCTGATCACGTCCGACGAACAGATGCGCGGCGGCAAGGCCCTGCCGCTGAAGAACATCGCCGACGAAGCGCTCGCGCTCGGCGGCTGCGAGAAGGTCAAGAGCGTGGTCGTGTACCAGCGCACCGGCGGCAAGGTCGCGTGGGACGCGGCGCGTGACCTGTGGATGCACGAACTGACGCAGGGCGAATCTGACCAATGCGCGCCCGAATGGGTCGACGCCGAGCATCCGCTCTTCATCCTCTATACGTCGGGCTCGACCGGCAAGCCGAAGGGCGTGCAGCACAGCACCGGCGGCTATCTGCTGTGGGCCGCGCAAACGCTGAAGTGGACCTTCGACTGGCGGCCGTCCGACGTGTTCTGGTGTACCGCCGACATCGGCTGGATCACCGGTCATAGCTACATCACGTATGGACCGCTGACGCTCGGCGGCACCCAGGTCGTGTTCGAAGGCGTGCCGACCTATCCGGACGCAGGGCGCTTCTGGCAGATGATCGCGAAGCACAAGGTCACGCTGTTCTATACGGCGCCTACGGCGATCCGCTCGCTGATCAAGGCGTCCGAGGCCGACGCGAAAGTGCATCCGAAGAGCTACGACCTGTCGACGCTGCGCATCATCGGCACGGTCGGCGAGCCGATCAATCCGGAAGCGTGGGTGTGGTATTACCAGAACGTCGGCGGCGGCCGCTGCCCGATCGTCGATACATGGTGGCAAACCGAGACCGGCGGTCACATGATCGCGCCGATGCCGGGCGCGACGCCGCTGGTGCCGGGTTCGTGCACGCTGCCGCTGCCGGGCATCATGGCCGCGGTGGTCGACGAAACCGGGCAGGACGTGCCGAACGGGCAGGGCGGCATTCTGGTGGTCAAGCGTCCGTGGCCGGCGATGCTGCGCAACGTGTGGGGCGATCCGGACCGCTACAGGAAGAGCTACTTCCCCGAAGAACTCGGCGGCAAGCTGTACCTCGCCGGCGACGGCGCGGTGCGCGACAAGGAGACCGGCTACTTCACGATCATGGGCCGCATCGACGACGTGCTGAACGTATCGGGCCATCGTCTCGGCACGATGGAGATCGAGTCGGCGCTGGTCGCCAATCCGCTCGTCGCGGAAGCCGCCGTGGTGGGTCGCCCCGATGCGACGACCGGCGAGGCGGTATGCGCGTTCGTCGTGCTGAAGGGCGCGCGTCCGCAAGGCGAAGAGGCCGTCAAGCTCGCGAACGAACTACGCAACTGGGTCGGCAAGGAGATCGGACCGATCGCGAAGCCGAAGGACATCCGCTTCGGTGAGAACCTGCCGAAGACGCGTTCGGGCAAGATCATGCGTCGACTGTTGCGTTCGCTCGCGAAGGGCGAGGAGATCACGCAGGACGTGTCGACGCTGGAAAACCCGGCGATTCTCGACCAGCTCGGCGAGTCGATTTAAAGCGTTGTAAGCGGGTCTGCACGGACGGCGGCGGTGTGTCGATCGACACGCTTGCCGGCGTCTTGCGCAGACCCGTCGTTCGAGCGGACGCCTTGCATCACGACGTTGCGCGGACAATCCCAATTGCCTCGCCGATGCCTTTTTGATACATAGGCGCATGGCCGCGCCGCACCTATCCTCTCATGCCACGTTGAACCCCGCGCCCGAACCGCCACCGGTCTCGGCGGCGATGGCGCTCGCGCATCGCAGGTACTGGCGTTTCAACCTCGTGCTGATCGCGGCGCTGATGACGCTTGGCTTCTTCGTCTCCTTCGTCTTGCCGTTGCTGGCGCCCGTGCTCGCGCAGGTGCGCGTCGGCGGTTTCAGTCTGCCGTTCTACTTTGGCGCGCAAGGCGCGATCCTGATCTACCTTGCGTTGATCGTCGTCTATATCGTGCTGATGCAGCGCGCCGATCGTCAGTTGCAGCGCGCGTTCGAAGCGGATTCGCAGCGCGATGCCGCAAGCGGCCCCGCCGCGGCTTCCACCAGCGGCGCGAACGACGACGTCAAGATCGGCACAGACGCGCCGGCCACGCGAGGACGCTGAGCCGATGAAGCTCACGCATCGGCTGATCCGCTCGTACGCGCTCTATACGCTCGGCTTTCTGCTGTTCATCTACGTGATGTGGCGCATCGAGCGCAGCACCGGTCCCGGTGTGTGGATCGGTTATGTATTCCTGTTCGTGCCGATCGCGGTGTATGCGGTGATCGGTGTGCTGTCGCGCACGTCCGATCTGGTCGAATACTACGTGGCAGGGCGGCGCGTGCCGTCGGCGTTCAACGGCATGGCGACCGCGGCCGACTGGCTGTCGGCCGCGTCGTTCATCGGTCTCGCGGGCTCGATCTACGCGACCGGCTACGACGGCCTCGCATACCTGATGGGCTGGACCGGCGGCTACTGCCTCGTCGCGTTCCTGCTCGCGCCGTATGTGCGCAAGCTCGCGCGCTACACGATTCCCGACTTTCTCGGCACGCGCTATTCGAGCAATGCGGTGCGTGGGCTCGCGGCGCTCTCCGCGATCCTGTGCTCGTTCGTCTATCTGGTCGCGCAGATCCAGGGCGTCGGGCTGATCGCGACGCGTTTCATCGGCGTCGATTTCGCGGTCGGCATTTTCTGCGGGCTGGCGGGCATTCTGGTGTGCTCGTTTCTCGGTGGCATGCGTGCCGTCACGTGGACCCAAGTCGCGCAGTACATCATCCTGATCCTCGCGATGCTGATACCGGTGTCGATGATCGCGCACAAGGACGGCCTCGGCTGGGTGCCGCAGTTCAGCTACGGACGTTTGATGGAGCGCATGGAGGGGCTCGAGAAACAGGTGCGCGACGCGCCGCTCGAGGAGCGCGTGCGCGACGACTATCGACGCCGCGCCGAGCTGATGCAACTGCGGCTCGATACGCTGCCGCAATCGTTCATCGACGAGAAGCACCGGCTCACCCAGGAGGTCGGCGATCTGCGCCGCCATAACGGTCCGTTGCGCGAGATCAAGGAGCGCGAGCGCGCGCTCGAACAGTTTCCGCGCGATGCCGCCGCCGCGCAGATCGTCTGGAGCCAGCAGCGCGACGACATGCTGATGCGCGCGACTTCGCCGGTGCCGATGCACGAGCCGTTTCCTGCCGTCGGCGATGAAGACCGGAGCACGCATGCGCGTAACTTTCTGTCGCTGCTGCTGTGTCTGTCGCTAGGCACGGCGAGCCTGCCGCATATCCTGACGCGCTACAACACGACGACCTCGGTGGCGTCGGCGCGGCGCTCGGTCGGCTGGACGCTCTTTTTCGTTGCGCTGTTCTATCTGACCGTGCCGGTGCTCGCGGTGCTGATCAAGTACGAGATGCTGACGAATCTGGTCGGCCATCATTTTGCCGATCTGCCGCAGTGGCTGATGCAATGGCGCAAGGTCGAACCGAGCCTGATCAGCCTCGCCGATACGAACGGCGACGGCATCGTGCGCTGGAGCGAGATCCAGATGCAGCCTGACATGGTCGTGCTCGCGGCGCCCGAGATCGCGGGGCTGCCGTACGTGATGTCGGGCTTGATCGCGGCGGGGGCGCTGGCGGCGGCGCTATCGACCGCGGATGGTCTGCTGCTGACGATCGCCAATGCGTTGTCGCACGACGTGTACTACCACATGGTCGATCCGAACGCGTCGAGCCAGCGGCGCGTGACCATCTCGAAGATTCTGCTGCTGGGTGTCGCGCTGTTCGCGTCGTACGTGGCGTCGCTGAACACGGGAAATATTCTGTTTCTGGTCGGGGCGGCGTTTTCGCTGGCGGCGTCGAGTCTGTTTCCGGCGCTCGTGCTCGGCGTGTTCTGGAAACGCACGACGCGGCTCGGCGCGGTGGCGGGGATGATCGCGGGGCTCGTCGTGTGCATCTACTACATCGTGTCGACGTATCCGTTCTTCACGCAGATGACGGGTTTCACGGGCGCACGCTGGTTCGGCATCGAGCCGATCAGCTCGGGCGTGTTCGGCGTGCCGGCGGGGTTTCTGGTGGCGATCGGGGTGAGTTTGATCGATCGCAAGGCGGACGCGTATACGATCGCGCTGGTCGACTATATCCGGCATCCGTAGGCGGTTTGCGCGCCGCTTTGGCGGGGGTGTGGCGCACGGCGCGAAGTTTGCTATAATTCGACTCCCGCCGGAGAGATGGATGAGCGGTTTAAGTCGCACGCCTGGAAAGCGTGTATAGGTTAGTAGCCTATCGGGGGTTCGAATCCCCCTCTCTCCGCCAGAAAAGAGTGCCAAAACCCCGTAAGTTCAAAGGCTTACGGGGTTTTTGTTTTTATGTCCGATCAATTGGTCCATCTTCGTCGGTGGTCCATTGCTCGGCCTTGCTTCCTTGGTGACTGGCTTTGCCGGCTCATTTACACCGCATGAGCGGGCCGCGCTGATTTACTTCCTGGTACTTTTCCCGGCTCTCGTTCCACTTCGCATGTCGGGTCAACGCGCATAACGGGAAACGCTTTGCACCCAGCGATTTCAAGAACGAAGATAACGATGTGAAGATCCAATTGTCCGCAATTGAATTAGCGATTCTGCAGCCCAGCAATTGAGGGGCGTCTGATCGCCCGAGACATCAGAATCCCGCGAACCAACGGATAACTATCGAAGGCTTCAATGAGCCATTCCAACGCCGACTGGAGCCATATACCACCTGGCTCCAGTGCGCATTAAATCAACTACCAGCCAGTGTCGGGAATTGGGGATTAGTGACGACTTCCTTGAGGAGAGCCTGAACGGCAGGCGCGAATGCATTCGCCGTATTCTTGCAAGCCTCCATCGCGATCCAGCTAGTCTCGAAAGGGTACTTGATCGAAACGGAGTACCCCTTAGATGCCGAAGAGTGCACGCGCATAGTAATCGTCCAGCTGGCCGGAGTAACGGAGCTGAAGCTCAGTTCTTCAATACGGCCTTCGATTTTGGCACCATGCACATCATAGGCCTGGGCCGTGAACAACTCCTTCTGGAAAGCGTCCTTAACGTATTGCGACAGTGTTTTCCCGGGGGAGACAATCACGTCGCCATTCATGCGGCACATCAGATGCTCGCTGACGCCGTCGGCCAGTGTGATGTTACTCACACTGACCTTTTTGGTTTGCAACCCGGATTGGATTGCTACAACATTCTCCGTCGAAACCTCATAGGGAATCGATGCATTGGTGGTTTGGCAGCCGGAGAGCAAAGTCACAGCGGCTAATCCGATGCAACCTGCAATGGCGGTCATTCTCAAGTTTTTCAATTGGTCCTCGCACGTATTTGAGTCAAGTCGAATTGACTTATGCTCCTCTGTATTACGGCGACCATTCGAAAAGCTTTAGGGCCAGCTATGACCAGGCAGTGGTGGGGTAATTGGAGGGACCCGTTTCGGAATCAAGGGTCTATTTAGTCCGCCCTGAACAATTCGTTTCTCGTCTATGCCAAACAGATCATGCGGCTGTCGATCACGATCTATCGTTTTCCGCAAAATAATGGATTTTCACCGGCGGAAGTCGTAAGAGGTTCGTCCGCCAAAACAGTCGGAAAAGGAAGGTCGGTTTTTACAGGTCCCATTCGCATACTCATGCAACGGCCGCCCCTATATTGTGAGCAACTGCGCGAACACAGTGGCACCTGGTACCGTGACCTGCGCGTGCCATCGAATCTGGCCGATGCACTCGTTGGTTCTCATCAGCCCGACGGTGTGATCGATAGATTGATGTCTGCATCATCGATCAACGGTTCCGGTCGGACAATCGGCCGACGAACTTCCATCCCTGATCGACCACCCAAACATACGTGAAGCCCGTGGGGCCGTCGATGAGAACGGTCATGGGCCGCTCCGATCTTGCTGCCTCCTGTTGTCGCTCCGTCGACGCGGGAGTGATTCGCGCTTCGTCCGGTTTCAATGGCACACCGTGGTCTTCAAGCCGCCAACCGTCTTCATTGACGTAAGTGAGCCGCGAGGTTCCGCCTGACGGTGTTTGCAGCGTGAGCGTCAGCGGATCTTTGCCGGAGTCCGCTGGCTGGGCGCCATGGGAGCCCATATCCGCCGCCGTCACCGATGCATCCGGACCGGTCGCGGCGACAAGCTCCACAGGCGTAGCAGCCAAACCTAAACTGCATGTCGCTTCGAGCATCATGAGTGCTGCGAAGGCGAACACCGTGCGTTTAATACGAGGGCTTTTCATCTCAAGTACCTCTTTGCTGGCCGCGCTGTATGGGTCGTCCATTCGTGTCGTTGAGGGTGTCGAACGGTACATTTGGTCGAGGCACGGCCGTCTCTCGATGAGCTTCAATATCGACCGAACCGTCGTCGAGCAAAACCCGCAATCCGTGGGGACCGTCTCCCCCCAAGCGGAGCCGTTTCAATGGCAGGCAGATCACGCAGAGGTTGCTCAAACGCTTTGCGTTGTCAAACGATGCGCGTGCAAGCCATGGTTGCCGGCAACCCAGCGGACCAGAACCGGATCGGAGCGTACGTCGATCCGATTGCCGTGCTCGACAGCCGCTTTCGTGTGAGGAAAACTAAGGGATTGCAGGTGTGGGACGCTGAAAAAGCCGTCGACATGATCGTCGAACACGCACGTCACTGAGCGATCGTCGATGCGCCGATTGTTCAGGGCGTAGGCGCGTCCTAGAATGATTGGATCACCTTCATCACCGCGCTCGGCCAGCGCCGACCGCGGGCAAGACGATGAACCTGTTCAGCTTGCCGCAGGCTTCTGCCTGGAAACGCTTGCAACAGCAGCCCGCGCTCGCGAGATTCATCGCGCGGCTCGTCGACACGCTATGCTGGCCCGCGCGTTTCGCCGACCCCGAAGTCGAGCGCCAGTTCACCATCGAATATGGACGCGGATTCGCCGATTTCCGCCGCGCGGCGATCATTCTCGGCACGCTTGTGTGGATGTGCTTCGGCTGGTGGGAGATCAGTCTTGCACGCCATAGCGCGGCATTCCGGCCGTACTTTGCCGAGATCTTCTCTTTCCGCGTCGCGGGCACGGTCGCCGCGACGGCCGCAATCGTGCTGTCGTTCCGGCCGACCTTCGTGCGCGATGAGACTGCGCACCGCGTCATGCTGTCCGGGATGGCGGTCATGTTCGTCTGCCTGACCGTGCAGACTTTCCTCGCGCCACGGCCTTTCAACTACACGCATTTCTTTGTCGGCTTCTACCTGATTCTGTTCTATCAATTCGGCTTTCTGCGTTTGCGTGCAAAGGCGACGTTGCTGCTGACGCTCGGCGCAATCGGCGCGATCCTGCTGGCCCAACTCGTTACGCAGGGAATCGAGCCGGACCTCTTCTGGGCGGGCATGTTTTACGTCGCAAACGTCGTGGTGATCGGACATAGCGTGAACGTGAATGCGGAGCGGCACGTGCGAGATCGCTATCTCGCAGTGCAGGCGCTCGCACACAGCAATGGCGCGTTGCAGGGCGCCAACGCGAAACTCGCGCGCAAGCATGAGGATCTGGAACAGGCGCGCCGCGAGCAGCAGACGCGCTCGGATGCGCTGATGGCGCTGCGCGAGCAGCAGAAAGAAGCAGCCGAGCAGGCGAGTCGCGCCAAATCGCGCTTTCTCGCGGCGGCGGCGCATGATCTGCGGCAGCCTATGCACGCGTTGAACATGTTCCTCGCGGCCGCTGACGAGGCGCTCGCGAAGCGCGACATCGAAACTTCTGCCGCGCTGATCGGCGATGCACGCAAGGCTTCGGCGCTGAGCGCGCGGCTCTTCAATGCGGTGCTCGATCTGTCGAAGCTCGAGTCGGGCCACGTCAAACCGAGCTATTCGAGTGTCGATCTGGACCGCGTCGCGCAGGATGTCGTCGAGCAACTGGCACCGTTCGCGGCAAGCTTCGATGTGAAGCTGCACTACTCGCGCGCCGGACGCAAACGCGCGCTGGTCAGAACCGACGCAGACTGGATTCCGCGCGTGCTGAGCAACCTCGTTTCGAACGGCATCAAGTACGCTGATCGCGCGAAGTCCGGACGTTGCGCCGTCATCGTCGCGATCGTGCGCATGCCGAATTACGTGCGCATCGATGTCGTCGACAACGGCATCGGTATCGCATCGAAGCATTGGGACGCGATTTTCCAACCCTTCATGCAGATCAGCAATCCCGAACGCGACCGGGAAAAAGGCCTGGGCCTCGGTCTATCGATCGTGAATGCCGCGGTGTCGCTACTGGAGGGTCACCGGATGGAGTTCAAGTCGATCGAGGGCAAAGGCTCGCGCTTTTCAATTCGTTTGCCGGTTGCGCAAGCCGGCGCCGAAGTGGCTGTGCCGATTGCGGACCTCGCGCCTTCGCGGGCTTCGTTGCGCGGCCTGTATATCCTGCTGGTCGAAGACGACGGGCTGGTGCGCGCGTCGACCGAGGCGTTGTTCGGGCAGTGGGGCGTGTTGTTCGATTCCGCGAATTCATTCGCCGAGCTGGAGACCCTGGCGCATACGATCGAACGCTTGCCCGATCTCGTGATTAGCGACTATCGGCTGCCCGAGCATCACACGGCGTACGACGTGGTCCATTTGATCGCGGCGCAATTGCCGCGGCCGGTGCCGTGTCTGATCATCACCGGCGAGGCCGGTATTAATGCGGAGGGCGATTTTCCGGAGCGTTGCATTCTCAGCAAGCCGCTTTGCGCTGATACGTTGGCGGCGCGCATGGTCGAACTGGCCGGCAGTCAACGCCATGTCGTATAGCAAGCGCCTCAGGCTGCCGATGCTTGCGCGGCGGTGGGAATCTCGATGCCGCGGCGCGCCATCTCGACGATCAGGAAAGTGCGCCGCGATACGTTGAAGCGGCTCAACAGATCGCTGATGTACTCTTTCGCGGTGTTCTCCGTGATGTTCATTTTTCGTGCGATCGCCTTGTTCGATAGTCCATGCAGCACGTAGCGCAAGGTCTGCGCGAGTCGCGGCGGCAGATTGAGCGAGTCGATCGGAATGCCTTTGCTGGGCGCCGGTGCCTTCGGTGTATGTCCACCTTTGCCAAGCACGCTGTTGGGCAGGTACACACGTCCGTTCAGAATTGTTTGTAGCGCTTCGCGAAATACCGCGCCGCCTTCTTCGCTGGCTTTGGAAATGAAGCCACCCGCGCCATTCTTGATGCAGTCGAGCACCGTTTCGCGATCGTCGCGCGCGGAGAGCATCACGACGTGTAACGACAGTTCCTGCTCCTGCACCCAGTGCAACACCTCGAGCCCGGTGTGATCGCGCCCAAGCTGATAGTCGAGAAAGATCAGATCATAAGTGTTGCGCTGCAACCGTTCGACGGCTTCGTCGTAGCTCCTGGCTTCATCGATATCGAGCGTCGGCTCTGAACTGAGGATCAGGCTTTTCATCGCCGTGCGCGTTAGCCCCTCGTCCTCGACCAGCAAAACGCGCCGAAAGAACAAATTGTCCATGGCACCTCCCCATCGTAAGCATGGTAGAGGGACGAGGGGAATCTGGAATCCCTCCCTTTCGGGGGATCATCCGGGGCAAGCGTTCAGGACGCTCGGCATGACGCCATCGCGACTGGACGGAGTGGAACAGGACTATTCCCGCTAGCATCAACTCTCCCCCGTATCCCCCCGTTCCGCACAAGCCCCCGTTTCAGGCGGCCGCCCCCGCGTCGCCTCCCACAACGGCACCCCCTGCTGTATCCCAGCCTTCGCCAGCATATGCGCACTGATCGGCGCGGTAAGAAACAGGAACGCCGGAATCAGCAACTCATGCAGACTCGCGAAATCCTGCTGCGCGCTGAAATACACCACCGACGCGAGCACGATGCCACCCACACCGAGCGTAGTCGACTTGGTCGGACCATGCAGCCGCATGAAGAAGTCAGGCAGCCGCGCGAGCCCCACCGCACCGATCAGCATAAACAGGCTACCGACGAGCAGCAGCACACCAACGATCGCTTCGACAAAGGTTTGCATCGCGATACCTCCCGCTAGTTCAGTTCGATAATGTCGCCGCGCTGCAGGTACTTGGTCAGCGCGACGGTACCCACGAAACCCATCACCGCGATCAGCAACGCAACCTCAAAAAGAACCGTCGAGCGCAGACTGATGCCATACACGACGATCAGCGCGATCGCATTGATATTGAGCGTATCGAGCGCGACGATGCGATCGGGCAGCGACGGCCCGCGCACGAGGCGCCACAGCGTGAGCAGGAACGCGATGCCGAGGATCGCGAGCGAGATCGGAATCACGATGGCTAGCATGCGAAGATCTCCATCAAAGGGGCTTCATAACGGGACTTGATCAGCGCGACGAGCGCCGCTTCGTCGTCGAGGTCGAGCACGTGCACGGCGAGGCGCGTGCGGTCGTCGCTGAGTTCGGCGCATAGCGTGCCGGGGCTCAGCGAGACCACGCTGATGAGGATCGTCAGCGCGATCTCGTGGGTGCTGTCGAGCGGCACTTCGATGAACGCCGGGCGCAGCCGCTTCGTGGGGCCGAGCACGAGCAGCGCGACCTCGAGGTTGGCCACGATGATGTCGACCAACACATGCCAGGCGAGCCGCACGAGCAGCCACGGCCGACCGAAATGCATCGGCCGCAGCCACAAGCCCTCGGCTACGCGATAAGAAATCACGCAGCCGAGCACGGCGCCGAGCAGCAGATTGCCCGGCGAGATGTCGTTCATCAGCAGCACCCAGCAGATGATCAGCAAGACGGCGAGCCAGGGGTGCGGGAAGAGCCGTTTCAGCATCATCAGTTCCCCTGAGCATCGGCCGTCGGCGCAGCGGCCGCTGACTGCGAGGATCGCGCCGCGGGCAGGATCGCGTGCACGTAGGCGGCGCGATCGAACAGCTGAGTCGCCGTATCGGTCAGATAGTGCCGCACCGCCCCCGCTCCGAGCGTGATCGCCACGACGCAGCCGAGCAGCAGCGCGCAGGCGGCGAGCTTCGCGTTGCTGCCGCGCGGTGCTCGCTCCTCCTTGCCGGCGGCGGCGCGCGCGGCCGGCGCGGCCCACATCAGGCGCGTGCCGGTGCGGCTCAGCGCGACGATCGACAGCAAGCTCGACAGCAGCACCGCCGGCCACAGCACGGCTGCCGCGCCGGTCGGCGTGGCGGCCAGCACCATCGCCTTGCCGAGGAAGCCCGCCAGCGGTGGCAGACCCGCGGCGCCCACCGCGGCGATCAGATAGAGCAGCGCGGCGAGGTTCGACGGCCACGCTGCATGCGTGCGCGCGACCGCTTCGACGGAAGCTTCGGCTTCGGTGTGAGCCGGTTCCTCGGCAAGCACGGCGAGCGCGTCGGCCGACTCGACCTGCAGCGGCTGCACGCGCGCAAGCGTCGCCACCGCTTCGACGTCCGGGTCGGGCGAGATGGCCGCTCCGGACGCGTCGTCGAGTGCTTCGAGCGAGCCGGGCTCGCTCACATCGGCATCGGCGAAAACCGCGGCATCGGCGGCGCGCGGCGCCGGAGCTTGCTCGGGTTCGAGCGTGTCCGCGAGCAGGAACAACGCGCCTGTGCAAAGCGTCGTGCTGATCAGGTAGTAGAGCAGGGCGCTCCATGCAAGCGGCGTCTGTTGCGCGATCGCCGCGATCAGCAGTCCAACCGACACCAGCACCAGATAGCCCGTCGTGGTCTTCAGACTCGACACCGCGAGCGCGCCTAGCGCGCCGAACACGATCGTCGCGATCGCGAGCCACCACGCCCACTGCTGCATGAATGCATCGAGCACCCCGCCCGCCGCGCCGAACACGAGCGCGTCACAGCGCAGCATCGCGTAAATGCCGACCTTGGTCATGATCGCGAACAGCGCGGCCACCGGGCCGATGGCGCTGCGGTAGGCCTGCGGCAACCAGAACGACATCGGAAACACGGCGGCCTTGAGGCCGAACACGAGCATCAGCGTCGCGCCCGCGAACTGCGCGAGCGGCAGCGACTCGGGGCCGAGGTGCGCCAGACGTTCGCCCATGTCGGCCATGTTGAGCGTGCCCGTGATGCCGTAGAGCACGCCGATCCCGATCAGAAAGAACGATGAGCCGACGAGGTTCATCAGCAGATAGTGCAGCCCGTTGCGCACGCGTCGCGCGCCGCCGCCATGCAGCAGCAGCGCGTACGACGCAATCAGCAACAGCTCGAAGAACACGAACAGGTTGAACAGGTCGCCCGCAAGGAAGGCGCCGTTCAGGCCCATCAGTTCGAACTGGAACAGCGCGCGGAAATAGCGGCCGCGCCTCGCGTCCTCGCTCGAGGTGCCGAGCAGGCAACAGACCGCGAGCACGGCGGTGAGCACCAGCATCAGCGCGCCGAGCCGGTCGAGTTCCAGCACGATGCCGAACGGCGCGGGCCAGGCGCCGAGCGCGTAGCTGACGATCTCGCCTTGCGCCGCGCGCGCCATCAGCAGACACGCGACAGGCAGCAGCGCGACGATCGCGACCGCGTTCAGCGCACGCTGTAGGCGTTTGGCGCGCAGCGGCAGCGCGACGATGACACTCGCGGTAAAGAGCGGAATCAGGATCGGGAGCAGGAGAACGTGGTTCATTCGCCGCGCGTCTCCTCGCCATTCACGTGATCGTTGCCCGTCAGCGAAAACGAGCGCAGCGCGAGCACCACGGTGAAGGCCGTCATCGCGAAGCCGATCACGATGGCCGTCAGCACGAGCGCCTGCGGCACCGGATCGACGTATTGCGCCCCCGCCGCGATGACCGCCGGCTTGCCGATCGCAAGCCGGCCCATGCCGAGCAGGAACAGGTTGATCGCATACGAGAACAGCGTGATGCCGAGAATCACGGGCAACACGCGGGCGCACAGCAGCAGGTAGATGCCGCACGTGCAAAGCACGCCGATCGCGACGGCAAAGACGGCTTCCATCAGCTTTTCTCCACGGATTGCATGTCTTTGTCGCGCACGCCGAGGTGCGAGACGATCGTGAGCGTCGTGCCGATCACCGCGCCCATCACGCCGAGATCGAACAGCATCGCCGTGGACAGTTCGATCTCTCCGATCAGCGGCACGTGCAGGTGCCCGAACGCACTGGTCAAAAACGGCTGGCCGAACGCGAGACTGCCGAGCCCCGTGGCCGCCGCGATCAGAATGCCGAAGCCCGCGAGCGCGCGGTAGTTGAGATGGATGCGCGACTCGGTCCACAGCACGCCGCTCGCGACGTACTGCATCAACAGCGCGATCGAGATGATCAGCGACGCGATAAAACCGCCGCCGGGCAGGTTGTGGCCGCGCAGGAACACGAATACGGCGACGAGCATCGTGAGCGGCAGCATCAGTCGCGCGAGGATCGCCAGCATCAGCGGATGCGATTGCGACGACCACGGCCGGCCGTCCGGGCCCGCATCGGGCGACTTCAGGCGCAGCCCGCGCAGCAGCGCCTTGACGGCAAGCCCTGCCACCACGAGTACGCTGATTTCGACCATCGTGTCGAAGCCGCGGAAATCCACCAGGATCACGTTGACGACGTTGTGGCCGCCGCTGCCGGGCAGCGCATTGGCGAGGAAGTACGGTGCGATGCCCGGCAGCGGCGCGCTCGTCATAATCCGGTACGTCACGCCGCCGAGCAGCGCGCCGCCCGCGAGCGCGAGCACGCCGTTGCGCAGCCGCACCGGGAGCGGCTCGGCGGCGCCTTGCAGCGCGGGCAGAAAATAGACGGCCAGCACGAGCAGCAGAATCGTGACCACTTCGACCGAAATCTGCGTGAGCGCGAGATCCGGCGCGGAGAAGCGCACGAAGGCAAGCGACACGAGCAGTCCGCAGGTGCTCAGCATCACGAGTGCGTAAAGCGTGCGCGCCCGCACGAGCACCACGCCGATCGCTAGCAGCGACATCAGCGCGAGGCCGACCAGCGTGAACGGATCGAGCGGCAGGCGCGCGCGGCTGCCGCTCCAGGCGTCGAGCGCGAGCAGCGACATGCCCGGCACGATCAGCATCGCCGCGATCATCCACGCGAGGTAGGCCGGCAACGAGCGTGTCTCGAACATGCGCACGATCACGCCGGCGCTTCGTTCGAGCCGCTGTACGAAGTCGTCGAAAATTTCGCTCGCGTTCAGCTCGGTCAGCAGCGTGCGGTGATGGCGGAACGCATTGCGGCGCAGGAAAAACAACGCCGCGCCCGCCGCGAACGACACCACGCTCATCACGAGCGGCGTGTTGATGCCGTGCCACAGGCTCAGGCTGTAGTCGGGCAGCTTGCCGCCGAGCGTGATCCACGCAGCCGACTCGAGCAGCCTGCCGATGCTTTGCTGCGGAAACAGGCCGATCAGCAGGCACAGCGCCACCAGAATCTCGACCGGCAGCTTCATGAAGCGCGGCGGCTCGTGCGGCGGATAGTGCGGCAGATCGCGCGGCGTCTCGCCGTCGAAGAACACGCCCCAGACGAAACGCAGCGAGTAAGCGACGGAGAGCGCGGCCGCCACGATCGCGATGACCGGCACGGCGAGGTTCAGCGGCCCGAACATGCTTTGCGCCAGGGTTTCGCCGAAGAACATTTCCTTGGAGAGAAAGCCGTTGAGCAGCGGCACGCCGGCCATCGCCAGCGACGCCACGCTCGCGAGCGCGGCCGTATGCGGCATGTATCGGCGCAGACCGCGCAGACGGCCCAGATCGCGCGTGCCGGTTTCATGATCGATGATGCCCGCAGCCATGAAGAGCGACGCCTTGAACACTGCATGGTTCACCGTGTGAAAGAGCGCGGCGACGGTCGAGAGCTGGGTGTCGAGGCCGAACAGCAGCACGATCAGGCCGAGATGGCTGATGGTCGAATAGGCGAGCAGGCCCTTCAGATCGCGCTGGACCAACGCCATCCCCGCGCCGCCGACAAGCGTGACGAGCCCGGCCAGCGTCGCGGTGTATGCCCACAGATGGGTCCCTTCGAAGACCGGATAGAGGCGCGCGAGCAGGAACACGCCGGCCTTCACCATCGTCGCCGAATGCAGATAGGACGAGACGGGTGTGGGCGCTGACATCGCGTGCGGCAGCCAGAAGTGGAAAGGAAACTGCGCCGACTTCGTGAACGCCGCGAACAGCGTGAGCAGCAGGATCGCCGGGTAGAGCGGATCGTGCTGCACCTTGCCGACCTGGGCGAGCACGTCGTCGAGTTCGTAGCTGCCGCAGACGTGGCCGAGCAGCAGCACCGCCGCAAGCAGCGCGAGACCGCCCGCGCCGGTAATGGTGAGCGCCATGCGCGCGCCGCGCCTCGCGTCGGGCCGCGAAGGCCAGAAGCCGATCAGCAGGAACGAGACGAGGCTCGTCAGTTCCCAGAAGATCACGAGCAGCAACAGGTTGCTCGACAGCACGACGCCGAGCATCGCGCCCATGAACAGCAGAAGCAGCAGGTACAGACGCGGCAACGCATCGCTGCCGGCGAGGTAGTAGCGTGCGTAGATGAAGACGAGCAGACCGATCGCGAGCACGAGCAGCGCGAACATGAACGACAGCCCGTCGAGGCGCAGCGATAGTGCGAGGCCGATATCGGGCACCCACTGATGGCGCCACTGCAGCACGTCGTGGTCGGCCATGCCTACGCGCTCGCTCAGCAGCAGCCCGCAGCCGAACAGCGCCGCCGCGAACGCGATCCAGGTAGAGAGCGCGCCAGCGTGCCGCCTCGTGAGCGCAATCAGTGCCGCTGCCACGAAAGGAATTACGACGAGCCACCCCAGTGCCATTCAATCCCCTCCGGGAGTTCCGCTATGTGTCAGACGGTTTGGCTGGCCGGCGGGCAGGCGGGAGTCTCGCCTTCCGGACGGCTGCCCAAGGCACACAATCATAGCTGCAACCAACTCTCGCGTGGCCTGATCTACGGCAGTGGCAGATGACGCTTCGGTGTCGATGGGCAGCTTGATTTCGAGATATCTGCTTGGAGTGTATCGGCTCCGGTTGTCTGGACAAGCTTTTGCAGCTCAGGCGGCCAGCTTCATCAGCCTTTCCTGACGGGCTTCG
>NZ_SELS01000061.1 GCF_004197395.1 Paraburkholderia sp. UYCP14C | reverse complement strand
CGAAGCCCGTCAGGAAAGGCTGATGAAGCTGGCCGCCTGAGCTGCAAAAGCTTGTCCAGACAACCGGAGCCGATACACTCAAAAAATGGCATAAAGCCTGCTGCCCGCGAGGAAGGCCGGGCGCGCGGTCTTGCTCGACCCTGATCGTTCATCAATCGATGAGCCACGCTGGTGCTCCTTTGACTGTCGCGAAGAGGAGAAACAGCAGGGCGATCGCGAGAAGGGGGACACCATAGAGCGCCACCGGGAAAAACAGCGCGAGTTGGAGGATCGATCCGCCCGCGCCATACGACACGTTTGTGTCTCGAATGTTTTCGTAGATCAGCCAGACGACCGCCGCAAGGCCCATTGTCATGAGGACCACGCCGCCCGACGTCGGCTCATGATGCAGGAAGGCTATGCCCCACGCGATGTAGCCCCACCAGAGCAGATTGATGCCAATGGCCGCAAGCCAGAATCCGCGTGCGGTGAAAAAGCGGTAGCCGAACCGGCGCCGGCAGTGACGGCTGAAGAGCTGGATGCCCCTGGCAATTCCGGCGACAGTGCCAAGGATAATCGCAAGTTTTAGAAACTCCATGGAATGTTCTCCCGGATATTTAATGCGATCGTATTGCTTGCTTGCGCCGTTCAGTAGACCTGGCGGGTAGCAAGGGCGAGATGAAGTGGTCGTTCTTTTCAAGAATAGATGACCATGCCGCGACCGCAACAATCCCTATTTATGATCATTTTCTGAATCGTTGCTTGTCAATTTTCCTTGCCGGAGCTGAACTTTTATCAGCAACGAAACTGCTTGAACTTACCCCGAAAAACGAATCCTTAGCTGTGCGTTAAACTCAAATAAGGAGAGTCAAAAAGATGAGCAGACAACGCGGGCGCGCTACACGCTGAATTCAAGCTGGAAGCGGTTTGGCTGGTCAACGCCCGTTAGAGCGCTGCGAGGGTGGGCGCCCGCGACCGACGGACTGCGCAATCTGACGGGCCGTGTCGATGACGACGGCACCGCGCCGATCTGGGCGATCACGTCGACTGTGAGCGGCAATGGCGATCTGGAGCCGATTCGCGCAGTGCGCACGAAGCGTCATGCTCCAAATCGAGCGGCGCACCGATCGACTGAGCACCTAGGTTCGCGCCCTGCTCACGCGACGTCATTCCGACGTGGTGGCTTGTGCGTTGGCCAATAAATTGGCGAGGATCGCCTGGGCCATCCCCGCCAAAGGCACACACTACCAAGGCGAACAGGCTGTAGCAGCCTGACGCCGCCACGTCGCTCATATCGTCCGTACCAAGTCACTCCTGGTTTTGCGACGCGAGACACGTGAAGACATAAACGGCTCAACGGCCGGGCAAGTAACCTGTCAATGAAAACAGCACTCCGATGCTGCGGCTTTTTTGAGGCTTGTCCGGCGCGGCTCTCATCATGGGGCGGGAACAAGTTTCCATCACGACCCCGGATAGATTTACGCTAGCCCAATTTATGTCAACACCGACTCGCCTGCCAAGGTCAGGCTGACCATAGATTTTCGTTTGCCTCAAACATCGACCGCCGCTGTTCGCCAAAAGCCAACAGGTGGGACGGCTCCGTTTGTCCGGGCCGAACTAGGCGCGTAGCCAGATCGAACTTGCTAGCCAATAAATTCCTTGGAATCTCCGATTTATCCCATTCGATTCATGGACTTATCGGTATGGAATCACTGCTCTAGCATCCATTGGCACGCCGGTCGCATAAGGTGTCGCGAGCGCCCCTACCTCGATCGCCCAACAAGTTTTTGGCGATAACATGCGCAGCCCGATCATCAAAGCGCCGACCAACGTCAATGCTCCCGTGAACGTTGATCTGACGAACATCAACAAGACGGTGAACAAGTACAGCAGCTACGGCTACCCCGTGCTGTACTAATCGGCTTCCGGCAGCAAGAGGAAAGGGACGGGAGTTTGTTTCCTTCTACTGTCTCTGAGCCAGCCTTGGTCGACGCCGAGATGGCTCAGAGAGAGGTCCGCTTCTCCGGCGCGGCCTCTCTCCTTAGAGATGGGTCGGCCCACTTCGGTGGGCCTCTTTTTGGTGCGCCGAGCATGCGCAACAGCGTGGGGGTGCGAGTCCCCTGTCCAACCTGATGGTGGTGAAGGACTAGCGAAACGCAAGAGCGTCGTCGGGAGGCGGAGTCTGAAGGAAGCGTGTAGCAAAGCCACGACCTGACGAACAGAAACCAGATGCGAGGCCTATCTGGTCCCCAGCTGTAGAGGGGCTTCCCTTGTCGAACATGGCGATGTTGATTCTACTGAGACGCATGTCGCGGCATGGGATCATGGTCCATGGATTCCGGTCGACGTTCCGCGACTGGATCGCCGAATGCAAGGAATACCCGAATTCGCTAGCGGAAGAAGCTCTGGCGCACATCATCACTCCGCAGACGGTGGCGGCCTATCGGCGTCGCGACCAGCTTGAACGGCGGCGCCTGATGATGGAAGACTGGGGCGCGTACTGCGCCGGTGACAATCCGCATGCCGCCTCAATCAGGTCGGCAACCCCGCGGACGTTTGCAGCGTACGCTGACACCGTTTTCGTATCGACATCGTGTATAACGTTCTCGCTGAAACGTTGGTCCGCTTCGCTTGCCCCGCACAAGAGAAACGGGCCGTTTGTCACGGAATGGAAAGCCGTACTTCATCTAAGTATTGAGACGGGGAGGCAAAGAAAGGTGGCGGCGCGCATCGATAACAAAGACAATCCGACAATCGAGACAACCGCAGATGAACTGGCGGGCGTGTCGGTGCTGTGGTGATCCGGGACCGATTGGCATAACCCGATTCTGCGGCGGCCAACGTGGGACGGCCCGTGCGCAGGCGTAATGTGCGCTTCCGGGGGCAGACAAATGCTTTTGCGCGACGGACGCACGCATCGCGAGGAGAAGGAGAATGCTAATTCCCAAGTCTGACCGGCGAATCCGAAGTCAGTTCCTTCTGCATGCGTGGCTGCTCGCGGCCGTGGGCGTCGCAATGATGCTTGTCGGCATCTATTTCATTTTTGCGCGCCCCCCCTTGCTGCCCGAAGACGTGCGTTATTTGGCTGTGTCGACTGCGCAGTTGCAGGCTGCCGTGCCCCGCCTTATGCTGTGGCTCCGATGGGTCTTCACGGTTCTTGGTGGATACATTGCCGCCACGGGCGTTCTCTTCGTACACCTTGCTGCGGGTGCCTTCGCCGACAGAAAGCGATATGCAATTGTGGTGGCCGCGGTGGCCGGCGCTCTTTCGATCGGCATGATGAGCGTTGTCAATCTCATCATTGACTCGGATTCCAAGCAGGCCCTTCTGGTCCTCACTGCAATATGGGGTGTCGCGCTTGTCTGCGCGTGCCACCGGAAGGGGGCCGCCGTCCGTTGATTTGAGTGATTCGTTTCGGGAGCCGTCAAGATTCGGACGTTTACGTATGCCAACGATACCGTCGCGATGAAATCCCAGGCAAGACATGCAGAGTCGGCTAACTCGGCTCATTCGCGCTGTCACACTCAATCGCCCGAATTTTCTTACGCCTTACGCGCGCGATCGCGAAGCAAGACAAATTCGATACTTGAGGCAGAATTGGGATAGGGGCGGCCCTCGCGCCCCGACCCCTCCGACATACACGGACGCCCCCGTTTTGCAACGCCTTCGTGAACGATCGGCCGGCGGGTTGAGATTGCGGCCATACATCCGGACTGTTGAGGAGGCGACAGCAACGCCTCTGTCCCTGATGGAATCTGCTGATCGGGCTCTAATCACCACCTCGCGCTCGAAGCGCCTGTGGGAAGGCAGAGTATTCCGATCCCGGTCGAACCTATCTTGCCATCACGTCACGATTGCCCAAGCAACCTCCTGAGGGCCTTAACTGAACCCGATCGGATTACCCGGCGTCCGTGGACGGCGCGTAATCCGACCGGAACGCAGTGCCTTGCGTGAGCAGAGCCCAGGCAATGCGCGCGTTCCTGTTGGCGACTGCCACCACGGCGACGTTCTTGTGACGGCGCGTCAGCAGGCGTCGAAGCCAGCCCGAGAACGCATCATCCTTGTTGACGCAATATCGGACGACAGCCCGCGCTCCGTGCACCATCAACGTACGCAAGTAGGTATCGCCGCGCTTCGTGATGCCCAGCAGCGTTGGCTTGCCTCCACTCGAATGCTGTCGTGGTACGAGGCCTAGCCAGACCGCCGGTTGCCGGGCGTTGCTGAAGGATCTGGCGTCGCCGATTGACGCAACCAGGGCACTGGCTGTGATCGGACCGATGCCAGGAATCGCCGCCAGCCTGCGGCTGGCATCATTCGCGTGATGCCAGGCTTTGATCTGCGTCTCGAGCTCTTCGACCTTGAGCGACAAGCTACCTGGCTAGCACATCGTCGATGGATTCCGGGTTGAACTCGAAGACCACAGTCGGATCCGGCTGCGCCAGATTTTCATCCTTGTCGCAGTAGTCAAGTCTGGACAGTATGTGGCGAATCAGATTCAGGCGTGCCCGCTTCTTGTCATCGGCATGGATAATGTGCCATGGCGCAAGAGGTGTATGAGTGCGCAATAACATGGCGTTGCGGGCTTTGGAATAGGCCTTCCAGTATTTTACGGCGACTTCGTCGATCGGACTGATCTTCCATTGTTTGAGCGGGTCGTGTCTACGTGCCTCGAGGCGTCTCGACTGCTCGCGCCTTGTGATATCCAGGTAGTACTTGAGTAACCTGATGCCTGACTCGACCAGCATGGCCTCGAACTGCGGAACCGACCGCAAAAATTCCTCATGTTGTTCAGGGGTACAGAAGCCCATTACATGCTCCACGCCGGCCCGGTTGTACCAGCTCCGGTTGAAGAGTACGAGCTCCTCGGCGACGGGTAGATGCGGCACGTAGCGCTGGAAGTACCATGCGCCGAGATCTCGATCCGAGGGACGGCCAAGTGCCACGACCCGAGTCTCGCGTGGACTCAGGTGTTCGACGACACGCTTGATCGCCCCGTCCTTTCCGGCTGCGTCCCGGCCCTCGAGCAGAACGAGAATCTTGTCGCGACAGCCGATGAAGTGGCGCTGCAGCTTCACGAGTTCCACCTGCAAGAGGTGCAACTGCAGTTCGTATTCGTCGTGCGGGATGCTCTCTCGCGTGTGGGACGGACTATCTTCGTCGGAGTCAGACCGACGGGACGATGCAGTCACATGCACTTGCTTGCTGCTCATGACAACACACTCCAGTCGCGAGATGCAGGCGACCCGAGCCGGCGTGTCCCTGGTCCATCAGGGTTGCATCCGAGCGTGGGCTTTCGCGGCATTGCCGTGCAGACAGGAGCCTCATGCTTGGGGCTGGCCATTAGCCAACTGCGGGACGGCCGTGACGAGCTGTCTTCATTCACGACGTCAACATCCGTGATGGTGTCGATGCATGCCGCCGCCGGCAAACTTCTGCGGATCGCTGTTGAACTCCGCCCGTGACTCTTCAGACTCGAAGTAGTACGTGCGTCCATCGAATATCGAGGTAAGCGCGTGAGTGCGGTCGACAGAGTGTCCGTTGACCGGGTCGCGTGGAGAGCCTGCTTCTTGGGAAGGATGCTCGTGAGGTTCTCGACGATGTCCGCCCATGCCGCAACTCATGCCGCCGCGTCGCATCAGAACGAGGACGCCAAGTGCGAGCACGATCCACAACCAGTTTTGTGTTAGCCATGCCATCATGCTTCTCCACGATATAACACGTTGCAAACCCAGGCGAAAAGCGTCCCCACGGCAAATCCCCACACCACGAACACGACAAACGGGTAGACAAACATACTCAGTGAGAAAGGCACGCCGGTATCGAGCTTGCGGAAGTCGAGGCCGTGAAACAGTGCATTCAGGAAGTCAATACCGAGCGCGGGCCACGTCGCATATAGCGCGGCACAGACCGTGTAGCCGGTCGCGAGGGTCAACGCAAGGGCAACCCCCAATTTCCAGTATGGCTTCATGTTCATGATCGGCTCCAGCACAGTCTGCGGCGCATCAATTAGGGCGCAGATTGCCTTCATTACACCCACATCGTAGCGCCGCAGAACGGGCATAGATTGATTGAGATCAAGTGGCAATACAGACGAAATCGTTGGCCTCCAAGACACTTCTTTGAGCTACGTCAAGTGATGCTGATGCTGCGGCTTGCAGCATCGAGAGCATGGCGGTGGCAATCGTGCATCGCCGGATAGGCAGCCCGGGCAGCGTGGCGTGATCGGCAGGACATGGGCGCCCGGCGCAGTATTGGGAGTCGGCATTTGCGCGACAGGGACGGTACAAAATGCGAAATATCGGGTTCATCGTGACAATGCTGGCGCTGCTGACCCTTTCTGGCTGTGGCTATAACCGCATCCAGGCGGAGGATGAACAGGTCAAGGCAAGCTGGTCGGAAGTCGTCAACCAGTACCAGCGCCGTGCGGATCTCGTGCCGAACCTGGTCAACACGGTGAAAGGCTACGCCCAGCAGGAGCGGGACGTATTGACACGCGTCACCGAGGCGCGCGCGCGGGTGGGCGCGATACAGGTGACTCCGGAGGTGCTCGACAATCCGGAAGAGTTCGCGAAGTTTCAGGCCGCACAGGCGCAGTTGACCACCTCGCTTTCGCGCCTTCTGGTTGTCTCCGAAAATTATCCTCAGCTGAAGTCCGACGCCAACTTCAGGGATCTGCAGGCGCAGCTGGAAGGTACCGAAAACCGCATTGCCGTCGCGCGGAACCGGTACATCAAGGCTGTCCAGGAATACAACACAAGCGTTCGCTCGTTTCCGGATGACCTCACCGCCATGGCGTTTGGGTATAAGGAGAAACCGAATTTCTCCGTCGCCAACGAAGCGGAAATCGCCAGACCTCCACGCGTCGAGTTCGGCACGACGCAAGAGGGGCGTCCGGCGGCTGCGGGAGCCACCAATTGAACGTGCTGGAGAAAGTCTCATTGGCGCTGATTGCAGCGTTCGCGCTATGCGTGACGTTGCAGGCATGCGCTGAGGTCGTGGTACCGCCTTTGACGGCGCGTGTGACGGACCAGACGGGCACGCTCACCGCTGGGCAGGTGGGCGAGCTGGAGCAGACGCTGCAGGCTTTCGAGAACAGAAAAGGCACCCAGATCGCAGTGCTGATCGTTTCGACGACCGGCGAAGAGACGATTGAGCAGTACTCGCTGAGGGTCGTTGAGCAATGGAAACTCGGACGCAAGCAAGTGGACGACGGAGCGCTTCTCATCGTGGCGAAGGACGACCGTGCCTTACGCATCGAGGTCGGCTATGGTCTTGAGGGTGCGCTCAACGATGCCACCAGTAACCGGATCATCCGCGAAATCATCGTGCCGCGATTCAAGCAAGGCAATTTCTATGACGGTATTGCGGCGGGCGTGGACCAGATGATCCGGGTCGCCGACGGTGAACCGTTGCCGCCCCCGCAGACCCGTGCACGCGGTGGCTCTCCGGACGTCTGGAAGCTCGCCCCGGTGATTTTCATGCTCGCGGTCGCGCTTGCCGGTGTTCTGCGTTCTGCCTTCGGCAGATTGCCAGGCTCGGTGATCGCGGGTGGCGGGGCGGCACTGATCGCATGGCTGCTGGTCACCGGGATTGCCGTAGTCGTGGCTGCAGGCGTGATCGCATTCCTGTTCACGCTCTTTGGCACTGGCATGGGCGCATACGTCGGGACGTATGGCATCGGCCACCATCGCGGCGGCTTTGGAAGAGGCGGGCGCGGAGGGTTTGGCGGCGGCGGTGGCAGCTTCGGTGGCGGCGGCGCATCGGGCAGGTGGTGAGCATGGACATCAGGCGAATCGTCAGGCACCTCGTTACGACCCACTGGATGGTCGGGCGTGCGTTTCCGCCCCACACTCGCGCAGCAATCGGGCAGGCAATCAAGGCCTGCGATGCCGGTCACGCCGGCGCAGTCTGCTTTGCGGTTGAAGGCGCGCTTCACAGCGCAGCGCTCTTGCGCGGGCAGTCCGCACGCGAACGCGCGATCGAAGTGTTCTCGCAATTGCGGGTCTGGGATACCGGGCACAACAACGGCGTGCTGATCTACGTGCTGCTCGCCGATCACGCTGTCGAAATCGTTGCGGACCGGGGCGTCCACGAAAAGGTCGGGGAACCCGGGTGGCGGGCGATCTGCATATCAATGGAGGTCGCGTTTCGCCACGGCGCCTATCGCGACGGCGCGGTGAAAGGGATACAGGCAGTGGCTCAACACCTGACGAAACACTATCCGGTCATTGGACCGAATCGCGACGAACTGCCTGACGCGCCGGTGATCCTGTAGCCCCGTGCACGTGTCGGTCCGGGACGTCTGTACACGCTGCGGCGCCGGATCCATGGTGCTTGACATGGATCAACAGTGGCGTTTCGCGTGCGCGTAACCTGGGATGGACGAAGCCGGACGCACTCAAATCCCACAACCTGTGGAGACGACAATGGAACATGGCAACCACGATCACAAGGCGAGCGGCTTCGGGTTGCCGCGCGCCAACATCGTGCTGATCGGGTTCATCGCAATCGGCGGCTTTTATCTGGTGACGGAACATCGCGCGCATCTTTTGGGCTGGCTACCATTTCTGCTTATCCTCGCGTGTCCCCTGATGCACCTGTTCATGCATCACGGGCATGAACATGGAGATTCGGGTGAGTCCATCGACAAAGACGAAGCGGGACAGAACCGGAATACCGGTACCCATCATCATTGACGACAGTGTTCGCTCCTGGAGTTCCACATGCACGACAATCCTCCCGCCTACGGCCTGTGGTTGCTGGTTATCGTCAATTCGGCCTTTTTCATCTTCTTTGCCTTTACCTTCTTCAAGCCGAAGACCAAACGGGACTGGCGCTCGCTCGGCGCGTTCTCGGCTTTCATCGTGGCGCTCTTTACAGAGATGTATGGATTTCCGCTGACGATTTACCTGCTGTCGGGCTGGTTGCAAACGCGCTATCCACAGGTCGACTGGTTCTCCCACGACGCGGGGCACCTGCTCGAAGAGATGGTCGGCTGGCGAGCCAACCCGCACTTTGGCCCGTTTCATCTGTTGAGCTTTGTATTCATCGGTGGCGGCTTCTGGCTCATTGCAGCCGGCTGGCAAGTGCTGTACCGCGCGCAACGCACTCATGTCATCGCCACGACGGGTATCTATGCCTGGATGCGCCACCCGCAATATGTAGGCTTCGTGCTGGTCATGTTCGGCTTCCTGCTGCAATGGCCGACGCTGCTCACGCTCGCCATGTTTCCTGTGCTCGTATTCATGTACACGCGGCTCGCGCGTGCGGAGGAACGGGAATCCATCGCTGAGTTTGGTGACGCTTACCGTCGCTATATGGACGAGGTGCCGGCTTTCATCCCCCGCTTCGGCACGCATCACGGCGGCCCCACACGTGGTCCGGCCGGGAGGAACTGAAAAGGAGCCGGATCATGGAATTCAAACGCGAACACCAGATCAATCTCCTCTATGTTCTCGCCGCGATGATCGGGGTGCTGGTAATCCAGAGCCTGATATCTCAACCCGATCACGTCCGGACGATCCCGTACAGCGAGTTTCAGCAGCTTGCGAGCCGGGGCAAGGTGATGGACCTCGTTGTTGGCCCCACCCGGATCACGGGGAGCTACAAGGACGCGCCAAAGGGCGCGCCGCAACACTTTTCGACGCTGCGGGTCGATCCCGCGCTTGCGCAATCGTTGTCCAGCGAGAAGCTGACGTTCTCCGGCGAGCCGGAGCCGGGCATGTGGCCGACCATACTCGGCTGGCTGATGCCCACCATTGGCTTTGTGCTCGTGTGGATGTTCCTGATCCGCCCGATGTCGATGGGTCCCGGCGCGGACGGCATGATGTCGATCGGCAAGAGCAAGGCAAAGATCTACGTCGAGAAGGACACCAGCGTAACATTCGCGGACGTCGCCGGTGTGGATGAGGCGAAGGAGGAGCTCAGGGAGGTCGTGTCGTTTCTCAAGGATCCCCGCAGCTATGGCCGCCTGGGCGCGCGCGTGCCCAAAGGCGTGTTGCTGGTTGGTCCCCCGGGCACCGGGAAGACGCTGCTGGCGCGCGCGGTGGCGGGTGAGGCGGGCGTGGCATTCTTTTCGATTTCCGGCTCCGAGTTTGTCGAGATGTTCGTTGGTGTAGGAGCCGCGCGCGTGCGTGATCTGTTCGACCAGGCACACAAACATGCGCCGGCCATCGTATTTATCGACGAATTAGACTCTCTTGGCCGCGCACGGGGAAGCATGTTTCCGGGCGGCGGCGGTCACGATGAGAAGGAACAGACGCTGAACCAGTTGCTTGCCGAACTCGACGGCTTTGACCCTTCCGTCGGCGTCGTGCTGCTCGCGGCGACCAACCGGCCCGAGATTCTCGACCCCGCACTGCTGCGGGCAGGCCGGTTTGACCGGCAGGTGCTTGTCGACCGGCCGGACAAGAAGGGGCGTTCTGAAATCCTCGAAGTCCACCTGAAGAAGATCAAGCTCGCGTCCGGCGTGCCGGTCGCAGACATCGCCGCGCTCACGCCAGGTTTCTCAGGCGCCGATCTGGCGAACCTGGTCAACGAGGCGGCGATCCTGGCGACCCGCCGCAACGCCAACAGCGTATCGCTGGAGGACTTCACGCAGGCCATCGAGCGGATCGTAGCTGGCCTCGAGAAGCGCAACCGGCTGCTGATCCCGCACGAACGTGAGGTGGTGGCGCACCACGAGATGGGACACGCGCTGGTCGCGATGGCACTGCCCGGTGTTGATCCGGTCCAGAAAATATCGATCATCCCGCGGGGCATTGCCGCCCTTGGCTACACAATGCAACGCCCGATCGAGGATCGTTTCCTGATGGACCGGGGCGAACTGATGAACCGCATGATTGTGCTGCTTGGCGGTCGGGCGGCGGAACGGCTGGTCTTCGCGGAAGTATCAACGGGGGCCGCCGACGATCTCGCCAAAGCGACAGGCATCGCGCGAAGCATGGTGGCGCGTTTCGGCATGGATCCCACGCTCGGGCAGGTTACCTACGAGCCGGAGACCAGCTCAGCGCTCGGCATGTCCACCGACGCGGAGTGGCGTCCGCGCCAGTATGGCGAACAGACGGCAACGGCCATTGATATGGCAGTGCGCGAGCTGATCGACACCGCTTTCGAGCGAGCCTTGTCGATCCTGCAGGCGAACCGTGTATTGCTTGACGAGGCGGCAAAGGATCTGCTCGCGAAAGAGACCCTGTCCGGCGACGATCTTCAGGCGCTGGCGGCAAGGCTAGGCGGCAAAGGCGCAGTCGTGGCAGCACTTCAATTCGGCGCGTCTGACGCTGTCGAAGCCAGTAGCGGGGCAACCGCTGGATGACGACGGGACAGGGGGCAATCAGATGAAGGCGCTCATCTTCCTGATGGCGTTGCTGGCAACGGCAGTCGCCGCTGGTCAGGGCAATGCGGGCCAGCACCTGTTGATCGGCGATACCGACGTGTACTACGGCCTCACTTCATCGGCAGCGGTCGGCGCTCACGACGCATCTCACCCAGAGGCATCGATGCACGGAGGAGTGTCAGGAAACCGGCACAAGTATCATCTCGTCGTCGCGCTTTTCGATCATTTGACACAGGAGCGCATTTCGGACGCCAGCGTGACCGCAGCAGTCCGGGAGATCGGCTTGGGCGAAACGCGCCGCAAACTCGAGCCGATGGGCAGCGGGGACACGATCAGCTATGGAGCGTACTTCGAAATGAGCGGCGCCGGCCCCTATCGTGTCAAGCTCAATGTGCGCCGGCCGGACCGGCCTGGAACGGTCTCGGGCGAGTTCGAATACCGGTTGCAGTAGATTGCCGGCGCAGTAACTGACGATACGGCACAGCACAAGCATGCACATGGCACGGCACGCAGCGGTTCGCTGCCGCGCGCCAGCGCGGGTAGCACAACTGGGGAGAATGGGCCTTGAGCAGGCAGCAGAGCCGATACGGCGGACCATCTTCTGATCGCGGCGTCGCAACTGCGCGAAGGCAATCGTTCGTGAGCGCGAGGCCCATCCAGCGGACACTGCGATGGCAGGTATTTTGCCCCCTGCTGCTCGCCATGTTCTCGATTGCCGTGGGGTATGGCTTCCTGTTGCCAATTCTGCCGCCGTACTGGTACGGATCGCGGCAACGGCGGATCCAGCAACCTTGTCGCGGCACACCGGTCTGCTCACTGGGACCTATACGCTGTCGCTTTTTCGGCCTGTAGAGGCGCCGTCAGGGGCGTAACGCGTCGAAACGTGACCGGTGCCGTGTGAGTGCGTCGTCAGCATCCGTGATGCCGTGCATGCTCGGAGGAAGAGTCTTGCGGTTTCACGTATTGACTTGGGTTCGCCAGGAATTTTTCGTGGCACGACGCGGAACAGAAATGGTAGGTCTGCTCATGAACGACCTCCGTTGCTGCCGCTTTTTCCGTATCGATCTGCATGCCGCAGACCGGATCAGTGGTTCTCTTCTTCGCTAGCTCCTTTCGCTTCAGTCGATTTCCGATGCCTTTGAAGACTCTTTGATGACGGGGGGCATGCAAATGACCTGACTAACTGTGGCGTCAAAGCGGGTGCGACTGTTTGATCTGGGCTAACGATTTGCGTCAGGGCAGTGAGAACGAAAGCACGGCAAGGTATCCAGGATATGCTCCGTCGCGACTGCACTGCTCACGCCCGTTATCCGAATCTGGCCGCTAGCCTGTACCGATCCGGCACGCAGGCTTCCTCGAACTGGCGGCTTCGCCCGGTCAGACAACCAGGTGGTCCTCGGTTGCGGCTCGCGGCGCGTAGTGTTCCCTCAATGCATCACTGCTGCTCACGTCACCTGACAGCGGTCAGTATTGAGCGTGCCCACTGAAAAACTCATCCCGCCGGCGCGTCCCCTCCATGTCAAACCGTTGCCTGCTGCAGATCGAGCGACGCAACGCATTCGTCTACGCTTAGCTCGTGGAGCGTATCGGGTGGCATCACCTCGTCGGCGGCGCGCTGCAGGGCCCGCAGCGCCTTGGGTTTGAGCCGCACGAAAAGCAGCCTCAAGCTGCGCGACGCGCACTCGGCGGCAAAGATGCGCAGCGCTTCGATTGCCGAGCCGTCCACGTCCGGCGTTTCCTCGAGACTCATCATCACCGTCTGCACTGCCGGGTCCTCGCGCAGCAGCGCCCGCACCTGCCCCAGCACGCGCTCCGTATTGGCAAAGAAAAGCGGAACTTCCGGCCGCACGATCAAGAGCCCCGGCAACGGGCGCGCATCCGCATGCGCGGCGATATCAACGAAATCGTGGCTGTCGCGCAGCCGACCCAGCACACTCACGTTTGGTTCCGAGAGCTTGCGCAGCGTGAGCAGCAGGCTCACGCCGATTGCGGCAAGCAACCCGTGCAGCACGCCGAGCACGAGCACGGCCGTGAGCGCGGCGATCACCACGAGCCGGTCGCGACGCCACGTCCAGTAAGGCTTGAACACCGACGGGTGCAGCGAATGGCTCACGGCGAATATCACGACTGCGGCCAGCACCGGTTCGGGCGTGCGGGCAAGTTGCGGCAGCAATAGCAGCACGATCACCGCCACGACGAGCGCGGCGAACACGCCCGCGAGCCGGGTCTGCGCGCCCGCTGCCTCGTTGGCCGACGTCGCCGAGTAGCCTGCGCCCACGGGCATGCCGTGCAGTAGTCCGGAGACGAAGTTCGCGCAGCCGAGCGCAAGCAGGTCGCGATTGGCGGACACGGTGTCGCCATGCTTGAGCGCGAAGTTGCGAATCGATCCGTAGGATTCCGCATAGAGAATCAGCATCAGCGCGACGCCGAGCTCGGCGGTCTGCATCCACTCCGCGCGGCCAATTGCCGGCAAGTCGAACGAAAGGCTCTGCAAATTGATTTCGCCGACCCCGGCAATTCCGTAGCGATGCCAGTCCACCCAGTAGCTCACGACGATGCTGAGCACGATGACGACGAGCGTGGCAGGTATGCGCGAGCGGCGGCCGAGCACGAACAGGACGGCGAGGGCCACCGCGCCCACGGCGATGCTATACGGATTCCAGTGCGCCGCCTGCCCGATGAGGTCCGCGAGCATGCGCGGCGGATGGCTGTTTTTCGCGGGCACGGCAGCGATCTTCGGCAGTTCCTTGACGATGATGGTGATCGCGAGACCGAACGCAAATCCGCGCAGCACGGGCCGCGCGATGAAATCGGACATACCACCGAGCCTGGCCGCACCCGCGAGCATGAACAATACGCCGGTTGTCGCGACGAGCGCCGCGGCCAGCGCGAGCTGCGTGGCCACCACGTTCGAGGTCGGCTCCGAGAACACCGTGGCGGCGAGTACCGCCGCCGACGATGAGGTTGCCGACACGATCGCAAACCGGCTCGTGCCGACGAGCGCATAGACGAGCAAGCCCGCGAGCAACGCAATGAGGCCCGCCTGAGGTGGCAGGTTCGCGATACCCGCATAGGCAACCGCCTCGGGCAACACAAGGCCTGCAATCGAAAGGCCCGCGAGCACGTCGCGCCTCACGCTTTCTGCTCGCGTCAGCGGATATTTGTTGAGCGCGGCGAATTGCTCGGGATGCTGCAGATCGGCTGTTGAGCGTTGTGGCCTGATGAACATGATCGATCGAAGCAAAATCAAAGGATGCGATGCGCGAACGGATCGGCGGTGCCCGAGGCGACTCGCGAAGCCGCGCGCGCTATTGCGCGGCCATCGTGCCCGACCAGGCCGACAAATAGCGCGCCTTCGCCAGGTGCGCATGAGCGAGCGCCTCGCCGAGGTGTTTGCCAATCAGCTCACGCGGCACGAGCGGACGCAGGAAGTCGGACCACAGGAAGTCGGCGAACGGCGTCGGCTTGACGGCAATGAGATGGATGTCCGCGTTCACTGGAGAGCTCTCTTGTATGCTGATCGTAAGCAATCCACCGCATGGCCCGCACCGGTTGCGCGGCTACGGCATGGCAGTCGCGTGGCAATTGCATGACAACTTTGCAGCAACTGTCGCAACGATACAAGGGTTCGGATCGTCGTGGGCGCATGGCCGTCTTTGACAAACGAGTCCGTCAATCAGCGGGAGCGAAGCTTCGCCCAGTGCGTCGCCTATAACGTTGCGAAGCCTGCGCGCAGCGATTGCCAAGATTCCGGAGTGGTGAACGAACCTCGCGATCGTCGAGGCGTTCCGGGAGGCGGGCTATCCAACTCCCGACACGCTGATCGTGCGGCGTAATGTGTAAGGGGCGGTCTGGCGCCGGCGCTGAGCGGAGACTCGAACAATCCGCAATGGCGTCTGCCGGGCATGCGCGACGCTGCTCTATGACATCGACCGAAAGGTGCGGAAACTGACCGCTCGACACCCCTTTGCAGGTGTTGCGGTGTCTGCGCGATGCTATGCCTTCGCTACCGAAGTTTCACGTGCCGGTGTCGCGATGGAGCCAAACAACAGGAAGAAAGCCTGCTCCTCAGCTGCATCACGTTGCCCGCGCGCCGTCAAAATCGTTTCAGAAACCTGCTGGATGAAGGCCCTTTCCTTGCATAGAAATGGGTTGTCGGGGGGCAGCGGCGTGCGGCGTTCTTCCAGCAGTCTGGCGAGCACGGCAATGCCGTTCATCCACGGGCTGAACATCTCCGAGAACACGTAACGACTGGTTCGCATCGGATGCATCCACTTCAGCATCTCTGCGCTCCACGGATTGGAGAGGGTACGCACGAGCGGACTGATGAACATTCGGTAGGCGCTCTCGTTCAGCTCGGAGAGCTGGCGCACCCGGTCGAACGCTTCGCGAGGTGTGCCGAAGTCCAGATCCCGGACCTGCCGTTCCTCGAAGCGCACGGAGTATTGCGGTCGACGGCAATCCAGGTTTCCCGTCGGATTGTCGATCTTCATCTCATAGAGGCCCGGTGCCAGAGATTCGATCTCCTCGAGACTTTCAAAAATCGCGGTGCTCGAGGCGTGCGACGCTCGCCGATACGAAGAGCCCGAGATGGCCGGCATGAGGGTCCGTCAGGTAGACGATCCGCTGCCCGGCCGCCTTGAGATCATTCGTGTTCCGGTATACCGCCGGAATTCACCCGAGCGCCTGCTGCGGCGGCGTGATGTTGTCACCCCATGAAGCGAAGATGACGAGCGGATTGCGGATGCGTCGCAGGTCGGCGACGCAGTCTTCGCAAATCCGGACTTTTCCCTCTTCCAGCCGGTTGCCGATGAACAGATTCTCGACGATGGCGAGGATTTCCTCCCGGCTCAGGAAGTAGAAACCGTTCCACCAGCGCTCGAATTCAAGAAAGCGCTCGCGCTCAGTGTCGATATGGGTGAACAGGTTTGCGTATTTGTCCCACACCGCTTCCGGTTTCTGGTTTTCGAAGTTTGCCGCGAGCCATGCGCCGTCGAAGCGGCCGTCATCCAGATCGGCAAGCAGGTGTGTGAGCCATGCGCCGCCGACCAGCCCGCCGGCAACGCGCATCGGATTCACGCCGGACTCACCTGCCCAGTAGGAAAGCGGTGAGCCGTTGAGCACCGCTGGGCCGACAAGCCCTTCGCAGTCGGCTGAAAGCAGCGTGATAGCCCAGCCGGCCTGGCAGTTGCCATACAGGACCGGCGGCTTGCCCGGGTGCCGTCGTGCGACTTCCTCGATGAATCGCCGCAACGCGTGCAGCACGTCGGCGAGTGTCTGGCCCGGACAGGGCTCGGGAAAGAAGATGACGAAGTAGACTGCATGGCCTTCATGCATCGCCATGCCCACTTCGGACTCGCGCTTGAAGCCGCCAATGCCAGGGCCGTGTCCCGCGCGTGGATCGACGACGATGACAGGTGGCTTTGAGTCATCGAAGCACGCGTCGAAGCAGACGTCGTCGGCACGCGTGATTCGAAGCAGCGCGTAATTCGCCGGGCGTTCGAAACGGCGCGCATCGAGCAGCAGCTCGTAGTCGAAGTCGAGGAGCGGCGGCTTGCCCGCGCGCTCGTGCCCGATCATGTTGTCAGCGCGCTGCCGCAACGCGTTCCAGAACAGCACGCTGCGTTCCGCGACGTCGCGCATATAGTCCAGCGCATCCTGCAGGGCGTTGTTGGTTTCCGCTACTTCCAACGGCTCAGACCGAGCAGCCATGGCAGACTCGCGCGGCGCAGGCGTCATCTTGCTGTGCTTCGAAAGTGCGGTGGACCGCACGGGCACATTCACCTCGGTTTCAGGCATCGATCCGTTCTCCATTCCTTGGGAGTGGTAGTGTGGCACCTGGCAGAGGGGCGCCTGCAGTGGTCCGGCACCTTGCATCGGCACAACAGCCTCACCGTAGCAATTGTGCGTTCGGCGCGCTTGATGTGGATCAAGCCGACGGCGAAAGCGCAGCGCATGATCAACAGGACCATCACGTCAGTGTGAGGCCCTTGGCCGCCCTCCTCATGGTATCGACTGCAAACATCGTCGTGACCGTTGAGCGCACCGCGCCGCTTGACCACGCGGGCGTCGAAATTTGTGAGCACAAGGGTGTCGGTCACCCTGATACGTTGTGCGACGGCGCTGTGGAAGCGGCGGCTCGCGCGCTGGGTCGTGCTTACCTTGACGATTACAAAGCCGTGCAGCACTTCAACCTGGACAAGGCGCTCCTGGTTGGCGGCCTGAGCGAGCCTCGTTTCGGCGGCGGCCGTATCACCCGGCGCATGAAGCTGTTTGTCTCGGGGCCTGTGACCACCCTCGTGTCTGGGTCACCGGAGACGGTGATCCGGCAGGCTGTGAGCGACCATTTTGCCGGGACGCTGAAGCTCGAAGATGGTCTGATCGACGTGGTTCCGATGCTGCGACCGGGCGCGCCCTGTCTGCAGCGGGTCAACGCTTGTGCGGGCATGCCGCTGGCCAACGACACATCATTTGGAGTGGGCTATGCCCCGTTGTCGGACCTCGAACAACGGGTGCTGAAAGCGGCGGAATTACTCAAGTCCGATGTGCTGCGCACAACGTTTCCTGCGCTGGGCTTCGACTACAAGATCATGGGTCACCGCATCGGGGAGCTGATGCGTCTCACGATCGCACTGGCTTTCGTGGACCGTTATGTGGTCGATGCAGCCAGCTATTTTTCGCAGAAGTCGGCAGTGGAGACGTTTCTTGCCAGTCATCTCGGCGAAGCCTGCACCGTCCGGTGTAACGCGCTTGATGAGCCGCATGCCCGAGAGGAGAGCGGACTGTATCTGACGGTCACCGGCCTGAGTGCCGAGCAGGGCGACGACGGCGAAGTGGGGCGCGGCAATCGCATCAACGGGCTAATTACGCCTGGGCGGCCGATGTCGCTCGAAGCAGTTGCGGGCAAGAATCCGGCCTCTCACGTCGGAAAACTCTATAACGTGCTCGCGCATCGGCTCGCGCAATCCATCTTCGATGATCTGGACGGCGCGATGACGGTGACAGTCCGGTTGCTGTCGGCGATTGGCAGCCGGATCGACGAGCCACAGCTGGCTGCAGTCGACGTCTGCGCGTCCGATCGCCTGTCCGACGCACAGCGCCATCGCATACGGGAACGCGTTGCACATGGACTGGCCGGACTGCCCGCACTGACCCGGGAGATGATCGACGGCAGCGTGCCGGTCTGCTGAGCGGCTGCCCGTTCGCGGCCGGCGGTCACAACGCTCATTGAGCGGGGGCCGGCGGATTTTGCTGCTGCATCATTTGCTCCATCATCATCTGCATCATGTCCATGCGGTTTTCCATCATGTTCATGCGCTCGTTCGCGCCCGAGCCGCGCTTGCCGCTCTGAGCGCGATTGGTGGTGCCTCCCATCCCTTGCTGTCCCATCATGCCCATCATCATCGGGCCGCCCATCCCGTGCATCGACTGCATCGCGTCCTGCATGGTACGCATGTGTTCGTCCAGCAGCCGCTGGCGCGCTGCGGGATCCTTTGTGTGGCGGATTTCATCCATCTGCGCGAGCATCTTCTGCATCTGCCGGCGTGCTTCTTCAAGTCGGTCGGCGGATTGCGCAGCCGGTGCCGGTGGCGCGCCGGCGGAACTCTTCGGTGCGGATGCACCCGATTGCGCCGCTGACGCCGGGTGATGCGAGTCGTCGGCCTGCACATTGGCTGCCATGGCCAGTGCCGTGCTCACCGCGAACAGGGACAAGGCGGTTCTCATTTTCATGATGTCTGCTCCAGTCAATGGGGATTCCATTTTGCGAAATGCGTGCGGCGCACCAGTTGACCAGGATCAACCACGACGCAACATGAATGCTCCCGGCAGCATGAAGTCCGTGCAACGCGGGCTTCAGGTCGCAGGTGACGATCGCGGAGGCGGTTCGGTTGCGCGCGGGTGCCGCATCGGGCCACCGTGATGTGACGTCGCTTCGTCTGATCAACGAAGCGCGCAGTGCGTCATCCGTTAGGCTTACTGCTGACGCGGTGCGTATTGATCGACGCCGGAAGGCGCGACTGATACGCCATCGGTGACGAAGCTGCTATCGTATGACGTCAACTAGTGCGATGTCGGGAGCCTAAACATGCAACGTCGTGAGTTCATTAGATGTGCTGCGGCATGGACGGCCGCGACCGCACTGCCCATCTGGCCTGCATATGCTTTCGCAGCGAACCAGCCACAACTGCCAATTCCTCCCCTTGTGGAGCCCGACGCCCAGGGACAGATAAACCTGAACGTCCAGGCAGGAAAGTCCAGGATCAAGGGAGCGAATTTAACGGCGACGTGGGGATTCAACGGTGCATTATTGGGACCAGCATTGCGTTTGAAGCGCGGCAGCGGCACTACCATTCTGGTGCACAACCGATTGCCTGAGGCTGTCGCCGTACACTGGCATGGCGTCGAGGTTCCAGGCACCGCTGATGGGGGGCCGCAGGCGCCGATCGATCCGGGCAACACCGGCATGGCTCAGTTCGTCGTTGATCAGCCGGCTGCAACCTGCTGGTTTCATCCGCATACCCATCACGTGAGCGGACACCAGGTCGCGATGGGACTGGCTGGACTGATCGTGATCGAAGACGCCGAAAGCCGTGCCCTGAACGTGCCGAAGAAGTGGGGAGTGGATGATATTCCCGTCGTTTTGCAGGACAAAAGAATTAACAGCAAAGGGCAGATCGATTACAAACTGGATGTCATGAGTGCGGCAGTTGGCTGGTTTGGAAACGTGATGCTAACCAACGGCGTTGTCTACCCAAAGCACGTTGCCCCCCGTGGCTGGTTGCGCTTTCGTTTTCTGAATGGATGTAACGCTCGCTCGCTGAGATTGGCCATCAGTGACAGACGGTCTATGTACGTTATTGGCAGTGACGGCGGATTTCTCGGCGAACCAGTCAAAGTGGCGGAACTCCCGATATTGATGGGGGAGCGATTCGAGGTTCTGGTCGATGCAACCGATGGCAGGCCATTTGACATCGTGACGCTTCCCGTGCGCCAGATGGGGATGGTTTTGGCACCATTCGACAAGGAACTGCCTGTTGTAAGAATCGAGGCAGTAACAGAGTTGGGGGCCGGCAGGCTGCCGGATAAGCTGGTAGCCATTCCCGGCATTCCGTCAACCGAACAGATGTCGCAGCGGACACTTCAACTGTCAATGGACCCAAATCTCGATATGTTGGGCATGGACGCGTTAATGGAAAGATACGGTGAGCAAGCGATGGCCGGGATCGATATGGCGGGTCATGGCATGGCCATGCATGACATGGGCGATATGCCCTCCGCGAAAGATATCAACCTGCATTCTGCTAACTTCATCAATGGACAGTCATTTGACATGAGGAAGCCCATGTTTGACGTCAAGAGGGGGCAGTATGAAAGGTGGATTATTTCTGCGGAAGGAGATGCGATGTTGCATCCATTTCATATCCACGGAACCCAATTTCGGACCATCTCTGAGAATGGAAAACCTCCCGCAGATCACCGTCGTGGCTGGAAGGACACCGTGAATGTTGAAGGCGCGAGGAGTGAAGTTCTGGTGCGGTTTAACCAGTTGGCTCCGCCGGGAAGAGCGTATATGGCTCATTGCCATCTGCTGGAGCATGAAGACACGGGGATGATGACTTCATTTACTGTCAGTGCGTAGGAGTGTCGGCACTCGACAGCTTCGGAGCATCAGGAACTATCCCGTCGGCTGAAGACAGGGGGCCATCGCCGTCGCCCGGATACGCTGCCGAACGTCCGCTATTGGCGAGCACTTGACGAGGCGGTCGCGGGTCTGCTGCAACGTCACGGTCAAAACCGCAAGAGCCGTGCGCAGCGTCAGGATGCCACGGCAAACCCTGGCACCATTGAATATCATAAATTCGCCTGCGGCGATTGGACGCACCGGCGCGGCAAATCGGGTTCGCTGCGCCGGTTCAGGTTTTTCACGCTCGTACCGATGCGCTGTAACCCGCCTCCCGGATCGCGGAAACAAAGTCGTTTGCCGGACGCGTGGATTCGATTTGCACGGTTCGGGCTGCGATATCGATGTCGACTCTCGGCTGGGCGTCTACGTCTTTCACTGCCCTCGCGATGACTCCGGAGCAGTGTCCGCATGTCATATTGGGTACTTGCAGTTCCATGCTAAAACTCCATTTGTTGGTAAGACATTTACATTATCGACATTCCAACCGTGGCAAGGTCAAGGCCCTTTCGACCGACGCGGCATGTTCCGAGCGCCAGACTACGTTCGGGGATTGCCAAGTCGCGGGACCAACGACCGTGTGCGCGGGAATTTCGGACGCAAAGTTCGTTCACTAGCTTAAAGTTCACGTAGACTGCTGAGCCGTGTCTCTCGACCATCCTATTCAACACGGTATGCGTATCAACCTTCAAAGTGTTTTCGCGGCCGCCGTCGTTTTTGCGGCAATCCAGTCCGCCATGGCGCAGACACCCAGGACAGTGCAACTGGAAGAGTTGACCTGGACCGAACTGCGCGATCAGATCCACGCTGGCAAGACCACGATCATCATCCCCATCGGAGGGACCGAGCAAAGCGGACCGTACGTCGCGCTCGGCAAGCACAATGCGCGCGTCAAGGTATTGTCGCAGCGCATCGCGGAACAACTCGGTAACGCGCTCGTCGCCCCCGTGATTGCCTACGTTCCCGAGGGCGGCTATGCACCGCCCACATCGCACATGCGCTTCCCCGGCACGATTACGGTGCCCGACGACGTATTCGAAAAGACTCTCGAGTCTGCCGCGAATAGTTTTAAGGTTCACGGTTTCACGAACATCGTTTTTCTCGGCGATCACGGCAGTTACCAGAACGACATCAAGCACGCGGTCGCGTATCTGAACAAGACGTGGGCCGGGTCGGGCGCGCGCGCGTTCGTCCCGCCGGAATATTACGCATCGAGTTCCGACGGCTACGCACAGATTCTGCGTCAGCGCGGCGTGCGTGACGACGAGATCGGCACGCACGCAGGACTGGCCGATACGTCATTGCTGCTGGCGGTCGCTCCGCAAATGGTGCGTGTCGAACGCTTGCGCGACGCGCCGAAACCCGGTGCGACCGATGGCGTGTATGGCGGCGATCCGCGCCGCTCGAGCGTCGAGCTCGGGCAGCTCGGCGTCGACGCGATTGTCTCGCGCACGGTCGGCGCGATCAGGGCGGAGGTCGGCAGCCGCTAACACCGCCGGTTAGTCGTCTTTGATCACCCGTTCATTCGATAACGAAAACTGCCATGAAATTGAATTCCAGCCGTTTGTCGCGCATCGCAACGGCGCTTGCCGCCGGGCTGGCCGGTTGCTGGGCTGCTAGCGCGGTATTTGCCGCATCCGCCGTTTCGACCGTGCCGGGAATGCCGCCCGTCGTGAATCCTGCCAACCTGTATGGCGAAGCGGATGCAGGTCATATGAGCCCGGCAGTCGCGGGTGCGCTGTCGCGCATCTATGTGCCGAATCTGCGTTCGAACGACGTGTACGTAATCGATCCGGCCACGTTCAAGGTCGTGGACAGGTTTCGTGTTGGCTATAGCCCGCAGCACATCGTTCCGTCCTGGGATCTGCAGACGCTGTGGGTCACCAACAACGCCGAAGGGCGTTCCGACGGCAGCCTGACGCCGATCGATCCGAAAACCGGCAAGCCCGGAAAAGAGGTGATGGTCGACGATCCGTATAACATGTATTTCACGCCGGACGGCAAGGAAGCGATTGTCGTCGCGGAAGCGCACGAGCGTCTCGACTTTCGCGATCCGCACACGATGGCGCTGAAATCGAGCCTGTCCGTGCCGGAGTGCAAGGGGATCAACCATGCCGACTTCTCGATCGACGGAAAATATGTACTGTTCACGTGCGAGTTCGGCGGCAGGATCGCGAAGATTGATCTCGTGAATCGTAAGGTCGTCGGCTATCTCGATCTGAGTAAAAAGGGCATGCCGCAGGACATCCGCATTTCGGCGGACGGCAAGGTGTTTTACGTCGCGGACATGAAGGCCGACGGCGTGTTCGTCGTGGACGGCGACAGCTTCACGAAGATCGAGTTCCTGAAGACAGGCGTGGGCGCACATGGCCTCTATCCGAGCCGCGATGGAACGAAGCTGTACGTCGCGAACCGTGGCTCCAATCTCATCCATGGGCCGCGGAATGGCAAGGGCAGCGTATCGGTGATCGACTTTGCGACGCGCAAGGTCGTCGCAACGTGGCCGATTCCCGGCGGCGGCAGCCCGGACATGGGTAACGTCAGCCCGGACGGCAAGACGTTATGGCTCTCTGGCCGGTTCGACGATGTCGTCTACGCGATCGACACGACGACCGGTGTCGGAAAATCCATCCCTGTCGGCATGGAGCCACACGGGATGACCGTCTGGCCGCAACCTGGGCGCTATTCGCTCGGTCATACCGGCAATATGCGCTGACCAGCGGCAATTCGGGTTACCTCCTCGATATCCCGAAAGACACCGGACCGGCACACCCATTGTCCTGACGCTGCTCCTTTTGCACGGCAAAGCGAGGCTGGCAGAAGAGCGCGTCGATTGCTGCATGCTCCATCGCTGGTGTTCGTCGCATCAGGGCGGCGACGTGCAGCGCATCCGTTCACTCGACAGTCGAGCGAGGGAATCGCAACGTGAACGTCGTGCCTTGATCGCTGCTCCGAACGTCAAGCGGCGCTGCGGTCACGAAAGAAAAGGCCAAGGTCGACGCGTTCGATTCGCGCATCATGACTGTCGCGCTGCCGAAACTTGCATCGGGCAAGTACACCGTCCAGTGGGCCGTGATGACCGCCGATTCTCATAAGACCAAAGGCACATATGCCTTCCAGGTGAAGTGATGAACGACGGGTTCCTCGGCATCCTGCGCCTCGTTGCGGTAGCCATACAGAACGTCGGCTTCGCCGTCATCGTCGGGACATTGCTCAGCAGCCAGTGGCTCGCTCGGGGCGAGTCTGACTAGCAAGTTGGAATTGGCAAACGTCTGCTCGCGACAGTGCGAATTGCATCCGTTGTCTCGCTGTCCGCGAGCGCACTGTCGTTCTGGGCGCACTGTGCATTGATGAGCGAGTCGACGCTATTCGAAGCTGGCCCCGCCGTATGGTCGATGGTCGTGGAAACCGGTTTTGGGCACGCATGGCTGGTCGGCGCTGCCTTCACCCTTTGTATCATCGCGTTGTCATTCCTGCGCTCAGGAAGCGACACCCGCTTCCCGCTGCTGATGTGGATTGCTTTGGCGGGTGCCGCTCTTGCTCGCAGTAATGGCGGGCATCCAGTGGATTCAGGGCTTTTCAGCCTGCCGGTCTGGGTGGATTGGCTGCATTTGCTGGCTATCAGCGCGTGGGTCGGCCTCGTGCTCGTGACAACCTACGTGGTGATGCCGCCGCTGATTCGTGTACCCGGCAGCGAACGCCGGAACGGCGCCTCGTTCGTGCATTCGCTCTCCGACGCGTCGACTTACGCATTGATTGTCCTGTTCAGTACGGGCGCTTACAACGGATGGCGTGGAGTCAACACACCTTCAAATCTGCTCGAGTCGACATATGGACAGATTTTCTTGCTCAAGCTCGCACTCGTCCTGGTTGCCGCTGCGCTCGGAGGACACAATCGCTTCTTCGAGATGCCAAAGTTGGTGTCCGCGTTGAAGAGTCCTTCCGCAGCCGCACCTTCGAGGCCGCTGCGCCGTTTTGCGACGGTGCTCCAGCTTGAGTCATTGGTGCTGGCCGGCGTGCTGATGGTGGCTGCCGTACTGGTCTCGAGTCCACTGCCAGGCTCGACGTAAGCCACTAGGACTTGCATGTCTGCTCGAGATTTGGAACCTTGGTGGCGGCTCGAAACAGGGTAGAAACTGGCTCCTTGTTTCCAGCACGCAGCTCCAGGACTTGACCTTCCCACTACGGGAAGGTCAACACTGGTTGCAGTGTGGCGGGTGTACCGCTTGGGAGAAAGTCATGAATATCGGCGAGGTCGCGAAATCTTCGGGCGTTTCTGCCAAGATGATTCGCCATTACGAGGAATCCGGGCTGATTCGTCCCGCGACGCGAACCGACTCGAACTATCGGGTCTACTCGGCGCGGGATGTCGAGGTTCTGCGATTCGTACGCAGGGCACGGCATCTCGGCTTCTCCACTAGGCAAATTTCCGCATTGCTGGCACTTTGGGAAGACCGCGAACGGCCGAGCAGCGAGGTCAAGCACATGGTTACGCAGCACATCGGCGACCTGGACGAGCGCATCCGCGAACTCGTTGAGATGCGGGATACCCTCCAGTATCTGGCCGAGCACTGCAAGGGAGACTCGCGCCCGGACTGCCCGATTCTGGCGGAACTGGCTGGCCAACCGCATTGCAGTTGATCCAGGACAGGGTTTAGGTCACAGAAACCATGTACGAATGAACCAACCGTAAATGGAGTTGGGAAATAACTCGAAATCAAGGATATGACGTGCGGCCGCTGTGCAGGCGTCGTGACGAAGGCCATCAAGATTGTCGATGCAAACGCGCAGGTCGATATCGACCTGACCATCAGGGTTGTTCGCGTTTTATCGGAGCATGCACCGGGCGATTTCATCCCGGTCATCCAGCAGGCCGGATATAGCCCTACCGAACTTGGCTGACTTGCCGGGTCTCACCAGCCCGGTTACGGCGACGCAAATGCGTGCGTCTTCAATGCGAACCGGATCGGGCCGAGCCCTGCTGTGAGTCGAAAGTAGCCTATGCGGGTATCAAGGGAGCGTCAAGATGGACAGTCAAGGCAGCAAAGACCGGTCTTATCAACAACGGAATTCCGGGCACTCGTCGTCGGACGCGCATCACTCGCACGGTGCAGATGAGCACGACGCGTGCACTGGGCACGAGCACGGCGCGCATGTCCATCACGGAGAAAGCAACCACGCACATACGGGTGCCGGAGAACCACTTCGAGACCCGGTCTGCGGGATGAAAGTGACAAACGACTCCAGCTTTCATTGCGAACACGGCGGCAAGGAATACTACTTCTGCAGCGACGCATGTTTGGCCAAGTTTCAGGCTGTCCCGGAGAAGTACGTCGGGGCCCCATCAGCCGAGCATGCACCACCAGCACCTGTGGGCACAATCTATACGTGCCCGATGCACCCGGAAATACGCCAGGACCATCCAGGCCAGTGCCCCAAGTGCGGCATGACGCTGGAACCGATTCTGCCCAGCATCGACGAAGGCGAAAATCCGGAGCTGATCGATTTTCGGCGTCGCTTCTGGTGGACGCTGCCGCTGACTGCGGTCGTCTTCGTACTGGCGATGTTTGGCCACCGGCTTCGATTGATGTCTGCGGTGACCGGAAGCTGGGTTGAGTTTCTCGTTTCCACCCCCGTCATCCTGTGGGCCGGTTTCCCGTTTTTTGAACGGTGCGTGCGCTCGTTCCTCAACCGTAGTCCTAACATGTGGACACTCATCGGGCTCGGTACAGGCGCCGCCTACATTTACAGCGTCGTCGCCACCATCTTCCCGGGCGTATTTCCTGAGACGTACAGCGCACACGGCCGGGTCAGTGTCTATTTCGAAGCTGCGGCAGTCATCATTTCGCTGACGCTTCTCGGGCAGCTCCTCGAACTGAAGGCTCGCTCTCAAACGTCTGCCGCCATCAAGGCGCTTCTCGGGCTTGCGCCTAAGACCGCCCGACGCATCAACCCGGATAGCTCGGAAGAGGATGTCCCGTTGTCCCATGTGCACGTAGGAGACCTGCTTCGAGTGCGACCGGGCGAGAAAGTCCCGGTGGATGGCGTAGTGACCGAGGGCGCAAGCTCGCTCGATGAATCCATGATTACGGGGGAACCCATTCCCGTGACGAAGCGCGTTGGCGACCACGTCATCGGCGCGACGATGAATGCGAGCGGCAGTCTGGTCATCCGGCCCGAAAAGGTTGGCTCGCAAACCGTGCTGTCGCAAATCGTGCAGATGGTCGCTCAGGCACAACGGTCCAGGGCACCCATGCAGCGGATGGCTGACAAGGTTGCCGGCGTGTTCGTCCTTGTCGTCGTCGGCATCGCGCTGCTGACGTTCCTGCTATGGGGGCTGTTTGGGCCAGAACCCAGCTGGGTATTCGGTCTCATTAATGCGGTCGCGGTGCTGATTATCGCGTGCCCTTGCGCGCTTGGACTCGCCACGCCAATGTCCATCATGGTCGCCAGTGGCAAAGGCGCATCAAACGGCGTTCTCTTTCGCGATGCAGCCGCGATTGAAAATCTGCGCAAGGTCGACGTACTGATTGTCGACAAGACAGGAACACTTACCGAAGGTCGTCCCTCCTTCGAGCGGGCTGCGGGTACAAATGGCTACACGGCCGAAGAGGTACTTCGACTGGCAGCGAGTGTTGACCAGGGCAGCGAGCATCCACTTGCCGCGGCGATTGTCGCGGCCGCCCGCGCGAAGAACCTGGCCCTGGAGCGCGCCGAGGACTTCGAATCCGCGACAGGTATAGGTGTGCGAGCGCTGGTTGCCGGCCGCAAGCTGGCATTGGGCAACACGGCGCTGATGCAGACTGACTCCGTGTCGGTCGAGCCGCTCGCCAGCGAGGCGGACAGCATGCGAGCACAAGGGGCAAGCGTCATGTATCTGGCTGTCGACGGTCGTCTGGCAGGGTTGTTGGCCGTCGCCGACCCGATCAAGGCGACGACGCCGGAAGCACTCGCGAGGTTGAAGGAGAACGGCATTCGTGTCGTGATGGCAACCGGCGACGGTGTCGTGACGGCAAGGGCCGTTGCCCGCAAGCTCGGTATCGACGAATTCCATGGCGAGGTCAAGCCGGCCGACAAACTCGATCTGGTGACGAGGCTTCAACAGGCCCGGCATGTCGTGGCGATGGCCGGAGACGGCATCAACGACGCGCCGGCGCTCGCGAAGGCCGATGTCGGCGTTGCCATGGGAACCGGCACGGATGTGGCGATGAGCAGTGCGCAGGTCACCCTCGTCAAAGGTGACTTGCGCGGCATCGTTCGTGCGCGGGAGCTGTCCGAGGCAACCGTTGCAAATATGAAGCAGAACCTTGGCTTCGCGTTCGTTTATAACGCGCTTGGCGTTCCTCTCGCTGCCGGGGTGCTATTCCCGTTTACCGGGTTGGTACTGTCGCCGATGATTGCAGCGCTTGCCATGAGCCTGAGTTCCGCTTCAGTGGTTTCTAACGCGCTCAGGCTGCGTAACGCACGCATTTAGAGTTGATCTTGCCGGAGACGGTGTGCATCCCCGGGCGATGCGTGATTGCGCGACCATCATGCTTCGCTGCTGCCCGGCCTGCGTGGGCGGCCAGTTGTGCCGGTTTCAGCGTGATCTCGCGCGATGTGCGTCGACACCCGAGCACGCCGCGCGGCAATCAGGCTCTGGTCTGGCTGGACTTCCCGGAACCCTGTAGCGGCCAGCCGATGAATGCGAGCACCCATAGTCCCACCAGGTTCAGCAGTGGTACTACTGCCAGGACTGCCCACAACGGGGAGAGGCCGATCCGTGACAGAATCCTCGCGATTGGGTAGACGAAGACTAGCGCCAATATCAGACAGACGATCCAGTTTGCGGCTACGTATCCGGCCATGCCGGACCAGTGAGTCATCACGATGCACCTCCTCGGCTGTGATCGACACCCATCTACAATGAGGGAAGCCACCTCATTCGACAACCGGGCGTCTGTGAACCCTGCTCATCGGACAAGCGCCGTCCGCGCGACGGTGTTGCCCGACTATACCGGGCACCTGACGCGCTTACCGGCCGGAAGCTGACGGTTTCTACTGCTGGCGGATCTGTTTCATCATAATCACGACCACCCAGCACATGTATCGACTGCACGGCCTGCGGCATTGTGCTCGTGTCCTCGCACGTTCATCTCGGAAACGAGTGCCACACACGGGACCAGTAAGGCGAGCCGGTTTTCGTGCATCTGCTCCGATCGGGGCGAATCGAAAGTGGATGCACGCAGCGATCGAGCAGGATCATCAGTGCTCCGGAAAGGACGGCCACTGCAGCACGTGCGCACTGCGTGCGCCTATGCTTCAGCGGGCTACGCCAACATCTTTTCCGCGAAGTCATCCGGCCGACAACTGCAATTGCGTAAAACGCGGCCGCGATCACGGGATCCAATGCGGACCATCGCCGCTTGCCAGCTTTCGCCACGGGCCAGCGGCGTCGATCGTTCCGGCACCCAGCACTGATACGCCGGCACTGTTGTCGATTCACAGAGCACATGTCCAGCGTTTGATTCTCCCGGTAGGATCGGTCATAGACCGCCTGTCTGCGATGTCGTTCATCGTTCTTCGGCTTCCTGCACGACGAGCGGCGGTAGCGGGCAGTTGAGCGTATCGCAGATGGCGCGGAGCAGCTCGGCTTCGCGGACGGTGACCTGCTGGTTCGCCAGAATGCAGGCCGCGCAGGCGGCGACGATCCGGCGCTTGATGGCCGGGACCGCTTGATTCAGCGTTTGCAGGGCCGCGTCGAACCCGGCGAGGGAGCATTCTTCGCGAGGCTGCAAACGGTGGGCGTGTTCGCCGCCGATGTAGCGGCGCATGCCCGTATCGAAAGCCCGGGCGGCCTGGTCGGTTTCCGGCTGGCCTTCCCGGGCCAATAGCGCCAACACCGTTGCCACCGGGTGCGCCAGGCTCTGCAGGGAACTGCGCACTGGACGCGCCGGGCGCTGCCGTAGAAATTGGGCGTCGAGATGGCGATGCAGCACACAGCGAAGCGTGTACTCGAACAAGCTTAGCCGCTGGTCGGCGATCATGAGCATCTCGACCTGGGCGCGGAATGCTTGATGCTGCCGCGGCGACATCTGCCGCAGTGCTGGCAGGGCCAGGTCCAGGAGGGGCAGCCGGTGGGTGTCCGGCAGAGCCTGGACAGGGGCGACCAGCCTCAGGGTTTCGGCGTAGTCCTGCGGCTCAGCGCCGGCCTTCAGCCGGGTCAGTTGGAGTTCTCGCAGGTCTGCCCCCGGGTCCATGAGAAGGGCGTATACCACCGCGCGTGCACTGAACGGCTCCTGGGCGGCGACCCGGAGCACGTCTGGCATACCGTCGTGTAGCCCCTGGGCATAGCTAATCAGTTCCGGATCGATGTGGCCGACCCGGGATGCGGTTTCGTCGGCGAGCCCCAGGACCGGCACCGGCACCTGCGGAAGCCCCGGTAACGTCGGAAGCCCGCCGAACGGCGGGACGTGGTGGCGTCGGGGGCCTTCAAGTTCTTCCCGATCGACACCTAGCGGCCGCACCTCCGGAAACTGGCCGTCGAACTGGGGATTGATGCGGCGGATGCGCTCGACGAGGGGCGGGTGGGTAGCTAGCAGTCCGGCGAGTCCTCCGCCAGCGAAGGCGTTGGCGAAAAACATGTGACCAGCCTCTGCGGCTTGGGGGTTGCCGATGCGTGACCCCTCGGCCAGCCCGCCGATCTTCTTAAGCGCCCCGCCGATTCCGTCGGGATTGCGCGTGAACTGGACGGCACTGGCGTCGGCCAGGTACTCGCGCTGCCGCGACACTGCCGCCATGATCAGCCGACCGAAGAACGCTCCCACGAGGCCCAGCACAAACACGCCCAAGCCCAGCAGCACCATGCCGGCCTGGGAATTCTGCCGTCCCGACGAGCGTCCTCTGGATGCGAACATGATGCTGCGGCCGATGATGGACAACACCATGATGCCGAAGATCAGGCCGATCAGCCGGATGTTCAGCCGCATGTCGCCGTTGAGGATGTGGCTGAACTCGTGGGCCACCACGCCCTGGAGCTCGTCGCGGGTCAGGTAATTGAGGCAGCCCTGCGAAACGGCGATCACGGCATCGCCCGGGGCGTAGCCGGCCGCGAAGGCATTGATCCCGGGCTCATCCAGAATATAAACGGGGGGCACCGGCACTCCCGCAGCGAGGGCTATCTCTTCGACGACATTGAGCAGCCGCTTCTGCCGCGCGTCGGTGGTCGTGCCAGGCACTTCCACGCCGCCCAACATCAGGGCGACGGCCTGGCCACCGGAAGCGAGCTGGGTCACCTTGAATGCGCTGGCACCGCCGACCACAAGGCCCACCCCCAGCGCCGCGACCAGGAGCATCTCCGGCTGCCACCAGGACACCGGCGCGTGGGCGCCATACGTGCTGAGCGCCACCAGCAGCCCGTAGACCAGGGCGATCAGCATCAGGATCGCCAGGACGAAATAGACCACCAACTGAAAGGTCTTGCGTCGGGCCGAATCCTGCTGCTGAAAGAAATTGGTGGTCACGGTCAGAGCGGCTTGGGGAGCATGAGACGCACAGAGCGATGGAGGTCCCGGTTTACCGGAACGACACCTTGGGCGCTGCGCGCTCTGTCTCTGCGGTTTCTAGCAGCGTCGCCTCCTTGAAGCCGAACATGCCGGCCACCGTAACCGCCGGGAAGACCTCGCGCCGGATGTTGTACTCGGTGGCGGCGTCGTTGAACGCTTGCCGGGCGAAGCCGATCTTGTTCTCGGTCGAGGTCAGCTCTTCCTGCAAGGCGAGCATGTTCTGGTTGGCTTTGAGGTCCGGGTATGCCTCGGACAGGGCAAAGAGCCGGCCCAGGGTGCCACCCAGCTGAGCCTCGGCCTGGTTAAACCCCTTAATGGCCGCCGGGTCGCTGGGGTTGGCGGCGACTTTCTGCTCGGCAGCCATCGCGCTGTTGCGGGCCTTGATGACGGCGTCGAGCGTCTCCCTCTCGTGGCCCATGTAGCCCTTGACCGCTTCGACCAGGTTCGGAATCAGGTCGTAGCGGCGCTTGAGCTGCACATCGATCTGGGCGAAGGCGTTCTCGAAGCGTTTCCGGGCGACCACCAGCCCGTTGTAGATGCCCATTAGCCAGAGCGCTAGCAGCAGTCCGATGCCCAGGAGCACGAGCAGGGTGATGATGACGGGACTCATTGGCCGTAACCTCCGACGAGAGCACTGCTGGTTTGGACCGTCACATGACTATGGAAACAGGATAAATGAAATGGCGTTCAATTCAATCAATTCGGGATGCCGATATAAGTAAAACGGCGCTGATTTATGCGCACTGCATCAATTCCTTTCCTTCCATGATTGTCTCTTCCTTAGTTATCGTCGATGGGGCTAACTGGTAATGAACGCGAGCTGACGATCTGTGCTGACTTGGTGAGCTGGAAAGGAAATTTGACGAGACAAACGGCCCATTCTTCCAGATGGCTCATGACCTTGGCTCAGTAACGAACAACTTGAGTCAATGCGCCGGACAAGCTGCTTGACGCTATCAACCATCACTTCCGCCATGCGTGCCGCGACGAAATTCATCGCACCCTTCACGAAACCAAAAGCGACGACGAACGCTACCAACAGCATGAACGATCCGCGCGGCACGACGAATTGGGACTCTGCCAGCGCCGTAACCACATTTCGCATCATGCTAATGGACATGCCGACCAGCAGCACCTGAAGCAGCTACTGCCCGGCGGACTTTATGCAAAGATGCAAAGCATCGCCGAGCGCATCAAGAGAATGGGACGCACTCACGAGCATGATCTTATGACCGCAGCGCTGATGTTCGCGCAGGCGCTGCATCATCTCCGGCCGGATCAGGGCAGGCACCAGATGCGGATGTTCGCTGATCGACGTGAGCCAGGCATGCACGGACTCTCTCCTTACTCGCAGAGGTCCGGCGCAGGGTTCGCCGTCGGTCGTGAGCCGGCCTTCCCCGCGGGTGCGCCAGCGCATACGAGCCACACGCGTCCGTCCCACTGCCGGAAAAGCGCGCCTGCTGCGTCGTCGCGCGTCACGCTGCGCGCGCCGGGGAAACGTTGGCCAAACGCGCTGGCCGGTGACGTGAAATCGTCGTCGACCGACGGGACGGAGAACGTCCATGACCAGGCTGCTGCCTCACGCTCGCGCGTGAGCGTGCCAACCCAGACGGGAACATTGCCGCGATCGCCCGGCCGTTCAACGTCGTAGCCGCCCAGCCATAGCCGCAGCACCGTCAGCTCGTCCGGCAACGCCGCGTCCCTCTTGACGAATGTCATCGCCGGCGAAGCGCCGTCATGGAACCTGAGGGCAACCGCACCGGGCGCTGCCCACGGTAGCCAGGGCGGTCCACTGCGCGCCGGCTGCCAGCCGGCAGCCTCCAGGGCGCTCCCGATCGCCGCGGAGGAGCCTGCCCACTGAACGTTGAACGGCTCGTCGATCCGGCCTACCACCGCGACCCGCCCCGCGGGCAGCGTACGCCACCCGTCCGAGCGCCATTGCGCGGCCGTCATCCGCCCGACATGGCGAGCCGGTGCGTAGAGCGCCACGTCCGCGTTGAGCTGCCGGACGATGTGCAGTGTGGCGCCTGCCAGCAGCGTGATTACGACAGTCCTCGTGAGGCGCTTCGACGCGATGGGCTGATTTTTCTGGAGCGAGTACGCGATGGCCAGCACCGCGATCCAGGCGAGGCCCAGGCTCAGGCCCGCGACGACGTCCGACACCCAGTGCACGCCCAGATAGAGACGTGAGACCGCGATCAGCGTCACGGCGATCGTTGCGGTGAGGAGAATCGCGACACGCGTCCGATGCCGCTGGCCTTCGCAAAGGAGAAACGCGAGGAACCCGTAAGCGACCATGGCCAGCGTCGCGTGAGCGCTTGGAAACGAGAAGCTCTCGATGCCTGCAGCAAACGGATTCGGCCGTGCGCGTTGCAGCACGAGCTTGAGCAGCTTGACGATGACCTCTGCACCACCCACCGCGGCGAGCCAGTAAAGCGCGGTACGCCAGAGCCGATGCCAGATCAGCCAGGCGAGCACGACCAGCACGACGGGGACCACCACCGCGGCGTCGCCCAGCTCGGACAGCCCGGTCATCACGCTGTCGGGCCACGACGGCCGGAGGTCCTGCAGCACGCGCCAGACTATCAGGTCGGCCTGCAGGAGCGGATCCCGCGAAATCACGTCTTCCAGCACGCCGAGGAAGAGCCACGTGCTGCCGGCGAGCAGCATCAGGGTCGCCGTGACGGAAATGACGTGCCGCCGCCACAGGGACAGCAACGCGGGCAGGAACGGCCCGGCGGGCGCCGTATCGCCGCGCGGCGGTGGACGTTCACCCACGCGGGATCGGGGCGTGAGCGCGTGCATGCCCGCACAGGCCAGGATTGCGATGCCGGCCGCGCCCAGCCATATCCGCACCGGTAGCACATCGATCGCAAAGAAGGTCCGCAACTGGGCAACGACGACGATGACAGCGAACGCGGCAGCCATCCCGGCGACCATTGCGAGCCGCGAGGTGTTCAGGGGGCGTGCGAGCCGGGCGAGAATCCACAGGGCAATGGCGCATAGCGTTACCGTCGCCGCAGTGCGGGCCTGATCGAGCGTGCCGTGCAGATAGCTGAGCGAGATCGCGTAAGCCGCAAACGTTGCGATGGCAGCCAGCACGCCGGCGGGCACCGTGAAGCGCAGCACGCGCTCGACAAAGCCGCTTTTTGCGCGCTCGGCGCTGGCCTCGAGCGACAGGAAGAAGGCCGGGATGCCAATGGTCAGCGAACCGACCAGCGTCAGATGGCGAGGCAGAAACGGAAAGGCGAGATCGGCGATGCCCACTGCGAAAGCGAGCAGCATCGCATAGACCGTTTTCGTCACGAACAGGTTGGCCACGCGCTCGATGTTGCCGATGACCCGGCGGCCTTCGTTCACGATCGCGGGCAGGCTCGCGAAGCGGTTGTCGGTCAGCACAGCTTGGGCAACGGCCGCCGCGGCGCTGCTGCCCCCGCCCATGGCGATACCGATGTCGGCTTCCTTGAGCGCAAGCAGGTCATTAACGCCGTCGCCAACCATCGCGACCACATGGCCGCGGCTGCGCAACGCGGCCACCATTGCCGCCTTCTGTTGTGGAGAGACGCGGCCGAACACGCACTCCCGCTCCATCAGTTCGCCGGACAGGTCCGCGCCGTCGGGGAGCGTGCGCGCATCGACGCCCGCCTGTGCGGACGTCATGCCAACGCGTCGTGCAACTTCGGCTACCGTCTCCGGGTGATCGCCTGAGATCACCTTCAGCGACACGCCCTGAGCGGTGAACCAGGCCACGGTGCCGGGCGCATCGTCGCGGATGCGCTCCGCGAGCAGCACCAGCGCGACTGGCGTCAGCGTGCCCGGCAACGTGTCATCAGCGAGCGGCAGGTCTGAACGGGCGAGCAGCAGCACCCTGCGACCTTCGCGTACGTGGCGGGAGACGGTGCTGCGCAGGTCGTCGGCCATCGCGGTGCCTGCGAGTACGACATCGGGCGCGCCAAGCACCCAGACGCCGTGTTCGCCGAACGATGCGCCCGCCCACTTTCGGGCAGAGGAAAATGGCACGGTGTTCGTAGCATGCCATCCCGGCGGCGCCGTGCAGTTTAGTGCGATGGCGCGCAGTGTCGCGTTCGGCGCGGGTTCGCCAAGTGCCAGCGCCGCGAGCGCATCGTGCGCGTCCCTCACGCCGGCAAGCACTTCGATCCGTTCGAGAACCGGCTCGCCCTGTGTCAGGGTTCCCGTCTTGTCGATACACACCACGTCGACGCGCGCGAGCGTCTCGATGGCCGGCAGCTCCTGCATCAGTGTGCCGCGCCGCGCGAGCCGCATCGCACCGACCGCGAGTGCAACGCTCGTGAGCAGCACGAGTCCTTCCGGCACCATGCCGACGACCCCGCCTGCGGAAAACAGCAGTGCCTCGGCCAGGGACATTTGTCGAAGCAACTGGGTCGCCACGAGCAGCACCGACAGCGGTGCGATGGCCCACCCGATGTAACGCAGGATACGGTTGATGCCGGCCGCGAGCTCCGAACGCGAAGGCTCGAAACGTCGTGCCTGTGTCGCGAGCCGGTGCACCCAGGCCTGCTGTCCGACTGCCGTTGCCCGATACCAGCCCTGTCCCGCGACGACAAAGCTGCCAGACAGCAACGGCATCCCGCACGTCTTGTCCTGGGGTTCGGATTCGCCGGTGAGCAGCGACTCGTCGACCTGCAGCCCGGACGAAGCAACAACGACCCCGTCGACCACGATGTGTTCGCCGCGCTCGACCCCGATCAGATCGTCTTTCACGATGTCGGCGACGTCGATCTCGATCGTCTGCCCGTCGCGGCGTACGCGCGCGCGTGGCTGGTGCAGCAGTGCGAGACGATCGAGCGTGCGCTTCGCACGCCATTCCTGAACGATGCCGATGAGCGAGTTCGCGACGAGCACGCCACCGAACAGCGCGTCCTGCCACGGTCCGGCGATGAGCACCACGGCGCACAGCGAACCGAGCAGCGCGTTGAAGCGCGTGAACACATTGGCGCGCACGATGTCGGCAAGGCTGCGGCTGGTGCGGCGCCTGATCCGGTTGAAGTCGCCACGCTGCCTGCGCACGGTCACCTCGGGCGATTTCAGGCCGTCGGGGAGTGTTGTCATCGCCTGCTGTCCGGTCACGGGCTACCTCCGTTGCGACTCACGTGGCCGCAGGGCCGGGTTCGGCCAGCACATCACGCTCGAAGCGTCCATAACGCAGCGCGAGCGTGGGCAGCACGATGAGGTTGAGTGCTGTCGACGTGATGAGGCCGCCTAGGATCACGATCGCCATCGGCCCCTCGATCTCGTTGCCCGCCGCGCCGCTCGTCACCGCAAGTGGTAGCAGCGCCAGGGCGGTCACGAGCGCGGTCATCAGGATGGGCACTAGCCGCTCCGATGCACCGCGCACGGCCGTGTCCGGCCCCCACGCCAGACCGTCGACGTGCACGAGATGCTCATAGTGGCTGATCAGCATGATCGAATTGCGCAGCGAGATGCCAAAGAGCGTCACGAAGCCCACCATGCCGCCCAGCGACAGGTTGCCGCCCGTCAGCGCCACGCTCAGTACGCCCCCCACCAGCGCGAACGGCAGGTTGGCCATCACCAGCAGCACGCCCCGGCGGCTTTTCATGGCAAGGAACAGCAGCAGCGCGATGCCGACGAGTGACATGGCGCCGTACGCAAACAGGTCGCGCTGCGACTGCGCACGCGCTTCGCTTTCGCCAGCGAACACGGCGTACGTTCCTTGCGGCATGACGATTTCGCGACTCACGCGCGCCTCGGCCTCTTTCACGAAGTCGCTCACCGTGCGGCTGCCGAGATTGACGGACACCGTCTGCATGCGCCGCCCGCCGTCGTGGGTGATCTGGTAGCGGCCGGGGACCTGGCTGATCGTCGCAAGTTGGCGCAACGGGACGGCAAGGCCGTCCGGGTTGCGCAGCATCAGCGCGCCGATGCCGGCCAGCGTGCCACGCGCGGCGGGGGCCAGCACAACCGTGACGTCATAGGTGCGGCTGCCCTGGTAGATCTGGGAGACCGTCGTGCCCTGGTACGCCGCCTGGATCGCGTCGAGCACCTCTACCGGCCTGAAGCCCCAGTGGCTCAACTGGTCAGGCTTGAGCTTCACTTCCAGTTCCGGAATGCCCGGGGGCGATTCCACCCGCACGCTCGCTGCACCGCGGATCGTCCCGAGAAGGCGCGCAATCTCCTGCGCCTTGCGGTCGATCACGTCGAGGTTGTCGCCGAATACGTTGACAACCACCGGAGCCGTGACGCCCGAAATCGTCTCGTCGATACGCTCGACCAGAAACGTGTTGACCGAGGTGGTCAGTCCAGGAAAGCGCGCGAGCGCCTGCTGGATGCGATAGAGCGTCCAGCTTTGACCGGACGCGCTCATCGGTTCCAGATCGACCTCGAACTCGGAGAGCTGCACGCCGGCCGGGTCGACGACTTCATTGGCGCGGCCCGCGCGTTGCGCGACGAGGCGCACGCCGGGCACCTGCATCAGCGCCTGCGACACCGGGGTGCCAATGCGCATCGATTCGGCGAGCGACGTACCAGGCGTGAGGCCCATGTGCGCGATGTAGTGTCCCTCGCGCAGCTCAGGAATAAAGTTGCCGCTCATGAACGGCAGCGCCGCCAGTGCCGCGGCGCACATCAGTGCGACCGCGATCATGACCGTCTTCACACGCTGCTCAATCTTCATCAGCAGCGCGATGTACCGTATCTTGAGGCGCGCAATCAGTCGCGGCTCGTGCTCGGGCAAAGGGCCCTTTGCCAGCAGTGCAAGCGCCATCGCGGGCGTGAGCGTGAGCGCAACGCCGAGCGAGGCCAGCACGGCGAGGATGTACGCGATGCCGAGCGGGGCGAACAGCTTGCCGGCCACGCCCGAGAGGGTGAGCACTGGCAGGAAGATCAGCATCACGATGAAGGTGGCGAACACCACGGCACTGCGTACCTCGAGCGAGGCGCGCAGCACGACGCGAAACGCGGGCAGCGGTGCCGGCAGTTTCCGGTTCTGCCGCAGCCGCCGGTAGATGTTTTCGACATCGATGATCGCGTCGTCGACCACTTCGCCGAGCGCGATCGCGAGGCCACCGAGCGTCATCGTGTTCAGGCTCACCCCGAATGCCGTCAGGACGATGATGGCGATGAGCAGCGACAGCGGGATCGCGACGGCGGAGATGACCGCGGTGCGCACATTGAGCAGGAACAGGAACAGCACCGCGACCACCAGCACCGCGCCCACGAGCAGAGCCGTGCGTAGGTGGCCGACCGATGCTTCAATGAAACTGCCCGGCCGGAACACGTTCGCGTTGACGTCGACTCCCTGCTTCGCGAGGACTGGCCTGAGCGCGCCAAGCGTCTTCTCGATGTCTTTTGTGACCGCGAGCGTGTTCGTGCCGTACTGGCTTTCGAGCACCAGCATCACGCCCGGCTGGCCCATCACCGAGGCCGCGCCCACCGCGGGCGCGCTGCCCCAGTCGACGGTTGCGACGTCCCCCAGACGGACGGCTGCGCCGTTGCTCCAGTGCAGCACGATACCGGCGAGCTTCTCCGGTGTGGTGATCTGGCCGTCGGCGTTGACGGCGATACGCTGGTTGTCGTTCTCGATGAATCCGGCACCCCGCACGCCCGTGGACACACGTGCCGCAGCAATCACGTCCTGGATCGAGAGCCCGTAACGCATTAGCTTCGCGGGGTCCACCTGGATCTGCAGCTGCCGCGTGTCGCCACCGAACACGATCACATCCGCCACGCCTGGTACGCTCAGCAGCTGCGGCCTGACGGTCCACTGCGCGACGTCGTAGAGGTCCATCAGCGAGCGCGTCTTCGACGTGAGGCCAATGGTGCGCACGACACTGGTCGTGGTCGTGAGCGGAAGGAGTCGCGGCGGCATGACGCCGGCCGGCAGCGTTGCCGCGAGCGCATTGACCCGCTCGGAGACCAGCTGCCGGATCTGCATCACGTTCGCGTGCGCGTCGAATACCAGCGTGATGGCGGACAGCCCCTGCATCGACCTCGAGCGCATCGACTGCAGCCCGACCACGCCGCCGAGGCCATTCTCGAGCGGCTGGGTCACGAGCGTCTCGACCTGTTCGCTGGTCAGGCCCGGGGCTTCGGTCTGGACGATGCTCATCGGCGGGGCGAACTCCGGGAACACGTCGAGCCTGGCGCGCGTCAGCGTAAAAAGACCGTAGCCAGCCGTGATGACGGCCAGCGCGTAGATGACGCCGCGAAAACGCAGCGAAAACCGGATGATTGCATTGAGCATGGGCAGTCGCGGGTTCGTGTAGTGCGCAGCGGGAGGACGGCTCAGTCGTCGCACTCGGGCGGATCCTTGCAGGCCGTCGCGATACCCTGCGGCTTCAGTTCCTCGGAGAGCAGCAGCTGGGCGCCCTGCGTCACGATCCGGTCGCCGGCATGAAACCCGGTGGTCACGATGAAGCCCTGATCGCTCTCGTTGCCAGCGGCCACATAGCGTCGCGTGAAGCGATCGGGGGCGGTCTGCACGTAGGCCCACGCCTCGCCGCCGTACCAGATGACGGCGCGCTCCGGAATGGCGAGCGCCGACGTGACCGGATCCGCTGATGGCAGGTCGACGCTGGTATGGGTGCCGACCGGCAGCGCACGGTCGGCGGCGTAGAACCAGGGGTTGCCCTGCACGGATGGATCGGCAAGGGGCGAGGCAGAGAGCTTCTGCGTTGGCACTGCCTCGCCGCCCGGCGCATTGATGGTGATGCGCGCAGGCGCGGGGTCGCGGTCGTCCGCAGGCAGCGTCACGCGCAGCACGGCGCCCCGTCCCGACAGCAGGCGCTGGAACAGTCCGGAAGCCGGCGTCGTCGCGGCGTCGGTGAGTGCGTCGCCAAACTGCTGGCGCATCGTCGCGGTGAGCCCGCTGACCGTGGCTGTGGCCGACTGCAACTTCGCCTGATCGCCCTGCATGGCTGCGCGCGCATCCTGGAGGCTTTTCTGGGAGACGTTGCGGTCATCCTCGAACAGCACGCGGCTGCGCTCGTACTGCACATGCGAGTTGCCGGCCTGCGCCGTCATGGTGTCAAGATCAGCCCGTGCAGCAGCCAGCCGGCCGCGCAGGTCAAGGAGCGGCTGCAGGTCGATGACCGTCGCATAGGCGCTGCGCGCCGGCCGGACGGCCGTTGCGGCGAGTGGCGAGACCTCGATGTGGCTTGCGCGCTGCACCTCGGGGGCGAGGACGACCACGGTTTCGCCATTGACCGTCTGTACCGCAGGCTGAGGCGCCGTCTGTGCAGTCGCTGGCGATGCCGACGGGTTCGGGTAGAGCGTCTGATAGATGTACCAGCCCGCGCCGGCCGCCAGTGCGATCGTGACGGTGGAGAGGAGGAGCAACCGGTATTTCATCGGGATTCCTGTTGGGTCAGGGATTCATTGGCCGCACCGGAGGCAAGGGGCCGTTGCATGGCATCTTCAAGCGCACCGGCCGCCTGTTGCGCGGCCACCACTGCGTCCAGGTGTGCGATCGCATTTGCTTCATAGTCGGCGCTCGCCTGCGTGAAGGTCAGGCGGTCCGTGTTGCCTGCGGCGAAGCCTGCCGCCTGACTGTCGAGCTGACGCCGTGCGGTTGCGAGGTGGCGCGCCGAAAGCTGCACCGCGTCGAGACCGGCGCGGTAACGCGCGAGTGCATGATCCAGATCACCCAGGATCGTGTCCTGCAGTGCTGTCGTGCGTGCGGCGGCCTCCCTGCGCTTCGCCTCGGCCTGCGCGGTGCCGCCCTGGTTCTGGTCGAAGATGGGCAGCGTGATGCCGGCGAGTCCAAATCCGATCTTGTGCGTGCCCGTGTCGTACGTGTAGCCGGGGCCGAGATGGATGTCCGGATACTGCTTCGCCACCTCGAGCTGCAGTGCCGACTCCGCTGCAGCGTAGTCGGCGAGCGACGCAAGCAGGTCCGCGCGATGCAGGATCGCGTCGCGCTGTGCGTCGGCCGCCGGCGGCGCAGGGGGCACCGTGCCGAACCCGCCGGGATCGAACTCGATGCCATTGAGAGCGGCAACCGGCACGCCGATCGCCGCTGCGAGCTGTGCCCGTGCGTCCTGCTCCGCGCTGCGGGATGCAGCCAGATCGGCCTCGGCCTGCGTGGCTGCGAGGACCGCCGCATTGACGTCCGGTCCCGAGTTTTCGCCCACCGCCCGACGCTTCGTGACCATCTGGACGATCTGCTGCGCGGCGCCGGCCTTGCGGGACAGGAACGCGCTGCGCTCGCGCGCCGCGTACAGCGCAAGCAGCGCATCGCGGACCTGCGCGCGAACTTTCCAGGCCTCGTTACCGATGGCAAGGCGCGCCGCTTCCGACAGGTGCGATGCCTGGTCGACGCGGTAGCCGCGCTTGTGCGCGGTCTCGATCGGGATATCGAGCGAAGGCCCCCAGGTGAAGGGCGCTCCTGGCCCCGGGTTCGGCGTGTTGTACTGGAACGGCAACTGCAGGACAGGATTGGGAATCGAGTTGGCGACGTCGATACCGGCTTTGGCCGTGCCCCATTGGGCACGGGCAAGGTCGAGCGCGGGGCTGTAGTAGAAGGCCGCCAGGGTGAGCAACTCGCGGTTCCAGCGGGCAGGTGGCCAGGGCGCGAAGTCGCGGCCTGTCGCGCGCACCACGTAGGCACGAAACTCCTCGCTCGCCAGCGAGCGCTGCTCGAATTCCTGGGCAAGCTGGGCGGCGGCGATCGGCTCGGGGCGGTAGGTCGTACAGCCTGCCACCCCGGCGAAGGCAACGAAGGCAATCAATGACGCGAGGCGCATTCTGGCATTCCATTGGACGTTCTGCCGCCCACCCGGGCAGCTTCCGGGGCGGATGCTACGCCACTGATTGTGAAGTTTTCGTCAAGAAGGCGCCCCCGGCCAATGCCCGGGGGGCGTGTTTGCTGGGCAAATGAGTGCTTGGGGAAAATGGCAGAGGATGCGGCAAAGAGCGCAGCGAAGAGCGATTTCATCGCCGACTTCTTCACAAGGCGGGCGGGTATCCGTTGCGCAAACGCACGGCACAGCCCATGAGTCCATGCTATGCGATGGCTTACGAAGGTTTCTTCGGTAAACCATCCGGTTCCCTTGGAGTCTGCTCAGGTCCGGTTCGCAGCCGGCAGGCGAAGCGACATGCAGGTACCCCGGCCAGGCTCGCTGCTGATCTCTATTGACCACCCGTAGCGGTTGCAAAGCTTCTTGACGATCGACAGGCCGATCCCGACGCCAGGGGTCGGGGTGCGTGGCGATCCTGCCTGGTAGAACCGGTCAAAGACGTGCGGAAGTGCATGTGCTGGAATACCCGGCCCCGTGTCCTCGATGTACAGCCAGTCGTTGACATAGCGAAACTGAAGATGTCCGCGGTCGGTGTACCGTACGGCGTTCTCAATAAGGTTGGATAGCACGATCGCAAGCGCTGACCGGTTCGCCATTACGGAAAGTTCACGGCCCACGTCGATGACAGTATCGAGTCCCTTTTGCGCGAGCCGGTCGGCGAAAGGTGCCAGCGCGGTTTCGATCATGTTCGCGATCGCCACCGGCTCGACACTGCGCGTCGAATCCTCCCTGGCGAGCATGAGCAGCGCGTTGACGAGTTCGCGCATATTGTCGGCCGCACGCTCAATCTGATAGAGCCGCGCGCGCGACTTCCCGCTGATTGCCGTATCCTGCTCAAGCAGTTCGCAGCTCGTCTTGATCGTCGTGAGCGGCGTGCGCAGCTCGTGGCTGACATTGCCCGTGAACTCCTTCTCGCGTTCGATCATGTCGGCCATGCGCCGGTGGTAGTCGTTGAAAGCCTCCACGAGTCCGACGAGTTCTGTCTCGTCATACTTCCCGGGCTGGATCGGTGCCGATTCTCCGGGCCGAAACGTCTTCACCTGCCGCGCGAGGCCCGCCACCTGCCGCACCAGCAGGCCCGACAGCCCGAAGGACAGCCAGATCGTGAGGAGCGCGAAGACGCCCGTGCCCGCCATCAGGGCATTGATGACCTCCTTGAAATGCTGTTCGTAAATGCTGAAGTTGTAGATCCGGTACAGGCGTGCCGTGCCGAGCCGCGCTATAGCGACGTGAATCTCCCGTCCGTCGATGATGATCTCGTGCGTGCCGAAAGACAGGTCCCTGACCGTGGCGGGCAGGGCTATTGTCCGGTGGTCCGCGCCCGATACATAGCCATTCACCCGGATATCGAAAGGTGGCAGCAAGGACGGATTGGCTTCGTAGCTTTTGAGCACGCTCGCCATGTCGTCGCCAATGAGCGCCGCAATCAGCCTTTCTTCCTGTGCCTCGGCGAGTGTTCGCACGCCCAGTGCCTGGGCGAGCAACAGCGCAATGGTCAGCACCGAGAAGAAAAGCGCGACCTTGAAGCGCAGGCTATTTCGCATCATGACCGTTCGCCATGAGTCGGTAGCCGACACCATGGATGGTCTCGACAAGACTGGCCTCGCCCGGCTCACCAAGTGCGCGGCGCAGGGTGTAAATGTGCGTGCGCAGCGTGTCGCTGTCGGGCAGTTCCTCGCCCCAGACTTCGGACTCGAGCTCGGTGCGACTGAACGTGCGGTGGGGCGACTGCATCAGGACACGCAGTAGCTGAAGACACTTGGGGGGAAGCTTGACCGGACGCCCGGCGCGTTCGACGGTCATCCTCGACAGGTCGAGCCGCACGTCTGCAAACCGGAGATCCATGGTGGCGACCCGGCCTCGGTAGCGCTTGATGAGGGCGCCAAGACGTGCATCAACTTCCTTTAGGGAGAACGGCTTGACCAGATAATCATCGGCGCCGTGCGCGAAACCCTCGAGCTTGTCGTCAAGCGCGTCCCTCGCGGTCAGCATCAGCACCGGTGTGTCCCGCCCCGCCTCCTCACGCAGCCTGCGACAGAGCGTGAGTCCGTCCATGCCCGGCCGACAGATCGAGCAGGATGGCGTCCCATGAGCCGGCGAGCGCCATTTGCAGCCCCGCGTTGCCACTGGGAGCAACATCAACCTCATAGCCGCTGCCCTCAAGATAGTCGTAGAGGTTTGCGGCGATCGCGGAATCGTCTTCGACAATAAGCACCTTCATGGAGATCCGTTCGTCACGCGGGGGCCGGAAGAGAGCTGATGCTACCGCAGAATTTCGTGCGCCGCGGTTGTCGAGGATCTCCTCGTTGGCATCACCGCCGGCGGCCGATCCATCGTGCTACGCGTCGTTGGTAAGAGCGGTACTGATCTCCGAAACGTTGCCTTAGCGCGCGTTCCTCGGGAATGATCTGGACGACCGTGATGACGATTGCGAACAGCGGGGGAACAAGCCATGGACTCGCGCTTCCTAGCCAGACCGCCCAGCCGATCAGGAGCAACTCCAATCCCAGGTACATCGGATTGCGGCTAATGCGAAATACCCCGTCCGTTACAAGACGCGAGGCCTTGCCCGGGTCCATCGGATCGGTGGTCGTTCGCACCTTCCGAAAACGGACGATGGCTGCCGCCGCAGTGGCGAGTCCGGCCACAGCCGGGAGGCTACCGAATCGGTTCCACGGCGGGACGATCCAGTGAGTGAGCGGGAGCCAGCGGTGCAGTGCCCACATGAGGGCGGCCGCGGCCAGCATCACGATTGGTGGCGGAATGCGGGGCTTCATCAGGGCAACCTTCGAGTTTTGTCTGCCACTATAACTCCACGCATGAGACGCACTATCGGTGCGTACGAGTCACCAGGGAAATGATCAACGACAGTCGCGCATGGCAATCGCGACGATAGCGCCAGAGATGAAGGTGACCACGGCGATTGCCAGAATGGCGTAGGCAAAACCAAAGCGATCCGCGATGACGCCTGCTGAAAGTGCGCCAATCGCGTACCCGAGGTCTCGCCAGAACCGGTACACGCTTAGTGTCGCGCCCGCCAGTTCGGCTCTGAAGCTTGAGCGTGTTGCTCCATTGCTGCGCATGCTTGCGATTTCTCCACTCGGATTCCTGCGCGGATGAATGCTTCAACCCTTAACGGGTTTTGCCTTTTGCATGAAATGCACGCCCGAGGCGATCGTCGCGCTCAGCCGTACGACGCATCGCGTAGCGTCGAGACATACGCGTGTCCGGTGATTGGCGAGGTCCGCGTGCGTGATATCGACACGGCGATGATCGTGCGGATTCTCCCCGATCAGGACGAAGAAGGCGGAGACAGCGCGCCGCGTTTGCTGCCGCATCAAGGCGATTCTCGATGCGGAAACGGTGTTAGGTTACCGCACGGGCAGCAACCCGGCGCGCTGTGTTGACCATCTGCAACTGGTGTTACCACGCTCGAAAAAGCGCGCACAGAATAAACATCACGCGGCACTTTCTTGGGAAGAACTGCCAGCCTTTGTCCATGACCTGGAGCAACGTCCCCGGCGTGCCGC
>NZ_SELS01000060.1 GCF_004197395.1 Paraburkholderia sp. UYCP14C | reverse complement strand
CTCAGGTCGTTCGCGATGTTCTGCACCGAACCCTCGACGTTCGTCACCCGGTTGTCGATACCCGTGATGTTCGTCTCATTCTGCGTGATGCGTGTATCCATGCCACCGATAGCCGTCGTGTTCTGCGTCACACGGGTGTCCATGCCGCCGATATCCGTCGTGTTCTGCGTGATGCGGGTGTCCAGACCACCGATCGCCGACGTGTTCTGCGTCACACGGCCATCCAGACCCACGATGTTCGAGGCGTTCTGCGCCACACCCTGGTTCGTCGCATACAGCTGCGAGCCGTTCACCGCGTCCGTGCTCGTCGCGCTCAGGCGACCCGCGGCCACGTTCGTGATCGTGCGCTCGTTACCCTCGCTGCCCACGCTCACCGTGCTCGTCGGGTTTGCTCCGGCGAACGCGTACTCCGTCCCGCCGATCGTCGCGCCCGCCGTGCCCACTGCCGCGGCCGTCGTCGAGTCTGTGCCCAGTGCTACCGAATACGCCTCCGTTGCAGAGGCTCCCATACCCACTGCCACCGCGCCTTCCCCTGACGACAGAGCCTCAGTGCCAAGCGCCGTGGCGAGGTCCGCTGACGCAGCAGCGTTACTACCAACCGCAACGGTGAATCTCCCCGTCGCCTTAGCGACCGTACCAAGCCCCGTCGAGGCATACCCGAGCGCCCTGGAGCCCGATCCAAGCGCCGTGGCGTAATCGTCGCCGGAAACGGCATGATAACCAACGGCAGCCGACCCGATACCTGTGCCAGTAGCCATATGACCAAGGACAGCTGCATGGTTACCCGATGCGACCGTCTCTGCGCCGATTGCTGCACCATGAGCACCGCTTGCGCTGCTGGCAGCACCCATTGCAAGTGTATTGCTCCCTTGTGCCTCAGCGTTGTAGCCAAACGCACTGCTGTATACACCGGACGCCTTCGCCTGGACACCTACGGCCGTCGCCACGGTCGAGGCGACGCTGCCAAAGCCCAAAGCCGTGGCCCAGTCCCCAGTCGCGGTCGCATTCGCCCCGTACAACGTTACACCCCCGAGTTTGTTTCCATTGGCCCCACAACCCGCCACAGTCGACCAGCTTGAGTCACCGTCGACCATGGGCGCATATGCGTGGGCCGTGCCGTCAGGTCCAGGGCCAGCAAAACCACACGCCTGCCCGCCCACCGCGATAGTGCTCGCATGGCCGGCCTGTGCCGCCACGATGAACGCAGCCACCGCAACTAACTTGACCACCCTCGCCCGACTCGATTTACCTCGTGCGGGAGCAAGTTCGGAGGCCGCTACCCACGAACCAAGAGCTTCATTCCAGACGCTGGTATACGACTTGTTCATGATGTCACCTTTCCAAAGATAATGAAATTAGATTTACGCCGAGCACACATCCAAAAAATCTCAATGATTAATAAATTTCAGTTAAACGGCTGTTTTGCCACACCACATCCCATCAAATTTCTGCCGCCCACTTAATCATTGAATCTGATTTCATTCTATATTTTCGAGATAGGACAAAAATAGGACCGATCCGAATCGGATTTGAATTTGTCTATGCACATCATTTGAAAAAACAATTGAAATCGGAGCACCAAAATCCGCCCGGCCAGCTGCGCACAGGATTCCTCTGCGGAAACGCCGAAGACGCCGACGAAGAATTTCCGCGACTGGTGCTTTTCCGGTAACGCGCGATAGACACGCGGGCTTAGATGAGCCTGCGCGACCGCGGGTCGGCCGCAGGTCGGCGCAAGGGCCGAAAAGCTCGGCAGGTCCGGCATCGAAGCCAGCGTCGAACGGGCTCGAGTCGCCTGCGTCTCAGAATGGCAGGACCACGTTAGTGCTATTGCCCGGACTGCCCCGGCGAGCCAATCTCAAAAATTAAATTCTCCCGATATTGGCAACAGCCGCGCCCCATAGACTAAAGGCTCCTCCTGCCGGACGACATAGCGCGAACGATAATCCTTCGTCGATTTATTGGATTTTCTCTGCGTTTAAAGCGACCTCATTCAGGCCCATTTTTTCGACTGCGAGGTTTTAAAACGATGCGCTTGCGCTATTTACATCACGCCTGGTCCTGCGCTCAGGCCATTACCACGATGGCGGCTCATTCGGTGTATTGCCGATTTGAATCTTCAGCGGCTGCGGTGTTGCCATGCTGCTGTCCATTCAACGGGCGTGGGCTTGCCGCAAAGCCATTTTTCTTGCCTCTCGAATACGTTCGGCTCAGTTCGCCATTCGATTGCCGACCCTGTCCGGTCAACGGCGAACACCTGACGCACACAGTGGGGACTTTGCCGCATCGAAGGGGACACCTGTCGTCGTGGCCACCTCAGGAACCGTGCGGCTCATTGGCTTCAAATCTGGATACGGCAATATCGTCGTACTCACGCATGACGGGCGCCATGTGCGAACAATTCGCGGCATTGCCCCTCGATACTCCGTGGGCAGCATGGCGTCGAATGCTGAAAGCACTCCGCCTCCCGCTGGAAAGCCGGACAGCTCGTCGACTTGAGGCAGAAGGCAATCGTTGTCTTCATGAACCTTGGGCGAAGATACCGCCGGGAGCCGACGTGCTGATCGATTGCGTGGAAGGTGGAGCATCGGTGAGCTTCATGCTGCCGATCTCGCACAACACGGCGCTCGCGTTCTGGCGCAACCGTCGCTGAGGGCGTCGCGCGCGACGCGCGTGTATTGCTAATCGCAGAAGATCGCGACGGCAGCATCGTCGGCACCGTGCAGTTGATTACCGCGCAGCCCGAAAATCAGCCGCATCGCGCCGACGTCGCGAAGATGCTCGTGCACAGAAAAGTACGTCGGCGCGGCGTCGCGCACGCTCTGATGAGCGAGCTCGATCGCATCGCGCGGGAAGAGAAAAAATCGGTTCTCGTGCTCGACACCGTAACCGGTGGCGATACCGAGCGACTCTATCAGCGCGCCGGCTGGCAACGCGTCGGCAGCGTGCCGAATTACGCGCTGATGACCGACGGAGCGCTCTGCGGCACGACGTTCTATTGCAAACAGCTTGGATCGCGCAGGCAGTCCGCCCACCGCAAGTATTTGAAAATTTCAACTACTTGCCTATAATGCCTGCACTGCATTTGGCGCTCGACGGCGGAGCAAATCCTTGTACTCGGACTTCCTGACTTTCAGGCTCGATCTGACCAGCGCGTTGCTGACCAACCGCGCCAACGTGGTTTACCGCGAGCACTGGGATCTCGACGTGCGCGCGCTGCGCGTGCTGCGCCTCGTTTGCGCGGAGCCCGACATCACGCCCAAAACCGTTTCGCAGCGCGCGCTGATCGAAAAAACGCTGCTGTCCAAGGTTCTTTCCGAGCTTGAAACACGTGGCCTGATTTCGCGCAACATGCATGAGTCGGACCGCCGCAGCATTGCGTTGCGCGCCACCGCGCACGGCCTCGACGTCGCGCAGGCGTCCGAAGCGGTCGGCACCGAGCTCGAGGTCGAACTCGCGAAGGCGCTGAGCGCGAACGAACGCAAAACGCTCGAACGTCTGCTCGGCAAGCTTTCGCACAGCCTGCTCGAAAGCGAATCCGCCAACGCGCCACCTGCGCGATCCTGACACCCGGTCCGCATTGCGCCGCGTTCTTCCCGGCGTTCATGCCAACAAGGAGCCCTCCATGTCGAAGCTGATCCAAACGATGTCGAGCGCGATCGACGCGCTGCTGCCCGAACTCGAAGCGATCTACAAAGACCTGCATGCGCACCCCGAACTGTCGATGCAGGAAGTGCGCACCGCGGGCATCGTCGCGGATTACGTGGAAAAGCTCGGTTACGAGGTGACGCGCAACGTCGGCGTGACGGGCGTGGTCGCGCTGCTGCGCAACGGCGACGGCCCCACCGTGATGCTGCGCGCCGACATGGACGCGCTGCCGATGGCCGAAGCGACCGGCCTGCCCTACGCGAGCACCGTCAGAGCGAAAGACGAAGACGGCTTCGACGTCGGCGTCGCGCATTCATGCGGGCACGATATGCACGTCACGTGGCTGCTCGGCGTCGCGCGTCTGATGGCCGGGCATCGCGACGCATGGCGCGGCACGCTGATGGCCGTGTTCCAGCCCGGCGAGGAAGTCGGCCGCGGCGCGCGCAGCATGCTCGACGACGGCATGACCACGCGCTTTCCGAAGCCCGACGTGATTCTCGGCCAGCACGTGATGGTCGGCGCGGCGGGCACGGTCGGCTATCGCAGCGGCACGATCCTGTCGGCCGGCGACAGCATCAAGGTCAAGCTGTTCGGGCGCGGCGCGCACGGCTCGCAGCCGCAGACCTCGATCGATCCCGTGATCATGGCGGCCTCGACCACCTTGCGTCTGCAAACCATCGTATCGCGCGAAATCGCGCCGAGCGACAGCGCCGTGCTGACCATCGGCTCGCTGCAGGCCGGCACGAAAGAGAACATCATCCCCGACGACGCGACGCTGAAGCTCAACATGCGCACCTACGACGAAGACGTGCGCGAGTACATGCTAGGCGCGATCCGCCGCATCTGCTGCGCCGAATGCGTGGCGTCGAACGCGCCGCGCGAGCCTGAATTCACCACGCTATCGAGCTATCCGCTGACGATCAACGACGCCGCCACGACCGAGCGTGTGCGCAACGCGTTCGCGGCTCAGTTCGGCGAGCGCGCGTACGAATCACCGCCGGCCGCGGCAAGCGAAGACTTCAGCGTGTTCGGCCGCGAATGGAACGTGCCGTACTCGTTCTGGTTCGTCGGCGGCACCGACCCCGCGGTGTTCCGCCAGGCGCTCGCCGCGAAAAAACTCAACGAAATCCCGAGCAATCACTCGCCGAAGTTCGCACCCGTGCTCGACCCGACGCTGCGCACGGGTCTCGAAGCGATGCTGTGCGCGGCCGGCGTCTGGCTCGATCAACCCGAAACCACTCAGTGAATTCCCACGCCGTCTATACCATTCTCGATTTGATCGGCACCTTCGTATTCGCGATCAGCGGCGCGGTGGCCGCGCGTCAACGACGGCTCGATCTCTTCGGCATCGTCGTGATCGCCTTCATGGTCGCATGCGGCGGCGGCATCGTGCGCGACGTGTGCATCGGCGCGATCCCGCCGGCGGGGCTGTCGAACTGGCGCTATCTGGCGACCGCGCTCGGCGCATCGGCGGTGACGATTCTTGCGTATCCGCAGGTGCGCCGGCTGCGTCAGCCAGTGCTGTTCTTCGATGCGATCGGGCTCGGTCTGTTCGCGGTGTCGGGCGCGCAGAAGGCGCTCACGTATGGCCACAATGCCGAACTCGCGATTCTGCTCGGCGTCGTCAGCGCGGTGGGCGGCGGCGTGATGCGTGATGTCGTGCTCTCGCGCGTACCGGCAATTCTCGAGCGCGAGATCTATGCGTCGGCCGCGCTGTTCGGCGCGGCGGTGCAGGTCGGCTTCTCGTATGCGGGCTGGACCGACTGGTGGACGCCGTGGTTCGCGACGTTGGCTTGCGTGCTGGTGCGGCTCGCGTCGCTGCGCTTCGGCTGGCGGCTGCCGGTCTTTCAGGGCAGACGCACGGCCGAGACGCGCGACAATCCATAACGAGCCCTTCGCGCTTCAGCTCGCGGTTTGCGGAATCAGCCGCGGCTTGGTCAGGCTGTACGCGATCTGGCTGAACAACGCATTGAGGCTGTTCGTGCCGCCCGCCGCATTCGCACAGGTGTCCGAATAGAAATACGACGAACCGGAAGCGATCGACAGCATCGTATTGCACGCGGTGAGCTTGTCGTTACCGTCTCCGCAACTCGGCGCCGACGCGGCCTCACCGCCCAGATACGCGACGGTATAGATCAACGTGCCCGTGCTGGTCTTGATGTTCGACGCAGCAGTGATCGCGGCCTGGCACTCGCTGCCATACGTACTGCTGTACGTGCTGCCGAGTTGACTCGTCGACGACGTCGCGATGCCGTCGCTCAACAGAATGATCACGTTCTGGCCGGCCGGATGCTGTGTCGACGACAACGTGGTGAGTGACGATTGCGCGGCCGTAAGCGCCTGCGCGTAGAACGTGCCGAGACCGCCGGGCGCCGCCATGCCGCTGCAACTGCCGCCACCCAGCGCCTGCACGATGCCCGAGGTCGTGCTAACCGCGCCGTTGCTGCCGAGATAGCCGGTGTTCAACGACGAAACCTGGTAACTTGCGCCCGTCGCAGAATAGCTGCTTGCGATGGTCGCCGACTTACCCGAGCAGGAAAAGTTATACGTGGACGAGGTTTGCGGTGGAAAAGCCATCAGACCGACGTTGTCTCCCGCATTGGTCAAGCCGGTCAGCAGTTTCAACGCGCCCGCCTGAGCGCACGCCAGCCGCGTTAGCGCGACACCCTTCGAGTTCGTGCAGTTGCTGTCCGTCGTCGTGGCCATCGAGCGCGTGGTGTCGAGCACGATCATCACGTTGTAGAGCGCGGGTTCCGCGCCGCCACCCGCCCCGGCTCGCGAGGTCGCGGAAATGGTCTGCGAATTCTTGCCGAACACGCGCGCGAAATACAACGGCACGGTCGCCGTCTGCGTGACCTGGATGCCGTTGGCGCCGGAGGCCGCCTGCTTGTACGGCAACGTGACGCTCGACAACGTAAGGGGGGTGATCGTCGCGCTGGCGGGCACGACGGAGGCAGGCAGCTGGTTGTTGTATCCCGCCGTGAACGCCTTCGCATCGCTGGCTGCGGTGGTCCACGATTGCGTCCAAAGGTCGACCGCGCCCGACAGCGCCGCGGCATCGGTTGCGCTTTGCAGGCGCCGCTGGCTATAGGCCAGGTAACCGAAGTCGACGCCGAGTGCGACGAAGCCCAACAGCGCGACCATCGATAACGCCACCAGAACGGAAACGGCGCCGCGCTGGCGCCGACGCGAGCCACGCGAACTACGGTAGGTTGTTTTCATGTTTTCACGCTCTCTCAAACGGTTGCACCGCTTTTGTTCTTCTTGCGTCGTCATTGCACCCGCTCCACCGCGCTCGCATTGAGCGCGGTCGGCATCATCGCGTACAGACCCGACAGGCTGCCCTTGAACAGCGGCGCGAACGTGTAGGTGACGGTCACGGTCGCCGTGCCGACCGCGCTCGTGCCGCCGGCGCTGGTCAGATCGGTGGCGCAGCTCGAATCGCTACTGCACGTGGCGCCGTTCACCGACATCGCGACCGACAGGTTCGAGGTCTTCAACAGCGCGGCCGACGTGCTCACCTGACCTTGCGTGGACGAATACGGCGTGCTGGTGCCGCGTTGCGATGCGAAATAGCGCGCGCCCGCCGAAGCCGCATTGGCGACCATCACGTAGTTGCCAAGCAGCCAGCCGAACTGCGCGAGGCCGAGCAGGATCAACAGCAACAGCGGCGCGACCAGCGCAAACTCGACCGCGGCGACGCCCTTCTGTTGCTGCCGATTCGCTGAAGGTTTCGTTCTGCGCCTCGGACCAATGGCAGCGCTCATTGCACGACCTCCGACATGGTGGCGCTCAAACTGCCGGGCATGATGCTTTTGAGGTTGTCGAGCTTGCCGCCGAACAGAGGCGCGAACGTATAGCCGAGCTGCACCTTCGCCTGGGTGCCGGCGGCCGGCGCCTGCGTGCTCGAACCCAGCGCGGTGGCGCACGCGCTATCGCTCGTGCAGGAGGTGCCGCCGACACTCATCGAAATCGTCAGCGTGCCGTTCAGCGCACCGGTCTGCGAATGAATCGCGGCAGTCGCATCGGAGTACGGCGACGCATAACCGCGCTCCGCCGCGAGCTGATGCGCGCCGAGCGAGGCCGCATTGGTCAACACCAGGTAGTTGTTGATCAGCCAGCCGAACTGCACGATGCCGAAGATCAGCGCGAGCAGCAACGGCAGCACCAGCGCGAGTTCGACGGTTGCCGCGCCGCGTTGTTTTGTGCGTTTCACCGGCTCTCTCCGCTCGTTCCACATGTCGATTCGCTCGCAACGAAGTGTCCGGTCATGCGCCGCCCGCCATGCTCGGCAGCAGATCGCGATAGATGTGAATCATCGCGGGCCCCATCAGCACGACGAGCAGCGCCGGGAAAATGCAGAACATCAACGGAAACAGCAGCTTCAGCGCGATCTTCGCGGCGCGCTCCTCGGCGCGCATCCGACGGCGCGTACGCAGCGTATCGGACAGCACGCGCAGCGATGCGCCGATGCTGGTACCGAAGCGCTCGGCCTGGATCAGCATCGCGCTGAACGAGTCGATGTCTTCCACACCGGTGCGCAGCGAAAAATTGCGCAGTGCCTTTTCCTTCGAGAAGCCCGAGCGCATTTCGAGCAGCATCAGTTCGAGCTCGCTCGCGACCACCGCGCTGCGCAGGCGGATTTCCTCGCCGACTTTCATCAGCGACGAATCGAGACTCAGACCCGCTTCGACGCACACGGTCAGCAGATCGAGCGCATCGGGAAAGTCCTCGACGATGCTGCGCTTGCGCGCTGCGATGCGGCGCGACAGCACGACGTTCGGCAGGTAGTAGCCGAGCGCGGCCAGCACGACCAGCACGATCGTCCGTTCGAGCAGCGAGTTCGCGAACGACGAGCCATAGAGCATCAGCATCGCGATGAGCGGCAACGACAGCGCGAGCGCGGTCTTCGCGGCCAGATAGATCGGCCCGGCGTTGGCCGAGCGCCAGCCGGCGTTCATCAATTGCACGCGCAGCGCGAATTGCTCCCAGCCGTCCTTCGGCACCGACAGCTTCGAGATCGGCTGCGAGATCTCGACGAGCTTTTCGTACCACGGCGTCTGCGCGGCGGCGTCGAGTTGCTCCGGCGTCGGCACCGCATTCGCACCGCCCGCCTGCTCGATGCGGCGGCTCATGTCGCGCGGCGCGCTCAGATGCATCGCGCCGAACACGGCCGCGAAGACGATCGCGAATACGCCGGCAAGCAACAGAATCTGCGTGATGTTCAGTGTTTGCATGGTCGTTCTCCGATGACCTGTTCCCCGCTCAGACGCGAATCTTCACGATGTGCCGCATCCACAGAATGCCGAACAGCATGCCGGCGCACGCCACCCCGATCATCTTGACGCCCGCCGGGTCCTGCCACAGCACATTCAGGAACCCGGGGTTGATCAACATCATCGCGGCGCCGACGCCGAACGGCAGCAGGCCGAGCACCCACGCGGACATCTTGCCTTCGGCGGCGAGCACGCGAACCTTGTCGAACAGCTTGAAGCGGTCGCGAATCAGCGCGGTGATGCCGTCGAGCACTTCGGCGAGATTGCCGCCCGTCTCGCGCTGGATCACGACGGCGATCACGAAGTAGCGCAGATCGCGAATCGGCACCCGCGTCGCGAGATTGGTCAGCGCCTCGCTGATCGACACGCCGTAGTTGATCTCGTCGAACACGATGCGGAACTCGCCGCTCATCGGTTCGGAGAACTCGGTGGCGACCATATCGATCGCGCCGGTGAACGCATGGCCCGAGCGCAACGCGCGCGCGAGCATGTCGCAAACGTCCGGCAGCTGCCGTTCGAGTTGACGGATACGCCGATTGCGCCGCCGCTGCACATAGATGAGGGGCAACAGCGCGGACACCGCGGCGATGCCCACTGTGAACGGCCACGGCATCGCAAGGGTCGCGCCCGCGATCAGCACGAACGGCGGCAACACCGCGCAGGTTCCGACGAGCCGCCCGACCGACCACGACAGCCCCGACTGCTGCAGAAACAGATCGAGCGCATGGACGCGCGGAATGAGCAGCAGAAGTCGCGTGAGCGTCGCCGAGTCCGCCATCGTGCGCGACTTCAGAATCGACAGACGCTGTTTGCTCATCGGACCGCCGGCCGATACCGCGCGAATCCGCGAATCGACGCGGCGCGCGACCGGGCCGTGTCGGCTGTTCCAATACTCGTAAACGCCGCCTGTTGCGAGCACCACGGCCGCGAACAGCAGAATGATCGCCGCGTAGAAAATCGGGTTCATGCAAGTCTCCTGAAGCACCGTGCGAGCGGTCCGCTCGCGTTGCCCATACACGTCATGTCGTTTCGAAGCGCCGCGCCGGATCGTAGACCTGATCCGACGGCGCCACGCCGAATGCCTGCAAGCGCTCGGCGAATTTGGGCCGCACGCCGGTCGCGCAGAAATGGCCGCGCACGTTGCCCTTCGCATCGACGCCGGAGCGGCGGAACACGAAGATCTCCTGCATGTTGATCATGTCGCCTTCCATGCCGGTCAGCTCCGAGATGCTGATGATCTTGCGGCGACCGTCGGTCAGGCGTGCAGCCTGCACGATCACCGTAATCGCCGATGAAATCTGCTGGCGCATCGTGCGGGTCGGCAGCGACAGGCCGCCTAGCGTCATCATGTTTTCGAGGCGCGTGAGCGCGTCGCGCGGCGTGTTCGCGTGGATCGTCGACAGCGAACCTTCGTGGCCGGTGTTCATCGCGTTCAGCATGTCGAGCGCTTCGGCGCCGCGCACCTCGCCGAGGATGATGCGGTCGGGGCGCATCCGCAGCGCGTTGCGCACCAGCGTGCGCTGCGTGATCTCGCCGCGGCCCTCGATGTTCGGCGAGCGGGTTTCGAGGCGCAGCACGTGCTCCTGACGCAGTTGCAGCTCGGCCGCGTCCTCGATCGTGACGATGCGCTCGTCGCCCGGAATGAAACCCGACAGCAGGTTCAGCAGCGTGGTCTTGCCGCTGCCCGTGCCGCCCGACACCAGCATGTTCACCTTCGCGCGCGCGAGCGCGTCGAGCACTTCGGCCATCGGCGGCGTCATGCTCTGCAATTCGATCATGTCGGCGACCTGCAGCGGATTCGCGGAGAAACGGCGGATCGACAGCAACGGCCCGTCGATCGCGCAGGGCCGGATGATCGCGTTCACGCGCGAGCCGTCCGGCAGCCGCGCGTCGACCATCGGGCTCGATTCGTCGATATGGCGGCCGACGCCCGAAACGATCTTCTCGATGACCTTCATCAGATGCGCGTCGTCGTAGAAGGTCACGTCGGTCGGCTCCAGCCGGCCACGGCGCTCGACGTACGTATGACGATGCGTATTCACCAGAATGTCGGACACGCTCGGGTCGCGCAGCAGCACTTCGAGCGGACCGAAGCCGAACATTTCGTCGTGCACGTCGCCGACCAGCTGGCGGCGTTCGAGATCGTTGGCGGGCGCCTTCTGATCTTCGAGAATGCGGCCGATCAGCGTCGCGATCTCCTGGCGGACCTGCTCGGGCGGCAAGCGCGACAGCCGTTCCAGCTCGACGCGTTCGAGCACCGCCTGATGAATCTCGCGTTTCAGTTTCTGGTAGGCACCGCGCAACATGCCGGCGCTCGCCGGGTCCTGGCGTTCGCCCAGCGGCTGCACGCGTTGCGCGGAAATCTGCTCACGAAGCGACATGACGTTCCCCTGTTCTGATCGTGTGACGTTGGAGCGTTAAAGCGTTTCGAGTTTCGGCGCCGGCTGGCGGCCGAGCAGCCGCCCGAACAGCGACTCGCCCTTGGCGCGCGAACGCCCCGGTTTGGTCGCGCGTGCCGCGATGTTTTCGGCGAGCGCCTGCAGGCTGCGCGCAACGCCGCTGCCGCGCGCGGTCTTCGATACCGGCAACCCCTGGTTCATCGCCTCGGCCACCGTTTCGGCATCGTCCGGGATCACCTGATACGCGCTCATGCCGAGCACCGATTCGAGCGCCGCGCGCGGCCGCTCGCCGTGCCGCGTGTAGCGGTTCAGGATCAGCCGCATCTGCTCCTGCGCGTAGCCGAGCGAGCAGAGAATCTCCTGCAGCCGTCGGCCGGCGCGCACGTGCGGCATGCTCGGCTGCAGCACCAGATGAATCTGGTCGCTGCGATCCAACGCGAGCATCGACAGCCGGTTCAGCGTCTGGCCGAGATCGAACAGCACGAAGTCGTAGTGCGGCGCGGCGACGCCGAGCAGCCACTCGAGGCGGTCTTCCTTGATGTCGGCCGCCTTCACCGGGTCGCCCGCGCCGGCGAGGATATGGAAGCTGTCGCTCACGTGCACGAGGCTCGTGTCGAAGAACGCCGCATCCATACGTTCGATCTGCGCGCAGATTTGCGGTAACGTCGACGGCGGCGTCTGGTCTGAGACCAGAAACGCGGCATCGGCGAATTGCTGGTTCAGATCGATCAGCAGTACGCGCTTTTTCTGCGGCAGAGTCGCGATCGCATGCGCGACGTTCGCGGCGATGAAGCTGGTGCCCGCGCCGCCCTTGCACGAGACGAACGACAGAATCCGCGTGTCGCGCGTGCCGCCTTGCAGGCTCTGCGCCTGCGCGCGCTGCAACGCGTCGCTGAACTGGCGCGAATCGAGCGGCCAGTTCAGCACGTCGCGAAAGCCCGCGCGCATCGCAGCGATCAGCGTTTGCGGCGACGCGTCGGGAATCAGCAGGATGCAGGTGAGGCGCCCATGCTCGCGATGCAAACGCTCCACCACCGCGAGCTCCGCGTCCTTCAGCGACGCGGCGTCGACGATCAGCACGTCGAACGCATCGAGCGTGTCGCCGCGTTCGCCGAGCAGCGACGGCGTGCCCATCGCGCGCGTGATCCGGTAGTCGCCGGCTTCGCCGCTCAGATGCGCGATCTGCGCGAGCCGTGCGGCGTCTTCAGACAGAGCCAGGATGTTGATCATGATGTTCTCTACCGAGCTGTCGAATTAACGGGCGGGCGGCGCGTGCACCAAGGTGCGACGCGTCCGCCATCACTGAGTGCCGCCACTGCTGCCGATGCCGATCACGAACGGATTGAACGTCGTGACCGGAGCCTGGAACGACTTCTCGTACTGCTGCTGCGCGGCGACCGCGGCCTTGCCGTCGATGCCAGGCGTCGAGGGCGTGTGCTCGCCTGCATGCGGATCGATGATCTGCATCTGCGTCACCGTGCGCACCGCGTCGCCGACGTGAGCGTCCCAGATCGGCGAGCTCGACAGGCAGCCGCTCAACGAGCCGCTCAGCGTGGCGCACAGCGTCAGCAGCAACGCCGCGCGGCGCGTGATCAGAAGATGTTCGAGTTTCATGAGAGTCTCCTTCGCGGCGCGTTACTGGTTGGGCTGAGTGGCCTTGAGCGCCGGGTTGCCCGGGCTCGCGGCGTCGGCTTTGGCGAGCGCGGGTTCGGCGTTCGCTGGCGCTGGCGCTTGCGCTTGCTCCTGCGTTGCCGACGCTGCCGTTGCCGTCGTCTTGTCGGTTGGCGGCACCGAGGCCGACGGCGCGGGCCGGTCCGCCTGGGTGTCACGCGGCAGCAGCGTGGCAGGTGCGGCCGAGCCTTCGGTCGGCGCCGGCGTCGGAACCGGTGCGGGCACGGCGGGTTGCGTTTGCGGCTGCGCGGGCATCTGCGGTGCGTTCGGGTTCGCGGCGCCCGCTGCCTGCGCCGCGGGCCGGCGGCCTTCCATGTTGCCGGTCGCGTAGACGGTGGCTTCGGACACGCCCGTGAAGCTATCGGTCGGCAGCGGATAGTCGCCCGGCGGCAGCGGCTTCACCAGATGCACGGTGACGATGAAGATCAGCTCCGTGCGATCCTGCTGGAACGACGTGCTGCGAAACAGCGCACCGAGCACCGGCACTTCGCCGAGCGCAGGCAGAGCCTTCAGCGAACCGGTGATGTTGTTCTGGATCAGCCCGCCGATCGCGAAGCTCTCGCCGTCGTTCATCTGCACCGTCGTCGAGGCGCGCCGCGTCGTGATCAGCGGCAGGATCGAGGTGCTGCTCGTGCCGCTCGACGTCACGGTGACGCCGGTCGGCGACAGCTCCGACACTTCCGGCGCGACCTTCAGGTTGACGCGGCTGCCCGCCAGCACGGTCGGCGTAAATTTGAGGCCGACGCCGAACTCTTCTGCCTGCAGCGTGATCGTCGAGCCGCCCGTGCCGTTGCTTTGCGGCACCGGAATGAAGACCCGGCCGCCCGCGAGGAACGACGCTTCCTGGCCGCTCAGCGTGACGAGGTTCGGCTCGGCGAGAATCTTGCCGAGGCTGTCGCTCTTCTGTGCGTCGACGGCGATATTGAACGGCCTGTTGTTCGCCTTGCTCACCGCGATACCGCTGCTGACCCCGGCGAGCAGGCTGCTCACCAGCGCGCCGGTCCACGAGCCGAAGCCGCCCTGAATGTTGACCGCCGCGCCCAACTGATTGAGCAGCGTCTTCGACACCTCGGCGACCTTCACTTCGAGCATCACCTGCTGCGGCGAATCGACGGTCATCATGTTGATGACTTCGGATCCCTTGCTGGTACTCGTGCTCTGCTGCGAGATCGACCCGCCGTTACCGAAGCTCGCGGTGCTCGACTGGTCTTGCTGCGTCGGCTGCGCGCCCGCGTAAGCGCCGGCGATGTTCATTGCCTGCTGGGCGGCCTGCCCGCTCGACACGCGACCCGCGAGCACGAGGTTGCCGGCCGCGCTCGACACGCGAATGCCGCGCTCGTTCGGCAGCAGTTGCGCGAGTGTGTGTTGCAGCCCGTCGGCATCGACGCCGACGCTCACGTCGATGATCTGGCATGCGCCGCTGCGGCCCTGCACGATCATGTTGGTGGTGCCGACGCTCATGCCGACCACGTACAGCGTGCGCTGCGACACGAGCGTCGCCTGGGCGACCACCGGATTGCCGAGCGTGCGGTTGCGAGCGGGCTCGATGAGCGGAACCAGAGTCGACTTGCCGACGGCAACCGACACGGTCGACTCGTCGCGAATGTCACCGGTGCAGTTCGGTCCCGTCAACTGCGCGGGGGCAACCGTCCGGCCGCTCGCCGCGCCGCTCGGAATCGGCGTATTGCTGACCATCATCGGCACGGCGCCCCGGCCGACCGGCAGCGGCGCGGCCTGCGCGCCCCAGCCCGCCGGCATCTGCGCGGCAGCCATCATCTGCGCCGCGCTGTCGTGCGCGGCCGTCAAGCCGGCGCAGAGCGCGGCGGCGAGCACCGTGTTGCCGAGCACGCGGCACCGCTTGCCGCTGCCGGATGAGAACCGTTGTTGAGTTTTCATGTTGCTGCCCCCGTCGCTCGATAGGTGTGAACCGAGACGTCTTTTTGATTGCCTTCTGATTCAGATCGCGGCGCCTGAGCTGAACTTGCGCAAACCCGCGCGCCGCGACCGCGCTAGAAACATTCGACGCTGCCCGTCACGCCCGACAGCACGCCGACGCAATCGCGCTTGGGCGCCGGACGCGCCGCATAGTGCGTGCGCGCCGGATGCACCTCGGGCGCCGCCGGCGCCGACGCCGGCACGTCGAGCAAGGTCAGCTTGGTCGCGCCGCCGGTGCTCGGGGTCTTCTTGTCGACCTGGTTGCGCAGTACCAGCGACAGCGTGCCGACGCTGCGTGCGAGGTCGAGCTTCTCGGCCTGCTCGGGCGACACCTCGAGCGTCACCGCGTTGACCACTTTCGGCGCGGTGTCGTCGCGGCTCACCTGCTGCGCGACCGCCAGCACGAGGATCTTTTCGAGCACGATCTTCGAGATGCTTTGCGGCGTGTCGGTCTTGTTCGCCTGCTGCGTGTTGACGATCACGTCGACGTAGTTGCCCGGCAGCGCGAAGCCCGCGACGCCGACCACGTCATTCACGCGCACCGTGATCGCGCGATTGCCTTCACCGATCACCGCCGACAAGCCACCTTTGGTGCCTTGCGGCGCGAGCTTCGATTCGAGCACCGGCTCGCCGGGCGCGAGACTCGTCAGCACCACGCGCCCTTCGAGCGCCTTGCCGTCGGCGAACGCACCGGGCGGCACGCTCGAAGTCGGCCAGCTGACCATGTGAATCAGGTTCTGGTTCAGCGGCTGGCCGAGACCGATGTCCGACGACGCCACCGCAACCGACGTCACCGCGCCCGACGACGTCTGCAGCAGCCAGCGCGACGCGAAACTCACGGCCGCGAGACCCGCCAGCACGGCGATCGTCAGCATCACTAAAGCCCGACTGTTTTTCATGGCAACACTCCCGCATCGTTCAGTGGATACGTCCGGCTATAGCGCGGCCGCGAACAGCATTCCGAGGGTTCCGGCCGCGATTGCGACACCGTAGGGAATCGACCCAACCGATTCGGACTGTGCATCGATCAGGTTCGGCTGTCTGAGCGGCGCGATCACGAGGCCGCCGATCAGTTGCCGCAGATTCAGAAGCAATCTCGTGAATCTGCCGCGGAACAGCACGATCAGCAGAGACCAGAGCCCGCCGATCAGAAAAGTGGCGAGCGCGATCCGCCAGGTCAGCGCGGGGCCGACCCACGCGCCGATCATCATCAGCAGTTTCACGTCGCCGGCGGCCATACCGCCCATCAGATAGAACGGCACCAGCACCGCGAAGCCGCAAGCGGCGCCGATCAGACAGTCGAGCGCGCCCGCGAGCGGGCCGTGGATCGACATCTGCACGGCGAGCGCGGCGGCGAGTCCGAGTGCGATCATGCGATTCGGAATCCGCCGCGCCGTGATGTCCGTGCTCGCTGCCACGATCACCAGCACGATCACGCACAGCGGTACAGGATGTGGCGGTAGGGTTGGCAGCGTCATGATGACCTCGTGGTGGATGATGGCGCAGCGTCAAACCGACGATGCGAGGTTGTTGAATATCGACTGCAGGTTGGTGCCGAGCGTGGTCACGCCGCCGATAATCAGCAGCGCGATCAAGCCGGCGAGCAGACCGTATTCGATGGCCGTCACGCCGTGTTCGTCGTGAACGAAACGTGCTGCTCGGGCAATCAGATTCCTCATGGCAGACTCCTTTCTCGAGTAGGGAAGGCGACGGACGAATCGCTATGTTCGTCCGTCGGCACGAGCACTCAGACCGACGAAGCGAGGTTGTTGAAAATCTTCTGCAGGTTGGAGCCGAGCGCGGTGGCGCCGCTGATGATCAGCAACGAGATCAGGCCGGCGAGCAGACCATATTCGATGGCGGTCACGCCGTCTTCGTCACGAACGAAACGAGCTGCGGTAGCGATGATGTTCTTCATGATGAGACTCCTCTGGATGACTAACTAATAGAACCCGTTACCAGGATTGGCGTGGGCGGTGGTACTGCGGGCACTGCTGGGAACTGCGGAAAACTGCTGGCTAGTCTCGCCGGCCGGTCAGCGCCGCGCGGTGTTTGATCCGCACAGTCGCAACGCTGGGCGAGACGAGCTGAAGGAAACGGGGGAAGTGAACCGGCAGCTGCCGGGCGAGCCGCAGCATGGCGGGCGCGTGCCGCTGGCGCAGCATGGCCGCACGATGTGCGCCGCACATGGGCTTGTTGTCGCCGCGCAGTCGCATGATCTTGTTGTGCATACATCCCCCGAATTTCGTGATCTTTTTCTTGGCGCCAGCTCGAGGCCGGCATCCGCTAGTTTGTCGACGATGGCTTTCTCTCCCTCGCCATGGTGTGCTGCCTGTTGTGGTCCGCAGCATCGTGTCGTCGACTTCCGCGCACTCCCTATCGCAAGGACGGGGCCAGCTTTGCGAAAACAACGCAACGACGCGGGTTCGACTCGATCGCCCCCTGGTGCTCCGCCGGATTCGCGTCCGAAATGTCCGAATGCGCAACGTTTTGCGAAGCCCGCCGGGCACTTCGCGGATCGCGGAGAGGCCCACCGTGTAAGGCTCGGCACTTTTTGCCCAGGACTTTCCCTGGTTCGGTAAGAATGAAATTCCGCTGAGAAATCGCCTTTCCCGAAGGGCGCGGCGGTCCAAAGCGTCTCATCGGCGAGACCGCTTGGTGCGCTGGCGCACATAGAGCAGGCCGTTTGGCCCGTTATTTGGCGGAATCGGGCGTGCGCGGCGCGCGACCAGGAAAACGCGCCCTTGAAAGTCGAGTAATTTTCCGCCAACAATGAGCTGACCGGTTCCGCGCAACGACACAGCTTTCGATTCGATGTCGCGCGCGAACACTCAGAAGACCGAATCAATAAACAGATCGAACGGAGGGTCGACAGACCTGATCCGGATCACACGGGGGCGGGGATCATGTACGTACCACAACTACGCATGCGCAGCGACGACAGCGAGGTGCACAGCTGGCTCACGCCCGAGCGCATGGTGTTCTATTGCTGCGGAATATGCGTGCTGTACGTGGTGCTCTTGACGTTGTGGTTCTATGCGAGCCACGGTTTCACCGAACAGCACTTCAACCGTCCAGGTGCGGACTTCACGGTTTTCTGGTCGGCATCGTATGGGCTGCTGCATGATTCGGCCTTGCAGGTCTACGACCATGCCTCGTTCGACAGAATCCAACGGGCGCTATTCTCGAGCGTCAGCATCGACAGCGTGATGCCCTGGCTCTATCCGCCGACGTTCCTCGTGCTGATCTCGCCGCTCGCGCTGCTGCCGCCGCTCATCATGTACTTCGTGTTCGTCTGCGCCGGCGTCGCACTGTTCAGCGCGGGCACGCTGCGCATTTCGGGCCTCGCCGACAGCTTCCGGGGATCGCGCTTCGCATGGTTCGTCGTCGCGGCATCCCCGTGCGTGTTCGTGCCGGCCATCTTCGGCCAGAACTCGCTGCTGACGGCCGGCATCGCCGCGCTTACGCTGCATTGGCTGCGTCATCATCCAGTACGCGCAGGGCTGTGCCTCGGCCTGCTCGCAATCAAACCGCAAATGGCCGTGCTGTTTCCGCTCGTGCTGATCGCGGCGCGCGCGTGGCGCACGCTCGCCGCCGCCGCGTTCAGCGCGACGCTGTTCGGCGCGTTCAGCGTGTTCGTTTGCGGCGTGCAATCGGTGCGGCTCTTCTTCGTCAACACCGGCGTGGCGCGCGAGACGCTGCTCGAACATTGCCGCGGCTACTGGCTCGCGTCCCCGACCACGTTTGCGGTGCTGCGCGAGGGCGGCACGCCGATCGCCCTTGCCTTCACGGCGCAAGCTTGCATGGGGCTCCTCGCAGCGGCAGCCGCGTGGCACGTGTGGCGAAACACACGCGATGCGCGCTTGCGCGCGGCGAGTCTCGTGATTGCCACGCTGCTTACGAATCCGTATGTGTGGCATTACGAACTGGCGTGGCTCGGCATCGCGATTGCCTGCCTGACCGCGCTCGGCATCGATAAGGGCTGGCTGCGCGGCGAGCAGAGCGTGATCGCCCTCGCGTGGCTGCTGCCGGCCTACGAACTTTTCAACCGCAACACCGAGTTGCCGCAGATCGGCCCGATCGTTCTGCTGCTGATGCTGCTCATCGTCTTGCGCCGCGTGCGCATGGGCAGCGAGGGCCGCGACGAGCGTGCCGCCCTCGCCTATTCGTATGCCACTCAAATAATCCGATAAACGGGGAAGCGTCATGTCAACCCATACCAACACGCCATTGATCTCGCTCGTCGTGCCGTTCTACAACGAGCAGGACGCGGTGGAACGCTTCTTCGCGGCGGTCGTGCCGGTGCTCGAATCGATCGACGGCACGCGCTTCGAGATCGTCTGCATCAACGACGGCAGCAGCGACGCCACGCTCGATCGCCTGATCGCGCAGAGCGGTCGCGACCGGCGCATCCGTGTGATCGACCTGACGCGCAACTTCGGCAAGGAAGCGGCGCTCACCGCCGGCATCGACGAAGCATTCGGCGACGCGGTGATTCCGATCGACGCGGACCTGCAGGACCCGCCGAGCCTGATCCCGGTGATGGTCGAGCATTGGCGCGCGGGCGCGGAAGTGGTGGCGGCCAAACGCACGAACCGCCTGTGCGATACGTTCGCCAAACGCACGGCCGCGTCGCTCTACTATCGCGTGCACAACGCGCTGTCCGAAGTGAAGCTGCCGGAGAATGTCGGCGACTTCCGGCTGATCGATCGTCAGGTGGTCAACGCGCTGCGCAGCCTGCCGGAGCGTCGCCGCTTCATGAAAGGCCTGTTCGCGTGGGTCGGCTACCGCACCGTGATCGTCGAATACGAACGCGAGCCGCGCAGCGCGGGCCACTCGAAGTTCTCAGGCTGGCGGCTGTGGAATTTCGCGCTCGAAGGCATCACGAGCTTCAGCACGGTGCCGCTGCGCAGCTGGACCTATATCGGGCTGTCGATCGCGACGCTGTCGTTCCTGTATGGCGGGTTCATCATCGGCCGCACGCTGTGGTCGGGCAATCCGGTTCCCGGTTACGCGTCGACGATCTCGGTGATGCTGTTCATGGGCGGCATCGAGTTGATCGGCATCGGCGTGATCGGCGAATACGTCGGGCGCATTTACTACGAGTCGAAGGAGCGGCCCGTTTATCTGGTGCGGCGTCGCTATCAGGCGAAGAGCAAGGTCAGCATGCTGCCGGGCGTGCGTCAGGATGCGCGCGCGCCGCATGTGGCGCGCGTCGAGTTGACACGCAGGCGTGCCGCGCCGCGGGTTCGCGTCGTGGGTCAATGAGCCAGGCGCGACGGAGCGTCGAGATGATTCTGGTCGAACGGGTCAAGCTCGCGCGCTTTGGCGCGGCCGGCGTCATCGCGACCGGCCTGCATGTATGCATCGCGCTGACGCTGATTGCGGACGCCGGCATGTCGCCGGCGTGGGCCAACGCGATCGCGTTCAGCTGGGCGACGGCGGCCTCATATCTGTTGAACACGTTCTGGCGTTTTTCGGCGCTGCCCGTGGTGATGAACGCAGGTCGATTCACGCTCGTATCGCTGGGTGGCCTGACATTGACCGCGCTCGTATCGCGGCTGACGCAGCTTGCGGGCGGCTCGCCCGCGCTTGGCATCGCGCTCGTCGTGTGCGTGGTGCCGCCGCTCACGTCCGTCGCGCATCGATGCTGGACGTATCGGTGAATACGAAGCACGCGTAGCGCAACTTACGCCGCGCGCAACGCCCTCTGACACGCCGCGAGTGCCGCACCGCCCGCAAGCAGCAGCGCCGAATACACGAGCCCCCGCGCGAGCCCGGCGCCATCGGAGACCCAGCCGATCACGACCGGTCCGACGATCTGCCCGAACGCGAACACGATCGTGAAGGCGCTGATGCCCTTTGCCCAGTGGCTTGCGGGCAGATTGTGGCGCACGAACGCGGTCGTCGACGCAACCGCCGATAAAAACGTCGCGCCGAACAGCGTGCCCGAAACGAACGCGACCCACGGCTGCGTGAACAGCGCAGGCAGCAGCGTCGCGAGCGCCAGCAGCGCGTTGAGCACGGCGAGCGCCTGGCCGCCGCGCATGCGATCGAGCAGCGTCGACCAGATCCGCGCCGACACCACGGTCGCCGCACCCAGCAGCAGATAAAAACCGGTGACAACCGCCGCGCTCATGCCGGCGTTGCGCAGCAGCGCGACGATGAACGTCATGTAGCCGATATAGCCGACGCCGAACAGACCGTATCCCGCAAGCGCGGCCGCGAACTGCGGCCAGCGCGGCGCAGGGGTGGCGCCGGTTGCGTGCGTCGCGGCAGCCGCGCCCATGTGCGCACGCTCGATCCGGCGCGACGCACCGATCGCAGCCGCTGCGAACAGCGCGCAGGCCGCCGCCAGCGCGAACCACGCGAAGTGCCAGCCGTGGGCAGCGTTGAGGATCGTCACCGGCACCAGCACCGACGACGCGACGATCCCCCAGCCGGTACCGCCGTAATACAGACCGAGCACGAGCCCCGCGTCGCGCGGCCGCGCCGACGCGAGCCGCGCCGCGAGCACGCCGCCGCCGATGAAGACCGCCGCGCTGCTCGCGCCGGTGATCACGCGCAGTGTCAGTAGCGCATGCGTGTCGGCGGTAAGGCCGGTGCCGGCCATCAGCAGCGCGGTCGGCACGCAACCGCCCGCGAACAGCGCGCCCGCCGACCAGCGGCGCGCGAGGCGCGGAAACACCAGCGCGCCGAGCAGATAACCGAGCGCGTTGGCGGTGTTCATCGCACCGGCCTGCGCGAAGCTCCAGCCGAGGTCGAGTTTCATCGACGGCAACAGCAGCGCATACGCGAAGCGCGCGAAGCCGAGCGCGATCGCGCTGCCGAGCGATAGCGCGGCGGCGAGCCGCAGCGTCGGCAGGCGTTGTGCGGTGGTCGTGGTTGGCGCGTGCGATGCGGTGTCGGCGGAACGGGAGGACATGGGCGGACGGACGTGGACGGGAAACGCTGCGGGCCGGTTCTGGTTGGATGGTGAGTTGGACGCATGCGGCAGATTGCCATGATAGCTGGGAGCGACGTTTCGGTTTGACGGTTAGTTGCATTGAATCGGATGCGAAGAGCAATGCCAAGCGCTTTTCGAAGACCTATCAAATGAGAATGATTTGCATTAACGATCGTTTTGCTCCATGATTCACCGCATGGCAGATCACCCGACCTTCAATCCGACCCGCGACACGGCCGCCCCCCAAGTGACCGGCGCGACGTTCCGGACTGTCTCAAACGAGGAGCATCGATGAACTTCCGCTCTCAACACGACAGCCGCCCCGAACTGATCGACGACCTTCCGCTCGACGCCGCCGGCGCGCCCGATCACACGGTGCTCAGCGCCGTGCGCACGTGGCTGCGGCCGGCCTGCGAAAGCGCGCGCGGCAGTCTGCATTGGCGCGACATCCTGAGTCAGGCCGGCTTGCGTCAGGACGGCATCGAGCACTTCGATCTGCTGATGCGCTCGTTGATGCACGTGTCGTATCGGCCGCTCGACATGCGCTGTCGCTGCGCGACCGAGCTCGGCAAGGACGAGGCCGTGATGCTGCAATCGATCGCGCTGCTGCAGAAAACGCATAGCGGCGCCGCGTTGCGGATGCTCGGCGAATGGCTGCCCGCGCCGGCGGTCAGCGGCGTGCTGAAGCTGCTGCGCTGGTTCGCGATCAATCTGCTCGACGCCGGCGTCGAACTCGACGTGCAGGCGCGCCGCGTCACCTACATGCACTGAGGACGTGGGCATAGGGTCCCGTGAGCCGGACGACTCAAGTTCGACGCTCGGGGCTGGCGGCCAGGCAACCACCGAACCCGCGCTCGAGCCCGCACCCACCATTGTCCGGCCCTCATGACCAACAATCAGACCAGTACAGTGGTCATTTTAATGACCTATAATATGATTTGGTCTGAGGACCTGCCTAGCCCGCCTTCCCGTCCGCGGACCCTCTATGTGATGCGCCCGTGAACGGACATCGCGGAAAGACTTTCGGAAATTTCCGAACAGGAGTTGTTTGCATGCAAAAGATACTGGCCAGTGCATCGATTGGGATCAGCGAGCTCAAGGTGAACCCGAGCGCCGCAATTGAAGCCGCCGAAGGCCCGGTCGCCGTGCTTAACCGGAACTCCCCGGTCGCCTATCTCGTACCCGCTGCAGAGTGGGAACGGATCTGCGACGTGCTCGATGACGTTGAGCTCGCCGCAATTGCGAGGGAGCGTGCCGGCGAGAAGCCCATCAACGTAAACCTCGATGACCTATAGCCTTGCCTTCTTGCCGTCTGCCCTGAAAGAATGGGAAAAGCTCGACGCCACCGTGCGAGAGCGGTTCAAGAAAAAGCTGAAAGAGCGTCTGGAGAATCCTCGCGTACCATCTGCGGCGCTCTCGACGATGCCAGATACCTACAAGATAAAGCTTGCATCCCTCGGCTTTCGCCTCGTGTACCGCGTCGATAACGGTGCCGTCGTAGTAACGGTGATAACAATGGGTAAGCGCAACCGCGGGAAGGTGTACGCGATCGCACATCGCCGGCTCGATGAAGCCGAGCGGTAATAGTATTTGAGGGCGCTTCGGCGTCGAAACCGCGACGCATATCGATCACCGCTTCATACAGACATACGCGCTCTACCCGCCCGCCCCTTCCGGCTCATGCGGCACGAGCCGCGCCTTCGCATGCCGCATCTTCTCCAGCGTCTCCGGCCCAGCCTTCAGCGCGACGCCGATCGCGAGCGCGTCCATGATGCACAGATGCACGAGCCGCGACACGCCCGGCGTGTTCGGATCGATCGGGCTCGCCACGCGCAGCAGCAGCGGAATATCGACCAGCCATGCGAGCCGCGAGCCGACGTTGGTCAGCGCGATCGTCGTCGCGCCGCGCTCCTTCGCGATCTGGATGCTTTCGTTCACTTCGACGCTGCGCCCCGAATGCGAGATCGCGAACGCGACGTCCCCAGGCTCCATCAGGCCCGCGTAAAGACGCTGCAAATGACCATCGGTGAACGCGGCCGCCGCGATGTCGATGCGCAAAAACCGCAGCGCCGCATCCTGCGCGACCAGCCCGGAGCCCGAACCCACGCCGAAGAAAAACACCCGCCTCGCGCTCGAAAGCGCAGCGATCGCGCTTTCGACCACGGCAGGATCGAGCGCGCCGCGCGCATGCGTGATGCCGTCGATCGCCGCTTCGCCGACCTTGTCCATCAAGGTTTGCACGTCGTCGTCGCGGGCGACCGCAGTCGACGCATACGGCATTCCGCCCGCCACGCTCTGCGCGAGCTGCATCTTGAAGTCGCGCAGACCGTGCGCACCGATCGCGCGGCAAAAACGCGTGACGGAAGGCTCGGACACGTCGGCGCGCTGCGCGAGTTCGGTGATGCTCGCGCGCATCGCGAAGTCGACGTCGGCGAGCACCATGTCGGCGACCTTGCGCTCGGCGGGCCGCAGACTCGCGAGTGCGCTGCGGATATGGGGAATCAAGTTCGGTGCGGACACCCGGTGTTCCTTAGGGGCTGTTACATGTGGATCCGCGTCGCTCGCAGCTTCTTCGGCTTCAATCGGCCCGCTCAAAGTTCGAGCCGCGCGCGGTTCAGACCAGCCTGCGTCCACTCTCCGTATCGAACAGATGAATGTGTTCGGCCGGCAGACGCAGCGCAACACGCTGACCGGGCTCGATCTTCGCGCGCTCGCGCGTGGTCACGCACCACGTGGTGCCGCCAATTTTCCCGTACAAGTGCGTCTCGGCGCCAGTCGGCTCGATCACTTCGACGTCGAGCGCGGCATCCGGTATCTGCGTCGTGATCTCGATGTGCTCGGGCCGCACGCCGAGCGTGACCTTCGCGCCGACCACGGCCGACGCGGGCGTGGTTTCGAGCGCGACCTCGCTGCCGTCCGCGAGCCTCAACGCGAGGCCCGCGCCCTGCGTGCGATTGACGATCACGCCCTCGGCAAAATTCATCGACGGCGAGCCGAGGAAGCTCGCGACGAACAGATTCGCCGGCCGGTCGTAGAGTTCGAGCGGGCGGCCGATCTGCTCGATACGTCCCGCGTTCATCACGACGATGCGATCGGCCATCGTCATCGCTTCGATCTGATCGTGCGTGACGTAGATCACCGTGTTCTTCAAGCGCTGATGCAGCGCCTTGATTTCGGTGCGCATCTGCACGCGCAGCTTCGCGTCGAGATTCGACAGCGGCTCGTCGAACAGAAACAACGACGGCTCGCGCACCACCGCGCGGCCCATCGCGACGCGTTGCCGCTGACCGCCCGACAGTGCGCGCGGTAAGCGGTCCAGATAGCCACTGAGGTTCAGCATCTTCGCGGCCGCTTCGATGCGCGGCTTGAATTTCTCCGCGGGCTCCTTACGAATTCTCGGACCGAACGCGATGTTTTCATAAACCGACAGATGCGGATACAGCGCGTAGCTCTGGAACACCATCGAGATGTTGCGCTGCTGCGGCGCGAGCGCATTCGCGCGCGTGCCGCCGATCATCAGATCGCCGCCGCTGATTTCCTCGAGGCCGGCCACCATCCGCATCAGCGTGCTCTTGCCGCAGCCCGACGGACCGACCAGCACGACGAACTCGCCGTCGTCGATGTGGAGATCGATGCCGTGCACGACCTGGGTGTCGCCATAGCGTTTGAAGATGCCGCTCAGTTGCACTGCTGCCATGCTGTCCTCATTGTCTTGCTGCGTGTTGGATTGCGGGTGTCCTATGGCGCGCGCCGCGCGCGGCTCAGAACGACTCGAGCGTCAGCTCCTGCGCCATCAACCGGTTGCCCGCCATCAAGCCGCCGTCGACCGGCAACACGACGCCGGTGATCACGCGCGCTTGCGGCGACGCGAGAAACAGCACCGCGTCGGCGATGTCGTCGGGCGTCGCGAAGTCGCGCAACGGGTACCACTTCTTCAGTTCCTCGAACACCTGCGGGTTCTTGTCGACGCGCGCCTGCCACGCTTGGGTCTTCACGGTGCCCGGACACACGATGTTCGCGCGAATGCCGTAGCGGCCCAGCTCGATCGCGAGCGCCTTCGTATAGCTGATCAGGCCGGCCTTCGCGGCGCTATATGCCGGATGACCGAGCGCGGCAAGACCGTTCACCGAGCCGATCAGCACGACCGCGCCGCGCTGCCGTTCGATCATCGACGCGCGCACCGCCTCGACCGTGTGATACGTACCGTTCAGATTCAAATGGATGTCGCGCTGCCAGCTCGCGGCGTCGGTGCTCGCGAGCGACGCACCCAGCGCCGCGCCCGCGTTCGCGACCAGCACGTCGACCGGTCCGTGCTGCGCAACCGCCGCGGCCACCGCTTGCTGCACTGCGGCCGCGTCGCCGAGATCGACCGCGACCGGCGCAACCTTGTCTGCGCCGAGCCGCGCGCTCAACGATTGCAGCGCGGCCGCGTCGATGTCGAGCGCGAGCACGGTGTCGCCCGCCTCGACGAAGCGCTCGCATAACACGCTGCCGATACCGCCGCATGCGCCCGTTACCAATACGACACGATCCATGTGTTCCTCGCTCGATCGCCCGGCCGCTTCGGCCGTCTTGCCGGCGCCCTCCGCCACCCGCTTCGCGCGGCGCGCCTTGCTGTAAATTTCCTACATAGACAACTTGCGACGACTGCCGGTTTATCCCGAAGAGTGGGTTTTCAGATCGTCGCGCAGTGCAGAATACCCCATGCTTTACAGCATCTTATGCACAAAACAACCCGAGAAGAAATATCGCAGACCCTACGTGACAAGCTATTTTGCGTCATGTAGGATTTTTTCAAACAATTTACCCAAGGCGGCCGGCGACGGCAGCAAACCACCCCAGGAGAGAGAAAAATGTCGTTGCATGCCCGTGCTTCCCTCGCGCTAGGCAAAGTCGCCGTGGCGCTCGCGTTTGCAGGTATCGCCGTGTCGGCCCACGCCGACACGGTCCGCGTGACGGTCGCTCACTACAGCGACGCGACCGCGCCGTACTTCGAGAAAATGGCCCGCAACTTCGAGAAGGCCAACCCCGGCACGACCATCAAGATCGAAGACGTGAACTGGGACACGCTGCAACAGAAGCTGCAAACGGACATCTCCGGCGGCGCCAACGCGGACCTCGCGATCGTCGGCACGCGCTGGCTGCTCGACTTCGTGAAGGACGACGTCGCCGAGCCGCTCGACGGCTATATGGATGCGAACTTCAAGGCCCGCTTCATCGGTCCGTTCCTCGCTCCCGGCCAGATCAACGGCAAGACCTACGGCCTGCCGATCGCCGCTTCCGCGCGCGCGCTGTACTACAACAAGGACCTGCTCGCTAAGGTCGGCTACCCCGACGGCCCGAAGACCTGGAACGACGTGATCGATGCATCGAAGAAGCTGAAGGCGCAAGGCGTCGCCGGCTACGGTCTGCAAGGCAAGGAAATCGAAACCGACGTCTACTATTACTACGCGCTGTGGACGATGGGCGGCGACGTGGTCGGCAAGGACGGCAAGGCCGCGTTCAATTCGCCGGCAGGCGTGAAGGCCGCGACGATGTACAAGCAGATGATCGACCAGGGTCTCACGCAACCGGGCGTCACCGGCTATAGCCGCGAAGACGTGCAGAATCTGTTCAAGCAGGGCCGTGTCGCGATGGTGATCTCCGCGCCGTTCCTCGCGAAGCAGATCAAGAAGGAAGCGCCGAACCTGAAGTACGGCATCGATCCGGTGCCGATGGGCACGACGCACGCCACCTACGCGGTCACCGACTCGATCGTGATGTTCAAGAACTCGAAGGTGAAGAAGTCCGCATGGAAGTTCCTCGACTATCTGTTCACGAAGGAACCGCGCGTCGAGTTCACGACGACCGAAGGCTTCCTGCCGACCACCAAGGCGGAAGCGGCGGACCCGGCGTTCAACGATCCGGACGTCAAGGCGTTCATCGCGTTGCTGCCCACGGCTCACTTCGCGCCGACCGTGACCGGCTGGGAAGACACCGCGAAGGCCGTGACCGACGGGATGCAAGCAATCTACCTGAACAAGGCGCAACCGGCTGAAGCGTTGAATGCGGCTGCGACGCAGGCGAACAAGTCGCTCGGGCATTGATACGCGGCTTCTGGTAGTAGCGAGGCGAACCGGAAACGCGCGGCGCCGTTACGACGGCGTCGCGCTCTGCGCCGCGCCATCTGCGCAATCGAGCCGGCGCAGCACGATGCACTCTCCGGCCCATTCCGTCGCGCCCATCGTTTGAAGGTGGGCGCGTCTAACGATCGAGCACGCATGAGCCGTTCCGTTTCTCCGCGCGCGCAAGCGCCCTGGTTGCTGATTGCGCCGAGCCTCGTGCTCGCGCTGTTCATCATCAGCTATCCGATTTTCAACATCGTGTGGCAATCGCTGCATGAGGTATCGCGCTTCGGCGCGATACGCGACTTCACCGGCGCGCAGAATTTCATCAACGTGTTCCAGGACCCGGTGTTCGTCGCTTCGGTCCGCCGCACGATCATCTGGACCGTGTGCGTGGTGGGCGGCACGGTGCTGATCTCGGTACCTGTCGCGCTGATTCTGAATCAGGACTTTCACGGCCGCGGTGTGGCGCGCACGATCGTGATGCTGCCGTGGTCCGTCTCGCTGACGATGACCGCGGTCGTCTGGCGCTGGGCCTTCAACGACGACTACGGCATGGTCAACGTGACGCTGCAGCGGCTCGGCCTGATCGGCGGCCCGATTCACTGGCTCGCGACGCCCGAGTTCGCGTTTCCCGTCGAAATCGCGGTCGGCATTCTGGTGTCCGTGCCGTTCACGGTGACGATTCTTCTTGGCGGCCTGTCTTCCGTGCCGGGCGATATCTATGAAGCCGCGCGGATCGACGGCGCGAGCGCCTGGCAGCAGTTCCGTCAATTGACGATGCCGCTGCTGCGCCCGTTCATCAACATGGCGATCCTGCTGAACGTGATCTACGTGTTCAACTCGTTTCCGATCATCTGGGTGATGACGCAAGGCGGCCCCGACAACAGCACGCACATCCTCGTCACCTATCTGTACGAACTCGGCTTCCGGCTTGGACGCCCCGGCGAAGCGGCCGCGGTTTCGCTGATCATGCTCGTGATGCTGTTCGCGTTCTCGATCGCCTATCTGCGTCTGCAACGCGCGAAAGAAGGAGTGCCGTCATGAGTCTGAGCGCGAAAACGAAACGCTCGCTGTGGTGCTGGCTCGCGCTGACGCCGCTGGTGATCGTCATCCTGTTTCCGTTCGCGGTGATGTTCTTCACCGCGGTCAAGCCGGCCTCGGAGATCTTCGTCTATCCGGCGCGCTGGCTGCCGGTGCAGTGGCAGTGGCGAAATTTCATCGACATGTGGGACGCCGCCAACTTTGGCGTCGCGCTGCGCAACAGCACGATCATCAGTTTCCTGTCCACCGCGCTCGCACTTGCGGTCAGCCTGCCCGCGGCTTACGCGCTCGCGCGCTTCCCGTTTCGCGGACGCGGCCTGTACCGGCAGTTCCTGCTCGTCACGCAGATGCTGTCGCCGATCCTGCTGGTGGTCGGCCTGTTCCGGCTCGCGGCGATGATTCCGTGGGGCGACGGCAATCTGGTGGATTCGCGGATCGGCGTGATCGTGTCGTACGCGGCGTTCAATATCGCGTTCGCGGTGTGGATGCTGTCGTCGTACTTTCAGACCGTGCCGCAGGATCTCGAGGAGTCCGCGTGGCTCGAGGGCTGCAGCCGCACGCGTGCGGTGTTCAAGGTGTTTCTGCCGCTCGCGGTGCCGGCGATCGTCGTGACCGCGATCTTCACGTTCATCAATGCGTGGAACGAGTTCGCGGTCGTCTATACGCTGATCCGCTCGCCGGAGAACAAGACGCTGACCGTGCAGGTGACCGATATGGTGGCGGGCAAGTACGTGGTCGAATGGCATCTGGTGATGGCCGCGACCTTGTGCGCGACGTTGCCGGTCTCGATCGTGTTTGCGTGGTTGCAGCGTTATATGGTGAAGGGACTCGCGCTCGGCGCGGTGAAGTAAGCGGCTGCGCGGCGCATGCCGCGCAGTTTTCGCTTGCGGCTCGCGCGTCAGTCGGTGCCGCGCACGATGCGCATATCGCGCTCGACGCCATCGCCCAATGCGGCCAGCGCCTTCTTGTAGTCGTCGCTTTCGTAAGCGGCGACGGCTGCCTCGTAGGTCGGGAACTCGATCACGACCGTGCGTTCCTTGAGGCCCTGCTCGCGGGCTTCATCCGCCACACCGCGCACGAGAAACTTGCCGCCCGCCGCCGCCAGCGCGGCCGGGGCTAGCTGCGCGTACGCAGCCAGTTTCTGCGGATCGTTCGTCTTGCGGTACGACGTCACCCAATAACCTTTGCTCATTCGAATCTCCTTGTGTGATGGACCAACGCGGGACTAAAGCGGACCAAAGCAGTCGCGGTCTTACATAGTAGCAAAGCGGCTCGCGATGCCGTGCCGTCACCGCACATTCCATCCGGCTGTCAGCCGGTCACGCCCCACCACGGCGACGCTCAGCGGCACCGCGCCGCCGCGCGCCGCGACTTCGGTTCGCGGCATTGCCCGCGCTGCGCCAGCCGCCTGAGCCAGCGGACCGTAGAGTTCCGGGCGACGGCTTTCGAGCCACCGCCGGCCGACGCTGGCGCCGATCAACGCCGTGTCGAGTTCGGCGGATACGAATGCTCTTTCATCGCCAGCGTTGTCGGCGAGAACGCGGCCACAGGGGTCGACGATCAACGCGGCGTCCGTTTCGCCGATGTGCTCATTGCCGTTCACGTTACCGCCTTCCGTCGCTCCGCTGAATGCGACGAACATGCCGTTATCGGCCGCGCGTGCAGGCAGCCAGCGGCGCAGCGCGCCGATAGGGTCGCGCTCGACGCGTCGACTTGCGCCCGCACTCCGTAGCGTGGCCTCCGCTCGTGGCGAACGCTGCGGCGACAGCGGCTGGAACCCGCACGCGTTGTCATGACTCGTCAGATACCGCCGATGCGGTGCGACCAGCAGCGTCGCGCCCATCAGCGCGGTCATGCGCACATTCTCGATCAGATAGTTGTCGCCGCCGATCAGCACGCCGATGCGAACGCCCCACGCCGTGTCGAACACGGTGAAACGGTCACCGCATTCGACGCGGCGATGCTCGAACGCGTGCAGCTTGCGATGGCAATGACGCATGCCGCCCGGCAGGCAAATCACGTAGCTGTTGAAGATACGCCCATCCGGCGCCCGCTCGATCAGGCCGACGCCGGCGGCGACACCGGTCGCTTCGACCGCGTCGGCAACCGCGCTGACCGACGGTCCATCGACCCGCTCGGCCAGCGCTTCGAACTCACGCCGGCGCAGCTTCGCCAGACTCGCGCACTCGACCAGACACGCCTCGGGAAACACCGCGAGCCCGATCCCGTCGCGCGCGGCACATGCAAGCCGGTCCGCGATAAGCGAAACGCGACTGACCTGTGGCGAGATCCCGCCCCACGACAACTCCAGCGGAACGGCAGCAATACGCAGCATCGATGCGGACACGGCAAGTACCTCATGAACGGGCGAATCGGATAGCCTCATTGGACCCGCCATACATCGATAAGTAAAATGAATATTTCGATCAGTTCAATAGGCTAGCGGAATGGAACTCAAGTTATTGCGTGCTTTCGTGACCGTGGCCGAGCAGCGCCACTTCGGTCATGCAGCCGATCATCTGTGCGTAAGCCAACCCGCGCTGAGCAAGCAGATCGTTGCGCTGGAGTCGAGTCTCGGCGCGCGCCTGTTCGTGCGCGGCCGGCATGGCGCCGAACTCACCGCGTTCGGCGAAGCGTTTCTGGCTGACGCCATCGCGCTGCTCCGCGATGCCGACGAGGTTCTCGCGCGCGCACGCGAGGCGGGCAGCGGCAAACGCGGCGCATTGCGCATCGGTCTTGGGCTCTCTACCCTCGATTTCGCGCCACCGCTGATCGCCGAATTCCGGCGGCTCAATCCGAACGTTTCCGTCACGCTCAACGATCTGTCGTCGGCGGAGCAAAGCAAACGGCTGCTCGCGGGCAAGCTCGACGTCGGCTTTCTACGCTTGCCCGCCGAGGGCGGGCTCGCATCGTTCGCGGTGCTCGACGAACAGCTGGCGCTCGCGTTGCCGCAAAACGCGAGCGTGAAGCGCCTGCCGGCCAGTCTGGACCGGCTCAACGAGCCGGGATTCATTGCGCTCGCGCGGGGACGCGGGCCGGGTCTCGCCGCGCAGATCGATCGGTGGTGTGGCGCGCATGGTTTCGTGCCGCGCGTGATCCAGCAAGCCGACGACATCCAGACGGTGCTCGCGGCCGTCGCCGCTGGCGTGGGTGCGGCATTTCTGCCGTCGCGCGTGCAATCGCTGCTGCGCGATGCGACCGTCATTCCGCTACGCGACGTCGCGGCGCGCTGGCGCGTCGGACTCGCATGGGAGCCCGCGCGCGACGATCCGGTGACCGCGCGTTTCGTCGAGTTCGTGCGCGGCGCGACGAGATCGGCGGGACGCGCCACGACGAGCAGGTGATCGCGCATCACGGCAAGTGTCTCTTGCAGCATCGCAAAACGGTTTAGCCATTAAGCGTTTTGTGCACTAGGCTTGCCTTTGCACACTTCAAGCGATGAACCAAAGGAGACAACGAATGAGCGAGCGATACGAGTCGTTTTGTGCATGCTGTGGCGATCCCGACCACCGGGCCATGAGCCGCCGCACTTTCATGAGCCTGCTTGCGGGCAGTGCCGCCGGACTCGCGATGCCGGCCGCGTTCGCCGCAGATGCGCCCAATGTGCCCACGATTGCTTACGACTCGATTGCCAATCCCGTCCGTTTGCCGAACGACATTTACTTCGGCGAGTGCTCGGGCGTCGCGCTCAATTCGCGTGGCCATATCTTCGTGCTGTCTCGGGGCAACACGACCGGCCCAGCGTATGGCGCGGCCGCCGCGCAACTGCTCGAGTTCGCACCCGACGGACGCTTCGTGCGCGAGATCGGCCACAACCTGTATGCGTGGTCGTTTGCGCACACGGTGAAGGTGGACCGGCACGACAACATCTGGGTCACCGACAAGGGCTCGGACATGGTGATCAAGTTCACGCCGGAAGGACGCGTCGCGATGGTGTTCGGCCGCAAGCAGGAAGCGTCGGACGAAGAGACCGCGCCGCTCAAGCATCCGAATCCGCCGCTGCCGTCCGAGCCCGGTCGCTTTCGTCAGGTGACCGACGTTGCGTGGGACAAGGCGGGCAACACCTATATCAGCGACGGGTACATCAACTCGCGCGTAGCGAAGGTCGATCGCGACGGCAACTGGCTGAAGTCATGGGGCGATCGCGGCACGGGTCCGGGGCAGTTCCATACGCCGCATAGCATCGCGGTCGATGCGCACGACCACGTGTACGTGGCCGATCGCAGCAACCGGCGCATCCAGGTGTTCGATACCGAGGGCACGTTTCTGCGCCAGTTCACGATCGACGTGCCGGTGCCGCCGGATGCTCGTCCCGCGATCGGCAACATGCCAAGCGAAACGGAGATCGCAGCCGGCACGTTCGCGCCGGGATCACCGTGGGCGATCTGCATCTCGCCGGGACCGAATCAGGTGCTCTATGCCGCCGACGCGTTTCCTGGCCGCATCTACAAGATGACGCTGGACGGCAAAGTGCTCGGCGTACTCGGCAAAGCGGGCAAACAGCCGAAGCAGTTCGGCTGGATTCACGAGATGGCGTGCCCTTCGGAGAACGTATTATTCGTTGCCGAGTTGCTGAACTGGCGCATTCAGAAACTGGTTTTACGTGCGTGATGGTCGAGGGCCGCCGCGTTCGCTCGTGATTCGAACGCGGCCCGGTCCCGTCGATGCCAAGCCGTCTTAGTCGTAGCGATGATGCTTGTGATGGTGCTTGCCCGAATGGTAGCCGCGCGAGTAGTCGTCGGCGTACGAGTTCGAGCGCGAGATGTTGCCGCCGAGCGCCGAACCCGCGCCGCCGCCGAGTGCCGCGCCGACGAGCCCGCCCGTGCGGCCGCCCATCGCGTTGCCGGCCGCGGTGCCCGCGCCGCCACCGAGCGCGCCGCCGATGATCGCGCCGGTGCGCTCGCGACGATTCGACGTGACCGCGCCGCCCGCACCACCGCCCACCGCGCCGCCGATCACCGCACCGGTGCTGCCGCCCACCGCGCCGCCGACTGCCGCGCCGGCAACGCCACCAAGCGCGCCGCCGAGCATGTTGTTCATATCACCGGCGAGGGCCGGCAACGACGCCGCGGCGCTCAATGCAGCCACGGCAACCATCTGGATGATTTTCTTCGACATATCGGGTCTTTGTTTTAGTGAGACGGCGCCGAGTATAGCGGGGCTTTCGAAAGGCCTTTGTAACCACGACCGTCCGTGCCGGTAAGACGTGTAACAAAATGAATGGGGCGTTGTTTTTTGCGGTGAACCTAAAAAACAAGGGCCGCTCGTGATGAGCGGCCCTCGAAAACGGAATGCCGATTACCGATCTAAATCAATTCCTCTACCCGCGCCGCTTCTTCTTCAATTCGATCGTCTCGAACAGTTCATAGTCCGGTGTCGGCGTCTGATCCGCGCCCGGCGCATGGTAGTAGTTCATCGTGATCGTCGTGTCGCCGCCGGGCTTCCCTGGATCGTAGTCGAACACCGCGATGCCGTAGCCGGTGCCGGTGTCGCGTTGCGCGGACCAGATCGCGTCTTCGACCGCATCGGCGCTCGCGCGCACGAACGCGCCCGCGGTCGTCGACGGGACCGGGCGATTCGGCTTCGTGAAGATGCGCGCCTGCGGCTGGCCCGTGCCGGTATCGACGCCATACACGTCGAGCGGCGCGCTCGTGCCGCCGCCGCCGAGAATCAGGTGAATCGTGCCGTGGCTCGTATCGAACGTCGACGCGCCCGTCGATACCGCCGACATGATCGGCTTGGGCTGCAACGTATCGACCGGGCGCCCCGTCGCGATGTCGGTGCCCTTGTTGTGATTGCAACCGCGCACCGGGTAGCTGCGCTCGTAATCGTGATCGTGACCGCACAGCACGAGGTCCACACCATAGCGATCGAACAGCGGCAGCCACGCCTCGCGAATGCCCTTGTCGGAACCGTTGCCGGTCTTCGACGAACTGAGCGCGTCCTGATGCATCTGCACGACGATCCAGTCCACGTCGCTATCGTGCGACGCATGTTGCAGCACTCTTTCGAGCCAGCGCGTCTGCTCGCCATTGCTATAGCCGCGCACGTACAGCGACGTGCCCGCCGGAATCGGCGGATTGCCGGTACTCGCGACCGGCGTCAGCGCCGCGGGACCCGCGACGAAAGCGGCGGCATCCTGATACACGACGTCGTCCGCATCGAGCGAAACGAAGAGCACCGAGCCGACGCGAAAGCTGTACCAGCGGCCCGGAAAACGCGTGTGATTATCCGGCAGCACGTAGCGCGACAGGTACGACGCAAGGCCCTGCTCGCCATTGTTGAATTCGAGTTCGTGATTGCCGGGACACGGCATCCACGGCCGGTTCGACGCCGAGGTCTGCGCGTTGTTGCCGAAGTCGCGCCACACCTCGGGCTGCTGCATCGGATTCAGATTCGCATAGCAGAGGTCGCCGTTCAGCAGATGGAACAGCGGCTCAAAGCGCTCGACGGCCGCCACCGCGAAGCGGCTTTGCGGCGACGACAGCACCCAGTTGGTATTCGGCGTCGCGAGATCGCCGTAGCTGGTCCAGCGAAACGGCGCGCGGCCGCGCGGCGCGGTACGAAAACTTGCGGTGAAGGGTTGCGATGCGTTGCTGTCGTTGTCGGCCGTCACTTCGTACTGATAGCTCGTGTCGGCCTTCAGGTCGCGCACGCGCGCGTGATAGTTGAATACGACCTCGCCGTTGATGCCGTCGGTGTACGTGCTTTGCACCGCGTGCACCGCATGTTTCGCGTGGTCGCCGCTATTCGCGCCGCTCACGCGCACCTGCGGATTGACCGCAGGCGCGAGCGACGACCACGACACGGTCACTTCGCTCGTCGGATCGCTGCCCCAGGTCAGGTGAATCTGTTCGGGCGTGCCGTCGGGGGTGCCGCTATTCGCGGCGCGAGCGGTCGATGCGAGCACGCCCGCCGCCGTCGCGAGACCCGATACGCCGGCGAACTTCAGAAAGCCGCGACGTGAGACGATCGACGCGCCGTGCTCGTCGGCAGGCGTTGTCTTGACGATTTTTCTGTTCGACATGTCCGGTACGGTTGTTCAGGTGGAAAAGTGCCAGCGCAAAAACAACGCCCCGCGGGGCGAGCGCGGACGGAAAGTGACGGACGATCGTAGCCGGACGGCGATGACAGCCCGATGAAAACATCGGGCGAATAGCGGGAGGTGAGGGTTGAAATCGAAACGTCTATAAAAACAAATTGCCGGTGCTGCGCGTGATTCGATCCCGCGCATGCAACCGGCAATCGGCTTCAAGTCCGCTCAGGTTTGCGAACTCGTGTCGTCCGCGGCTTGAGCGTCGTTGGCTTCTTCCTTCTTTTCTTCTTCTTTGTTTTCCACCACCTCTTCCAGCTTGCCGGCGCCTTCGAAACCAGCGATAGCGGCCACGCCCTTGGTCAGCAGACCCGCTCCCGGATCGACTTTCTCCGCGGCTTCAACGGCGGCAACCGCACCGGCAATCTTGCCCACTTCATCCAGAAGTCCCATGTCGCACTCCCACAAAAATAAGTGAAATTGCATCGTCTCACGAACTTCGTGGCGTGTCGTCAAATGTTAAAGCGCTTGACCGTGAAGCTTTCGGAGTGAAATTTAAGCGGCTGCATCACGCGCGCGCGGGCGGCTGCGGATTGTTGTCGGGATTCGTGTCGTATCTCGACACGCGAACGATGCCGTTCGCGTCGACCAGCTTCGACAGGCCGGTCTCGAGCGCATCCGCGACCGCCTTGTCGTACACCTCGTCGCCATTCGCATAGAGCGTGAACGACTGCAGGTATTTCGCTTTCTTCTCCGGATTCTCGATGGTCTGCCGCGTCCATTGATAGAGCGGGTAGTTTTCGGTCCCCATCCTTTCCGCTTCGCGGACGTAGTCGGAGAATGCATCGAACTGGCATCTGAGCGTTGCGTGGTGCGCCTGCAAAATGGCACGAAGCGCGGGATGCGCGGCGCACGAAGGGTCCGCGCGCAGCGAGTCGGCGAGTTGCGCAGAAGCGGTGATTCGCAGCTGATATTGCAACGGAGACGACATCACGACCTCGCTCGCATCGGTAACGGGTTTCAAAGCAGACTTCAAAGCGGAGTTCAAAAGTCCGCGGGCGCGGCCTTGTCGGCGACCCGCGCTTCGAGCACCGCTTCGCACTGGTCGATTTCGTCGCTGCGCACCGGCTTGCCGAGCAGATAACCTTGAGCATGCGTGCAACCGCATACGCGCACGAAGTTGAGCTGCTCCTGGGTTTCGATGCCCTCGGCCGTGGTCGGCATGCCGATCTCGCGTGCAAGCGCGACGATGCCGCGCACGACGGCCGCCGATTCGCGCCCATGCACGGACTCGCGGACGAACGAGCTGTCGATCTTCAGTTTGTCGAACGAGAAGCGCACCAGCGTCGACATCGTCGAAAAGCCGGTGCCGAAGTCGTCGAGCGCGAGCCCGATGCCCAAGGCGCGCAACCTGGTGATATTGCGGCGGGTCACTTCGTCGTCGTTCAGCAGTGCCGTTTCCGTGACTTCGAGATTGAGCCGCGTCGGCGGCAGCCTCGTTTTTCGCAGGATTGCCGTCACCGTCGAGGCGAACGATTCCTCGCGCAGCTGCACCGGCGATACGTTGACCGCGACGACCACCTTGTCGCGCCACGTCGACGCCGCCATGCACGATTGCAGCAGCACCCATTCGCCCAACGCGAGGATCAGGCCGGTACGTTCGGCGGTTGGAATGAACGCGGACGGCGACAACTCGCCGCGCGTCGGATGGGCCCAGCGAATCAGCGCCTCGCGGCCCGCTACCGCGCCGGTATTCAGATCGACGATCGGCTGATACTCCATGCGCAAACCATTGAACGACTTCAGCGCGCCTTCCAGGTCGCTGCGCAGCAGGCTCAGGCTTTCGTCGGATACGTGCTTCTCGGCGTCGAAAATCGCAAATGCGCTTTTGCCGCTGCGCTTGACGCCATACAACGCGCGGTCGGCGCAGATCAGCAATTGCGGACCCGTTTTCGCATGCTCGGGGTAGAGCGCGATGCCGACGCTCGCGCCGATATGCACGAGCGCTTCGCTCAACGCGAACGGCCGCGCCAGCGTTCGGACGATGCGATCGGCCAGCACACGCACGTCGCGCAACTGCCCGGCGTCGTCTGAAATCGCCACGAACTCGTCGCCGGCCAGGCGGCCAACCTGGTCGCCGCTCGGCAACAGATCGCGCAAGCGGGTCGCCGCTTCCTGCAGAATCTGGTCGCCGGCGGCATGGCCGAGACTGTCGTTGATCGCCTTGAAGCCATCGAGGTCGATCAGCAGCACCGCGAACGCGTCGCCCGGCCGCTTCGAACTCTCGCCGGTGCGTTCGAGCAGCAGTTCGCTGATACGCGCGCGATTCGGCAAACCGGTCAGGCTGTCCTGGCGCGCGAGGCGATGGCTGTTTTCGCGTGCGAGCAGCAACGCGACGGTGTCGCGATTGCTACGCAGCGCGACCGTGAAAAAGCCGGCCGCGCAAAACGGCGCCTGAAATAGCAGCACGAGCTTGCCGTTGCCCGGCGACATCGCCGCGCCGACACTCAGAAAGCTGAGAATAAAAACGATCTGCAATAACGCCAGCCGCGGCGTGCTCGCATTGCGTCCGGCCAATCCGCCGATCACACCGACCGCGCAAACGTTTCCAAGCAGAAAAAGCGTGGAACTTCCGCTGATATTGCACAGAAATGTGCCGAAGCCGAATAGCGCGCTCCATAACAGACTCGCGAAAAGAAACGCGGAAGTTGGCGTGGGCAGCCCTTGCGCGGCGCGTGTGCGGCATAGCCAGATCAGCACGAGCCGGGCGATCAGCAGCGCGACGACCGCAATACCCCACGCGGCATACAGCGGAATCGGATAGAGATAATACGCAGTTGCGCAAACGCTGATTTCGCAAATCGACGCGAATATGATCGAAGCGGTTCGCGTAAACAGATTGGCAAGCAGAATCTGCCGGTTGTCCGGACTCAGGTTCTGGGCCGACGATACGACCCATTTGAAAAACGGAGACCTTGGTTCGGTAAAAGCCATGACCTGCGCATTCGACGGTTAGTGGGTCCGAATCGGCATGCGAATGGACGGCTCGTGCAACGATTACATAAACATAAAATATCAGATTAATGCGCGCAATGGCGTGAAATGACTATCGGCCGCGTGTTTAAGCTACCGCACCGAGGCTAATCCGCAGTCACTCGGCAGGGCACGAGCGTTCGGATTGCACGTTGTTGCGACGCAGCGGAGCGCTCGGTGTGCGATTCCGAAGTGGCTCAAGGACAATGAAAAAGAGGAAGAGCGCGGCTCTTCCTCTTCGATGATTTGCGGATTTGCGCGGCCTCGGCTACCCGAGTCGCGGTTCTCCAGCCTGGCTTAGTCGTACAGCACGGCTGCGATCTTCGGATCGCTCATGTTGGTCTTGTCGTACCAGTAGAACCCGGTGTCGACCTTCTTCGGCAGCTTCTCGCCATGCAGCGCCTTGACCGCCGAGTCGACCACGCATTTGCCGATACCGACCGGGTTCTGCGTAATCGCGCCGGCCATCAGGCCCGACATGATGTTCTCCTTCTGCTCCTTGCCGGAGTCGAAGCCGATCAGCACGAGCTTCTTGCCCGATTCCTTGACGCCGATCGCAGCGCCTTCCGCGGAACCTTCGTTCGCACCGAAGATGCCCTTCAGGTTCGGATTCGCCTGGATCATGGCCTTGGCGATTTCCGCGGACTTCAGGTGATCGCCGGCGCCGTATTGCACGGACACGATCTTGATGTTCGGATGCTTCGACTTCATTTGATTGACGAAGCCGTCGCGGCGATCGACACCGGTGCGGCTGGTCTGGTCGTGCACGATCACGGCGACTTCGCCGGAATTGCCGATCAGCTCGGCCATCTTGTCGGCGGCGAGCGCGGCGGCGGCGAGGTTGTCCGTCGCGCAGGTGGTCAACGGAATATCGCTGTCGACGCCCGAGTCGAATGCGATCACCGGAATTTTGTCGTTCTGCGCGCGCTTGAGCAACGGAATGGCTGCCTTGCTGTCGAGCGCCGCAATGCCGAGCGCCTGCGGTTTCTTCGCGAGCGCGGCCGACAGCATGTCGATCTGCTTGTCGACCATCGCTTCCGTTTCCGGTCCCTCGAACGTGATCCTGACGTTGTTCGCTTTCGCGGACTGCTCGGCGCCCGACTTGACGGCTTGCCAGAACTGATGCTGGAAGCCCTTCGAAATCAGCGGAATATACGGCTCGTCCGCATACGCGAGACTACTTCCGCCGACGAGCGCACCGACACCGACCACGATACCGATTAGTTTTCTCTTCAACATGGGGCCTCCTCCAATGGTTGGGCTATCAAGCCGCTATCGAGCTTTCGAGCGAGCCTTCACGTGCCCTGTCTCTCCTGCTCCTGCGTTCCCTGCTTATTTGCTGCTTCCTTGCTCCTTCGTCAACTTCTCCGGCTGCGCCGCAGGATGTCCGCATACACCGCCAGAATGATGATCAAACCCGTTACGACGATCTGCCACTCCTGCGCGACCGACATGATGCGCAGTCCGTTGGTCAGCACGCTCATGATGAAAGCGCCGATGATGGTGCCGAGTATCGTGCCCGCGCCGCCGCTCAACGACGTGCCGCCGATCACGACCGCCGCGATCGCATCGAGCTCGTAGCCCTGACCGAGCGCCGGCTGCGCCGAATTGAGCCGCGACGCGATCAGCAGACCCGCGATGCCGCAGATCGCACCGCCCACGCCATAAATCGCGATCTTCCAGCGATCCACGTTGACGCCTGAGAGCCGCACCGCTTCTTCATTGCTGCCGAGCGCGAACGTGTAGCGGCCGAGCGCGGTGCGATTGAGCGTAATGGAGCTGACGATCGCGAGAAAGAACAGGATCAGAACCGCGTTCGGAATCGGCACGCTCGGCAGGAAATAGCCGATCAGCGAGTCCTGAGAAATACGGTAGAAGTTCTCGGTATCGGTGAAATAGATCGGCTTGTCCGCCGACACGACGAGCGACAGCCCTTTGAGCAGCATCATCATGCCGAGCGTCGCGATGAATGGCGGGATCTTCATTTTCGCGGTCAGCGTGCCCGATACCGTGCCGCATACCGCACCCGTCGCGATTGCCGCGAGCACCCCCGTCCACATCGGCAGATGCCAGTAGGTCAGAAACACGCCGCAAATGACGGCGGTGAACGTCATCAACGTGCCGACCGACAGATCGATGCCGCCCGTAATGATCACGAACGTGGCGGCGATCGCCAGCACGCCGTTCACCGCGGTCGCCTGCAGAATGCCGAGGATGTTGTCCATCTGCATGAAGGCCGGCGACGCGAAACTGAAGAACACCAGCAGCAGGATGAGGCTCGCGAAGGCGAGCATTTTTTGCACCGCGGTCGGCGCGAAAATGCGCGCTTTCAGGCCTGAAATGCGCCTTTCGCTATCGAGCGCCGCCGTATCCGTTTGCAATGTCATGTCGTATACCTCTTCAGGCTTGTGCCGTTTTCAGGGTTTCGCGCTGCGTCGCGAGATGCATGATGCGCTCCTGGGTCGCTTCGCTGGCGGACAGCTCGCCGGTAATGCGGCCTTCGCACATCACGACGATGCGGTCGCTCATGCGCAGAACTTCGGGCAGCTCGGAGGAGATCATCACGATCGCCTTGCCTTGCGCCGCCAGCGAGCGCAGCAGCTTGTAGATTTCGCTCTTCGCGCCGACATCGATGCCGCGCGTCGGTTCGTCGAAGAACAGTACGTCGCAATCGCGCTCGAGCCACTTCGCAATCACGATCTTCTGCTGGTTGCCGCCCGACAGGAGCCGCACCTGCTGCGTCGCTGAAGGTGTGCGGATCGCCAGCAGCTTGATGAAGTGCTGCGCTCGTTTGCGAATCTGGCCGCGGCGCAGGAACATATTGAACGACAGGAACTTGCCGAGATCGGACATCACGATGTTCGATTCGACATCCATTCCCGTGGCCAGACCGAAGCGCTTGCGATCTTCCGACAGGTAGCCGATGCCGCGCTTGACCGCATCACTGGGCCTTTTGATCGGCGCCTTCACGCCTTTCACGAGAATCTCGCCCGATTCGACCGGATCGGCGCCGAACACCGCGCGCGCGACCTCGGTGCGGCCCGCGCCCATCAAGCCGGCGAAGCCGAGTATCTCGCCCTTGCGCAATTCGAAACTGACGTCGCGTACGAGCGGACCCGCAACCAGATTTCTCACTTCGAGCGCGAGCTCTCCTTTCACCGGCGCGCTCTCGACCGGCGTCACGTCGCCCAGCGTGCGGCCGACCATCATGCCGATGATCGTCTCGACGCTGGTGCCCTCGGTCGGCACGGTGGCCACGTACTCGCCGTCGCGCATCACGGTGACGCGATCGGTGATCTGCTTTAACTCGTCCATCTTGTGCGAGATGTAGACGACACCGACGCCGCGTTCTCTCAATTGACGGATGATCCGGAACAGCTCGGCGATCTCGGCATCGTTGAGTGCCGAGGTGGGTTCGTCCATGATCAGCACGCGCGAATCGAAAGACAGTGCTTTCGCGATCTCGACCATCTGCTGACTCGCGACGGTCAAGGTGCCGACCATCTTGCGCGGATCGAGTATCACGTGCATGCGCGCGAGGATCTCGCTCGCCTGCGCATTCAGTTTGTCTTCGTCGAGGAAGAGCCCCAGACCCTTGCGCGGCTCGCGGCCGATAAAGATGTTCTGCGCGATGCTCAGGTGATTCATCAGTTGCAGTTCCTGATGAATGATGCCGATGCCGACCGCTTGCGCGTCGCGCGGACCTTGAAAATCGACGGGCTTGCCGTCGAACAGGATTTCGCCGGAATCGCGCGTATAGACGCCGGCGAGAATCTTCATCAGCGTCGACTTGCCCGCGCCGTTCTCGCCCATCAGCGCATGGACCTCGCCGGCCATGAGTTCGAAACGGACGTCATGAAGCGCTCGTACGCCCGGAAAGCTCTTGCAAAGCTTGTTGACGGAAATGAGTGGGTTCATGTGCTGATCTGCCGACGGCTGCCTATATCACCAACGCTTTTACGGTGGAGCTTTTTACGGCTTGAACAACGGCTTTCATTCACGGCGCGAACAGGTCGGGCCGTTCTTTCGCGGACCGGTGCAATTCGGCGACGACCTGGTCGAGGTGATCGTGCATCGCTTTCGCGGCCGCATCGCCGTCGCCGGCGCACAGGGCCTTGAAGATGCTCTCGTGTTCTTCCAGCGTATGCACCAGCCTTTCCGGACTTGCGAGCAATTGCCTCGCGCGGTCCAGCGCATTGCGCGACACCGCGACGATTTCCTTCACGCGCGGCAGCTTCACCGCGTCGAGCAGGATTTCATGGAAAGCCAGATCGAGCGCATGAAACGCTAGACGTTCGTCACTTCGAGCCAGACTGCGCTGCTCGTCGAGATTGCTTGCCAAAGCGTCGAGCGTGGCCCGGTCGTGCATCAGCGCCACGCCACGTACCGTCTCGACTTCCAGTGCGCTGCGGATGAACAGATGCTGGCGGATGTCGTCGAGCGCAATCGGCTTGACGCGCGTGCCGCGCTGCGGCAATACCTCGACGAGACCCGCATGCGCAAGCCTTGCCAACGCGGACGACACCGGAAAGCGCGACACCCCCATCCGTTCGCACACGGCCATCTTGTCGATCATCATGCCGGGTTCCAACGCCAGCGTAACGATCGCTTCCCGCAATGCCGCCTCAACCGCGTCGGTCAAACTACCGCGCTCGCCACCGCGAATTTTTTGCAGTGCGACATAAGGATTGCCGGCAGCATTCTCCAGTTCGGCTGAGGAGTTCACGGAGGCCTTGATTTCGAGAAGACATGCTAGCATGCTAGAAAGTGAATGCCGTGTTGTCAACGAGTACAAATGCCTGGGAATACCTAGGGATGCCTGGTATCTGGGAACCAAGGGCTTACCCGTACACGCGGCAGGAACGCGCACATAGAGACCGTGCGCATGTAGCCGATCCCGTCTGCGTCCGCAGACGACAAGCCGATAGCCATAGCCCCGGAGGGTGCGCAGATGACTACGATCACAAGGCTGTCCGTTCGGGACATCCGGTTTCCTACTTCACGTTCACTGGACGGCTCCGACGCGATGAATGCCGCGCCGGACTACTCCGCCACCTATGTCACGCTCGAAACCGACACGCCGAATCTAACCGGCCACGGCCTCACGTTTACGATCGGCCGCGGCAATGAAATCTGCGTGACTGCCGTGAATGCACTCACGCCGTTGATCGTCGGCAAGAAGCTCGAAGATATCGCCGCGAATATGGGCGCTTTCTGGCGCGCCTTTACTTCGGATAGCCAACTACGCTGGATCGGTCCGGACAAAGGCGCGATTCATCTTGCCACCGCGGCGGTCGTCAATGCGGTGTGGGACCTGTGGGCAAAATCCGTCGGCAAGCCGGTGTGGAAGCTGCTGGTCGACATGAGTCCGGAAGAACTCGTGCGCTGCCTCGACTTTCGCTATGTGACCGATGCGATCACGCCGCACGAAGCACTCGCGATGCTGCACCGGCACGCGAGGACCAAAGGCGAGCGTGAAAAGGAAATGCTCGCACACGGCTATCCGGCCTATACGACATCCGCGGGCTGGCTCGGTTACGACGACGACAAGATCCGCCGTCTCGCGCGCGAAGGTGTCGCGCAGGGATGGACGCATTTCAAGCAGAAGGTCGGCGGCGATCTGGAAGAAGACGTGCGGCGCGCGCGCATTCTGCGCGAAGAGATCGGCGAGAACCTGAAGCTGATGATGGACGCGAACCAGGTATGGGACGTCGATGAAGCGATCTCGAACATGCGCCGCCTCGCCGAGTTCGATCCGTGGTGGATCGAGGAGCCGACGAGTCCCGACGACATCCTCGGTCATGCGGCGATTCGCCGGCGGCTTGGCTCGATCGGCGTCGCAACCGGCGAGCATTGCCACAATCGCGTGATGTTCAAGCAACTGCTGCAGGCGCAAGCGATCGACTTCTGCCAGATCGACAGTTGCCGGCTCGGCGGGCTCAACGAAGTGATCATCGTATTGTTGATGGCCGCGAAGTTCGGTGTGCCGGTGTGCCCGCATGCGGGCGGTGTCGGCTTGTGCGAGTACGTGCAGCATATTTCGCTGTTCGACTATATCTGCGTGTCGGCGTCGCTCGAGAATCGCGTGCTCGAATATGTCGATCATCTGCACGAGCATTTCGTGGATCCCGTGGTGATTCGCAACGGGCACTATATGCCGCCGCAAGGGGCCGGGTACAGCATCGAAATGCTGGAAGGAACGCTGGACAGGTACTGGTATCCGGAGGGAGAAGCGTGGCAGGAATGAAGCTGGACGGTCAGGGTTCTATTTGCGGCGCTTCAGGCGTATAACGGCAGACTTCGCTCACGCCGTTATCGCCCGATTCGATGCGCACCGCCCGCCCCTTACCCCCTCTCCTTGCGCTGCGCGCTTTCGAAGCTGCCGCGCGGCACTTCAGTTTCAGCCGCGCGGCGCAAGAGTTGTTCGTCACGCAAAGCGCGGTCAGCCACCAGATCCAGAAACTCGAAGCCGATCTGGGCATCGCGCTCTTCGAACGCCAAACTCGCGCCATCGAACTCACCGCGAAAGGCCGCGCGTACTATGCGAAAGTCCACGCGGCCTTTGAACTGCTGCGGCTCGGCACCAGCGAAGTCCGCGCATTCTCCACTGAACGCAAGACGTTGAACGTCGGCCTGCTGTCATCATTCGCGAGTCGCTGGCTAGCGTCGCGCCTGCATACTTTCCCGCTCGCGCATCCCGAAGTCGACCTGTATCGGCTCCGGTTGTCTGGACAAGCTTTTGCAGCTCAGGCGGCCAGCTTCATCAGCCTTTCCTGACGGGCTTCG
>NZ_SELS01000005.1 GCF_004197395.1 Paraburkholderia sp. UYCP14C | reverse complement strand
CGAAGCCCGTCAGGAAAGGCTGATGAAGCTGGCCGCCTGAGCTGCAAAAGCTTGTCCAGACAACCGGAGCCGATACACGCGCCGATGCGGGCAGGATCGTGATGCCGAGCCCGGCGCGCGCCATCGCGACGGCGCTCATCATGTACGTCGGCTCGCAGGCGATGCGCGGCACGCATTGCGCGTCGGCGAATGCGCTGTCGACGACCGCGCGCACGCTGGTGCCCTGCGCGGTCAGCACGAGCGGCTCGTTGGCGAGATCGGCGAGCGTGACGGGGCGGCGTCGCCGCGCGAGCGCGTGCTGCTTCGGCAGCACCGCGACGAGCCGGTCGATGCCCTCATGCAGCACCTCGAGCGCGCTGTCGTTCAGCTCGCCACCGGTCAGCCCGATATCGACATCCTCGTTTCGCACCAACGTGTTGACCATGCTCGCGACGACATCGCGCACCTCGAAGCCGACGCGCGGCACGGCTTTTCTGAGCGCCTGCACGAGCTCGGGCAGCACGCTCGCCGCGAAGGTCGGCAGACACGCGATGCGCACCGTGCCGCTCGCGCCTTCGCCGAGCGCGCGTGCGTCGAGCAGCACGTGCTCCATGTCGTGCAGCGATTTCTGTAGCACGGGCAGCAGTTCGCGGCCGGTCGGCGTCAGCGCGACGTTGCGGCTGTTGCGATCGAACAGGCGCAAACCGACCGTTTCCTCCAGCCGGCGAATCTGCACCGTCAACGCCGGCTGCGACAGATGCAGCCGCGCGGCCGCGCGCGTGAAGCTGCCCGTTTGCGCGACCGCGACGAACGCGCGGATGTCCCGTAGATTCAGATCCATGATCGTTTGTGATTGCTGCAATCAATTCATTTCAATTGTTTTATTGCTGCGCAGAACTTACGCTCGATCACACTAAAAAACAACCTGGAGACAAGCTCATGCTGCCATTGCTGGGGCTGGCCACCATCGTCGTGCTGCTCGGCGCGATCCTCTCGAAACGCATGTCGCCGCTCGTCGCGCTGATCATCGTGCCGCTCGCGGCAGCGTTGCTCGGCGGCTTCGGCTTGCAGACGAGCAAGTTCGTCGTCGACGGTCTGAAGAGCCTCGCGCCCGTCGTCTGCATGTTCGTATTCGCGATCCTGTACTTCGGCACGATCACCGATGCCGGCACGCTCGACCCGATCATCGAGCGCATCCTGCGCGCGGTCGGCACGCGGCCCACGCGCATCGTGATGGGCACCACGCTGCTCGCGCTGCTGATCCACCTCGACGGCTCCGGCGCGGTCTGCTTCCTCGTCACGATTCCCGCGATGCTGCCGCTCTACGACCGCCTGAAGATGGACCGGCGCGTGCTCGCCGCGGCGGTATCGATGGCGGCCGGCATCAACTTTCTGCCGTGGACCGGGCCGATGATTCGCGCGTCGGCGTCGCTGCATCTGCCGATCTCGGCGCTGTTCAACCCGCTGATACCGGTGCAGGCGATCGGCCTCGTGTTCGTGTTCTCGATGGCGTACTGGCTCGGGCGGCGCGAAGAAAAGCGCCTCGGCCTCACCGCCGCGAGCGGTTCGGTGCCGATGCCCCAACGCGAGCTGACGCCGGAAGAGCAGGCGCTGCGCCGTCCGCAAAACTTCTGGTTCAACATCGTGTTGACGCTCGTCGTGCTGGGCACGATGGTCGTGATGGGCGAAAAGATCCCACCGGCGATCATGTTCATGGTGGGCCTGTGCATCGCGTTGATGGTCAACTATCCGAACGTCGACATGCAGCGCAAACGGATCGATGCGCATGCGCGCGCCGCGCTGATGATGGCCGGCATCCTGCTCGCGGCCGGCGTATTCACCGGCGTGATGCAGGGCAGCGGCATGCTGAAGGCGATGGCGCAGGCGGCGGTCGGTTTCGTGCCGCCGGCGATGGCGAGCCATATTCCGATCGTGCTCGGCCTGCTGTCGATGCCGCTCAGCATGCTGTTCGATCCCGATTCGTTTTATTTCGGCGTACTGCCGGTGATCGCGGAAGTGGCGGGGCAGCTCGGCGTGCCCGCGGTACACGTCGGCCAGGCCGCGTTGCTCGGACAGATGACCACCGGTTTTCCGGTCAGCCCGCTCACGCCCGCGACGTTCCTCGTGGTCGGCCTGTGCGGTATCGATCTGGCCGATCACCAAAGATTCACGTTTCCCCTGCTGTTCGGCGCGTCGGTCGTGATGACGATCGCGTGCGTCGTGCTCGGGATCTTTCCACTGTGAGCTTCATTGAACGGACGCAAGCACCATGACAGCCACTGAACCTGAACGCGTCGTGCGCATCGGCGCGGGCGCGGGCTACTCGGGCGACCGCATCGAACCCGCGCTCGAACTTGCCGAGCACGGCCAGCTCGACTATCTCGTGTTCGAATGCCTCGCCGAACGCACGATCGCGATCGCACAGCAGGCGCGCAGTAAAGACCCGGAGCTTGGCTACGACCCGCTGCTCGAAGCGCGCATGCGCGCGGTGCTGCCCGCCGCGGCGCGCAACGGCGTGCGTATCGTGTCGAACATGGGCGCGGCCAATCCGCTCGCGGCGGCGCGCAGGACTGCGCAGATCGCGCACGAGCTAGGCCTCGGCGGTCTGAAGATTGCCGCGGTCACCGGCGACGACGTGCTCGACGTCGTGCGCGCGGGCGACTTCCATTTCGTCGAATCGGGCGAGGCGGTGGCCGCGTACGAGGACCGGCTGATTTCGGCCAATGCGTATCTCGGCGCGAGCGGCATCGTCGAGGCGCTCGCGGCCGGCGCGCAGGTCGTGCTGACCGGGCGCGTCGCCGATCCGTCGCTGTTCGTCGCGCCGTTGATCCACGAATTCGGCTGGCGCATGGACGCCTGGCCGATGCTCGGCCAGGCGACGGTGATCGGCCATTTGCTCGAATGCGCAGGGCAGATCACCGGCGGCTATTTCGCGGACCCCGGTTTCAAGGACGTGCCGAATCTCGCGCGGCTCGGCTTTCCGATCGCCGAAGTGGCACGGGACGGTTCGGTGGTGATCACGAAGCTCGCGCAAAGTGGCGGGCTCGTGACCGAGGCGACCTGCAAGGAGCAGTTGCTGTATGAGATCCACGATCCACGTCGTTATCTGCAGCCCGACGTGGTCGCTGATTTCTCGCAGGTGCGCGTCGAGCAGGAAGCGCCGGACCGCGTGCGTGTGACCGGCGGTAACGGCACGGAGCGCACCGCGACGCTCAAAGTGTCGGTAGCGTATTTCGATGGCTATATCGGCGAAGGGCAGATTTCGTACGGCGGACCCGGCGCGCTCGCGCGGGCACGGCTCGCGCTCGAGATCGTGCGCGAACGCCTCGCGCTTACCGGCGTACAGACGCGCGAGCTGCGCGTCGATCTGATCGGGGTGAACGCGCTGCATGGCGATACGGTGGCGGCCGGTCATGGCGAGCCGTACGAAGTGCGCGCGCGCGTGGCGGGGCGCACGGCGTCGCTCGCGGAGGCGGTGCGCATCGGCAACGAGGTCGAGACGCTGTACACGAACGGACCGGCGGGCGGAGGCGGCGTGACGAAGGCGGCACGCGAGGTGGTCGCGGTGCAATCGGTGCTGCTGCCGCGCGAGCATGCGATGCCGGCTTTCTCGCTGGTGGAGGCTTGAGATGAAACTACGTGAACTGGCTCATTCGCGCACCGGCGACAAGGGCAATACGCTCAATATCTCGGTGATCTGCTACGACGCACGCCATTACGAGCGACTGCGCGATGTGCTGACGCCCGAGCGCGTCAAGGCGCATCTGCGCGACGTGGTGCGCGGTGACGTGGTGCGTCATGAGTTGCCGGGCATCGCCGCATTCAACTTCGTGCTCGGCGATGCGCTCGGCGGCGGTGTTACGCGTTCGCTCGCGCTCGATGCGCATGGCAAATCGCTGAGCTCGGCGTTGATGGACCTCGACGTGGGGCAGTGAGGGTATCGCTGGTGGCTTGTCGGGTTGCGGGGCGGCCGCTCCGCCCCGCGTGCGATCACACGCCTACTTTCGTCAATTCATGCGCGCGGCGCAGTCGCTCGCGGCTGTTGCTCAGATGCATGCGCATTGCGGCGCGCGCGTCGTCGGCGTCCTGACGTTCGATGGCGCGATAGATCATCAGATGCTCGCCGAGCACGCTGCGCAACACCTCGATATGGTCGAGCTCCGCGATCTCGGCTGAACCCAGCCGCGTGCGTGGGCTGACCGAGCGGCCGAGCTGGCTCAGCACGTCGAAGAAATAGCGGTTGCCGCTCGCGCGCGCGATCTGCAGATGGAACTCGATGTCGTGTGCGAGCGTGTCGGTGCTGCCGCGCTCCAGTTCCGACTCGAAGCGATCGAGCGCGATGCGAATCTGCTTCAGGTTCTGCTCGGTGCGCCGCGATGCCGCGAGCGCGGCCGCGGCCGCTTCGACGTCGATCCGAAACTCGATGATCGCCATCACGTCGAGCATGCTGGTGAGATCGGCGGCGGGAAGCTGCATCGGTTTTTCTGCGGCGGGCGCGAGCACGAAGGTGCCGATGCCGTGGCGGGTCTCGACGATCCTCGCCGCCTGCAGACGCGAAATCGCCTCGCGAACCACGGAGCGGCTCACGGACAACTGCTTCATCATCGCGACTTCGGTGGGGATGCGGTCGCCTGGCCTCAGCGCGCCGCGGCGAATTTCATCGGAAAGGGTGGCCACCACCTTTTCAGTTAGGCTGCTCATTTTTGTGGCTGGTTGACTGGTCCTGCAAAGTATCGCACAGGACTGTACTCGATTCCGCCGCGTTCGGCGGCATCGGCGCGGGCTATTTTTTGCCCGTGGACGCGCCGCGGACCGGGGTCGAGGCGGACATTCGCCCAAACGGATGGGCTGCTGCCGGCAGCTTGCCAATTTAAGACATCGGACGTCTTAGTTTGAGTGGTGCCCCGGCTTGGTCGGCAAGGTTCGGAAATCGTGAAACTTCCGTTATTTCATGGGCGTCAACCGGGGGTCAAAGGGTAAACACCCAACTGGATTTGACCAAAATAACGCGGTAGACTGTCGTCAGACAACGTATCAGGCGTACTTCACGATCCGGCACCCACCGGATGCGCCGCGCTGCGTTCCAACCCGGCCGCCCGGCCGACAGGGGAGACAAATCTTGACATCAGTTCTGACTAGTGCACTGGACCCGCTGGAATCGGCGGTCGCGAAGGTGAAGCGCAACGTTTTGCCGCTGTTCCTGATCATGTTCATCGCGAACTATATCGACCGCGTGAACATCGGCTTCGTCAACGCGCACATGAAGACCGATCTCGGCATCGGCGCGGCCGCGTATGGACTCGGCAGCGGACTGTTCTTTATCGGCTACGCGCTGTTCGAAGTGCCGTCGAACGTGCTGATGCAGAAGTTCGGTGCCCGCGCGTGGCTCACGCGCATCATGGGCACCTGGGGGCTGGTGGCGGGCGCGATGGCGTTCGTGTGGAACGACACGTCGTTTTATGTGCTGCGCTTCCTGCTCGGTGTCGCCGAGGCGGGCTTCTTTCCCGGCGTTGTCTTTTACTTCACACAGTGGCTGCCGCAAAAAGAACGCGGCAAGGCGATGGCGATCTTTCTGTCCGGCTCGGCGCTCGCATCGGTGCTGTCCGGTCCGATCACCGGTTCGCTGCTGTCGATTCGCGGCCTCGGCCTGCAGGGCTGGCAGTGGATGTTCCTGATCGAAGGCGCGTTTTCGATCGTGCTGTGCGTGGTCAGCTGGATGATGTTGAAGTCGCACATCCGCGACGCGCACTGGCTCACCACCGAAGAGCAGCGCGTGCTCGAACAATCGATCGCGGCCGAACAGGCTGCGCGCGAAGCGCAGGGCGGCGCGCATCTGCCGACAATGAAGCTGCTGAAGGACCCGCAGATCGCACTGTTCTGCTTCCTGTACTTCGCGATCCAGCTGACGATCTACGCGGCCACGTTCTGGCTGCCCACGATCATTCGCAAGATGGGCGGCCTGTCCGACTTCCAGGTCGGCATGTTCAACGCGATTCCGTGGCTGATCGCGATGGTCGCGATGTACGGCTTCGCGGTCGTGTCGGCGAAATGGCGTCATCAACAGGGCTGGCTCGCGGTCGCGCTCGTCATCGCGGCGATCGGCCTGTTCGCGTCGACGTCGGGCAACCCGGTGTTCTCGTTCGTCGCGATCTGCTTCTCGGCGATCGGCTTCAAGGCGGCCTCGTCGCTGTTCTGGCCGATCCCGCAGGGCTACCTCGATGCGCGCGTCGCCGCCGGCGTGCTCGCGCTGATCAATTCGCTCGGCAACCTCGGCGGCTTCTTCGCGCCGGCCACCTTCGGCTATCTGCAGCAGCACACGGGCTCGATCACGGGCGGCCTGTACGGTCTCGGCGTCGCGTCGCTGCTCGCGGCGGCGGCCGGCTTCCTGACGCGTAACAAGCCCGGCAATCGCGAGCCGTTGCCCGAATCGTTGCGCGGCAACGCCCATTGACTACACTGACGGCACGCATGCGGCCGTCATCGTTTCTGTATTCGAGTCTTCATCCGGTCCGGTCGAACGCGCACGCAGCGCGCGGCGGCTTCCGCCGGCCGGCTTACTTCATCAAATAGGTGCTTTTCCCATGTCCACGAAACCTACCGAATCGAACGCCACGCCGATCGTCACCGAACTGCGCGTCGTGCCCGTCGCCGGCCGCGACAGCATGCTGATGAATCTGAGCGGCGCGCATGGTCCGTTCTTCACCCGCAACATCGTGATCCTGCGCGATAGCGCGGGCCATACCGGCGTCGGTGAAGTGCCGGGCGGTGAGAACATCCGCAAGACGATCGACGACGCGCGGCCGTTCGTGGTCGGTCAGTCGATCGGCAATCTGCAGGCGATATTGAACCGCGTGCGCACGCAGTTCGCCGATCGCGACGCGGGCGGCCGCGGCTTGCAGACCTTCGACCTGCGCACCACGATTCACGCGGTGACCGCGCTCGAAGCCGCGCTGCTCGACCTGCTCGGCCAGCATCTCGGCGTGCCTGTCGCCGCACTGCTCGGCGAAGGGCAGCAGCGCGACGAAGTGGAAATGCTCGGCTACCTGTTCTATATCGGCGATCGCAACAAGACCGATCTGCCGTACGCGAACAACGCCGGTGCACGTGACGACTGGGAGCGCGTGCGCACGGAAGTCGCCTTGACGCCGGAAACGGTCGTTCGTCTGGCCGAAGCGGCACAGGCGCGCTACGGCTTCAACGACTTCAAGCTGAAGGGCGGCGTGCTGCCGGGCGACGCCGAGATCGAAGCGGTCACGGCACTGGCCGAGCGCTTCCCCGAAGCACGCGTGACACTCGACCCGAACGGCGCGTGGTCGCTCGCGGAAGCGGTGCGCCTGTGCCGTGACAAGCACGACGTGCTCGCGTACGCGGAAGATCCGTGCGGCGCGGAGAACGGCTATTCGGGCCGCGAAGTGATGGCCGAGTTCCGCCGCGCGACCGGTCTGCCGACGGCGACCAACATGATCGCGACAGACTGGCGTCAGATGGGTCACGCCATCCAGTTGCAATCGGTCGACATTCCGCTCGCCGATCCGCACTTCTGGACCATGCAGGGCTCGGTGCGCGTCGCGCAGATGTGCAACGACTGGGGCCTCACGTGGGGCTCGCATTCGAACAACCACTTCGACGTTTCGCTAGCGATGTTCACGCACGTCGCGGCCGCGGCGCCGGGCAAGATCACCGCGATCGATACGCACTGGATCTGGCAGGACGGACAGTTTCTGACGCAAGATCCGCTGCAGATCGTCGGCGGCAAGGTCAAGGTGCCGCAGAAGCCGGGCCTCGGCATCGAGCTCGATATGGACGCGCTCGAGAAGGCACATGCGCTGTATCAGCAGCACGGCCTCGGCGCGCGCGATGACGGCGTTGCCATGCAATATCTGATTCCGAACTGGAAGTTCGACAACAAGCGTCCGTGTCTCGTGCGTTAAGAACGCTTTAACTCAATCAAAAGCCTGGCGGGCTGCACGAACGGTGCAGCCCGCCAGGCTTTTTTTGTTGTCCTTTGCATTGCGCGCTGCAAGATAACGACGCCGCGGATGTCGACGGCCTTCTTGCCGCCACTTAATGCTCACACTCGCCGCTTGCGCCTATCCGAGCCCTCTGGAAAGCCCGCCACGCCTTGCTTCACCACTTGTTTCGTCAATTTGATAAACACTCATCAGACGTCCGTGCTTAATCATAAGTCTTTGTTTTTATTGGCATGACGTAAACCCTAGTCGTCTGATGACAATTTAAACATTACGATGGCTTCACTGGAAAGCAGACCGTGACCGTCGGGAACGGCAAGCTTCCAGTCAGGCCCGCATGTCTCTTTGGATCAGGGCTGGAAAGCAGCAGCCGGAACATTGGCACCAGGTTGAATCGCAGTCCTTCACATTAAAACGACCGATCCGCGGCTCGCGTTTGTGCATATAACAATTGAGGAAAGACATGTCTGTGAAATTCACTCAGAGGAGAACCGCCGCTGCCGCAAGTTTCGTATTCATTCTGGCGGCGTGCGGTGGCAGTGATAGTCCGAGCACAACGGCGGCTTCGACGCCGGCTTCAACTCCGACCTCCTCGGCATCCGCGATGCCATGGATGAACACGTCACTGTCTGCCGAAGCACGCGCGGCATTGCTTGTCCCTGCGATGGCGCTTGCCGATAAGGAAGAGCAATTGGCCGGTTCAAATCCCGGCATCCTGCCCGAGTTGCCGCAGTGCTACGGTGCGCGGCACATTCTCGGCCTGTCGAAGTACGCTATTCCGACACTGCGGATCACCAATGGGCCGGTGGGTATCGGCCAGAACGACTGCGTTTCTCCGTCCGTATCGGGCTTTGCCGCCTATACGGATTCCAGTTCCGCCAAGGCGACTGCGCTGCCCTCAGCCATCGCGATGGCAGCCTCGTTCGATCCTTCCGTGGCAACCCAGTTCGGCAACGTGGTCGGTGTCGAAGGAAACAATCTCGCTCTGCACGTGTTCGAAGCGCCGGGCATGAACCTCGCAAGATTGCCGGTGGGCGGACGCAACTTCGAGTACATGGGCGAAGACCCCTATCTCACCGGCACGATGGGTGTCGCTGAAATCCAGGCCGTGCAAGCCCACGGCATGATCGCGATGGCCAAGCACCTGGTGGCGAATGAACAGGAAACGAATCGGATGACGATTCAGGAGAGCGTGGACGATCAAACGTTGCACGAACTCTATATGCTGCCGTTCGAGATGGCGGTGAAGGCAGGCAACGTCGGCGCCGTGATGTGTTCGTACAACTCGGTGAACGGCTTTTCGATGTGCGAGCAGAAGCACATCCTGTCCGATGTCCTGCGCGGACAATGGGGCTTCAAGGGCTACGTGCAGTCGGACTTCTTTGCGGCGCATAGCACCGCGCCGACGATGCTGGCAGGCATGGACAACGAGATGCCGCTGCCGCAGAACTGGTCGCCGGCAAATCTGAATGCGGCCTTGGCAGCGGGGCAGATTCAGACCTCGGATATCGACAACGCACTGCTGCGCCGATATACGCAGATGTTCCGCGCGGGTATCTTCGATCGGCCCATTGCTCAGACCGCCATCAACGCAACGGCCGGCGGTACGGTTGCGAAGCAGATTGGCGAGCAGTCGGCCGTGCTGCTGCAGAACAACGGCACCTTGCCGCTGAAGAAGACGGTTCGAAACGTCCTCGTGGTCGGCAAGACGACCCAGGTCTATGCGCAGCAAGCTGTTGCTGGCGGCAGCTCCGTCGGTCACCCAATGGGTTCCGGAGGCGGCAGCTCCGACGTCGTCGCGTTGTACACCGTGACGCCGGTGCAGGGCATCAAGGATACGCTTGCCAATCTCGGCAATACCGGCGTTCAGGTTCATCTGGCGCTCGTCGACGATAACAATTCGACCGGCACGATCGACGGCGCGGCCGCAACGATCTCCGAGGTCCAGACAGCGGCGACCGGCGCCGACGCCGTGATCTTCATGGCCGGCTCCATGTCGGAAGAAGGTGCCGACCAGGCGACCTTTACGGACTCGACGGGCCTGACGCTCGACACCGGCAAATACCTCAACACGCTCGACTGGTATTCGCCGAAGTCGAGTTCCCTCACGACCTCGAGTACCGCTAAAAACAGCAACACGCTTGCGTTGCTGCAAACCATCGTCGCGGCAAACAGCAACACCGTGCTCGTTCTGAAGGACAGTGCCGCCGAAGCGCTCGATCCTTCGATCCTCACGGGCGGGACATCCGCCGCGAGCGCGATTCTCGAGACCTGGTTCCCCGGAGAGGAAGATGGGCACATCGTGGCGGATCTGCTGTGGGGCGTGGCGAATCCGTCGGGCAAACTGCCTGTGACGTTCCCGCAGGTCGGCCAGGGCTTCATGGACTCGATTACGCCTTACCAGTACCCGGGCGTGTCGATCAACGGAAGCGCGACGGTGACCTACTCCGAAGCGCTGAACGTCGGCTACCGCTGGTATGACGCAATGGGTAAAACGCCGGCATTCCCGTTCGGTTATGGACTTTCGTACACGACCTTCACGATTACCAACCCGACCGTCAGTACCGGAGCAAACGGCACTTACACGGTTAGCGCGGTCGTGAAAAACACGGGTTCCGTGGCGGGCGCCGAAGTACCGCAGGTGTACATCGCGCTGCCGACCTCGGCGGCAGAGCCGCCCAAGCGTCTGGTGGGATTCCAGAAGGTGAGTCTGAATGCAGGCGCAACGCAGACGGTGTCGATCACGATCGATCCTGCCGCGCCGAATCATCCGCTCAGCACCTGGAATAAGGACTCGCAGCAGTGGACGACTCCGACCGGTTCCTACTCGGTGTACGTCGGGAACTCGTCGCGCAGTCTGACTCTTGCGGGCACCATTACCAAATAAAGTCGCATCAAGCGCCGGCGTCTGATCAGTTCCGATTCCTGATCAGACCTGGCGTTACACACACCTGGAACTTTGGCGATCGTTCGCCGAAGTTCTCGAACCAACGAAAGTGGTCCGCTCAATGAAAGTACTATCACGACGGATGTTGGCACTTGTGCTCGGTGCGACGCTCTCCCTGGCGACGAGCGCGACCGAGAAGCCGTTCGTCACGGTCAACGGCAAAGCAGTTTCTCAGGCAGACGCCGATTTGTATATCGGACAGGCGCATGCGCAAGGTTTTCCCGATTCACCTCAATTGACGGACCATGTCCGCGACGAACTGATCCGGCGCGAAGTTCTGCTCCAGCAGGCGGAGAAAACCGGCTTCGACCGGAACCCGGAGGTCGCGGCACGTGCCGAGGCCGCGCGGCAAAAGATTCTCGTGCAGGCGCAGGCGACGTGGGAAGTCGAGATCGTCAGGGCGTACATGCAGGACTTTCTGAAAAAGAACCCTGTCAGCGACGATCAATTGAGGGCGATGTACAACGACATGAAAGCGAAAGGCGGCAGCACGGAATATAAAGTCCGCCATATTCTCGTGAAGGACGAGGGTCAGGCCAAAGACATCATTGCGAAGCTCAATAAGGGCGCGTCGTTCGGCGACCTCGCAAAGGAATCGATCGATGCCGACACTCGATACAACGGCGGAGATCTGGGCTGGATCACTTCCAGCAAGGTGGTCAAACCGTTCGCTGACGCTGTTTCGCATCTGCACAAGGGCGAATACACGCGGACCCCGGTCAAGACCGGATACGGTTTTCATGTCATCGAGGTCGATGACACCCGCCCATTGCAGGTCCCCTCGTTCGAAGACATGAAGCCGATGCTGTACCAGCAGGCACAAGCGGAACTCGTCGACCGAATGGTGAAGAATCTCAAAGCGAAAGCCACCATTCAGTAAGCGGCCCAATCACGTCCGTCATCCTTGGGATGCGATTGAGAGCCTGATGTGACGGCGTCGGGTCTCTTCGTCCAACCCATTTGCTCCCCGTTCTTTCATTCGGATCGGGGAGCTTTTTTTATTCGCGCCGTGATTCGAACACTCAGCTTTTGCGAAACACCACGTGCGAAATCCGCTGCACGAGAAGCGCGGCTGCGAGCGATGCCACCGCCGTCAACCACACCCCGATATGAATCGACTGCACGAGCGCGTCGCGTGCGCTATCGATCAGCGCGAGCGTATCGAGCCCCGAGGTCTTCATATCCGCGATCAGCTGCGCGCGCGAAGCATCGTCGATCAGGATGCGCAGATCGACGAACCGCGGCCGCCATTGCGATGCGGCCGGCTCGCCGAGCACGCTCATCGTGCGCGTGACGACGTTGCGATAGTGATGCTGCACGACGGTCGCGACGATGCTGGTGCCGAGCATGCCGCCGACCATGCGCGTCGACTGCAATAGCGCGGTCGTGATGCCGAAGCGCTCGCGTCCGGCGATCTCCTGGCCGAACACGTTCAGATTGTTCAGGATGAAACCGAGGCCGATGCCGACCGCGCCCATCGGCAGCACGATGCGCAGCCGCGGCGTGTCCGGATTCGCGAACGCGAGCGCGATCGACGCGAACATCAGCAGCCCGAAACCGATCGTCAGAATGCGCGTCGGCTTCCTCATGTGAATCACGATGCGCGTGTTCAGCACACTGCCGATCGCAATGCACGCGGCGATCGGCGTTGCGAGCAGGCCGGCCTGCTGCGGCGACAGACCGAAGCCGCCTTGCAGCAGCAACGGCGCGAAGAAGATCAGCGAGAACATCACGAAGCCGGACAGCATGCCGAGCGTGAAGAGCGTGACGAGCTGCGCGTCCTTGAACAGATCGAGCGGAATGATCGGATGCGTGGCGCGCTTTTCGCACATGTAGAGCGCGACCGCGCCGGCGATCACGCACGCGCCGAGGACGAGGTTGCCCACCGTGAGGCCATTTTTCGGCACCGCTTCGATGAATGCCTGCAAGCCGCCGAGCACGGCCGCGACCAGCCCCGCGCCGAGCCAGTCGATCTTGACCTCGCCCTCGTGCGGCCGCCGGAAGTTGGGCAGATGCATCCAGACGAAATAGAGCGCCGCCGCGCCGACCGGCAGATTGATGAGAAACGTCGAGCGCCAGCCGAGGTGCTCACTCATCCAGCCGCCGAGCGACGGGCCCGTCGCCGTGCCGATGCCGTAGGTCGCGGCCAGCACGACCTGCCAGCGCACGCGGGTGCGCGGGTCGGGGAACAGATCGGGGATCGACGCGAACGCGGTGCCGACCATCATGCCGCCGCCGACGCCTTGCAGTCCGCGCGCGATCGCGAGAAACAGCATGCTGTTGGCGAGGCCGCACAACACCGACGCGACCGTGAACGTGATCACCGCGGCGATCACGAAGCGCTTGCGGCCGAAGTAGTCGCCGAGCCGCCCGAACACCGGCACCGTGACGACCGACGCGAGCAGGTACGCGCTCGCGATCCACGCGAAATATTCGAAGCCGTGCAGCTCGGCGACGATCGACGGCAGCGCGGTGCTGACGACGGTCTGGTCGAGCGCGACCAGCATATTGACGAGCCCGATGCCGAGCATCGCGTAGAGCGCGTGGCGAAATGGCAGGGCGGGAGCGGCGGAACTGACGGGGGCGGTGGAATTCACGGATCGGGCGGAAGGCGGTTCAGGGTGGACGCTGCACGGCGGATCGCGGTCAGGAACCCGGCAATTTTACGCAAGTTGTCTGACGTCTTGACGATTATACGGGTTTTCCCTAGGCAAAACTGTTCGTTGCGCGAAAAACCACAGGGCGTGGGTAAATCAATGCCGAGCTACGGGGGACAGTGCCGCGCACGGGCTCCGGTGAGTCGTGCGCTGCCCATTGTCCAGTCGCGGACGCTAACGCCCGTCTGCCTCGTTTCGATGTGCGCCAGCGTACTGCCCGGCCCGCACGGGCTCGCCCGAACGTGGTAAGTTCGCTCGCGCAATATCCGATCGATGTGTTCGAGGAGGATCAGATCCTGCGCCACGCCCCGGCTTGCTTGCTGAACACGGTCCGCGAAGCCTTGACGGCCCGCAGATGCAGGCGCGCGGCGATCGGCGTCGGCGTCAGAGCCGCGTGGGTGGGCGGCGCGCTGCTGCTCTATGCGCACGGCGCGGCCGCGGCCATCGACATCGATAGCGGCAGCGCCCCCGTCATGCCAGTCACCACCGGCTTCGTCTCGCTCTACGGTCTGATCGATACGAGCGTCGAAATCACCAACCCCGGTTCGGGCTGGGTCGCGCGCATGGACTCCGGCGCGTATCGCGGCTCGCGCGTCGGGCTGCACGGCGCGGAGCCGCTCGGGGGCGGCAACGCGATCGTGTTCACGCTCGAAAACGGCTTCAGTTCGACCGACGGCAGCCTGCAGGTGCCCGGCTCGATTTTCAATCGCCAGGCATGGATCGGCGCGAGCGGCGACTGGGGTGAACTGCGCTTCGGCCGTCAGTATTCACCGATCTATATCCCGTTCAAGGGCGATCTCGACGCGTTCGGCGCCGGCACGATCGCCTCGGGGCTCAACAACCTGTCGAAGATCACGCCGTATGCGAACAACGCGGTCGCGTATCTGTCGCCGCGCATCGCCGGCTTCAGCGCCACCCTGATGATGGCGATGCGCGATCCGTCCGAGGCCGACGGCAATGGCATCGACGGTTACTTCGTGACCGCGTCCTATCGGTTCGACCAGGTGCATCTGCTATACGGGCGCCAGCAGACGCACGGCTCCGGCGCACTGCGCGCGAATCTCGGCGGCGCGAACTACGCGTTCGGCAAGCTGCGCGTGTGGCTGTCCTTTTTCAATGGCGATGGCGCCTCGCTCGGCTATGCGCACGTGCGCGACTACACGACGCCCGGCGGCAACGCGGATCAATTCAGCGCGGCATTCGAATACAGCATGTCGCCCACGCTGCTGCTGTACTTCAGCGCCGCGTATCTCGCGAATCACGACGACTCGAGCTTCACGCTGCGTGGCGTCAACGTGACCGGGTTGCCGGTCGCCTATCCGGGCGCACCGGTGGCGGGTGTGCAATTGGGTGTGATAGAGCGGTTCTAGCACACATCGCAATACGTCAAGCTTTGATTCGAGCTAACCCACTAATTGGATAAAAGCACTTAAATGCGTGCATGAAATCATGTGTCACGTGGGCATAATTATTGGTAGACGATGAATGCGCTTTCAATGCGGATGCGAATTGGCGAGAAGGTCACGCCAGTCGGAATTGCAAAAGCATCACGAATAAAAAAAGCCGACACAATGTGTCGGCCTAAAGATTCTGGCGTCCGAGGATGAATTGCCAGAACCTGAGAGACATGCGCCCGCAAAGCAACGCCGGTACGGGATTTCGGGCCGCCGCGACGCGCGCTTCGACCTGCGTCGCACTTTACCGGTAGCTTTCAGCAGGAAGCGCCGTTGATGCAAAAAGCATGGCGTGGAGTATAACGTCGACAATCGACTTTGTGGAACCACGCGACGGCGAATTAACTAATGAATTTATGCTTATCTTTATCCTCATATTGTTGGATTCACATAACGCGCAGATTCAGCGGGAGCACGCTCGCGCGCTGACACGATTGCGATAGAACAGAAGAGGGGTAGTGGCGCTATGCTAGCGGTTTCGTCTACTCGAGGAGCGACCGATGACCCAACACGCAGGTTCGATGATCACGTTCAACCGTCCCGACGGCAAGCAGCTACAGGGCTATCTCGCGAAGCCTGAAAAAACCGCGGGCGCGCCGGCGGTCGTCGTGATCCAGGAATGGTGGGGCTTGAACGACCAGATTCGCGGCGTCGCCGATCGCCTCGCGAAAGCCGGCTACTTCGCGCTCGTGCCCGATCTGTATCGCGGCAAGTCGACGGTCGAACAGGATGAGGCGCACCACTTGATGAGCGGCCTCGATTTCGGCGACGCCGCGACGCAGGACGTGCGCGGCGCGGTTCAGTATCTGCAGCAGCACGCGGCGAAGGTCGGCGTGACCGGTTATTGCATGGGCGGTGCGCTGACGTTCCTCGCGCTGTGCAACGTGCCCGAAGCGGCGGCCGGCGTCGTCTGGTATGGCTTCCCGCCGCTCGACTATATCGACGCGTCGAAGATCAAGGTGCCGGTGTTGGGCCACTGGGGTCTGCAAGACGAGTTCTTCGCCGCCGACACCGTCGACACGCTCGAAAAGAAACTGACCGACGCAAAGGTCGACGTCGAGTTTCATCGCTATCTGGCGCATCATGCGTTCGCGAATGAAACGGCGGTTGGGCCGGGCCGCATCGCGAAGACGCAATACGATCCGGTCTGGGCGCAACAGGCGTGGGATCGTACGCTGACGTTCTTTGGCCGCACGCTGTGGAAATGAGCTGGTGAGTGGTAAAAGCGGACGGCTCCTCCGCTTCGTCAGCGTGCCCGCGCTCGTGGCGCTCTGTTGATACGGCCGCGCTGTTTTGCAGCGCGGCCGTTTTCCTATGCGACGGGTTCTGGACTCACAGCTTCGAACCGCCATCGACGTGCAGCGTCTCGCCGGTGATCCAGCGCGCCGCGTCCGAAGCCAGGAAGGCCGCCGCCCCGGCGATATCGTCCGGTTGCGCGACGCGCTTCAACGCCTGCATGCTCAACGTCAGTTCGCGTCCCGCGGTGGTCTTCGTGAAGCTCGACATATCGGTCTCGACGACGCCCTGTGCGACCGCATTGACGCGAATGCCGCGCTCGCCGAGCGCTGCCGCGAAGTGCCTGACGAGCGTATCGACCGCGCCTTTGGTCGCCGCGTTCGTAATGCAGTGAGGCCTTGCGCAATGGAAAAAGCCTTTGTAGGCTCGGGTGCATGCCTGTCAGGCATGGCTCGTGAAGAAGCGTCTGGATCTTCGGCATATCGCGAGATTTCACGACCGCGGCACTGACGCGCCAGCACGGGCTCATGACGTTTTCGCCAGCCACGGCTATCATGCAGGCGCACACGACCAAACCGGCGGGGAGACCTTGACGACCGATCCGGCAGCCAACCGCACCGCAACCGCGGCCGCAGCCATGCCCGCGGCTTTCGACTACAGCCACTTCGACACCTTCCGCACTGTGCCGCGCGCGCAGTTGCCGGTGTGGCGCGAGCGCGTCAGCCACTTTCTGGACGTGCCGATTTCGCGCCGGCAACTCGCCGACGGCTTTCGCGGCAGCATCGACACCTATCGCGCCGGCGGGATGGCCTTCACGGATTGCCGCACCGATCCGGTCTCGCAAACGCGCTCGGTCGCGCGCATTTCGACCGACAACGTGCGCCAGATCGTGTTTCATGTGGCGCTCGAAGGGACCTTCGAAACGACCACGGGCCTCCATCCGAAGCGCGTTGCGCTGCAAACGCGGCCGAGCATCCTCGCACTGGACATGAATCAGCCGATGCGGATGACGCGCGGTCCGTGCCGGCTGGTCGCGCTGTTCCTGCCGCGCCATCTGATCGATCCGGTGCTGCCGGAAGCGGAGTCGATTCATGGCCGTGTGATCGAATATCAAACGCCGCTTGCGCGGTTGATTCCCGCGCATCTGGCCGAGCTATGCCGCACGCTGCCCACGATGGACGCGTCCGCGGCTCAGGAAGCGCTACACACCTGCGCGCTGTTGATGGCGGCGGCATTCGGCAAGGAGACGGGCCTGACCGGCAGTGCGCGCGCGGTGGCACGTACCGCGATGTTCGCGGCGGCGCGCCGCTATATCGACGCGAATCTCGGCCAACCCGAACTGTCGGTCGACAGCGTGCTGGCCGTGTCGCAGCTGTCGCGGCCCACGCTGTATCGGTTGTTCGAGCCGGAAGGCGGGCTCCTCGCGTATATCCGCAACCGGCGCCTGCGCGAAGCCGCCGACGAATTGCATCGCCACCCGCGCAGGCCGGTGATCGAGGTCGCGTACGGCTGCGGCTTCAACAGCGCGTCGGATTTCAATCGGGCGTTCAGGCGTGCCTACGATATGTCGCCGGGCGATTTTCGCGCGGCGGCATCCGCAATCAATTCATGGAGATGACAACGTGGTGAAGATCGATCCGGACCGGCTGATGGCCGACCTCAAACATCTGCGCAGTTTTGGCGCGGTCGGCCCAGACGCGGCCGGTCCCGGCGTAGTCCGGCTCGCGTTGTCGCCGGTCGATCTGGCGGCGCGCGAATGGCTGGTCGGCAGGATGACGGAGGCGGGGCTCGACGCGCGCATCGACGGCGTGGGTACCGTGTTCGGGCGCTCGCGCAATCGTGGTCCCGCGCTCGTGATCGGTTCGCACACGGACACGCAGCCGACCGGCGGCTGGCTCGATGGCGCGATGGGCGTGATGTACGGGCTCGAAATCGCCCGCGCGCTAGCGGAGAACGACGCGACGCGGCACCTCGCCGTCGACGTCGCGTCGTGGATCGACGAAGAGGGCACGTTCTCGGGCCTGCTCGGCAGCCGCAGCTTTGTCGGTGAGGCGGTCGACGAATCGATTCGCGGCGCGACGAACCGCCAGGGCGAACGCCTCGTGGACGTACTCGAGGCAGCGGGACTCGCGGGCCGGCCGCGTGCGCGTTTCGAGGCAGGGCGCCAGGTCGCGTATCTGGAGCCGCACATCGAGCAGGGCGGACGGCTCGAAGCGATCGGCAAAGCGATCGGCGTCGTCACGACGATCGTCGGGCTGCGTGAAGCGCGGCTGCGCTTCACGGGGCAGCGCAACCACGCGGGCACGACGCCAATGGCGATCCGCCGCGACGCGGGCGCGGCGCTGGTCGCGTTCATCGCGCGGATGAACGACGCGTTCACGCAACTGGCCGACGCTGATACCGTCTGGACCGTGGGCCGCATCGATCTCGATCCGGGCTCGATGAGCGTCGTGCCCGGCGCGGCCGACATGTACCTGCAATACCGCGACGCGAACCCGGCACGGTTTCAGGCAATGGAACATGCGCTCGCGGAACTGTTGCGCGACTTCAACGCGCACCACGCGGTGAGCGTCGAATTGCAGACGATCGACGAGCCGATCGAACCTGTCAGCATGGACGCGGCGCTCGCGGAACACATCGCGCGAGCCGCCGAAGCGATCGCGCCGGGCCAGTGGCTGCGCATGCCGAGCGGCGCCGCGCACGACGCGCAGGTGATCGCGCGTTGCATGCCGGCCTGCATGATGTTCGTGCCGAGCATCGGCGGCGTGAGTCACGACTTCATCGAGGACACGGCCGAGGAGCATATCGTGCTCGGCTGCCAGGTCGCGGCGACGGCCGCGGCTTCGATGCTGCTGCAGCTATCGGCCGGACATTCCTGAGGGCCGCGCTACTTCCACTTGTCGCCGAGCGCGTCGAGCCCTGCTTTCATCAGATCCTCGGGCAGCATCGCGATGCGCAGTTCGCAGTCGGCGTCGAGCTTCAGGAACCACGGTTCGGCAAGGGCCGGAATCGCCGACGGATCCGCGATGTCGACGACCGCCACCGCGCCGCGCTTGCCCTGCTGCTCGGTGAAGTAGATGGCTTCCGGCTTCATGTCCTCGAGGATCTTTTGCATCAGCTCGCCGATGCGGCCTTCGCGCACCAGCGTGTTGAAGGGTTCGTTCGGTATTTGTATGTTGAGAAGCATGCGCATGTGAGCCTCCTGTTCGATACCCCAAAGGGCATCTTAAGGATAGGTGTTGCATGCGCGGCCGATGGCGTTGATCGCGGACGAAGCATCGGCGATTACGGCCGATGAGTGGCGCGTTGTGCTGGGTGTGCGTTGCTTCAACCGCCGAAGAGCGAGCCCTGCGTTCCCCGACTCGGCGGATGGTGCGCTGGTTTCGCGGGCATGTCGTTCTTAATCGATTGCGTCGCTTGCGTCGCTTGCGTCGCTGGCGTCGCTGGCGTCGCTTCTCGCTGCGGTGCGAGCCGTTGCGCGTCATTTGCGGCTGCTTCGAGCGATGTCTGTCCGGCCTCCAGCGAGAGCAGCAGCATCTTGTTCGCGAGGCCGCCGGCGAATCCCGTCAGCTCGCCCGACGCGCCAATCACGCGATGACACGGCGCGACGATCGAAATCGGATTCCGGCCATTTGCCGCGCCCACCGCGCGCACCGCGTTGAGGTTGCCGATCTGCTGCGCGATCTCCGAGTAGCTGCGCGTCTGACCGAACGGGATGGTCAGCAGAGCGTGCCAGACCTGCTTCTGGAACTCGGTGCCCTGAAAGTCGAGCGGCAGATCGAAGGCCTGCCGCGTACCCGCGAAGTACTCGCGCAATTGCCGCGCGGTTTCGACGAGCACAGGCAGCTCGTTCGCTTCGCTCATCTCGCCAAGCCGCACTCGGTTCGGCTTGTCGTGCTCCCACAGAATCGCGGCAAGGCGTTCGTCTCTCGCCACGAGCTTCAACTGGCCGACCGGCGAATCGATCAATTTGTATGCGTACGTCACTTTCTCAGGCTCCTGACAGGGTGGAGGCGCAGGGTTCGCGAGGCGGAGGCGCTTGAACGACCGGACGCGGAAAGCGGCATGAAGGCTGCGCCGTTGTTCAATAATGTGTCGCGGGCGTCGCCTGAACGCTCTCCAGATGTTGCTGTCTCATTCGCATTCGACATGGCCGCGACCTTCGTGACCCTCGCGGCGATCACGTCACTGTACCGCAGAGAAACCCACGATGACCTTCGACTCAGTAAAATCGGTAGCTGCGGTACGGCGCGCTGCGGGCGCTACCCGATCTTCTTTCCCATGACTATGACCACGACGCTTGAACAACTGCGGGCCGGGCAACTGGCCGGTGCGCGCGAACTCAAACTCGGGTGCGGCCTGAGCGAATTTCCGCGCGAGATTTTCGATCTCGCCGATACGCTCGAAGTGCTTGACCTGTCGAACAACGCGCTGACGACGCTGCCCGACGATCTGCCTCGTCTGAGCAAACTGCGCATTCTGTTCGCGTCCAACAACCCGTTCACCGAACTGCCCGGTGTGCTCGGCGAATGCGCGCAGCTGAGCATGGTCGGCTTCAAGGCGAATCGCATCCGCGAGGTGCCGGCAAGCGCGCTGCCGCCGCTGCTGCGTTGGCTGATACTGACCGACAACGACATCGAACGCTTGCCCGCGGAACTCGGCCGCTGCACGCAACTGCAGAAGCTGATGCTCGCCGGCAACCGGCTACGTGCGCTGCCCCAGGAAATGGCCGCATGCACGCGGCTCGAATTGCTGCGGCTCGCGGCCAATCGTTTCGACGCATTGCCAGCGTGGCTGCTGCGTCTGCCGCGGCTTGCGTGGCTCGCCTATGCGGGCAATCCGTTCAACGCGGCGCTCGAACAGGCGGCGCTCGTCGATACACCGATCAGCGGGATTCGCTGGGATGCGTTGCGGCTCGAGCAGCGGTTGGGCGAGGGCGCATCGGGTGTCATCCATCGCGCGACGCTGCACGCGGACACCGAGCCCGCGCCGCGCGAGGTCGCCGTCAAACTGTTCAAGGGCGCGGTGACGAGCGACGGGTTGCCCGACTGCGAAATGGCCGCTTGCATTCGCGGCGGCGAGCACGCGAACCTGATCCCCGTGCTCGGCAAGGTGACCGGGCATCCGTCGGACACGCATGGCCTGGTGATGGGATTGATCGATCCGCGCTTCGCCAATCTCGCCGGTCCGCCGAGCCTCGCATCGTGCACGCGCGACATCTATCGCGACGACTTGCGCTTCGACCTTGCGACGGTGCTCGGTATCGCGAGCGGCATCGCGAACGTCGCGAGTCATCTGCATCGGCGCGGCGTGATGCATGGCGATCTGTACGCGCACAATATCCTGCACGGCGGCGCGGGGCGCGCGCTGCTCGGCGATTTCGGCGCGGCGTCGTTTTACGATGCCGGCGATCGCGAACTCGGCATCGCGTTGCAGCGGCTCGAAGTGAGGGCCTATGGCTGTCTGCTCGAAGAGTTGCTCGAGCGTTGTGATGCACCCGCCGGACTCGACGCGCAACCCGACGTCGCCGCGCAGCTCGCCGCATTGAAGACGCGTTGTCTGAGCGATGACATCGACAGCCGTCCGCTGTTCGACGAAATCGCCGTCAGCGTCGCGTCGATCGATGGGCATCTCCGCGACCGGCCCCTCCGCGAAGGAGTCTCGCCATGACGCAGAACATGCGCCGCCGCGTGCTGCTCGCGGGCGCGCTGGCCGCAACCGGCCTTACCCGCGTCGCGCTGTTCGCGGACCAGGCCCGCGCCGAAGTGCTGCCCGGCACGAAGCCGAAGATCGCGCTCGTGGTCAAATCGATGTCGGACCCGTTCACGGTCTCGATGGTCAACGCCGCGCGCAATTACCAGGACCACTTCTCGTCGCAATTCAGCCTGACGATTCGCGGCACGGCCAAACAGACCGACACCGCCGCGCAGATCCGCATGGTCGACGAGATGATCAGGGCGAAGATGAACGCGATCGTGATCGCGCCGACCGACTCGAAGGCGCTGATCCCGGCGGTCGCGCGCGCGATCAAGGCCGGCATCATCACGATCACGATCGACAACCCGCTCGACGACGCCGCGCAAGAGGCCGCCGGCATCTCGGTGCCGTTCGTCGGGCCGAACAATCGCAACGGCGCGAAGCAGGTCGGCGATTATCTGGCGAAGTGGCTAAAGCCCGGCGATCAGGTCGGCATCATCGAAGGCGTCTCGGCGAGCAGCAATGCGCAGCAGCGCACGGCCGGCAGCCGCGACGCGATGGATGCCGCGAGCGTGCAGGTCGTCGCGGTCGAGTCGGGCAACTGGGAGTACGGCAAGGGCCGCGACGTGGCCACGAAAATGCTCGCCGAGCATTCGCAGCTGCGCGCGCTGCTATGCGGCAACGACAACATGGCGATGGGCGCGGTCGACGCGATTCGCGACGCGGGTCGTGGGGGCGGCGTCTACGTCACCGGCTACAACGCGATCGATGCGATCAAGCCGCTGCTCGCCGACGGCAGCGTGGTCGCGACGATGAACCAGTTCGCCGATCGCCAGGCCGTGTTCGGCATCGACTTCGCACTGAAGGCGGTGACCGAGCAGCGCAAGCAGCGCGAGTTGTCGAAGGTGATCGAGACGCCGCTGCAACTGGTGACGGCCACGAAGCGTTGAGGCGGCCGCGCTATCGCGCTGCCCGCCGTCGCCTCGTCGAATTACCGCATTATTCCGCCGACACCTTGCGCGGCTTCGTCGCCTTCTCGAGCTTGTTGTACTCGAACTCCGGCACCGACTTCAGCGCCTCCTTGGTGGCACCCGCTAGGAACAGATTGCCGTCGCGAATCTGGAAGTGATCGACCGGAATCGCGACGTAGTGCTTGCCCATGCCGAGGAAGCCGCCCACCTGCACCACCGCGTAGCTCGCCTTGCGATCCGGCGCGATGATCACGTCATAGATGCTGCCGATCTTGTCGTTCAGATCGTTGTAGACCGGCTCGTCGACGAGCGCGCGCCGCACGCTCCAGCCCTTGAGCAGCGCATTGGTCTGCTCGGTGGTGCCGCCGAGCGGCTGCAGTCCCGCGACCTGCGCCCATGCGCCCGGCGCCGCGCATATTGCGGCGAGCGTGGCCGCACACATGATCGTGCATGTGATCTTCTTCGCTTTCATTATCGATCTCCCTGGTTGCCTGTCGGAAACCCGCATACGTGCGTCGAAGATCGGTAGCAGGCGACGTGCCCGGCCCGCACCGCGTGGCGTTGCGCACAGGCTTCGCGTGGGCCCCGACTTGATGCGCTTTCGGAATCAGGTGGTGCCGAATTGTCAATAGCAGGGGATTCTGTGGCGACTTAATATCGATCGCGCCAACGTGGACCCGTCGCGATGAAGTCCGGAAGCGCCTGGTCCGCGAACAAGAACGCAAGTGCGACGTAAAACAAACAACGGAGACACGCACCATGGCTAAGTCCATCCTGACCCGCCTGCTCGGCTTCACACTCGGCGCCGGCATTGCCTTGACCGCCTTCAGCGCTCACGCGGGCGCCACGCTCGATCGCGTGATGAAGAACGGCACGATGATGGTCGCGACGAGCGGCAAGTGGCCGCCGCAAGCGTTCCTGAACGACAAGCACGAATTCGACGGCTTCGATATCGACGTCGCGAAAGAAATCGCGCGTCGACTCGGCGTCAAAGTCACGTTCGATACGCCGCAATTCAGTCTGATGACCGGCGGTCACTGGCACGGCCGCTGGGATCTGTCCGTGCTTTCCGTTACGCCGACCAAGCCGCGCGCCGAGTTGCTCGATTTCCCCGCGGTCTATTACTACAGCCCGTATGTGTTCGTCGTGAACAAGGATTCGAAGGCGAAGACGCGTGCCGATCTGAACGGCAAGGTGATCGGTGTCGAGGCGGGCACCACGTCGGAAGACTACGTGCGCAACCGCCTCAATATCGCCGGCCCGGACGTGCCACCGTTCCAGTACATGACGCAGCCGCCGAAGGAGATCAAGACCTATGCGGACTCGATGCTGCCTTATGACGATCTGCGCCTCGGCGACGGCAAGCGCGTCGACGGCATCGTGACGCCGGTGCAGACCGCGCTCAACGCCATCAAGAACGGCTATCCGGTGAAGATCATTCCGGGCGACTTTGCGTTCCGCGAGCCGCTCGCGATCGTCGCCGACAAGGGTGACGCCGAGTGGGACAAGAAAGTCGGCGACATCGTCGCGCAGATGAAGCAGGACGGCACGCTGACCAAACTCAGCATGAAGTGGTTCGGCAACGACTATACGAAGCAATAAGCGCGAACCCGGGACGCGGCGGTTCATACCGCCGCCGCGCCCGCTGCGCAGCCACCAGCAGCCACCAGCAGCCACCAGCAGCCACCAGCAGCCACCAGCAGCCACCAGCAGCCACCAGTAGCCACCAGTAGCCACCAGTAGCCACCAACAACAAACCGGCACTCCATCACGAGATGGCTTCCTACCTCGATACCTACTACACCCGCACGCTGCGCACCGTCGAGCCGCGCGCGGCGCTAAGCGGTTCGCTGCAAGCCGATGTGTGCGTGGTCGGCGCCGGCATGGCCGGTATTACGACGGCGCTCGAATTGCTGCGCCGTGGCCGCTCGGTGATTCTTCTCGAAGCGCAGCGGGTGTCGTGGGGCGCGTCGGGCCGCAATGGCGGCGTGGTGAGCCCCGGCTATTCGACGAGCTTCGAGCGGATCGCGCAACGCGTCGGCGTCGAGGACGCGAAGTCGATCTACCGGATGTCGATCGAGGGCGTCGATATCGTCGCGGACAATATCCGCCAACTCGGCATCGATGAAGCGCAGCCCGTGCATGGCGTGCTGCGCGTGTCGCGTCACGAGAACACCGCCGACATGCAGGCGCAGCAGGCGTGGCTCGCCAACGAGTTTCAGTACGACGTCACGTTCAAGACGCACGAGGAGATTCGCGAGTGGCTCGTGTCGGACAAGTATCGCCACGCGCTCTATAACGAACGCGGCTTCCATTTTCATCCGTTGAATTACGCGCGTGCTCTCGTCGCGGAAGTCGAGCGGCTAGGCGGCCAGGTATTCGAAGACTCCGAAGTGTTGTCGCTCGATTGCTCGTCGGCGAGCAAGCGGCTGAAGACCGCGCGCGGCACGGTCACGGCGCGCGACGTGGTGTTTACGTGCGGCGGCTATACGGGCAACGTGGTGCCGCAACTCGCGCGCAGCTATCTGCCGATTTCGACCTATATGCTCGTCACCGAGCCGGCCCCGGATCTGATCGCAACCGCGATTCGCACGCGCGCGTCGGTCGGTGACAGCCGTCGCGCGAGCGACTATTACCGGCTCGTCGACGGCGGCGAGCGCATTCTGTGGGGCGGCATGATCACGACGCGCAAGTCCGAGCCGGACCGGCTGGCCGAGTTGCTGCGCCGTCGCATGGTCGATACCTATCCGCAGCTATCCGGGCTGAAGGTCGCGCTCGCGTGGTCCGGACGCATGTCGTATGCAAGGCATCTGATGCCGCTGATCGGCCGCCTACATACGGGCGTCTGGTACTGCATGGGCTTCGGCGGCCACGGCATGAATACGACGGCGGTCGGCGGCAGGCTGATCGCCCAGGGCATCACGAACGAAACCGACCGCTATCGTCTGTTCGCGCCGTTCGGCCTCGAATGGAACGGAGGGCCAGCGGGCACGGCGGCCGTTCAACTGACCTATTGGTACTACCAGCTGATGGATTTCATGCGCGAACGCGCGGCGTGAACGGGCTTTAACACGACCGCCCGCCGTTCGTCGCGCGCGCAGCGAATCTACGGAGGAACACATGTTTGCAGAAGATGCTGACGGCGTCGAGAAACGCAATCCGGGCCCGATTCTCGTTTTGCTCGGCGTGTTGCTGATCGGCGGATACTTCGCGGTGCAGCACGCGCCGGACTGGATCGCCGGCATCAACCACGGTGTGCCCGCGCTCGGCATCGACGCGACCTTATTGCAGAAGCTGCTGGGCGGCGCGGTCGCGATTGCCGCGCTGGTCGCCAATTGCTATCTGTTGCTGAGGCTATCGCTGCGCTGGCAGGTTGCCGTCGTGTGGTGCGAACTCGCGTTGCTGGTCGTGCTGTTCTTCTCGACGTTCAATCTGAGCTTCGAATTCATCGAGCGCAAGATCGGCTATCTGGTGCTGCAAGGCGCGACCACCACGCTCTATATCTCGGCGATCTCGATCGCGCTCGCGTTCGTGCTCGCGTTGATCGGCGCACTCGCGAAGCTTTCGTCGAACGGGATCGCGATCGGTATCGCGACGTTCTACACCTCGCTGTTTCGTGGTCTGCCGTTGCTGATGCAGATCTTCATTCTGTATCTCGGCCTGCCGCAGCTCGGCTATATCGTCGATCCGATTCCCGCTGGCGTGGCTGCGTTGTCTTTGTGCTATGGGGCATATATGACCGAGATCTTTCGCGCCGGCATTCAAAGCATTCCCAAAGGGCAGTGGGATGCCGCACGCGCGCTCGGTCTCAGCCACGGCATGATGATGCGGCTGGTGATTCTGCCGCAGGCGCTGCGCGTGATCATTCCGCCGACCGGCAACCAGTTCATCGCGATGCTGAAGGACAGCTCGCTGGTGTCCGTCGTCGGCGTGTGGGAACTGACCTATGTCGCGACCACCGAGGGGCAGCGCGAATTCCGTCACATGGAGATGCTGATCAGCGCGTCGGTGATCTACTGGCTGCTGTCGATGGTGCTCGAAGTGATTCAGTCGCGGATCGAACGCCGCTTCAGAAGGTCCGCGCGATGACATCACTCGTCGACACCCGAGGCAATGGCGCGATGGAAGCGGCGTCGAGCATCGAACCGCCGTTCCGCACGGCGGCCTTGCAGGCCGTCTCGCTGGAACGCGTGAGCAAATGGTACGGGGCGATCCAGGTGCTGCGCGAGGTCAGCATGAAGGTCGCGCCTTTTTCGATCAGCCGCAAAGCGCGCGTTTGAAGCAGTTCCTGTGTCAGGTAGTGCGCACCGATTAGCCGCCAGCGACGGTCGCGGCGATTTTTTCCGTGGCATGATGGTCGGTCTGTTGGACTCCAATCACAACGCACCGCTGGGCCTGCCATGTCCTTCCATACCTGGTTGCTTTTCGCCGCTGCCTATCTGCTCACCACCATTTCGCCGGGACCGAACGTTCTGCTCGTGATCCGCAATTCGGTCCGCTATGGAAACCGCGGCGCGGCGGCGAGCGTGGCCGGCAATCTGCTCGCGCAAGGCGTCGTCGTCGCGCTCGTGGCGCTCGGCGTCGGCGCGGTATTGACGGCGCTGCCGCCGCTGTTCATCGCGATGAAAGTGCTCGGCGCGGGTTATTTGATGTATCTCGGCATCAGGCAATTGCGCGGCGGCAAGACCAATGCAACCCGGGCAAGCGAGCCCGCACAGCCAGCGGCCGTCGAATCGCCCGCCCATTCGTTCGACCGCAACAAGGTATTTCGCGAAGCCTTGCTGGTGTCGGGCAGCAATCCGAAGACGATGATCTTTCTGTCGGCGTTCATGCCGCAATTCATCGACCACGAGCGCGGCCTGCCGGAGCAGTTCATCGTGATGTATCTGACGATCGCGGTCACCGTCGCGCTCGTTCACACCATTTATTCGCTCGGCGTGCGCGGTATCCATCAGCGCGTCGGAGCCAGCCGTTGGATCGCGGCGATCAAACGCGGCAGCGGGCTCGTGTTCGTCGCGCTCGGCATCAAGCTGCTGACCGCGCAGCGCGCCTAGCCGGTCACGATGCCTGCACGAACATGAGCCGAATGCAAAGCGTCGTTGACGTGAACGTGCTGTTTCTGAATGGGCAGGGCGAGTGCCTTTTCATCCAGCGAGCGAATACCGGTTTCAGGGACGGTCAATACGCTTTGATTGCCGGCCATCTCGAACCGGGCGAATCGATTGAAGAATGCGCAATTCGCGAATCGAAAGAAGAAGCGGGCGTGACGGTTGCGCCTGGCGCACTCGAATTCAAGCTCGTGATGCGGCGCGACTCGGATACGAACCGCATCAGTTTCTTTCTCGCCTGCCGTTCATGGCAAGGCGAGCCTTCCAACATGGAGCCGCACAAGTGCTCGGGATTCGTGTGGGCGAAGCCGGACCACCCTCCGGCGCCGATCGTCGACTATGTGGCGGCCGCACTCACGCATATCCGCGAAGGTGTGATGCTGGCCGATTTCAAGCCTTGATTGGCGGAGTTGCTGCTTGTTTCGTCGCTGTTGTTGATGATTTCCCGAGCGAATCAAACGCGCCAAATCCCGCTGAATAGAGCGACGAAACAACCGCTAATTGACGCCGCTCCAATCCCCTGGTGCACGGAATTCCGACGCTTGCGGCGGTTTTGCGTTATCGTGCTGCACCCAAAATGGCGGACCAGGCGAATTGCCGGTTGAGCCGTATTTCAATTCATTCTGAATGGATGAATGGCAATGTCCTGGCCGTATCGGCAATCCCCAACCATCCGGTTGGCAAGGTAAGTAAAGAGGAGATGGGTTGTATGTCGTTCAAGTTTCACAAACTGCTGCCGGTTAGCGCGGCAGTCGTCGCATTCGCAGGCATCGCCGGCACGGCGAACGCCGATCAGGTCGTCAAGATCGGTCACGTGGGTCCGTTGACGGGCGGCTCCGCCCACCTCGGCAAGGACAATGAAAACGGCGCGCGCCTCGCGATCGAGGAACTCAACGCGAAGGGCCTGACGATCGGCGGTCAGAAGGTCACGCTGCAACTCGACGCGCAGGACGACGCGGGCGACCCGCGCCAGGCGACCCAGGTCGCGCAGAAGCTGGTCGACGACAAGGTCGTCGCGGTGGTGGGCCACCTGAACTCGGGCGCGTCGATTCCGGCGTCGAAGATCTATAGCGACGCGGGCATCGTGCAGATTTCGCCGTCGTCGACGAACCCGGCGTACACGCAGCAGGGCTTCAAGACGACGTACCGTGTCGTCGCGACCGACGCGCAGCAAGGCCCGGCGCTCGCCACCTTTGCCGCGAAGAACCTGAACGTGAAGACGGTCGCCGTGGTCGACGATTCGACCGCCTATGGCCAGGGCCTCGCGAACGAATTCGAAAAGACCGCGAAATCGCTCGGCCTGAAGGTCGTGTCGCACGACGCGACCAACGACAAGGCCGTCGACTTCCGCGCGATCCTGACCAAGATCAAGGGCGAGAATCCCGACGCGATCATGTACGGCGGCATGGACGCGACCGGCGGTCCGTTCGCGAAGCAGGCGCGTCAGCTGGGCCTGCGCGCGAAGATGCTGTCGGGCGACGGCGTGTGCACCGAAAGCCTCGCCGACCTCGCGGGGGTCCGGCAGCGGGCAACGTGGTGTGCTCGCAGGCCGGCATCGCGGTCGAGCGCATGAACGGCGGCGCGGAATTCGCGGCGAAGTACGCTAAGCGCTTCGGTCATCCGATCGAATTCGACGCGCCGTTCACGTACGACGCGGTGTATATCGTCGTCGACGCGATGAAGCGCGCGAACTCGACCGATCCGGCGAAGGTTCTGGCCAAGGTGTCGGGCACCGACTACAAGGGCGTCACCGGCGAAACCACGTTCGACGCGAAGGGCGACCTTCAGCACGGCGTGATCTCGCTGTACGACTACAAGGACGGCAAGAAGACGCTGCTCGACGTCGTGAAGATGTAAGAGCGGTAGAAGCACTAAAGCCACAAAGGGCCGATGAAGCATTGCTTCATCGGCCCATTTTTTTTGCCTAGGCCAGCAGGCCGCGCACCTACGGTCAAGGTTTCACCCTCGAGAGGAACCAATTCGGCACGCAATGACCTACACCGAACGTATTCAAATCTGCACCGCGTGGAACCGCGCGGTCTATGCGCTGCCCGTGCATTGCACGGGCTGGTGCGACACGAAAAAATGACAGGGTTTATTGAGCAGGCTTGCGACGGCCTGCTTGATCGGCGCGACGAGGTGCTGGACCGCGCAGGGAGCCCGCCACGTGGCGGGGCCGCCCCACTGATGCTACCTATGATCCTGTTCGGCGGCGTAGGATCGCCCAAAGCCCGCCCCTCGGCGGGATTTTTGCGATGGCGTTAATTCTTGCCAAATTACATTTTCTTTTGCCCTCGATCACTTCCCGATCCTCCGTCATTGGCGCAGCGTTGCGAAGGCGTCGCTTTTGCATGCGGTCCGAGCCTCTTGCACCGCTCACAATTAATGGCATTGGCACGGTCAACGCCTACTCCGGCAACAATCAATACCGCAATCGGGGCGGCTGCACAATGGTGCCAAATAACGGCCCAATCCCCGCCGGTAAGTACTGGATCGTCGCGCGTCCTGCTGGCGGCGTCGGCTCCAAGGCTTTAGCGTGGCCAAAAGATGAGTGGAATTTCTATAAGGGGAACCCGACCGATCACAGTGAGTGGTTCGCTCTGTATCGGGATGATGGGGCGATTGATGATGTGACATGGATTAATGGTGTCAAGCGCGGGCAGTTCCGGTTGCACCCTGCAGGTGGTGGCGGCTTGTCACTTGGCTGCATTACCCTGCCGAGCCGCGTTGATTTCCTCAAAATCCGTTCGGCGCTGCTGCATACAATGACTATTCCTGCCCGCAATTCAGGGGCTTAACGCCTACGGAACAATTGAGGTCATTACGTATGGCAACACTTGCCCGTAGGGTGTTCAAGGTCGCCCTGTTCATCGGGTTGTTTCTTCTTTCGGTTCGTTATATCCCGCTATCGAACGAGTGGTCAGCAAGCGAAGCGCGTGCATGGTTTGCCGCTTCGGATTTGCTCAGCGTCCGCGATCCCGATGACCTGTATTTTGTGGTGTGGGTGACTATCGAACTGATCGTGGCGGTACTGGCGTATGTGGCGATCATGAAGCTATGGCGGCGGTATCGCACGAAGTAGAGAAAAGCCCCGGCGACGGGGCTTTCTTTAATGCTAGCCGCCTCGTTTGACGCAGAGCATTGCAGTTACGGCACCAGCCACAACGCCGCCGCGTAAATCACCAGCGACACCGCGAACGTCACCGCCGTATAGCCCATCACGCGCTGAATCCGGATACCCGCGATTGCAACGATCGGCACGGCCCAGAACGGCTGCAGCATGTTCGACACGTTCTCGGCCATCGCGACGCCCATCGCCGTGCGCGGCACCGACGCATGCAGGCTGAGCGCCGCGGGCAGCACGAACGGACCCTGCACCGCCCAGTGACCACCGGCGCTCGGCACCAGCAGCGTGATGATCAGCGAGCTCAGATAGCTCCACAGCGGCAGCGTGACCGGCGACGCGATCGTCACGAACGCCTTCGCGATCATCGACGCGAGTCCCGTGCCCTTCATGATGCCCATGATCCCGCCGTACATCGGATATTGCAGCAGCATCGAGCCGGTCTGACGCGCGGCGCGGCGAATCGAATTCGCGTACGCGATCGGCGTGCGTTGCAGCGCGAGACCGATCATCAGGAAGATCAGGATCGTGTTGTTGATGTCGAGATCGAAGCCTTCCTTGTGCCACGTGATCGCCAGATAGCCGATGCCGAGCGCGAGCAGCAGCAGCGTGCCGAGCATCGACTGTTCGAGGCGCGCGGCGAGCGATGTCGCGCTGCTCGCGCGCGCATGCGGGTCGTCGCTCGGTGCGTCGGCGGCTTCTTCTCCGCTGTGCCGAAACGCGATGACGTTCTCCGCCTTCGGATGCATCTTGATGAAGATCGCCGTCATTACGACGACGACCAGCACGGTCGGTATGAACACGAACGGCGCGAAGATGGTTTCGCTGAGCGGCACCACGTGGCCGGTCGCTTTCTCGACGAGATTCAGCGCATTGCCGTGCGACGCCTGCGACAGCGCGATCGAACTCGACAGCCCGCTGTTGCAGATCGACCAGGCCGAATAGCTGCCCGCGACGAGCCACGCGAAATCGACGTCGACGCGCCGCGCGATTTCCCGCGACAGCAACGCACCGACAATCAGCCCGAGCCCCCAGTTAAGCCACGCGGCCACCGCGACGACCGGAAACACGAGCAGCGCGGCGCGCGTCGGCGAGTTCGCGTGCGAGGCGAGCGCGCGCAGGCCGCGCTGCACGATCGGCGCTTCCGCGATTGCGTAGCCGGTCGCGAGGATCAGGATCATCTGCAGCGCGAAGCCCAGAATGCCGAACGTGCCGGTGTACCAGGAATCGAGCAGCGTCGGCAGGTTGCCGGTCGGGGCGATCAGCACCGCCAGCACGGCGACGAAGAACGTCAGGCAGATGGACAGCACGAACGGGTCGGGCATGACCTGCTCGAAAACATACACCAGACCTTCGACGATGCCGCGCGAAGCGGCAGGCCGGCCGGCGGCATTGGGGGAAGTGTCTCGCTTCATGTGTGTGACTCTGTGTAGTGCCCGGGCCGGCCCTACGCGGGGCAGGGCGGAGCGGGCGGGTGCGGCGCGCCGGCGTGGGATGCCGGCGCGTGTCGGCGGCAAGCTTGCCTTACCTGACCTCGATGACAGGAGTCAGACTAGCGCGAATCCAGGAGCGTGGAACCCGGTGTTGCGCTGGAAAAAGGCCTCGGTTTCCTTTTCAATGTTCTTACGGTGAACACTGTTTCGGTAAACGAACGTGGCATTATTCGTCTTCGGCGCGGGCGATGTCAAGGAAACACGCCATTGCGGGCCGTCACGCGAATCGCCGACAATCAGACGGACCATCATCGAATGACCAGGGAGACACAAGACTATGACGACCATCTATCGCGGCATGGATCGACCCACGCTCGATAAGGCCTACAACAACACCCAGGCCATCCCGAACTTCCCGGAAGTCCTGCGGGACTTCCAGCAGCGCAGCGCGAAGCTGTACGAACGCGTGCCGGGGCAGCGCGATCTGCGCTACGGCGAGCGTCCGCGCGAGCGTTTCGACTGGCTGCCCTGCGGCAAGGCCGGCGCGCCGACGTTCATCTTCATTCACGGCGGGTACTGGCAGAACTGCGTGAAGGAAGACTTCGCGTTCATCGCCGATGGGCCGCTCGCCAACGGCTACAACGTCGTGCTGGTCGAATACACGCTCGCGCCGGACGCATCGATGACGCAGATCGTCGGCGAAATCACGGGCTTGCTCGATCATCTGCAAGCGGACCCGGACGGGCTCGGCACCGCGGGGCATCCGGTGTGTCTGAGCGGGCACTCGGCGGGCGGTCATCTGACGGCGCTGCATCGCGCGCATCCGCTCGTCACTCACGCACTGCCGATCAGCGCGCTGGTCGATCTCGAACCGATCAGCCTGTCATGGCTCAACGACAAGCTGCAACTGAGCGAGCAGGAAATCGCCGCGTACAGTCCGATCCATCACGTCGGCAACGGTGTGCCGGCCGTGATCGCAGTCGGCGGCGCGGAGTTGCCGGAGCTGGTGCGGCAGTCGGACGAGTATGCGGCGGCGTGCGAGGGGGCGGGGCAGGACGTTACGCTCGTGCACGTGCCGGACTGTACGCACTTTTCGGTGCTCGACGATCTCGCCCGAGCGGACGGCATGCTGATGACGGCGCTGGCGCAAATCGGCTGAACGGTCGCGGCATCGATTAATATCTTTCTCGACCTAATTGCGGCGAAAAAATATATTGGACGTCTTACTGGCGTTCTTGCACTATTCGTTCCCAGCGCAAAGTCCGCGCCCTATTGCGATCCCTACCGCCCGCGAGCCAATCGCTGCGCCGCCGCCGATTCAAGGCGCCGCGGCGCATCGGCCGGCTCGCGCGGGCGCTCATCAAAACCGATAACAGCAATACCTGAGGATACAGATGCCCCACTATCGCTCACGCACTTCGACCCACGGCCGCAACATGGCCGGCGCCCGCGCGCTGTGGCGCGCGACCGGCATGAAGGACGGCGATTTCGGCAAGCCGATCATCGCGGTCGTGAACTCGTTCACGCAGTTCGTGCCGGGCCACGTGCATCTGCGCGACCTCGGCGCGCTGGTCGCGAAGCAGATCGAGGCGGCCGGCGGCGTGGCGAAGGAATTCAACACGATCGCCGTCGACGACGGCATCGCGATGGGTCACGGCGGCATGCTGTATTCGCTGCCGTCGCGCGAACTGATCGCGGACTCGGTCGAGTACATGGTCAACGCGCACTGCGCGGACGCGATGGTCTGCATCTCGAACTGCGACAAGATCACCCCGGGCATGCTGATGGCCGCGATGCGCCTGAACATTCCGGTCGTGTTCGTGTCGGGCGGTCCGATGGAAGCGGGCAAGGTCAAGTCGCCGACCGACGGCCAGGTGATCGCGAAGATCGACCTGATCGACGCGATGATCAAGGCCGCCGACCCGAAGATCAGCGACGCCGAAGTCGCCGAAGTCGAGCGCAATGCGTGCCCGACCTGCGGTTCGTGCTCGGGCATGTTCACCGCGAACTCGATGAACTGCCTGACCGAGGCGATCGGCCTCGCGCTGCCGGGCAACGGCACGATCGTCGCGACGCACGCATGGCGCAAGGGCCTGTTCGAGCAGGCGGGCAGCCTCGTCGTCGATCTGTGCCGCCGCTACTATCAGGAAGAGGACGCCTCGGTCCTGCCGCGCAGCATCGCCACCAAGCAGGCATTCGAAAACGCGATGACGCTCGACGTCGCGATGGGCGGCTCGACCAACACCGTGCTGCACCTGCTGGCCGCCGCGCAGGAAGCGGGCGTCGATTTCACGATGTCGGACATCGATCGCATCTCGCGCAAGGTGCCGTGCCTGTGCAAGGCCGCGCCCATGACCGACAAGTACCACATCGAGGACGTGCATCGCGCGGGCGGCATCATCGGCATTCTCGGCGAACTCGCGCGGGCGGACCTGCTCGATCTGTCGTGCGGCAACGTGCACAGCGGCACGCTCGGCGACGCGATCGCGAAGTGGGACATCGCCGGCAACGCAGGCGAGGAAGCGCAGAAGTTCTTCCGCGCGGCGCCGGGCGGCATTCCGACCACGGTCGCGTTCAGCCAGGAAGCGACCTACGCGACGCTCGACACGGACCGCAAGAGCGGCTGTATCCGCAGCAAGGAGAACGCGTATTCGAAGGATGGCGGCCTCGCGGTGCTGTACGGCAACCTCGCGGAGAAGGGCTGCATCGTGAAGACCGCGGGTGTCGACGAATCGCAGTGGCTGTTCTCGGGCCGCGCGCGTGTGTTCGAAAGCCAGGACGACGCGGTCGACGCGATTCTCGGTGACAAGGTCGTGCCGGGCGACGTCGTGGTGATCCGCTACGAAGGTCCGAAGGGCGGTCCGGGCATGCAGGAAATGCTGTACCCGACTTCGTATCTGAAGTCGAAGGGCCTCGGCAAGAGCTGCGCGCTGTTTACCGATGGCCGTTTCTCGGGCGGCTCGTCGGGCCTCGTGATCGGCCATGCGTCGCCGGAAGCGGCGGAAGGCGGCACGATCGGTCTGGTCGAAGACGGCGACGTGATCGAGATCGACATCCCGCAACGCAAGATGCACCTCGTGGTGTCGAATGAAGAGCTCGCGCGCCGTCGCGCGGCGATGGAAGCGCGCGGCGACGACGCGTGGCAGCCGGCCAATCGCGAGCGTGTCGTGTCGCAGGCATTGCAGGCGTATGCGGCGCTCGCGACCTCGGCCGATCGCGGCGCGGTACGCGATATTTCGCAATTGAAGCGCAAGTAAAGCGCGGACTCGCGCGGCGGCCCCTGTTCGCGGTGACGCGGGTGGGGCCCAATAGAGACCGGTATGCGGGCGACCGCATGCCGGTTTTTCTTTGCGGCGGCAATGCGAACGGACGATCGAGCAGGCGTCTCGTGTGCAGCCCGGTGCGGCGCCTTCCCTAAGCCGGCAAACCGGAAACGATGTCATCGGAAGGCTGCGACGAGCCTGCCAGCACCACGCAGTTTCTGCCGTTGTCTTTCGCGACATAGAGCGCCGTGTCGGCTCTCGCCATGACCGAGGCAACGGTATCGTCATCACCGAATTCGTCGACGCCAGCGCTGAGCGTGCATGCAACGTCACCGGCCGGCGCGCGCGACACAGATGCCGCGACGATTGCACGCAAGCGGTTCGTGAGACGGGCAGCCTCTTCTTTCCCAGTCAGCGGAAGCAGCAGCGCGAACTCTTCACCGCCGATGCGCCCCAGCACGTCGGTTGGCCGTATTTCGCGCGAGATGGTCAAAGCAACGTGCGCGAGAGCCTGGTCGCCGGCGGCGTGCCCGTAGCGGTCGTTGATACCTTTGAAGTTATCAATGTCCAGAATCGCGATGGACAGCTTCGACTTCGCCGCCCTTGCCAGCTCGAGCAGCGCCTCGGCCCGGGCGATGAACGCGCGCCGTCCGAGCACGCCGGTCAGATCGTCGATGGTGGCGAGGCGTTCCATCCGCTCCGCCAGCCGGTCGTGCGCCAGCATGACCATGCCTACCGACAGGCATGGCAGAGTCAGGATGGCCATGCCCAGAAACGCAATGTTCAGTGGCGTCTCTTCGAGAAAGGTCGTTTCATGCGCGATCCCGAATCCATATACGACGCAACGGACCGCGTGAATCACGGCCCCCAGCACCGCGGCGATGGACACGAAGTGATAGCCGTATTTTGGTCTGCCCGCCGGCCGGTACCGCTGCACGAGCCACGCGATGGCAAAGCGGATATAGGCGAGAAAGCCCGAGATCATCGCACCTCGGGCGCTGACGTCGGGCGACACGTAGGTCCAGTAGACCAGTCCGACTAGGATCGAGCCGAGCGCGCCGTATTCCCAGATAACCGCTGGCCGCCGATGAAAGAATCGCCTGAAGCCCTGCACCGCGAGCAGGGAGGCCACCACCAGCAAGACGCTCGCGCTTACTACGACAGCATCCGACCTACGAAAAATGAGAAGCGTGGCCGTGACGGCCAGCAGACCGCTTGCCACACACCAATGGCGTATGCCCGGGACTTGAGTGTGAAACAGCGAGCCGAGAACGGCGACGCTCATCAGGCAGGACAGAATCGCAATGCCGATAAGAGCGGTCGGGATGGACATGGCAGCGTAACAATGGGTGTGATCCATGAAGGCACCTGGCGCAACCCGAGGTCGCGCCGCTACGTCCGCTGCCTTCGCGCAAAGCGGATATCGTACCGGAAGAAATTTCCGCGCCACTGCAATCCGAAGGTCAAATTTCAACGACCGTCGTCCGACGGTTTGCTTTCGAATCGCTGGCCGGACTGATCTGGCGTCGACGTACCGGGAGGGTCGCTCCGCATGGGCCGGAAATTCGGCCGAATGCAAACTTCGCGTTACGGCCGGCTTGCGTCTATCCTTGTCTCACTTGTTGGGCTGCCAGCAGCGCCGACGAGGTCTTCTGCAGTGTTCAATAATCGCCCACCAAGGGCAAACCCAACAGGAGAAAACCAGATGTCACGATCCATCTCGCAGCGCGCTTTCATGGTACTTGGTGGTTTGGCCTTAGCGGGGACGCTGACTTTCGCGCAAGCGGCGCCCGTCTCATTCGACGTACCGCTGACGGGCGCTCAACAGGTTCCGCCGGTGCAGACTCCGGGCAGCGGGACCGCCAAGCTCACGTACGACTCCAGCACGCGGGTCGTCACCTGGAACATCAGCTTCAGCGGGTTGACGAGTCCCACCACGATGTCGCATTTCCACGGACCCGCCCCGGCCGGTAAAAACGCCGGCGTCAAGATCTGGCTCTCGCAGAAGGGCAGCATGGAGGTGACGAGCCCGTTCAGCGGTCAGACCACGCTTTCTCCGGACGACGCCAAGATGTTCGAAGCCGGTGACATGTACATCAACGTTCACACGAAAAACAATCCCAACGGCGAGATTCGCGGCCAGGTGATGCCGCCGAAGGGCAACTGAGCCAGGCACGGCGGCGGCGCCCGCGGTCAGGCTTGTGGCAAGCTCAGAGATAAGCCGCGAGCAGCATCACCGCGGCCGCGCCGACGCCGAGTGGAAGCAGCGCCAGCAGCGCTGGCGTCTGCCGCGGCGCGTCCACGGACGACGGCAGCAGTTTGTAGCCGGTCAGCATCGGGCGCAGCAGGTTGTGTCCCTTCGCTACCGCGTAGAGGGTGATCACCAGCACGTGCAGCGCCACCGCGGCGAGCAGTACATACCAGACGAGCCCATGCAGCGTCGAGATTGCGTTGGCGAGCCACGCGGGCACCAGCTCGCTCAACGGCCCTTCGTCGGCGATGTCGTTGTTGACATAGAGCCCGCTCAGCGTCTCGGCCAGCATCAACGCGAGCAGCAACAGCACCATCCAGCCGCCGGCCGCATTGTGGCCTACCTGGACGTCCGGCTCGCGACGAAACAGGTGGCGCAAATGACGAAGCGCAGCCGCGGGCGATGCGACGAAACTGCGAAAGCGCGCGGTCTCACTGCCAAAACAGCCCCACAGCAGCCGGAAAATCACCAACGCAAGCAGCGTCTCGCCGACCCGCACGTGCCAGTCGATCCAGTTCAGCTTCAAGGTGACGTAAGCGGCCGCGACTAGCACGACCACCAGCCAGTGAAACAGCCGCACCGGCGTGTCCCAGACCAACACCGGGCGGGTGATGGGGTGGGTCGGCCGCGTGGCAGGTTCTTCAGGGTTCATGTGTCGTGCCTACGTGCGCAAGCGCGCTGGGACGAAATTCTTCCGGAAGCTTAAAGCCGGTTTCCGCTCGATGAGCAGGTTGCGTCGGGGAGCACGGCCGTTGGCGTCTGTTCGAGCCGATTACCGCCCAGCGACTTGGCTCGATACAACGCCTGATCGGCGGCTGAGAGCAGGTCGGTGAGGCAAGCCGTTTGGCGACCCGACTCGGCGAGGCCAACACTGACCGTGGCCCGAATCCGGTCGCCGTCGGCGCCATGGGACAGCGCGGCAAACCGGTTGGCAACGGTCTCGCCTACCGTTATTGCGCGTTCGCTGTCGTGGTCCGGCAGCAGCGCGGCGAATTCTTCACCACCGATGCGTGCAAGAATCGCGTCCGCACCCGCGACGGCTCGAATGGTTTCCGCGAATGACCGCAGAACCTCGTCGCCGGTCTTGTGTCCGTAGCGATCGTTGATTCTCTTGAAGTGATCGAGGTCGAACGCAAGGAGCGTGACGGGTCGTCGATGCGCCTGGTGATCGCGGATAACGCGCTCCCCGTCTTCGAAAAACAACTTTCGATTACCGAGGCGAGTCAGGTAATCCGTGCGGGATTCCTGCAGCAGCTCGCCATGAATCTCTTCCCGGGTTAGCCGGAGCAAGGTCATCGGCAAAATGACCGAGTAGAGAACCCCTTCGTACATCGTGATTTCGCTGGAGACAGCCAACAAGCGCGGCCCGAAGATCGGCACCAGCCATGGCAGCACGAAAGCCCGGGCGACGTAAAACAGCGCGTGAATGCCCGACACCACCACGGCGACGCGCCTGGCTTGAACCGCCGGCATGCCATCGCCTCGCAGCAGTTCGAGCGAGGTCATGGCTGAAGCCAGCGCGATCGGGATGGCGCTGACATACATCCAGACGGCAGCCTGCCAACGCACACCAGCTATTGCCCACGTGAGCCCCATCAGGACGAGCAAACCGATCGAGCTTGCGAGATAGCGCCGGCCGCTGAACATGGCTACGCCGTCCAGCACGAGCAGGTAGCCCGCGAGAATCACGAGATTGCTCACTGCGGGGCCAGCGGTCCCGAGCAGTTGAACCCGAAATGAAGCCAATGCGCAGCCGATTCCGAGGGTGGCATAGCCGGCCGCCAGCATTCGCAATTCCTTGCTGCGCTTGGGATGAGACAGATGTTCCCAATACATCATGGCGGAACTGGCTAACAAGGTTCCGATCACGAGGAGGTAAAGGGTGGCTAGATCGACTTTCATCGCTGACTTCAGAGCGCGTCCCCGCAGCAACGGGGAAAAGGTTAGAGGCTACACACGTGTTAACGGCACATGCCGCGCAGGCTTGTGAAATGATAACGGAATGGGTGGCACGGAGACTTGAAACCGGGAGGTTGGCAGACGGTCGGCCGGTCGCGGTTCGTGCGCGATTGTTTGCCGTTCCCGGCAGGCGCTGCTGTCTGCAGAAGCCTTGGCCAAAGCATGTGCCGACAGCTTGAAGCGCGAGTTGAAGAGATCTGCGCCGCTTTATTCGGCAGCCCGCACGCAGCGAAACCCCGCGTACACATACTGATAATGCGGCTGAAACCAGTTGCGAAATTCCGGCCGCAGCATGCACAGCGCGGTACGCGCCGAGCCGCCCTTCAGCACGTAATGCTGCCCATCGAAGAAGTTGGCCGAATAGCCGGGATAGAACGGAAACGCTTCGAAGCCCGGCAGCGCCTCGAATAGCGTCGAGGTCCATTCCCAGCCGTTGCCGAACTGACCTTCCACGCCGAACGTGCTGACGTTGTCCGGATGCGCGTCGACGGGCCGTGGATCCCAGCTACGGAAATCGAAGTTGCCCGACGCCGCTTGCGGCGCACCGTGCGCCGCGCGTTGCCATTGCGCTTCCGTCGGCAGGGCCTTGCCGGCCCAGCGCGCGTAGGCGCTCGCTTCGGCGTGGCTCACGTAGACGGGCCAGTCGAGCGGCAAGGGCACGTCGTCGAACATGGTGCGCAGCGTCCAGCCGGCGCGGCCGTCTTGCGACAGGCGTTGCGACCAGCCGGCCGGATGCTCGATGCGCCCCGCCTCCTTCCACGCCAGGTCCTTCGGCGACCACCATGTCGGCTCGCGATAACCGCCGTCTTCGAGGAACTCCAGGAACGCTCCGTTCGTGACCATGTAGCGGTCGATCTCGAACGCGGGCAGCTCCACGCCCAATGCGCCGAACTCGTTGTCCCAGCCGAAGCGGCCGGCCTCGCGCGGCATGCCGAGCACGGTCGTGCCGGCCGGCACGCTGACCATCGACGACAACCCGTCGCGCTGCTCCGCGCGTGTCACCACCGGTTCGCGCAACGCGGTGTTCTTCTGCGCGAGCGGCAACTGATGGAGCATGTACGCGAGCGTTTCCGCATGCATCAAGCGATGCTCGATCGCGACGTTCAGCAATTGCACGGCCGCCTCGTCGCGCGCCGGGTTGCCGAGCTCGTCGAGCGCGGCGTCGATCTGCCGACGCGCGCGCGTCGCATACTCGCGCACGGCGTCGAGCGACGGCCAGTCGGCGGGTTGATCGGTGGGAAAGCCGCCGCCTACCGGATCGATGCCGAAGGCGAACAGCTGGTCGAGTTGCGGCGCGAAAGCCGGCAGATCGAACAGACGCTGGTCGAGCAGATTGCGATCGAACGCTTCGAGATGGCCGATATAGAACACGACGCGATGGCGCTCGCGGATCGGCCGTTCATAGAGGTAATCGGGTTTGACGATCGCAAACAGGTCGTCGGTGACTTGACGCGCGTCGAGCAGGCGCTGCACGAGCGGATGATGCGGGGCAGGGTCGCGATTCATTGAGCCGGGTCTCCATGCAGCACGGTTGCCGTGAGGGGCAGTCTGAAACTGTACCCCGTTTGCAGGCGGCGTGCCAGGACGAACCGCGCGACCGCTCAGCCCCGCCCAGCCGCTCAGACCTGCCGCAAGCCTTCGAGATCGACGATGTGAATATGCTTGCCCCGCGTGTCGATCAGGCCGCGCTTTTGAAATCTTGACAGGGTGCGGCTGACCGTTTCGAGCGTCATGCCGAGGTAGCTGCCCATGTCCTCGCGCGTCATGCGCAGATTGAATTCCGACCACGAGTAGCCGCGCTGCGCATTGCGCTGTGACACGTCGAGCAGGAAGGCGGCGACGCGTTCGTCGGCGGACAGCGAGCCGAGCACCATCATCTGCGCGGCCTCGCTGACGATCTGCGCGCCGAGCAGCTTGTGCATGCGCTCCTGGATCGAACTGATTTCGCGGCACAGCAGCTTCAGCGCACTGTATGGGACGATGCACACCGTGCTGTCTTCCAGCGCGACGGCGCTGCACGCATGGACGTCCGCGCTGATGCCGTCGAGCCCGAGCGGCTCGCCGGCGAGACGCAATCCGGTGACCTGCTCGCGGCCGTCGCGGTGGATCATCACGGTCTTCATCGAGCCCGAACGCACCGCGTAGATACTGTCGAAGCGGTCGCCGCTGCGATACAACGCTTCGCCGCGCGGCACCGCGCGCGCCGAGCAGATCAGTGTTTCGAGCTTCGGCAATTCCTCCGCCGACAGGCCCTGCGGCATGCAGATCTGACGCATCGAACAGCTGGAGCAGCGCGCGGCGGTACGTGCGGATGCGCGTGCCGCCACAGCCTCGCGGCTGCCGCGCCCGGCGTTGCCGGCGGAGCGGGTCGAGGAACGAGTCACAGCAGTAGGATTCAGCATGTTCTGCGCGCGATTATTGGTAGTAGTGAAATTGTCCCACCCGCTATGACCCGCAACTGGCGGCAAAACGACGCGTTCGCTGCTCGGCTGTGCCGAGCGACGGCGCATGCTCCGACGGCGGTGGGAAGGTGAGCCGCGCGGGTCATGTCGACGTCGCGCGTCGACGGGTAGCGTGGCCCGGTTCCGGCAGGGCAGCGCGTGGCGCGCTGCCCTGCGCGATCAAATAGTCAGGCGGGTTCCTTGTCGGTGCCCGCGGCGGACGGTACCAGCAGAACCGGCAGCTTCGCCTGGCGCACGCAGCGTTCGGCGACGCTGCCGAGAATCAGCCGCTGGAAGCCACGACGGCCATGCGTGCCCATCACGAGCAGGTCGGCGTTGAATTCGGCCGCGGCCTGCAGCACGATCTCGGCGACATCGCCCAGCGACGAAGCCTCGGAGACCGCCGGGTCGCCCTTCACACCTTGCTCGGCCATCGCTTTCGAAAACTCGGCACGCAGCTCCTGACCCTCCTCGATCAGGCGGTTGCGCAGGATCGACGGGTCGTAGCCGGGCGCCTCGAAATACATCGGCGTGTTTTCGACGACATAAAATGGCCGCAACACCGCGCCATTCGATTTGGCCAGATCGAGCGCCGCTTCGAACGCACGGCGCGAGGTATTGCTGCCGTCGACCGCTACAAGGATGCGTGTGTACATTTCGGCTCCGCGTCAAGAAAGCGTCTGCCACATTGCTAGCCGCGGCAGGGTTTATTGATCTTTTATACCAATGAAGCTTAGATGATGGCCGGAAAAGATGCACCGGACCAGGATGTAAATCAAACATTTGCCAAATATTCAGGCCCGTTGCGGACCCACTGGAGGTCGCGGCGGCGCGCAAGGGCGGCCTCGCATGCTTACACCCCGTATAAGATTGCTGAAGCCGAAACAAGGTTGGCCTTACAATCAGGCCATATTCAGACAAGCTGGCCAGTCCGCTGATGAACGATCGAAAAACTAAGGGCTTACCCGACCAGATCTACGGCGACATTCTCAACCGCATCCTCGAAGGCGAGTACAAGGAAGGCGAGCGATTGCCGACCGAGCACGCGCTGGCGGAGCGTTTCGCCACGTCCCGGCCGACCGTGCGAGAAGCGCTCGCGCGATTGCGGGCCGACGGCATCATCTCGACGCGCCACGGCTCCGGCACGACCGTCGAGCGGCGCCCCGATCCGGACGTGCGCCGCTTCGCACCGCTCGAGACGCTGTCCGACATCCGCCGCTGCTATGAATTCCGCATCGTGACCGAGGCGGGCGCGGCCGCGCAGGCGGCGCTGAAGGCCGATGCCGACGACATCGCCGCGATCCAGCATGCCTGGGACGAACTCGAGCGCATCATCGAGGCGCAGGGAATCGGCGCCAAGGACGACTTCCTGTTCCACCAGGCGGTCGCGCGTGCATCGAAGAATCCGTTCTTCATCACGGTGATGTCGTTCATCGAGGAACAGATCCTGTTCAGCATGAACCTGTCGCGCAATCTGTCGCTCGTCAAAACCGTGGAGCGGCAGCGGCTGGTGCAGGCCGAGCACATGGCGGTGCTCGACGCGATCCGCCGCAAGGACGCGGCGGGCGCGGGCGCCGCGATGCGCGCGCATCTCGAGAACGCGCTGGAACGGATGTTCGGTTCCTGAGCCCGCGCATGCGGGTGAGGGCGTCGAGACTTTCGTGAGGCGGTGATCCGACGCGCCTCAAGCCGCTGCGGCGACCGGCCCGAACAGTGAGGTCAGCGTTTTCTCGCTCACCGCGACGTCGAGCGCGACGGCCCGCTCGACGCCGATCTGCAGCGGCGGCCCGAGCCGGCTGATGTCGAGGCCGGCACGCCGCAGCATGCGCTCGATCGGCGTGGTGGTCACCGTCACATAATGCGTGATGCCCATACGCTGGGCGAAGCGCATCACTTCCTGAATTGCGCGGATTGTCATATCCGTGAAACCAAACGTCTGTTCTTCTCCGCCGGTTTCGATCGCCCAGCGGCTCAGTTCCCAGATATGCCGACCGACCGGCGCGGCCGCGCCATGCAGCAGCTGCGGGAAGGTGTCTTTCAGCATGTTGGGTCCTTCGGTCGGCATCAGTCGCCAACATCCGCGCAACCGCTCGTCTTCGCCCTGAATCAGCATGTAATGCGGTCCGAGCGCGTCGTAGCCGTCGATTTCCATCCCTGCGATGGTCGGAATTTCCCAGCCGAGCCGGCCGTGAAAGACCCGGGCTCGCAGACGGTACATCTCGTTGATCAGTTCGTTGTCGAATTCCTGCCTGAGTCCAATTCGTATCGTGGTTTGCATGACGTTCTCCTGTGCACGTTGGGGGCTGCCAGTTACGCAGGAAAACTTATGCATTCTGAATCTTTGCGCCACCTACCTACCTGGATAGGTGTGCATGCTTATCGGGTATATCAGAATTCAGACACGTATCCGCCCCCAACCTACAAGGGTCCAAAATGGAACTCCTCGACAATCACTGGCAACCGCAAACCCACCTCCAGGCGCGTCCTTCGGAGGTCTCTTCGGCAGTGGATCGTGTTCTGATCATTGCCTACCGGAAGAAGAAAAAAGAGAGCCAGCGCCGTTTCTGGGCTCGCTTCGGCGTCACGCAGTCGCGCGGCAGCCGCTTCGAGTCGGGCGCGGAGATCCCGGCGCCGGTGTCGATCCTGCTGGGCCTGTATTTCATGAAAACCGTGTCGGACGCCGATCTGGGCCGCGCCGAACGCGTGATGTACAGCCGCGACGCGGCCGCGCTGCTCAACCCGGGTCAATAAGCCCAAGCTGCGCCGCGATCACGGCCGCCGCACGCCGCGAATTCACACCGAATTTCGCCCTGATGTTTTTCATGTGGAAGTTCACCACGGCTTCCGAGCAACTCAGGATGTGGGATATCTCCCAGGTGGATTTGCCGCGTGCGGTCCATTTCAGACATTCGCGCTCGCGCGGCGTGAGCTTCGGCAGCAAGGTCTGCGCGTGCGAATTCAGATGCTGCTTGCTGGTGTCGATCACCAGATCGCGCAACAGCACGAGGTTCGGCAACGCGGCGTTCACATGGCGCCTGAACCCGTCTGACGGCTTGTCGTCATTGACGAAGCACATCATGCCGGCTTCCTGATTCGGCCCATGAATCGGCAGCGTCACGCCTGCGCCCAAGCCATACGAGCGAGCTTCCTCATACAGGGATTGCTGCGCCGGGCTGGCGAAGATCTCCGGCGTCCAGATCAGCGGCGCGGAGCGTGACAGGCAGTGCGCGACCGTCGGGTCGATATGCACCATGCCCTGCTCGTCGTACGTCTGGCGCCATGCCGGCGCGTAAGTGCTGCGCAGGTAAGCGTCCTCGAGACGCATGGTTGGCCGCGGCAGCATCGCGACCAGAATCCTGTCGAAGCCCCACGTCTCGGCGAGGCCCGTAATCACGCCGAACCATTCCGCCTCGTCGGCGGCGTCCAGTAGCGGTGCCATCTGCTCGATAAAGTGTAGCGACAATTTTTTGGCTCTCTCAGGCTCGCAAACATCCCATTCGCGGTTATTGACGGACAAACTTCGGTCCGCTCTTTTGATCCGCATAATCTATCACTAAAAACTCGAACGCAATGCGCCGGTGCTCTGCGGGGTAAACGATAGCAGCCGTGTAATAGCAAGGCTGGTGTTGCCCATTATTATGCTGATTGAAATTAATCTTTACGTTGCCCGGGTTTGTCGGTGAGCAAACCGGCCAATCGGCGTCTGGAGACCGCATTTTAATGTGTTGCCTGATCGACAGCATTATTTCCGCCGCGATTTAGAATTAATCGCATTTATTCGATTATCTGGGAAAGCGGGTTATTGCTTGCCGCGACCTGGTTACCCAGAAAAAGAGCCTGCGCCGATGCCACATGGGCTGCGGGCCGGCTCCATTGTTATACAAAAGGAACTTTCGTGATCTGTACCCGGGCAATTCGGCGCTAACGGCACGCGGGAACGATCGTCGCACGCAGGTTGTTTGACAACATTGCGAAGCCGATGCTACCGTGAAACCTCCGCCAGCCCGTTTGCGCGTTGACCATCATGAACGAATCTCCGCTTCGCGACGGCGAGTTCGCCGCGTCGGTTATGGCCGTGCCGCCGCTCGCGCGCCGCGCCGACTACACGCTCGACCCTGCTCAGAATCTCGCGTTGATCCGCCATATCGAGGCGGGCGGCGTACGCACGCTACTGTATGGCGGCAACGCGAACCTCTATCATGTCGCGGTCAGCGAATATCGCGAACTGCTGGACCTGCTAGCCGACGCCGCAAGTCCCGAAACGCGCGTGATTCCCGCGCTCGGTCCCGACTACGGCAAGATGCTCGATCAGGCGCGCGTCCTCGCGCAGACGCGCTACCGCACCGCGATGGTGCTGCCGCTCGGCGGCTTTACGACTTCCGAAGGCGTCGAGACAGGCCTCACACGGATTGCCGACACGGCCGGCATGCCGCTCACGCTGTATATCAAGAGCGAAAACTACGTCGCTGTCGATACGCTCGCGCGGCTCGTCGAGCGTGGCACGTTGAGCGCGGTCAAATATGCGATTCCGCGCGACAATCCCGCCGACGACCCGTATCTGCACCGGCTGCTGCAACGCGTGCCGGCCGCGAAGATCGTCTCGGGTATGGGCGAGCGGCCGGCGCTCGCGCATCTGCGCGAGTTCGGACTCGCCGCCTGGACGACCGGTTGCGGCTGCATCGCGCCGGGCATGGTCATGGCGCTGCTGCGCGCGGTGCAGAGCGGCCCGAGCGCTGGCTACGCTGGTAACGCCGCTCGCTCTGACAACGACCCCGCCGAACGTCTGTACGATGCGTTCATGCCGCTCGAAATACTGCGCAACGACATCTCGCTGATCCGCGTGTTGCACGATGCGATCACGTTCACGGGCCTCGCCGACATGGGGCCGTTGCTGCCGTTGCTCAGTTCGACACCGCGCGAGCATCATGCGAAGATCGCGCAGGCCGCGCGCACGCTGCTCGCTCTTGAGCGCGAGTTCGCGTCCACCCCATCGAACTCCTCCGACACGCAGGCAACCGCATGACCGACCAGAGCCGACGCTATCCCGATCCGTCCATCCGCGTGTTCGACCCGCGCTTCAAGTCGCTGATTCTCGCGTCGGCGTCGGTCGAATGTTTGTATCAGGGCACGCGCTGGTCGGAGGGGCCGGTGTGGTTCGGCGATGGCCGCTATCTGCTGTGGAGCGACATTCCGAACGACCGCATCCTGCGCTGGGACGAAACCACGGGCGCGGTCAGCACGTTCCGTCAATCGTCGAACAACGCGAACGGTCATACGCGCGATCGCGAAGGGCGTCTCGTCAGTTGCGAGCACCTGACGCGGCGCGTGACACGCACCGAGTACGATGGTTCGATCACCGTGCTCGCCGATCGCTATCAGGGCAAGCGCTTCAATTCGCCGAACGATGTGGTCGTCAAATCGGACGGCTCGATCTGGTTCACCGATCCGACCTTCGGCATCGACGGCTTTTACGAGGGCGAGCAGCAGCAGTCCGAACTCAAGCCCAGCGTGTATCGGATCGACGGGCAGACCGGCGAGGTGTCGATGGTCATCGACGACGTGCTCGCTCCGAACGGTCTCGCGTTCTCACCGGACGAATCGCTGCTGTACGTCGTGCAATCGCGCGGCGAGCCGCGCAAGATCCGTGTATTCGATGTCGAGGCCAATGGCAAAGGCACGACGCTGTCGAACAACCGCGTGCTGATCGACGCGGGTCCGGGCACCCCCGACGGCTTTCGGGTCGATGTGCACGGCAACTTGTGGTGCGGCTGGGGTATGGGCACCGACGAACTCGACGGCGTGCGCGTGTTCACCGCGCAAGGCGAGCCGCTCGGCCATATCGCGTTGCCGGAGCGTTGCGCGAACGTATGCTTCGGCGGGCGGCATCGCAACCGTTTGTTCATGGCGGCTAGCCACGGCTTGTATTCGCTGTATGTGAATACCCAGGGTGTGCGCGGCGGTTGAGCGGTTGTCCGCTTACCAGACAACATGTGTTTCAACCGCAGTCGATGCTCGGGTTTGCCCTTAACCCGCGCTGCCAGGCTTTGAACGACAAGGATTTCACGCAAAACAAGCCGTTTTCGTATAGGACCCGTGCTCTCGACTATTTGCTTGACATCGGCTGTTGCGCTTCGCTATGTTCCATTGGTAGAAAGACACCGCCCGCAACGCATCGACCGGCGGGCTTCCATACCAAGAAGCGAGGAGACGCAATGACTGTTTCGCACAGGTTGTCGTTCAAGCTGGTATCCGTCTGTATCGCCGCGAGCGCGGCCTTCACCGTTGCCGCGCGCGCTGCCGATCCGGTCACGATCAATATCGTCGACGTGGCCGGCGATCTTCAACTCACGCAGAAGGGCTTCGAGGCGTTCAAGGCGAAGTATCCGAATCTCGTCGGCAACATCACGTTCACCAACGCTCCCGCGCCGCAATTGCCCGGCAAGATCAAGGCGATGCAGGCCGCGGGCCGCTCCGACATCGACCTCGTTTTGACCGGCACCGACGCGCTCGCGGCCGGCATCGAACAGAACCTCTGGATCAAGCTGCTGCCCGACAACGCGGCGCAGTTCCCCGGTGTGCTCGACAAATACGCGCCGGGCCCGCGCAAGATGCAGGACCTCGCGCAAGGCTTCGGCCTCGAGGTCGCATATATGCCGGCCGGTCCGCTGCTTGAATATAACCCGGCCAAGGTCAGCGATCCGCCGAAAACACCCGAGCAACTGCTGCAATGGTGCAAGGCCCACCCCGACAAGCTGATCTACGCGCGGCCGGCCAATTCCGGTCCTGGCCGCACGTTCCTGATGGGCTTGCCCTACGTGCTCGGCGACAAGGACCCGCAGGACCCGGTGCACGGCTGGGACAAGACGTGGGCGTTCCTCAAGCAGTTGAACGACTGCATTCCGTACTATCCGGGCGGCACTTCGGCAGTGATGAAGGAACTGGGCGAAGGCACGCGCGACATGACCGTGACCGTGACCGGCTGGGACATCAATCCGCGCGCGCTCGGCATCGTGCCGGCCGAATTCCGCGTACAGCCGTTCGACAACATGACGTGGGTCAACGACGCGCATTACATGGTGATTCCGAAGGGCGTGCCGAAGGAAAAGCTCGACGTGCTGTACAAGATGATGAACTTCATGCTGGAGCCCGCGCAGCAGGCGCTGACCTACGACGACGGCTACTTCTATCCGGGCCCGGCGATCAAGGGCGTCACCGTCGAGCAGGCGCCCGCGCATAGCCAGGAGGTGCTGCAAAAATATGGCCGCCCCGAATACGCGAAGATGTTGAGCGATCGTCCGCATGCGTTGCCGCTGAATGCCGCGGCGATGGTCGCGGCCTTCAAGAAGTGGGATACCGACGTCGGCGCGCAGAAGACCAAGTAGGCTTGCGCCAACGCGACGGGGCGCGAGGCGAAACGCAGCGCGGCGTGAGGTAGCGCCGCGCTGCGTGTTTTCAGCGATCACGCGCGCCTCGCGTTAGCTGCCTGATGCGCCGCGCTCACCACGCGCGGCATTCGCGACATCCGTCGCCTCACGCGGATCAGGAAACCGCCATGAAGCATCACTTTGAGCAGTTGCGGCTCGATTCGGTGAGCCGCAGTTTCACCAACGCGCAAGGCCACGCGGTCGCCGCGCTGCAGGGTCTCGATCTGACCATCCGGCGCGGCGAATTCATCGCGCTGCTGGGGCCGTCGGGTTGCGGCAAGTCGACCGCGCTGAACTGCATCGCCGGATTGCAGCCGCTCACCGGCGGCGGCATCTGGCTCGACGAGCGGCGCATCGATGTGCTGCCGCCGGAAAAGCGCGGCTTCGGCATGGTGTTCCAGAACTACGCGCTGTTCCCGCATATGAGCGTGCTCGACAACGTCGGCTTCGGGCTGAAGATGCGCGGCGTCGGCAGGAGCGAGATCGCGCGGCGTGCGCGCGAGGCATTGCAACTCGTGCAACTGACCGGTCATGAGCAGAAGCTGCCCGGCCAGTTGTCCGGTGGCCAGCAGCAGCGTGTTGCGATCGCGCGCGCGATCGTGATCGAGCCGCCGCTGATTCTGATGGACGAGCCACTGTCGAATCTCGATACGAAGCTGCGCATCGAAATGCGCGCGGAGATTCGCCGCATCCATACGCAGCTCGAACGCGCGACGCTGTACGTGACGCATGACCAGGACGAAGCATTGTCGATGGCCGATCGCATCGTCGTGATGAGGGAGGGCGTCGTGCAGCAGGTCGCGACGCCGAAGGAGGTCTATACGCGGCCGCGCAATCTGCATGTCGCGCGCTTCATGGGCTATCGCAATGTCGCCGAGTTCACGCTGGAGGGCACGCAAGGCGATGGTGTCGCGGTCAGTGCAAACGGCGTGCGGCTCGTCGGTACGCCGATGGCGGGCTTCGACAGCAAGCGCGTGAGCGTCGCGCTGCGTCCCGAAGACATGGAGCGTGCCGAGCCCGGCGCCGACAACGCGTTCGATGCGCTGATCGACGCGGTCGAATATGGCGGCCACGATTCGCTGCTGCGCGTGAAGACCGCGTTCGGCGACGTGTGGGCGCGCGTGACCGGCGAATGCGCGGAGGGCGAGCGCATCACGCTGCGCGTGCGGCCGGCGTGCGTGCTCGTCTACGACGCCGAGGCCGCATGAACACGCCGACACTATCCCCGCCGCTTGCGTCCCGCGCGCCGCGCGATGCCAAGGCGTGGCTCGTCGCGCCCGCGCTGCTTTTCATCGTCGCGCTGTTCATCTATCCGTTCGCGTATGGTCTCGCGCTATCGTTCCGGCCGATGAACGGCGGCGGCGTGTGGGCCAACTATCTGACGTTCTTCACCGACACGTCGATGTGGCCGACGATCCTCGTCACGCTGAAGCTGTCGGTGCCGGCCACGCTGATCAACGTCGGCGTGTCGGTGCCGGTCGCATTCGCGCTGCGGCGCTACTCGCGTTATCAGAAGATCGTCACGACGCTGCTGGTGATTCCGGTGACGCTCGGCACCGTGCTGATCGCCGACGGCATGCTCACGTACTTCGGTCCGCACGGCTGGCTGCCGCAAGCGTTGCAGGCGCTGCATCTGTACACGCAAGAGGTGCGGCTCACGCATAACTTCACGGGCGTGCTGCTGTCGCTGATCGTGTCGGGCTTTCCGTTCGCGTTTCTGCTGACGCTGTCGTACGTGACCGGCATCGACCCGACGCTCGCCAGTGCGGCCGCGACGCTCGGCGCGAGTCCGTGGCAGCAGTTTCGCCGCATCTATTTCCCGCTGCTCGTGCCGGGGCTCACGATGGCCGCGTGTCTGTCGTTCGTGCAGGCGTTCTCGGTGTTTCCGTCGGCGGTGCTGCTCGGGGCGCCCGCGGGTCCGACGCGCGTGATGTCGATTGCCGCGGCCGAAGCCGCGTTCGAGAGCTACGACTATTCGCTCGCGTCGGCAATCGCGATGGTGATGGGCTTCGTGCAACTGCTGGTGGTCGCCGCGCTGCTCGGCGCGCGCCGCTGGTTCTATCGTGGCCCCACAACCGGAGGCAAAGGCTGATGACGACCGATCGTCGCGCGACGCAGCCCGACTGGTCCGCTTCCGCCGCGCCGCAACCTGGCGACGGCGCCCGCGAGCCCGCGCAACACGCGCGTCAGCGCGCGAATCTGCCGGGCCGCATCTGGCAGGTGCTGGTGTGGGCCGTGATGGCGTTCTTCCTGATCAACGTCGTGCTGCTAATCGCGACCGTCGCGGTGAATTCGATCGCGACGCGCTGGTTCGGCACCGCATTGCCGCAAGGCTTCACGCTGCATTGGTATGCGCAGGCATGGAGCGACTTCCAGCTCGCGAGCGTGCTGTGGGTGACCGTGCAGGTGGTGGGCGCGGTCGTGCTGCTGTCGGTGCTGCTCGGCGTGCCGGCCGCGTATGCGCTTGCGCGCGTGCAATTCCGGGGCAAGCGCCTTGCGATGCTGATCTTCCTGTTGCCGCTGATGGTGCCGCCCGTCACCTACGGCATTCCGATGGCGACGGTGATGTACAAGGTGGGCCTGGCCGGCACGCTATGGGGCGTGATTCTTGCGAACCTCGTACCTGCACTGCCGTTCGTGATTCTCGTGATGACGCCGTTCATCGAGCAGATCGATCCGAATCTCGAAGCGGCCGCGCGCATTTTCGGCGCGAACACGTTCCGCTATTTCCGTTACGTGCTGCTGCCGCTGCTCGTGCCGGGTATGCTGGCGGCAGGGCTGCTCGTGCTGGTGCGCACGATCGGCATGTTCGAGCTGACATTTTTTACGGCCGGTCCGGCGACGCAAACGCTGGTGGTCGCGTTGTATTACGCTGTGTTTTCGACCGGCGTGCGCGCGCCGCAATCGATCGATGCAATGGCGATGATCTATATGGCGATCACGTTGATCTGGGTGCTGATCGCACTACAATTCGTAAGCCCGACGCAGATCGTGTCTCGCGTGAAAGAACAGAGGCGCTGACGCGTAGTCGGCGACAATCGTGGAGTAGACGTTGACGAAGAGAAAGACCCCCGAGGAATTACGCAGTCACCGCTGGTACGGCGCGAACGATCTGCGGTCGTTCGGCCACCGCTCGCGCACCGCGCAGATGGGCTACAACCGCGACGAATACGCGGGCAAACCGGTCATCGCGATCCTCAACACGTGGAGCGAGATCAATCCGTGCCACACCCATTTCAAGCAGCGCGTCGAGGAAGTGAAACGCGGCATCTGGCAGGCCGGCGGCTTTCCTATCGAGTTGCCGGTGCAGACGCTGTCCGAACCGTTCCAGAAGCCCACCACGATGCTGTACCGCAATTTCCTCGCGATGGAAGCCGAGGAGATGCTGCGCTCGTATCCCGCCGACGGCGTCGTGCTGATGGGCGGCTGCGACAAGACCACGCCCGCGTTGCTGATGGGCGCGATCTCGATGGATCTGCCGGCGATCTTTTTGCCCGCCGGTCCGATGCTGCGCGGCAACTGGAACGGCGTGACGCTCGGCTCGGGGTCCGACTCATGGCGCTACTGGGCCGAACTGCGCGCGGGCACGCTGACGCCGGACGACTGGCAAGGCGTGGAAGGCGGCATCGCGCGCTCGCCGGGTCACTGCATGACGATGGGCACCGCGTCGACGATGACGAGCGCGGCCGAAGCGCTGGGCTTCACGCTGCCGGGCTTCGCGTCGATTCCCGCGCCGGATTCGCGTCATGCGCAGATGGCCGCGAAAACCGGCATGCGTATCGTCGAGATGGTGTGGGAGGATCTGAAGCCATCGGACCTGATTACGGCGGCATCGGTCGATAACGCGGTGACGACCTGCGTCGCGCTGTCGGGGTCGACCAATTCGGTCGTGCATATGATTGCGCTTGCAAGGCGCGCGGGCATCGAGTTGACGCTCGAGCGCTTCGACGAGATCGCGCGTCGCACGCCGGTGCTCGCGAACGTTCGGCCGACCGGCGCCTACCTGATGGAAGACTTTTTCTACGCGGGCGGTTTGCGCGGGCTGCTCGCGGAACTGGGCGAGCTGATCGACGGCTCGCAGAAAACCGTCAACGGCCGAACGCTCGGCGAGAACCTTGCGGGTGCGCGCATTTTCAACGACGACGTGATCCGCCGCCGCACGAATCCTCTACTGCATGACAGCAGCCTCGCAGTGCTGCGCGGCAATCTCGCGCCCAATGGCGCCGTTATCAAACCCGGCGCGGCCGAGCCGCATCTGCTCGTGCATACGGGACGCGCGGTCGTGTTCAGCGACTACAACGACATGGCCGCGCGCATCGACGACGACGCGCTCGACATCGACGAAAGCTGCGTGCTGGTGCTGCAGAATGCGGGGCCGGTCGGCGCGGGCATGCCCGAGTGGGGCCAGCTGCCGATTCCGCGCAAGCTGCTGCAAAAAGGCGTGCGCGACATGGTGCGTATCTCCGATGCGCGGATGAGCGGCACGAGCTATGGCGCGTGCGTGCTGCACGTGGCGCCCGAGGCGTTCGTCGGCGGCCCGCTGGCCCTCGTGCGAAGCGGCGATCTGATCGAACTCGATGTGCCGCGCCGCAGGCTGAATCTGCTGATATCGGACGAAGAACTCGCGCGCCGCAAGGCCGCGTGGATCAAGCCGGCGGCACGCTTCGAGCGCGGCTATGGCGCCATGCATCAGGCGCACGTGCTGCAGGCGGATCAAGGCTGCGATTTCGACTTCCTGCGGCGCGGTGGCGTGAGTCCCGAGAGCTCGGGCGAGCCGGAGATTCACTGAGGCTCAATACCCCACGCGATACACACGCCCGGTCTGCGCACCTTCCACGCTGCGCAGATAGGCAAGCGCCGCGCGTTGCGCGCTGACGGGCTCGAAGCCGCGAAAGAACGGCGCGTAAGCCTCCATCGACTCGTTCAGCACGGTCGGACTCACGACGTTGATGCGCAGCCCGCGCGGCAGTTCGATCGCCGCGCCGCGCACGAAACCTTCGAGCGCGAGATTGACGGTCGTCGCGCTCGCGCCCTGCGAGATGGGCTCGTCGCCGAGAATGCCGCTCGTCAGCGTGAACGATCCGCCGTCGTTCACATACGGCAGCGCTGCGAACACCACGTTGATCTGGCCCATCAGCTTGTCGCGCAGTCCGACCCAAAACTGCTCGATGTTCATCTGCGCAAGCGGACCGAAATGCACCTTGCCGGTCGCGGTGACCACGCCGTCCACCTTGCCGATGTCGCGAAACAACCGCTCGACGCTCGCCGGATCCGTGCTGTCGACGTGATATTGCCCGCGCGTCGCGCCGACTTCGATCACTTCGTGACGCGCCTTCAGCTCCGCGCTGACGGCCTGGCCCAGCGTGCCCGTGGCACCGATGACGACGATTCTTTTCATCCGCAACTCCGTTAAACGAACCAGCGTTAAACAAAGCAAAGCACGCACCAGAATAAAACGGTGCGTGCCACGTTACTGCCTGATAAATAGGAATAAACGCGCTAATTCAAACGCGCGCGTATAAAGGGATGATACGCGCGCCCGCTTATTTCACCCGATGTAATTCGATCACGCGCGCGGGTCGCAAATGATTGAGCGCGTAATGAATGCGGCCGCGATCCTGGCGCTGTCCGACCGGACGCGGGTCGTTGTACTGATGGTCGGCCGAGTAGGCGCCGAGCGGCTCGGCCATACCCTTGTCGATCACTGCGTAGCCCGGCTCGAGCGCGAGCAGCAGATGATTGCCGCCGACCCGGCTGTCGAAGCCGGCCATGCCATCGAGCGCCTCGGGCACGCTGTTCTCGAGCGTCGCATTGCTGGTCGTGATCTCGTCGGGCGAGATCGCGCTGTGGCCCGCCAGACGTGCCGCTTCGCGGTTCTTGCCGTCGGTGTCGACCGTGCTGTCGTGCGTGCGGTCGTTGTGCAGGTCGGTGCTTCGTGGGTCCTTTGGGTCCGGTTTGGTGCCGGCGTTTTCGGGCTTGCTGATCGCGCTGTTCATCGTGCATCTCCTGAAGAGGACAATCGAAGAAGGGAGCAAGAGCCGTTCCGACTGACACGGCGCCGCTGTGCGCGGGACTCGCGATGCGCGCTTCGCCAGGCTCCGATGCGAGTGGCGTTGCCCTCGCGATTGAATGGCGATGACGTACGCGATTCATTTCGTTTTTTTTAATGGACGCGTATTTTCTACAGAGTATGATCTTACTCCTGCGATCGATGCGCGGTTAAATTGGCGACATGCTTCGGCGGTTCCATCATGGTCGGTAAAAACGAACAAACAAATGGCCGCGCGACTGAGAACATGTTACGGGGCTTCAGGGGCGGGTGACTCATGCACTTCGATGCTGCATTTACACATCGCGGCTATCTGTTGAATTGCGAACCAGCGCGCTCTGGCGACGGATCCTGGCAACCGTATGTGGTGATCTCGCGCTCGAGCGATGGCGAACTGGTCGCCAACCGTTTTTTCCCCACGGAACTGCGCTTCTCCGACGAAGCCGCCGCGATCGCGCACGCGCGCGATTGGGCAGTGCGATGGATCGATGCGAGCAGTCTGACTATCTGAGGTTTGGGAACGGTGTGTGCGTCGCGCCGCGAGCCAACGCGCGTCGACGCAAGTCGGAGCAATGAATCCGGGCCGCTCGCGCGCTGCCGCGCGAGCGGCGTTAAAACGCGGTAATCTTTGTTCGACAACCACTTCGCACCGTGCGTGCCGCACGGCGCCGTCTTTTATGCCCAACGCGCCTTCCCAGAACTGGGGCCTTGAACAGATCGTCGCCGACCTGCGCGCCTCGCGCGAGCAATTGCATCGCACGCGGCATCCGCTCGGCATTCGCGAGTTGCCGTCGCGCGAAGCCGTGGTGAATATCGTGGCTGGTTTGCGTGCCGCGATGTTTCCGACGCATTACGGCGCGCCCGATCTAACCGACGAGACGGTCGACTACTACGTCGGCCATACGCTCGAAAGCACGCTGCGGCTGCTCGCCGAACAGATTCGCCGCGCGCTGCGCTTTCTGCCCGAGTTCGGCGCGACACCCGACGCCGAGTTGCGGGAGCGCGCATTCGCGGTAGCGCGCGAGTTCGCGACGCAACTGGCGGGCATCCGCGCGCTGCTCGTCAGCGACATCCAGGCCGCATACACCGGCGACCCCGCCGCGCAGCACATCACCGAAATCCTGCTGTGCTATCCGGGCGTGTGGGCGATGACGCATCACCGGCTCGCGCATGCGCTGCATCGGCTCGGCGTGCCATTGCTCGCGCGCTTCATCAACGAGATCGCGCACTCGGCGACCGGCATCGACATTCACCCGGGTGCAACGATCGGGCCGAGCTTCTTCATCGATCACGGCACCGGCGTGGTGATCGGCGAGACCGCGATCATCGGCGAGCGCGTGCGTGTGTATCAGGCGGTCACGCTCGGCGCGAAGAGCTTCGCGGCCGACGAGGACGGCACGCTGATCAAGGGCAACGCCCGGCATCCGATCGTCGAGGACGACGTGGTGATCTACGCGGGCGCGACGATCCTCGGGCGTGTGACGATCGGGCGCGGGTCGGTGATCGGCGGCAACGTGTGGCTCACGCATAGCGTGCCGCCGGGCAGCAGCGTATCGCAAGGCAAGGTCCGCGAAGGAGAGCGCACCGACAACAACGGGGGGTAGTGATGCGCGGCTGGCAGCGGCGCGATGCATCGCTGCGCCTAGCTGATCGGCCAATGGCGCAACCACGGCAACGCATGCACGCCATGCAGCCACACATGCTCGCCGATGAACCAGGCGGCCGCCCACGACGCAGCGACGACGATCAGATCGCAGTGCCCGCTATTCCATAGATTCAACGAATGTCGCCCGGCGATCCACGGCACGCCGAGCGGATTCGGCCAGTCCGCGAGCAGATGCATCAGTCCGCCGCACGCGAAGCCGAACGCGGGCGCCGCGTAAATCGAATGTCCGAGCATGTGATACGACACCGCGAGCAGCGCGAGCCAGCCGATGCCCCAATGCGTCAACGTGCGATGCGTAATCCACAGCCGCCGCGCGCGCGACCACCATGCGACTTCGAGCCAGTCCGGCGCGGTGCTGCCGGCCACGCCGGCGATGAAGCTGAGCAGCACACCCGGATGAAACGGCCCGCCGCCGCTGCGCGCGACGATCGCCGCCGCGATGATGCCGGCCGCAAAACCGGTCGCATGATGCGCTTTGCTGGATGCCATCGACACTCGCGGCACGCGTGCCGCGCGAAAAACAAAGGGCGGCTATATTCGCAGATGAGCGGATAAAAAAATAGCCGGTGCGCGAGATAAAAAAATCGCGCGTCGGCCTTCAGTGCATCACCTGCATCACGTGCACGGCGTTCCCGTGCGAAGCGCCGCTCAGGTCGCGCAGCGCGCGATATCGAAACGCATTTCCTCTTCGGGCGGATCGTCGGGCGCATTGTCCGGATGCACGACCTTGACGACCGTGCTGCCGTTGAGCGGCGTCAGCGTGACGAAGTACGAGTTGTGCGAATCGGCGCCAACCGCGAGTTCGGTCGCGGCACCGGCGTGCGAGACACGCACGCGTGACAGGTGTTCTTCGAGGCAGGCGGCGATGGACGCAGGTGTGCGTGTCGACGACACATACACGAGCGGCGCGGACGCATCGTGCGCGGCGGGGCCGCTGGACGAACCGCAAGCGGCGAGGGTGGCGGTGAGGGCGACAGCGGGGACAAGCAGGAAGGGTCTTTTCATGATCCGATCGTCGGCGTTCCCGGTCATGCATGGGAAGGTGAGGCACGGGCGAAGCGCGATGCGCTGAAAGACAGCGCGATGCTTCGCGACGAAGCTACTGTGCGGACGGCGCGGTTGCGCTGCGTCGCACGGCGGCCGGGGCAGTATACCGAGCCTGCGTCCACGTCGTCACTAGCGCGGCCATGCGTTCATTGCGCTGACGGCAACCCGTAAGGCCCATGAATAAATTCGCGACGTGATCGTGTCGTCGACTGTCGATTCGCAGGGTGGTGTAATTGTCGCTATGCAGATATTTAATTGCACGTCTTGAAACGGTTTATTTACGAATGTGCGATTATCTGAATTAATCGCGTAAATGCGGGCCCGCAAAATGAATTATTTTAACGATGATTGGACGGAGCCGCTGTCGAGCCCGGCGCTGTTGTCGGACGGTTGCGGCACAGGGCTCCGCGGCGAGAGCAACAGAAGGTTGATGACGCCGTGTGCGCTGATTCCCACTGTTTTGCGCAACGCAGTCTTCCGAAGAAAGCCTTAAATCGTGGTGGGATGCCACTTATAATTTCAGTTGACCCCTTCGACCAAAGGGTGTCTTTTTCATTTTTACACGCGGCTTTCGAGCCGCGTTTTTTTTGTGACATTTAAGGCGGATTTATACACGGGTGTACCTGAGCAAATGGAACTTTTCGCCCGGCGGGGCGGTTTCGCCGTTCCGAACGCGCCTTGTCCGTTCGTCAGAGTGAGCTGGGTGGAGCGGGCTGGGCAGGTAGAATTGCGGGTTCGAAATCTGTTTTCGCGCCCCGCGAAGTGAGTGAACCTGTGATGAACGACACGCCCTTTCCCTCGACCGACACGAATACCGGGTACCAGGCCGACGACTCGTCCGCACCGGACGACAGCGTGCATGAAGAGCGTTTGTGGCGCGACAACGGCTGGACCGCGCGCATCATCAAGAACGAAGACGACGAAGGCTGGGCCGTCGAAATGATCAAGGACGGCGAGGCGGAGCCCGCGCTCGTCGGACCGTGGACGATGGGACGCAACAAGAAGGATCCGAAGCCGCTCGACGTATCGGCGTTCAACACGCTCGTCAAGACGGCGGCGGAAGTGCTGCGTCGTCACGAGCAGCAGCTGCGCGCGCAACTGCACAAGGCGGTGCGCGTGCCGAGCGCGGACGGCAACGACGAAATCGACATCACGCTCGACATCGTTCCCGACGAAGACGAGCCGTACGCCCTGTTGAGTGCGCTCGATATTTTCGGCGAACAGATCGCGCAAGTGCAGGTTGCGCCGAACTTCAAGCTCAGCAAGGCGAGCGCCGCGGCGTGGGTGGCAAATGGGTTTCGTCGGCCGGGATAAGTGGTCGCCGGGGCTTCGCTGATCGAGAGACGTCAGCCCGCCCAGGCTTGCGAGCTCCAACCTGGGTGGATCGAAGCGGTTCGTTGGGCCGCGCCAAACCCTAGCTGCGCTTGCAAAAAATCGCGGTGATGAGCGGCGCGACGTGATGCATGATCGCCGTGCTGCCGGCGTTCTCGAGCGCGCTTTTTACCTTGTCGTCGCTGCCGAACACGACGACGCCATACGCGGACTGCGCGACCGGTTCGCCGTCGCCGACCCGGAACATCGGGTCGTCCTTTTCAAAGCCGACCACCGCGAACACGCGGAAACCGAACGCGGTCAGATGCGCATCGGGCATCGGCGAGAACGCGTTGATCGAATTCCTTTCGACGTGCGTCGGCTTCGGGTTGATCAGCTGCTGCTGCATCAGATCGGCAATGAACTGATGGCCGCTCTCATTGCATACCAGTGGCGCGTCGAGCTCCACGGCTAACGAAGAAAGCGGCAGCGCGGCGGCTGCGGTAAACAGCAGAGCGGCAAAAAGACGGTTCATGAGCGTAGGCGGGCGTCGACAGTCGATGTCGTGGACTAGCAACCGTCGCGCCAACTGCCGGAAGGCGCAAGCGGTACTGCACATCGAACAGATTCCACGTGACTGGCACAACTGGATTCGCACTTTACAGCGATTCGGCGAGTTCCGCTGCGTGACGGACACACGAACGGAATTTGCAAATGGCAGAGAGGCGTACGGCATGACAGCAAGCTTTCAGAATCCCGCATATATTTCCGGCCTGTGCATTCGCAACCCCGGCCTCCAATCAACGTCCCGCCGCCGCGCACGTGGGATGCCCGCCTCGCCCGCCGCCTCGTGACACCGCTTGTCGATACCTGGGTTACCCCGAACCATTTGACCACGCTGCGACTGCTGATCGGTATCGCAGGCGCGCTGTGCCTTGCGCACGGGGGATTCGCGTGGGCCAAGGCGGGCGCACTTCTGATCGTCCTGTCGAATTTCGTCGATCACACGGACGGCGAACTCGCGCCGGTCGGCGGCAACTCGAGCCGTATCGGTCATTTTTACGATCTTGCCTGCGATGCGCTCGTTACCGTGATGCTGTTCGTCGGCATGGGCATCGGTGCCGGTGCCACGCAAATCGAGTCTTTGAAGCTTGCGCCTCGCGTGCTCGGCGCGGTGGCGGGTGTGGCGGTTGCGCTGATCTTCTTTTTGCGTATGCGAATCGAGGATAGGGTCGGCAAGGCCCGCACGCAGCAGGCGTCGGTGGGCGGCTTCGAAACGGAGGACGTGCTGTACCTGCTGCCCATCGTCACGCTGACGAACGTCGTCGCGCCGTTCGTAGTGGTCGCATCGATCGGCGCGCCGCTGTTCGCCGCATGGGTGGTGATCGACTACTGGCGTGTCGCGCGCCGGACCGCTCGCCTCGCGGCTGAGACCGCCGACGCTTGCGAAACCAGTCAACAGGGGGCCAGCGAATGAATCTGCACGCCGAGGACGACGTGATCTCGCCTGTGTCATCAGGCGCGCCCGAGGTGGCACTCATGCCCGCGCCGGACGCCGACCGCGCGGTCGCGAGCCGTACCCGCACGTTCGACAACGCGCGTCTGCGTAAAGACTTCACCGCGCAGGACGCGTTTCTCTATCTGGAAGATGTCCTCGCGCCGGAAGTTACCGCGCGGCTGATTCACAGCGCGCGGTCGCTGCTCGACGAAGTGAACCGCAACTATCTGCCGGGCCACAAGCAGGGCGGCAGTGTGAGCCGCCGGACGATCGATCGTCTCGCGCCGTTCATCGCCGAGCTATATCGCTCGAAGGAGTTGATCGGCTGGCTCGAGCAGTTGAGCGGCGACCAGCTGCAGGTGTCGCCCGCCGACGATCCGCACGCGTACGCGCTCTACTACTACACGCGCCCGGGCGACCATATCGGCTGGCACTAGGATCCTTCGTATTACGACGGACGCCGCTACACGCTGCTGCTCGGCGTGATCGACGAATCGTCGTGCCGGCTCGACTACGAACTGCACACGCGCAATCCGGAGGTGCCGGACCAGCCGGGCTCGGTGCAGATTCCGCCGGGCGGCCTCGTGTTTTTCGATGGCGACAAGCTGCGCCATCGCATCACGCCGGCCGGCCCGAACGAGATGCGTGTGTCGCTGACGTTCGAATACGTCACCGATCCGAACATGCGGCTGTGGCGCCGCTTCGTTTCCAACATGAAGGACGCGATCCCGTACTTCGGTTTCCGCCAGGTGTTCCGTCAGATGGCCTCGCGCGGCAAGGGCGCCGCATGAGTCGCGCGGCTGTGCTTCTGCTGGCGATCGGCTCGACGCTGTTCGTCGGCCTGCTCGCCTGGCAAGGCTTCGGTTCGGTGGCGTCGACCTTGCTCGCGGCCGGCTGGGGGCTCGCGGTCGTCGCCGCGTTCCACGTGGTGCCGCTCGTGCTCGATGCGGGTGCGATCGCGGTGCTGTTCAAACGCGGAGAGCCGTCGCGTGACGCTGAGCATGGAGGTCCAGCGAGCGGCACGACGAGCGCCGCGCGAGCTGATCCGTCGCTGCGCGATGCGCTGTTCGCGCGCTGGATCGGCGAATCGGTGAATAGCCTGCTGCCCGCCGGACAGATTGGCGGGCCGGTGGTGATGGTGCGTCAACTGTCGCAACGCGGCATGCTGCTGCGCGACGCAGCAGCCGCGATCACCGTCAGCACGACCTGGCAGGCGCTCGCGCAAATCGTGTTCGCGCTCGGCGGCCTCGCGATGTTCGGCGCGTACGCCGCGCACGGCACGCTTCACGACCTGCGAACCGCAACGCTGATCGCGACCGGCGTGCTCGGCGCGCTGATCGCCGCGTTTTACTTCGCGCAGCGGCGCGGCCTGTTCGGCCGGCTGCTCGGCGTGGTGTCGAAAGTGTTCGGCAAGCGCGACTGGTCGTCGCTGACGTCAGCGTAGCGCGCTAAAGGCGTGCGTGCCGCGCGCGAGAACCAGGACCGCGCGCCGCGAAATCCCCTTGCGCAACAACATTTGTTGCCGCCGCGATGCCATAATCGACGCTTTCCATTGATGGCTGGCCGCCCGTCGTCATGACTATGCTGCTCGCTTTAGGGGCTTTCATCGTTCCGCTGATCGTCGCGTGCGCGATGTTCATGGAAAACGTGGACGGCACGGTCATCGTGACGTCGCTGCCGGTTCTGGCGCGCGACCTCGGTCACGATCCGATCACGCTGAAGCTGGCGGTCACCGCGTATGTGATCGGCCTTGGCGTCTTCATCCCGATCTGCGGCTGGGTCGCCGACCGCTTCGGTTCGCGCACCGTGTTCCGCACGGCCATCGGCATCTTCATGGCGGGCTCGCTGTTGTGCGCGGCCTCCACTTCGCTCGACACCTTCGTGCTCGCGCGCTTCGTGCAGGGCATCGGCGGCGCGCTGATGGTGCCGGTGGGCCGCATCATCATCTTCCGTTCGCTGCCGAAGTCGGAGTTCATTCGCGCGATGAACTATCTGTCGGTGCCGGCGTTGCTCGGGCCGGTGGTCGGCCCGCCGCTCGGCGGCTTCATCACGACCTATCTGCACTGGCGTTTGATCTTCGTGATCAACGTGCCGATGGGCCTGCTCGGCATCTGGCTGACCAACAAGTACATCGCCAATACGCGCGAGCCGCATCCGGGCCGGCTCGATTGGGTGGGCTTCGTGCTGTCGGCGAGCGGGGCTTCGCTGTTCATGCTCGGGCTCTCGCTGGTCGGCGGCGAACTGGTGTCGACGGCAGCATCGGTCGGCATGTGCGTGACCGGCATCGTGCTGCTGCTGCTCTATGTGCTGTACGCCAGCCGTGTCGCGCTGCCGGTGCTCGATCTGCGTCTGCTGAGAATCCCGAGTTTTCACGCGAGCGTGATCGGCGGTTCGCTGTTTCGTATCGGTCTTGGCGCCGTGCCGTTCCTGTTGCCGCTCGCGTTGCAGGAAGGGCTCGGCATGACCGCGTTCAGGGCCGGCGCGATCACGTGCGCGTCCGCGTTCGGCTCGATCTTCATGAAGACGGTGGCGTCGCGTATTCTCGAACGCTTCGGCTTTCGCACCGTGCTGATGGTCAACGCCGCCTGCGCTGGCCTCGCGATCGCCGTGTACGGGTTGTTCTTTCCCGGCACACCGCATTGGGTGATCTGGAGCATCGTGCTGGTGGGCGGCTTCTTTCCCTCTCTGCAATTCACGTCGCTCAATACGCTCGCCTATGCGGATATTCCGGGCAGCGACGTCGGCCGCGCGACGAGTGTCGCGAGTGTCATCCAGCAGATGTCGCTCGGCCTCGGCGTGACGATCTCGGGCATCGTGCTGCAGATTTCGCATCGTGTGCAAGGGCATCCGAACATCGTGTTCTCGGATTTCTGGCCGGCGTTTCTGGTGGTCGGTCTGTTCTCGTGCCTGTCGATTCCGATTACGCGGCGCCTGCCGCGAGACGCGGGCGATGAGATCGCGCGGGGTAGTCGCGCGCGGGCGTAGGCCTTGATATGGATGCGCTCGGTGCGATGCGCTTGAGGAGCGCGGGTGGTTCGCCAGGGGGGCGGGTCCAACCTTCCCTTCGACCGTCGGCCTAGTCCTGATCGACTTCGGGCCATAGTCTCGGGAATAGAAAGCGCAGGCTTTTCAATGGGAGCCCGAATGAAAGACTACCGCGATGCGACGGCGAGTCGAGCAGTCCAATATCAAGTAGAGAGCGCGTAATACGGCGAGCCAGGACATCGGTTACGCCAAGCATCTGATTGAATTCGGCGCGCGTGACTGCACGCCGCGTGGCCACGAATTCCATCGCCAGTGCCGAGGCCTCCGGTTTGATCACCGATTTTTCGGAACCGATCATCCACGGATTGGAATCGAGGTAACGCAATAGATCGAGCAGGCGATCCGCAATGCCATCGAACTCGGTCATGCGAACCATAAAGCTTACCTGGTCCAGGCAGCAGTCGAGAAAGAACTGCGCGAAATGCACGAGACCTTCCTGGGACAGATTGCCCCTGCCATCGGGGTCATTGCGGCGCGTCTGGTCGGCTTCGCTCAATCTCGCGTAGTACTGCTCATGCTCGCGTGCGAGACCGCGAAGCGGCGACCACAGACCATGCGTTAGATCGGCCGATCGTAAAGCGAGATGTGAATGTAGACGCGCCACCCGGCCATTGCCGTCTGCAAACGGGTGAGTCCATGCCAACCGATGATGCGAGCAGGCGATGCCGATCAACTGGTAGTCCTTGATCTGTAGACGCGCATATCGCTTGGCCCATGCGTCGAGCAATGGCGCGATCATCTCGGGTTCGGGAGCGAGATGGCGTCCGACTGTGACGTCCAATTTTCGAAGCTCGCCAGGCACGATTGGTTCGCCCTCGCTGGTAAATCGCTCAGCGGCCGGCAAATAGGAAAAAAATCGCTCGTGGATGGTTGTCAGTCGTTCGGGGTCGAACAGAGCGGGTGTCGCAAGCAAATCCCACTCCTCTTCGAGCGAGGACTCGGTTGCAATGTGCGCCATCGCAAGGCGCTGCTTTTTACGCTCGGCGACATCGGCTGAATAGTCGCGTTTGAGAGCGGCCTCGATCCTGGCTGGCGTGGTGTGCTGGCCTTCGATCTTATTCGTGTAGTACGAATTCATCGCCCGCAATTGCGGGACGAGCGCTGCGGCAAATGGCGTCCGGCTTACGGCAAGGAGCTTTTGCGATGAATTGACCAGTTCGGTCGTACGCTCGATCAGCGGATCCAGTACACGATCCTCAGGAAACAACGGTTCGAACGAGACGACGGTCGTCATAGCGGACTGTACGGTTTGATGTAGGGTTAGACTGCGAGGATTATATCGTTCAATGGATTGATTTATAAGGTTTTTGTCTCATTATTGTAGAGTTGCATGTAGGGTTTGAAGTAGGGTGTCGTATGACGATCCACCCCGCTGTTTGCCCCGCGCAGTCCATCCTCACCCCGCCTGCTCCACCGGCGTCACCGTCAACTCCACCCGCTGCGCGCCGCGCAACACCGTCACGCTGACCGGCTTGTCGATACGCGAAGCATCGAGCGTGCGTTGCAGACCGTCCACATCCTGCACCGGCTGCGCGTCGATCGCGACGATCGTGTCGTCGGTGCGCAAGCCGCCGAGCGCGGCCGGACTGCCTTTGACGATCTCCATCACGTGCACGCCGCTTTGCGTGCTGAGCCCAAAGTAGCGCTGCACGCGCCGCGACAGCGGCGTCGTCGTGCCGGCCACGCCGATATACGCACGCCGCACCCGGCCGTGCGCGAAGATCTGCATGATGACCCACTTCGCGGTATCGATCGCGGTGGCGAAACAGATGGCCTGTGCGCCGGGAATGATCGCGGTATTCACGCCGATCACCTGACCCGCCGAATTGATCAGCGGGCCGCCCGAGTTACCCGGATTCAATGCCGCGTCGGTCTGGATCACGTCATAGATCATGCGGCCGGAGTTCGAGCGCAGCGACCGGCCGAGCGCCGAAACGACGCCGGTCGTCACGGTCTGCTGCAGACCGAGCGGGTTGCCGACCGCAATCGCGATCTGTCCGACGCGCAGCTTCGACGATTCGCCGAGTTCGACATGCGGCAGCGGCTCCGGCGAACCGATACGCAGCACCGCGAGATCGCTGCCGGGATCGTCGCCGACCAGATCGGCGTCGAACTTCGCGCCGTCGGCCAGCGTCACCTGGATGTGGGTCGCGCCATGCACGACGTGGCTATTGGTCAGCAGATAGCCGTCGGGCGTGAACAGAAAGCCCGAGCCGGTGCCGCCGCGCGCGCCGCGGCCGTGCGCGGCGGCGGCGCCGGGCAACCGGTGTTCGACGGCGATAAACGCGACCGCCTGCTGGACACGCTCCAGTGCACCGATCACGGTGCGGGAGTAGGCGTCGAGCAGCGCGTCGTCGTCGTGAGTCAAAAGCTCGGTGGATTGGGGCCCGGGGGCGTCGGATGCGGCGCTCGACAGGTCATCGATGAAGCGTGGACGGCTTCCCATAACGATGCTCCGGATAGACGGGCTGCGAGATGCGGGGCGCCGCGCGGGTTTTCAAGGCCATCCATCCGAAGGCGTTCCGAGTGTGCCGGGCGCGGCGCCGGACTGACTGCCGCCGCGTGTGAGACACTTTTCCGAGCGAGCCGTCGAATGCTGCCGGGCATGGCCGTGCCGCCGCCCGCTTTCGGCCGCTACCCACGCGCCACGGAGACCCCCTCATGTCCGCATCTACCGCTTCAGCGCCGCAACCCCCGCAGCCAGATCCACGCATCGAGTCCCTCAGCGCGATCACGCTCGCCACCGGCGACATGCAGCGCGCCGTCGCGTTCTACGAAGCACTCGGTTTCCCCCTCAAGTTCGGCGGTCCGCGCGAGGCCTTCACGTCGTTCGCGTTCGGCAACTCGTATCTGAACCTGATCGCCGATGCGCGCGCGCCGGTCAACTGGTGGGGGCGCGTGATCATCTACGTGTCGGACGTCGACGCGATCCATGCCAAGGCGCTGGCGGCGGGCTTGCAGCCGTCGCTCGCGCCGTCGGATGCGCCGTGGGGCGAGCGCTATTTTCATATCACCGATCCGGACGGCCACGAACTGAGCTTCGCGCGGCCGCTGCGCTAGCGGCGGGAGTCCCGGCAAAACTGGCTATCATGGGTGTTCCACGCATGTGCGGCGCCCGCCCACGCGGTAACACGGCTGACACCTCGCGCTTCGATAATCGAACGCGACCGCGTCGCGCTATAGCCGCCGCGCGCCATCCCATTCCTGTTGCGAGGAGAGCCGCAATGAAAGAGCCGGACCCGAGAACTGATACCGAACTGATGGCGGAGCGGCAACGCCGTTTCGAGGAAGACCTCATCGATGCCTACGACGAAGAACTCGAAATGGAGGTCGATGACCGCATCATCGACGGCCCGGCCGGCTTTACCCCCGAGCATCGCGAGGCGCGCAAGCAGTACTTCCGTGAACTGTTCCGGCTGCAGGGAGAGCTGGTCAAGCTGCAGGACTGGATCGTCGCGACCGGGCACCGGCTCGTCGTGATCTTCGAGGGACGCGACGCGGCCGGCAAGGGCGGCGCGATCAAGCGCATCACGCAGCGTCTCAATCCGCGCGTGTGCCGCGTGGCCGCGTTGCCGGCGCCGAACAATCGCGAGCGCACGCAATGGTATTTCCAGCGCTATGTATCGCATCTGCCGGCGGGCGGCGAGATGGTGCTGTTCGATCGCAGCTGGTACAACCGCGCGGGCGTCGAGCGCGTGATGAACTTCTGCACCGACGACGAGTACGAAGAGTTTTTCCGCTCGGTGCCGGAGTTCGAAAAAATGCTGGCGCGCAGCGGCGTGCAGATCCTCAAGTACTGGTTTTCGATCACCGACGAAGAGCAGGAAATCCGCTTTGAGAACCGCATTCACGATCCGCTCAAGCAGTGGAAGCTGAGTCCGATGGATCTGGAAAGCCGGCGCCGCTGGGAAGCGTATACGCAGGCGAAAGAAGTGATGCTGCAGCGCTCGCATATCCCCGAGGCGCCGTGGTGGGTCGTGCAGGCCGTCGACAAGAAGCGCGCGCGCCTGAACTGCATTCACCATCTGCTGAGCCAGGTGCCGTATCACGAGATCGAGCATCCGCAGATCGACTTGCCGTCGCGGGTCTATCACGAGGACTATAGCCGCCAGCCGGTGCCTCAGACGATGATCGTGCCCGAAGTGTATTGAACGTCCAGGCGGCCGATGCAAAAGCGCGGTACGTTGAAAGACGTACCGCGCTTTTTGTCGTGCTTCGCTCCGCCGGATCGGCGGACTCAGAACACCGAACGGAATACCCAGTACAACCCGCCCGCGAGCGCGATCGACACGGGCAGCGTCAGCACCCATGCAAGGACCAGACTGCGCACCGTGGCCCATTGCAGACCCGAGCCGTTGGCCGCCATCGTGCCGGCCACGCCGGAAGAGAGCACGTGGGTCGTCGACACCGGCAGACCGTAGACGTCGGCGGCACCGATCGTGACCATCGCGACGAGTTCAGCCGACGCGCCTTGGCCGTAGGTCAGATGCTGCTTGCCGATCTTCTCGCCCACCGTCACGACGATGCGCTTCCAGCCGACCATCGTGCCGAGACCCAGCGCGATCGCGACCGCCACCTTGACCCACGGCGGGATGAACTTGGTGGCGTGATCGATCTGCGTTCTGAAGTTGGCGATGACCTTCGCGTCCTCGGGTGCGAACTGCGGCTGATTGGACTTCTGCATCAGACGGATCGCCTCGGACGTGACATACATGTTGTTGCGCACGTTGTCGACGATGCCTTGCGGCACCGCGGCCATCGAGCCCGATTGGCCGACCTGGCGGCCGATCTGCTCGGTCAGTTGCTGCAGTGCGGGCAGCGTGGCGGGCGTCAGCTGACGGGTGCGCACGAAGGCCTCGACGTCGGCGCGCGGATCCGCGGAAGGCGCCGCACCCTGCGTGTAACGCGACAGCGCCGCCGCGGTTTGATGCGCGACCGCGACGAAGTTCTGTGTTTCCGCCGGGGTGACCGCCTTGTTCAGCGCGTACGCAGTAGGCACCGTACCGATCAGGATCAGCATGATCAGACCCATGCCTTTCTGGCCGTCGTTCGAGCCGTGCGCGAACGACACGCCCGTGCAGGTCAGAATCAGCAGGCAGCGAATCCAGAACGGCGGCGGCTCCTTGCCCTTCGGCTCGGCATACAGCGCGGGCACGCGCACGACGGCCTTCAGGATCAGCAGCAGCAAGCCGGCCAGCAGAAAGCCCACGATCGGCGAAAACAGCAGCGACTTGCCGACGCCGAGCGCCTGATTCCAGTCGACGCCGCTCGTGCCGTTCGCACCATGCATCATCTGATTCATCAGACCGACGCCGATGATCGAGCCGATCAGCGTGTGCGAACTCGAAGACGGCAGACCCAAAGACCATGTGCCGAGATTCCAGATGATCGCGGCGATCAGCAGCGCGAATACCATCGCGAAGCCGGCGCTGCTGCCAACCTGCAGAATCAGCTCGACGGGCAGCAGTTGCAGCACGCCGAACGCGACCGCTCCGGTCGAGGTCAGCACGCCGAGAAAATTCCACGCGCCCGACCAGACGACTGCGAGATTCGGTGTCAGGGAGTGCGTATAGATAACGGTGGCGACCGCGTTGGCCGTATCGTGAAAGCCGTTGACGAACTCGAATCCGAGCGCGATCAGCAGTGCGACGCCGAGCAGCAGATACGGCAGCACCGAGCTTTCGCGCACGGACTGCAGGTCATCTACCAGATGAATGCCGCAGTACACGACGCCCGCGATCAGCAGGGCGACGAGAATAACCAGTCCTGCGCTACGGCCTTTGCCGCTGGCGGCGCCTGGTTGCGGATACGAAAGTTCCGGCATGACGTGAGCCCCAGAAAAGTGGTCGCAGAGTTTTCGATCCTGCTTTCGCTACGTGTCGCAATGATGACAACTGCGTGACGGCAATGGGGTGCATGAAAAACAGACGCGGCGCGACCTATGCTACGCCGCTGACGCCGGTAAATACTACGCGGGATGGCGGACGGGAATAGTAAGATGTCCGAAGCGGACTAAGCAAGTGATGAAATGAAAAAAGCGGCGAATGCGCCGTGAATATGCTTACGATGCGCTGACTACCTCGCCGCTTGCGCTGCCACCCAGGGTGCGTTTATAGGCTTGCGCGACGATTTCCGCCGGTACCCCTTGCGATGGATCGCGGCCCATCGATTCGAGCGTTTCGGCGATCCAACCCGGGCTTACTACATTGACGCGGGCCTTGCCGCGCAACTCGAGCGCGGCCGAGCGCGCGAACGCTTCGACACCCGCATTGACGATACTGACCGCCGCACTTCCTTCCATCGGCTGTTGCGCAAGCACGCCGCTCGTCAGCGTGAACGAGCCACCTTGCGACAGATGGTCGGCGCCGCAGCGCACCAGATTGACTTGACCCATCAGTTTGTTGGCAAGACTAAAAGAAAAGTCTTCGTCGCGAAGCGCGGCGAGCGGCGCGAATTTCGCCGAACCCGCCGCGCAGATGATCGCGTCGAAGTTGCCGGCTCTTACATACATCGCTTCGATGCTGCGTTTGTCCGACAGGTCGACGTGCAGTTCGGAACCCTTGCGGCTCGCGCCGACCACGTCATGCTCGGTGGCGAGCAGCCTCACGATGTGCGAGCCGAGCAGGCCCGTCGCACCGACAACGAGTATTCGCATACATCCTCCTAAGGTCTGGTTGCGGCATTTGCCGTGGTGCACATTGCATCGCCAGGTAAACGCAATCGCCGAACCGCGCAACATGCGGAGCCCACCGGTCGAGGATAGACGCTGCCGACGCGACGCGCCAACGTTGACAGGGAAAGCCGGCTGACATGCGCCACGAATCCCCCGTGAGCACTATTTTTGCTACGCTGGAGTACGGTCATGTTTCGTAGGAGCGTCGATGAAGCAAGACAGCGAGACAGTCAACGAGCCGATAGCCGACGAGCCGGCACAGCGGGCCTTTACCTCCTACGCCGCGCCGCTGGTCGATGAAGCGATCGGACTCGCCAAAGGCGTGCACGACGACGCGTCACCCGAAGCGCTGCACCAACTGCGCGTTTCACTGCGGCGTTTGCGTTCATTGTGGTGGGCGTTCGCACCGCTGCTCGACAAGGGTGAAAACGCTCGCCAACGCGCGGTCTACAAGTTTCTCGCTACGGCGGCGGGTAAAACGCGCGATTGGGACATCCTGATCGAGTTACTCAAGCAGGAAGACGACGCCACGCAAGCGCTGATGCCGAAACTCGAGCAGGCGCGCCGCGACACGCTGGCAACCAGCCGCGAGACGCTATTGAACGCCGACGTCAAACATCTGCTGCGCAATGCGTTGGCCACCTCGTCCGCGCAACTGCACGCCGCGCACGATTCGGATATTGCGCTGCGCAAATTTGCCGCTCGACGCATAGGGGCATCGGAGCGTGAGTTGAAAAAGCGCATCAAACGCGCGCGTCATGCGAAACGCTCGAATTACGCCGCCTTTCACGATGTCAGGAAAGCGGGCAAGAAGCTGCGCTATCTATTCGAGTTTTTCGGGCCGGTGCTTAAGATCAGCCATAAGCGCACGCTCAAGCGCTTGAAAAAAATTCAGAAGCGCTTCGGCCTGCTCAACGATACCGTCGCCAGCGAAGCGCTGTTGCGCGACAATGCCGCGTCGCTTGCCGACGCGGATCACATGCAAGCCGCGTTGGATTGGCTCGACAGGAAACGCAAACGCCGCTTGCGCGCGGCGTCGGAGCTACTGGGCTGAACGAGCGCGTTCGGTCCTCGCTAGCGCTGAGGGTCCGCAGTCCAGAATGCACGGCGCACCGCGCTGCCGGTGCGCAAGAATGGTCCGCGAAAGGAGGCGAGGAGCGTGGCACGGCAAGGGCTTTCGCTGCGTCATCGGCTGCGCCATACGTTGCGTGCCGCGCGAACCGGGATGCCCCGTTATGTGGGCAACCGCCCGTGGGTGGCCGGCGTCGCCGGCACGCTAGTCGCGTTGGCCATGTCGATCCTGACGGCGGTGGAGGTCGGCGAAGGCCGCCGCGAAATGCTCGATCATGCGCGTCAGACCTCGCAAAATCTCGTGTCGATCATTTCCGCGGATCTCGCGCGCAACGTCGAGATTTATAGCCTGTCCTTGCAATCGATGGTGGATGCCGCGCGCGATCCCGTCACATGGACGCTTCCTGTCCCGGCACGCCAGGCGATGCTGTTCGATCGCGCGACCACCGCGGCCTATCTCGGTGGTGCGTATGTAGTCGGCGCCGACGGCGAAGTGGCCGCCGCGCAGTACAACGGCGCGAATACCACTGTCCATCTCGAAGACCGCGAATACTTTCAGGTGCAGCAGCGCAATCCCGCGGCGGGCTTATATTTCTCGCATCCGTTCATGTCACGGCTGCGCGGCGGCGAGCAGTCGATCGCGCTGACGCGGCGCATCGACGATGCGCAAGGCCGCTTTGCCGGCATCGCGCTGCTCGCGATCCGCATCGAGTACTTCCAGCGTCTGCTGGACCGGATCGACACCGGCGAGCAGGGCTCGGTTTTCATCGTGATGGCGGACGGCACGGTGCTCGCGCGCAAGCCGTTCGAGGCGCGCGCGATCGGCGCGAACGTCGCAAAGTTGCCGATCTTCGCACCGATGACCGTGCACGATTCGGGTACCTACGTATCGGTCTCGCCGCTCGATGGTGTGCGGCGAATCTTCACGTACACGCACGTACCGGGCACGCCGCTGATCGTGGCGATTGCGCCCGCCGTCGACGACGTGCTCGCGCCGTGGCTGCATCGCAGCCACGTGGCCGCTGTGCTGACCGTCGCGTTCGGCGCGGTGTTCGTGCTCGTGTCGTGGCTGCTCGCGTTCGCGCTGCGCGACAAGCTGCGCGCGCAGGCCGCGCTGCTGCGTCTAGCCGCGACCGATCCGCTGAGCGGCCTCAGCAATCGCCGCGTGCTCGACAAGCGGCTCGACGACGAATGGATGCGCGCACGACGCGACAACAAGCCGCTGTCGGTGCTGTTCATCGATATCGATCACTTCAAGCGTTTCAACGACACCTACGGCCATGAGAGCGGCGACGAGGTGTTGGTCGCGGTGGCCGATTGCATCGCGTCCGTGGCGCGACGCTCGGTCGATCTGGTTGCGCGCTACGGCGGCGAAGAGTTCGCGGTGGTGCTGCCGGATACCACCGCGCAGGGTGCGTTCGCGGTCGCGGAGCAGATTCGCCGTCGGGTGGAAAACCGGGTCATCGTGCCTGGACACGATGCGCCGCAGGCGGTGACGGTGAGCGTCGGCTGCGCAACCGCGTTGCCGACGGCGACGGATGTCGCGAGCGGGCTGGAACTGCTGGCCGCTGCTGATGCACAGCTATATGTGGCGAAAAACGCGGGACGCAATCGCACCAGCTCGGCGCAGTGGGACGAGTATTCGGCGGCGCAGGGGGCTTCGAGTACCGGCGCGGCGCTTTGACGCCAGATGTTCGTGCACGCGTGCGTGAACCCTTGCCAGGCTCATGGCGTCGCGACGCGGCGCGAGTCAGGCACGCTCCGCACTGCGCGGCGCGAAACCGCGCAATGTCACCGCCGCGGGTGTTTCGTCGCGCCACGCGGAGCGCGGTTGATCGGCAGCCGCACCGTCCGCGTGAGCCAGCATGCCCACCGGGAAGCCGCGCCGCTGCCAGGCATCGAGCCCGCCGCGCAGCGCGCGAATCCGCGTGTAGCCGTTGCTGCGCATATGTTGCGAGACTTCGAGCGCGGTCGCGCTGTCCGGGCAGATGCAATAGATGACCATGTCGTGGGTGCGCAGCGCGCCCTCGATCTGCTCGGGCGAATGCGGATCGAGCGCGAGCGCGTCGGGAATCCGGCGTCGTAGATCGAGCAGCGGGCCGCCGGGCCGCGCATCGAGCACGCGCGACGGCGCCGTGCGGCTCAGGCGACCGGGGCGACGCCAGCGCCACGCCATTCTCGACGCGGCGCTCGCCGGTGAGGCATGAGTCGGCGCGGCTGGGGCCGATGCGGCTCGCGCGTACCGACGCCGTTCCAGGTATCGCAGATACAGCCGGTGGAGCAGATAGACGAACGCCACCGCAAGCAGAATGTCGGCGAGTGTGCCGCCGCGCCGCTCGACGAACTCGCGCAGCATGTGCAGTTCGCGTTCCGCCGCCGCGCCGCCGAGCAGCCAGAACGCCGCCCACGCGATCACGCTGGCCAGATCCCAGAGTGCGTAGATGCGGATGTCGACGGCGGTCGTGCCCATCAGCGGTGGCGCGAGCAGGCCGAGCCCGGGCACGAACTTCGAAATCGACACGAGCGGCACGCCATAGTGCTCGAAGAGAGAGCGCGCCGTTTCGAGCCTCGTATCGACGGCGGGCGACAGGCGGCCGAGCCACTTGAGCAGTTTGCGTCCATATAGCCGGCCAGCCGCGAACCAGGTGCCGTCGCCGATCAATGCGCCTAGCGCCGCCGCGCCTAGCGTCGGCCAGAACGACAGGGTGCCCGCGGCGATCGCCGAACCCGCGAACAGCAGCATCGGCACGGCCGGAATCGGTACGCCGAGGCGCGTCAGCAGAACGTTGACGAACACGATCGCGCTGCCCCAGGTTGACACCGCCGACAACGGAAACTCGACCAATTGAGGCGCTCCTGTTGCTGCTGATGGGCCGGCATGCGTGCGCAAAGTCTCGCGTGGATGGTGCGCCGGCAGTAAATCGCAAAGCGCGTTCCCGCGGCACCGTGGATTCAGCATAGCCGATGGTTTGTGCACGGTGCGTGGTGCGGTGCACGTGGGGCGGGGTGGTGTGGATTGGGCGGCGGGACGATCAGTGAGGGAACAGCGCGTCCCGACGGGCGGCGTCGAGCATTGGCCTCAACCACCGAGACGCAACTAACTGTCAACCCCGCGTGCCCACCGCAAGATTGCCGGCGGGCTTGAAGAGAGTGCGCGGAGGCGCACACATGCTATGCAGGGGCGGGGGCTGCATCGTCAGCGAACCGCAAGCAGCCTTTGAGTCCACCCCATCAGGCATTGGGCATCGGCACCACGCCCGGATTTCCGACGATGGACAGAAACTCCCGTCGTGTCGACGGATCGGTGCGGAACGTGCCGAGCATGCGCGACGTGACCATCGTGACGCCCGCCTTATGCACGCCACGCGTCGACATGCACTGATGCGCAGCTTCGAGAATCACGCCGACGCCGGCGGGTTGCAGCACGTCGTTCAGCGTATCGGCGATCTGCACGGTCATCTTTTCCTGGATCTGCAGCCGTTTTGCGAACGCATCGACGAGGCGGGCGAGCTTCGAAATGCCGACCACGCGATGGTTCGGCAGATACGCGACGTGCGCGCGTCCGATGATCGGCACCATATGGTGCTCGCAGTAGCTCTCGAAGCGGATGTCCTTCAGCACGATCATTTCGTCGTAGCCGTCCACTTCGGAGAAGGTACGCGCGAGGATGTCGCGCGGATCGACCTGATAGCCGGCGAAGAACTCTTCGTAGGCGCGCGTTACGCGCGCCGGCGTGTCGATCAGGCCTTCGCGCTGCGGATCGTCGCCGGCCCAGCGCAGCAGCACGCGCACGGCTGCCTCAGCTTCTTCGCGGCTCGGGCGTTCGACGGCCGCTGCGGGTTTGGTTTTCTTTGCCTTGCTGCTGGTCATGCGTCGTCCTCCTGGATCGCGCGTCGACGCTGCGCGGCGCGCAGGGTCAGTAACTGGGCCATTGTTCCATGTTTTGCGCCCAAAGGTGCCGATGCCCCTTACGCGGCCGGGGCGGTCGCCGACCTGCTTCAAGCGGCTACTTCGGCCATTCGTCCATCGCATCGTTGAACAGTTCGGCGACCACGCCGCGCAGCCAGCTGAGGCGCGGATCGTTGTGAAACTTGCGATGCCAGTGCTGGCGCAGGTCGAAGCGCGGCAACGGCAGCGGCGGCTCGACGAGCATGATCGACGCATGCTCCGACACGTACGCGAAGCCGATCGCGTGCGGGACGGTCGCGAGCAGATCGGTGCGCGCGAGGATGAAAGGCAGGCTCATGAAGTGCGGCGTTTCGAGCACCGCGCGTCGCCTGATGCGCTTCTTCTCGAGGTACTGCTCGAGCACTTCCTGGCTGCGCCCCTCGGCGCGCACGACCGCATGCCCCGAGGCCACGTATTGCTCGAGTGTGAGCGGCCCCTTCGACAGCGGATGTCCGCTGCGCATCAGGCAGATGAAGCGATGCGTGAAGAGCCGCTGCTGAAAGAAGTTGTTGCCCGCCAGGTCCGGAAAATAGCCGACGGCGAGGTCGACATCGCCCGATTCGAGCCCGCGCTCCACCTGCGACGGCGACAGCGTTACGGAGCGCAGATTCGCGGACGGCGCGCGCTCGGCGAACAGCTGCAAAAGACGCGGCAGAAACACGATCTCGCCGACGTCGGACAGTGCGATCGAGAACGTATGCGTGCTCGTCGCCGGATCGAAATCCTGCACGTCAAGCATGCCTTTCTCGATGCGCAGCAGCGCGTCGCGCGCGGCGGGCAGGATCGCGAGCGCGCGCGGTGTCGGCTCCATGCCCCTGGAGGTGCGCACGAACAGCGGATCGTCGAAGTATTCGCGCAGGCGGCCAAGCGCGGTGCTCACGCGCGGCTGGCTCACGCCGAGCTGCTCGGCGGCGCGGCTCACATTGCGCGTGTCTTCCATCGCGACCAGATAGGGGATCAGATTCAGATCCAGATGTGTCTCGGACATGCTTGTCGTGGCTCGCGGGGCAAGGCGGTGCCTATGCCGTATCGCTATAGAGCCTAGTTGAAAAATCTCCTATAAGCATAATGGGATTTCTCCCAGCCGGCTTTTTCGCGCGCAGGTCGAGCGCTGGACGACGGCAACCCGGACCATCGCCGCCGCGTGCGGCGACCTATGATGAAGGGGGTTTCCCTGCCTTGACAACCCGCCCACAGGACAACCATAATCGCCGAAGCGTTCGCTAAACGAATCACTGTTCATGTAACGAACAAATTCAGCAGCGAACCAATCGAAGGCGCCAGCCCGCTCTCCCCTCGCGAGCCGTCGCCAGCATGCCCGGAGACTGTTTCCGCGCGAGCCTTGCCGCGAGCCTGGTCGGTGAGGGCTGTCAGCCCAGCGGCACGTAGCGCCCCCAAAGGAAATTCGACATGATCAACAAGATTTTCGAGACACTTCAATCGGCGGTTGCCGATGTCCACGACGGCGCGACCGTCATGATCGGCGGCTTCGGCACGGCCGGCATGCCGTCCGAGCTGATCGACGCGCTGATCGAGCAGGGCGCGCGCGACCTGACCATCGTCAACAACAATGCCGGTAACGGCGACATCGGCCTCGCGGCGCTGCTGAAAGCCAAGCGCGTGCGCAAGATCATCTGCTCGTTCCCGCGCCAGACCGACTCATATGTGTTCGACGCGCTCTATCGCGCCGGCGAAATCGAACTCGAACTCGTGCCGCAAGGCAACCTCGCCGAGCGCATCCGCGCGGCGGGCGCGGGCATCGGCGGCTTCTTCACGCCGACCGCGTACGGCACCAAGCTCGCCGAAGGCAAGGAAACGCGCCTGATCGATGGCCGTCATTACGTGCTCGAAGCGCCGCTGCATGCGGACTTCGCGCTGATCAAGGCGTACAAGGGCGACCGCTGGGGCAACCTGATCTATCGCAAGACCGCGCGTAACTTCGGGCCGATCATGGCGAGCGCCGCGAAGACCGCCATCGTGCAGGTGTCGGAAGTGGTGCCGCTCGGCGGCCTCGATCCGGAAGAAATCGTCACGCCCGGCATTTTCGTGCAACGCGTGATCGCGGTGCCGCAAGCGGCGCATGCCCCGACGCCCAATCCTCACGACGCTGCTGCCTGACCCGGAGACCGACATGAAAAAACTGACCCGCGATGAAATGGCCAAGCGCGTTGCCCAGGACATCCCTGAAGGCGCTTACGTGAACCTCGGCATCGGCGTGCCGACGCTGGTGGCGAACCACCTCGGCGCCGACAAGGAAATCTTCCTGCACAGCGAAAACGGTCTGCTCGGCATGGGCCCGGCACCGGCGAAGGGCGAGGAAGACGACGAACTGATCAACGCCGGCAAGCAGCACGTCACGCTGCTGACGGGCGGCGCGTACTTCCATCATGCCGATTCGTTCGCGATGATGCGCGGCGGCCATCTCGACTTCTGCGTGCTTGGCGCGTTCCAGGTGTCGGCGAAGGGCGACCTCGCGAACTGGCACACCGGCGCACCCGACGCGATTCCGGCGGTCGGCGGCGCGATGGATCTCGCGATCGGCGCGAAGCAGGTCTACGTGATGATGGAGCACCTGACCAAGCAAGGCGAAAGCAAGATCACCGCCGAGTGCTCGTATCCGGTCACTGGTATCGCCTGCGTGACCCGTATCTATACGGACCTCGCGATGATCGACGTCACGAAGGATGGCCTCGTCGTGCGCGAAATTTTCTCGGACATCGGCTTCGACGAACTGGTGAAGCTGACCGGCGTGCCGATGACCGACGGCACCCAGGCCGCACGCGCGGCCTGATAGCTAGCCGAGGCGTCGCGGCGGCGGTCCGCTTTGCGGCCGCGTCGATGGCGTCTCAGTTGAAGGCCGCTGACGCCGCAAGAATGCAGCAGCCATGATGCGTTCATGTGGCGCGTAGCGTTTAACGGACAGGCCAGCGCCGACGCGGGCACAATTCACGTCAGCGCTGACCTTGCAACTCCGGCGACATGCGGGCCGCGTTTGGCGCACAATACGCAGCACATGGCGCGGCGTAAAGTGGCATAAGCGGTGGCGTAAGCGCGGCACCGCGTAGCGACGCTGACGAATCGGCGCCCGCGCGAAGCGCGACACCTGGTCCGCGGCGCGACGCCGCCACGGCGCCTGCTTCGAACCACCGCGCGCCGCGCCGATTCTTCACCTCCGATTCCCTCAAACATCGTCGTCACCATGCTCGACTCCAGCGCTCGCCTGACTGGCCTTCTTTGCGGCACACAGCCGATGAACGACATCTGGGCGCCGCGTGCCACGCTGCAGCGGATGCTCGACGTCGAAGCCGCGCTCGCGCGCGCCTCGGCCGCCCACCAGGTCATTCCCGAAACCGCCGTTGCCGCGATCGAAGCCGCCTGTGAGGCGGATCAACTCGACGCCGACGCGCTCTCACGCGACGCTGCGCTCGGCGGCAACCTCGCGATTCCACTCGTCAAGCAACTGACCGCACGCGTCAAAGCCGCCGATGCCGAAGCCGGCAAATACGTGCATTGGGGCGCGACGAGCCAGGACATCATCGACACGGCGACGGTGCTGCAGCTGCGCGACACGTTCGACCTGCTCGACAGCGGCCTGCAAGCCGCCTGCGACGCGATCGCGAAACTCGCGGCCACCCATCGCGCGACGCCGATGATCGGCCGCACGTGGCTGCAACAGGCGCTGCCGATCACGCTGGGCCTGAAGTTCGCGCAATGGCTCGACGCGCTGTTGCGTCATCGCGAGCGGCTCGATGCATTGCGCGAGCGCGTGCTGGTACTGCAGTTCGGCGGTGCGGCCGGCACGCTCGCGAGTCTGCGCGAGGCGGCGCCGCAGGTTACGCAGTCGCTCGCCAAGGAACTCGGTCTCGCGGTGCCGACTTTGCCGTGGCATACACAGCGTGATCGCATCGCCGAAACGGCGTCGCTGTTCGGCATGCTGATCGGCACGCTCGGCAAGATTGCGCGCGATGTTTCGCTGCAGATGCAAACCGAAATCGACGAACTCGCCGAACCGGCCGCGGCCGGCAAGGGCGGATCGTCGACGATGCCGCACAAGCGCAACCCGGTCGGCTGCGCGGCGGTGCTGACCGCCGCGACGCGCGCGCCGGGACTGGTCGCGACCGTGTTCGCCGGCATGGTGCAGGAGCACGAACGCGCGCTCGGCGGCTGGCAAGCCGAATGGGACGCGCTGCCGGATCTCGCGCGCCTCGCGGGCGGCGCGCTCGCGAACATCGAACAGATCGCGTCCGGCTTGAACGTCAACGTGCCGCGCCTCGCAAAGAATCTCGACGTCACGCACGGCCTGATCCTCGGCGAAGCGGTGATGCTCGCGCTCGGCGATTCCATCGGCCGGCTCGACGCGCATCATCTGGTCGAGCGCGCGTCGAAGGCGGCGATCCGCGATGGCAAGACGCTGTACGACGTGCTCGCCGCGGACCCGGCCGTCACCGAACATCTTTCGATCGAGCGCCTGAAGCAGCTGCTCGATCCCGCTCAATACGTCGGCCAGGCGCACGCATATGTCGATGCCGCGCTGGCGCTTCACACCTCGCGCGCGCAGCGCGCCCATTCCAAGGAGTAACCGGCATGCCCTACGCCGCAGTCAACGGCACCGAGCTTCACTATCGCATCGACGGCGATCGTCACGGCCACGCGCCGTGGCTGGTGCTGTCGAATTCGCTCGGCACTGATATGTCCATGTGGACGCCGCAGGTCGCGGCGTTGTCGAAGCACTTCCGCGTGCTGCGCTACGACACGCGCGGCCACGGTCATTCGGAGGCACCGAAGGGTCCGTACACGATCGAACAGCTGAGCGGCGACGTGCTCGGCCTGATGGATACGCTGAAGATCGCGCGTGCGAACTTCTGCGGCATCTCGATGGGCGGCCTGACCGGCATCGCGCTCGCCGCGCGTCATGGCGACCGCTTCGAGCGCGTCGTGCTGTGCAACACGGCCGCGCGCATCGGCTCGCCGGAAGTGTGGGTCCCGCGTGCCGCGAAGGCGCGCACCGAAGGCATGCTCGCACTCGCCGACGCGGTGCTGCCGCGCTGGTTCACGGCCGACTTCATCGAGCGCGAGCCGGTCGTGCTGGCGATGATCCGCGACGTGTTCGTGCACACCGACAAGGAAGGCTACGCATCGAACTGCGACGCGATCGACGCGGCCGATCTGCGTCCCGAAACGCCGGGCATCAAGCTGCCGACGCTCGTGATCAGCGGCACGCACGACCTCGCCGCCACGCCCGCGCAGGGCCGTGAACTCGCGCAGGCGATTCCGGGCGCGCGTTACGTCGAGCTCGACGCCTCGCACATTTCCAACATCGAAAGGGTCGACGAGTTCACGAAGACCGTGCTCGACTTCCTGACGGAGGCAAAATGAACGACGAAGATCGCTACGAGGCCGGCATGGGGGTGCGTCGCGCGGTGCTGGGCAATGCGCACGTCGACCGTTCGCTCACGAACCGCACCGAGCTGACCGAGGAGTTCCAGAATTTCATCACGCGCTATGCGTGGGGCGAGATCTGGACGCGTGAAGGTTTGCCGCGTCATACGCGCAGCCTGCTGACGATCGCGATGATGGTGGCGTTGAATCGCAGCGAAGAACTCGCGCTGCACCTGCGCGCCGCGAAGAACAACGGCGTGACCCGCGAGCAGATCAAGGAAGTGCTGCTGCAGACCGCGATCTACTGCGGCGTGCCGGCGGCCAACTCCGCGTACCACCTCGCCGACAAGCTGTTCCGCGAGGACGATGCGGCGGCGGCGAAGTCGTAACGACTGCGCGCGCGTAGTACTCAGCGCCAACCGGAAAACGCGCGACGGAAATGTCCGTCGCGCGTTTTTTTATGCAGCGCCGCGAGCGGGTTCGGTTTGGGTTTGGCTTTCGCATTTGCTTTCGCGATGGTTCAATGCCGCCTTCGTCACGGCATCGCGAGCGGGCACCTGCACGCACACAGCGCGCCGTACCGTCTCCTTGATCACCTCGCGCCAATGCGCGAGCGCCGCCTTGTCCATCAGCGGCTCGCCGAGAAACGCGCCGAGCGTGTACTGATTGGCGTTATAGAAATAGCCGAGCGACGCGATCATCAGATACACGTCGCGCGCCTCGATATCGGCGCGAAACACGTTCTGCGCGCGTCCCGCGTCCAATAGCTTCTGCACGACCGAGATCGCGTAGCCCGAAATCTCCTTGAGCTTCTGCGATTTTTTCGCATGCTTGCCCTGGTGCAGATTTTCGCTCGACAGCAGCGTGACGAACTCCGGGTGATCGAGGTAGTACTGCCAGACGAATTCGACCATCTGTTCGAGCCCATGCACCGGATTGCGCAGATCGAGATCGAGTTTGCTTTCCGCTTCGTTGAACTGCGTGTAGATGGTCTCCAGCACTTCGATGAACAACTGCTCCTTGCTGCCGAAGTAGTAATAGATCATCCGGTCGTGCGAGCGCGCGGCCTTCGAAATGCTTTCGATGCGGCCGCTCGCATACCCCTGCTTCGCAAACACCTTGATGGCCGCCTTCAGGATCTTGGCGCGCGTGTCCTGCGCCTGTTTCGCGCGGATACCGATGGCGCCCGGCTTGCGGACGGCGGTGGGACTCATGACGGTCTCGGATCTCTTTGTCAGCGTAGGTTTGGACGACCGGCGCGCAAGCCCGGTGCGCCGATGCCGCATTGCACCACGATTCCGCGCGACGGAAAACACGTTGCACAGTCGATTTTGATCGAGTAGATTTCAATCGAGTTTGGTGTAGAAGATACTACATGAACGGTGAGTGGCCGCAACATGAAAATGGGCGGCCCACGCGAAAGTGCCATGAAACCGGGGCGATTCGCGCACCACGCAGCACCGCCAGCCATGTCGCACCTGTGATGTCGTACGGAACCCCACGATGACAGAACATACGAAGGTCGATTTCGGTGCAGAGAGTGTCGATCGCGATACCGCGTCGACGCCGGGCCCGACCGTGCTCGAAAAGTCGGCGCCGCGCAGCGAGCGCATGGCCTCGAACAAGATCGAATGCAATGCGTGTCCGGTGCTGTGCCAGATCTCGGCAGGGCGCACGGGCGCGTGCGATCGCTACGCGAATGCTGACGGGCGGTTGATCCGTGTCGATCCGGTGGTGTTTCTGTCGCGTGCCGATGATGTCGGCGCAGATAAGACGGATGCGGCGATCGAATTCGGCCCGGCAAGCGCCGCGGAACAAAGCACCGCCGAACCCGCACTCTTCGTCACCGGCGTCGGCGCCTCGTCGACCTATCCCGACTACAAGCCCGCGCCATTCATCGTCGCGTCGAAGCTCGACGAGGTCGACATGGTGACCGTCGTCACCGAAGGGATCTTCAGCTATTGCAGCTTCAAGGTGAAGATCGACACCGACCGCTTTCTCGGCCCCGAACAGGCGAACGTGCGCTGCGACGGCGAGATCGTTGGTCACGTGACGACGGCCGAATACGGCTCGCAGATGCTGAGCCTCGGCGGCGTCCATCATCTGACCGGCGGCAGCAAGAAAGAAGGCCGCGTGACCTGCGACATGATGCTCGCGCTCGGCAACAAGGAGGCGGTCGAGCTCAGCATCGACGGCGGCGCGAGTCTCGTGATCCGCGCGGGCGCCGCGCCGATCGTCGACGGTGTCGAGGAGCAGCGCATGCGCGTCGGCTGCGGCTCCGCGACGATCGGCATCTTCGCGAAGCAGTGGTTTGGCCACGTCGATGAAGTGGTGGTCGTCGACGATCACATCACCGGTGTGCTGACCGAGCATCAGGCGGGCCGCTGCCTCGGCATGACGCGTTCGGGACTCAAGATACGCGGGCGCAAATCGACGCCGGGCCGCTATTTTCAGGTCGCCAATCCTGGCACCGGTTGGGGTGGCACCGACATTCAGGACCCGCTCGCGATCGTCGAAGGATTCGATCCGGCCGTCGCGAAGCCGGGCATGCGCGTGCTGATGGTCTCGACGACCGGCGAACACGCGCAATGGTACGAACTCGACGCGCAACTCGTGCCGCGCGTCGCGCCGATGCCCGACGCGGTGCGCAGCACGGTCGAGCGGATCGGCGAGAACTGCGAGCCGTCGCTCGCGACGGTGCTGTTTCTCGGCGGCGCGGGCGGCAGTCTGCGCGCGGGCGCGACCGAAAACCCGGTGCTGCTCACGCGCGCGATCAAGCGCAAGCTCGTCAACGTGACGTGTGGCGGCGCGCCCGCTTATGTGTGGCCGGGCGGCGGCATCACCGTGATGGTCGACGTAATGCGCATGCCGGACCGCTCGTTCGGCACGGTGCCGACACCGGCGATCGTCGCGCCGATCGAATTCACGATGACGTACGACACGTATTGCGATCTGGGCGGGCACGTCGATGCGGTGCGCTCGCTGCAGAGCGTGCTCGCGAGTGGGCCGACGCACACGGAAGGCGCACCGCTCGCGCGCCGCACGCTGGCGCTCGATTCGGATAATCCATGGCCACCAGCAGTGCTTGGTCGATCCTCCTGAAGCAAAGCCACACGATGACCCCCACCCGAACCCGGCTCGACGAACACCGCTGGCATTGGCAGCACGGGCCGATCGACCTGATCCTCGGTGCCGACGGCGAGCCCGACGCGTTGCGCGCCGCGTACGACGCGTGCTGGCAGCGTTTCAGCGGCGTATTGCAGGAACTGGTGGGCGAATTGAACGTGCTTCGGCGACCGGTTCAGTCAGCGGCGGCGTTGCGGGACTGCCCGCTTCAAGGGCCGGTCGCGACGCGCATGTGGCGTGCGTGTCATCCGCACCGATCAAGCTTTATCACGCCGATGGCCGCAGTGGCGGGCAGCGTCGCCGATGAACTGATCGCCGCCTTCGCGCGGGACGGCATCGCGCGCGCGTTCATCAACAACGGCGGCGACATCGCGCTGCACCTCGCCGCGGAGCAGCGGTATCGCGTGGGCGTGTTCGCGGACCTCGCGCAATTCTCGGCCTCGCGTTTCGCGCACGACCCTGCGCTCGACGCGCATCTGACGCTCGACGCGCGGCAGCCGATCCGCGGCATCGCGACGAGCGGCTGGCGCGGCCGCAGCTTCAGTCTCGGCATCGCCGACAGCGTGACCGTGCTCGCGCGCGATGCCGCGAGCGCCGACGCCGCCGCGACGATGATCGCGAACGCCGTCGATCTCGAGCATGCGGGGATCGTGCGGCGTCCGGCCTCGTCCCTGAAGGACGATAGCGATCTCGGCGATCTGCTGGTGACCGTCGACGTGCCGCGTTTGCCGCAGCCGCTGATCGATTTCGCGCTCGCGCGCGGCGTCGATGTCGCACAGCGGCTGCGCGAGCAGGGTTTGATCGAAGGCGCCGCACTGTTCCTGCAAGGACGGGCGCGCGTCGCAGGCATCGACGATTCACGCGCGTCGTCCACCACGCGCGCTTCACTGACAACGGAGGCTCCGTGTTCGAAATACGCCGCGTGTTGACGCACGTCGAGGACATCTTTCACGAGTTCGGCCCCGCGCCCGCGCAGCCGCTCAGACGCGGCGCGATTGCCGCGGTGATGACGAATCCGTTCGCGGGCCGCTACGAGCCCAATATCGAACCCGCGATGGAGACACTGAAGCCGATCGGTTTCGATATGGCGCAGCGGCTGCTTGCGGCGATGGCGGTGCCGCATGCGTCGATCGAAAGCTATGGGAAAGGCGCGATCGTCGGCGCGCGCGGCGAGCTGGAGCATGGCGCGCTATGGCATGTGCCCGGCGGCTACGCGATGCGCGAGCTGCTCGAAAAGCACGGCGTACCGACCAACGCGATCGTGCCGTCGACGAAGAAGGTCGGCGCGCCGTCCACCGCGCTCGACGTGCCGCTCACGCATGTGAACGCGAGCTACGTGCGCAGCCACTTCGACGCGATCGAAGTTCGCGTGCCCGGTGCGCCCGCCGCTGACGAGATCGTCTATATCCTCGTGATGAGCACCGGGCAGCGCGTGCATGCGCGGGTGGGTGGCCTCGCGAAAGAGGCGATCGTCGGCAAGGACGGCTTGCGCTGAAGCGGCGCGCCAGCCAAGGGCGCGCAAACGTAGCGGCGCAACCACACAGCAAAACAGCAAAGCATCGCAACCCGGAGAGCGGAAATGGCAATCAGGCTTCGCAAGCTGGTCGTGCAGGTCGACGAAACTCGCATCGAAATGGGCCAGGCCGTCGAGCCGCCCGCGCGCCGCGCGGTCGCGATCGCGGTGATCGATAATCCGTATGCGGGCCGCTACGAGCCGAAGCTCGATGCGCTGATCGAAGCGGGCGAGGAACTTGGCGCGCTGCTCGGCAAGCGCTGCGTCGAGGCGTTGGGCATCGCGCCCGGCGAAGCGCAAAGCTATGGCAAGGCGGCGATCGTCGGCGAGGCGGGCGAGCTCGAACACGCGGCCGCGATCCTGCATCCGAAGCTCGGCGCACCGCTGCGCGCGGCGGTCGAAAAGGGCGCGGCGCTGGTGCCGTCGGCAAAGAAGATCGGCACGCTCGGCACCGCGATCGACGTGCCGCTCGGCCACAAGGACGCCGCCTACGTGCGCAGCCATTTCGACGCGATCGAGGCGCGCGTGGCCGACGCGCCGCGCGCGAACGAAATCGTCGTGGCGGTCGCGGTCACGGCGTCGGGCCGGCCGCTGCCGCGCATCGGCGGCCTGCAGGCGAACGAGATCAAGGGCGAGGACGGCTTGCGCTGAGCGATCGTTTTTTCCAGGCGCCTGTTTGCCTTCGCTTGTTGCGCGGGTTGTTTCGCTGGTAGTGTCCTGCCGTTGACGCGGGCGCGCATGGTGCCGCCCGCGCTGCAACGCCCCGCCGATCGGGCCGCTGCGCATGTTGCGCGCGCGCCGTTCGGCGGGCTGCCGAGGGTCCCGATGCTTTCGAATCTGCTGGTACAACTGGTCAATGGACTCGCCGACGCGTCGACGCTGTTTCTGGTCGCCGCCGGTTTGTCGTTGATCTTCGGCGTGACGCGCATCGTCAACTTTGCGCACGGCTCGTTCTATATGTTCGGCATTTACGTCGCGTATAGCATCGCGAGCCGCTTTGGGCATACGGCGGGCGGCTTCTGGTTGTCGGTGCTGGCCGCCGCGCTCGCGGTCGCGGTATTGGGCGCGCTGGTCGAAATCGTCGTGTTGCGGCGGATCTATCAGGCGCCCGAGTTGTTTCATCTGCTCGCCACTTTCGCGCTCGTGCTGATCTTTCGCGACGCCGCGCTATGGCTTTGGGGCCCCGACGATCTGTTCGGCCCACGCGCGCCGCACCTGGCGGGTGCGGTCGATTTTCTCGGCCATCCGCTGCCCACTTACGACATCGCGCTGATCGTGATCGGCCCCGTCGTCCTGCTGCTGCTGTGGTACGCGTTGACGCGCACGCGCTGGGGCACGCTTGTGCGCGCCGCGACGCAGGATCGCGAGATGCTCGGCGCGCTCGGCATCAATCAGGCGTGGCTGTTTACCGGCGTGTTCTTCGTCGGCGCGTTTCTCGCGGGACTCGGCGGCGCGCTGCAAGGGCCGCGCATGTCGGCGAACCTGTCGCTCGACCTGGAGACGATCGGCAATGCGTTCGTGGTCGTGGTGGTCGGCGGCATGGGTTCGATTCCGGGCGCGTTCGTCGCGGCGTTGCTGATCGCCGAGATCAAGGCACTGTGCATCGGCATCGGGCACGTGACGATCTTCGGCATCGGTTTGTCGCTGAGCCGCTTCACGCTGGTCGCCGAATTCGTCGTGATGGCGGTCGTGCTGGTGGTGCGGCCTTGGGGGCTGCTCGGCCGCGCGAGTGCCGCGGTGCGCGCGATGGGCGCGCCGGAAACGCCGTTGCGTCCCGCGGGCAAGCGTTTGAAGTGGCTCGCCGCCTTCGTGCTGCTGGTGCTCGTGCTCGCTCCGCTCGCGGCCAACGCATTTCCGTATATGCCGGTGCTGCTCGTCGAAATCCTGATCGCGGTGCTGTTCGCGACGAGCCTGCATTTCATCATGGGTCCGGGCGGTTTGCATTCGTTCGGTCATGCCGCGTACTTTGGACTTGGCGCGTACGGTGCGGCGCTGTTCCTCAAAGTGCTGAATCTGCCGATGGAAGCCGCGCTGCTGCTCGGGCCGCTGCTCGCGGTGGTCGGCGCGCTCGTGTTTGGCTGGTTCTGCGTGCGCCTCTCCGGCGTCTATCTCGCGATGCTGACGCTCGCGTTCGCGCAGATCGTCTGGTCGGTCGTGTTCCAGTGGGACGACGTGACGGGCGGCAGCAATGGCGTGCTCGGCCTGTGGCCGTCGAACTGGCTGTCGTCGCCGGTCGCGTTCTACTACCTGACCCTCGCATGCGCGGTGCTCGGCGTGTGGCTGTTGCGCCGCATGCTGTTCTCGCCGCTCGGCTACGCGATGCGCGCGTCGCGCGATTCCGCGCTGCGCGCCGAGGCGATCGGCATCGACGTGAAGCGTGTGCAATGGGCGTCGTTCGTGATCGCGGCGTTGTTCTGCGGACTCGCCGGATCGCTGTACGCGTTTTCGAAGGGCAACATCTCGCCAGAAGTGATCAGCGTGAGCCGCTCGGTCGATGGCCTCGTGATGGTGCTGCTCGGCGGCTTGCAGACGTTGAGCGGGCCGATCGTCGGCGCGGCCGTGTTCACGTGGCTGCAGGATACGGTCGCGCGACAGACCGACTATTGGCAGGCGCTGCTCGGCCTCGCGATCCTGCTGCTGGTGATCGCGTTTCCGCAGGGGATCGTCGGCTTCATTCGCGAGCGATTCGGCGATGCGAACGGCGATCAGGCCGACAAGACCAATGGCGGCGCCGCGTCGGCATCGCAACGGACCGCCGCGGTCAAGGAGGGCCTATGAGCCTGCTGCGCGTAAGCGGTCTATCGCGATCGTTCGGCGGACTGAAGGCGGTCGACAATGTGTCGTTCGATCTCGAAGCCGGTCAGCTGCTGGCGCTGCTGGGTCCCAACGGCGCGGGCAAGTCGACGTGCTTCAACATGGTCAACGGCCAGTTGCAGCCGTCGGCGGGCTCGATCCGTCTCGACGGTCATGAACTCGTCGGCATGCGGCCGCGCGATATCTGGCGACGCGGCGTCGGCCGCACGTTCCAGATCGCCGCGACGTTCAACTCGATGACGGTGCTCGAAAACGTGCAGATGGCGCTGGTGTCGCGCGAGAAGAAAACCTTCGGCCTGTGGAAGCCGGCAGGTTCGCACCATGCCGACGAAGCGTTCGCGCTGCTCGAGCAGGTCGGCATGGGCGCGCACGCGAGACGCGCGTGCGGCGTGCTCGCGTATGGCGACGTCAAGCGCGTCGAACTCGCGATCGCGCTCGCGAACCGGCCGAAGCTGTTGCTGATGGACGAACCGACCGCGGGCATGGCGCCGAAGGAGCGCAACGAATTGATGGCGTTGACCAAGAGCCTTGTGACCGAACACAAGATTGGCGTGCTGTTCACCGAGCACAGCATGGACGTTGTATTCGCGTACGCCGACCGGATGATCGTACTCGCGCGCGGCAAGCTGATCGCCGAGGGCGACGCCGACACGATCCGCAACGACGCGCGCGTGCAGGAAGTCTATTTCGGCACTGGCAAGACGTTCCGGCCGCATGCTCCGCTGCAAGACGCGAATGGCAACGCGCAGAACGGACAAGGGGCGCTGCAATGAGCGAACCGATGCTGAAGGTCTCCGGCCTCAATGCGTTCTACGGACGCGCGCACATTCTGTTCGACGTCGGACTCGAAGTCGGCCGTGGCGAAGTGGTCGCGCTGATGGGCCGCAACGGCGCCGGCAAATCGACGACGATGAAAGCGGTGATGGGACTGCTGCCGCGCCGTCACGGCGAAGTGACGTTTCGCGGCCACGACATCAGCGCGCTTGCGCCGTACAAGATCGCGCGCATGGGCGTCGGCTTCGTGCCCGAGGATCGCCGCGTGTTCGCGGACCTGACGGTGATGGAAAACCTCGACACGGGCCGTCAGCCGCCGCGCGAAGGCGCGCCGCAATGGACCCCCGACAAGCTGTTCCGCCTGTTTCCGAATCTCGGCGAAATGCCGAAGCGCCCCGGCGGCCAGATGAGCGGCGGCGAGCAGCAGATGCTGACCGTGTCGCGCACGCTGATGGGCAATCCGTATCTGGTGCTGCTCGACGAACCGTCCGAAGGCGTCGCGCCGGTGATCGTCGAGCAGATGGCGAACATGATTCTCGAACTGAAGCGCGAAGGGCTATCCATTCTGTTATCCGAACAGAATCTGCACTTCGCCGAGCTGGTCAGCGATCGCGCGTATGTGCTCGAAAAAGGGCAGATCCGTTTCAGCGGCACGATCGGCGAACTCGCACGGAACGAAACAGTGAGGCGCGCTTATCTGAGCGTGTGAATTCATCGGGTAGTGTCGGCGAAAGGAGAGGCAGATGGCGGCAGAGACGTTGACAGGCTTGTCGGGCAAGGTCGCGGTAACGAACATCGGATTGCTGCTCTCGGGCGATATCGATCAGCCGATTCTCGACGCGGACACGCTGGTGATCGACGACGGCGTGATCGTCGCGGTCGGCCGCGAGAAGGACTGCGATCTCGCAGGCGCGCGCACGACGGTCGACTGCAAAGGCACGACGGTCGCGCCCGGCTTGATCGACTCGCACGTGCATCCGGTGTTCGGCGACTGGACGCCGCGCCAGAATCAGCTCGGCTGGATCGAGTCGAATCTGAACGGCGGCGTGACCACGATGATCTCGGCCGGCGAAGTGCATCTACCTGGGCGTCCAAAGGATGTGCTCGGCGTGAAGGCACTGGCGATCACCGCACAGCGCTCGTTCGACGGCATGCGCGCGGCTGGTGTGGGTGGCGGCGTCAAGGTGCTGGCGGGCGCGCCGGTGATCGAGAAAGGCATGGTCGAGCAGGACTTCAAGGAGCTTTCCGAAGCTGGCGTGAAGCTGCTCGGCGAAGTCGGCCTCGGTAGCGTGAAGGGCGGCGAGGAAGCGCAGCAGATGGTCGCGTGGGCCCGCAAGTACGGCATCCAGAGCACGATTCACACGGGCGGTCCGTCGATTCCGGGCTCGGGGCTGATCGATCGCGACGTCGTGCTCGCCGCCGATGCCGATGTGATCGGCCACGTCAACGGCGGCCATACGTCGCTGTCGTACCGGCATGTGTGCGATCTGTGCGAGCAGTCGAGCCGCGCGCTCGAAATCGTCCACAACGGCAACGAGCGGATCGCGTTGCTGACCGCGCGCCATGCGATCGAACTGAAGTGCCCGCACCGGATCATTCTCGGCACCGATAGCCCGGCCGGCTCCGGCGTGCAGCCGCTCGGCATTCTGCGGATGATCGCGCTGATTTCGAGTCTCGCCGACATCCCCGCCGAAATTGCGTTCTGCTTCGCGACCGGCAATACCGCGCGGCAGCGCAATCTGCGCCAGGGGCTGATCGAAGTGGGCCGTCCCGCCGATCTCGTGTTCATGGACCGCGCGCAGCATACGGCCGCCGACACGCTGCTCGAAAGCGTGCAGCTCGGCGATATTCCGGGCGTCGGCATGGTGATGATCGATGGCTTGATCCGTTGCCGGCGCAGCCGCAATACGCCGCCCGCGACCGAAGTGCCGGTGGTGCTGTGAACGCGCGGCACGACAGGGTGCTCGCATCATGACGAACCGCGCCGCGCAGCTCGTGCTGAAGGTGAACGGCGCGACGCATGTGGTCAGCGCGGCGGCGCAGACGCCGCTGCTTTATCTGCTGCGCAACGATCTCGCGCTGAACGGGCCGAAGTTCGGCTGCGGGCTCGGCGAATGCGGTGCCTGCACGGTGTTGCTCGACGGCATGCCGACGCGCGCGTGCGTGACGACCGCCGAAGTCGCGCTGGGCCACGAGATCACGACGCTCGAAGGGCTCGGCACGCGCGCCGCGTTGCATCCGGTGCAGCAGGCGTTCATCGACGAACAGGCCGCGCAATGCGGCTACTGCCTGAACGGCATGATCATGACCGCGAAGGCTCTGCTCGATCGCGATCCGCATCCGTCCGTCGCCACGATCCAGCGCGAGCTGTCGCGCAACCTGTGCCGCTGCGGCACGCACGTCGAGATCGTGCGCGCGGTGCAGCGCGCGGCGCAATTGCTCGCCGCGCAATCGGACGTGCCCGACGGAGCGCGCGTATGACAGGGCCGGACTTCAGCGTCGACCGTCGTGGCGCACCGCCATCGCGCAAGCAGTTGTACGACGCGCACAGTGTGCTGATCGTCGCGCGGCCGCCGCAGGCGCCCGCCAAAGTCGCGCCCGGTCAGCCGGGTTCGCGTTCGTCGTTCGTGCCGACCGAGGCCGATCTGTTTCTGGTCGTGCGCGACGATGGCAGCGTCGTCGCGTTCAACGGTCACGTGGACCTGGGCACCGGCATCGGCACCGCGCTCGCGCAGATCGTCGCGGAAGAGCTCGATGTGCCGCTCACGCGCGTATCGATCGTGCTCGGACATACCGGCGAAGCGCCGAACCAGGGACCGACGATCGCGAGCGCGACGATCCAGATTTCGGCGGTGCCGCTGCGGCAGGCGGTGGCGCAAGCGCGTCAGTATCTGGTCACGCAAGCGGCTGCGCGTCTGAACGTGGACGCGGACGATCTCGACGTGCAGGACAGCCGTGTATTTCCACGCGATGGCGATCCGGCGCAGGGCATTCACTACGGAGATCTGATCAAAGGCCAGCGTGTCGAACTGCTGCTATCGAGCGATGCGCCGTTGAAACCGGCGCACGCGTATCGTGTGGTCGGCAAAAGCGCGCCGCGCGTCGATATTCCCGCGAAGGCGACCGGTGAGCTGAGCTTCGTGCACGACGTGCGCGTGCCCGGCATGTTGCATGGACGCGTGGTGCGGCCGCCTTATGCCGGCGTCGCGCAGGGCGAGTTCATCGGGCATAGCCTGCTGGAGGTGAACGAAGCGTCGATTCGCGACTTGCCGGGCGTCGTGAAGGTGGTCGTGATTCGCGATTTCGTCGGCATCGTCGCCGAGCGTGAGGAGATCGCGCAACAGGCGGCGCAGCGGCTCGAGGTGCGCTGGAAAACGGTCGATGGCTTGCCGCCGCTCGACACGAGCGAGCAGGTCGAAGCGGCGTTGCGCGCGAATCCGGCGATGCGGCGCGACCTGGTGATCGAACGTGACGTCGACGCGGCGCTCGCGCAAGACCCGTCGCGCACGCTGGAACGCTCATACGTGTGGCCGTTCCAGATGCATGCATCGATCGGCCCATCGTGCGCGGTCGCGGACTATCGCAACAGAGACGGCGAAGGCGCGCAGCTGAAAGTCTGGTCCGGCACACAGAATCCGCATTCGTTGCGCGCCGATCTCGCGTTGCTGCTGGCGCTCGACGAAGCGCGCATCGACATCGTGCGGATGGATGCGGCGGGCTGCTACGGCCGCAATTGCGCGGACGACGTCGCCGCCGACGCCGCGCTGCTGTCGCGCGCGGTCGGCGCGCCGGTGCGCGTGCAACTGTCGCGCGAGGACGAGCATGCGTGGGAACCGAAGGGCGCCGCGCAACTGATGGACGTACGCGGCGCGCTCACGGCCGAAGGCGAACTGGCCGCCTATGACTTCGCGACGCGCTATCCGTCGAACGACGCGCCCACGCTCGCGCTGCTGCTGACCGGCGCGATCCCCGCTCAGCCGCAGGTGTTCGAGATGGGCGACCGCACGGCCGTGCCGCCGTACGACTATCGCAGCATGCGCATCGTCTGCGACGACACGCCGCCGATCGTGCGGGCCGCGTGGCTGCGCGGCGTGTCCGCGTTGCCGAACACGTTCGCGCACGAGTCGTTCATCGACGAACTCGCCGAGCGGGCCGGCGTCGATCCTGTCGAATTCCGTCTCAGGCATCTGACCGATCCGCGCGCGATCGACCTCGTCAAGGCGGTCGCAGCGAAAGCCGGGTGGGAGCCGCGCGAACCGGCATTCAAGACGCGCAACGAAGACGACGAAGACAGCGACATCGCACGCGGCCGCGGCATCGCGTACGCGCGCTACGTGCACAGCAAATTCCCGGGGTTCGGCGCGGCTTGGTCAGCGTGGGTCGCCGACGTCGAAGTCAATCGCAAGAGCGGCGAGCTCGCGGTCACGCGCGTCGTGGTCGGTCAGGACACCGGCACGATGATCAATCCCGACGGCGTGCGTCACCAGATTCACGGCAATGTGATCCAGACGACGAGCCGCGCGCTGAAGGAGCAGGTCAGTTTCGGCGACAACGCGGTGACGAGCCAGGAGTGGGGCGCGTATCCGATCCTGACATTCCGCGAAGTGCCCGTGATCGACGTCGTGATGATGCCGCGCCACGGCGAGCCGCCGATGGGCGCCGGAGAATCGGCGTCGTTGCCCGGCGCGGCCGCGATTGCCAACGCGCTGTACGACGCGACGGGCGTGCGTTTCCGTCGTCCGCCGTTCACGCCGGAGAAGATTCGCGCCGCGCTCGCCGACGCGCAAGCCGAAGACGCGGCGGCGGCACGCCGGAAAAAGCGCCGGCGGCGCGGCTTTTTCGGCTTGCTGGCAGCAGGTGCGGCGGGCGCGGTCGGCTGGCTTGGCGCGCTGTCGTTCGCGTCGGTCTCGAGCGCGCCGCTCGCGCCGATCACGCCGCCGCTCGCGAGCGCGTTCGCGCCGGAACTGGTCGCGCGCGGCAAGCTGCTCGCGTCGCTCGGTAATTGCGCGGTTTGCCATACCGCCCACAACGGCGTGCCGAACGCCGGCGGCAAGCCGCTCGCGACGCCGTTCGGCACCGTCTACAGCACCAACCTCACGCCCGACGGGCAGACCGGGATCGGTCACTGGTCACTCGAAGCGTTCGCGCGCGCGATGCGGCACGGCATCAGCCGCGACGGTCATCGGCTGTATCCGGCGTTTCCGTACACGTCGTTCCAGAACATCTCCGACGACGATCTGCACGCGCTCTACGCCTATCTGATGTCGCAAACCCCGGTGCGCAGCCGGCCGCCCGAAACGAAGCTCGCGTTTCCGTTCAGCGTGCGTCCGCTGATGGCCGCATGGAACGGCCTGTTTCTCGGCCGCACCGCGTTTGCCGCCAACCCCGCGCAGAGCGCGCAGTGGAATCGCGGCGCGTATCTGGTGAACGGCCTCGGCCATTGCAGCGCGTGCCACACGCCGCGCAATGCGTTCGGCGCGGAGAAAACCGGCGCGGCGTTCATGGGCGGCGGCAGTGCCGAGGGATGGGAAGCGCCCGCGCTGTCGGCGTTGTCGAATGCGCCGGTGCCGTGGAGCGAGGACGAGCTGTTCCGCTATCTGCGCGATGGACACGCACCGTTGCATGGCGTCGCGGCCGGGCCGATGGCGCCGGTGATCGGCGATCTCGCGGCGCTGCCCGACAGCGACATCCGCGCGATGGCGGTCTATCTCGCATCGCTCAATCCGCTGGAGCCGAACGCCGATCCGGCCGCGACCGCGCGCGCCTACGAGCAGGCCAGCACGATCACGGGCGCGCCGGTCACGGCGGGCGCGCGGCTTTTCGACGGTGCGTGCGCCGCGTGCCATCACACCGGCAGCGGGCCGCAGCTGTTCGGCGCGCATCCGTCGCTCGCGCTGAACACGAACCTGCACGGCGCGACACCGGACAACCTGATTCGCGTGATTCTCGACGGCATCGGCTCGCCTGCGCGGCCCGAACTCGGTACGATGCCGGCTTACCGCGACAGTTTCAACGACGCCCAGGTCGCCGAGCTCGTGTCGTACCTGCGCGCGCAGTTCGCGGGCGGCAAGCCGGCATGGCAGGACGTCGCCGCGAACGTGGCCAGAATCCGCACGGAACCGCGCGAGCCATGAGCCGCCGGTCACCGTTCGCAGATCCACATGGCCGCGCGCTTGCACGCCCACACGTTCGCACGTCTGACAAAAACCACCATTCCTTCAGAAAACGGAGAAACGCATGACCACGCGCGCAGGATGGATCTCTCGCCTCATGGTGTCGACCGTGTGCTCGTTCGCCGCCCTGAGCGCGAGCGCACAGCAAACCATCAAGATCGGCGAGATCAATAGCTACAAGGCACAGCCCGCCTTTCTCGGGCCTTACAAGCAAGGCTGGAATCTCGCGCTCGAGCAGGTGAACGCGGCGGGCGGCGTGCTGGGCAAGCAGCTCGAAGTGGTGTCGCGCGACGACGGCGGCAACCCCGGCGACACGATCCGCGTCGCCCAGGAGCTGATCGCGCGCGAGCAGGTGCAACTGCTGTTCGGCGGCTTCCTGTCGAACACCGGTCTCGCGCTCGCCGATTTCGCGAAGCAGAAGAAGATCTTCTTCCTCGCCGCCGAACCGCTGACCGACAAGATCGTCTGGGCCGACGGCAACAAATACACGTACCGTCTGCGTCCTTCGACCTACATGCAGGTCGCGATGCTGGTGCCCGAAGCCGCGAAGCTGAAGAAGAAGCGCTGGGCGATCGTCTACCCGAACTACGAGTACGGGCAATCGGCGGTGGCGACCTTCAAGAAGCTGCTGACGGCCGCGCAGCCGGACGTGCAGTTCGTGGTCGAACAGGCGACGCCGCTCGGCAACGTCGACGCGGGCGCCGTGACCCAGGCGATCGCCGACGCGAAGCCCGACGCGATCTTCAACGTGCTGTTCGGCGCCGACCTCGGCAAGTTCGTGCGCGAGGGCAATACGCGCGGGCTCTTCAAGGATCGCGCGGTGGTGTCGCTGCTGACCGGCGAGCCCGACTACCTCGATCCGCTTGGCGCCGAAGCGCCGACCGGCTGGATCGTGACCGGCTATCCGTGGTATTCGCTCGATACGGCCGCGAACAAGCAGTTCGTCGATGCGTATCAGGCCAAGTATCACGACTATCCGAGGCTTGGCTCGGTGGTCGGCTATTCGGCGCTGATGTCGATCGCGGACGGGATCAAGAAGGCGGGTTCGACCGATCCCGACAAACTCGCCGCCGCGTTCAAGGGGCTCAACGTGCAGACGCCGTTCGGGCCGATCATGTACCGCGCGCAGGACAATCAGTCGACGATGGGCGCGTATGTCGGCGTGACCGGTGTGAAGGACGGCAAGGGCGTGATGACGTCGTACCGCTACGTGGATGGCGCGAGCGTGCAGCCATCGGATGCCGAGGTGAAGAAGCTGCGGCCGGCGGATTGAAGGCGTGGCGCGCGGCGGTCGGTCGTGACTGCCGCGCGATGGCTGGGTGAATCCTGATGCCTGTGCGCTCGCGGCGACCTGTGAAAATGAAGGTTGCCGCGGGCGAAAACTACTCTTCCGCGTCGTGCTCCGTGACGAAGCGCCTCAGATAAGCGAGCACGGCCGCTTCCATCGCGCGATGATCGGCGGTGTTTTTCGAACCGGCGTTTTCTTCGTCGCCGAACAGTGTGGACGGCGCATTGTGCACGTCCACTTCCTGCCCCTCGCGAAACACGCGAATTTCGTGGACGTCTTCGACGTACTCGGCGATCCAGTGCACGCCCTCGATATGTGTGCCAGCGCGAACGGTAGCGATCTTCATGGCTGTCTCCATGCAAGGCGGTCGATTTGAGTTAGCGCTTCAGCGCCTATTCCCGTCTCATGTCCACAACCATACGCCGTCCCGCCGACGCACGCGAGTCCCGCCGCGCGACTGCCGCCCGACCTCGTTGCGGAGGAGTACTCCGGCACGCTCGTTGCTGAACGATAGAGCCATACCCACAACCGGAGAACCGTCATGCCAGAGCAGAAAACCTTGAAGCGTGCCGCGGCCGATAAACGTGCCGGCAAATCAGCGAGTACTCAAGCGGGAGAGTTCGTCAAGGAACAGGTGGACAAGGTCCGCGCCGGCAAGCACGGCGTGCGCTCGGCGAAGCAGGCGATCGCGATCGGGCTGTCCGAGGCGCGCCGCGCGGGCGTCGACCTGAAGCCGCCGAAGAAGGGCACCACGAGCGAGGCGACCCGCAAGAAAGCGCAGAAGGACAGCGCGGCGCGCAAGCAGGTCGGCGCCGCGAAGAAGAGCGCGAGCACGGAGTCGAGCGCGAAACGCTCGCGCGTGTCGGAGAGCGTGCTCAAGCGCGAGAGCAAGGCCGGGGCGTCGTCGGCGGCGATGTCGAAGCAGGCGAAGTCGGCGGCGGCCAGGCGACCCGCCGCGAGCCGCTCCGCCGCAGCCAAAAAGGCCGCGGCGACGAAGGGCGCGGCTGGACGCTCCGCTGCCGCGAAAAAGGCCGCGCAGACGCGGGCGGCGCGAGCTCATCACTGAGCTTGGGACTTGCAAAGCGGCAGCAATGAAAAAGAGCGGCGGCACGCATGCGCGTGCCGCCGCTCTTTTGTTGTCGCCTGGTGGCGCGCCTGCTTATTGCACCGTCGCCAGCACGTCGCCAACCGTACGGAACAGCCGCGCGATCTGCTCTTCGTCGATGATCAGCGGCGGCGAGAACGCGAGGATGTCGCCGGTGAAGCGGATCAGCACGCCCGCCTCGAAGCATTTGACGAACGCCTCGTAAGCGCGCGCACCGGGTGCACCGTCGCGCGATTCGAGTTCGATGCCTGCGACGAGGCCGAGGTTGCGCACGTCCTTCACGTGCTTCGCGCCGCGCAGCCCATGCGCGGCGGCTTCGAACGTCGGGGCGAGGCTGGCCGCGCGCTCGAACAGCTGCTCGCGGCGGTACAGATCGAGCGTCGCGATCGCGGCCGCGGCAGCGGCCGGATGCGCCGAGTAGGTGTAGCCGTGGAACAGCTCGATCGCGCCCGGCGCGCCGTTGCCGACGACCGTGTCGTGGATGGTGCGGCTCGCCGCGACCGCGCCCATCGGAATCGCCGCGTTGTTGATCGCCTTCGCCATCGTGATCAGGTCCGGCGTGACGCCGAAGTACTCGCTGGCGGTCGCCTTGCCGACGCGGCCGAAGCCCGTGATCACCTCGTCGAAGATCAGCAGGATGCCGTGCTTCGTGCAGATCTCGCGCAGCTTCTGCAGATAGCCTTGCGGCGGAATCAGCACGCCGGTCGAGCCGGCCACCGGTTCGACGATCACCGCGGCGATCGTCGAAGCGTCGTGCAGCGCGACGATGCGCTCCAGATCCTCGGCCAGGTGCGCGCCCCATGCGGGCTGGCCCTTCGAGAACGCATTGTGTTCGAGGTTGTGCGTGTGCGGCAGATGATCGACCGCCGGCAACAGCGCGCCCGAAAACGTCTTGCGATTCGGCGCGATGCCGCCGACCGAAATGCCGCCGAAGCCGACGCCGTGATAGCCGCGCTCGCGGCCGATCAGACGCGTGCGCTGACCTTCGCCGCGCGCGCGATGGTAGGCGAGCGCGATTTTCAGCGCGGTGTCGACCGATTCGGAGCCCGAGTTCGTGAAGAAGATGCGGTCGAGCCCTTCCGGCATCAGCTCGGCAACTTTCGTCGCCGCTTCGAACGCGAGCGGGTGGCCCATCTGGAAGGTCGGCGCGAAGTCGAGCGTCGATAGCTGCTGGGTGATCGCGGCGACGATTTCATCGCGGCCATGGCCGGCGTTCACGCACCACAGCCCGGCGCAGCCGTCGAGAATCTCACGCCCGTCGGTGCTTCGGTAGTACAAGCCCTTGGCCGATTCCAGCAGGCGCGGCGCGGCCTTGAACTGGCGATTGGCGGTGAAGGGCATCCAGAACGACGACAGATCGTCGATGACGGGGCGCGAAGTCATGGCATTTCCTCGAAGTGGGCGTGGGATGGAGCGTTGAGCGTAGCCAAACTGTAGCGTCCGCGGTTTAATGGCGGCATAAACAGTTGACGAAGTGTGGTGTTAACTGTGCTGGCGGATTCGCGCGAACTGTTCCGGTGGGCGGGCGGTCCGCGATCCGCCTTTTTGCCGCTGGTTTTTCGCCCGACAACATGATCGAACTGGACCTTCAACGCGACCGGCGCGCGGCGCCGACGCTCGTCGAACAGGTCGTGCAAGGCTTCGCGCGCGCGATCGACGCGCAGTCGCTGCGCGCGGGCGCGCTGCTGCCATCGGTGCGGCAGCTTGCGCAAAGCCACGCGCTGAGCACCTTTACGGTGACCGAGGCGTACAACCGGCTCGTGTCGATGGGGCTCGTGGTCGCGCGGCGCGGCTCCGGCTATCGGGTGGCGGCGCGCTCGCCGGCGACGCGCGCGGCCGTCGCCGACTGGACGCCGCCGAGCCTGACCGCGACGTGGCTGCTGTCCGATGTGTTCGCCGATCACTCGGTGCCGATCAAGGCCGGCTGCGGCTGGCTGCCGAGCGAATGGATCAACGAGAGCGGCCTGCATCACTCGCTGCGCGCGTTGAGCCGGGTGCCCGCGGCGCGCCTCGGCGACTACGGCCATCCGTACGGTTTCGCGCCGCTGCGCGAGCGCATCGCCGAACAGCTCGACCGGCTCGGGCTACCCGTCGACGTCTCGAACGTGTTGCTCACGCAGGGTGCGACGCAGGGGCTCGATCTGATCGTGCGTACGCTGCTGCGTGCGGGCGATGCGGTGATCGTCGAGGATCCCGGCTACTGCAACCTGCTGCAGATCCTGAAGCTCGCCGGGCTGGTCGTGCACGGCGTGCCGCGTACGCCGGCCGGTGTCGACACGGACGTGCTCGCGACGCTGGTCGAGCGTCACAAGCCGAAGGCGATCTTCGTCAACACCACGCTGCAGAATCCGACCGGCGCGACCTTCGGCATGTCGGCCGCGTTCCGCTTGCTGCAGATCGCCGAGCGCGAGCGCATCTGGGTGATCGAGGACGACGTGAGCCGCGAACTGGCGCCGGCCGGCGCGCCGCTGCTGGCGGCGATGGAAGGGCTGCAGCGCGTGGTGCACGTCGGCGGCTTTTCGAAGACGGTGACGCCGGCGCTGCGCTGCGGCTACGTGGTCGCCGAGCAGGCGGTACTGCGCGAACTTGCGCGCACGAAGATGGCGGTGGGGCTGACGTCGTCGGAAACGATCGAGCGGATCGTCGACAAGGTGCTGGTGGAAGGGCGCTACGCACGCCACGTCGAGACGGTCAACGAACGGCTGAAGCTTGCCCACGTGGCGCTCGAAGAACGGCTCGACGCGCTCGGGCTCGAGGTGTTTCACCGGCCGCGCGCGGGGCTCTTCATGCTGGCGCGTCTGCCGATCGAAGCGGAGCGGGCGGCCGAGGTGGCGACCGCCGCGCTCGCGCACGGCATCTGGCTCGCGCCGGGCTCCTATTTCCGTCCCGACGACGCGCCGAGCGCGTGGTTCCGCTTCAACGCGCCGTATTCGACCGACGACGCGTTGTGGCGCTTCGTCGAGCGGGTCGGGCAGGGGGCGTGGTAGACGCCGCGGCGCGCTGGCTGCTCAGCCGCCGTGCCCCAACAGCTTCAGCGCGATCGGATACAGCGACGCCACCAGCAGCAGCGCCATCGCGATGTTGAAGACGCGCAGCCGCTTCGGGTTCGACAGTACCTCGCGCATCGCGGTGCCGAAACCGGCCCACACGCAGATGCACGGGAAGCCGATTACATAGAACACCGCGGCCATCGCAACGGCGTTCATGCCGAAGCTGTTGCTCAGATGGATCGTCGTCGCGGCGGTCAGCACCATCATCCACGCCTTCGGATTGACCCACTGAAACGCGATCGCCTCATGAAAGCGCATCGGGCGACGCTCGCCGCTCCTGAGCTTCAGCTCGCCCGACGTGCCGATCTTCCACGCCAGATACAGCAGATAAGCAACGCTGACGACTTCGAGCACCGTGTACAGCACGGGGAAATGCACGAACGCCTCGCCGAGGCCGACCCCGACCGACAGCATCAACAGCACCACGCCGGCGCTGATGCCGGACAGATGCGGCAGCGTGCGGCGAAAGCCGAAATTGACGCCCGACGCGAGCAGCATCGTATTGTTCGGACCGGGCGTGATCGAGGTGACGAGCGCGAACAGAATGCCGGCGGGCAGCGCGCTGAGAGTGACGAAAGACATGGGGGCTCCGGTGTCGCCAACAGAAAACGGTGAAGCTCATTCTAGCGACAGGTCCCGGTACAGTACCTGTACGGTTTTGAAAATGGTGTCCGGTACGGATCGGCGATGACTTTTATGGACCGGAAGACCTCGCCGCGCGGTGCTTCAACTCTTGGTGGTTAACATATGTTGCAATTAATTTTTTAATGGCAACATATGTAGACGTCTGGTACGGCAGCCCGCCATCCATCAGCAACCTGCCGCACGTTTTGGAGATACCCATGCAAGTGATGAATTGGTCCGCTGTTGCCGTGATCGTGGCGGCAAGCTCGGCGAGTGCCGGCGCGTTCGCGCAGGACGCGGCGTCCACGCTCGCGAAGATCCAGCAAAGCGGCGTGATCGCGATCGGCCATCGCGAGACCTCGGTGCCGTTCTCGTACGTCGATGCGAACAACGAGGTGATCGGCTTTTCGCAGGACCTGTGCAACAAGGTCATCGATGCGGTCAAGGCGAAAACGAAGCGCCCGGACCTGAAGGTGCGCTTCATCCCGGTGACCTCGCAGAATCGCATTCCGCTCGTCCAGAACGGCACCGTCGATCTCGAATGCGGCGTGACGACCAATCTCGCCGCGCGCCAAAGCCAGGTGACGTTCGGCGACACGTTCTTCGTCGCGACGACGCGTCTTCTGACGCGCAAGGACTCGGGCATCAAGGACTTTCCGGATCTCGCGGGCAAGACGGTCGTGACGAATCAGGGCACGACATCGGAGCGAATCCTGCGCAAGATGAACGAAGACAAGAAGATGAACATGCAGATCATTAGCGCGAAGGATTACGGCGAAGGGCGCCTCACGCTCGAAAGCGGCCGTGCCGTCGCGTACATGATGGATGACGTATTGCTTGCCGGTACCCGCACGCTGACCGCGAAACCGTCGGACTGGATCATCACCGGCACGCCGCAGTCGTCGGAAGCGTACGGCTTCATGATGCGCCGCGACGACCCCGAGTTCAGAAAGCTCGTCGACGACACGCTCGAACGGACGATGAAAGGACCGGAAATCCACACGATGTACGACCGCTGGTTCGTGAAGCCGGTGCCGCCGAAGAACATCAGCTTCGATTTTCCGATGAGCGAGTCGCTGAAGCAGCTTTACGCGACGCCGAACGACAAGGCGCTCGAATAACGGCTTTTGCCGCTATCGCGTGCGGGAATGGGATTTTGTGTGGTAGTCCTTTGCTCTTTCTTCTATACCTGGTAGAGGCGGCGCGTTTCGGTTGAGCGTCGCCTATAGCGGGAACGGAGGTGCAAAGTGATGAAGCCGGTGGAAACTTCGCGGCACGGACGCATTATCGTCAGTGGAATTCTTCGGGCTGCGCTGGCGTTGGCAGGCGGCGTATTCGTGATGTCTGCAAATGCCGACGCGCAACTGCGCGCGATCACGATCGTATCGGGCACCTATGGCGCGAATTGCGGCGCGCCGAATGGCAATCTGACTCGCGAGCTCGCGCGTCATTGCAATGGACGGGAGACTTGCAATTACCCGCTGCCGGGCCTACACAAAGGCGGCACGACGATGGCGTGCCCACGCGACTTCCATGCCGAATGGCATTGCGATCACGCGGACTTTCATACTGCGGCTCTGAGTCCCGGCGCGAAATCGGGCGATACGCTCGTGCTGGGTTGCGTCGAGTCGCGCGGCGCGGGCAAGTAGCTCCATCCACAGTAAAAAGGCCGAGGCCCTAACGGGGCTCGGCCTTGGTTTGTTTCGCGGTCTTTTTAGCTGGTTTTACGAACCGGCTCGAAGCGCCGCTTGGTTCGCGACGGCCCGATACGACGGAAACGCTCCCGCTTGTGTTCTTCTTCGAAGTGAGCAAGCGATGGCTTGACCAGGTCGCTGCGCGACACGATGCCGACCAGACGCATGCTGCTGCTATCGGCGACCACCGGCAGGCGTTCGAGCCCCAGCACGGCGAGGCGTGTCGCCACCAGCCGGCAGGTTTCGGATGGCAACGCGAAAGCGGTATTGTGCTGCGCGAACACGTCGGCGAGCGTCATCGCGCGCTTGCGCTCCGCGTCCTCGGCGCAGAAGCGTTCGAGCAACATGCGCTCGGCCACGCCGATCACCGCGCCGTCGCGCACCACCGGATATGCGCGGCGCAGCTGGTTCGCGCCGAACAGCGTTTGCAGTGTTGCGCCGACCGTCGTGGCGGCATCGACCGATTCGACCGAGGCGGTCATTACCTCGTCGACATAGTGGCGCTCGAGCGGATCGACACCGTACTCGCGATAGATGTGATAACCGCGTCGCGCGATTTTCTCGGTCATGATCGAGCGACGCATCACGACCGTGGAGAAGCCATGCGCGATCAGCGTTGCCGTCAGCAGCGGCAGCAGCGCGTTGGCGTCGTGCGTGAGGCCGAACGCGAAGACGATGGCCGTCAGCGGCGCGCCGAGCGTGGCGCCAAGCGTCGCGGCCATGCAGACGAGCGGCCACAGCGCCGGCTCGCTGCCCGGCAGCCAGTGCGCGAGCACCGTGCCGAGCCCGGCCCCGAGCATCAGCAGCGGCGCGAGAACGCCGCCCGAGGTGCCCGAGCCGAGCGCGATGACCCACATCACCGCCTTCACGGCGAGCAGCAAAAGCGCTACTTGCACCGCGATGTGCTGATGCAGCAGATCGCCGATCACGTCGTAACCGACGCCAAGCGCGCGCGGTTCGAGCCAGCCGCCAATCCCGACCACGATGCCGCCGAGCGCGGGCCACCACATCCAGTGGATCGGCAGCTTGCCGAACAGGTCTTCCACCTTGTAAAGCGCGGCGGACAGCCCGGACGCCAAGGCGCCCGACAACACGCCAGCGATGGCGCACGACAGCAGCGACCAGCCATCGGGCGCGGCGGTCTGCAGCGGAAACAACGGACCGGTACCGAAGAAGATCGCGCGGGCGAAGCCAGCGACCGCGCAGGCCACCGCGACCGGCAGAAAGCTGCGCGGCCGCCATTCGAACAGCAACAACTCGACCGCGAGCAGCACGGCCGCGACCGGCGTGCCGAACACCGCGGTCATGCCGGCCGCGGCGCCGGCCACGAGCAGCGTCTTGCGTTCCGCCGACGTGACCTTCACGCACTGCGCGATCAGCGAGCCGAGTGCGCCGCCGGTCATGATGATTGGGCCCTCCGCGCCGAACGGCCCGCCGCTGCCGATCACGATGCCCGACGACAACGGCTTGAGCACCGCCACTTTCGGCGACATCTTGCTCTTGCCGAACAGGATTGCTTCGATCGCCTCGGGAATGCCGTGGCCGCGAATCTTTTCGGAGCCGAAGCGCGCCATCAGGCCGACGATCAAACCGCCGATCACCGGCACGCCGATCACCCACAGGCCGAGCGTGTTGGTGGCGGGCGAGCGGTCGGCGAACGACAGCGTCTGAAAGAAAAACAGGTTGGTGAAGAGGTGAATCAGGTTCAGCAGAACAAAAGCGGCAACTGTGCTGACCACGCCGATGCACGCGGCGAGCGCGAATATGCCGGGTAGCCGTGCATTCGCCGCGAAGTCGCGTTTGTGGGAATCCATGCTCATGATTAGTCGAGGTCGATCTGTGGAATCTGGAAGGCGCCTTCGAGCGATCTCAATTCGGCGCGGTGCAGTTCCGCGAGCCGCTCGAGTACCCGCTCTCCCGCTTTTTCGATGTGTACTTCAACCTGGCGGCGATCGGTCTCGCTGACCTGGCGGCGCACGAGACTCAGTGCCTCGCAGCGCGATACCAGTGCGACGACGCCGTGATGTTGCGCCTGCAGACGCTCCGCGAGTTCGCCGACGGTCGCCCAGTCGCGCTCAGGGTAGCCCTTGATATGCAGCAACAACAGGTATTGCAACGGCGTGATGCCCTCGTTCTGTGCGGCCTGCTCGGAAAAGCGTTCGAAGCGCCGCATCTGGTAGCGAAACTCCGACAACTGCTCGAAATCGCTCTTGACGAGCTTGCGAGTCCGTACTTTCATGGGATGTCCGTCGATGTGAAAAAGCCGAAAATATATCACATCATGATGTATTTGGGTGGATTGCGGCCGTGGCGACGGCATCGCGCGGCAGGTCTCCTTGCTCTTTTAGTCGAAAATCAGGCCGCCTCGCGGGCTCGGGTGGCGGTTTGCCGATACAGGCCGGAGATCAGGTCCACCTGCGTGATCATGCCGACCACGCGGCCCGCGCGATCGAGCACTGGCACGTGGTGATGGCCGAAGTTCGCGAACATCGGCACGAGCTCGGTGATCGGATCGGTGGCCGCGACCGTGCAGACGTCGCTGGTCATCACGCTGCCGACGTTCGACGTGCGCAGCGCATCGCCGCGCAGCCAGCCGTCGAAATAGTTCAGGATCGGACCGAGCGCGCCGAAGCTTTTCCTGTCGACGAAGTCGGCGCGCGTGACGATGCCGAGCAGCTTCTGGCCCGCGTCGACGACCGGCAGCGCCTTCACGTTGTGGCGCCTGAACAGCTCCCACGCGGCGGCGGCGCGCGTGCCCGGCGAGACCGACACGACGTGGCGCGACATCACGTCTTCGCAGCGCAGTTCGTTGAAGCTGCGCGAGAAAGCCTGCAATTGCGTTTCGCGCAGTAGCGAATAGAGATCGTCGGTGTCGATGTCGAGCAGTTCGTCACGGCGCCCGAGCACGGCTTTGACGTCGTCGCGCGTGAAGCCGACTCGCGCCGCTTCGTCGGCGGCCTGGCTCGGCGTCGCGCGATCCTGGCGGCCCGCGTGCGGATAGCGGTGGCCGGTCGCCGCATGGTAGACGAGCGCCCCAAACAGCAGCGCGGCCGACTGGATCGCGATAGGTTCGAGCACGAAGCGGTAGCCGAGCGCATGAATGACCGGGCCGCCCAGCACCGCGGTCAATGCGACCGCGCCCGACGGCGGATGCACGCAGCGCAGCGCGAACATGCCGCAGATCGACAGCGACACCGCGAGGGCGGCCGCCAGCGTCGGATCGCCGATCAGCATCGCGCAGGTCACGCCGATCGTCGCGGACACGAGGTTGCCGCCGATGATCGACCACGGCTGCGCGAGCGGGCTCGCAGGCACCGCGAACAGCAGCACGGCGGAAGCGCCCATCGGCGCGACCAGCAGCGGAATCTTCGCGGCGGAACCGAGCAGCAGATACATCAGACCACCGGTGAACGCGATGCCGAGCAGCGCGCCCAGGCAAGAACGCGCACGCTCGTGCCATTTCACGGTAACCGGTGCGGGGACGAAGCTGGCAAGCCAGCTGGAAACAGATGTGCGGGACAAGATAGGAGCAGAAAGTAGTCGATGATGCCGGGCCCGACATTACCGGGGAAACCCTGGCAACGCGAATACACTCTGGTCATGATTATATTTCAATATGATATAAAAAGTTCTCCGGCCGCTTCATGGCGCGGAAAAACCATCGTATTTCGCAAACAGTCGGGAGCGCGGCAGGGGCTGTCAACGATGGACCCGGTTGGCCCTGCGTGCGTTCTTTTTTATCACGTTGTGATATAAAATGATGGCAGATGGATTGAGAGATTCGTTGGCCCGTTGCCGGATACTTCTATAAAGGAGCCATCATGATGATCACATTTCAATCGACGGCGTCGCCGGACGTCGTCATGCTCAGAGATCTCGCGCAATATCTGCTAGGCCTGATCGGCAAGCGGCTCGGCGAGCGTGGCGTCATCAGCCACGACGAACTGCCCCACGCGATCGATCGGCTCGAAGCCGCCATCACTGAAGACGCGGCCGCGGAAACGACGCTCGAAGCATTGCACTGCTCACCGAGCAATCAACGCGAGTCACGCAACCGCTTGTCGCAACGCGCATGGCCTTTTCTGGACATGATGCGTGCGGCGCGCAAGTCGGATGCGGACATCATCTGGGGGCTGTAGTTTGTCGAAGGAATCGCGATGAAACGATCCGGGTCGCGTCGACGTTTGGCAATCCTCCTTATTTCGGTTTGCGCCGTTCCTTTTGCCTATGCGTTCTCCGCCGAACAGGAGAACGGTCCTTACCAGCAGCCAATGCGCGACTCATGTCCCGCGTCGTGTGACACGGGGGTGAGAAGCAGCGTGATCGGCGTGTATGGCGGCACCGTCGTCGACCAGTTGTCCAGTGGGGCGGTGGTGCTCGTGAAATGGCCGAACGGTTCGCCGCACGAAGCATGGGGCGATCGCTCGCATGGCTATCGCTTGCCCGTCGATCCCGCGGCAGACGCCGCTCATGTTTTCTTTCTGTGGCCGGAGTCGTAGCGCGGCGGTCCTGACAGCTGCGCCGCGCAACCGCATGCGTTCAGGTACGGCTAATGCATGCCCGATGCTGTTACGACGGCGCACGAATTCCCCATCTTGATCCGACCACGAGGAGCGGCAGTGCAGACCAACGCGTCAAAAGGCGACTTCGCCACCGATACCCGGCTTCTGCGAATCACGGCGATTGCCGCCGTGGTCGGCATGCTCAGCACGTTCGCCGCGGACTTTCTGCTGCACCTGATCCGCTTTTTCACCAACCTGTTCTTCTTTCAGACGCTATCGATCGCGGACCGCTCGCCCGCCGGCCATACGTTAGGGCTGTGGGTGGTCGTCGTGCCGGTCGTCGGCGGTCTGATCGTCGGGTTGATGGCGCGCTTCGGTTCGGAGCAGATTCGCGGGCACGGCATTCCCGAAGCGATCGAGGCGATCCTGTTCGGCAAGAGCAGGATGTCACCGAAGGTGGCCGTGCTGAAGCCGTTGGCGTCCGCGATCGCGATCGGCAGCGGCGGGCCGTTCGGCGCCGAAGGGCCGATCATCATGACGGGTGGCGCGCTCGGGTCGTTGATCGCGCAGTTCTTCCATCTGTCGAGCAGCGAGCGCAAGACGCTGCTGGTGGCGGGCGCGGTCGCCGGCATGACCGCGGTGTTCGGCACGCCTGTTGCCGCCGTGTTGCTCGCGGTCGAACTGCTGCTGTTCGAACTGCGGCCGCGCAGTCTGCTGCCGGTTGCGGTGTCGTGCGCGGTGGCGGGCTTTTCGCGGCCGCTATTGCTGGCCAGCGGCCCGTTGTTTCCGCTGCAGACTTTGCCGCTCGGCGCGCTCGGACTCGCGTCGTGCGCGCTCGCGGGGCTGATCGCCGGCGCGCTGTCGTGGGGATTGTCGACGATGCTCTACAAGGTCGAGGATGCGTTCGGGCGGCTGCCGTTTCACTGGATGTGGTGGCCCGCGCTCGGCGGTGTCGCTGTCGGTATCGGCGGCTATTTCCAGCCGCGTACGCTGGGCGTCGGCTATGACGTGATCGGCGATCTGCTGATGCATCACCTCGCCGTGCGCGTGGTGCTGGCGATCGTGCTGGTCAAGGCGGTGATCTGGGTGATCGCGCTGGCCTCGGGCACCTCCGGCGGCGTGCTCGCACCGTTGCTGATGATGGGCGCGGGCGTCGGCGCGGTGCTCGGTCCGGCGATGCCGGGTGGCGACCCCGCCGTCTGGCCGCTGGTGTTCATGGCGGCGGCGCTCGGCGGCATGATGCGCGCGCCGATCATGGCGGTCGTGTTCGCGTTCGAACTGACGCACGACGCCAATGCGTTGCTGCCGCTGCTGACGGCCGCCGCGGTGTCGTACGGCTTCACGGTGCTGTTCATGCGCCGCTCGATTCTGACGGAAAAGATCGCGCGACGCGGATATCACATCTATCGCGAGTACGGTATCGATCCGCTCGAGCGTCATCACGTGGATGAAGTGATGACGCGTACGGTGAAGACGATCGATGCGAGCCTCAGCGTCGCCGACGCACTCGCACAGTACTTCGGCTCGACGCAGATTCATCGCGCGTATCCGGTGGTGCAAGCGGGCCGGTTAGTCGGCATGGCGGATCGGCGGATGCTGAGCGCCGCGCTCGACGACGGCCGCGCGACGGCGACGGTAGGCGAACTGTGCGCGAGCGACGCGAACCTCACGAACGAACAGATCGACATCGCGTTGCCGGAAGAGACCTGCCGGCATGTCGCCGCGCGTCTGGCCGCGCGTTCGCTCGATCGCGTGCCGGTCGTCGCCGATGCATCCAGCTTTCGGCTGATCGGTATCGTGTCGCGCCACGATCTCGTCAAACCCTCGCTGTCGATCTTCAACGAGGAACGCGAGCGGGAACGGTTTCGTCGCATTTCGCTATTCCAGGGCAGGGATTCGGTTGCCGCCGAACCTCGCGAATAGAGCCTTTTTAACGGCGTTTCTGTAGGTATTTGCATGCATCAGTGCCGAGCGGTATATATCACAGATTGACATATAATCGAATGATTATGTGCCGCGCGGCGCAAGGAGGTTCTCATGTCGAGCTTCAAGCGCATTCTTCTCTGTTACGACGGAACACGCGAAGGACAACACGCGTTGAAGGACGGTGCCGCTCTCGCGCAAGACCTGAACGCGGAAGTGCACCTGCTTTCCGTGCTCAACAATACGGCCTGGATGCAGGGCGCGGACATCACGTCCGCCGTGCCGGTCGATTTCATCAACGAATCCGCCAAATCGCTGCTCGACGAAGGTTTGCAGAAACTCGCCGCACGCGGAATTCGCGCGACGGGTCATCTCGCGATCGGCGAGCCTCTTGATGAGATTCCGTTTTACGCCAATGATCTGAAGGCCGATCTGGTCGTCGTCGGTCACCGCCGCAGTCACGGACTCGCGCGCTGGTGGAGCGGCCGCCACGACGGGCTGCTGCTCGATCGCGTGACGTGCAGCGTACTGGTGACGATGGGCGCGGCAACCGATGCGCCGGGCGCGGTCGCAAGCACCGGCGAGACCGTGCGGTCCACCGAGCATTGATGATCGTTGTGGTGTAGGTGTTGAGTTGCGTTGCGTTGGCACGGAGGCACACCATGAAAGACGTCGACGAACAGTTCAATCATCCGCAGCCCGTCAAGCACAGCGATAACGAAAAGAGCAAGCTGCCGCAGCGCGCCGACGATGCGCAGCGGCCGAGGAAAAAACCCGAAGGCGAGCCGCCGGTCGAGTGACGTAAGGCGGCACCAAGCCGTTCAGATCACGCGTAAACACAAAAACGCTGCGAGACCCGCAAGCCTGGCAGCGTTTTAGTCATGCATGCGAGCCGGCCGGTTCAGGCGACCGAGATCAGGTCAGACAATCAGAAGTCGGTGCTGACCGACAACAGGAACGTCCGCGGCGCACCCTGCGTCAGCTAAGTCGTCGCACCGTAGGCCGACACGGCAGACCAGTAGGCCTTGTTCGTCACGTTTTCCACGGTGGCGCGGAACGTCGTCCTCTTGCCGTAGATGGACGTCTCGTAGCGCGCGCCCAGGTCGAAGCGATTCCACGACGGGATCGACAGCGTGTTGGCCGCGTTCGCTTCCTGCGCACCGGTATGGATCCAGCGCGCGTTGACGGCGAGCCCCGGCACCGTCGGAATGTCGTAATCGGCGCTCAGATTGAACAGGAAGGTTGGGACGCCGACCGGACGATTGCCGTCGTAGAGTCCGCCTTGCGTATTCTCGAGCGTCGCGTTCATCAGCGAAGCGCCGGCCAGCAGCCGCAGGCCCTTGAGTGGCTCGCCGTGCACTTCGGCTTCGAGTCCGCGATGGCGTTCGTTGCCATTCAGCCCATAGATGTGCGTGACCGGGTCGGTGAATGCCGACGGCTGTTCGATCTGGAACGCCGCAAACGACGCGCCGAGCCTTTCGGTGTCGTACTTGACGCCGACTTCCCACTGCCTGGTGCGGACCGGCGCCAGTTGTTGACCGTAGTTGACCGTGCCCGCCGGCGCGATGCTGCCCGCGGCCAGCGCTTCGCTGCGGTTCGCGAAGATCGAAATGCTCTGCGTCGGCCGCAGCACGAGGCCGAACAGCGGCGTGGTGATGCCGTCGCTGTAGTTGCCGCTGCCGATGCCCGTGTTGTCGTAGTTGGCCGTCGAGATTTGCTGGCGACGCGCGCCGACCGTGAACAGCACGCGGTCATGCAGGAAGCCGAGCGTGTCGGACGCGGACACGCTGCGGATCACCGTGGTGGCGGTCATGCCCGGATCGGCCAGGTTGCCGCCCGACATCGTCGTGGGCGGGTAGGGCGTCTGCGCCGTGTTGTACAGCGAGACCGGACCCATGAACGCGTAGGTCCACGCGGAGTTGGTGTCCTCGCTCGTGATGGCGCCGCCCACCGCGACCCTGTGCGATACCGGGCCGGTGTCGAAACGGCCGCGCACGCCGACTTGAGCGGAGGTCGAATTCTGGTTGTACGGCACGCCGAGACGGGCGCCAGTAACGCCGGCCGACGAATAGGTCGGGTTGTAGTATTCGCCGTTTTCGACCGTGCGACGCACGCCGCCGGTCGCATAAGCAGTCCAGCCGGGCAGGAAATCGTACTCGGCCTTCAGGATGCCGACGGTGTCTTCGAGGTTCGTGTACGACCAGTTCTGCCCGTAGTTGTACGTCGCCGGCGGCACGGCGGGAATCGCGTCGGTGAAGTAGACGACCGGCCGGCCGTCGCTGACGTGCTCGCGCTGATACAGGAAGTCGCCGGACAGACGCAGCTTGTCGCCGCGCCAGTCGAGCGCGATCGCGGTGGTGTTGTCGCGACGGTGCTCGCCGTCGATGCTCGTCTCGCCGTCGTGATTCGCCTGGTTCACGCGAATCCCGAACTGGCCTTCGCTGCCGAAGCGTCGGCCGACGTCGACATGCGCGCCGAACTCGCCGGAGCCGCTGGTTTCGAGCGTCACGTTGGTCGTCGGGGTGTCTTCGGCCCTTTTGAGCTGCACGTTGATGCCGCCGCCGATCGCCGAGCCCGTCGGCGATGCGCCGTTCAGGAACGCGTTTGCGCCCTTGAACACGTCGACCCGCAACGATTGACAGAACAGATGGCAAAAGTGGGTGTTTCTGATGGCGTTGGACCGCCACGACGCGCGGATCTGACGGCTCCGCAGCCGAGGTACGGCGCTTGCTGCCCATCGAAAGGTTCAGTCGCAGGCCGCCATACATGTCACGAAATCCGACTACCTGCCAGAGGTGGAGCGCCCGAGAGGTCCAGCTATTGCATGACGTGCCCCGCGTGCTCGTCGTCGACGACAACGAGAACGCCGCCGAAGCGCTTGCCACCTGGCTTTCCTACGAGGGCGTCGAGGCGCGCGCCGCGACAGGCTGCACGGCGGCGCTGCACTGCGTGCGCAACTGGGTGCCCGATGTCGTCGTGCTCGACATCATGATGCCGGAGCGCGACGGCTACGAAACGGCGAGCGCGCTGCGCCGCTATCTACCGACGCACAGCCTTGGCATCGTCGCGTTCACGTCGCTTGACGAAGACCACGTGAGGGAAACCGGCCGCGAGCGTCACAACTTCGACGGCTATTGCCAGAAGGGCACCGCGCCGGCCACGCTGCTCGCCCTGTTGCGACGGTTGTGGCGCGGATAGCGACGGGTGCGCGTAGATAAAAAAACGCGGCGGTGTGGACTTCGCTCCACACCGCCGCGTCTTTCAAACCGTGCTCTTTGGTCGGGTGCGCAGTCCGCCGCACAGCCCGCCAGGCTCAACCGCTCAGCTCTTCTGCGCGGCCTGCATCCAGCCGGCTTCGACGCCGAACTGAGCAATCTGTTTCGCGACCGCATCGCCCAGGCGCTTTGCATCGTCCGACACACCCGCGCGCTTCGTTTCGGTCACGCCGTGCAGGCCCGCGCCGGCCGCTGCCGCGGTCGCGACGGTGCCGGCCGCCGCACCGACCCCGGCGGTTTCGACCATGCCCGGCATCTTGCCGCTGTCCGCGTTGGCCGTGAAGCTTTGCACCACGCGCGGCGCGCCGACAGCGGGTTGGTAAACGATCCGCACCTCGCTGCTCACCTCGCTCTTGCCCGCGCCCAAGCCGATCAGCGTACGGCGGCGGCGATTGCCGGCGTCGATGGTCTCGAAGCTGCCTTGCACGAGCAGCACGTTCTGGCCGGCGGGCACCGGCGCGTCGGCGCGCACCGCGTGCAGACCCTTCGCCTGCAGTTGGTGCACGATCTCGTCGGCGACCTGCTCGCGCACCTGCGCGGCGTCGGCAACCTGCTTCTGCGCGTCCGAGGAGCCCGACAACTGCGTCTTCAGTTTCTGCAGCATGCCGTGGTTATCGAGCTTGACCTGCTGCGGATCGGCATCGAACGCGTACACGTAGATCGTGTCCGGATGCATGGTCGACTGCGTGCCGGCGTCGGCCGTCGCGGACATGCCCGTCGTGCTCAGATTCGTGACGCTGGCGCCGGCGCAGCCGCTCAGCAGCGCGCCGCTGCACACGAGTGCCATGCAGGTGAAACGGACGGCGTTCTTTTTGATGAAGTTCACTGAAGTCAACATGATGATCCTGTCGTCGGCACGCGGTGCCAGTCTGTTCGAGTCCATCGCCGATGATCGGGCAACCGAGGGATCGTCGATCATCGGCGAAGGGATTCGCACGTAAGGACTATCGATCTCATGCGTCTGTGTTTCGTCACGCACCGGCAGCGAACGAAGTATGGGTGAGGGGCCCGTCGAACTCCATTCAACAATTATTTCGAGCGATGTCACGGCGAAACGAGGCGCGAAGCGCGGCCGTGCGCGGCACCTTGCACGGCGAAGCGCGACGCGAAACGGCGGGGGAGCGAGACGAAGAAGAGGGCGTGGACGTCGAGTCGCCGATCAGTTCAAAGCGAGCTTGACGATGCAGCACAGCACGAATACGAGCAGGGCGGCGGCAATGGCGATGTCCAGCGGATAGCGCATTCCTTCACCCTGTCCTGACGTTGCAAAGCCCCTATCGTAATCACCTGACGGAAGATGAGAAGTGCCAGTGATGCGCCAATGTGGGCCAGCCAACGTAGTCCCCGGGAGCCGCTCGGGGCGGGGCTGCGGGAGCGCTTCCAACGGTCCGCAAGAGGCGGAGATCGCCCGGTCATCCGAACGCGCTCGCATAGGCCGGGGCAAAAAAGAGCGCTACTTGGCGCGGCGCTCCATTCGCGATTCGCGATAAAAAATTATTGCGGTTGCGCCGTTGGCGGCGCCGGCGGCGTGCCATGCGGCGCCTTGTTCGCCGCCGCGAGATCTTCGGCGAGACTCGTGCGCAGCGTCGCGATCGCCTGCTCGGGATTGGCGGGCTTCAACTGCTCGCGCGCCAGCGAGTCGTACACGTAGTGACGCAGCATCGGGTCCTGGGTCTTGTTGAGCACGTCGTGGTAGACCGCGACGATCTCCCCTTCGTGGCCGTTCAGCGCATACAGACGGCGCAACTGTTCGAGATCGTTGATCACCGCGAAGGTCGGGCTCGGGTGACCCATCATCGGACCATGCCGCGGCGGCCCGTCGCCGCGCGGGCCGCCGTCGTGCATGGCGGAGGGCGGGGCCGGCGACATGGCGTCGTCGGCGAGCGCGGCCGTCGCGCTGATGCCAAGAATCGCGGCCACGGCCGCGCTGAAGAATACTTTTCTCATGATGTCGCTCCCATCGAAAACAGCTCCGGTGCCACGATGGACCGGCTCCCCGCAACGATAGTCGACCCCTTGATCGGTCGGGTTACGAAAGCCATTCAGTAACTTTCCGAGCCTTTCGCTGCGCGCCGCTTAGCGGCGCGCAGCGCGGTTCTCGAAGCGACGCGCGTCGCCGCGGACCGATATGCGTCAGGGTGAGTCCGCTGGCGCAACGCAGCCGGATAGCGCATGATTGCTGCGATGTGCCGTGCGACCCCAAAAGCACGTCCGCGTGGCGGCGAGCGCGGCACAGCAGCCGCCGGCATCGGCGTCGCGCCTGGTGTGGGCGGCGCAGAGGCGATGAATCTTCAACCGCAAGGAGGATTTCGCATGGACCGACCCGATGCAGCCAACCCGTTTGGCGATCTGACCAAAATGCTTGAACAGTTCAAGCTCCCCGGTTTCGACGTGCCCGCCATCATGGAAGCGCGCCGCAAGGACATGGAAGCGCTGGTTCAGGCGAATCAGACAGCATTCCAGGGCATGCAGTCGCTCGCGCAGAAACAGGCCGACATGCTGCGCACCACGCTGGGCGAGCTACAGGCGTTGACGACCCAGCTCACGGCGGCAGGCGCCGCGCCGTCGAGTAAAACCGCGGAGCTGATCCAGCAGAGCCTGCACAAATCCCTCGCCGACATGCAACAGCTCGCGCAAGCCGCGTATCAGACGCAGGCGGAGTCGTATGCGGTGATCGCGAAACGCGTAGAGGAGAACGTGCAGGAGCTGAAGTCGCTTCTTCAGCAGCAGAAGAAGTAGCACGCGCCGCGAGTTCCGAACGATCTACGTCGCTAAGGGCCTGCACAGGCCCTTAGCGATTTTTTTTTGCCCGTCGCGATTCGTGTCGCAAGTCGCATGTAGTCAGAGGAATGCGCACATGACTTGCCCGTTATTCAGAAGACGCTTACATCGATAAGAAACGTTACTCACATTCGCAGCTTTTACGCGTGGCGCCCGCAGTTTCCGCAGTCTGTGAGTTTTAAATGTCAGACGGAAACGGAATAAGCGTCAAAGCATTGTCGCTAAACGGCTTTGTCCACCCTGATCAAAAGTAGCCGAACCATTCGGGGCCCGCGAAAGGTTTAAATCGCGTAGCAAACGATTGCCGCCCCCCATTCCCCTGACTAAAGTTTCGCCTCGCCCTTCCGTAGACGCATTCACGCAACCCAACCGGCGTGAAAGCAACCCGGCTCAGCCGGCCAGGTGTGCGCCCCTAGTTTCGCGTTTGCGATCGGCTTCAGGCCGGTCGCGGCGTTTCACCTCGAAGGGAAATCTCTTGAAACCGATGCTTCTTACCCGCATTGCCTGCGCAATGCTCGGGGCATGCTGCGCGTTGCCGTTCGCCGCGCACGCGACGCTCGGCCATGGCGCCAGCACCGTCGACGGCGATCAGACGCGCCTGCACGCGGTCGCGCACGCGGCCAGCGCACAAGGCGCGTATTCGGTGCATACGCTGACGCTGCCCTCCGGCACCGAGGTGCGCGAGTACGTGGCGGCCAACGGCATCGTGTTCGGCGTCGCGTGGGATGGTCCGACGCTGCCCGACCTGAAGGCGATGCTCGGCGCGTCCTTCGACGCCTACGTCGCCGCCAGCGCAACGCGGCGCGGCGTGCCGCTGGCGGTGTCGAGCAGCGACCTCGTGGTGTTCTCGAGCGGCCATCTGCGCGCGTTCACCGGCTACGCGTATCTGCCGCGGGCGGTGCCCGCGGGCGTCGACGTCAGCGTCGTTCAATAACGGAGCGAATCATGCGATCCAGGTCTTCGTGGATGAACCTGCTGGGCGCGGCGCCCGTCGTGGTTTTGGCGCTGCTGTTGAGCGCGTGCGGCGGGGGCGGCGGGGGTGGCAGCGCGAGCACCACGGCCAATTCGGGCACCTCCAGCAGCTCGAACGGTTCGGGCAGCTCGACCAGTTCGTCGGGTTCGACTGTGACCAACACGTCGCCGTCGCCGCAGGTGCTGGCCGCCAACGCGGTGCGCGTGACTGTCGACTCGGGCATCAGCAGCGTGCCGAATATGCCGTTCGTCAGCATCACGATCTGCGCGCCCGGCACCAGCACCTGCCAGACGATCGATCACGTGCTCGTCGATACCGGCTCGTGGGGCGTGCGCGTGTTCGCGTCGCAATTGCCCGCGTCGATGAGCCTGCCGCAGCAAAAGGACGGTTCGGGCAACCTCGTCGCCGAATGCATGCAGTTCTTCGACGGCTACACGTGGGGCGCGGTGAAGCTCGCCGACGTGCAGATCGCCGGCGAGAAAGCCGCGTCGCTGCCGATCCAGGTGATCGATCCGGGCTACGCGTCGCTGCCGGGCGATTGCGCGGCCGTCGGCGCGGCGCGCAACACGCCGGCCGCGTTGCAGGCGAACGGCATTCTCGGCATCGGCGTGTTCAAGCACGACTGCGGCGCGAACTGCGTGCAGCAGGCGATCCCCGCGACCTACTACGGATGCAGCGGCACCAGTTGCTCGTCGATACCGCTCGCGGAAACATACCAGGTGGCCAATCCGGTGCCGTACTTCGCGACCGACAACAACGGCTCGATGCTGAGTCTGCCGACCGTGTCGGGCGGCGCGCCATCGGTGTCGGGCGAGCTGGTGTTCGGCATCGGCACGCAAAGCAACAATGGGCTCGGCGGGGCGCAGGTGATCGGCGTGAGTCCGTCGAACGGCACGTTCACGACGGTGCAGAACGGCACGACATACACGCGCAGCATCATGGACAGCGGCTCGACCGGACTCTTCTTCCAGACCGGCTCGATGTCGCCCTGCCCGAGCCCGAACAGCGCGTATTACTGCCCAGGCTCGACGCAGCAGTTGAGCGCGATGATCGAAGGCGTGAACGGCACGACGAGCGCGGTGACGTTCAACGTCGGCAACGCGCTGTCGATTGCACAGACCTATAACGGCGACTCGGCATTGCCGCTGCTCGCGGGACCGGCATTCGTCACGTCGACGGTGTTCGACTGGGGCCTGCCGTTCTTCTATGGCCGCAACGTGTATGCGGCGATCGAGCAGCAGTCGACGCCGGGTGGGACGGGGCCTTATGTGGCCTACTGAGGTGACGTAGCCGATTGCTCGCTGCGCGATGACGAGCGTCCACAACGCCCGCTGCCGTCGGTCCGGCGGCGGGCGTTTTTACGCGCTGATGGGTTCGCGGTCACCAGGTTTGTCGCGCTTGCCGGCCGCCGCCGCGATCACGCGATGCACGAAGCGCAGCTTGTCGACCACGGGCGCGGCCAACGTGAACGGATAGCCGTCGGGCATGCCGAGACTGCGGTTCAGACTGTTCAGCGCATAGGTGAGCGGAAACCAGCGCTTCATCAGATTGCCGAAGCTCGCATCCTCGACCGGCGTGCGGTCAGTCAGCGTCGGCTCGCTCGGATCGTCGGGCAGCAGCGCGAGTCCGTACGACGTCGACGTATCGAGCACATCGACGATCAGCAGATAGTGCGCCCACGTCTCCGCCCAGTCTTCCCACGGATGCATCGTCGCGTACGCGCTGATGTACGACGTCTGCCAGTCGGCCGGCGCGCCGTCGCGATAGTAGGCGTTCAGCGCTTCGCCGTAGTCGGCCTGCTCGTCGCCGAACAGCTGGCGAAACGGTTCGAGCCAGCGCGGCTCGTGTTCGATCAGCTGGCTGTAGAAATAGTGGCCGGTCTCGTGGCGGAAGTGGCCTAGCAGCGTGCGGTACGGTTCGCCCATCGAGGTGCGCACTTTCTCGCGATGCGCGTCGTCGGCCTCGGCGATGTTCAGCGTGATCAGTCCGTTGTCGTGACCGGTCATCACGGGCTCGCCGTCGCCGCCGTCGGCGAGAAATTCGAACGCGAGGCCGCGCTCGGGGTCCGCGTCGCGCGATTGCACATCGACGCCAAGCTCGCCCAGCGTGTACAGCAGGCGCCGCTTCGCGACTTCGAGCCGATACCAGTAGAGCCGGTTTTCCGGTTCGCTCAGGTTCGGAATCGTGCGGGTCAACTGGCAGGCGTGGCACAGCGTGTCAGGCGAATCGGCCGGGATCATCCAGTTGCAGACGTTTTCGACCGCGTAGTTGTGGCATTGCCGGAACAGCGCGCCGTTCGCCTCGGGATGCAGACTGCGCCAGCGGCCGTCGCCGGCGTCTTCGAACGCGCTGATCTCCCGCTGCTCCGGCAGATAGCCGAGCAGCGACTCGCAGCGCTCGCAGCGGACGTTCTCGTAGAACACGAGTTGCGCGCAGCGATTGCAGTGGAAGGTTTTCATCGGACGGGCCTCGTGAACGATGCGATGTCGTGCGCGGTGATCAGCCATTGTGAGCGGGATCATCGGTGCGATAGAGGACGAAAGCCGGTCGCAATCTTCATGCCGCGATTGCCAGACGTCACCGCTTTAACGCACAGTACGGTCATCATCGTGCATCGGTGCTGCGCCGCTTTGGTGCACGGTCCGACGCGACCAGGCGGCAAGCCGGCGGCAACGGAAGAGATACGCAAAACGCACACGCAATTCAGGCAACACCAGGCGGTTCACGCGAGTTAGTCCAGCAACGGCATAGAGCTTGCTTTTTTGGCGGGCTGCCCCTTTCATCGAGGAGTCCGGAGTGTCCATACGCGTCGCGTTGCATCACGTTACTCACTACCGCTACGACAGGCTGGTTACGCTGTCGCCCCAGGTCGTGCGGCTGCGGCCCGCGCCGCATTGTCGTACGCCGATCCTGTCGTACTCGATGCGTGTCGAGCCCGCGAGGCACTTCATCAACTGGCAGCAGGACGCGTTCGCGAACTACCAGGCGCGGCTCGTGTTTCCCGAGCAGACGCGCGAATTCAAGGTGACCGTCGATCTGGTCGCCGAAATGGCCGTCTACAACCCGTTCGACTTCTTTCTCGAACCGTCGGCCGAGCAGTTTCCGTTCGACTACGCGCCTGAGCTCGCGGCCGAACTCGCGCCCTACTGCGTGAAGCGGCCGATGACGCCGCGCTTCGCCGAGTTCGTCGCGAGCATCGACCGCACGCCGGCCGGCACCGCGAACTTCCTGGTGGCGCTGAACCAGCGGCTGCAGCACGAGATCCGCTACCTGATCCGGATGGAGCCGGGGGTTCAATCGCCCGAGGAAACGCTGACCAACGCGTCGGGCTCGTGCCGCGATTCGGGCTGGCTGCTCGTCGAGACGCTGCGGCAACTGGGCTTCGCGGCGCGCTTCGTGTCGGGCTATCTGCTGCAGCTCGCGCCCGACGTCAGGTCGATCGACGGCCCGAGCGGCACCGAGGTCGACTTCACCGACCTGCACGCGTGGTGCGAGGTCTATCTGCCCGGCGCCGGCTGGATCGGGCTCGACCCGACCTCGGGGCTGCTCGCGGGAGAAGGGCACATACCGGTTGCCTGCACGCCGGAGCCGGGCAGCGCGGCGCCGATCTCGGGCGCGGTCGACGAATGCGAGGTCGAGTTCGGACATGCGATGTCGATCGAACGCGTGCTGGAGTCGCCGCGCGTCACGAAGCCGTACAGCGAAGCCGCGTGGCACGACGTGCTGAAGATGGGCGAGCGGGTCGACTACGAACTCGCCGACATGGACGTGCGACTGACGATGGGCGGCGAGCCGACCTTCGTGTCGGTGCGCGATCGCGACGCCGCCGAGTGGAACACCGACGCGCTCGGCCCCACCAAGCGCGGCTACGCGGTCGCGCTGATGGACCGGCTGCGCGAACGCTACGGCGCGAACGGCTTCCTGCATATCGGCCAAGGCAAGTGGTATCCGGGCGAGCAGTTGCCGCGCTGGGCGATGTCGCTGTACTGGCGCGCCGACGGCGAGCCATGCTGGCACAATCCGGCTCTGTTCGCCGACGAACGCGAGCCCGGCCGCTACACGGCCGGCGACGCGCAACGCTTCATCGCGCATCTGGCGGCGAAGCTGTCGCTCGACGCGGACTGCATCCAGCCCGGCTACGAGGACACCTGGTACTACCTGTGGCGCGAGCGCCGCCTGCCGGTCAACGTCGATCCGTTCGACGCGCGCCTCGACGACGAACTCGAACGCGTGCGTCTGCGGCGCGTGTTCGACGCCGGGCTCGCGAGCCCGGCCGGCTACGTGCTGCCGATCGGCCGCGAGCCCGGTGCGCCCGGCATCGCGCCGACGTGGATCACGGGCCGCTGGTTCTTCCGCGACGAACGCATGTACCTGATTCCCGGCGATTCGCCGATGGGCTACCGGCTACCGCTCGATTCGCTGCCGTGGGTGTCGAAGACCGACTATCCGTATCAGCACGCGCACGATCCGTTCGCGCCGCCGCAGCCGCTGCGCACGGCCGCGCAGTTGCGCGTGCAGTATGAAGGCGGGCGCGAGAGCCGGCAGTTCGCCGAAGAAGGGAGCAGCGCACGGCAGGCGGCCGCGCTGTCGCTATCGGCGGCCGATCTGCTGAGCGGCATGCCGCACGGCGGCGTGCTCGCGTATGCGCCGCCGCGCCGTGACGAATCCCCGCCGGCGCGAGGCGAATCGTCGAAGGACACGCTGCGCACCGCGGTGTGCGTCGAGGTGCGCGACCCGAAACGCGCGGCCGGCCCGAAAGCCGAAGCCGATTCGTTCGGCAGCGGTCGCACGCTGCTGCATGTCTTCATGCCGCCGCTGCCCGATCTCGACGACTACCTCGACCTGCTCGCCGCGGTCGAAGCGACGGCCTCGGAGTTGCAGATGCAGGTCGTGCTCGAAGGCTATCCGCCGCCGCGCGATCCGCGTCTGAAAGTACTGCAGGTGACGCCCGACCCCGGCGTGATCGAAGTCAACATTCATCCGGCCGCGAACTGGGACGAGCTCGTCGATCACACCGAGTACCTGTACCAGTCGGCCGCGCACAGCTATCTGAGCAGCGAGAAGTTCATGCTCGACGGGCGCCATACCGGCACCGGCGGCGGCAACCACTTCGTGCTCGGCGGCGCGACGCCGGCCGACAGTCCGTTCCTGCGCCGGCCCGATCTGCTCGCGAGCCTGATCGCGTACTGGCACAACCATCCGTCGCTGTCGTATCTGTTCTCGGGGTTGTTCATCGGACCGACGAGCCAGGCACCGCGTGTCGACGAAGCGCGCAACGATCAGGTCTACGAACTTGAACTCGCGTTCGCCGAGCTGCAACGCCAGGTCGATCTGCTCGGCGGGCGCGACAGCGCCCACCTGCCGCCGTGGATGATCGACCGCGCGCTGCGCAACATCCTGATCGACGTGACCGGCAACACTCACCGCGCCGAGTTCTGCATCGACAAGCTGTATTCGCCCGACGGTCCGACCGGGCGCCTCGGGCTGCTCGAACTGCGCGGCTTCGAAATGCCGCCCCACGCGCGCATGAGTCTGGTGCAGCAACTGCTGCTGCGCGCGCTGGTCGCGCGATTCTGGCGCGTGCCGTACACGCAGCGGCTCACCCGCTGGGGCACCGAGCTGCACGACCGCTTCCTGCTCGGCACCTTCGTGAAGATGGATTTCGAAGACGTGCTCGCCGAACTTGGTGAAGCGGGGTTCGCCTTCGATAACGCGTGGTTCGCACCGCACTTCGAATTCCGCTTCCCGCTGGTCGGCGAGATGACGCTGAGCGGCATCGACCTGACGATCCGCAACGCGCTCGAACCGTGGCACGTGATGGGCGAGGAGGGCAGCGCCGGCGGCACGGTGCGTTATGTCGATTCGTCGGTCGAGCGGCTCGAGGTGCGCGCGCTGGGCTTGAACGGCAATCGTCACGTGCTGAGCGTCAACGGCGTGCCGGTGCCGTTGCAGCCGACCGGCCGAGTCAGCGAGTACGTGGCCGGCGTGCGTTTTCGCGCATGGTCGCAGTCGTCGGCGCTGCATCCGACGATCGGCGTACACGCGCCGCTCACGTTCGACCTCGTCGACACATGGAGCGGCCGCTCGCTCGGCGGATGCCAGTATCATGTCGCTCATCCGGGCGGGCGCAACTATCAGACCTTCCCGGTCAACGCCTACGAGGCGGAAAGCCGGCGGCGCGCGCGTTTCTTCGCGTCGGGTCATACGCCGGGGCCGCTCGCCGTGGGCAGACCGCAGCGTAGCCTCGAGTTTCCGTTCACGCTCGATCTGCGCCACAGTTGAAAAACATGCATCACTGACACCACACGACCTTGGCCTTTCAATCGACTTTGCCATTCGAAGCGTCCGCCATGCCGGCGGACGCTTCGTCCCTGTTGCGGTTGCTGCCGGGTCATGACGGACATTGGGACGAACTGCGCGACGCTGCAGGCGTGCTGCGCGAGCCGTGGCGGCAGTTCTTCGCGCAACTCGGCGAGGACGGCGTCGCGCGTCTCGCGGACCATCATGCGTCGATCGCGCAGCAGATCCGCGACAACGACATCAGCTACAACGTCTATGCGGACAACGGCAAGTCGCGGCCGTGGGCGCTCGACCTGCTGCCGTTCCTGATCAGCGAGGCCGAGTGGGCGCACCTCGAGCGCGGCGTCGCGCAGCGCGCGCATCTGCTCAATGCGATCGTTGCCGACATCTACGGAGCGCAGACGCTGCTCGAATTTGGGCAACTGCCGCCCGCGCTGGTGTTCGGCCATCCGGGCTATCTGCGCTCGGTGAAGGGCTTCGCGCCGGCCGGTGGCCAGTATCTGCAGGTCGTCGCGCTCGATCTCGCGCGCACGCCGGGCGGCGAGTGGAGCGTGATCGCGCATCGCACCGAGGCGCCGTCCGGTCTCGGTTACGCGCTGGAAAACCGCCTGATCGTGTCGACGCTGCTCGCCGAGCCGTTCCGCTCGCTGCGCGTGAGCCGGCTCGCGCCGCTCTATTCGCAACTGATCGCGACGCTCGTGCAGGCCGCGCAAGCGACGATGCGCAACGACGAACGCGCCGACGCTTCACCGCATATCGCGCTGCTCACGCCGGGGCCGTACAGCGAAACCTATTTCGAGCATGTGTTTCTGGCGCGCTATCTCGGCGTCACGCTGGTCGAAGGCAAGGATCTGACCGTGCGCGGCGACCGGCTTTATCTGAAGACCCTGGCCGGCCTCGAACGCGTGCACGTCGTGCTGCGCCGTCTCGACGACGCGTTCTGCGACCCGGTCGAGTTGCGCGCCGATTCGACGATCGGCGTGCCGGGGCTGTTGCAGGTCATGCGCGCGGGCAATGTGATCGTGTCGAACGTGCCGGGGTCGGGTTTCGCCGAGTCGCCGGCGTTGCATGGTTTCATGCCGGGTATCGCCGAGGCGTTGCTCGGCGAAGAGTTGCTGCTGCCCGGCGTGCCGACCTGGTGGTGCGGCGAACAGGCCGCGCGCGAGCATGCGTTCGCGCATCTCGACGATGCGTTCATCGTGCCGACCTGGCCGCTCGCGGGACGCGACGCGCCGCCAGGCATCGAGGGAGGCAGACAGGCGCTCGCGGCATGGCGCGAGCGCATCGACGCCTGTCCCGACGCGTTCACGATCCAGCAGGAGGAGCGCTTTTCCTGCACGCCGCGCTACGAGGAGGGCACGATCGGCGGGCGGCCGTCGGTGCTGCGCGTCTATGCGATCGCGGATGTGAACGGCGGCTGGCACGTGATGCCGGGCGGCTTCACGCGCATGGCCGCCGAGCGTCAGACCACGGTATCGATGCAGCACGGCGGCAGCAGCGTCGATACCTGGGTGCTGTCGAGCCAGCCGAGTTCGACGTTCTCGCTGCTGCCTTCGCCGCTGCAGCCCGCCGACCTCACGCGCAAGCATCGCACGGTATCGAGCCGCGCCGCGGAGAACCTGTTCTGGGCGGGCCGCTACGGCGAGCGCGCGGAAAACAACGTGCGTCTGCTGCGGCTGATTCTCGGCTCGCTCGAAGGCAACGACGCCGACGCGATGTTCGCGACGCTGGTCGAACTCGCGACATGGTGCGGTCTCGTGCAGTCGGGCGACCTGGCGTCGCCGCACGGGCCCCCTTCGCCGCAGACGTTCGAGCGCGCGCTCGTCGCGAATCTCGGCGAGAGCGCGGGCAGTCTCAGCATCAGCCAGAATCTCAATTATCAGGCGCGCGCGAACGGCGAGGTGCGCGGGCGTTTGTCGAATGACCATTGGCGCATGATCCTCGCGGCGCGCAACGACTTTCAGGACGCGTTGCGGGTGCTACTGCCAGCCGTGGGCGCGGGCAACGGCGGCGCCGGTGCCGCGAGCAGCGGGAGTGCGTTCGATCGCTACGATCGCGTGACGCTCGCGAATGCGCTCGAACATCTGTCGGTGCAACTGTCGGCGATCAGCGGTGCGCAGGGCGACCGCATGACGCGCGATGAAGCGTGGCGGCTGCTGTTCGTCGGGCGGCATATCGAACGTGTCGCGACGATGGCCGCTTTCATGCGCGACGTCGCCGCGACCGGCCAACTCGCGACGCCGGCCGGCTTCGATCTGCTGCTGCAGATGTTCGACAGCACGCTCACGTATCGCTCGCTGTACCCCGGGCGTTTCGAAGTGCCCGCGCTGCTCGATCTGCTCGTGATCGAACCGCACAATCCGCGCGGCATTTATGGCGTGTACGAGCGTCTGCGCAACAAACTCGACGAGATCGCCATCGCGGCGGGCAGTGTGCGGCATCGGCCGTTCGCGGAGCTGCTGCCGAGCGTCGAGTTGCTGCCGTCGCTCGAAGCGCTGTGCGAGGTCGACGAACACGGCTCGTATGGCAAGCTGATTGTGCTGTGCGATCAGATCGGCGGCTTTGCCAACGCGGCCGCGCATGAGATCAGCGCGCGTTATTTCAGTCACGCGACCACGGTCGCCTCGCAGGTGTGGGTATGAAGAACCCATCGACGGTGCTGTCCGTTTCGCATCGCACTACCTACCATTACTCGACGTATGTCGAAACCGCGCAGCATCTGGCGACCATCCGGCCGCTCGCGTGTCCTTGGCAGCGTGTGATCTCGCGCAGCGAGCGGATCGAGCCGGAGCCGTCGTATCGGCATAGCCGCATCGATGCGTTCGGCAATGACGTGCTGTACTTCGCGCTCGATACGCCGCACGAGCGTTTGCAACTCGTCAGTGAAACCACGGTCGCGCTGACGCCGCGCTGGACCGACCTCGATGCCGAGGCCACCCCGACCTGGGAGACCGTGGCCGAAGCGCTGCGGTTTCGCGTGGGTGGCGAGTTCCGTCCGGAGGCGGAGTATTGCTTCGCGTCGCCGAATATCGCATTGCGGGCGTCGCTGCGCGCGTATGCGCTGCCCAGCTTCACGCCCGGCCGCCCGCTCGTCGCGGGTGCGATCGATCTGATGCATCGCATTCACGAGGACTTCGCCTACAAGCCGTCGGCGACGTTGTTCGATACACCGGCCGAACGCGCGTTCGAGCTGAAGAGCGGCGTTTGCCAGGATTTCGCGCAGGTGATGATCGGCTGTTTGCGCTCGCTCGGTTTGCCCGCGCGATACGTGAGCGGCTATTTGCGCAACGATCCTCCGCCGGGACACCCGCGTCTGATCGGTGCGGATGCTTCGCATGCGTGGGTGTCGGTGCATTGTCCGGCCAGCGGCTGGATCGATCTCGATCCGACCAACGACGTGCTCGCCGATCTCGATCATGTGACGCTCGCGATCGGGCGCGACTACAGCGATGTCTCGTTGCTGCGCGGGACGATTCTCGGCGGCGGCGCGCATCGGATGGAAGTGGGGGTGACGGTGCTGGAGTTGTGATTGTGGGCGCGCTTCGTTCCCGGCATTCGACTGAGTTCGGACATAATGGAAAAAACGTCGCCGGAGTTCACCCGCTCATGAAGTCCCTTTGCTTCGCAGCAGTTGTCGTCGTTTTCACTGCCGGCTGCACGTCGAGTTCGCCGCCGGCTAATCCTCAGGCGGCGTACGATGCGAACGCCTATATGCTGCACGGTCCGGGCGGTGTGGCATCCGCCGACGCCGCTTCAAGACCGCCGAGACTTACCGTCGGCACCAGCTATTCGGATACGCAACTTATCCTGCCTTGGTTTCTCAACGACGTTATCAACTTTGTGAACTATCGCTAGTCTGGAAACCATCAAAGGGTCCCTCGGGTGATGAGAAAGTCGACTCCGTGGGTGCCTGTCGCCAGGTGATTCCCTTTCATCTGGAAGCATGTTCGACCCTCTCCTTCACTGCTCTGTCTAGTCGCGTAGCCTGCCTCAACGGCGCAACCTCGAGCGGCGAGCGCAGCGTGCGTGCACACAAAACATAAGTCACGAATCGACGCGGTTTTCATCGTTGTCTCGACGGCATTGCATATTGCGCAACATATGCAACTTGGTGTGGTCGCCGAAGAAGGGCAGCCGCTTTTCCATATAACGGAATATTCGGTATGACAACATTAGGCAAACGGAATGCTGTCGTGCATCTAACTTCCCTTCGATAAGGGGTATACCCCCGCGTGACTGCTCCTGCGCTCGTATTTACACTTCCGCTGTTGTCTTACAAGAATGTGGCGTTGGCGGACAGCTGCTAGTGCATCGAAACCATTTCGTCAGGGAAAACTTAGTGTCGAAGCATCAGAGTGATCTTTATAAAGTGGCGCCCGCAATGGGCGACTCCTTGCGTATTTCGCGTCGTGGTTTCATTGGTCTTGGAGGGGCGCTTGCGGCTACCTCGCTGCTGCTGCCCTCGGTTGCAGGGGCGCGGCCGACTGCACCGCTCACCAATGCAGGTCCAGGCAATGTCTTCGATGTGCGCGCTTATGGTGCGCTGGGCGATGGCAAGACCATCGATACCCCGGCCGTGAACCGGGCCATCGAAGCGGCTGCGGCCGCCGGAGGAGGGACGGTTCGCTTTCCGGCAGGTACTTATGCTTGCTACTCGATCCACCTGAAAAGCTCGGTCGCCCTTTACCTCGACGAAGGATCGACGATCCTCGCAGCGAGCACCCCACGAGAGGGAACAACGAGCGGCGGCTACGACGCGGCGGAGTCCAACGCGCCTTGGGAGGCCTATCAGGATTTTGGTCACAACCATTGGCACAACAGCCTGATCTGGGGCGAAGGACTGCACGACATTGCCGTTCTCGGGCCGGGTCTCATTTGGGGCAAAGGGCTCAGTCGCGGGCACGGGGAAGATCCGGATCTGCCCATTGCCGAACGGCCGGGTGTCGGCAATAAGGCGATCGCCTTGAAAAACTGCTGCAATGTCGTCCTGCGCGATTTCTCGATACTGGCGGGCGGACATTTCGGCATCCTGGCGACCGGTGTCGACAACTTCACCATCGACAATCTGATTATCGATACCAACCGCGACGGTATGGACATCGATTGCTGTCGCAATGTCCGCGTGTCGAACTGCACCGTCAATTCGCCCTGGGACGATGCGATCTGTCCGAAGAGCTCCTATGCCCTCGGCTATCCACGTGCCACGGAAAACGTGACGATCACCAATTGCTACGTCACCGGCGGCTATGAGATGGGGTCTGTCGTAGACGGCAGCTTCAAGCGCTTCGGGCCGGAATTTGATATGAATCCCTGGAACCGTACCGGCCGCATCAAATGCGGAACCGAGTCGAATGGCGGGTTCAAGAACATCACGATTTCGAACTGCATCTTCGAAAGCTGTCGCGGGCTCGCGTTGGAGACCGTGGACGGCGCGGTTCTGGAGGACATCACCATTACCGGCATCACCATGCGTGATGTGCGCAATTCGCCGCTGTTCTTTCGTCTCGGGGGGCGAATGCGCGGTCCGAAGGGCATGCCACGCAGCACCTTCCGCCGCGTTCTGGTCAGCAACGTGACCTGCAGCGGCCCGGCCAATACCATGCCGTCGATCATCAGCGGCATTCCCGGGGCCTCGATCGAGGACATCAAGATCAGCGACTTCTTTGTCCAGCAAAAGGGCGGTGGGACGACCGAACTCAATCAATGGATTCCGCCTGAACGGGAAGCGGATTATCCCGAGCCCTTCCGCTTTGGACCGCTACCGGCGTATGGATTTTTCATGCGCCACGTAACCAACGCTGAATTCAGCAACGTGGAAATTGCCAATGTCGCGGCCGATGCGCGGCCGGCACTTTGGCTGGAGGACGTGAACGACTCTGATTTTTCCCGCCTGACCTTGTCGAAGGGCCGCGGTGGTCCGGCATTCGTGCTGAACAAGGTGAATGGTTTCCGCGTCACCGGAAGCCGCAGCGTGCCCGACATGGCGCTGTCGGACATCGCGCACCGCGAAATTTGACAAGGAAGGAGATCAGCATGTCGATGAAACTTATGGCGGCTGTCGCCTTGGCGGCCGCCCTGGCCGCCTGCAGCCACATCACCACCACCGGGCCGATGGGCTCCGCCGGATCCCAAAGCCCCTATGTGAAGGCCGAGTTGGCGATCGACGGCTACAAGAACGAGCCCGGCTGCCGGGGGCCGTCGTACTTGGCCGCCACCGCCGCCCTCAGCGATTTGAGCGACGAGGTTGCGGGGGCTACGGCGCCATTTGATCCAGGCGCGACCAATCTCAGGATGAAGCATTATGTGGCCGCGTTCGATCTTGGCGACACGGCAAAGGCCAAACATTGTCTGGATGAAGCAGAATCCATCTATCGTGGAATGCTCGATCAGTACCCCGATATGGCCTATGAACACTTGCACGAACGGTCGAAGGCGGGTCTCGCCGATGTTCGGCAGATGAGAGCGCAAAGTGTTACAGGCCAATAGCTAGCCGATAGACACCTTCTCCGGATGGAGGTGTCTTATGCTCCTTGCGCGGATCGGCTATTGTCCAGATCGATCGGAAAACGCCCAGTACACCGAATAATCGAAAAGTATTGGCGCTATCTGGCAATGCTTCGGGTTAAAAAAGCGATGTCGTTGATAGGCGACCTTTGACCTCCCTCAACAACTTCATCAACTATCGTCAGGCAACGCACGCGCCGCGCGACTCTTCACATGATCGATGAACGCACGCAGCTTCGGCATGATCTGCCGGCGGCTCGGATAGTAGAGAAACACGCCCGGGATCATCGGCGCATACGCATCCAGAACGCGCACGAGCTTGCCGGTTCGCAACCCCTCGGCGGCCATCGGTTCGGGTAGCTGGGCAAGGCCGATGCCCGCGTTCGCCGCGCCCAGCATGCCCAGAAAATCGCTGGCGATGAAAGGACCGGAGACGGCGATCTCGATCGGCTGGCCGTTGTCGTTGAACGACCACAATGCGAGCGCGCCGCTCGAGCGTCGCCAGCGGATGCAGGCATGCGTACGCAGATCGTCGACGTGCTCAGGGCGGCCACGCGCCGCGAAATAGCCAGGACTTCCCACGACGACAAAGCGGAATGGCGCCGTCAATGGCACCGCGACCATGTCGGCGGCAACGAACTGACCTAGCCGGATCCCGGCGTCGAAACCCTCCGCCGCGAGATCGATCAACTCCTTGCTGGCCGCGACCTCCACCTCGACTTCGGGATTGGCCTCGCAGAACGACGCGACCAGCGGCTCCAGCAGGATCGGCACGACCGCGCGCGGCACCGAAAGACGCAACAGGCCGGACGGCCGCTCGCCGAGTCCGCGCGCTACCTCGCTGGCGGCGACGAGTTCCTCGAAAGCGGGTTTGGCGCGAGCCAGAAAGCGCTCGCCGGCTTCGGTCAGGCCGACGCTGCGCGTGGTGCGGATGAAGAGCGTCGCGCCGATGCGCGTTTCGAGCACGCGCACCGCCTGACTGACGGCCGACGGCGTCACGCCGAGTTGCGCGGCGGCGCCGCGAAAGCTGCGATGCTCGGCCACGCTGAGGAAGACCTCGACGCCGTCTAGCGCACCCTGCCTGACTGTGAAGTTCTGCTTCATAGCCTGTCAACATTGTGAGGAATAGTCGCACGCGCGAGACGATGGTACACCTAACACCTGCGCATCAGCAGCGCGAAACCATGTGGTGACCGGGCCACCGGATCGCCCATGCGCAGGGTCGGCAAGCCCGCCGATCCGCGTCGTTTGCGGCTGCGCATCCGCCAATATTTGTCAGGAGGCACCATGTCGCCGCGGCTTCTTTTCCAGTTGCATCTCGTTCTGGGCTATGTCGCCTGGTTGTTGTGCTTCAGCGCCTACATCTGGCCGAAGCTCAAGTCGATGACCCCATTCGACGCGCAACGCGCGATCGCCACCTTGCACAGCTTCCGCTTCTTCGGGCTCGCCTTCCTGCTGCCTGGGGTAGTCAGCCCGCAACTGTCCGCGAGCTTCACCGCGTTCGCCGCTTATGGGGATTTCGCGACGGGCGTGCTGGCGATGCTGGCGTTGCTGACGACCCGGATCCGTCCGCTGTTCTGGTCGTTCGTCGTGGCTTTCAATGTCGTCGGCGCAGTCGATCTGATCGTCGATTACTACCATGCCGTAGCGATCGATCTGCCTGCGCACGCGGGAGAACTGGGGGCCATGTACGCGATCCCGGTGATTTATGTGCCGACGCTGGCGATCACCCACATTGCCGCTTTCTATCTGCTGCTGCGCCCCAGGTTCAAGCGGCTTCACCCGATGCCTGCGCTGAGCCGTGACATTTCCAACGTGTAGCGTTGACAATCCGCGGTTCGGCCACCTAACGAAGGATTTGGGCAAACATCGAACAGCATATTTCCGCCATCCACCTGCGTTATCCTGTCGGTCGTCGAGTCGATGCTCGCGGCCTGAAAGAAGCAGGTGCGCAAACCCGGCGCAGTGCGGCCGGGTGGTGCCTTTCAATGGCTCTTGCGGCTTTCGCGCATCCGACCTGATTCTCGCGTCCCTTCGACTGGACCCGAGCGAACGCCCGGAACAACCATTGAACTACCGAGGTGCCGACGTGAAATACCGCATGCTCTTGCTGCCGCTCGTGCTCGCCGCCTGCGCCCAGACACCCGAAGTGACGGTCCCGGCTCCCGCGGCGACCACGGCCGCCGCGAACCCGGCGGCGCCGACCGGGACCGATCTGCTGACCCGCTACCACTGGCAACTGAACAACGCGATCGACAGCAATGGCAATCGCATCGATGCATTGTTCGCCCGCGCGGACAAGCCGGTGCAACTGGACTTCAGTCCGTACCGGATCACGGTCGTCAATAGCTGCAACAACATGGGTGCGGGTTACACGGTGAGGAAGGGGCATCTGCAGATCGGCCCGATGGTCAGCACGATGATGGCCTGCAACGACGCCGCGCTTGCCGCACTCGACGATGCGATCTCGCAGCGTGTGCGCGGCAGCGTCAACGTGAACCTGCTTGCGCGCGACAACGGTCCGAGCCTGCAACTCGTCACCGATAACGGCGATACGCTGAGCTTCACCGGCGTGCCCACGGCCGAGACGCGCTACGGCGGCCCCGGTCAGATTGCTTTCTTCGAAGTGGCGCCGCAGTCGGTGCCGTGCAACCATCCGTTGATGCCGAATGCGCAATGTCTGCTCGTGCGAGAACGCTTCTTCGACGAACAGGGCCTCGCCGCCGGCGCGCCCGGGCCGTGGCAACCGTTGAATCAGACTATCGAAGGCTATACGCACACGCCGGGCATCCGTAACGTGGTGCGCGTGAAGCGTTTTACGATCAAGAACCCGCCTGCCGATGGGCCGTCGGTCGCGTATGTGCTGGACCTCGTCGTCGAATCGGAGAAGGTCGGGCAGTGATGCTGTTTAACCGTGCCGCCGGCCACGCCGGGGGCACGGTTCATCCCGCCGGCAACATCATCCCTTCTGGATCAGCCGGCCCAGCGGCGCGAGCGGTCCCACCGGCAGATACTCGTATTTCATCAACCCGTCGGCCACGAGCGGCAACGCGTTAAGGATCGCCTTGGCCTCGTCGACCGATTCGACGTTCATCAGGAAGATCGGCCCGGCCTTGTCGCGAAACCAGAACTGCTCGACCTTGCCGTCGAGATAAAGCTGCAGGGTGGACGGCACCTCGTGGGGCATGTGCTGCTGGAGCTTGTCGGGGGTGAGGGTCGGTTGCGCGGATGCAATAGCGAAAACTTTCATCAGTGACTCCTTGGTCGACGTTCGTTGCGATGTGCAACTGGGCTCACTGTAGCTCTGCCCCGGAAAAAGCTGTATCGTCGCAAATGACAACTTTAGGGTCATTTACGCCATGCGCATCGCCATCCTCGCGTTGGAGGGGCTGTTCGACACCGGCCTCACCGTCATGCTCGACGCGTTCTCGCTCGCCAACCGCTTTGCCGCCGCGAAAATGGGCGGGCGGCCGCACTTCGAACTGTCGATCGTCGGCGTGCGCAAGAAGGTCCGCTCAGGGCAGGGGTTCGCCATCCCCGTGCAAACGATCACCGCCGACCTGAAGCCGGACTGGGTGATCATTCCCGCGCTCGGTACCGGCACACCGGAGCAACTGGTGCCGGCGCTCGAACGGCCGGACGTGCGCGACGCCAAGGCGCAAATGCTGGCGTGGCACGCGCAGGGCACGTTGCTCGCCGCGTCGTGCATCGGCACCTTCCTCGTCGCGGAAACCGGGCTCCTCGATCATCGCGAGGCGACCACGACCTGGTGGCTGAGTCCATTGTTCCGGCAGCGCTATCCGGGGGTGTTGCTGGACGAGTCGCGCATGCTGGTACCGACGGACGTCGGCGTGACGGCGGGCGCGGCGATGGGGCATCTCGATCTCGCGCTGTGGCTGATCCGCCGCGCGAGCCCCGAACTGGCTGCGCTCGTGTCGCGCTACCTGCTCGCCGACCTGCGCTCGTCGCAGGCGCCGTACATCATCCCCAACCACCTCGCTCAGGCCGATCCGCTGATTCAGCGTTTCGAGCGATGGGCGCGCGAGCATCTGAAGGAGGGCTTCTCGCTGCAGCACGCGGCGGCCGCGCTGGCGACGAGCGCGCGTACGCTGCAGCGTCGTTGCCAGGACGTGCTCGGCAAATCGCCGTTGGCTTACTTTCAGGACCTGCGTGTCGAGTACGCGCAGTCTCTGCTGCATGGCAGCGGCCTCGGCATCGACGCGATCGCGGCCGAGGTCGGTTATGTCGACGGCGCCACGCTACGGACGCTGTTGCGTCAACGGCTCGGCAAAGGTGTGCGGGATTTGCGTGCGGATCTGCGTTGAACGCCAGGCACGGTTAGACGTCGCAGCTGGAGGACACGGATGGGGGAAGCTGGCCGAACGTAGCGAACGGGCCCGTTATGGACACCCCTGGCGGCGCTTCTGCGTATCACGGGGCAATTCGTTAAAGCGCGCGAAGTAATACGCAGAGAAGCGGCCGAGATGCCCGAAGCCGAAAGCGAGCGCGGTATCGGTGATGCTGCACGACGGCACCGTCAACAGCCGGGTACGCGCGGCCTCGAGACGGATATTGCGCAGCAGTTCCATCGGCGTCATGCCGTGATGGCGATGGCACATCACATTCAGCGTGCGAAAGCTGACACCCGCGACGCGCGCGAGATCTTCGAGCGAGATCGGCGCGCACAGGCGTGACTCGATGTATTCGAGCAACGCTTCCATCTGCTTCGGGCTGCCGCTTTGCAGACGCGAATCGGCCGCGTCGCCGGCGGCTTCGACGGCCAACGCGGCAGATGTCGTCGTCGCTTGCGGGAGTTGATGGACGAGCAGAAACAGCGCCAGGTTGCGCTCGAGATGATCGCGCCACTCGGCGCGGATATCGCGGTCGCCGGAAGGCGACAGGATATTGAGCAGCGATTGCGTGATCAGATCCCACTGTGAGCCGAGCGCCCGCGGCAGAAGCTGGCCCGGTATCAGTCCGAGCGCCTCTTCCGGCGAACGTCCGGAGACCTCCAGCATCAGCGCGTTCGGTACCTTGACGATGAACTGCTGCGTACCGGGCAGCCAGCGCAGCCGCACGTTCTGTTGCGGCGACAACACGGCCGTGCGGCCTTCGCTGACATTCATCACGGTGCCGTCGCATTCGATTTCGGCGCCGCCCCGCAGCGACGTATGCACCAGCGTGAAGCCATCGAACGGCTGCGGCGTGACTTCCACCTCGGCGCCGTATTGAAGCGCATAGACACGCAGATGCTTCAGTTCCGCCTTGAACAATGCGGTGTCCGGCGTGCCTCTTTTCCAACGTAGTACGTGATCGCTTAACTCCCGGGCGACGTGATCGTGCGTCTCGACAGCGTTGTCGGACCGGAACAGGCAATTGCGGTAGAGCGGCGACAGCGCTTCTGACTTCGGTGACAAGGGCATGCCGTCTCCAGTGTGGCCTTACGTTTTCAGTCGCATTCCGAAGCATCGGAATGCTTCCCCCTCAGGCCTCTTTATCAGGCGTGATGTCCTGTGCGGATGTAGTTGATCGAGCATAACGGCGTCCTTGCCTGTGCTGAATTCGGAAAGCTACCGATATCGCAACACCCGATCGGCCCGAGTTTATAGCGGCCGTGAAAAAAGCGGACTGAACTGGATAGTTGATCTGCAATTTCTGGATAGTGCAAACCATTCTGGCTTCCTACACTGCGCCGACTCATACATAGAAAGCACACCGATGCTCGATGCTCACGCGTTCTTCGTCAGGCGAATCGCCGCCTGAACTCGCGAGCGCACAGGTTTGGAAAAGGAGGAGGCACTCATGCGGGAAATCGACTTGCACGCGCTCGCCGAGGAGGCGAAGCTGAACAGCTTGCACTACATCGTGCTGGTCTGGTGCGCGCTCATCATCGTGTTCGATGGCTACGACCTCGCGGTCGCCGGTATCGCGTTGCCGTCGATCATGAAGGAGATGGGCGTCAATCCCGCCAAGGCGGGCTTCATGGTCAGCTCGGCGCTGTTCGGCATGATGTTCGGCAACATCGTGTTCGGCACGGTCGCGGACCGGATCGGCCGCCGCTGGGCGATTGCGATCTGCCTCGCGATGTTCAGCGTGTTCACGGCGTTGGCCGGTTTCGCGTCGACGCCGCTCGAATTCGGCGCGGCGCGCTTCATCGCCGGTATCGGCATCGGCGGCGTGATGCCGAACGTCATTGCGCAAATGACCGAGTACGCGCCGCGCCGTTTGCGCAGCACGATGGTCACGCTGATGTTCAGCGGCTACTCGGTCGGCGGCATGCTGGCGGCGGTGCTAGGCAAGGGCATGATCGAGCGCTTCGGCTGGTCGTCGGTGTTCGTGGCCGCGGGCATGCCGGTGCTGCTCGTGCCGCTGCTGCTCAGATGGATGCCCGAGTCGCTGCCGTTTCTGGTCCGTCAGGGCAACGTCGACAAGCTCGCGCAGGTGGCTCGCCGCGTCGATCCGCGCTATCAGCCGCGCGCCAACGACCGCTTCGTCCTGAGCCGCCTCGAGCAGACGAGCAAGGCGTCGATCGGCCAGTTGTTCGCCGACGGCCGCGGCTTCAGCACCGTGATGTTCTGGATCGGCACCTTCGTCTGTCTGTTCATGGTCTACGCGCTCAGTTCGTGGCTGACCAAGCTGATGGCGACGGCCGGCTACAGCCTCGGCTCCGCGTTGACGTTCGTGCTGGTGCTGAATTTCGGCGCGATGATCGGCGCGATCGGCGGCGGCTGGCTCGCGGACAAGCTGCATATCAAGTACGTGCTGATGTCGATGTATCTGCTCGCCGCGGTATCGATCGCGTTGCTCGGCTACAAGATGCCGACCGCTGTCCTGTTCGTGCTCGTGGGCCTGGCCGGTGCTTCGACGATCGGCACGCAGATCGTCAATAGCGCGTATGCGGGGCAGTTCTATCCGATGGCGGTGCGTTCGACCGGTATCGGCTGGGCGCTCGGCGTCGGGCGCAGCGGCGCGATCCTGGCGCCGATTCTGATCGGCATTCTGGTCGGCATGGGCTTGCCGCTGCAGCAGAACTTCATGGCGATCGGCTTGCCAGCGCTGATCGCGGCCGCCTCGGTCGCGCTGATCGATCATCGCCGCTCCGCGTCGCATCACACCGAGCCCTCCGTAGCCGAAGCCACGCAGCAGGTAGCACGCGGCTAGCCGCTGCCAGCTTCGGTCTCCTACGCAAGATTCATCGCTCGCACGGCAACTGGCCAGCGAGAGGGCCGGTGTCGCGCGTCGATTGCGGATTACTCGAACACACACACTCGCAATACATAGGGGTCACAAATGAAAATGAAGTGGACCGCGACGCTTCTCGCCGCCGCGACGGGGCTCGCTTACGGTCAAAGCAGCGTCACGCTGTACGGAATCGTCGATACAGGGGTGTCGTACTACAACAACGCGACGAGTCACGGCGGCACGACGGTCGGGATGCCGTTCCTGACCGGCGAGGTGCCGTCGCGCTGGGGTTTGAAGGGCACCGAGGACCTTGGCGGTGGCTTCAAGACGTTCTTCGTGCTGGAGAGCGGCTTTCAGCCAGGTACGGGCGCGCTGAATTATGGCGGGCGTCTCTTCGGCCGCCAGGCCAACGTCGGCATCAGCAGCGACTATGGCTCGCTGACGCTCGGCCGGCAGATGAACATGACGATGTATGCGCTCGCGAACGCGGACATCATCGGGCCGTCGATTCACTCGCTGAGCAACCTCGACTCGTATCTGCCGAACGCGCGCAGCGACAATGCGATCGGCTATATGGGCAAGTTCCACGGCGTCACGGTGGGCGGCACCTACAGCTTCGGCCGCGATGCCGCGGGTCCGGCGGGACCGTCGGCGACCAATTGCGGCGGCCAGGTGCCGGGCAACTACCTCGCGTGCAAACAATATACGGCGCTGCTTGCGTATGATTCGGCGAGCTTCGGCGTCGCGACCTCGTACGACCTGCTGCGAGGTGGCGCCGGTGCATCCGCGCCGCTGAACAATAGCGCCTACACCGACGCGCGCAATATCGTCGACGGCTATGTGATCTTCGGACCGGTGAAAGTCGGCGCGGGCTGGATCCGCCGCAACCAGTCGGCCGCCACGCATCTGCAGACCGATATCTTCTTCGGCGGCGCGACCTATTTCGTGACCCCGGCGTTTTCTCTCGACGGCCAGGGTTCGCGCTATCTGCAGCGCACGTCGGGCGATCTGAACAATGCGAGCTCGACGCTGCTGGTCGCGCGCGCGAACTATCTGCTGTCGAAGCGCACCACCGTCTATACGTCGTTCGGTTATATGTTCAACAGCTCGAAAGCGGCGAATACCGTCGCGGCGGGCGGCACGATCGGCACCGGCGAGAATCAGGCCGGCGTGATGGTCGGCTTGCAGCAGCGGTTCTGATTACCGGGCTGCGATCGAACGGGCGGCGGCGAGCGCGGGAAGCCGCGTGGACGCTGTCGTCCTTTACGGCGTCCGGCCCGGCCGCACCGAAGCCGGGCCGATTGCAAAGTCGACCTTTCTTCCTGACTCGCCAGATACTTTTTGCCCAGACGGTCTGGGCTTTCAGTAGTCCCCTGCGATGCGATGCGATGCGATGCGATGCGCATGTCGCCATCGGCTCAGATCCTTCCACACGAAGACGCAACGCAAGCGATAGCCCGGCGGCTGTCCGCGGCATGCCGCTTGCTATGCAGCGCATTGCCGTAACCCTCCGCGCCTTACATCCCTCAGCGCAGACACGGCGTGCGAGATCAAGCCGGCTCGTGCGACCGCGTCTCCAAACCAAGATGGAGACAGTCATGCCCATGCAGCGCGCCGTTCCGTCGTTGTCCTCTTTTGTTCCTGTCGTTTCCGTCGCACCGTTGCTCGCGGCTCTATCGTTGAGCGGCTGTGGCAGCGGCGATGACAACATTCAGTCGACCGCCGCCGCGCCGCTTAGCTGCGCGCAGCTTGCCGGCAAGACCGTGCCGGCGTCGGCGATCGGCTTGCCGACCACGGGCGCAACGGTGACCGCGGCGGCCGTGATGCCCGCGGCCGGCTCGGGCGCGCAGGCGACCGGCGAATACTGCCTCGTGAGCGGCGCGATCGGTCCCGTCGATCCCGCGGCGCCGCAGATCAAATTCCAGATCGCGATGCCGACCAACTGGAACAGCAAGATCATGATGTTCGGCGGCGGCGGCTACGACGGCACGATTCCCGCGCCGACCGGCAACGTGCCGGCCGGCCCGACCGCGCAGCCGACGCCGCTCGGCCGTGGCTACGCGGTGTTCGCGAGCGACTCGGGACACCAGGCCAATGCGCTCGGCAGCGAAGACGCGTCGTTCGGCGTGAACGACGAAGCGATGCGGAACTTCGACGGCGACGCGCTGAAGAAAACCCGCGACGCGGCGGTTTATCTGATCGACCAGCGCTACGCGGTGAAGGCGCCGAAGCGCGCGTATTTCGCGGGCGGCTCGTCGGGCGGACGCGAAGCGCTGGCGGTGGTGCAGCGCTGGCCGCAAGATTGGGACGGCTCGATCGTGCTGTATCCGGCATGGGCGGCCGCAAGCCTCGACCTGCAATTCGGGCGCATCACGCGCGCGCTCGCGGCGCCGGACGCCTATCTCGACCAGGCGAAGCGCAAGGTGCTGCTCGACACGGTGCTCGCGAGTTGCGACGCGCTCGACGGCGTCGCCGACGGTCTGATCAGCAACGTCGCCGCGTGCAACGCGACCTTCAATCCCACCACGGCGACGCTGAACGGCACGCCGCTGCGGTGCGCGGGCGGCGCGGATACCGGCGACACCTGCCTGTCCGATCCGCAGATCGCGGCGCTCAACGTGTACAACACGCCGATCACGTTCGGCTATACGCTCGCGAGCGGCGAGACGCAGTATCCGGGCTTCAACGTGTACGGCGCCGATCTCGGCATCGCGAATCCGTCCGCCTTGCAGCCGACGGTGACCACGCTCGCGCTCGGCACGTCGCAACCGGCCTCGCCGATGCCGAAGACCGCGCCGTATCTGAGCGTGTTCTGGGATCAGTGGATCCGCTACTTCGTCACGCGCGACCCGAGCTACAACTCGCTCGGTGTCGATCCTCAGAATCCGGGCAGTCTGCAGGCGCGCATCAGTCAACTGACGGGGCTGCAAGACGTCAACAAGACGGATCTGTCGGCATTCAACGCGAAGGGCGGCAAGGTCCTGATGGCGCACGGCATGGCCGACGCGCTCGTCAGCACTCGCTCGACCGAGCAGTACTATCAGCGTCTGCAAGCGACGATGGGCGCATCCACGGTGGCGAATTTCGTGCGCTTCTACGAGATTCCCGGCTATGGTCATGCGGTCAGCAGCGTATTCAACGCGTCGTGGGATTCGCTGACGACGCTCGAAAACTGGGTCGAGAACGGCGTGGCGCCCCCCGCGCAGATCGTCGCCGATACGGCGGGCGTGCCCGGACGCACGCGGCCGCTGTGCCAGTACCCGACGTTCCCGCGCTATAACGGCTCGGGCGACGTGAACGTCGCGGCGAACTTCACCTGCGCAAGCCAGTAAGCGCTGCTCTCAACCCACGTCGAAATGCACGCGGATCTCCCGCGTGCTTTCGACGGGCCGGCCATCGCGCGGCGCGGGAAGCGCCAGTGGCGCAGCGTGTCGAGCCGGCCGGCAAGCCGGAAACGGTCGATCGCTGCCGCCGAAGCTTGCCGCGCGGGCGATTCGCCTGTCGAGCTACAAAAAACTTGACGCCGTGCATATGCACACATAGACTTCGCTTCATGAACCGTCCTCTCTCCTACGACGAATGCAACTGCTTCGCGCTGCGCCAGGCGGCGCGGCACGTCACGCAGATCTACGAGCGCCATCTCGGCAGCGTCGGGCTGACGGCTGCGCAGTTCACGATCCTCGCGAAGCTTGCGCGCACCCCGAACCTGCCCATCGCAGAACTCGCGGACGCGATGGTCATGGAGCGCACCACGCTGGTCCGCGCAATGAAGCCGTTGCAGCGCGACGGCCTCGTGCTGGCCGAAGCGGCGGACCACGACAACCGCACGCTGCTGTTCAGCCTGACGGAAAAAGGCGAGACCACGTTCGATCAGGCATCGGTCGCGTGGCGCGCCGCGCAGGAAGAATTCGAAATGAAGTTTGGTCGCGCCCGCGCGAAAACGCTGCGCGCGGAGCTGTTCAGCATCACCGGCTAGATCGGCGTAATGAACCCGCTTCGGCGGGTTTTATAACGCCTTTTGATGTGCATATGCACTAACGAGCAAAGGAAGTGCGGCGAATGGAAGCGCTCTTGGACGACGACTGCTTTGCGATCCGCCAGGCTGCGCGTCACGTATCGCAGATCTACGACCGGCATCTGTCGAATGTCGGGCTGACCATCACGCAGTTTTCGCTGCTAGGGCGTCTGAAGCGCACCGGTCCGATGACAATGAAGCAGGTCGCCGAAGCCATGCGGATGCAGCGCACCACGCTGGTCCGCACGATCCAGCCGCTGCGACGCGACGGGCTCGTGTCGAGCGAGGCGCTGGGCGCGGATGCGCGCACGTTGCTGATTTCGTTGACCGCCGCGGGCGAAGAGCGGCTGGACGCGGGCCGCGCGCACTGGTATGTCGCGCAGGCCGAGTTCGAACACCGCTTCGGCGAGGAGCGCGCGGCCGCGCTGCGCACCGAGCTATTCGCGATCACCAGAGATCCGCTTTGAAATAAACGCTAGAGGTAGCGGAGGCCGGCGCATTGCGCCGTTTTTTTCAACCTGAAGAGTGCATACGCACATATCGACATCATGTCCACAACTCCTTCGACCATCGCGCCCCCGAGCGCGGTGCAACCCGTCAGAGCGGCGCGACGTATCCCGTGGATGCTGCTCGCGATCATCTCCGTTGTCGTCGCGTTGGCGCTGGCCACGTCGTACTGGTTCTTCGTCGGCCGCCTCCTCGAGACCACCGATGATGCCTACGTCGGCGGCGACGTCACGGTGATGGCGCCGAAGGTCAACGGCTTCGTCACCGATGTGCTGGTGCACGACAACGAGTTCGTGCATGCCAACCAGGTGCTGGTGCGTCTCGATGCCCGCGACTACGACGCGCGTCTCGCTCAAGCCAATGCAGAAGTGGAGAGCGCGCAGGCCGCCGTCACCGAGCTGGAAGCGAAGAAATCGCTGCAACTCGCGGCGATCAATGAGCAGGCTGCCGAGGTCCGTGCGTCGGGTGCCGAGCTCACGCGCAGCGCGGCCGACCAGACGCGCTATCGCGAGCTCGTGAAGGACGACGCCGTATCGAACCAGGTCGTCGAGAAAGCGGATGCGGATCTGACCAAAGCACGCGCCGCGGTCGACCGCAGCAACGCCGCGCTGCTCGCGGCGCAACGCCAGATCGCGGTGCTCGACGCGCAGATCGGCGACGCGAAAGCGCGCATCGCGACCGCGCAGGCCGCGCAGCGCGTCGCCGCGTTGAACGTGGAGTACACGACGATCCGCGCGCCGATCGACGGCTACGTCGGCAATCGCACCGCGCGCGTCGGGCTGCTCGCGAACACCGGTGTATCGCTGCTGACCGTCGTGCCTGCGAGCGGCCTGTGGGTCGACGCGAACTTCAAGGAAGACCAGCTGCGCAAGATGCGCGCGGGCGACAGCGTCGAGGTCCAGCTCGACGCGTCGAGCACGGCGCTGCACGGCGTGGTCGAAAGCCTTGCGCCCGCGACCGGCGCGACCTTCAGCGTGTTGCCCGCGGAAAACGCGACCGGCAACTTCACGAAGATCGTGCAGCGCGTGCCGGTGCGCGTGCGTCTGGACGTGCCGAAGGACATGCAGGGCGTGTTGCGTCCGGGCCTCTCCGCGACGGTGAAAGTGCACGTCGATGCGGGCCATCCGGCCGCGCAAGGATGAACCGATCATGACCGACGTTTTCGACAACCCCGCCGATCAGCCGACCCGCACCAAGGTCTTCGCCTTCGCGCTGATGTGCGTCGGCTTTTTCATGGCGACGCTCGATATCCAGATCGTCGCGTCGTCGCTGCGCGATATCGGCGGCGGGCTGTCCGCGAGTCAGGATGAACTGTCGTGGGTGCAGACCTCGTATCTGATCGCGGAGATCATCGTGATTCCGATGTCAGGGTGGCTCACGCGCGTGTTCTCGACACGGTGGCTGTTCACGTTCTCGGCGTTCGGTTTCACGGTCACCAGCATGCTGTGCGGGCTCGCATGGGACATCAACTCGATGATCCTGTTTCGCGGTCTGCAAGGCGCGCTCGGCGCCGCGATGATTCCGACCGTATTCACGACCGCCTTCGTGCTGTTTCCCGGCAAGCAGCGTTTGATCGCCTCGACGACGATCGGCGCGCTCGCGTCGCTTGCACCGACGATCGGCCCGGTGATCGGCGGCTGGATCACGTCGCAATGGTCGTGGCACTGGCTGTTCTATCTGAACCTCGTGCCGGGTGTCGCCGTCACGCTGCTGGTGCCGAAGTACGTGCATATCGACAAGGTCGATCTGTCGCTGCTGAAAAAAGGCGACTACTTCGGCATCGTGCTGATGTCGGGTTTTCTCGGCTGCCTCGAATACGTGCTCGAAGAAGGGCCGCGCAAGAACTGGTTCGGCGACGACGTGATCGTGCTGTGCGCGTGGGTCGCGGCAATCTGCGGGTTTCTGTTCCTCGTGCATGCGTTCACCGCGAAAGAGCCGATCGTCGATCTGCGCGCGCTTGCGCTGCGCAACTTCGGTATCGGCAGTCTGCTGTCGTTCATCACCGGGATCGGGATCTTCTGCACCGTGTTTCTGACGCCGGTGTTTCTCGCCCGCGTGCGGGGCTTCGATTCGTTGCAGATTGGCCTCGCGCTGCTGTCCGTCGGCTGTTTTCAGTTGCTCGCGCTTGCCGCGTACTCGACGCTCGCGCGCTTCGTCGATATGCGCCTGCTGATGGTGATCGGACTCGCGCTGTTCGGCCTCGGCTGCTATCTGTACGTGCCGTTGACGAACCAATGGGGCTGGCAGCAGTTGCTGATTCCGCAAGCGCTGCGCGGCATTGGCCAGCAGTTCTGTATTCCGCCGATCGTGACGATGGCGCTCGGCGCGTTGCCGCCGTCGCGGCTGCGCTCCGCGAGCGGGCTGTTCAATCTGATGCGTAATCTCGGCGGGGCGATCGGCATCGCGGTCAGCAGCACGATGTTGAACGACCGTCTGAACCTTCACTACGAACGGCTCGACGAGCATCTGAACGCGGGCCGTCCGGTCGTCGAATCGATCTTGCAGAAGCAGGCCGAGTATCTGTCGGCAGTCGGCGGCGACGCGTTGAACGCCGCGACTGCGGGGCTGGCCGAATTGCACGCGGCATTGACGCGCGAAGCGCTGGTGCTCGCGTTCTCCGACGCCTTTCTGGCGGTTTCGCTGTGCTTCGTGGTCGCTTTGCTGAGCGTGCTGTTCTCGCGCCCGTTCGGCAACACCGCGCCCCCGCCCGATGCCCACTAGGAGTTCAACATGAAACGGATGGCGATGAAGTTAGTGGCGAGCGCGGCATTTTTGACGCTCGCGGCCTGCGCGGTGCAACCCGCCACGCACGCGGATTTGCCGCATGCGGTGCAGACGCTGGCGCCGACCGCCTGGAGCGTCGATGCACCGCAAGCTAGCGTGAACACCGATGCGTGGTGGGCGCAATTCGGCGACCCGGTCATGCATCAGCTGATCGAATCGGTGTTGACCGGCAATCTCGACGTGCAGGCCGCGGCCGAGCGCGTGAAACAGGCGCAGGACCTGGTGACGCAGAATCGCGCGGCGTTGCTGCCGGAGCTGAATGCGAACGCTGGCGCGTCGACCGAACGGCAGAACACGCCGCCGCCGCTCGGCTATGTGCGACAGGCCGGCGTCGGGCTGGCCGCGAGCTGGACGCCGGACGTGTTCGGCGGCGAACGTCTCGCGGTGCTCGCGTCGCAGGCGCAAGTGTCGGGCAGCGTTGCGGCGCTGAGCCAGTTGCGGCTCGCGCTCGCCGCGAACACGGCGGCTGCGTATATCGATCTGCGCTGGGCGCAGGCGCAGTTGCAGATCCTCGACGACAACGAGCAGATTCGCAGCCGTGCGCTGAAGCTCACGCAGGCGCGTCTGCATTACGGACTGTCGACGCAGCTCGATGTCGCCCGCGCGCAGAATCAGCTGGAGGATCTGCAGGCGCAGATTCCGCGCATGCAATCGACGGTGCAGCATCAATTGAGTCTGATCGCCGTGTATTCGGGGCGTACGCCGGAAAGCGTCGATACGCTGCTTACCGACGCGCGCGAGATTCCGGTGCCTGCGCAAAGCGCGCCCGAGGTATTGTCGTCGGACGCGTTGCTGCATCGGCCGGACGTGCGCACCGCTTACGCGCTCGTCGAGCAGCGCGCGGCGGAAGTGGGGGTATCGAAGGCGGAGCGCTATCCGAAGTTCAAGATCAATCTGACGAATGGGCTGCTCGCATCGTCGTACCTTGGCTTGCCGACCCTCACCGACAACCTGTTCAGTGCCGCGTTGAACGCGACGAGCCCGATCTTCAACGCCGGACGCATCACCGCGAACATCGACGCGAGCGAGAGCCGCATGCGCGAATCGCAGCTCGGCTTGCAGCAGACCATGCTGCAGGCGCTGAAGGAAGTCGAGGACAACCGCAGCGATCTCGTCAGCGGCGCGGTGCAGGTGCAGCGCCTGGGCGGTGCGCTCGATGCGTCGAATCAGGCGCTGCGTCTGTCGACCGAGTTGTACAAGGGCGGTGCATCGAGCTTCCTCGATGTGCTCGACGCGCAGCAAGCTTATCTGCGCGACTCGGAGTCGCTCAATCAGGCCCGGCGCGAGCATGCGCTTGCGGCGATCGCGCTGTATCGGTCGCTGGGCGGCGGGTGGGAGCAGGGGGAAACGGTGGCGGCCCGGCAGTAACGCACGCCATACCGCAGTTGCAGCCAGGATGCGCGGGACTTCGAAAACGCCCGCTTTCGTCAAGCGCCCGCGCCGCAGTAACGCCTTCCCGGAACCGATCCCCAATCTTTGCTACATTCCTGCACAAGAACCCCACACGCGGCACCATCGGGATGCGCGGCCAGCGACGCGCATGATCGGCAAATCGAAATCTTTCAAGAGGCTCAAGATGCGAATTCTGGTAGTAGGGGCGGGCGCGGTAGGCGGATATTTCGGCGGACGGCTGGCGGCGGCGGGGCAGGACGTGACCTTCCTCGTGCGCGCCGCTCGCGCGGAAAACCTGCGGCGCGACGGCCTCGTCATCAACAGCCCGCGCGGCAATCTCCAGCTGCGCGACGTGAAGACGATCCTGGCCGGGGTCGCCGCCGAGCCGTTCGACCTCGTGCTGCTGAGCTGCAAAGCCTACAGTCTCGACGACGCGATCGATTCGTTCACGCCATTCGTCGGCGAAGACACGCTGATCCTGCCGATGCTCAACGGCATGCGCCATATCGACGTGCTGACCGCGCGTTTCGGCAAGGAGCGCGTGCTCGGCGGCCAGTGCGTGATCGCCGCGACGCTCAATGCCGAGCAGCACATCATGCATCTGAACGACATGCACGCGATCACGTTCGGCGAACTGGTGGGCGGCACCTCGGAGCGGACCCAGGCGATCGCCGATGCGATGTCCGGCGCGAGCTTCGACGTCGCGGTCAGCGACAATATCCTGCTGCGCATGTGGGAGAAATGGGTGTTCCTGGCCACATTGGCGGGGAGTACCTGCTTGATGCGTGGTTCGGTCGGCGATATTCTGGCTGCGCCTGACGGCAAGCGCGCAATCGAGAATCTGCTCGGCGAATGCCGCGCGGTGGCCGAGCACAACGGCTTCACGATGGCCGCGGATTTCGACGCGCGCGCCACCCAGGTGCTGCTGACACCGTCGCAGTTGACCGCGTCGATGCTGCGCGACGTCGAAAACCGCTCGCACACCGAGGCGGATCATATTCTCGGCGACCTGATCGCGCGCGGCGGCGACGCGCAAAAGGGCGAGCACGGCTTGTCGCTGCTGCGCATCGCCTATAGTCATCTGAAGACGTACGAAGCGCGTCAAACCCGTACTTCCTGACCGCTCGCCGCGGCCGCGCGCGAGCGCCGCCGCAACCTGACGATCGGAGGTCCAGCATGCCGACTCCAACTGGATCGGTGCCTGCGCTCAGCGCCGCTTCCGCGACCGTGTTCTCGATCGGCATCCTGTTTCTCGGCTACTGGGGGTTGTTCGAGCCGACCGTCTGGCTCAAGGCGCATGTCGTGGTCGTCGTGCTGGCGCTGGCCGGCTTTGCGTGCCTCGGCCTCGTGCCGTGGATGGCCACGAGTCCCGTCGAGCCGGAGAGCAGCGACACACGCATCCGCATCGCGCGGCATCTGTTTCTCGCGGGCGTGAGCGCGATCTGGCTCGCGGTGGCGACGTCCGTGATCTTCTGACACCGCTGCGAAAGCGCGCGCCGCTTACTCCGGCATCTTCCTGAACGACACCGCAATCCGGTTCCAGCCGTCGGTCGCAACGATCAGCAGCGTCAGGTCGCTGATTTCCTGCTCGCTGAAATGCGGCTTCACCGCTTCCCACCCCCTATCCGGCACGCGCGTTTGCGCGACGTGGCCAGCGTCGCGAGACGCCACTCGGTTTTGCCATGCTGGCGCACGTCGGTTACGTGCATGTCGAGGCAGAACGCGCAGCCGTTCAGCTGCGATGCGGTGAGTGTCGGGGAAGCCCAAATGGGCGTCCGCGGAGGTAAGCTTACGTTCGCCACTGGTCGTTCGAAGTAACCATTTCGCCGTTATTTGAGGTAACCACCCGAATGGACATTCATATCGCGGTCGAAGGCCATCACGATCTGTCCGGACAGATTTATCGGCAGTTGCGCGCGGGCATTGTCGAAGGACGCCTTGCCGGCGGCACGCGTTTGCCGTCCACGCGCGACCTCGCGACCCAGCTCGGCGTGTCGCGCAAAACCACGCTCGACGTATTCGAGCGGCTGCTGTCCGAAGGCTATCTGAGCGCCCGCGCCGGTTCGGGCACCTTCGTCGCCGACGGGCTCGAACGGCTGCCCGCCGAGCGCTCCGCACAGGCGCGCGCGGCGGCTCGTTCGCATGAGCGGGCGGCTGCGCAAGCGAAGGCCGCCGCGCGCGCGCAGCCGCTGTGGGAGCGGATGCCCGACAGCCTGCCGTTGCCGCGGCCATCGGTGTCGTCGCCGCTCGACTTCATCGGCGGCGCGACCGACAAGACGCTGTTTCCGTTCGACGTCTGGCGCCGCTGCGTGAATCAAGCGCTGCGCAGCCAGGCGCGCAGCCCCGGCACCTATCGCGAGGCCGCCGGCGACCAGCAGTTGCGGCTCGCGATCTCGCGCTATCTGGCATTCAACCGCGCGGTGTCGAGCAACTGGGAAGACGTGATCGTCACGCAGGGCGCGCAGCACGCGCTCGATCTGATCGCGCGCATCACGCTGCGGCCCGGCGAAATCGCGGCCATTGAAGACCCCGGCTACCCGCCCGCGCATGCATGCTTCACGGTGACGGGCGCGCGCGTGGCGCCGGTCCCTGTCGATCGCGAAGGCCTGATCGTCAGCAAACTGCCGGACAAGGCGCGGCTCGTCTACGTGACGCCTTCGCATCAGTTTCCACTCGGTATGCCGATGAGCCTCGAGCGTCGCGTCGAACTGCTTGAATGGGCGCAAAAGCGCGGCGCGGTCATCATCGAGGACGACTACGACTGCGAGTACCGTTTCGAAGGCCGCCCGATGGAGCCGCTGAAGAGCCTCGATCGCGCCGGTCTCGTCGCCTACGTCGGCACGTTTTCGAAGACGATCTTTCCCGAGCTGCGCATCGGCTATCTGGTGCCGCCGGCATCGTTGCACGGCCCGTTGCTGAAGGCGCGGCAGATCGCCGATTGTCACGGCTGCACGCTGACGCAAACGGCGCTCGCGTCGTTCATGCTCAATGGCGACTTCGCGCGCCATCTGCGGCGCATGCACAAGGCGTACGCGGCGCGTCGCGCGATACTGCTCGACCATCTGCAAGGCGGCCTTGCGCGCTGGTTCGAACCGATCGTGCCGACCGCCGGCATCCATCTGGCGGCGCGGCTGAAGGGGTCGTTGGCGTCGCTCGGCGAAGAGGCGCTCGTCGCCGCCGCGCGTGAAGCGTCGATCGGTCTCTATGGACTCGCGCCATTTCACCATCGTGTGACACCGCAGCCGGGGCTGATGTTCGGCTATGGCAGTATCGCGGCCGAACATATCGACACCGCGCTGACGACGCTCGCCGGCATCCTGCCGCGCATCGCACGCTGAAATGAAGCTCGCCGCAAGCGAGGCGTAGGCATCGTCAAGCGTCGAGGGCATGCGTTGCTTGACGCGTCAAACGAAGAATATGCCTTGATTCAAGGGGCGAAAACGCCAGGTCGCCCCGCCGCAACCGCCTCGAAACCGCAGCCGAAACGAACTGTAACGTGCGTTACTCCTGCATGTTAAAGATCTCGCCGCGCGCGTTTTAGCCGCTAAAACAGGTACTAAAACGTGTTGCGCTGTTGGAGCCGCGCAAAAAACTTCGTCGCAATACATAAAAGAGTCGCGCAAATCGCTTTAGCGCTTGTAGAATCCGGCGTTGAAGCGTGCACATACGGTGTGCGCTTCGAGCAATTCACTGACCACAACAGGTAGGAGAAACATGCCGACTTCCGCAAAAAAGGTGGCCAAGAAGGCTGCTGCCCCGGTACCGACCAAGAAGGTTGCTGCAAAGAAAGTTCCTGCGAAGAAAGCCGTCGCAGCCAAGAAGGTCGCCGTGAAGGCGTCTGGCGCACCGGCGCCGATCAAGGACACCTTCACGAAGGCCTCGTTGGCAGCTCACATCGCTGAGCGTGCTGCAGTGGAACCGAAGACCGCCAAGGCTGTGCTGGCCGCGCTCGAAGACACGATCCTCGGCACGGTGCACAAGAAGGGCGCTGGCGAATTCACGCTGTCGGGTCTGCTGAAGATCGTCGTGCAGGCTGTTCCGGCGAAGAAGAAGCGCTTCGGCAAAGACCCGTTCACGGGTGAAGAGCGCTGGTTCCCGGCCAAGCCGGCTAGCGTGCGCATCAAGGCACGCGCGCTGAAGAAGCTGAAGGACGCAGCGGCTGCTTAAGCACGTTGCTTGCACGATTCAGGCGTCGGCATGGCGCTGTCGGGTTTAACCGTGCCTGACGTTTGAGTGCTTCAAATGGCACCTGCAAGCAGGTGATCGAAGTCCCCGTGGATGAAAAATCCACGGGGACTTTTTTTATGCGCACGCTTCGTAGTGCTCGCCGAATCCATTGGCGAAACGGCAAGCGTGCCTCTCATAGTGTGCTCCCTGATGGCGCGCGCGCACCTGACTGGCGCATCATGATCCACGACAGTACGATCAAGGTATTCCGAGTCCCTGGGGATGCGCCGTTAGCGTGCACGTCAATGCGCTCTATCACGGCATATTCAATGGCATAACGCTTGCTTGATCGAAGGTCGAGTACCGAATGCGCAGCGCATTCGCCTTCTATTTGACAACAAGACTGGGGCTGACATGCGATGCTATGACGAGATGCGCCATCCCGACGATGGCGTACGGCCGCATTACGCGCGCTTTGAGCGATGGCTGGACAGCCAGGGTAATGAAGCGATCGCACGCAAGCGCGCGGAAGCGGATCTGCTGTTCCGCCGCGTCGGCATCACGTTCGCGGTGAACGGCGACCTGTCCGGCACCGAGCGGCTGATTCCCTTCGATCTGATTCCGCGCATCATCCCGCGCGGCGAATGGCAGACGCTCGAAGCGGGTTTGCGACAGCGCGTGCAGGCTCTCAATCTGTTTATCCACGACGTCTATCACGAGCGCAACATCGTGCGCGCGGGCATCGTGCCGGCCGAGCAGGTCTACACCAACGCGCAGTATCGTCCGGAGATGCAGGGCGTCAACGTGCCGCTCGGTGTTTACGCGCATATCGCGGGTGTCGACGTGGTGCGCGCCGGCGACGAAGGCGAGTTCTACGTGCTCGAAGACAATCTGCGCGTGCCGTCGGGCGTGTCGTACATGCTCGAAAACCGCAAGATGATGATGCGGCTTTTCCCCGAGCTGTTCGTGCAGAACCGGATCGCGCCGGTCGCGCATTATCCCGATCTGCTGCTCGATACGCTGCGCTCGGTCGCGCCCGAGGGCGTCGACGATCCGGTCGTCGTCGTGCTGACGCCGGGCATGTACAACTCCGCGTATTTCGAGCATACGTTCCTCGCGCAGCAGATGGGTGTCGAGCTCGTCGAAGGCAAGGATCTGTTCGTCGACGACAACTACGTGTTCATGCGCACCACGCAGGGACCGAAGCGCGTCGACGTGATCTACCGCCGCGTCGACGACGACTTTCTCGATCCGCTCGCGTTTCGTCCCGACTCCGCGCTCGGCGTACCGGGTCTGCTCACCGCGTATCGCGCCGGCCGCGTCGCGCTCGCGAACGCGATGGGCACCGGCATCGCCGACGACAAATCGATCTACCCGTACGTGCCCGACATGATCGAGTTCTATCTCGGCGAAAAGCCGATTCTGAACAACGTGCCGACCTATCAGTGCCGCAAGCCCGAGGATCTCGCCTATACGCTCGCGCATCTGCCGGAGCTGGTGGTCAAGGAAGTGCACGGCGCGGGCGGCTACGGGATGCTGGTCGGCCCGGCCTCGACGAAGGCCGAAGTCGAAGCTTTCCGCGAACGGCTGATCGCGCGTCCGGCCGGTTATATCGCGCAACCCACGCTGGCGCTGTCCGCCTGTCCGACCTTCGTCGAATCGGGCGTCGCGCCGCGCCATATCGACCTGCGGCCGTTCGTGCTGTCGGGCAAGACCACCACGATGGTGGCGGGCGGCCTCACGCGCGTCGCCCTGCAGGAGGGCTCGCTGGTCGTCAATTCATCGCAGGGAGGCGGGACCAAGGATACCTGGATGGTCGACTGACGCGGTTGCTGGCGCGTCTCTCGCTTCGCTCGCAATGAGCCAGCGGGGGCGCGACGCTCGCAACCTGATGCGCCCAGCCGGCAGGTAATGCGCCGCTGGCGCTTAACGGATAACCAGCGCGGACTTTCGTTTCCGACGAAGGCCTCGCGCGTTCAGATCACAGACATGGAACGCCGTCATGCTTAGCCGAACCGCCGATCACCTCTTCTGGATGGCCCGCTATATGGAGCGCGCGGAGAACACCGCCCGCATGCTCGACATCAACCTGAAGGCGCAACTGCTGCCACAGACGCCCGAGCAGGAGGCCCGCGCGCAGCGCTCGGTGCTGCGCATCTCCGAGCTCGAAAGCGCCTTCGCGCAGCGCTACGACGAGCCGACGCGCGAACACGTGCTCGACTTCATGGTCGCCGACGCGAGCAATCCGTCGAGCATTCATTCGTGCCTGCAGGCCGCGCGCGAAAACGCCCGCGCGGTGCGCGGCACGCTGACGACCGAGTGGTGGGAAACCATCAACGACACGTGGCTCGAATTCAACGAGCAGCTCTCGCGCGACCGGGCCGTGAGCAATCCGGGGGCGCTGTTCGAGTGGGTCAAGTTCCGCTCGCATCTGTCGCGCGGCGTGTCGATCGGCACCGCGCTGCAGGACGACGCGTTCTTCTTCACGCGGCTAGGCACCTATCTGGAGCGCGCCGACAACACCGCGCGGATTCTCGATGTGCGTTTCGCGAACGTCGAGCCGAATTCGCGCGACGCCGCGCGCCAGCTCGAGGACTTCTATTACTGGACCTCGATCCTGAGTTCGGTGTCGGCGCTCGAGATCTATCGCAAGGTGTATCGCGACGTCGTGACGCCCGCGCGCGTGGTCGAGCTGATGATCCTCAACCAGCAGATGCCGCGCTCGCTGCTCGCCTCGCTCGACGGTGTCTGCACCAATCTCGAGATGCTGCGCACCTCGGGCTCGAACCAGTGTGAGCGTTTCGCCGGCAAGCTGCGCGCCGAGCTGCTGTATGCCGACATCCGGCAGATTTTCGAAAGCGGATTGCATGCCTATCTGACGCAGTTCCTCGCTCGCGTGTTCGAACTGGGTAATCTGGTGGCGCGTACTTATCTGATGCTGCCAGTGGCCTGACGGAGTTTTCTCATGTACCTGACCATCCGCCACGACACCTCTTACCGCTACGAAGCGACCGTTCATTATTCGATCCAGCAGCTGCGCCTGACGCCCGCGAGCGGCGCCGGGCAGACCGTGCGGCGCTGGAGCATCGACGCGCCGGGCAAGCTCGACGCCACGCTCGACGCCTACGGCAACGTGCTGCATACGCTCGTCATCAACAAGCCGCACGACGAGATTCATCTGCGCGTGTCGGGCGAGGTGGACACGCTGCCGCTCGTCGACGGCGTGCTGCGCGACCCGCCCGGCCCGATTCCGCTCGAGCATTTCACCTGCGCGACGCGCCTGACCGATGCCGACGGCGCGATCCGCGAGCTGGCCGGGTCGGTGGCGAATCTGACGAGCCCGGCAAGCCTGCTCGCGCTGTCCGAGCAGATCGTGCAGCGCGTGCAATACCGGTCCGGCGTGACCGAGGTCACGAGCACGGCCGCCGAGGCGCTCGCGCTCGGCAACGGCGTGTGCCAGGACCATGCGCATCTGATGCTCGCGTGCTGCCGCGCGCGCGGTGTGCCGGCGCGCTACGTCAGCGGCTATATCGAACCCGGCGACGTGCCGCATGGCGCGAGTCATGCGTGGGTCGACGTGTGGCTCGAAGGCAAAGGCTGGATTTCGATCGACGTCACGCATGCCGCGTTTGCCAGCGAGATCTACTGCCGCCTCGCGGTCGCGCGCGACTATGAAGCGGCGGCACCGGTGCGCGGCCGGCGCATCGGCGGGCTCGAAGAGGAGCTTCACGTGGCGGTGGCGGTCAGCACGCAGATGACGCAGTAGCTGGCCGCGGCGCGCGCGCGGCAGGTCTGTACCGTCCGCGCGCGCCGGCATTCAACATTCCTGACAATTGTTCAGAATCAGCCGGCAAAAGGCTGCAAAAAAGGCCGTCAAAAAGGCCGTAAACACGGATAAAAGGCGCCTGTGCGCCGCATTACAATAGCCCGGTTCCTTTGCCTCCTGCGGATTCCTTATGACTTACTGCGTAGCGATGGCCGTCAACGACGGCCTCGTATTTCTGTCCGACACGCGTACCAATGCGGGCGTCGATCACATCAGTACCGCGCGCAAGATGTCGGTGTTCGAACAGCCCGGCGAACGCATGCTGGTGCTGCTCGGGGCCGGCAATCTGTCGATCACGCAGGCGGTGCTGCACGAGCTGTCCGAGCCCGCCGATGCCGGCGAGCCCACGCTGTGGAGCGTGCCGACGATGGCCGACGCCGCGCGCGTGGTCGGCAGCGCGGTGCGGCGCGTGCATGAGCGCGAGGCCGAGGCGCTGCACAAGTTCGGTGTCGACTTCAATTGCAGCTTCATTCTCGGCGGCCAGATCGCCGGCAACCGGATGCGGCTTTTCATGATCTACGCGGCGGGCAATTTCATCGAGTCGTCGGCCGTAAATCCGTACTTCCAGATCGGCGAGGCGAAGTATGGCAAGCCGATCATCGACCGGGTGCTGACGCCGGCCACCCCGCTCGACGAGGCCGCGAAGTCCGCGCTGATCTCGATGGACTCGACGCTGCGCTCGAACCTGTCAGTGGGCTTGCCGCTCGACTTGCTCGTGTACGAGAAGGATGCGCTGCGCGTCACGCGGTTCGTGTCGATCGATCGCGACAACGCGTACTTCGACATGATTCATCGCACGTGGGGTGAGCGTCTGCGCCAGGTGTTCGCCGAGATTCCCAATCCGGACTGGCAGCAGTCGCTGGAGGCGCCATCGCTGCAGTCGGAGCGGGCGCTGGTGCTGTATCGCGCGCCGGTCGGCGCCGATGGCCTCGAGCATGAACTCGATGTGTCGCCCGCGCAGATCCTCGCGCAGGCCGACAAGGGCAAGGCGCAGCGGCGCTAGCTGCATCATCGGGTTCGGAGCAGTCGGCGGGCTCGCCCGGACCCACCCACACCCAAACCTCAGGACGAAAAAAAACCAGCCATCGGCATCGCCTCTGGCTGGTTTTTTGGGGCTACGCAGCTCGTCAGCTGCGTAGCAGGTCCGACTCGAAGTCCGATTAGAACTTGTGACGGATACCGAGGCTGACCATAACCTGGTTGCTGGTGCTCGACTGGTTGCCATACGAACCGATCGAAGCCGTAGCCGACTCGAGGGTACCGCCCACGCCCGGTACACGCTGCTCGCCGCTTGCATGCTGCCATGCGCCGACCAGGTAGAAGTCAGTACGCTTCGACAGGTTGTAGTCGCCGCCCAGCGAAACCTGGTTATACGTAGCGGACGAGTCGCCGTGACCCTTCGTGTAGGCGTAACCAATACCCACCAGTGCTGCCGGCGTGACCTGGTACCCGAGGTAGGCGCGGCCGACATTGTACTTCTGGGTTTGACCGAAGGTCGAGCTACCGTCATGGTAGTACTGCGCGTTGCTGTAGCTCAGGTTACCCGTCCACGGACCGGTAACGTACTGAACAGCCACCGAAGCGATGCCGATTCGCGACGCAGTAGCGTAGGCGGCGTTGATGCCTGCTGCGGTCGGGAAGTTGGAGTCAAACATCCCATCCGACGTGCTGGTCCAGCCCGTCGTGCGGACGACGGCCGTCGCGCGATTGTTGCTCATCGAGAAGTAGCCACCAGCGACGCTGAACGGACCCGTGGCATACGTTGCCGCAGCACCCCACGATTGGCCCGAACCCGTTGAACCTGCGGTGCCGCCCAGTGCGTACAAACCTTCGAACTGGAAGCCCGCGAAAACCGGCGAAACGTACTTGAGAGCGTTGTTGGTGCGCGAGCTATTGTCGTTGTTGTCGACGTCGCCCGGCGTTGCGAACGTGCTACCGAAGTAGTTGTCGCCGGTCAGCGGCTGAACCATGTCGACGAGCGGGTCATACTGACGGCCGGCGGTGAACGTGCCGTACGCGTCATGGGTCAGGCCAACGTAGGCCTGACGACCGAACATCCGGCCGCCCTGACCGAGCTTGCCGGTGTTGATGTCAAAGCCGTTTTCCAACTGGAAAATTGCCTTCAGGCCGCCGCCGAGGTCTTCCGTGCCCTTCAGGCCGAAACGGTTACCTTGCAGGTTGCCGCCAAACATTTGAAACAGTGCGCCACCGTGAGGGGTGGAGTTGTTCACGTACTGGATCGACTCATCCAGCACGCCATAGAGGGTCACGCTGCTTTGTGCGTGAGCGACACCAGCGACGCCCAGGAGCGCCAGCGAGAGGGTAGACAGTGCGATTCGTTTCATCCATTTCTCCACGCAGATGATTGTTCGTTGTTGCGGATTGCAGAATAGCTCACCGGCTCCGCAGGGTAGAAACGGAAAAAAAAGAGTGTCGCCAAAAACTGACAATCGATGCAAACCCTTGTATTTAAAGCCCATCAACGATTATTTCTGTTTGCGCGATATTTGTCGTCCAAATGCGCATTATTGTTGATTTGTTGACAATGACCGCCTGAGTGTAAGCACTATCCGCACCTATTCGCATGCGGAACGTAATCTAGTCGTCTACACGTCTGCTCGACTTTGTAGCGAAAACATAAAAGAAATTGCCGATGAAATGACTAGACAGGCTGGACAGAAGGGGCGCGTTGTGTCCAAGGGCAATCGAAGCGCCCGTTTCAGCGCCGCGCGCCGCCACGGCGCGCCACGGCCGCGGCCGTGAGCCCCGCGGCGGCCGCGAGCAGCACCGAGGTCCACGGGTTGCGTCGCACGTAGCGGTCGGCGACCGTCGCCTGGCGGCGCGCTTCGACGAGCGCCGACGCGGCGAAACGGGTGGCTTGTGCTTCGGCGTCGAGCACTTTGCGCGTGACGTCCACCGCGGTCTCATGCGCGGAGCGCTTTTGCGCCGCCGCGTTCGCCGCCAGCAGCGGCGCATCCGTGTCGCCGGCCATGCCTACAGTTGCGTGAGCAGATGGCGTGGCGTGCCCCGCGACGGTCGATGCCGCCAGCACCGACGCGAGCTTCGCGCGGTTGCCCGGCGGCGCATCGCCCTGCATGCCCCAGCCGCCGCGCGGATCGTGCAGCCTGCCGCGTGCCGCCGAAAACTCCGCGCCGAGCAGCAGCACCGCGGCCGAGAAGTACAGCCACATCAGCAGCACCGCGAGCGAGCCGGCCGCGCCGAACGAGCTGGCCATTCCCGCATGCGCGAGATAGAGCGCGAACAGCTTCTTGCCGGCGGTAAACAGAACGGCCGCGACGATGCCGCCCACCAGCGCATCGCGCCACAGCACTTGTGCGTCGGGCAGGAACTTGAGCAGTCCGGCGAACGCGAAGATCAGCACGAGCAGCCCGACGCCGAGCTGCAGCAGATTGCCGATCACGACATACGGCGAGTCGCCCCACAACCAGTTGCCGATGAAAACGATGACCGTATCGAGCACCAGCGACACGATCAGCAGGAATGCGACGCCGAGCACGAGCCCGAACGAAATCAGCCGCACCCGCACCAGCGCGAGCCAGCTGGCCGTGCGGGGCCCGCTGTACGGCCACACTAAATTGAGCGCACTGTTCAGCGACGAGAACGTCGCCGACGCGCCGATCGCCAGCAGCGAGAATGAAATGATCGTCGCGATGCCGCCTTTGGCGCCCGCGTGATGCGCGTTCTCGACGATCGTCTGCACGCCGGCCGCGGCCTGGTCGCCGATCAGGCCGTTGATGTGACCGAACAGCTCGCCGCGCGCGGCCGCCGGGCCGAAGAACCAGCCGGCCACCGCGAGCACCATCACGAGCGTCGGCGCGAGCGAGAACGCCGCATAGAACGCGATGCTCGCCGCCATCGCCGGACAGCGGTTCTCCGTGAACTGCCGCAGTGCGCCGATCGCCCAGTTGGCCTGATGACGCGCGGCCTGCTGGAGGTTCTCGCGAGAAAGGGTGTCGATGTCCATGATCGTGTCTGAATCGTGACGGCGCTTTCACGGTGTTTGCTCCGTTGCCTTGCGCAAACCTCGTGCCCGTCACGTCACTATACAAGTTAGGTGGTGCGTTTCATGGGCTGCTTTCGAGCACTGTTTCGCGGCCGTCCGCGCGTACCGCTAGAATGCAGCGGGTTAATGTCACCTTTCCGTTCATCATGCATTCGCACGAACTCGTACAGCAACTGGACGTCATCGAGCGCGACCAGTGGAGCGCGCATCTGCCCGCGCACGTCATCGAACAATTGCCGGCGCACGGGATCACGGTGTTCGCCGTCACCGACGACGCCTCCGACACCGCCGCATTCAGCGCGCGCTACGGCTTCGGTCTCGAAGACTGCGCGAACACGATCGTGGTCCGGTACAAGAAAGACGGTGGCGAACACTTTGCGGCGCTGGTGTCGCTCGGCTCGCGGCGGCTCGACATCAACGGCGCGGTGAAGGCCGCGCTCGGCGCACAGCGGTTGTCGTTCGCGAAGCGCGAGGCGGCGGTCGAGCATAGCCAGATGGAGTTCGGCGGCATTACCGCGTTCGGTCTGCCGGCCGACTGGCGGGTTCTGGTCGACGCCGCGGTGATGGAGCGCGCGCAGGTCGTGATGGGCGCGGGCATGCGTGCGGCCAAGCTGCTGCTCGCGCCCGACGTGCTGCGGCAATGGCCGCGCTGCGAGGTGGCGGCGCTGACGCTGCCGCCGGAGTGAAACCCGCAACCTTGAAGCCGCACTGAAGTTTTCCCCCGTCGCGCCGTTAATCCCGACAACGACATGAAACGTTTGCGGCGTCCGCTCGCGCGGACAGCCGCCGACCACGACAAGGGATACGGAAGATGGAACGGTTTCGCCTGAAAGTGCGGCTCTGGCTCGCGCTCGCGGTGATGTGCATGGGCATTCTGGCGATCGGCCTGTGGGGGGCGTTCAAGACGCGCGACACGATGATCGCCGATCGTGAGGCCGAGCTGAAAAACGTGGTCAGCATCGCGTACAGCGTGCTCGATCGCTACAACGGGCTCGTCGCGGCCGGCACGATGCCGCTCGCCGACGCGCAGCGCGCCGCGATGGACGACCTGCGCGCCATGCGCTACGACGGTGCCGGCGGCTATCTCGTGCTCGAAGACAGCCACGCGCGCGTGCTGATGCATGCGACGCGCGCCGACCTCGTCGGCAAGGACATGACCAACGTCACCGATCCGGACGGCCGCCATGTATTCAAGGAAGGTTCCGAGCAAACCCAGCGCGAAGGCGAGGCCTTCGTCCACCTGATGTTCCCGAAACCCGGCACCGACAAGCTCGGGCCCAAGACCAACTACATGCGGCTTTACAAGCCGTGGGACTGGACCATCGTCACCGGTGTCTTCACGGACGACATCGACGCCGTGTTCTACCGCACCCTCGTGCAATACGTGATCGCGGCGCTGGTGCTTTGCGCGCTCGTGTCGGTGGTGATCGGCGTGATTCTGCGCAGCATTCTGCGTCAGCTTGGCGGCGAACCGGCGTACGCGGTGCAGATCGCGTCGCGTATCGCGGACGGCGATCTCGACGTGGTCGTCGACGCGAAGAGCGGTGACAGGACGAGCCTGCTCGCAGCGATGAAACGCATGCAGCAGCGTCTCGCGCAGGCGATCGAGCAGATTCGCGGCGGCGCGACGCTGATTTCGTCGGTATCGAACGAGATCGCAGCGGGTAATTCGGATCTGTCGCGCCGCACCGAGCAGCAGGCGGCCGCGCTCGGCGAGACCGCGTCGAGCATGGAGCAGATCACCGCGACCGTGCGCCAGAACGCCGACAACGCGAAGCAGGCGAGCCAGCTCGCGCACAATGCGTCGGAGACCGCGGCGCGCGGCGGCGCGGTGGTCGGTCAGGTGATCGACACGATGCGCGGGATTTCGCAGTCGTCGCACCGGATCGGCGACATCATCGGCGTGATCGAAGGGATTGCTTTTCAGACCAATATTCTCGCGCTGAACGCGGCCGTCGAGGCGGCGCGCGCGGGCGAGGAAGGCCGCGGTTTCGCGGTGGTCGCGGGCGAAGTGCGCACGCTCGCGCAACGCAGCGCGGCGGCCGCGAAGGAGATCAAGGCGCTGATCGAGGAATCGGCCGCGCAGATCGCGGGCGGCTCGGAGCATGTCGGGCGCGCGGGCGACACCATGCAGGAAGTCGTGCAGGCGGTGCGTCGTGTCAACGACATCATGGGCGAGATCAGCGCGGCGTCGGCCGAGCAGACTTCGGGCATCGAGCAGGTCAACATCGCGGTCGCGAGCATGGATCAGACGACGCAGCAGAATGCAGCGCTCGTCGAGGAAGCGAGCGCCGCGGCCGATGTGCTGAGGACGCAGACCGGGCAATTGTCGGCAGCGATTGCGGTGTTCAGGTTGCCGCAGCAGCGCTAAAGCGCGAGACCGCGTTGTCGATGCGCGCGAGTTCACCGCACGCGCGAAGCCGATCCCCGCGCGGCTCAACAATCGCCGGTTTCTTTAGATGATCAGCCGCGACACCTTCGTGCCTTCGAGCGACACGCCGGCCATCAAGCCGCCGTTGGTCAGCACGAAAGCCTGCACCGGGCTCGTCGCGGTCGACGAATCGACCGCACCGTTCGCGCCGACCTTCAGCACGGCAACGGTCGCATTCGCGCCGACGGCCCAGCCCTGGCTGTGCATGAATTCGTCGAGTGCCTCCTGCGTCATGAACAGGAACACGAGCGCCTTCGACTGCGCGCCGATCTGCAAGCCGAACGAGCCCGCGACCGTGCTGTAGTAGCCGACCGTGCGGCCATCGATGCGCATCGCCCCTTCACCATACTGTCCACCGACCCAGAAGCCGGCCGAGATCACCGACGGAAACACCAGCACGCCGCGCGCTTTGCCGACGAGCTCGCGCGAACCGTCGACGTTTTCGTAAAGACGCGCGAGCGTCGCGTCGACGCCCGCGTTGATCGTGTCGCGCTTGCCGGCGTTGGCCGAAGGCGATGCGTTCGAGGACGGCGAAGTCGTCGTGCAACCGGTGAGGCTCAGGCCTGCGACGGCCAATGCAGCGCTGCCGGTCATGATGAATTGTCGTCTGCGCATGACTGTTTTCCTTTGCGTTTCTCACGCGTTTTGTACGTTATGGAAGAGTGCGGCGAGCCGCCTGCTTTGCTTTGTTCTCATTTGCACGCGAGAGGTTCCGTGCGCGCGGGTATCGTCGTTCAGCAGGCATGCCGCGACGCCGCGCATCGCGGGCGTCCGTCAGTGGAGTAGCAGGTAGTGTGCCCAATGGCCGCGCCGCCCTGTGCGAGGGCGGTGCGGCCATTGGAGTTGGGCGCTTTCGTCGATCTGCGTCGCGCGTCGACGCTACTCCGTCGGGCGAATGTTCTGGTTATGGCGGAACAGATTGCGCGGGTCGTAGCGGTTCTTCACGGCAACGAGCCGGTCATAGTTCGGCCCATAAGCATCCGCGATACGGCCGCCTTCTTCCTGCGTCATGAAGTTCACGTACACGCTGCCTAGCGCAAAGGGACGCGACGCGTCGAAAAAGTCGCGCGCCCACGCGACGCAGCGCTCGTCATCGCGCGCATCGTCCCAGCGGCCGTGCACGTTCATCGCGTATTGCGTTTCGCGGGCCGGGTAGGCGGTCGCGTCGACCGCCACGCGCTGCGTTTGCGCGCCGATCAGCCCGAAGAAAATTTCGCATTGCTCGGACGGCAGCGTGTCGATCGCGCGGATCAGCGCGTCGATCAGACCATCGTCGATGGTGGCGAGGTTGTGCGACTTCCAGTAGTTGCGCGCGCCCGGCGTGAGCAGCGGATCGAAGGCCTGTTGCCACATTTCATAGGGCATGGGACCAAGATGTTCGCCGAGCGGCTTGCCAAAGCCGCGCGCGGCTTCCACCGCGGCTGGGCCGTTTTCGACCGGCCCGTTGTAGCACATCGCGAACACCAGCACGGGCTTGCCGTGCACATCGGGCGACAGGAACGGCAGCGGTGGCGCGAGCCGGGCGACGGCCCATACGGCCAGTTCGTCGGGCATCGCGGGCACGGCATCGCGGTATTTGATCAGTGCTTCCTTCGCCTCGGCGAACGGCAACACGACGAGGCCACCGTAGACCAGCGGGCCGACCTCATGCAGCGCGAACTCGAATCGCGTCACCACGCCGAAATTGCCGCCGCCGCCGCGAATCGCCCAGAACAGATCCTCATTCGTGGAGGCGTTCAGGTGGCGCAGTTCGCCGTCCGCGGTGACGATGTCGGCCGCGACGAGGTTGTCGATCGTCATGCCGAGGCGGCGGCTCAACCAGCCGAAGCCGCCGCCGAGCGTCAGACCTGCCACGCCGGTCGTCGAATTGATGCCGAGCGGCGTCGCGAGTCCGAATGCCTGCGCTTCGTGGTCGAGATCGTGCAGCGTCGCGCCAGGTTCGACATGCGCGCGCCGCGCGTCCGGGTCGATTCGCACCGATTTCATCGTGGACAGATCGAGCACGAGGCCGTCGTCGCACACAGCGCTGCCGCCGATGTTGTGGCCGCCGCCGCGAATTGCGAGCGGCAAGCCGTTGTCGCGCGCGAAGGCGACGCCGCGGCGCACGTCGGCGACGCCCGCGCAGCGCAGGATCATCGCGGGAGAACGGTCGATCATCGCGTTCCAGATGCTGCGCGCCGTGTCGAAGCCCGGCGTGTCGGGCAGCAGAAGCTGGCCGCGTAGTCCGGATTTGAATTCGTCGACCGCGCTGCTGGAGATAGTAACCATGTTGTACCTCGTCGGACAGGGAAAGGCGCTCGCAGAACACTGCTCAGCAGACCAAACTAAACGCGGGCGGTGAATGAAAGCGGATTGAGAGATTCGGCTGCGTGCAGTAAACGGGGCGGCGCGTCGAAGTCAAACAAAGGTTTACCCGCGTCGGTGCGCAATTCCCCGCGGTCGCTCGTGGGACAGGCTTTTGCGGGCGCGACGACGACGCTTCGCAGCCTAAGCGCCGAAGATGGTGGGAATGCTTCGGAAATAACGTGCGCGCCGATGTGTTGGTTATCTGACGCGCTGGTGGTTGTGCCACGACACTTTGCAGATGACGAGGGTCGTGATCGCGTGCGGCTGAAGCGCACGGTCGACGACTGTGCGAGGTAGCGCACATCGCGACACCGATTTTCTCGGCGCACGCGCATTGCGCAACGACGCGTAATGTTTCGCGTGCGCTTTGCGATGATTTTTATTGCGTTGTCTATTGGATTGCTCTCATTCGCCTTTTCCATTTTTCATTTTTATGTGTGGACGGCCACATGAATAAAACGGCCGATGTGTAAAAAGCCTAATTCGTCAGATAAAACCCATGGTTGATTTTCTTTTTGCCGATCCGATTTAGTCGGAGGCAATAGTTTTAATTTCCTGTCTGAAGAATCTGGATTAGTTGATGGGTCGGGCGAATCGTCGCTTGACGCTGCCTGGCAGGCCGTATCGGCAATATCGCATTGCGTGGTCTAGCGCACGGTCGCGCGATTGCGCTGCGAATAACTTCAACGTCCATCAAGCCTCGCTGTGCGGCTCTCACTATCACGTGCGCGCACGGCCAGCCGATTCTCTCGAAACACGCCAAATCGGACCGGGGATTTTCCGTGAGAGAAGTGTTTAGATCGGGCGCATTTTAATTCGCGTAAAGCGAAGCTGCGCGGAGACTTTGGATTTACGTTGTCTTGACGAGAGGAGATTCACTCGTTAATCGGGCCGGTCGTTCTGGGGAAATAATTAGGAGGGTGAAATGAAAAAGCAAAACGGGGACGCGTGGATATTGGGCACGCGACGGGCGGCTTTGGCAGTCGCGGTTAGCCTCTATGCCGCGATGGCGGGTGCGCAGACGAATTCCGCGAGCACCGCCGCGCTGGCCACGGATCCCGGACTGATGGTGCTCGCCGAGGCGAGCTTGCACGGCGGATGTCCGGCGGGCGGTGGGCCGGGCTGCACGTCGCAGGGGGGCGGGCAAGTCGGGTCGGGCGCCTTCGGCGTCGCGGCGGCGGGGCTCGGCTCGACGTCGTCCACCGGCTCGTCGGTGGGCACCGGGACGTCGTCGACGGGCGCGAGCGCGGGCAGCAGCGGCGGAAATAGTTCGGCGAATTCTGGCCCGGGCGGAGTGGGCTCGGGAAATACCGGCGGCAACAACGGTAGCGGCGGCGCTGGTAGCGGTGGTGGCGGGGATGGATCGGGGAATGGCGGAACTGGCGGAACTGGCGGAACTGGCGGAACTGGCGGAACTGGCGGGACCGGCGGCGGGGATACCGGCGGCGGGGATGGTGGAGACGGTGGCGGGGATGGTGGGCATGGCCATGGGCACGGTCATGGTCACGGCCACGGTGGTGACGGTGACGGCGACGGCGGTCACGGTCATGGCCACGGTGGCGATGGTGACGGCGATGGCGGTCATGGTCATGGCCACGGTGGGGATGGTGACGGCGATGGCGGTCATGGTCACGGCCACGGCGGGGATGGTGACGGCGATGGCGGTCATGGTCATGGTGGTGATGGTGACGGCGATGGCGGTCACGGTCATGGTCACAGCGGTGACGGCGATGGCAATGGCGGTCATGGCCATGGTGGAGATGGTGACGGCGGTCACGGCGCCAGCGGTCATGGTGACGGCGGTCACGGCGATGGTGGCCACGGTGACGGCGGTCATGGCGATGGTGGCCACGGTGACGGCGGTCACGGCGATGGTGGCCACGGTGACGGCGGTCATGGCGATGGTGGCCACGGTGACGGCGGCCATGGCGATAGTGGTCATGGTGCCAGCGGTCATGGCGATGGTGGCCAAGGTGATGGTGGCCACGGCGATGGTGGTCACGGCCAGAGCGGTCATGGCGACGGCGGCCACGGCGGCAACGGCAGCGCGGGCAACAGTGGTGGCGAAGGCAAAGGCGGCTCCGGAAACGGCGGCCATGGTGGTGAAGGCGGTGGCGGCCAGGGCAACGGCGGCTCCGGACACGGCGGTCATGGTGGTGACGGCGGTGGTGGCCAGGGTAACGGTGGCTCCGGAAACGGCGGCCATGGTGGTGAAGGCGGTGGCGGCCAGGGTAACGGTGGCTCCGGCCATGGCGGCCATGGCGGTGAAGGCGGTGGTCAAGGCAACGGCGGCTCCGGCAACGGAGGCCACGGTGGCCATGGCGGCAACGGCGGCAACGGCGGCCACGGTGGCGGCTACGGCGGCGGTGGCTCCGGCAACGGGGGCCACGGCGGCGGCAACCACTAACCCGTGGCAGGAGTCCCTCGAACCTCGCGGGGCTCCCTCCGGGAATGGAGGCCGGCGCCACCCGGCCTCCACACCGACCGCGCGCGAGCGCCATGGGGAACTTGCAGCCAAAAAGCCGGCGAAAGTCCCCCTTAGCGATCCAGCAAACAAAAACCCAACCAAACAACAACGTGGACGGCTCCCACCGTCCGCTCAACTCCGCAACTCGATCACCCTCTCCTGCACGACAAGAAAAACTCTCTCTCCCAAAACGCGCCCCGTCTCACGAGCGCCTCCAGTAAAACTCCCGAACGCCGGCAGCACCCCCCGATCGATCCCAAAGCGAAAGCACGGCACGCGCACCGAATCGGTCCGCGTCGTGATCCGATAGACCGGATGCACATGCCCTGCGAGCACATACGCGTGATCGACCGCATGCGGGTGATGGCACAGCGCCCACGCCCCGATGTGCCACGGCTCGCGCACAGACTCGACATCCATCCGACGCGGCAACGTACCTGCCTGCCGATCGTGATTGCCCTCGACGAGCACCACCCGCATCGACGCATGCCGTGCGCGCCAGGCATGCAACGCATCGAGCGTGAGCGTCGACAGCGACTCGCGCGCATGCAGCAGATCGCCGAGAAACACCAGCGTCGCCGGCTCGAACTCGGCGATCAGACGATCGATCCGCAGCAAATTGTCGACGGTCGAACCGGTCGGCACCGGAATGCCGCGCGCGCGAAACACCGCATCCTTGCCGAAATGCGCATCGGCGATAAAAAGCGCACGCAGCACAGGATCGAAACTGGCGCGCAAGCTCGACAGTACGAGAGGGCGTCCGCCGACGTCGATCGCAAGCGAGGTAGGCTTCATCGTTGCGCGGCCCTTTCGAGTTCGGCGAGCATCCGCTCGACGCGATCGGCGAGCTTCTCCGTGCTGACTTTTTCGCGCAGGCGTCCGACGATCATCGGAAACGCGAACGGCGTCGGTTTCTTCGGCCGCGTGAGCACGACGCGGCTCGCGTTCATTCGTTCGAGCGCAATACGAATGCGCCGCACGTCGAGTTCCTGCAGCAGTACTTCGGTATCGGCCTGACCGAGCAGCAGATTGCCGCGATCGTGCTGGCGAAAGATCTCGTAGAAAAGTCCGCTCGATGCCTGCAATTGCCGCGCGCTTTTCTGCTGTCCCGGATGCGCCTGGAATACCAGTCCCGACACTCGCGCAATCTCGCGAAAGCGTCGCAACGAGAGCTCGGACGAATTGAGGCTCGCGAGAATGTCGTGATCGAGTTCTTCAGGTGAAAGCAGGCCATTGCGCAATTGCGCGTCCCAATCGAATGCCTGCGCGCACAGCAGTTCGAACCCGTAGTCGTTCATCGAAATCGAAAACGTGCCGGGCTTCTCGCGCGCGACTCGCCACGCGAGCAACGCGCCGAGTCCGATATGCGCGGTGCGCCCCGCGAACGGATAGCAGAAGAAGTGGTGCCCCTCGCGCGATTTGAGCAGTTCGACGACGAGTTCGCCCGGCTCGGGCAATGCCGACCACTTCTGCTGCAATTCGAGTAGCGGCCGTACCGCGCGCATCTCCGGTTCGTCGTAAATGCCGTCGGCGGCGCGCGCCAGCATCGTCAGCGTCGCGTCGGCGAGTTCGGACGACAGCGGCATCCGACTGCCGGCCCATTGCGGCATCGCGCCGCGAGACGAGGTCGCGCGCCGCACCCACGCCGTCATGTCCTGCACGCGGATCAGTTCGAGTGCACGGCCGCCGAACGTAAACACATCGCCGGGCTTGAGCCGCGAAATGAACGACTCCTCGATTGCGCCAATGCGTCCGCCCGACAGATACGCAACGTTGAGCGTGCCGTTTGCGACGATCGTGCCGATGTTGTTGCGATGCCGGCGCACGAGATCGTGGCGCGGGACTCGGTACAGACCGTCGCTATCGCGCGCGACGCGATGGTAGTCGGGATACGCGCGCAGCGTCGCGCCGCCGCCTTCGACGAAACCCAGCGCCCAGTCGAACTCCTGCTGCGTCAGATCGCGATATGCATAGGTGTGCAGAAGTTCATCGTACAACTCGACCGCGTCGAAGCCGCCGCCGATCGCGACGGTGACGAGGTGCTGCACCAGCACGTCGAACGGCTTTTGCGGCGTATCGCGGCTTTCGATCTGCCGCTTGTCGACGGCTTCGCGAGCGGCCGCCGCCTCGATCAATTCGAGCGCATGCGTCGGCACGATCGTCGCCCGCGACGGCAAACCGGGCGCATGTCCCGAGCGGCCCGCGCGCTGCATCAAACGCGCGACACCTTTCGGCGAGCCGATCTGGAACACCCGTTCCACCGGCAGAAAATCGACGCCGAGATCGAGGCTCGACGTACACACGACGACTTTCAGCAAGCCTTTCTTCAACCCGCGTTCGACCCACTCGCGCACCTGCTGATCGAGCGAGCCGTGATGCAAGGCGATCGCTCCGGCCCATTCGGGCCGCGCGTCGAGTAGTGCCTGATACCAGACCTCGCATTGCGAGCGCGTGTTCGTGAAGACGAGCGACGTGCGCGCTTCGTCGATCGCGCGCGCGACCGCATCGACCTGGCGCATGCCCATATGACCGCCCCACGGAAAGCGCTCGATCGTGTCGGGAATGATCGTATCGACGATCAGTGCTTTGGGCAGAGCGCCGTGTACGGTGACGTGCGGCGTCGCGACCGGCGCGAGCAGTACCTCGGTCGCGAACGACAGATTGCCGAGCGTCGCCGACAACCCCCACACCTGCAAGCGGGGCCGCCAATGCGTGAGACGGGCGAGCGCGAGCTGCGTCTGCGTGCCGCGCTTATTGCCGAGCAGTTCGTGCCATTCGTCGACGATCACGAGCCGTACCTGAGCCAGTACTTCGCGCGCATCGGCGCGTGTCAGGATCAGCGTCAGACTCTCGGGCGTCGTGACGAGCGCGGACGGCATGCGCCGGTTCTGCCGCTCGCGCTCGGCGGCCGACGTATCGCCGGTGCGCAGACCGACGCTCCAAGGTACGGCGAGTTCGGCCGCGGAGCTTTGCAATGCGCGCGCGGTGTCGGCCGCGAGCGCGCGCATCGGCGTGATCCAAAGTACCGTCAACGGTTCGGGATGCTTGCGCGGCATCGACGCTGCGCTCGCGAACGCGGCGAGCGCGCCGAACCATACGGCCCAGGTTTTGCCGGCTCCGGTGCTCGCGTGCAGCACCCCGCTCGCGCCGCTGTCGATATTGCGCCACACCTCGCGCTGAAATTCGAACGGTTGCCAGCGGCGCGCGGCGAACCATGTATCGAGTTTGTCCGCGAACGGGCGGCGCGCTTCGTCGGCTGAATACGAAGGGAACGGTAGCGGCTCGAAAGCCGGTTCGCGCGCATCGAGCCGCGCCTGTTGCGCGCGGCTGCGCGGAATCCGGCGCGGCCTGGGCGCGCGAGGCCGCTCGTCGGCGGACGCAGGCGAGGCGCCGGAGTCGTAAGCGGGGTCGTCGGAATGGGCCGGCTCGGTCATCGAAAGCGCTCTCAACGGGTGTGGCGGAATCGCGTGCCCGCGACTCCTGCGCCGGATGTTCATGTGGACCGCGGGGTCGCGCGGCAGTTCAGAGACGTCCCGGATAGGCGAGCAACGGCCGGTGACATCGGGCAATACCTGAAAGCCTCGGCCGACATCCGATCCGTTACAATCAGCCGGGTTACCCCACTGGAGATTCGCTTTGAAATCACTCGTTGCTTTGCTGGCCGCAGCCGTTCTGTCCTCGACCGCGATGGCTGCCGCGCCGGCCACGGAGAAACTGCCGTCCGGCGTCATCGTCGAACATCTGACGCAAGGCACGGGCCCGCAACCGTCCGCGACCGACGTGGTAAAGGTCAACTATCGCGGCACGCTGCCGAACGGCACCGAATTCGATAGCTCGGCCAAGCATGGCGGCCCGGCCACGTTCCCGCTCAATCGCGTGATTCCGTGCTGGACGCAAGGCGTGCAGAAGATGAAAGTCGGCGGCAAGGCGCGACTCACGTGCCCGGCGGCGACCGCCTACGGCGATCGCGGCGTTGGCCCGATTCCGCCGAATACCGATCTGACCTTCGAAGTTGAACTGGTCGACATCGTCAAGTAAATGCGCGCGAGCGGCGCTAAAAATGCACTGAGACCCGAGCCTCGCTGCGCGCATCGCAGCGAGGCTTTTTTATGGGCGCCGAATGGCCCGCCAGGGGATTCACCATGAAAAGCAGCAAAAGTGCCGTGCAGGTGGCGAGCATCGGTTTTACCGGCAAGAGCGCCCAGAAGTTCTTCAGTTTGTTGAAGGACGCCCATGTGCGCACGGTGCTCGACATTCGCCTCAACAACACGTCGCAGCTGGCTGGCTTTGCGAAAAAGCAGGATTTGCCTTTCTTTCTCGAGCAGTTGTGCAATGCGGCGTACGTGGAAATACCGGAGCTGGCTCCCGAACCGGAACTGCTCAAACGCTACCAGGGCAAGCAGTTGAGCTGGGAGAACTTTCGCGAGGAGTATTTCGACCTGATTGCCCGCCGCCGCGTCGAAAGCAATCTGGATATCGCGCTATTCGACTCGGGTTGCCTGCTTTGCAGTGAACATTTACCACATCATTGTCACCGGATGTTCGCGCTGGAGTATCTGAACCAGCAGTGGAATAGTCGTCTGTCCGTTACACATTTGACCTGAGCGGCGTCGGTCAGGACGGGTTCTCTTTTTCGCCTCATCCCGCCGCGGCATTCCGGGCCGGCAGGTTTCATCTTGCCCGCCCCGCCCACCCTTCCTTCAGTAGCCCGAATAGTCGCGTGGCGCGAAACGTGGAAAAACGCGTTCAAAACGCATGTTTTTTAAAGGCGCGCGCCGCTCGCTCGTCTACTATCTACTCACGCGCAGCTCCCCGTATTCGTCTCGCCCTATCGCCGGCCACAAACCGGCCGTGATTACGCGCGCCAGGAGCGCCTGCCATGAATATCGACTTCCATTACGGCGTGGTCTACATTGCCGCGCGCGTCGGCGGCCTGACGGCCGGCGATGCGCAAACCGTCGCGCATGCCTGTCAATATGTCGACGACGCAACCACGAGCGGAATACTTCGCTTCAAAGGGGGCGAGACATTCGAGCGATTCGCGACCGCGCACAAGTTATTCGATTACGTCAATACCGAGAACGACCAGAATCGGCTCGTCTGGACCCCGTTCCATTTTCTGCCGGCCGGCGTGGGCGACACTCTCGAGGAAAAGGCGGTTTGCCGGCCCGATAGCGAAGTCGCGCGCGAAGTCGTGCGGCGCGGGATCCGGCAGCACGATTCGGAGACCGGGTTGCACCGGCTCGGCGTGACGCTTCATACCTATGTCGATACCTGGGCGCACCAGGGATTCGCGGGCATCGAAAGCTCGTGGAATCGCGTGCATCTTCTCGAAGCGCAGGATTGCACGCGCAAAGGCTGGATCGCGAGCCTCGAACTGGCGGTCGCGCATCTGATCGAGCATGTCGAGGAGGACGTTCTGACGGTCGCGTTGCCGGTCGGCCACGGCGCCGCGTTGCATTATCCCGACCAGCCGTGGGCACGCTGGCATTACATCGACGGCCGCAATCAATTCATCTCGCGACACAATTTGCCGGATTTCGTGGAAGCGGCGGACATGAGTTGTCGTGTCGTGCGAGCTTATCTGGCCGGGCGCGAAGATTTCGAAAGCCAGCCCGGCCTGCCGGACGACGTAAAAGACGCGCTGACCCGACTGCTCGATACGAACCGCGAACCCGACGACAACCTGCGTTTGGGAACCGTTTGTGAATGGGTGAACGCCGGGCGTATTCCGGGTTTGAAAGAACCCGTGCCCGGCTATATCGCCAAAGGACACGGGTCGTGGAAGTACCTGGCCACCGGTTTGTTGTGCGATGACGACACCGGGGACAGACCGGAGTGGACGACCGCCTTCGAGAAGAGCGACTACCGGCTCTTTCACGACGCGGTCAAACAACACCGGTTCGTGATCACTCAGGAGATCTTGCCGGCGCGCGGATTACGCATTGCCTGAGTGATCGGAGCAGGGCGCGTTGCCGTGTATAGAGGTTCTAACATTGTCGGTTGGTCTCTCGTGCGAACCTTTGCGGCAGCGCCCGCAGTTCTCCAGTTACTGCATTCTGGCTTGCTGATGCGGCGCGGCCTGAGCCGCCGCCTGCTGTTCTTCGGCGTGCTTTTTGGCCATATGCCGTCCGACGATACAGCCGCCGACTGCGCCGACCACCGCATGATGTCCCGCATAGTGCCCGGCGACGCCGCCTACTACCGCTCCTTTCAGGCAACCGGCCGCGTTCGCGGTGCCGGCCATTGCCAAAGAGACTGCCATTGCCCCGAGGGCGGTTCGAATAAAGCAAGTGTTCATTGGAAGTACCTTCGTGTTTGTGTGGATCCCAAATAGGGTGGTTCGGCGTCGTTTTCAATAGGCGCCGCGAGCACGGCGGCTGGCATTGGACTCTCTATTGGCGATACATCCGCCGCCGGCTACGGACATGAAGTCTAAATGGAAGGCGCCGGTGCAGGCGCAACAGGTCCTGCAAGATCGGTAACGGCACGTTACGGACGCGGCGTGTTTGCACGCATCGTCCGTAGCGTTTCGCGCACGTTTGAATCGGGTCGCTAAAGCCGACCACGAAAAAAGACCGAATTCAAATAAAAAGTGGACTACTCTCCTTTGAATATCCAAATGCCGGGCTATAGTAGAAGCGACTAATGCCGGAAAGCACGGCGGCGCCCTTTTTTTGCAGCCGATGCGGATGACGGGGAAACACAAATGACGCCATCGAATGCAGCGATCTATCAGACCAGGACTTGCACACCGGAGTCGTTGCGCACGCTCGCGAGCTTTCTCGAATTGGCCCTCGACGAGGGAAAAAGCGTGGTCGTCATGAGGATCGGCAAGCAGGCGCGCAGCGTATATGTCGGCAATCCATCCGGTGCATTGGAGGATTTAACGGATTCCGGTGTCGTCGATGCTTTCCAGGCAGACGAAATGCTGCTACTGACCTGCCTGGGCCTGAACCGGATAACCGCGGACGGTCAACGCTACCGCTTTATACGGAGTGTGAGGTACATTGCCGATCGCCAGGTCGTCGTTTTTACGCCGATCTGAGTGGTGGAACCGAAATGAAAAAGAAGAATCAGGAGGGAAGGAAAAGGAAGAAAGCTTCGAAGAGCTGGTTGAAAACCCGAAAGCTTTTGTTATTTGAACGCTGCATCGGCGTCCGTATCGATGTATTGAAGCCAGGGATAGGTCAATAGACTGCCTTTCTTCCTTCATTCATGGCATAGTTCGACGATTACCACATAAGGAGCAATCAAATGCCTTCGTTAGAGCAAATCCAAGCAAAGCTTAAGAAGCTCCAGGAGCAAGCTGACGTTCTCATTGCCAGAAAAGCACAAGCCGCGGTCGATCAGATTCGCGAATTGATGCTGAAGCACGGTCTCACGACTGCCGATATCGAAGCACAGGCGAAGGCACGACGTGCCGCGCGAGGTCTGAATGGCAATGCGGGTAAGCGTCGGGGAAGGCCGGCTGGCGCGAGCAAAGCCGCCAAATCGGCAACGCCGGCGAAGTACCGCGACCATAAAACCGGCGCGACCTGGACGGGTCATGGCCGCGCGCCTGGCTGGATTGCCGGCGTGAAGGACCGCACTGTGTTCCTGATCGACGCTGCGAGCGAAAGCAAAGCCGCGGCGAGTCCCGCCGCGAAGCGCGGCAAAGGTCAGCCGAAAGGCGCACAGCCGCCGAAGTACCTGGATCCGAAAACCGGCGCGACCTGGAGCGGCCGCGGTCCGGCGCCGGCATGGCTCGCCGCCGTCAAGGACCGCAGCAAATTCCTGATCGATGGCGCGGCGAAGGCCGCCGCTCCGAAAGCGGCTAAGGCGGCGGCAAAGAGCGGCCAGCCGAAAGCAACCGCGAGTGCGGTAGGCAAGAAGACCACGGCGAAAAAAGCAGTGGCGAAAAAGGCAACTCGCAAAACAGCCGTGAAAAAGGCCGCAGCCAAAAAAGCGACCCCGGCAAGCCGGAAAGCCACGGTGAAGACAACCGCTGGCCGCAAAAGCGCTTTGAAGACGGCGAGAAAAGCACCGGCGCGCAAGGCTGCCGCAAAGAGCACGGCTGCGCCCGTGGCGGCAGCTCCGCAAGCGCCCGAGGCGCAAGCAAGCGCGTAATAGCCGCGGAGTCGTGAAGTAGATGGTTAGCACGTTCGATGTATCCCGGCAGGAAGATCAGGTCTTCCTGCTGGACTTCGCTCCTCATCCGGCAGACGACGCCGCCGAACCATTCATCGTCGCCAGCGATCGCCGGGTGATCCTCACTTATCCGATCGCGGAGTCGGACTTTGAACGATTCGGGCCATTCGATCCCGACGACGATCCTTTTTGCGCGGTGTTGTTTGCCGACACCGTGTTTCATCGTCTGGGGCCGCCGGGTGATGACGATCTCGCCATTCATCCGCTCGCGGCGCACGGTCTCACCGGCTGCTCGGTGCATGAAGTGGTCAATTCGTCGTTATGCGCGGAGCTTGCCGCCGTGGCGACAGGTTCCATGGCCGTTGATCCCGAGGCACCCGCGCGGCGGCATTTCGTTATTACGTTTCAGGCGTCCACGTTCGAATGCGTGGCGTCGGACTCTACGGTCATCGGCGTATTCGGCGCGGGCGAAATAGCAAGTCGCGAGGCATTTGCATTGGTCAGATAAAGCGCTGGAAGCCGGCAAGCAAGGCGCGGTCCCGGCCCGGGCACGCGCCGTGCACGACGTGAGGATAATGAAAGCCAGGTACGAATCCGGCACTCTTCCGTCGAACGCGGGACGCGCATATCGTGTTCCGCCGCTTGCCATCGAGGCCACGCATGCTGACTATTCTTATTACCGCGTTCGTCACGCTCGTGATCGTTCTCGTGATCGCCAATCTGTCGAGTGGCGAGAAGAAAATAGAACACAGGATCGAGCGGCTCTATAAGAGCGAAGATCCGCAATTCCTCCGCTCGATGGGTCTATTGCTCGGTCCGCCCGTGGGATCGGGTAATCGCTTCGAGATGCTCCTGAACGGCGACCAGATCTTTCCGTCGATGCTCGAAGGCATTCGCTCGGCGCGCAAAACCATCACGTTTGAAACGTTCATTTACTGGTCTGGCGAGATCGGCGAACAGATTGCACGTGCGCTTGCAGATAAGGCGCGTGAAGGTGTCGTCGTCCATATACTGCTCGACTGGGTCGGTTCGTCGAAAATGGATCAGCGCTATCTGCAACTGCTGCGCGAGGCCGGCGCCGAAGTGGTCAAGTATCACAAGCCGCATTGGACCGGACTCGGTCGTATGAACGATCGTACGCACCGCAAACTACTAGTGATCGACGGCCGGATCGGTTTTACGGGGGGAGTCGGCATTGCGCCGGAGTGGACTGGCAATGCACAGGACGAAAAGCATTGGCGCGATACGCATTTCCGCGTGACGGGTCCGGTGGTCGGTCATATGCAGGCCGTGTTCATGGACAACTGGATCAAGACGACCGGCAGCGTATTGCATGGTCCCGACTATTTCCCGCACATCGATGCCGAGCCGAAAGGAGAGGGCGAGGGTCTCGCGCATATGTTCAGCAGTTCGCCGTCGGGTGGCAGCGACGACATGCAGTTGATGTATCTGATGGCCATCACCGCCGCGACGCGCAGTATGCAGCTTGCGAGCGCGTACTTTGTGCCCGACAAGCTCACCATCAACGCGATCGTCGAAGCGGCGAAACGCGGCGTCAAAGTACAGATCGTCACGCCGGGCAAACGCATCGACACGCACACGGTGCGCGAAGCTTCACGTGCTTGCTGGGGCGATCTATTGAAGGCGGGCGTCGAGATCTACGAGTACCAGCCGACCATGTTCCATTGCAAGTTGCTGGTGGTCGACGAGTACCTGGTGTCGGTCGGCTCGACGAACTTCGACAACCGCTCGTTCAAGCTGAACGACGAAGCGAACCTGAACATCTACGACCGCGATTTCGCGAGGCAGCAGACCTCCGCGTTCGACGAGGATATCGCGAAGTCGAAGCGCGTCTCGCTGGAAGCATGGACGCGGCGCCCGCTCACCGAGAAGATCATCGAAAAGTTCGTGCGGCTGCTGGACACGCAGCTTTGAAAAGCGCTGCGAACCTGTCGAGGCGCCGACGGATCAGTGAACGGCGCCGCGCAGATACGCTTCGATGTCGGGGCGCGCAGCGCGCGTGACGCTGATGTCTTCGACGGCAGCCGCATCGGCGAGGCGCGCTTTCGCGTGTTGATACGCATTGGCAAAACCACGCAATTGCTGCGTGGCAGGGCGATCGTCGAGCCGGCGTCGCGTGAGCGCTTGCGCGATGCTGCGTTCGATCAACGCCAATTGGCTGTCGATATAGTCGATACACAACTCGCGGCGGCGCGCGGATGCCGCCGCGACGCTCAGCAGTGCCGGCGCCAGCGAGATCGTCAGAAAGCCGCCCGCGGGAATGCGTGCGAGTGCAGCGGGCGAATCGAACAGGTCGGCGCGCAATGCGTCGAACACGGCTTGCGTCCAGAATGCGCGCTCCTGTTCGAGCGCGCGACGCCGCCGCGCGAGCGCGTCTCGCGCATGCGGATCGGCAATGCGGCCCGCGTCGACCAGCAATGGCGCATCGTCGCGTTTGCCTTGCTGGATGCATGCGCTGCCGACATAGACGGCGCTATCGCCGCGTTGCGCTAGTACCAGGTGTTGCAGGCTGTCCGGTACGAGCGGGTCGAGCGGCACTACTTCGCAGGTCAGCGGCTTGCCTTGCAGATGAATCCATCTTGCCGTCGAGAGTGCCGCCGGGGCCGCCCGGATGGGGGCCTGCAACGCCTCCGGGTCGGCCAACGCCCTGCATCCGGGCAACGCCCGTAGAACGGCCTTCGGTTGGATAGATTCGTGCAACATAAGATGACAGCGAGGTAGCCGCGCTCGTCGCCGGTGCGCCGCAAAGAAATATCAGCGCGCCGAGAGTTCTCTCGCTGCCAACACTGTGTCCGACCAGCGCTATCAGCACAGCGACCAGCACGTAGGAGACCACAATCGTCCGGTTTGCACTGAGGCGATCCATCAGCCAACCGGTAACCGGATTACCAGGCAGCCCGCCTAATGGGAACAACGACGAGATCAACCTCGCATGTTCCGTGCTGAAGCCAGGATCGCGGAATAAGGTCGGCATCCAGTTCGTCATCAGCTAGTACACGATCAGACCCGTGAAATAGGCAATCCAGAGCATGATCGTGCGCAGCCGATAGGCCTTTGACAGAATCAACGCTAACGCAAATCGGCGGCCACTTTTCGTCGACGAAGCGTTGGCGTCGAATATCAGTTCACCCTGCCTTCACTACAGGGATTGCGTACGACTATTTGACGTCAAATGGTGTGACTACGGAAAGTGGTTCGTCTTCCGGCTGCGACCATCCATCGGTGGCCAACATGCGCAGCCGCTTTGGCGTTTATCGCCAGAACAGCATCGGAAGAACGATTGTCAATATCCCCATTTGACAGGCAGAATGGGCAGCAATCCGACTGCAACGTTGTCGTGCGTCATTCGACAACTCGAGCCGCTTCGAGACAAGCCTGTCCGTACGGCCCGGAAGGGATGATTGGCCCGAGTCTCAGGAGTCGATCCGATGCGCATCACGCCACTATCAGACAGTGTCGCTACCCTAGCTGTCGTGTTATCGCCGGCGGTCATGCTTTCGATAAGAGGTGGCACCGGCTACTGTTTCTTCGTTGTTTTTGCGCTCGCTCTGGCTTACCTGTGCAAAGCTGGGAGTCGGCGTCGGGCGGCAGCACTGTTTCGCGAACACCCCCTGTTCGTCCTGGGTCTGACCGCGATGCCGGCTGTCATACTTTTCCAGATAGCGATTTTTCGAAGCGGCACGTTCCCATCGCTCGACCCATTCCTGCGGCTGGTTCTCGCCGTGCCAATTTTTTTCTACCTGGAATCGCTCCCATCGCGGCGACTGCGCCTCGTGCAATGGGGATTTGTGGCGGGCGCGATGGGCGCCGGTTCATGGGCCATTTACGCGCAGTTTCATCCAGAAGTCTGGATTCTTGCCGGTCGGCTCGGCAATTCATTCACCAACCCGATCCCTTTCGGCGACACAGCATTGCTGCTTGGTTTCCTGTCGATTGTGCCGATCACGCTGGGCGGGCGCATGCGCGCAGCTGAGACGGCGATCAGGATCACTGCATTTCTGCTCGGTGGCTATGCGTCGTATCTGTCGGGCTCGCGCGGCGGCTGGATAGCGCTACCGCTGTTCGTCTGGACGGCAGTCGGTGGCTTGCACCGGCTGAACAGCAGGCGGGCGCGCATTGCATTGGGCTGTGCAATCTTGACGGTTTTCGTGGCGCTTGCATCTACGCGCATTGTCGTACAGCGGGTCGACGCAATCGTGTCCGACGCCAGGAGGATGCAGCAAGGCGAGATCGATTCTTCGCTTGGCCTGCGCCTTGAACTATGGCGCGCATCCGCGCTTCTATACCTGCGCCATCCCGCGTTTGGCGTGGGACGCGGGCGTCTGGAAGAGGCGCTAAACGGGCTCGCCGAACGTGGTGAGGCGCCGCGAGCGATCGTCAATGCGGGCGCACATAGTGAGTTTTTTTCCGCGCTTTCCCAGATGGGAACGGCCGGCGTGGCTGCACTGCTGCTTCTGTACGTCGGGACCTTCACATCATTCTGGCAGAACAGACTCAGCGAGGATCGCGAAACCGCTACCGCGTCGTATCAGGGACTCACGGTGGTCGGCGGTACGGTCATTTTCGGGTTGACGATCGACGCGTTGACGCTCGTGATGAGCGCAGCTTTTTTTGCACTGAGTGTTGCAACACTGCTTGCGTGGATCGAGGCGCGCAAGCGTGAAACCGGCGAGGAGGGCAAGACGCGAGCGCTGATCTCGAAGCGGTATCCGCGAACGGTTCTTGTGGTCTGCCCACGTCGGATAGGCGATGTGTTGCTGGTGACGCCGCTTGTCCGGTCGCTGAAGGCGCAATGGCCCGAGGCCAACATCGACATGCTCGTATTACGAGGAACAGAGGGAGCCCTTGAGCACAACCCGGACCTGCGCCGCGTCACCGTTGAGGCTCCACGCGCCCCGCTACGCGCGCGACTTGTCACCGCGGCAAAGATCTGGCGGCGATACGATCTTGCGTGTGCGGCCGTCGACTCCGATCGCGCACTGATTTATGCGTGGGTTGCCGGCCGCAAGCGGATCGGGCTGGTCGACGCCGAGCGCGTAAAGTGGTTCGCGCGCGCCATGCTTCACCGGATGGCGCTCGACAGGCAGCTGGACGCACACGTGGTGTCGAGCACGCTCGAACTGGCGCAACTGGTCGGCGCGACTCCGCGCGCCAAAGTGGTCCCGCCGGGCATCGGTCCCGACCCGGAACATTGGGCCCGGTTCGCGGCGCGGTTCAGCGCGCTCCCCGCCGCGAGGCAGGGGCAGCCATTGGTTGTGCTGCACCCGCATTCCATACTCGCGTATAAACAATGGACGATCGGTAATTGGGCGACAACGATCCGCTGGCTGCGCGAGCAAGACTTCGCCGTCGTGCTGAGCGGAGGGCCGGCGCAAGCCGAGCGCGAATATGCCTCACGGGTTATTGCGGTAGCAGGCGAGCCGGTTCTGAATCTTGTCGGTGAGCTGACGCTCGGCGAAACCGCGGAAGTGATCCGGCGTGCGAAACTCTTCATCGGTCCCGATACGAGTGTCACGCATATTGCTGCCGCATGCGGCACCCTGACGATCGCGCTATTCGGTTCGTCGGACCCGGTTCGCTGGGGGCCGTGGCCATGCGACTGGCCATTGGTTGAAACACCATGGCCTCGACACGGCTCAAACCGGCGCGGCAACGTGTACCTTCTGCAAGGGGAGAAAGCCTGCGTTCCGTGCAGGCGCGAAGGATGCGACGAACATAAGGAAAGCGTGAGCGATTGCCTGATCGACCTGCCGGCAAGCAGCGTCATTGCTGTCGCCGCGCAAATGCTTGGTCTACCGGCACCGATACGGACTCAGATCGTCACGATTAACCGCTAGAGGTGTCGCGTGAAGGTTGGACTGCGGCGGGATCGACAATCCGAGTGCCCCCGCAGCCGTATCACCGACCCACACACCAATTTCTTCCCGGCTGTCGGCATTTGGGTTCGACCAGTTTGGCTAGCATCGCGAAATGCAGTCTGCCGCGCATGGTCCATCGCTTTTCGTCCATTGGGGTTCCAGGGTGAGCGACGCCTACGGCCTGCTGACCAGCCGTTTGGCGAACTCTCACGAAGGTCGCTTGATGGGCCGCGAGCCGCCGCAGGGCTACAGGCGAAGGCCAGCTGCACTACTCCGTCGCAGAGTCGCAAAACTGTGGCGCCAGTCGCAAATTCTCTTGCGCTCTACGCGAACGGAAATCGCGCGTCGGAGTTGGTACGACCACATCCGCCGACGTTGGCGTTGGCACCGGCATGGAGGTCTGTCGCTGATGCTGTGCCACGAGCCGCCGGCGTAAGGCCACCACAGCTTGTGCGTGCGCGGCCGTGGCGGAAATCGGTATCGCACGCCGGGACGGGATTGCAGGGCACAACCGCATAACTGGCAAGGTCAGGTGGTCCGGCACCGATTTCTCGCCGCGTGCCGACCGCATTGCGTCGTCCTAGAATTAAATAAAGCGGGGGCGGGGCGACATGAAACACGGACTGGTACTCGGGCTGCTGAGCGGTGCGCTGCTGGTCGGTTGCATGTCCGCCGGGGTCGAAGTGAGGCCTGAACAGATGGCGACCTTCAGGCGTGGCGTGACGACGATTCAGGAAGTGACGACCACGCTCGGCCCGGCATCAGTGCAGACCGCGCTCGACGATGGTTCGATGCTGCTCGTGTACACGTATGTGACGTCGAGGCCGCACCCCGAAAACTACATTCCGATTATCGGATCGCTGGTCGGTGGGTCCGATACGCACACATCGGCGGCGGTGTTCCTGTTCGATGCGCGCGGCGTCCTCAAGAGTGCGAACACCACCACCTCGAACGTCGGAACGGGCCTGAGCACCGAACTGCAGCGCAGAGCCCCGGTGCCGATCGTTGAGGCGCCTGGCTTGGGCGACAGCCATCCACCAGCCGCCGTGAGGGGAGTTGAGCCGCCCGTCGTGGTCAAGGGCATATCGCCGGCCGCCGCGGAGGGCGTCGAGCCACCTTCGAAAGAAGAGGACCAGCCAGCACCAGAAAACAGCGTCGAACCGCTACAAGAACAAGGCATCCTGCCACCTTTGAGCAGGTAGCGTCGAACCTCAGCCCTCCACGACGCGCGCCGGGCGTTCTGTCGTCACGCCGGTCGCAGCTGCGCGGTCGAAGGCGTCGACGCGCGGGCAGGCGATCCTTTCCTACTGTCAATGTTCACGTAACGTAGAACTTCATATGGGGTTTTGCGGCGAACCCGTCCGACGAACGCTGAATCCGCGGACCATCTAATCTTACCTGCGCAATGGGCCAGATTCTCGTAGATTGAGATCAGTTGCTCCGATGCAAACAAGTGACGGTACCGGATGACCGTTCCAGCGTCGGAAGTACGCGTTGGCGACTGCGAGACGCGTCACTCACGACCGCTGAGATGCGAATGGCCGGAGAGTGTTCCGAAGCTGACCGACCAATGCCAACACCTGAGCGTCTGCATTGGCCGAGCAGCCGCTGGCGGTCTCAGTTGAGCACCGTGACCTGACGGTATCAACCTCCGAAGTCATCTGGAAATGCATGGCTTAGACGATCTTTCTTAAGCGGGCGGCGCTGATTTTCCGATGCGGCCCACCTAAGGCCGTTGAGTGCCGGGCGGGAGCTGATATCGCTGACGGTATCAGAGGGGCGCGATGGGACCCGAGTCACAGGCCCAGCGTTGGGTTTGCGGCAGGCGGTTGTTAATTGAGTGGGAATGCTTCTACTCCCGATCCATGCTGCACCAGAAAATCAGGCCGAGTCGGTCGCAAGCGATCTGGCGGGAAAAATGGGTAGGATCATTCGGTAGGGGACGATCCGTAACTGTACGAGTCAAAACTGGCGGGGCATTGGAGCCGGCAGTGCGATCCTGCTCCCTTTTGCCCGGCAAGGCCTCCCGGGCATTCCGGCATCTTTGTGGCGGTCGTCTTCAAATGTGCGAGCGTCTCCACTTCGCGGGTGGAGGTGTCGATTCCTGTGACTCTTCCCAGACGTACCTGGACGTAAGGTTAGCGTATTAATTGCCCGGGTCCAACACCGGCTTGTCCGGGTCCGCCTGGGTGCGGTACGGCAACCGCGCGGCGTGAGGATCGGTGATCGTGTTGTCGATTACGCGCTCCACGTCCGCCGTTTTCGCGAGTTCGCCGAGGAAAGTCTTCTTGTCGAAGCCAGGCGCGACACAGCCTTCGACGTAAATGAAACGGCGTTGCAGCGTGAGCCACAGAGTCGATTGTTCGCGCCAGTGCGTCGCGACGTTCAGATTCGCGAGACGCCGTTGCACGCTCTCGGCAATTTCCGCGTCGTATAGATACGCATTTGGCAAACGGCAACGGCCCTCGATCCAGCAGCTATTGCCGCGTTCAATGCGGTAATGGCTATCGTCGAGCCATTCCTTTTCGGTTTCGAATGGGCCGAGCGGTGTCGGGCAATCGGCAATCGCTTTGGAGATCTGCAGGAATGGATCGTGGCCGCGATTGACGCGCGCTGCCGGTTCACCGGAAACGCGAGCCGTGGCCGCGCACAGCATCAGGGTGGCGAGACTCAGTCCGAACACGCGTTTCATGCTGTGGTCGCTCCAGGTGTGGAGCGACCATTATCGCGCGCCCGCGAAGCTCAACGCTTGTTGCGCCGATTCTCGACCGCGAACTTGATCAATTCGGCTTGTCCTTCGATATCGAGCTTGCGCTTCAGATTCAGTCGATGCGTCTCCACGGTTCGCACTGAAAGATCGGTGCGCTGCGCGATCTGCTTGCTCGACAGTCCCTCGGCAAGCGCGTCGAGAATGTCGCGCTCGCGCGGCGTCAAACGTTCGACCGGCGATTGCGTCGCCGACGCCTGGATCAGCCGCGCGCTCAACTCCGCGCTGAAGAACGTCTTGCCGTCGAGCACCGCGCCGATCGCCTGAATGATTTCGAGCGCCGGCGAATCCTTCAGCACGTAGCCGCTCGCGCCCGCGCGCACCGCTTGCGTCACGTATTCGAGGTTGTCGTGCATGGACAGCATCAGCACGCGAATCGCCGGAAAACGCTCATGAAAAAGGCCGGCCAACGCAATGCCGTTCATGCCGCTTTTCATGCCGACATCCATCAGCGCCAGATGCGGCGACTGACTTTCGGCCAGTGCGAGCGCTTCCTGCGCGTCGCCCGCTTCGCCGACCACTTCGAAATGACGCACGGCTTCGAGGCGTGCGCGCAAGCCGTCGCGCACCAGCGGATGATCGTCGACGAGCAGCAGACGCGCGACGGAAGGAGAGGTCGTGTCGTTCATGAAGAGAGTTCCTGCAGGGGCGGCGCCGTGACATGCGTCGTCGGCAACGGCACGCGCGCGGCGACGACGGTGTGTCCTGCCTCCGAGTTCAACGATAGCGTGCCGCCGAGCGCTTCGAGCCGTTCGCGCATGTTGCGCAGGCCGACACCTTCGCGTCCGCCGACGAATGCTTCGGTCACATCGAAGCCGCGGCCGTTGTCGGAGATCGTCAGTGTGACCGCATCGCGCGAGACTTCGAGCGCCAGCGCCGCGCTCGACGCCTGCGCATGTCGCACGATGTTCGTCAGCGCTTCCTGGGCGATGCGAAACAGCACGGTGTTGACGGTATCGGGCAAGGTGGCCGCATGCGTGTGCGCGATCTGCGTGAAGCCGATCGCGATGCCGGACTCGTCGCCAAGTTCGCGCGTCAGCTGTTCGAGCGCGGCGGCGACGCCGAGATCGTCGAGCATCGACGGGCGCAGCGCATGAGAGATGCGCCGGACTTCGCGCAGCGTATCGCCGAGTCGCGCGAGTCCGGTGGACAACGCGGCCTCGGCGGCGGGCACGCGCGCGTCGCCGCGTTCGAGCCGCGCAAGCGCCGATTCGAGCAGCAGCTTCACCGACACCATCATCTGGCTGATGCCGTCGTGCAATTCGCGCGACAGGCGCGCGCGCTCGTTTTCCTGCGACTCGACGACCTGCTGCGCGAGCCGCTTCAGCTTCGCGTCGGCGCTGCGATATTCGGTTACGTTCAGCACCAGCGCGCACAGCGCGATGACCGCGAGGCCGGCCACCGCGATCGCGTCGATCCATTTCATCGTGCGATCGATATTGGCCGCGGCCTCGGCGTCGATATGCGCGAGCGCCGTGTCGACGTCGTCGAGATAGATGCCGGTGCCGAGCATCCAGCCCCAGCGTTCGAGCGGCACCACGTAGCCGAGTTTCGACTCCTCCTTGCCGGTCGACGGCCGATGCCACAGATAGCGCACGTAGCCGCCGCCGCGCGCGGCTGCGGCGAGCAGTTGCTGGATCGTCGGCGTGCCCTGGCTATCGCGCAACGACCAAAGATCCTGGCCCACCAGATTCGGCTCGCGCGGATGCATCAGCGTGCGGCCGTGCATGTCGTAGACGAAGAAGTAGCCGTCCTCGCCGAAATTCATCTTCTCCAACACCGCGAGCGCGCGGGTGCGCAGCAGCGCGTCATCGCGCGCGTTGTCGCCGCCGGCTTCATAGAGCGGCGCGATCGCGGTGGTCGCGAGTTCGACGTAGTGCTTGAGCTCGACCTCCTTGCTGGCCATGTAGGCGGCCTGGGTGGTCGCGTGCTGCCGCTCGGCGAGCGCCGTCGCTTCACGGCGCACGCCGGTCTCGATGCTGGCGATCGCCACCAGAAAGGGCACGATCGCGAGCAGCACAATCTTCGCTTTGAGTTTCATCGTTGAAAAAGACCAGTCAACGGGCTACGTATTATTACGTAGAAGGCTTACGTAGTTGCGCGCTTGTAAGGAAGCGCGTGAAGGCGAATACTACATGCCCGTCGCATACCGCGCTGCGTGAGGCTTGGCGAGCGAGTTTGCGACGTTCCCGATTTCCCGCCTGACCTCAGGCAACCGGGCATCCGCGCGTCGGGCCACGAGCCATCGCGCGTGCTGTCGATAATACTCAGGAGACGTTCGTGGAGACCTCCCCCTCGGCCGGCCGTTCATGGCTCTGGCTCATTTTGCTGATCCCTTATATCGCGCTGCTGTGGCTGCCGTTCTATAACGACACGCATCCGTCGCTCGCGGGCTTTCCGTTCTTCTACTGGTATCAGTTTCTGTGGGTGCCGTTGACCTCGCTGCTGATTTACATCGTGTATCGAGGTATCAAATGAGCGATCAGATTCCTGTGAACCCGGTGGCGATGACGGTCTTCATCGCGTTCTTCGTGCTCGTCACGGTGATCGGCTTTTTTGCCGCGCGCTGGAAACGCGGCGATCTGACACAACTGCACGAGTGGGGTCTCGGCGGCCGGCAATTCGGCACGGTGATTTCGTGGTTCCTCGTCGGCGGCGATTTCTACACCGCCTATACGGTGATCGCGGTCCCGGCGCTCGTCTACTCGGTGGGTGCCTATGGCTTCTTCGCGCTGCCGTACACGATCATCGTTTATCCGTTCGTGTTCGCGGTGATGCCGAAGCTGTGGAAGGTGGCGCACGCGAAGAACCACATCACCGCGGCCGACTACGTGCACGGCGAGTTCGGCGGCAAGTGGTTCCCGGCGGCCATCGCGCTGACCGGCATCGTCGCGACGATGCCGTATATCGCGCTGCAGCTGGTCGGCATGCAGGTGGTGATCAAAGGGCTCGGCGTCAGCGGCGAATTGCCGTTGATCGTCGCGTTCGTGATCCTCGCGCTCTACACGTATGCGAGCGGCCTGCGCGCGCCGGCGATGATCGCGTTCGTCAAGGACATCATGATCTATATCGTCGTGATCGCGGCGGTATGGCTGATCCCGGTGAAGCTCGGCGGCTATGGGCACGTGTTCGAACTGGCCGACGCGCACTTCCAGGCGAAGGGCGGCGCGACCGGCATCCTGCTGAAGCCGAATCAGTACACCGCGTTCGCATCGCTCGCGCTCGGCTCGGCGCTCGCCGCGTTCATGTATCCGCATACGATGACGGCGGTGCTGTCGTCGGCGTCGGCGAAGACGGTGCGCAAGAACGCGATCTTCCTGCCCGCCTACACGGTGCTGCTCGGCCTGATCGCTCTGCTCGGCTATATGGCGATCGCCGCGGGCGTGAACGTGAAGTCGGCCAGCGACGTGGTGCCGACCCTGTTCGGCACGCTGTTCCCGTCGTGGTTCGTCGGTTTCGCGGCCGCCGCGATTGCGATCAGCGCGCTGGTGCCGGCCGCGATCATGTCGATCGGCGCGGCGAATCTGTTCACGCGTAATCTGTGGCGTCCGCTGGTGTCGCCGAACATCACGCCTCAAGCGGAAGCGGCCAATGCGAAGATCGTGTCGCTGGTCGTCAAGTTCGGCGCGCTGCTGTTCATCGTGTTCCTGCCGACGCAGTACGCGATCGATCTGCAACTGCTCGGCGGCGTGTGGATTCTGCAGATTTTCCCGGCCATCGTGTTCACGCTGTACACGCGCCGTCTGAACACGACCGGTCTGTTCCTCGGCTGGCTCGTCGGTATCGTGCTCGGCACGGGCCTCGCGATCTCGCAAGGTCTCAAGCCGGTGTACGGGCTGCATTTCGGCCACGAGAACTATCCGCTGTATATCGGCATGATCGCGCTGGTCGCGAATATCGTCGTGAGCTTCGCGGTGTCGGCAGTGTCGCCGCGACGGGCTGCGGTGACGGCCTGATCGAGGTTTGTCCGGCTGAATAAAGAACGCCGCGGGCCATTGGTCCGCGGCGTTTTTTTATTGGGCTCGCTTGCTTGTGGCTTTGCGTCAATCAGGCGTCGGCCCAGCGACGTAGCAGATTGTGATAGATGCCGGTGAGGCTCACGACGGTCGCGTCGTTCGACCCTCGTTCGGCCGCGAGCGTCTGCACGTCGTTGTCGAGCTGAAAAAGCGTCGCGCGCTGACTGTCGTCGCGCACCATGCTCTGGATCCAGAAGAACGATGCGACGCGCACGCCGCGCGTGACCGGGCTCACGTGATGCAGGCTCGAAGCGGGGTAGAGCACCATGTCGCCGGCCGGCAGTTTCGCGCGATGCACGCCGTAGGTGTCCTCGATGCAAAGCTCGCCGCCGTCGTAGGTGTCGGGCTCGGCGAGGAACAGCGTCGCCGACAGGTCGCTGCGGATGCGGAAATCAGTACCGCGCAGCTGGCGGATCGCATTGTCCACGTGCGTGCCGAAACCGTCGCCGCCTGTATAGCGATTGAAGAGCGGCGGGAAGACTTTCAGCGGCAACGCGGCCGTAAAGAAGCGCGCATTGCGGCCGAGCGCGTCCTGAATCGCATCGCCGATCGCGCGCGCTGCAGGCGAGCCTTCGGGCAGTTGCTGGTTGCGCTTGGCTTGCGCCGATTGCTGGCCGGAGGTCGCGTTGCCGTCGATCCATTGCGCCGCGTCGAGCACTTCGCGGCAATGCGCGACCTGCTGTTTGCTGAGTACGGCTGGCAGATGCAGCATCATGTGTGCGGCTCCTGCGTCAGATTTGGCGTGGCGTTGATCTGCGTGTTTGCGCTGGGGGGCGCATTCGCGCTTGCGGCAATGCTCCGTTCGAGCGCGCGGAAAGCGGCGATGGGAGAAGCCGCCAGCCATCCCTGCATCTTCACGATAAACGCGGCCGTGGCAGTGCGCGGCACCCGCTGCAACCATTGCAACGCTTCGGCGATTTCGCCACGTTCCGCTAGCAGCCGCGCATAGTTGAATTGCCCGCGAAAGTCGCCGCCTTGCGCGGCGCGTCGATAGTAGTCGAGTGCGAGATCCGCATCCGCATCGACCGTCCAGCCGTCCTCGTAAAAGCTGCCAACGAAGTTCAGCGACTTCGCGTGCCCGAGTTCGGCCGCGCGCCGGAACCACCGCAATGCCCGCCCGCGATCGCATTCGATGCCATGACCCAGCGCCAACGCCGATGCATAGTTGTACATGCCCCAGTCGAGCCCAGCCCGCGCGGCGAGCCGATACCAGTACACGGCGACCGGCGCGTACGCGGCGGTACCCCAGCCATGTTCGTAGCAGCGGCCGAGCATGTTCATTGCCATCGGATGATCGCGCCGCGCCGCGTGCCGGAACCAGACGAACGCTTCGTCGATGTCGCGCTCGAGGCCGTGACCGTCGAGCAGGTACTGACCGTACACGGCCTGCGCCTCGACGATGCCGTTGCGCGCGGCCGCCGCGACCCATGCGGCGGCACGCTCGGGCGGCCCCGCGAGGATGGCGGCGAGTTCATCGCGCGACACGCTGGCGAGCGCACGGACTGTGACCTCGTTCATCGCGCGCGGCATCAGTAGTGCGCGTTGAGCGTCAGGAACGCGGAGCGGCCCGGGGCGATCGACGCGTAGTGCGCCGCGTACGCCTGGTCGTAATACGTGCGGTTGAACATGTTCTGCACGTTCAGTTGCAGATCGACGTGCTTGTTCACGCGATACGTCGCCATGCCGTCGAAGCGCCAGTACGACGGCACCGCCCGCAGATTCGCAGTATCGCCATACACCTGCGACATATAGAACGCGCCGCCGCCGATCGTGAACTTCGGTAGCACGTCGTAGTTGGTCCACAGTGTGATGCTGTTCTTCGGCGTGTTCGGGAACTGATGGCCGTTATCGGCGGTGGTCTTGCCGTTGTTGCGCAATTCGCTCTTCAGATACGAATAGCCGCCGAACACTTGCCACTTGCTGGTCAGCTGACCGGCCACGCCGAATTCGAAGCCCTGCACGCGCTTGTTGCCGACCATCGCGTAGCTGTTGTCCGGCAGGGTCACGCGCGCATTGGTCGTGTCGATCTGGAACAGCGCGCCGGTCAGCGACAGCTTGTTGTCGAGCACGTTCCACTTGCTGCCGACTTCGATGCTGCGGTTCTTTTCCGGCGACAACTGCGCCGCGTTCAGACCGACACCGCCACGGCCCGGCATCAGCGACTGCGTTTCGCTGCCCTGGCCGAGCAGCGCGCCGGCCGGCGTCGACGACGTCGCAATCGACGCATAGACGCTGCCGTTCGGCGCCGGCTTGAATACGAGGCCTAGCTGGTAGTTGAACAGCGTGTCGTCGCGCGACACACGCGTCGCGCCGTTGGCGACGGTGTTGCGCAGATCGGTCGAGTAATCGTCGACGCGCAGGCCGACGTTGGCCTGCCAGCGTTTCGTGAATTCGATCGTATCGAACGCGTAGAGCGATTTGGTGGTGGTGCGTTGCTCGCTGGGGTCGTTGGTTTGCCTGACCGAGCCGGCCCACGGATCGTTCGGATTCGGCGTCCAGAGACTCGTGCAGTTATAGCCCGATGCCGCGCCGATGCCATTGGTCCTGCAGATCGCGCCGGTGGCGGCCGCCACCGTGTACGAATCGTTGACGCTGGTTTCGCGCGACAACTCGATGCCGGTCGTAAAGCTGTGCTTCAGGAAGCCGGTCCTGAACTCGCCGAACAGTTCGGTCTGGTTCGCGAGGCTGTACACGTCGCTCGCGCGCGTATTCGCGCGGCGCCACACCATGCCGTTGACGACGTTGCCTTGACTGTCGTCGGGCTGGGTCCAGATGTAGTCCTGACTCGACTTCGTGTAACGCGTCGTGTTGCGGATCGTCAGATCGCTGTTGATGTCGTGTTCGATGCGCACGGTGCCGATATCCGAACTCGTGTTGCGGAAGTCGCGGTCGATCAGGCCGTAGAAGTTGTGGCGATCGACCGGCGCGGGGTAGATCGTGCTGACGCTCGCCGGCTTGTTGGTCGTCGTGTAGTAGTACGGAATGCCGCTGTCGGGCAGGTCGTCGGAGCTCAGGTGGTAGTAGCTCGCGGTTACGCGGGTCGGCGTGCCGAGACCGTACGTGAACGACGGCGCGATGCCCCAGCGTTCGTTGTTGACCGCGTCGCGGCCGGCCACGTCGTTGTTGTGGCTCATCACGTTCAGGCGGAATGCCGCGTGGTCGGCCATCTGCCAGTTGCCGTCGGCGGTGAAGCGGCGATAGCGGTCGGTGCCGAGGCCGACGCTGCCGTCGGCGGTGGTGCCCAGATGCGGGGTCTTCGTGATCAGGTTGATGCTGCCGCCCGCGCCGCCGCGGCCGCCGAACGCGCCGTCCGAACCCTTCGTCACTTCGATGCTGTCGATGTTGAACACTTCGCGCGTGGTCGCGCCGACATCGCGCATGCCGTCGACGAACGTGCTGCCCTGCGCGTCGTAGCCGCGAATGAACGGCCGGTCGCCGAGCGGGTTGCCGCCTTCGCCGGCGCCGAACGTGATGCCGGGCACGGTGCGCAGCGCTTCGGTCAGCGTCGATGCACCGGTGCTGCGAATCAGCTCCTCGGGAACCACGGTGACCGACTTCGGCGTATCGACGAGCGGCGCGGTGAACTTGACCGACGCGGAGTGATCGGTCTTGAAGCCATCGTCCGACTGGCCTTGCACGGAAATCGGCGCGAGCTGGCCTTCGCGCTCGGGCGGCGCGGCGGCCGTGGTGCCCTGCGCGAGGGCGGGGCCGGCGGCCAGTACGCCGCATAGTGTCGTGCTGATTTTGCCGAGCTTCGGATCGTCGGACCGCAACTTCATGTTCATCCCCGTCGAGTTCGGGAAGCCGGGGCGGAGGTTCGTTTCCTTACCCGAGCATTCCATGTTTATTACAAAGTGTTTGCGGTCCGGATTGTATGCAAACACTCCGTAATTGAGAAGCGTTCTCAATAGGAATTTTGGCGCGAGTCGCTCTGGGAGATGGGCGAGGAGAAGGGGTTGAGTGTGCGATGCGCGATAATTGCGCGATGAAGAATGCTACTTAGGGGATAAATAACGTTTTGCCTGTAAGCGCAGAGACAGGCTGACGGGGTATCGCAGCAGGGATTTCGGCAACCGGCGATCGTGTCCGTAATGCCGAATCCGGCTAAAACCGCTCGACCCGAAACGGCCGCGGATCGACCAAGGTCTGCTCGCCGGTCAACATTTCGGCGATCAGCCGCCCGGTTACTGGTCCCAACGTCAAACCGTGATGCGCATGGCCGAACGCGAACCACAGTCCCTGATGTTTCGTCGCGGGCCCGATGATCGGCATCATGTCTGGCGTGCATGGGCGGCGTCCCATCCACGGTTCGGCGTCCAGTCGCTCGCCGAGCGGAAACAGCGTGCGTGCGATCGGCTCGACCGCGTCGAGTTGCACCGGCGTCTTGGCGGCGTCGGGCCGCGCGATCTCGGCGCCCGTCGTCAAACGGATGCCGCGCGCCATCGGCGCGAGCACATAGCCGTGTTCGACGTCGAGAATCGGATGATTGAGCCGCGCGCTTCGGCGCGGCGCGTAGTGCATGTGATAGCCGCGCTTGACCGCGAGCGGCAGCCGGTACCCGAGCCGCGTGCTCGCGCGATCCGACCAAGGTCCGAGAGCGATCACCGCCGCCGCGGCCGTGATCGCCCCGTCCTGCGTATCGACCTGCCAGCCTTCGCGCAGCGTATCGGCATCGCCGATGAAGAGCCGTCCGCCGAGCGCTTCGAAGTACCGCGCGTACGCAGTGACGAGCGCGTTCGGATCGCTGACCGAATCGGATTGCGGATAGCGCAGCCCGCCTTGCAGGCGCTTGTCGAGATCGGGTTCGAGCTGTTGCAGGCGCGGCGCATCGAGCGTTTCGAACTCGACGCCGTACTCGCGATGCCACCGTTCGGCGAGCGCGGATTCGGCGTCGCGGGCGGCGGCGTGACGAAACACCTTGATCCAGCCGATCGGCCGCAGCAGCGCGCTCGCACCGGCGTCGGCGGCAAGCGCGCGATGTTCGCTGACGCAATGCTCGATCAGCGTCGCGTACGACTTCGCGATTTCCGCATGCGTCGCCGGATGCGAGTTGCGCCAGTAGCGCCACAGAAAAGGCGCGACCTGGAGCATCGCATCGGCGTGATAGCGCACATCGGGCGACTGATTGCGCGCGTAGCGCAGCAGGGTGCCGAGCCCGCGCGGAAACGCGTACGGATAGACGCCTTCGCGCTGGATCAGCCCGGCGTTGCCGAACGACGTCTCGTTGCCCGGCTGCTTTCGGTCGATCAGCGCAACCGCGCGCCCGCGCTTCTGCAGATGCACGGCGACGCATACCCCGACGATGCCGGCGCCGAGCACCACGGTATCGAATTTCATGCTCCCTGTCCGCCTTGCGTGTGTTCTGTGTGTTGTCGACGCTGCGCCGCGTTCAAGCGCGCGGCGAGGCGCCAGCTTTCATCTTATACAGGGATAGGCCCGCTTCGCTATCGGCAAAAAACCGCGCTCGGGAAAACGCGCTAAGACCAGCTCCGATCGGGCGAAACCTTGTCTTTCGACGCACGATCGAGCGACCGACTTCGGACTCACATGCGTCAGCGTGTAAACTGCTGACTTTTTTGCGTCCGGTGGTATGTTGCAAGCCCCTCAGCGCAGCGCCCTCAGCGGGCCCGCGCTCGTTCGCTTACTGGCCCGTCTCGGCGAGGCCGACGTCGCCGAAGCGCGCCAATCGCTTGCGGATCGGCTGAGCCAGTGGCTCGGCTGGACCGACGCGATCGCGTTGTCGTCGGCGCTGGATGGCAAGCCTCCGGCCGTCGCTGGTGGCGCACGCGCGTTCGGTCGTGCGGAAGAGGAAGAGTGCATGCGCGTGCGCCGCTCGCTGGTGAGCGCAATCGCCAGCGATAGCGTGCTCGCCGGCTCGCGGCGGCGTGGCCCGTCGCCGTCGTCCGTCCGGATCGCGGCGCCGCGCGTGGCCGTCGACACGCAGGCCGACTACGCGGTGTTCCGACAGCGTTACCTCGCGCTCCAGCAGTCGATGGAAACGGCGATCGGCACGTTGCGCGGCCGACTGCGCGCGCTGCTGGCGACGCAGGCACCGGCGCTCGCGCGGCTCGCGGTTGTCGATGCGGTGATGGAGCGTGCGCTTGGCGAGCGCGAGCGGACGTTGCTCGGCGCGGTGCCGGGCTTGCTCGGCGGCCACTACGAGCGCTTGCGCGAGGGTGAGAAGCGCAGGGTGGCGGAAGCAGAGGCCGAGGCTGCCGCCGCTGCCGATACCACGCGGCAGCAGTCGGCCGCAGTCGAAGCCGAAGCCAAGGCCGGCGCTCAAGCCACGCCGCCGGCGTCACCCTTGGCTCAAGTCAACGCAAGCGCCGCAGCCACGCGACTCGCCAAGGCCATGGATGCCAACAACGCCGCCGCGCCGCTCGCGTCCGACGCGTGGCTCGACGCCTTCCGCAAGGACATGCAGAGCGTTTTGCTGGCCGAGCTGGATGTTCGTTTTCAACCGGTCGAAGGGCTGCTCGCAGCTCTTCGCGCCTGCTAACTGGGACCCCATGTCCAGATATCGTATCGATCTCGTCGTATTTCTCGCGGGGCTCGCCGCGGCGTGCTGGATCGCCATCGGCTATGCCGTCTCCAATCCGCTCGCGCTGGCCGTCACGCTGCTGATCGGCGTCTTCTATGTGCTGGGCGCGCTCGAACTTCGCCGCTACAGCCAGGCGACCGCCTCGCTGTCCGGCGCGCTCGCCGCACTGTCCGGACCACCGGCGAGCCTTGCCGCGTTTCTCGAACCCGTCCATCCGAGTCTGCGCAATAGCGTGCGGCTGCGCGTCGAAGGCGAGCGCGTCGGTTTGCCGGGACCCGCGCTGACGCCGTATCTGGTTGGTTTGCTGGTGCTGCTCGGCATGCTCGGCACGCTGCTCGGCATGGCGATGACGCTGCGCGGCACCGGCCTTGCGCTGGAGAGCGCGAGCGACCTGCAGGCGATCCGCGCGTCGCTGGCCGCGCCGGTCAAGGGGCTGGGCTTCGCGTTCGGCACGTCGATCGCGGGTGTCGCGACATCGGCGATGCTCGGGCTGCTGTCCGCGCTGTGCCGCCGCGAGCGGCTCGAAGCGGCGCAACGGCTCGACGTGAAGATCGCGACGACTTTGCGGGTCTATTCGCAGAGCCATCAGCGCGACGAGAGCTTCCGGTTGCTGCAGCGCCAGGCCGAAGCGACGCCGCTGCTGGTCGAACGTTTGCAGACGATGATGAGCGCGCTCGAACAGCAGAGCGCCGCGTCGAACGAGCGGCAGATCGCGAGCCTCGACGCGTTTTACGGCCGCACCGAAGCCGCTTATCTGCGTTTGGCCGGTGTGATCGAGCAGTCGCTGAAGGAGAGCGTGGCCGGCAGCGCGCAGGCCGCGGGCAGAGCCCTGCAGCCGGTCGTCGAAGCAACGATGGCCGGCCTGTCCCGCGAAACCGCCGCGTTGCACGAGGTGGTGACTCAAGCGGTGCAGCGTCAGCTCGACGGCATGTCGAGTGGCTTCGCGGCGACCAGCGCGAACGTCGCCGAGATTTGCAACGACGCGCTGGCCGGACATCGGCAGGCTAGCGACGAGTTGGCCGCGCAGCAGCGCGCTTCGGTCGAACGCGTCGCCGAAGCGTTCGAACAGCGCTCGGCCGCGTTGCTGGACGGCGTGTCCGCGCGGCTCGAAGCGACGGCGAGCGGCATGTCGCAGGCCTGGGGCGACGCGTTGGCGCAGCAGCAGAGCACGGGCGACAAACTCGCCGCCAACAACGAGCAGGCGTTGGCGCGCGCCGCCGCGACCTTCGAACAGCATGCCGCGGCGTTGCTGGGCGCGGTCGGCAGCTCGCATACGAACTTGCAGACGGAACTGAGCGCGCGCGACGAGCAGCGTTTGGGCGCATGGGCCGACGCGCTCGATGCGATGGGGGCGAAGCTCAGCGAACAGTGGCGGCAAACGGGTTCGCAGGCCGCCAGCCATCAGCAGCAAATCTGCGATGCGCTCGCGCAAACAGCCCGCGATATCTCCGCGCAGACGCAAGCGCATGCCAGCGCGACGCTCGCCGAAATCGATCGACTGGTGCAAGCGGCGGCTGAAGCGCCGAAGGCGGCAGCAAACCTGCAAGCCGGACTCGCCGCGCGTGACGAACAGCGCTTTGCCGCATGGACCGAAGCGCTCGGTGCGATGACTGCAAAGCTCAACGAACAATGGCAGCAAACGGGTTCGCAAGCTGTAAGCCATCAGCAGCAAATCTGCGACGCGCTTGCGCAAACCGCACGCGATATCTCCGCGCAGACGCAAACGCATGCCAGCGCGACGATCGCCGAGATCGATCGACTGGTGCAGGCAGCGGCTGAAGCACCGAAGGCGGCGGCAAACCTGCAAGCCGAACTCGCCGCACGAGATGAACAGCGCTTCGCCGCATGGACCGAAACGCTCGGTTCGATGACAGCGAAGCTCAGCGAACAATGGCAGCAAACGGGTTCGCAGGCCGCAAGTCATCAGCAGCAAATCTGCGACGCACTCGCGCAAACCGCACGCGATATCTCCGCGCAAACGCAAACGCATGCCAGCGCGACGATCACCGAGATCGATCGACTGGTGCAGGCCGCGGCCGAAGCACCGAAGGCGGCGGCGAACCTGCAAGCCGACCTCGCCGCGCGCGACGAACAGCGCTTCGCCGCATGGACCGAAGCGCTCGGTTCGATGACAGCGAAGCTCAACGAACAATGGCAGCAAACGGGTTCGCAAACGGCGACCCGTCAGCAGCAAATCTGCGACGCACTCGCGCAAACCGCACGCGATATCTCCGCGCAGACGCAAACGCATGCCAACGCGACGATCGCCGAAATCGAGCGCCTCGTGCAGGCGGCCTCGGAAGCGCCGAAGGTTGCTGCCGAAGTCGTCGCGGAACTGCGCCAGAGGCTCTCCGACAGCATGGTCCGCGACACCGCGATGCTGGACGAGCGCAGTCGTCTGCTCGCCACGCTGGAAACGCTGCTCGACGCGGTCAATCACGCGTCGACCGAACAGCGCACGGCCGTCGATGGCTTGGTTTCGACGTCGGCGGATCTGCTCGAACGGGTCGGCAATCGCTTCACCGAGCACCTCGAGCACGAGACCGGCAAGCTCGGCACGGTCGCCGCGCAGGTCACCGGCAGCGCGGTCGAAGTCGCGAGCCTCGGCGAAGCATTCGGTGCGGCCGTACGCATGTTCGGCGAAGCGAACGACAAGCTCGTCGCGCATCTCGAACGGATCGAAGCGGCGCTCGATAAATCGCTTGCGCGCAGCGACGAACAGCTCGCGTACTACGTCGCGCAGGCGCGCGACGTGGTCGACCTCAGCGTGATGTCGCAGAAGCAGATCGTCGAAGACCTGCAGTTGCTGGCCGCGCAGCGCGCGACCGCCGGAGCCGACGCGGTATGAGCGAGGACATCGACGGCGGCGTGGAAACATCCGCGCCGATCTGGGCCGCGTTCGGCGATCTGATGTCGGTGCTGGTCGGCGCGTTCGTGCTGATTCTGGTCAGCGTGATCGGCGTGCAGCTCGAACTGTCGAGCAAGCTCGAGCAGGAGGTCAAGCAGCGCCAGGCCGAAACGCAGCGCCGCAAGACGCTCGAGCAGGCGCTCGCGGGACCGCTCGCGGCGGGCCGCGTGACGCTCGTCAATGGCCGCATCGGCATTAGCGGCAACGTGCTGTTCGCGCTGAATTCCGCCCAATTGCAGCCCGAGGGCCGCGCGCTGCTGAAGAGTCTCGCCGGGCCGCTGTCCGCGTATCTGCGCGCGAGCGACCAGATCCTGATGGTCAGCGGCTTCACCGACGATCAACGCCTGCGCGAAGGCAACCGACGCTTCGCCGATAACTGGGAGCTGTCGGCGCAGCGCGCGTTGACGGTCACGCGCACGCTGATCGACGAGGGCGTGCCGGCGTCGTCGGTGTTTGCGGCGGCGTTCGGCTCCGAGCAGCCGGTCAGTCCGAATTCCGACGAACCCGGCCGCGCGAAAAACCGCCGCGTCGAAATCGCGCCGGTGCCGCGTCCGTCGGGTGCGGCGGCAGCGGAGAAGTCCGGTGCTTGAGAACGGGCGTGACGCCGACGCCATGACCGACGACGACGCGATCCAGGCGGCTCGCGCGACGCTCGATGCATGGCGCGCGAGTGGGGCGGATCGGTTCGATCCGATGCGCTTTCATCTGCTCGACGCGCTTGCGCGGCGCGCCGCGCAGCACAGCGGCGAGACGCGTCGAGTGCTCGGGCAACGATTGTCGGGACTACTGGCCGAATATGCGGACGTGGTCGAGCGTGCCGCTGCGGCCGGGAGTGCGTCGCAAGCCGCCTCCGGCCAAACCGATGAAGCCGGCGACGCCACGCTCGCGGCGCTGATCGAACATCTCGGCCGCCACCACGCGCGCGCCGATGCTCCGCACGCCGCCGCCTATCCCGAACTGCCGGCGGTCGACTACTTCCGCGAAGTCTGGTCGAAAGTCCGCACCGAAAAGCAGCTGCGCCAGTCGCTCGCACAGGTGCCCGGCAGCAACGCGGGGCCGCTGAATTCGAGCAGCCTCGTGCATCGCGCGCTGTCGCTGATGCGCGAGCTGTCGCCGGGGTATCTGAAGCAGTTTCTGTCCTATGTCGATACGCTGTCGTGGCTCGAGCAGATGAACGGCGGCGCGCCGGTCGAGAAGGAAGCGCCGCGCGCCGCGACGACCGGCAAAGGCGCTCGCAAGAAGGCGCGCTAACGCGCTAGCGGCGGCTGGCAGTTGCTTGCACCCAGGCGCCGAAGCGTTCAGTCGAAATCGAACACATCGAAAATCGAGCGCTTCTTTCTGTACCCGCGATGCTCATCGCGACCCTCCTCGTAACGTTGCCGCTCGCTCACAACGGCACGCTCGCCGCGCCGCGAGCCGTCGACGTCATCCTGCGCAATCAGCTTGTCCAGCTCGCCGCGATCGAGCCAGACGCCCCGGCAGTCCGGGCAGTAGTCGATTTCGATCGAGCGGCGCTCGGTCATCAGCAGATCGGTCGTTTTGCAGACTGGGCATTTCATAACGGCATCACTCCTCGTTGCTGGCCAGACGTTTGGTTTTCGCGCGCCGCGCGAGCATGTTCATCGACTCGACGAACGCGGAGAACGCCATCGCCGCATAGATATAGGCCTTCGGCACGTGCGAGCCGAAACCATCGGCGATCAGCGTCATGCCGATCACGAGCAGGAAGCTCAGCGCCAGCATCACGATGGTCGGATTGCGATCGATGAAGCGCGCGAGCGGCTGCGCCGCGAACAGCATCACCATGATCGACACGATCACCGCGGCGAACATGATCGGCAGGTGCTCGGTCATGCCGACCGCGGTGATGATGCTGTCGACCGAAAACACGATGTCGAGCACGATGATCTGGCCGATCGCGGCCGCCACGGTCAGCTGCGCGGTCGAGCTGGTTTTCGCGGCGGCTTCGTCATCGGGGATCAGATGCTGGCGGATTTCGGTGGTCGCCTTCCACACGAGGAACAGGCCGCCGGCGACGAGGATCAGATCGCGCCACGAAAAGCCATGATCGAACAGCGTGAACGCGACCGCGGTCAGCTTCGCGATCCACGCGACGGTGCTGAGCAGAAGCAGCCGCATCACCAGCGCGAGCAGCAGCCCGATGCGCTGCGTGCGCGCGCGTTGTGCTTCCGGCAAGCGGTTGCTGAGGATCGAAATGAAGATCAGGTTATCGATGCCGAGCACGATCTCCATCACGATCAGCGTGACGAGCGCGGCCCAGGCGGCGGGATCGGCAACGAGTGCGAACAGGGAGTCCATGAGGTGGGGCAACCGGGTGCGCCGCGAGCGGCGGAACAGCCATGATGGGCCTGTTCGCGGTTCGAATGAACCAGTGATAACCTGAACGACGTTTCGGTTTTTTCGAAGTATCGGATCCGTATGCTCAACTATCGTCACCTATACTACTTCTGGATCGTCGTGAAGGAGGGCGGCTTCGCGCGCGCGGCCGGCCGGCTCGACATGGCCGTGCAGACGATCAGCGCGCAGGTGCGCGAACTCGAGAAAGCGCTCGGGCGCCAGCTATTGAAGCCGGCCGGGCGCGGCGTCACGATGACCGAGGCCGGCGAGCAGGCGTTCGATCGCGCGGAGCAGATCTTCCAGCTGGGCGAGGCGTTGCTCGACGAGATGCGCGAAGCGAGCGGCACGGAATCGGTGCGGCTCGCGGTCGGTCTGTCGGATGGGATTTCGAAACTCGCCGCCCATGCGTTGCTCGCGCCGGTGCTGGCCACGCCGTCGCTCAGGCTGCTGTGTCACGAGGGCGAGCCCGCGCAGCTGTTGTCGGAGCTCGCGCTGCATCGGCTCGATCTGGTGCTCGCCTGTCAGCCGGCACCGCACGGGGCGGACCTGCGCGTGCTGAGCCAGCGCGTCGCGGGCTCGCCGGTCGACTGGTACGGGCCCGCGCAGATCGTCCGCAAAGCGGCGCGCGACGGCTTCCCGCACTGTCTCGCGGAGCTGCCCGTGCTGCTGCCGACCCGCCACGGCGCACTGCGCGCGCGGCTCGACCGATGGTTCGAGGCTCAGGGAATCAGGCCGCGCGTCGTCGGCGAATTCGAGGACAGCGCGTTGATGGCGGTGTTCGCGGCGCGCGGGCTCGGCGTGTTTCCGCTCGCGGAGCTCGGCGCCGAAGATCTCACGCTATTGAGGGGCTTGCGCTGGCTCGGCCGCGCGGACGGCGTGATCGAGGAGATTCACGCGATCCGCTCGCGACGCGGCCAGCATCATGCGCTCGCGTCGCGGGTGATCGCGGCGGCGCCGTCGTGAGGGCATCGCACCCACGCGGCCACCCACGCCCGCGCCGCGCAGCATCAGAACGCGTGACGCATGCCCACCGTCACCGCGACCTGCGTATTCGTCGACGACGGCGACAGCGTGTTGATCATCGCGTGCGACAACACCGAATCGGCCGGCGCGCCGTGCGCGTTCTGGTACACGCCTTCGAGGTAAAAGTCGGTGCGCTTGCTGAGCGCGTAGTCGGTCTGCAGCATCGCGCTGTTCCATGCCGGCGACGAGCCGTTATACGCGCCATGCGTGAAGGTGTACGCACCCGACACGCTCCAGGCCGGGCTCAGCGCGTACTTCGCGTTGACCTCGTAGTTGTCGAGGCGCAGCGAGCCGCCGAGCGTGCCGGTGGCGTCGCCGGCCGCGCCGAGATAGCTGCCGGTGCCGAACGAGAACACGCCCGCGACGTTGTCAATCTGCGTGTGGCTCCAGACGAGGCCGACGGTTGCCGGTCCGAACGTGTAGTTGCCGCCGAGCGACCACACGCGCTGGCGTTCGGCGATGAAGTTCGCGCTGGTGTCGCCGGCGGTCACGGCGCCGGTGCCGTTGCCCGCGTTGTTGAACTGCAGGTAGCCGGCCGCCAGATTCAGCGGGCCCTGCGCGTACGAAAGGCCGAAGCCGTACGTGCGGTTGTTCGCGAAGTCGCCCGCCTTGTTGCTGAACGAGTACATCGTCTCGAACGTCAGGCCGCGGTACAGCGGGCTCGCGTACTTGACCGAGTTGTTGATCACGACCGAGTTCGCAGCGAGATTGTCGTTCTCGAACGGATGCGCGGCGAGGCTGCCGCCCCACGTGTTGTAGGCCGCTGTCAGCGGACCGACGGCATCGTTCATCACGTCGAACTGGCGGCCGAACGTGAGCGTGCCGTAGGTATCGCTTTGCAGGCCGACCCACGCCTGCGAGCCGAACGCGCTGCCGGCGAAGGCCTGCGCACCGTTGTTCATCATGAAGCCCTGTTCGAGCTTGAAGACCGCGTGCAGGCCCGCGCCGAGGTCTTCCGAACCCTTCAGGCCGAACACCGTGTTCTGCGTGGTGCCGCTCGCGAGCTGCCAGTTGCTGTGGCCAAGCTGGCTATTCGTGTAGACGATGCCGGCGTCCATCAGGCCGTACAGCGTCACGCTGCTTTGAGCGTGCGCCGGGATCGTGAAGGCGCCACACAGCGCCGCGGCGAACAGGGTCTTTTTCATCGCGAATTCCTTGATTAACAAACGTGTTTTTGGACTGAATTGGGCTCGTTGCGCGCTTCGCCGGATGGCGGCGCGCGCGTATTACGCTTGCGATATCGCGTTATTGCGAAAATAGAAAAATGCCGGTTATTTCCCCGCTGTTTATTGCGAATGACTGCGAGCCGACAATTCGGCGCGGGCTACCGGATGATTTGGAGAATCAGCCGCGAGCACGCAGCGTGCTCGGGCCAGATGCGGGGCGCGGAAAACGCGCTCCATTCGTCCAGCGGGGAAATCAGGCGGGGATTTTTCAAAAAACGGTTGACGACGCAAACAACGAGGGGCCGAAGCTTACCGTGTTCCGGCTGGCGTCGGGAGGGGGCGGGGCGAAATAGCCGCAAGAACGCGCGAAACTGTGGTGATTCGCGCAAATCGTACAGATGCCGGAGCGCCCTGAAACGAGTCCAGCCGTCCTGGCCGCTTCATCGACACATGGCATAGTGACCGAACCCATCATCACCGGAGGCCGGCATGCGTATCCAGACATCCTTTCTTTTCGACCTCGACGGCACGCTCGTCGACAGCGTCTATCAGCACGTGCTGGCATGGAAAGAGGCGCTCGACAGCGAGGGGATCCCGCTATCGGTCTGGCGCATCCATCGCAAGATCGGCATGAGCGGCGGCCTGTTCACGGACCAGTTGCTGCGGGAGACCCACGGCGAGATCAGCGTCGAACGCGCCGAACGGCTGCGGCACGCGCATGCGGCCGCCTATCAGCGCATGCGCGCCCAGGTTTGCCCGCTGCCGGGCGCGCGCCAACTGCTCGATGCGCTGACGCAGGCCGGCACGCCATGGGCCGTCGCGACGAGCGGGCGGATGGAAACCGCCGCGCTGAATCTGGCGGCGCTCGGCGTCGATCCGGCGAAGGCGGTCGTCGTCACGCGCGACGACGTCAAATACGCGAAGCCCGATCCTGACCTGTTCCTCGCCGCGGCCGAGCGGCTCGGCGTGCCGATCGAGCACACGGTCGTGGTCGGCGACAGCATCTGGGACATGCTTGCCGCGCGCCGCTGCCGTTCGCTCGGCGTTGGCCTGCTGTCGGGTGGCTACGGCACCGAGGAACTGGAGCGCGCGGGGGCGTTGCGCGTCTATGACGATCCGGCCGATCTGCTTGCGCACCTCGACGAGGTGGCGTCACGGCCGTAGGCGCGGAGTGGCCGGCGCGGCTCAGGGCTTGAGGATCGGCGGCTGCGCCGCTGGCGGCGTCGGTGTCACTTTCGACGATTCGCGCACGAGCTGATCGGTCATCGCCGAGCCGACCGGGTTCGTGCCGCGGCCGCTACCCGCGCCAGCCGCGGGGGCATTGGCAGACGGCGTCGGCACGGTGACGCCGGGCGGCATCGGCAGCGACGGATCGGGTTTCGCCGATTCCTTGACCAGTTGGTCGGTCAGCATCGCGGCGACGGGATTGGAGCCATTCGGATGCGTTTCGTCGCGCCGGCGCGCCTGGGTCTGGTCGACGCGCGGCCCGTATTGCGGCCTCGGTTGGGCTTTTTGCTGGGCGTACGGCTGCGGTTTCGAGGGTGCGCGCGCGACTGCGGCCGGATTGGCCGCGGCCGGCGTCGTGTTATCGATGCGGCCGCTCGCGGACTGGCCCGAATCGGGCGTGACGCCCGGCGCGGGCGCGGCCGCTGTTGCGGGCAGCGATGGGGCGGGAGCAGGGGCCGGGGTGATCGCCTGGGCCGGTGCGGGCGCGATTGCCTGGGCCGGTGCCGGCGCCGGAGCAGCCGACTCCGTCTGCGGAAGCGCCGATTGCGGCGCGATCGCGGCGTTGTTCGCGATGTCCGCGCGCGGTGCGGGCGGGCTCACCGGTTGCGCCGGCATCAAGCTGGCGCCGGCGGCGCGCGTCGTGTCGGTCTGCGGTTCCGATTCCACCTCGCCGGTGACGCTGCGGGTCACCGCGCCGGTCACGGCCGGCGCCTGATCGTCCCTGGGGTAAAGGAGGTAGCCCGCGACGCCCGCATCGACCACGAGCAGCCCGACTATCATCAACTTGCCGGTATTCGTCATATCTAAGCAACAACCACTAAGCAACTACGATGGCTTGATGATAAACGACCATATCTCCAGCGACGCTTTTCGCCCGCATATTGCGGCGCAACACGATGGTTGATGTCCGAATGGAGCTGGCACCAAAACGGCGCACGGTTGCCGTTATCGCCATTCGTCGCCACGCCGGAAACGGACATTTTTTCCGGTTATTGCGCCTTTCTTTTTCGACCAATTATGTGCGCCGCATTTGCGCGACAGGCGTCTGCAGGAAAGCGATTTAAGTTGTGCCGCCGATGCGTGGAGCCTGTACTATACGAACCGTTGCAGACGACCGGCAGCCCCGGTTCGATGATCCGGCGTGTAAAAGTGACTTGCAGCGACTGGCTCACGATCCACACGCCGGCGGGCCCGCCAAACTGCGCCACCGGGACGCGTGAAAACGCGTCGACCGCGGCGACGGCAGGCGGTGACCGGAAGTAGCGACAAGAACCCATTGATCATGCGGACCCGCGGGCGAGACATCGCCCGGCATTCCTTGGGCAGTCGCTTTGCGAGACGCCAGAACGACCGGTCGGTCCGTGGCGTTCGCGGCGGCGTGGGAAACACGTGAAGATAATGAACAACTTTATTCGACCTCCCGTTTTTTATCCGTCCACGGTGGTTTTCGTCGACGACAACGACAGCTACCTCGATGCGCTCCGCCGGTTTTTCCCGGGCACGTACACGAACCTGTTTTTCACGCGCCCGCAAGCGGCGCTCAACTATATCCGCCAGCACGCGCGCGAGAATTCGCTCGAATTCGCGGCGGCATCGGCGTGTCTGAGCGAGCCGGGCGTCGAGCGCTTCGTCGAGACCTCGGCGGAGCGCGACATCGTCGCGCGGCCGTCGCGCTTCGAGGAAGTGGCGGCGGTCGTCGTCGACTACGACATGCCGGGCATCGGCGGCGTCGAGTTTCTGTCGTCGATCTCGCATCTGCGTTGCGCGAAGGTGCTGCTCACCGGTGTCGCCGATGAAACCGTCGCGGTGAAGGCGTTCAACGCCGGCATCGTCGACCTGTACCTGCGCAAGACCGACGCGGATTCGGCCAATCGCCTCACGCATTTCCTGAAGGACGCGAAGAGCCGCCATTGCGGGGAGTCGGGCTGGCTCGCCCTCGGCGAAAACGGCATGACCTACTGCGATCCGCGCACGCGCAAGGTGATCGATGAAGTGGTGGCCGCTCAGGGCATCGTCGAGTATTACTGGCGGCCTGACCAGAACGTGATCCTGATGTTCGACGCCGCGGGCAACCCGAGCGTGTTTGTCGCGTGGGCCGAGAACGACTGGATCTCGCAGGGCGAGATCGTCGCCGACGAGGGTGGTCCGTCCGATCTGCTGCGCCAGCTCGCCACGCGCGAGGTGATGCCGCTGTTCTGGCCGGACCTCGCGTATCGTTCCGGCATGAAGTTCCGGTCGCTGAAGCCCCAAAGCATTCCCGGCTGGGACGACGCGTTCTTCGGCTGGACCCGCATCGAGCCGGCGGAGGTCGGCGTCGATCTCGTCACGTTTGCGCAGTGGCGCAGCGACCGCAATCGTTGAGCCGCGATAACGCGGCGGGGCGCGGCGGTTCGTATCGCCGCGCTAACGGTGAGTCTGTTCGCGAAGAAAATCGCATACAGCCCTGTGCATCGCCCGCACGCCGGGGCTAGTTTCAAGCGCACCCCAGCTTCCATATACGAGCCCCGTGCCGATCAGCAGCCGGGTATCTCCGTCAGCCTCGCAAATCCGTTCGACGAACACGCGCGCGTCGTCGCGTAGCGGGTCGTCCCGCCTGTTTCCCAGTAGCGGCGATTTCCGGCTCAAGCACGGTCACTCCGTTCGGGTGGCGTTTGCGGTTGCGCTGCGCACGGCAAAGCGATCACACGCCCCGCGAAACGCGCCGGCGGCAATGCCGCATGAGCTTGCGCAAGTTCTTGCACGCGCGCTTTGACGTCGGGATCGAAAGCGACGCCGCGCGGTCCGCTGGTATCGACGTGCAGCAGCATCTGCTCGCCCGCGGCCACGGGGCCGATACGTTCGCTTTGCGTCGGGGCCAGCGCGAACATTTCGAAGTAGACATGCATACGTTTCGCGTCGTAGCCGAGCATGCGCATGTCGACGCGAACCTGCGTGCCTAGTTTGATTTCATGCAGATAGTTGAGATGCGCTTCGAGCGTGTAGATCGATCGATGCCGCTGTTTGCGCACCGCCTCGGTCAGGCCGATCAGATCGATCAGCCCGTCGACGGCGAGACTGAAGATCAGCAGGTAGAACGCGTCGCGCATGTGGCCGTTGTAATCGACCCATTCGGCGCGCACGCTGTCGCGGTAACACGGCAGGGCAACGGGATGCGACATGAGCGTCTATCTCCTCGATCGAATGCGATGGCTGCGGCGCTTCGTTTGGCGTCATCAGTGTAGTTCATCGCGACGAGGCTGCGCCGGAACGTGGCGGCCGAGAATTGTGGTCGTTACAGCAATAGTGAATTCATGGTTCAGGGCTTACTGCGCGGCCTGACCCGCTCCTAAACTGGCCTCACCGCTGCGGATGGCTCATCGGTCGCACGAGTCTCCGCGGCAATCGCACGAAGCCATGTCTGGAGGTTGGAAATCATGAAGTCCATCAGGTCGCTGATCGAAGCAGGGGTTATCGCCGCTCTCATTGCCACGCCGCTCGCGGTGTTTGCGCAGTCGAATCAGACCAGTCAGCCGATCTCGCGCGCGCAGGTGCGCGCCGAACTGATTCAGCTCGAACAGGCCGGTTACGATCCGTCCACCGCGAATCCGCTGGACTATCCGGCCAATATCCAGGCGGCCGAAGCAAAGGTCGCGGCGCAAAACCAGGCTGCGCAGAATAGCGGCTACGGTGCGCCGGCGAATGGTTCGTCGCAGCGCAGTGGCCGTACTAATTTCGCGCCGACTTCGTATTCCGTGCCGGTGGTGAATTACTCGCGTTGATTACAGCGTATACAACACACGTAACTCCCGGACATCGTCCAGCGCCTCGAGCCCGTTGATCCGCGCAATCAATTGCTCGGTTTTGCCCGTACCGAGGACCGGCGCCATCAGGTCGCGCGCCTTGGCGCTGACGGCCTCGGTATTCAGCGGGTTTTCTTTGGTGCCAGGCGGATACTTCGTGAAATGTTCGAGCTTGCGTCCGTCGTTGAGCGTGACTTCGACGATCGCGCCGCGCGGCGCGGCCGGGTCCATCAGCGCGGCGTCGGGCGTCACCGTGATCTTCGCGCGTTGCGCGACGATGCGCGGATCGTGCAGCAACGCGAGGTCATGACTGTCGGCGAACGACACCGCACCCTTCACGGGCGCCAGCGCCACCAGGCGCTGGCAATTGACATTGGGCATCGCACTGTCGCCGACGATCCCCTCCGCATCGGTCGGAATCCTTACGACGATGCTGCGCACGTTGTCCGGTGTCAGGTCGTACTGCTTGCGCAACGTGAGCAGCGCATCGAGCGGCGACTGGATCGGTCGGCGGCATGTTCGGACGGCAGGCGTTCGTCGGCCTGAGCAATCAACGCTACGATACGGTGACCATGGGCCATCAATACGAGGAAATGACCAACAGCCTGTGGTGGGCCGAGTCCGCCAATCTCTTCGCGGGTTTCGGCGCGCATATCGGCGACAACGACAACATGTTCTTCACGAACCGCTTCAACAACTCGGTGCGCTACGTGTCGCCGACGTTCTCGGGGCTCACGTTCGCAGGCAGCTACGCGTTCTCGAACTCGACGCAGTTCTCCAACAACAACGGCTTCACCGGCAGCGCTGTGTATGCGAAGGGCGCGTTGAAGGCCGGTGTGGCGTTCACGCAGTTCAACCGGTGCAGCAACGCGACGCCGTCGAACCTGACGAACGGCGCAGTGGATAGCGCCGGCTGGGGTTTCGGCTCACCGTTCGTCGTGAGCCCGACTGGCGCGGATACCGACCAGCAGCGCATCATCGGTACCGGAGAGACCTACGATTTCGGCTTCGTCAACGTGCTGGTCAGCTATTCGAACGTGCTGTTCAACTACTCGGATTCGACGGGATTGCGCTTGCAGAACGGCGAAATCGGTGTGTGGAAGCGCTTTACGCCGACGCTCCAGATCGGCGTGTCGTACGTGTATACGGCCGGCGATTATTCGGGTGGCCGCTCGCCGCACTACAACCGGGTGACGCTCGCGACCGACTACCTGCTGTCGAAGCGCACCGATCTGTTCCTCACCGGCATCTGTCAGCGCGCGAGCGGGCCGGGTGCGTTTGCGCAGATCTATACGACGAACGCTTCGAGTGGTCAGTCGCAAGCGCTGGTGCAAGCGGGGATTCGGCATCGGTTCTGATGCCGCGCGCGACGGCTTGATCGCGTCGCGCTCTGTTTGACGCATGAAGCATGCGGCGCGTTGTTGCTGCCGCATGCTTCAGCGCTCGTCGCCGCAAGCCATCAAATCCGTATCAACACCGCCCCGAGCGTCACGAGCAAACACGCCACGATGCGTCGCGCGGTGAGCTTCTCGCGCAGGAAGATGCAGCCGATCAGCACCGCGAAGATCGAGCTCAGCTCGCGCAACGCGGACACCATCGCGATCGGCAGATAGCGGTACGCCTCGATGATCAGGCAATACGCGCCGAGCGCGAGCACACCCGACGCGATGCCCTTTACCACCAGCGCGCGGCCGATGAACAGCCCCTTCGCGCCGCCGCGCCAATGCCATGCAAGCATGAACTGCGGGATGTTCCAGATCAGATACACCCACATGATGTAGCTCAGGCCATTGCCCGCGACGCGCGCGCCGACGCCGTCGACGACCGAGTACGTCGCGATGAACAGACCCGTCAGCAGCGCGAACGGCACGCTCTCGCCGGAAAAGCGCATGCCGCGCCGGAACGCGAGCGAGACGATGCCGCACGACACCAGCGCGACGCCGAGCGCGGCGAGCGGCTTCAGCACTTCGTCCGCGAACACGAGCGCGCCGACGAACACGAGCATCGGCGAAAGACCGCGCGCGATCGGATAGATCTGGCCGAAATCGCCGCTCTTGTACGCGCGAATCAGCGCGAGCAGATAGCCCCATTCGAGCACCGCCGACGCAACGATATACGGCCACGCCGCCGGCGCCGGCAGCGGCAGCGCCAGCACACCGATCGCGCTGACCGTGATATACGGCATCGCCATCATGCCGAGCAGCCAGACGCGGTCTTCGGACAGATGCAGAAACGCGTTCCAGGTCGCGTGAAGCAGCGCGGAGAACAACACCAGCAGGACGACAAAGGGTTCCATCGACAACGGGATTGGACCAAGGGGGCAAGGGGAGACCGTAAGGCGGTCGCAAGCCGGTGATTATTCCAGCAGAACGCCGGAATGGGGAGTGGATGACTAAAGCGAAGGGCTTTTGCGTGAAAGAACGCGGCGTTTGGCGGCTCGCAAGAAGTGTTGCCGTCGTGCCGCTGATCGCCGCCAAAAAGAAACGGGCGGAGCGGCAGTGCGCTTCGCCCGTGCTGGCCGTCCTGACTTCGGCCGGGGTTCGTGCCCGGCGCGCCGTGCGTCGTCCTCAAATCACCCGCTCACGCAACCAGGCCGAGCCGAGATCGATCACCGTCACGACGACGATCACCATGATCATCACGGCGGCCGTCTGAGCATAGTTGAACGAGCGGATCGCTTCGTACAGCACGACGCCGATGCCGCCCGCGCCGACCATCCCGACCACCATCGCCGAGCGCACGTTCGACTCGAAGCGGTACAGCGCGAACGAGATCCACAGCGGCAGCACTTGCGGCAGCACCGCATAGACGATTTCGTCGAGACGCGTCGCGCCGGTCGCGCGCACCCCTTCGGCCGGGCGCGGATCGATCGCCTCGACCGCTTCGGCGAACAGCTTGGCGAGCACGCCCGTCGTATGCACCCACAGCGCGAGCACGCCGGCGAACGGACCGAGCCCGACCGCGACGATGAACAGCATCGCGAACACCATTTCATTGATCGCGCGGCATGCGTCCATCAGACGCCGCACCGGTTGCACGACCCACTGCGGCGCGAGATTGTGCGCGGACATCAGACCAAACGGCACCGCGCAGACGAGCGAGAGCGCGGTGCCCCAGATCGCGACCGCGAGCGTCACGTACATCTCGTGCACGTAGCTGCGCCACTCGGTGAAGTCGGGCGGGAAGAAGTCTTTCGCGAACTGACCCATGTTCGCGGAGTCGCTGAGCAGATCGAGCGGACGCATGTCGGCGCCGTGCCACGCGCCGCCGAGTACGGCGAGCACCGCGATCCAGCCGAGCAGCGAGCGCCAGCTGCGCTTGCCGGCTTGCTGTTTCGCCTGCTCGGCCCGTGCCGCTTCGCTCGCGTGCGCCGGCGACGTGATCAGATCGGCCGTGTTCATTGCTTCGACTGTGCGTTGCTGAGCGCGCTCAGCTTCGCGTCGAGCGCGGCCAATTGCGTCTTGCGGTCGCTATCGGACAGATGCGTATCGCTCTTGATCTTCTGCTTCTGCTGGAACAGCACGATCTCGCGAATCGGCAGCAGTTGTTGATCCGACGATGCCTCGAAGCCGCTGTACTCGGTGATGCCGGCCATCACCGCTTTTTCGTGCGGATCGGTTTTCGCGTAGTTCAGGAAGAACTTGCGCAGCTTGTCCTTGGTCGCTTGCGGCAGATCCTTGCGCCACACGAGCGGATCCGACGGAATCAGCGGCGAGGTCCACAGCACGCGCACCTGCGCGAACTTGTCCGGGTGCTCGCGCTTGAGCGTCTCCATCATCATGCTGTTGTTGGTCGCGATATCGATCTTGTTGTTGACGACGGCCAGCAGATTCGCCTCATGGCTCGACGGCAGCACGCTCCGGAACGACGTATTGACCGGCGTGTTGTGCTTCGCGAACAGGTAGTAGCCCGGCACCAGCGTGCCCGACGTCGAGTTCGGATCGCCGAAGCCGAGCGTCACGCTCCTGGGGTCCTTGAACACGTCGTCGAGCGTCTTGAAGCGGCTGTTTACGTTGGTGATCAGCAGCGAGTAGTAGCCGCTGTCGCCGTTCGCGTGCTGCGCTTTCGCGAATACTTCGCCACCCGAACGATCGACGGCTTCGATCGCCGACGCGTTGCCGAAATAGCCGACCTGCACCTTGTTGAAGCGCATGCCTTCGATGATGCCGGCGTAGTCGGTCGCGAAGAATGCCTTCACGTCCAGGCCGGTCTGTTTCTTCATGTCGTCGATCAGCGGTTCCCAGCGTTGCTTGAGCACCGCCGACGAATCGGTCGAGATGATGCCGAGGTTGATGTCCTCGGCGTGGGCCGCGGCGACGCAGGCGAAAGCGGCAGCGCCGGCCGCGAGCGTGATCAGGGAGCGCAGGAATTTCATCGGTTGAGATCCGGTTTGGTGGACGGAGAGAATCAGGAGCGCGCGATAGCGCGCGCGGTTCAGTTCGACGGCGCGGCGCTTAGCGCGAACGCGTGGCGCGCGGCGGCGGGGCCGGTGTCCGGACGTGCCGGCGCGGTGGCGGAGTTGGCCGCGTCGGGCGCATCGTGAGCGTGGTCTGCGCCGTGCGTCGCGTCGTCGAGCAGTTCGCGCGCGTCGTCGCCGTAGAGTTTTTTCAGCAGCGCTGCTGTCAGCGCACTCGAAGGGCCGTCGTACACCACCTTGCCGCGACGCAGCGCGACCGTGCGCGGGCAGTACTTCATTGCGATGTCGACCTGATGCAGCGACACCAGCACCGTGATCCGATGCTCGACGTTCAGCGCTTGCAGCATGTCCATCACGCGGCGCGACGACTCGGGATCGAGCGACGCGATCGGTTCGTCGGCGAGCACGATCTGCGCACGCTGCACGAGCGCTCGTGCGAGCGCGGCGCGTTGCTGCTGACCGCCCGACAGGTTCGCGGCGCGCTCGCGCGCATGTTCGCCGATACCGACCTCGTGTAGCGCAGCCAGCGACAGTGCGCGTTCCGCACGCGGGAAGCGGCCGCACAGACGGCGCCGCCACGGCAGGCGCGCGAGCGCGCCGATCAGCACGTTGGTTTCGACCGACCGCCGGTTCACCAGGTTGAACTGCTGGAACACGAAGCCGATGTCGCGGCGAATGCTGCGCACTTCACGCACGATGCGGCCGTTCTGCTGGATCGGCCGGCCGAGAATCTCGATCTGCGACGGCTGCGCGTCGGACGCGGTAAAACCCGCGATATGCCGTAGCAACGTCGATTTTCCCGAGCCTGATGCGCCGATCAGCGCAACCATCTCACCGGGCGCGACGCGCAGATCGATCTCGTCGAGCGCTTTGCGGCCGTTACCAAACGTCTTGCTCAAACGTTCGATTCGAATAGCTTCACGGATCGCTTCCATCTGTGTTTCCTCGCTGCATCCGGACACTGCCGGCATGTGTGGGGCTCATTCTAGGAAGCGACTGTGACGGTTGAGTGAAGGCATCGCAACGTCTAGACGACTACATCTTTGAGTGCGAATTTTCCGCTGTGTCATGTGTCGTCAGGATGGCAAAACGAAGTCAGCGCGAAGTCAGTAACTTGAACGAAAAATGACATACGGATGACGCGATTCGCCTGCACACGTGCGCGCTCGCGCGTGCTGACACACAGCCAGGCTATAGTGCGTCTTTTCCGGCCGCCATTAATAATCCCGACACTCCGGTCACGCCGTCATGCCGACTCCTTTGAGCTTTCTTCCGGACAGTTTTGCCGAATATGAAGATCTCAAGTCGATACTCGACCAAGGCAGGGCGAGCTTCGAAATCCGCGCGGTTTGCGAAACCGAGGTACGCGGCCGGCACTTTTCCGTCTACACCGCGAGCATCGGTTCATCCGATCCGCTCGCGCCGGCCATTGGGTTTTTCGGCGGCATTCATGGGCTCGAGCGAATCGGCTCGCAACTTGTGCTCGACTATATGCGCGCGCTGCTCGCGCGGCTCGAATGGGACGAATTGCTGGTGCGGCAATTGCAGTCCGTCCGGCTGATCTTTCTACCGATCGCGAATCCCGGCGGCATGTGGGCATCGACGCGCGCGAATCCGCGCGGTGTCGATCTGATGCGCAACGCGCCGCAGAACGCCGACGCGCGGGTGCCGCTGCTTGCGGGCGGCCAGCGCGTCGGCGCGTGGCTGCCGTGGTATCGCGGCCGCGAGGGCGAGCCGATGGAGCCCGAGGCGGCGGCATTGCTGCAAGTGGTCGCAACGCAACTCGCCGCGCGGCCGCTCAGCATCGCGCTCGATTGCCATTCCGGCTACGGCTGGAGCGACAGCATCTGGTTTCCGTACGCGCGAACCCGCAGCCAGATGCCGCATCTGCCGGAAATGTACGTGTTGAAAAGCATGTTCGAACACGCGCATCCGCATCACGGCTACACGTTCGAGCCGCAAAGCCATCAGTACCTGCTGCACGGCGATCTGTGGGACTACGCATATGACCGCACGCCGGTGCCGAACATCTTCCTGCCGATGACGCTCGAGCTCGGCTCGTGGCTGTGGATCAAGAAGAATCCGCGCCAATTGTTTTCACGGCAGGGCATGTTCAATCCGGTGATGGAGCATCGCACCGCGCGCGTGCTGCGGCGCCATGCGAACCTGTTCGACTTCCTCGCGCGCGCGGCGTTTTCGTCGCAGCGCTGGCTGCCGCAAGGCAATCGTCGCGAGCAGTTGCTGCAGCGCGCGCTCGACCACTGGTACAGGCCGGATAGCGTATGAGCACGTGGATCCTGCTGCGCGGACTCACGCGCGAAACACGGCATTGGGGGCGCTTGCCGGCGGCGTTGCGCGAAACCCTGGGTCAAAACCCGGCCGGGTGTTTGCGCGAAGCAATCACAACGGCAACTGCGACGAGCGCGACGGGCGTGCGTTTGCTGCTGCTCGATCTGCCGGGCAACGGCGAGTTCGTGCAGCGGCGCGCACCCGCAAGCGTCGCGGGCATGGTCGCCTTCGTGCGGCGCGCTGCACTGCAAACCGGCGTGCCGGGCCCCTACAACGTGATCGCGATGTCACTCGGCGGCATGGTCGCGACCAGTTGGGCCCAGCGTCATCCCGGCGAAATCGGACGTCTCGTGCTGATCAATACGAGCATGCGGCCATTCAGCCGCGCACACGAGCGGCTGCGGCCCTCGGCGTGGCCGGGTCTGCTCGGCGTCGCCGCGCATTGGGGCGATGCGGCCGATGCGGAAAGCGGTATCCATCGCCTGACATGCAACAACGTCGACAGCCTGGGTGCGGATCTCGCCGCGTGGACCGCGATCCGCCACAGCGCGCCGGTGAGCCGCGCGAATGCGCTGCGGCAATTGTGGGCTGCCGCACGTTTTCGCGCGGCGGCCGCCGCGCCGGGCTGCGCGATGCTGCTTCTGTCTTCGCGAGCCGATGGGCTCGTCAACCCGGTCTGCTCGGCGAAGCTGGCGGCGGCGTGGGGCGTGCCGCATCGCGAGCATCCGTGGGCCGGTCACGATCTGCCGCACGACGATCCGGCGTGGACCGCCGCGCAGATTCACGCGTGGCTCACGCAACGCGCCGAAGACAGGGATGCAGCAGCAAGGGCACCGGCACCGGCGCCGGCAAAACCCGCTCGTTGAACCGCGGACGGCGTTGCCGCGCCGCAGCGACGCAACCTCGTTCGGCGGAGTTGTTGCGACGCTTCGACGATTCGTCAGCGGGTATTACCTGACTGCGCGAATCGGCCGCATCGCGCACGGCAGGCGCATAATTCGAACTCAGACGTTGCCTGCGAATCACGCGATACTCACCATTGCCGCCAGCCAGGGGAGTCGATCATGCAAGCAAAGAACGAAGAAGCCGTCACGCACCTGCTGAACGATGTCGTCGAATTTGCGCGGGGGCGGTTGCCGGAACCGACCTTCAATATCGTCGAACCCTTCCTGCGGCACTACTACGATTTCGGCGACGCCGGCGATCTGCAAAGCCGCTCGATCGCCGATCTGTACGGCGCGGCGCTCGCCCACTGGCAGACCGTGCAGCGCTTCGTGCCGGGCCAGCAGCGGCTACGGGTGTATAACCCGATCCTCGAACAGCACGGCTGGCATTCCGATCACACGGTCGTCGAGATCGCCAACGACGACATGCCGTTCCTCGTCGACTCGGTGTCGATGACGGTCAACCGGCACGGGCTCGCGCTGCATTCGGTCGTGCACCCGGTGTTCCGGATCTGGCGCGCGCCGGACGGCAGCATCGCGCGCGTGAGCCAGGGCGCCGAAGAGGCGGGCGATACCGGCTCGCATCTGACCTCGTGCATCCATTTCGAAGTCGATCGTTGTGGCGATGCCGCAAAACTCGACGCGTTGCGCGACGACATCGCGCGCGTGCTCGGCGACGTGCGCGCGGCGGTCGAGGATTGGCCGAAGATCATCGAGCGCGCGAAGCAGACGATTCAGGATATGAAAGTGCGCGAGACCGGGCCCGAGGGCGTCGAAGCGCGCGCGTTCGTCGAATGGATGGTCGCCGATCATTTCACCTTCCTCGGCCAGCGTGATTACGAACTGGTGCAGCACGGCGGCGGCTACGGTTTGCGGGCGGTGACGGGCTCCAGTCTCGGCATTCTGCGCGATGCGCAGCAGCCGGGCAGCGCGGCCGAAGTCACGCCATTGCCGCCGGCGGCCACGGAGATCATCTCCGGGTCGTTGCCGATCTTTCTGACCAAGGCCAATTCGCGCGCCACGGTGCACCGGCCGGGCTACCTCGACTATGTCGGCATCAAGCTGAGCGGCCCGGATGGCAAGATAACGGGCGAACGGCGCTTCATCGGCTTGTATACGTCGACCGCTTATTTCGTGTCGGCCGCGGAGATTCCGATCGTGCGGCGCAAATGCGCGAATATCGTCAGACGGGCGGGCTTCCTGCCGAAAGGCCACCTGGCGAAGTCGCTGGTGACGGTGCTCGAAACCTATCCGCGCGACGAATTGTTCCAGGCCGACGAGGACCAGCTGTACGACACCGCGCTCGGCGTGCTGCGCTTGCAGGAGCACCAGCGCACGCGGCTGTTCGTGCGGCGCGATCGCTTCGACCGCTTCGTGTCGTGCCTCGTGTTCGTGTCGCGCGACAAGTACAACACCGATATGCGGCAACGTACCGCAAACCTGCTCGCTGACGCATTCAATGGCGAGAACGTCGAATTCACACCGCTGCTGTCGGAGTCGACGCTCGCGCGAATTCACTTCGTTGTCCATGCCAAACCCGGTGGGATGCCGGACGTCGACACGCGCGAGCTCGAAGCGCGCCTCGTGCAGGTCACGCGCCGCTGGCAAGACGATCTTGCCGACGCGTTGCTCGACGCCTATGGCGAAGAGCAGGGCAACCGTTTGCTGCAACATTACGGCGCTTCGTTTCCGGCTGGCTATCGCGACGACTACCCGGCGCGCACGGCGGTGCGCGATATCGAACTGATCGAGCGCGTGCAGGGCAGCGAGCGGCTCGCCATGAACCTGTACCGGCCGATCGAATCGGGGCCGCGCGCGTTCCGCTTCAAGGTGTATCGCGCGGGCTTGCCGATCGCGCTGTCGCGCAGCTTGCCGATGCTCGAACATCTGGGCGTGCGTGTCGACGAAGAGCGGCCTTATCTGATCGAAGCAATCGGCGCGACGCCCGCGTGGATCCACGACTTCGGCCTCGAGCTCGCGGACGATGCCGAGTTCGACATCGAGCGCGTGAAAGATCTGTTCGAACAGGCGTTCGAGCAGGTGTGGACCGGCACGATCGAAAGCGACGACTTCAACCGCCTCGTGCTGCGCGCGCAGCTCAATGCGCGCGAGGTGACGATTCTGCGCGCGTATGCGAAGTACTTGCGGCAGGTCGGTTCGACCTTCAGCGACGCGTATATCGAACGCGCGGTGACCGGCAATCCGGCGATCGCGCGCATGCTCGTCGAGCTGTTCGTCGCGCGTTTCGATCCGGCGCTCGGCGCCGTGCGCGAGGCGCGCGTCAACGCTTGCCTGGAAACGATCGACAGTGCGCTCGACCAGGTGCCGAATCTCGACGAAGACCGCATCCTGCGGCAGTTCCTCGGCGTGATCAAGGCGACCAAGCGCACCAACTACTACCGCTATGACGCTCAGGGGCAACCGAAGCCGTATCTGTCGTTCAAGTTCGATCCCGCGCAGGTGCCCGGCTTGCCCGAGCCGAAACCGATGTTCGAGATCTGGGTCTATTCGCCGCGCGTCGAGGGCGTGCATCTGCGAGGCGGGCGCGTCGCGCGGGGCGGCCTGCGCTGGTCGGATCGGCGCGAGGACTTCCGCACAGAAGTGCTCGGGCTGATGAAGGCGCAGATGGTGAAGAACGTCGTGATCGTGCCGGTCGGCTCGAAGGGTGGCTTCGTCGTCAAGAATCCGCCGCCGCAGAGCGAGCGCGATGCGTGGATGCGCGAAGGCGTCGCGTGCTATCAGACCTTCCTGCGCGGCTTGCTCGACGTCACCGACAACCTCGCGGGCACCGACATCGTGCCGCCGCCGGACGTGGTGCGCCACGACCCCGACGACCCGTATCTGGTCGTCGCCGCCGACAAGGGCACGGCCACGTTCTCCGACTACGCGAACGCGATCTCGCAGGAATACGGTTTCTGGCTCGACGACGCGTTCGCGTCGGGCGGCTCGGTCGGCTACGACCACAAGAAAATGGGCATCACCGCGCGCGGCGCATGGGAGTCGGTCAAGCGGCACTTCCGCGAAATGGGCGTCGACACGCAGAGCCAGGACTTCACGGTGGTCGGTGTCGGCGACATGTCGGGCGACGTGTTCGGCAACGGCATGCTGTTGTCGCCGCATATCAAGCTGCTCGCCGCGTTCGATCACCGGCATATCTTTCTCGATCCGAATCCGGATCCCGCCGCGAGCATGGCGGAGCGCTCGCGGCTTTTCATGCTCGACCGTTCGAGCTGGGCCGATTACGATCCGTCGCTGATCTCGGCAGGCGGCGGCGTGTTCCCGCGCAGCGCGAAGACGATTCCACTGTCCGCGGCGGTGCAGACAGCGCTCGGCATCAGCGCGGCGGCGCTGTCGCCGGCCGAGCTGATGCGGGTGATTCTGCAGGCGCCGGTCGATCTGCTTTATAACGGCGGCATCGGCACCTACGTGAAGGCGAGTCGCGAAACCAATCAGCAGGCGGGCGATCGCGCGAACGACGCGATCCGCGTGAACGGCGCGGAGCTGCGCTGCAAGGTCGTGGCCGAGGGCGGCAATCTCGGCTTGACGCAACTCGGGCGCATCGAGTTCGCGCAGCGCGGCGGCCGCATCAATACCGATGCCATCGATAACTCGGCCGGTGTCGATTGCTCGGATCACGAAGTCAACATCAAGATTCTGCTGGGCCTCGTCGTCGCCGATGGTGAGATGACGGAGAAGCAGCGCAATGCGTTGCTTGCCGAAATGACCGATGAAGTCGGTCTGCTCGTGCTGACGGACAACTACTATCAGACTCAGGCTTTGTCGATCGCGGGCCGCTTCGGCGTCGAGCTGCTCGATGCCGAAACGCGTTTGATGCGCTATCTGGAGAAAGCAGGGCGGCTCAATCGCGTGATCGAGTTTCTGCCCACCGACGAAGACGTCGCCGAGCGCGCGGCCGCGAAGCAGGGTCTCACGACACCGGAACGCGCGGTGCTGCTCGCGTACAGCAAGATGTGGCTGTATGACGCGCTGCTCGAATCGTCGATGCCGGAAGACCCGCTCGTCAGCGACATGTTGATCGTGTACTTCCCGAAACCTCTGCGGCAGCGTTTCCGCGAGCCGATGCAGCGCCATCCGCTGCGCCGTGAAATCCTCGCGACGTATCTGACCAACGCGCTCGTGAATCGCGTCGGCTGCGAGTTCGTGCATCGGCTGATGGAGGAGACCGATGCCCAGCCCGGCGACATCGTGCGCGCGTGCATCATGGCGCGCGACGTGTTCGATCTCGATCAGATCTGGCGCAGTATCGACGCGCTGGACAACCGTGTCGCCGACGACGTGCAGGCACGCATGTTCGTGGAGGTCGCGCGGCTCGTCGAACGCTCGGCGCTGTGGTTCCTGCGGCATCTGCAAACCGGCGCGGCCAACGGCGACGTGACCGGCCTGCTCGCGCGCTGTCGCGATGCCGCGCAGCGTCTCGCGCCGCAATGGCCGGCGCTATTGCCCGCCGCCGATCTCGAAGCGTTGTCGGAGCGGCAACGGGTGTTCGTCGATGCGGGTGTCGATAGCGATCTCGCGGTGCGTATCGCGAGCGGCGAGGTGTCGGCCGCGCTGCTCGATATCGCCGAAGTCGCGTCGACCTGCGGGCGCAATCTCGAACAGGTCGCGGGCGTCTACTTCGCGCTCGGCACGCTGCTGAACTACAGCTGGATCAGCGAGCGCGCCGCGTCGCTGCCGGCGCCGACGCATTGGGACATGCTCGCGCGCGCGTCGGCACTGGCCGAACTCGCGCGGCTCAAGCGCGCGCTGACCACCAGCGCCTTGGCCGGCGCGACCGATTCGTCGACGCCCGATTCGCTGGTGCAAACGTGGCGCGAGAAACGCGCGGCGCAGCTCGAGCGCTATACGCGTCTGCTGACCGATCTGCGCGCGACCGGCGGCGCGAGTCTTTCGGTGCTGCTGGTGGTGGTGCGGGAGATGGCGGCGCTAGAGAGGGCGTGAGCGGCGCGAATGGCGTAGAGGACGCCTGGGGAAGTGGCGGCACGACGACACATCAGGTCCGATTCCCGCGACCTGGTGTGTGGTTGTCATCCATAATACCGGGTACTTGCCGAGAGCTTCGATCGTGCAATACCCAACGGTAACCAGCCAATACCCGGCCAATATCCGGACCACTCACGGACGCCCGCCCGCAGATGACAGAAGAATCGCCGAAAGCCATTTTCTACGCACTCGCCGCCAACCTCGGCATCGCCGTCTGCAAGTTCGCCGCGGCGGCGTTCACTGGCTCCGGTTCGATGTTCGCCGAAGCAATTCACTCCACCGCCGACTGCGGCAATCAACTGCTGCTGCTATTCGGACTGCGCGAAGCGCGCAAGCCGGTGAGCCCTTTGCATCCAATGGGCAGCGGCCGCGAAATCAACTTCTATTCGTTGCTGGTGGCGCTGCTGCTGTTTTTCGTCGGCGGTGCGTTTTCGGTGTATGAGGGCGTGCATCGACTGATTGCGCGCGAGCCGTTGCAGTATGCGTTCGTCGCGTTGGCGGTGCTCGGGGTATCGGTGGTGCTCGAAGCGCTATCGTTGTGGGGCGCGGTCAAGGAGATTCGCAAGACGCATCCGGATAAGAATCTGTGGCGCTGGTTTCGCGAGACGCGCGAATCGGATCTGCTGGTCGTGGCCGGCGAAGATATCGCCGCGCTGTTCGGTCTCGCGATCGCCTTCGTCGCGGTGCTATCGACGATGCTGACCGGTGACCCCGTGTACGACGCGCTCGGCTCGGTCGGGGTCGGTCTGCTGCTGATGACGATCGCGTGGCTCGTCGCGCGTGAAGTGAAGTCGATGATCGTCGGCGAATCGGCGAGCCCGGAAGTGCGCGGCGCCATCGACGCGCATCTGCGCGCGCGTCCCGAGATTCGCAGCATCATGAACATGATCACGCTACAGTGGGGACGTCATGTGGTGGTGGCGGTGCAGGCGGAAATGATCGACTACGCGAGCGGCCGCGCGATGGTCGATGCGATCAACATCATCGAGGCCGATCTCCAGGCCACGTTCCCGCAGGTGCGCTGGGTGTTCTTCGAACCGGATGTGCCGCGTAATTAAGAACGTCTTCCATTCATAACGGCAGCGCGTTCTGCCGCCCGGCGTTTTCCTTCTCACTGTTTCAATGCTCGTTGCATGCAGATTGTCTTTGCCCGCAACGACTCGCTGAACCGGCGCATCGCACCACGCCGATTGCGCCGCTCCTATCGACATCCCGTTTGCTTGACAGGCCTGAGCCCGGAACCTAGTATTCGTCCGGGAATTGGTCATACGACTACACAGTAGTCAGGCCACCTATCCAATTTCCGTCTCAGGCTCCCATAAAAACGTGCGTCACATCGGAGATGTCGATGAAAAAAATCAGTCGCGCCTTTTCTTCCGTTGTACTTACATGTTCCTGTCTGTTTGCCATTGCCGCTCATGCGCAAACACTGGCGACCGGCGATAGCCGAACCGTGACGCAGCCAGCTTATCCCACCGTTTGCACCACGCTCACCGCGCAATTCACGAGTTCTCAACGCGCATCGCCGCCGACCACCGACGACACGAGCCGCCTGCAAGCGGCCTTGAACAGCTGCGCCGGTACGGGCGGCAGCGTCGTGCTGGCGTCTTCGGGATCGAACAACGCGTTCTATACCGACAGTCTGACGATCAGCGGCGCCGGCATCGTGGTCAATTCGGGCGTCACGTTGTATGGCAACAATAGCTACTCGGGCAACGCGAACCTGCTGTCGTTCTCGGGCACGAATGCGTCGTTGATGGGGCCGGGCACCGTCGACGGCCGCGGCGATATCATCAGCGGCACGCCGCGGCTCGTGCAGGCGAGCAATATCACGAACTTCGTCGTCTATAACGTGACGCTGTCTCAGGCGGCCCATCCGAATCTCTACGTCGAAGGCGGCAGCGGCTTCACCGCATGGAACGTGTCGATTCGCACGCCGGCCACGCGGGCCAATGCCGACGGGATCGACATCGACAGCCTGACCAATGCGACGGTGACCAACTCGGACATCGAAGCCGGCGACGATGGTGTCGCGGTCAAGACGAACTCGGGCAACCTGTCGAACGTCACCGTATCGAACACGAAGCTGCACGGTACGCATGGTTTGTCGGTCGGCAGCATCGCGAAGAACACCGTGTCGAACGTGCTGTTCAAGAACAACTACGTGTACGGCAACGATCTGAGCGGCACGGCCTCGACCGACGCGAACGCGATCAACGTGAAGGCCGATCCGTGTTCGCTGACGGTGCAGCAGGTCAGCTACGTCAATACCTGCATCACCAACGCGAAGCATCTGATCGTGACGGATACCAACTACAGCAGTTGCAGTACCGGCGGCACGCCGACGTTGTCCAACATCATCGTCAATGGCGCTTACTCGACGGCGTCGCTATCGGGTGCCTATACGAAGATCGATGGACGCAGTTCGAGCTTTCCGGTGACGGCGTATCTGGCCAACGTCAGCCTCGATGCGACCGCGCAAAGCGGCGACCAGTACGCGAACGTCGGTCTGTATAACTCGAACGTCACGCCATCCGGCACGGGTGTGACCACGTCGAGCTTCACGCTGAGCGGCAGCGTGCCGAGCTGCTCGTTCTAACGGCGGAGTAGCGTTGCGGCTAGCGGTGCGGAGAGGCGCGTCATCGGCTCATCCGCATCGCTCTCTCAAGCGATCGTCGTCAAGGATAGGCATGCCGGAAAAATGGCTGGGACCTGTTAGCGTGATCTGCGCGGCGGCGCTGGGTCTGTCGAGCGGCGTGCTGTATTTCCGGCATGCGGCGCCAGCAACGGCGGCAGCAACGAACGTCGTCGCGGATAGTCAGAACAACCGGGCTGCCGCGGCTTCAGTCCTCGCGCCCGCAGCCGATGCCGATACCTCGTTGCGCATCTGGCCCGGGGATTCGAGCCTCGCCAACGGTCTGGCGATGACGGACAGCCACGATCTGATCGTCAACGACGCATTGCGTGACCTGGTCGACTTCTACCTTCTCGAACAGACGGCCGACGACCGTGCGGAGCAACTGGAGTTGTATCTGAGAACCCGGCTGAGTCCTCCTGCTTCGGAGCAAGCGGTGCAAATCGCCGAGCATTACGTGGCCTATATGAAAGCGCACGACGATCTGCTCGCCGCGCAGAACCTGAGTGCGCAGAACCTGAGTGCATCGAACGTCGACATCAACCGTATCGTGACGTGGCGTCAGCAGCGCGACCAGTTGCGGCAACGGATGCTGGGCGACCAGGTCGTGCAGGCGTGGTATCAGAACGACGATTCGCAATTGACGCAGGCCATCGACGAATGGCGGCAACGCACGGCCGATCAGGACGGGATAGCCGCCGCCGGGGAGCAACCGCGTTATCCGGTTCCTCATTGGCGAAACAGCCACGACGAAGAGCAGCACATCCAATACCTGCTCGGACTACTGCAAAAAACGGTGACGAGCTTCAGCGAGCGTAGCCGGGAAGGACAGCATTGGGCCGAGCGCTATTCGAGCTATCAGAACGACGCTCGAAAGATCGTTGGCGATGCCAGTCTCGACGCCTCGCAGCGCAACGCGCAGCTTCAGGCGTTGCGGGTGAAGTTATTTCCGACGCAAGCCGAACGGCAGCGCGCGCATGAACTGGGACCTTGAACGCTGGGGGCGAGACAAGGAGAGATGGGGCGAAACGACGTGCGCTGCAATCGCGCGTCATTCCGCCTGTCCTGACTGGATGCGAGGACGCATGCCGTTGCTTATTTGAACCCCGCCACCGCGTGCGGCACATACAGTTCTTCGAGCCGGCGAATCTCTTCGTCACTGAGATTCAACGACACCGCGGCGACCGCATCGTCGAGATGATGCAGCTTGGTCGCGCCGACAATGGGCGCGGTAATCGGCTTCTTTTGCAGCACCCACGCTAGCGCGACCTGCGCGCGCGGCACGCCGCGTTCTTTCGCAATCTCGCTGACGCGCTCGACGATACGCCGGTCCGCTTCCTGCGTATGAGCGTACAGCGTGCGGCCGAATTCATCGGTTTCCGAGCGCGCGCTTTCGGTGTCCCAGTCGCGCGTCAACCGTCCGCGTGCCAGCGGACTCCACGGAATCACGCCGATGCCTTCGCTTTCGCACAGGGGCAGCATTTCGCGCTCTTCCTCGCGATACAGCAGATTCACGTAGTTCTGCATCGTCACGAAGCGCGTCCAGCCGTGGCGCTCGGCCACCTGCAGCGCCTTGGCGAACTGCCATGCGTACATCGACGACGCGCCGATATAGCGCGCCTTGCCGGCCTTCACGACATCGTGCAACGCTTCCATCGTTTCCTCGATCGGCGTGCCGTAGTCCCAGCGATGGATCTGATACAGGTCGACATAGTCGGTACCGAGACGCCGCAGGCTATGATCGATCTCCGCCATGATCGCCTTGCGCGACAGCCCCGCGCCGTTCGGCCCCGCATGCATGCGGCTATTGACCTTGGTGGCGAGCACGATTTCATCGCGCTTCGCAAAGTCCTTCAGCGCACGGCCGACGATTTCCTCGCTGGTGCCGTCCGAATAGACGTTGGCCGTGTCGAAGAAGTTGATGCCGTAATCGAGCGCCTGCTTGATGAAAGGGCGCGCGGCTTCGTCGTCGAGCGTCCAGGCATGCGTGCCGCGCGAGGGCACGCCATAACTCATACAGCCGAGACAGAGACGCGATACATCGAGGCCGGTGCGGCCGAGTTTCACATAATCCATCGTGTTGCTCCTATGGTGAAGCGCACAATCCCTCTGCGAGGGAAGGACCTTCGATTATAGGGAAACGACGGCAAGCGCGTCGTCACGGGCCGCACCCGCTTTCGACCGCTTCAATGCAAATGCGCCCGCGAAGCCACTTCGCGGGCGCATGACGGCGAGTGCTGTGAACGACAGCTGACGCTCAATGCTGTACCGGGCGATACGGTGTCCACACGGGCGTGTCGGTATCCCAGTTATCGAGTTCCGATGGGGTCATGATGTGCTCCTTGATCAAAATGCGCGCTCAAGCGCGCCGGGTTCCAACTAGTTACTGGGCTTTGGCGACGCGCGTCACTTCACCATTCGTCCCTTCCTGCAACGCGATGCGCGCGGCTTGCGTCTGGCCGACCAGGCCTTTGTCCGGATACGAGGTGCGGTTCAGCGAAGGTAGCGAGCCGTCGCGATACGCGGCGACCAGTTCGGCCTTGACCTCGGCGCGTGTCTTCGTGCTCGCGCGGGGCGCCGGTTGCGTGTCATACGTTCCCGCGCGGCCAATGCCACCGCCGCCTTCCGCAAATGCCGGAACACTGACGAGCAGCGACAGGGCGAGGCCTGCCAACAGATTGCGTTTCATGATTCACTCCTGTCGATTCGCTGGCAGCGCGGTGGCGCTGCGACAGGGTGAAATGTAGACGTCAACGCGGTGCGGATAAATCGCGGTTTTGCGAAATGAATTGTCGCGATTCAGGAACAATCGCGGGCAGGGGCTTCAAAAAGCCGTGCAATCGCACGATTGCCGCGGCATTGGCGCCGCGGCTGGAATTCACTGTTTCATTTACCGTACTTCAGGCGACCCATTCGGTCATCACCGGCGTGTCGAGTGCCGGCGCCGACTCGAGCTCCTCGAACGTGCGCTTCGAGCAGGTGGCGTCGAGACTGCCGCGTCCGCTCAGCAATGGGCAACGATCGAATAGCTCCGCAATCCAGTCTACGAAAACGCGGACTTTCGGCGACAGATGACGACTGTGCGGATAGACTGCCGAAATCGGCATCGGCAAGGGCTTCAACTCCGGCAGTACTTCGACGAGTTGACCCGAGCGCAGATGCGGCAGCACCATGAAGAGCGCCGGCTGAATCAGGCCGAAGCCTTCGAGTCCGCAGGTCACGTAGGCATCCGCGTCGTTGACCGACACGATGCTCTTCATCTTCACTTCCATTTCTTTGCCGTTCACGAGGAACGCCCAATCGATCGTGCGTCCCGTGCGGCTCGAGAAATAATTGACGGCTTTGTGATTGTCGAGATCTTCGAGCGAAGTGGGCATGCCCGCGCGCTTGATGTAGTCGGGTGCCGCGCAGGTCACGCCCTCGAACAGACCGATGCGGCGCGCGACCAGCGACGAATCCTGCAGCGCGCCGACCCGCACCACGCAATCGACGCCTTCCTGCAACAGATCGACGGGCCGGTCGGTCAGGCCAAGTTGCAGATCGATGTCCGGATAGCGCGTGTGGAATTCGCACAGCGCGGGAATCACGAGCAGACGGCCGATCGAGCCCGGCATGTCGATGCGCAGCTTGCCGTGCGGCTTCTTGTTGCCGCTCTGGAAACTTGCCTCGGTCTCTTCGACGTCCGCGAGGATGCGCACGCAGCGCTCGTAGTACGCGGCGCCATCGGGCGTCAGCGACAGACGGCGGGTGGTCCGGTGCATCAGCCGCGTGCCGAGAAACGCTTCGAGGTTCTGAATAATCGTAGTAACCGACGCGCGCGGCAGATCGAGCGTCTCCGCTGCGCGGGTAAAGCTGTTGGTGTCGACGACGCGCGTGAACACTTGCATGGCCTGAAGCCGGTCCATTGCAAACCTCCAGAAGGGGCAGGTGCGCAGGGCGGGAATGGAGTCCGCGAAAACAATCGCAACGGGATTGTTCAAAGGCACCGAATTGTGTTGCCGCATTATAGGTATTTATTTGCGAGTCTGCCGAACCCACAATTCGCACCATTGAAGTTCTATGCGCATTTGCGCGGCTCGACATGGTTGCATTCAAATTGCCGTTCCCGCCTGTTTCCACCGGCGTTTGCGCCGAAGACACTGGCGCCGAGGCTAATGTCACGACACTCGAAGTCACCGACGTGGGTATCGATGGGCACGCTCAGCCCATTACGCTGCGCCTGTATCGGCTGACGAAAAAAACCGCATTGCCGGTGCTGCTTTATTTTCACGGCGGCGGTTTTACGAAAGGCTCGATCGAATGCGCGGACTTTGCCGCGCGGTATTTCGCAGAACACTTACCGGCGCTCGTGGTGTCGGTCGGCTATTCGCTCGCGCCGCGGTTTCCGTTTCCAGCCGCGCCCGAAGACGCGCATCGCGCGGCACTGTGGGTGCAGACGCGGGCGCGCGCGTTTGGTGGCAATAGCAGAAAGATCGGCGTGGCGGGCCATGACGCGGGCGGTCAGCTCGCCAACTGTCTGGCCTTTATCGCGCGCGATCGGGGCGACGTGCAGATCAGCGCGCAGGCACTGTTCGGGCCGATGCTCGATCCGAGCCTGACGCGGCTGGGCGACGAGAAGCGTCTCGGTTCGGACATCACCGCGCGCGAGTGCGCCGCGTGTTATCGGGCGTATCTGCCGCAAGCGTCGCAGCGCATGCATCCGTACGCGGCGCCGCTCGAGTCGTCGCGGCTCGCCGGCTTGCCGGCCACGCTGATCGCGACGGCGCAGAACGACGTGCTGCACGTCGAGGCCGAAAAGTATGCAAGCAATCTGATCGACGCGGGCGTGCAGACCCAGGTGGTGCGCTTTCCGAGCGTGTCGCACGCTGCGCTCGCCGATCATCCGCCCGCTTTGCAGGAAGCGGTGCGCTTTTTCCAGTGGCGCTTCGATGCGCGCGCTCATCGATAAACAGAACTTCAAGCAACGATACCGGGAGCTACACATGACTATCCTTCCTCTTTCCCGCCGCCGCGTGGCGCTTGCCGCGCTAGTGGTCGTCATCCTCGCCGGGCTCGGCACGTTCGGCGCGATCCGTGTGGATGCGCGATCGCCGGCCGCGCCGACCATCGTGCCGGAAGTCGATGTGGCGACCGTCGTGCAGAAGACGATCACCGACTGGCAGTCCTATTCGGGCCGTCTCGAAGCCGTCCAGAAAGTGGACGTGCGTTCGCAGGTGCCAGGCACGATCGTGTCGGTGAACTTCAAGGACGGCGCGCTCGTGAAGCAGGGCGATACGCTGTTCGTGATCGATCCGCGTCCGTATGCGGCCGAAGTCGATCGCGCGGAAGCGCAGCTCGCGGCCGCGCAAGCGCGCACGGGTTACACGCAAAGCGACTGGGAACGCGCACAACGGCTGATCGTCGACAACGCGATCGCCAAGCGCGACTACGACGAGAAGCAGAACGCCGCGCGCGAGGCGAGTGCGAACCTGAAGGCCGCGCAAGCCGCGCTCGAATCCGCGCGCATCAACCTCGGCTACACGAAGATCGTCGCGCCGGTGGCCGGCCGCGTGTCGCGCGCGGAGATCACGGTCGGCAACGTGGTGTCGGCCGGCGCCAGCTCGGCGCCGCTGACAACGCTCGTGTCGGTGTCGCCGATCTACGCGTCGTTCGATGCAGACGAGCAGACCTACCTGCAATACCTGAGCCGCGCGAAAGACGGCAGCAAGGTGCCGGTCGAGCTCGGTCTCGCCGACGAATCCGGCTACTCGCGCAGCGGCACGATCGAATCGGTCGACAACCGGCTCGACACGTCGTCGGGCACGATCCGCGTGCGCGCGAAGTTCGACAACGCGGACGGCGCGCTGATTCCGGGCCTCTACGCGCGCGTCAAGGTGGGCGGCAGCGCGCCGCATCCGGCGCTGTTGATCGACGATGCCGCGGTCGGCACCGACCAGGACAAGAAGTTCGTGCTGGTCGTCGATCAGGGCAATCACGTCGTCTATCGCGGGATCACGACGGGTTCGATGCAAGGCAATCTGCGCGTCGTCAAGGACGGCTTGAAGCCGGGCGACCGCATCGTCGTCAACGGCGTTCAGCGTGTGCGTCCCGGCGATGCGGTGCGCGCGCACATGGTGCCGATGACGACCGACGACGATCCGAACAGCGCAGCGGTCGCGCAGTCGCGTGCCAAAGCGGACGCCGGCGCGAAAGGCAATTCGTGAGCCGCATGCATGTTCCAACGCGCATGCTTCAACGCGCATGGTCCAAAGTTAAGAGCTTCCAATGAACATATCCAAATTCTTCATCGATCGCCCCATTTTTGCAGGCGTGCTATCGGTATTGATCCTGCTCGGGGGCATCATCTCGCTGTTCAAGCTGCCCATCTCCGAGTATCCGGAGGTCGTGCCGCCTTCGGTGGTGGTGCACGCGCAGTATCCGGGCGCGAATCCGAAGGTGATCGCCGAGGCGGTCGCAGCTCCGCTCGAAGAGCAGATCAACGGCGTCGAGAACATGCTGTACATGCAGTCGCAGGCGAATAGCGACGGCAATCTGACGCTGACGGTCACGTTCAAGCTCGGCACCAATCCCGACCTCGCGACGCAGCTCGTGCAGAACCGCGTCAATCAGGCGCTGCCGCGTCTGCCGGAAGACGTGCAGCGGCTCGGCGTGACGACGATCAAAAGTTCGCCGACGCTGACGATGGTCGTGCACCTGATCTCGCCGAACGATCGCTACGACATGACGTATCTGCGCAATTACGCGCTGCTCAACGTGAAGGATCGGCTCGCGCGGATTCAGGGTGTCGGCGAAGTTCAGCTGTGGGGCTCGGGCGACTACGCGATGCGTATCTGGCTCGATCCGCAGAAAGTCGCGCAACGCGGCCTCACCGCGACTGAAGTCGTCAACGCGATTCGCGAGCAGAATATCCAGGTCGCGGCCGGTGTGATCGGTGCGTCGCCGTCGGTGCCGGGCACGCAGTTGCAGTTGTCGGTGAATGCGCGCGGCCGGTTGAGGACCGAGAGCGAATTCGGCGACATCATCGTGAAGACGGCGCCCGACGGCGGCGTGACCTATCTGCGCGATATCGCCCGGATCGAACTCGCGGCGTCGGAATACGGGCTGCGTTCGCTGCTCGACAACAAGCCCGCGGTTGCGCTCGCGATCAACCAGGCGCCGGGTGCGAACTCGCTCGCGATTTCCGAGCAGGTACGCGCGGCGATGAGGGAACTCGCCGTAGACATGCCGGCCGGCGTCGAATACCGGATCGTCTACGATCCGACGCAGTTCGTGCGTTCGAGCATCGAGGCGGTGATTCATACGCTGCTCGAAGCGATCGCGCTGGTCGTGATCGTCGTGATCGTGTTCCTGCAGACCTGGCGCGCGTCGATCATTCCGTTGATCGCGGTGCCGGTGTCGATCGTCGGTACGTTCTCGCTGCTGCTGGCGTTCGGTTTCTCGATTAATGCGTTGTCGCTGTTCGGCATGGTGCTCGCGATCGGTATCGTCGTCGACGACGCGATCGTCGTGGTGGAGAACGTCGAGCGCAACATCGAAAGCGGGCTCAGTGCGCGCGATGCGACCTACAAGGCGATGCGCGAAGTGAGTGGGCCGATCATCGCGATTGCGCTGACGCTCGTCGCCGTGTTCGTGCCGCTCGCGTTCATGACGGGTCTCACGGGCCAGTTCTACAAGCAGTTCGCGATGACCATCGCGATTTCGACGGTGATCTCGGCGTTCAATTCGCTGACGCTATCGCCGGCGTTGTCTGCGCTCCTGCTGCGCAGCCACGGCGAGAAGGAAGACTGGCTCACGCGTGTGATGAATCGTGTGCTCGGCGGCTTCTTCAAGCGCTTCAACAAGGTGTTTCATCGCGGTTCGGAAGCCTACGGCCGCGGTGTGACCGGCGTGCTGCGCCGCAAGGGCGCGATGCTCGCGGTGTACGCGATCCTCGTCGGTGCCACCGTATTGATGGCGCGGATCGTGCCGGGCGGCTTCGTGCCCGCGCAGGACAAGGAGTATCTGATCGCGTTCGCGCAGTTGCCGAACGGTGCGTCGCTCGATCGCACGGAGAAGGTGATCCGCGATATGAGCGCGATCGCGCTGAAGCAGCCGGGCGTCGAAAGCGCGGTGGCGTTCCCCGGTCTGTCGGTGAATGGCTTCACGAATAGTTCGAGCGCGGGCATCGTGTTCGTCACGCTGAAACCGTTCAAGGAGCGTGGCAGCAAGGCGCTGTCGGCCGGTGCGATTGCCGGTGCGCTGAACCAGCAGTACGGCTCGATCAAGGACTCGTTCGTCGCGGTGTTCCCGCCGCCGCCGGTGCTCGGGCTCGGCACGCTCGGCGGCTTCAAGATGCAGCTCGAAGATCACGGGGCGGTCGGTTATGCCGAACTCAACAAGGCTGCCGAAGCATTCGTGAAGCGGGCGGCGCAAACGCCCGAGCTCGGACCGACCTTCTCCAGCTATCAGATCAACGTGCCGCAACTGAACGTCGATCTCGATCGGGTGAAGGCGAAGCAGCTCGGTGTGCCGGTCACCGACGTGTTCGACACGATGCAGATCTATCTGGGCTCGCTGTACGTGAACGACTTCAACCGTTTCGGCCGGGTGTATCAGGTGCGCGTGCAGGCGGATGCGCCGTTCCGTCAACGCGCCGACGACATCCTGCAACTGAAGACGCGCAATGCGGCGGGTGAGATGGTGCCGTTGTCGTCGCTCGTCACGGTGACGCCGACCTACGGGCCGGAGATGGTGGTGCGCTACAACGGCTACACGGCGGCCGACATCAACGGCGGCCCGGCGCCCGGTTTTTCGTCGGGGCAGGCGCAGGCCGCGGCCGAACGCGTCGCTGCCGAAGTGCTGCCGCGCGGCGTGAAGCTCGAATGGACCGACCTCACGTACCAGCAGATCCTCGCCGGCAACGCAGGCATGTGGGTGTTCCCGATCAGCGTGCTGCTCGTGTTCCTCGTGCTTGCGGCGTTGTACGAAAGCCTGACGCTGCCGCTCGCGGTGATCCTGATCGTGCCGATGAGCGTGCTGTCCGCGCTGACCGGCGTGTGGCTCACCGGTGGCGACAACAACATCTTCACGCAGATCGGTTTGATGGTGCTGGTGGGCTTGTCGGCGAAGAACGCGATCCTGATCGTCGAGTTTGCGCGTGAGCTCGAACACGACGGACGCAGTCCGCTGCAGGCGGCCATCGAAGCAAGCCGCTTGCGTCTGCGGCCGATTCTGATGACGTCGATCGCCTTCATCATGGGCGTGGTGCCGCTGGTGCTGTCGAGCGGCGCGGGCTCGGAGATGCGTCACGCGATGGGCATCGCGGTGTTCTTCGGCATGCTCGGCGTCACGCTGTTCGGCCTGATGCTGACGCCGGTGTTCTATGTGGTGCTGCGTTCGCTCGCGGGCGGGACGATTCACGTCGCGCAGAAGGATGCGCCGCGCTATGGCGCGCCCGTTACGGACGCCTGAGGAGAAAACAACAATGAAACGCTTTGAATCTCGCTTTGCATCTTTGCGCGGTTGGGGCCGCGCGGCCGCAAGCGGTTTGCTAATTGCGCTGCTGGCCGCCTGCTCGGTCGAGCCGACGTACAAGCGTCCCGATGTCGATACGCCGGCGGCGTTCAAGGAAGCGCCCGCGGTGGCGACGTCGGCTGCGTCGGCGTCGGGCGCGCCGGCAGGTTCGGCCGCGTCCGCACAAAACAACGGCACGTGGAAAGCGGCCCAGCCCGCCGACGACGCGCTGCGCGGCGAATGGTGGAAGGTGTTCGGCGACTCGCAACTCGACGCGCTCGAACAGCAGGCCGCCGCCGCGAACCAGGACCTGAAGGCCGCGGCCGCGCGCGTGCAGCAGGCACGCGCGGTTACGCAGGCGGCGCAGTCCGACTGGTTCCCGAAGTTCGACGCGGGCTTCGGCCCGACGCGCGAGCGTGCGTCGGCGGCGTCGCAGTTCCAGCCGGACAGCGCGGGTGGAACGACCGGCACGATCTGGCGCGCGCAGGTCGGCGCGTCATATGAAGCGGATCTGTTCGGGCGCGTCAGCTCGAACGTGAACGCGTCGCGCTCGGACGAGCAGCAGAGCGAAGCACTGTTCCGTTCGGTGCAGCTGTCGTTGCAGGCCGACGTCGCGCAAAACTACTTCCAGTTGCGCGAACTCGATACCGACCAGGACCTGTATCGCCGCACCGTCGCGTTGCGCGAAGACACGCTGAAGCTCGTCCAGCGGCGCTTCAAGGAAGGCGATATCAGCGAGCTGGACCTGTCGCGCGCGCGTAACGAGCTCGCCATCGCGCGTGCCGATGCGGTCGGCGTCGCGCGGCAACGGGCGGCCTCGGAGCATAGTCTCGCGATTCTGCTCGGCAAGCCGCCCGCGGATTTCACGTTCGCGGAAGAGCCGCTCGCGCCCGTGACGGTGCGCGTGCCGCCCGGTTTGCCGTCGGCGCTGCTCGAACGCAGGCCTGACATCGCGGCAGCGGAACGCGCGATGCAGGCAGCGAATGCACGCGTCGGGCTCGCGAAGTCGGCGTTCTTCCCGAAGCTCGACATCACCGGCGCGTTCGGCTTTGAATCGGCGACCCTCGGCGATCTGTTCATGTGGTCGAGCCGCGCGTTCATCCTCGGTCCGCTGGCGGGTACCGCGCTGACGGTGCCGATCTTCGATGGTGGTCGTCGCAAGGCCAATCTCGCGCAGGCCCGTTCGAAGTACGACGAGGACGTCGCGCAATATCGCCAGCAGGTGCTCGTCGCGTTCCGTGAGGTCGAGGACAATCTCGCCGATCTGCGCCTGCTCGACGATCAGATGCGCGAGCAGAACGACGCGGTCGATGCGTCGCAGCGCGCCGCGCATCTGTCGCGCACGCAGTACACGGAGGGCGCGGTCAGCTATCTCGACGTGATCGATGGCGAGCGGCAGGTGCTGCAGACGCAATTGCAGGCGAGCCATCTGGCGGGCACGCAGGCGGTCTCGACCGTGAATCTGATTCGCGCGCTCGGTGGCGGTTGGGGCGAGGTGGCGGCGGGGGATACGGCGGTGGGGGCGGCGCCGGCACCGGCTGGTGCTGCCGGAGGCACGGTGGCCTCGCTGGCTGCGGCATCCGGCACCACGGCTGAGGCTGCATCGGTTTCAGCGCAGCAGCAGGTGGCGAAGCGCTGAATCCTTGAATCTGTTAGCTAGCGTTTCATCGACCTCAGCAACGACGCCGGGCCGCGCGCAAGCTTTGCGGCAAACAGACACTATTCATTAGCGCGTGAATGAGTGCCGACGAGGACTTGCGTCGCTTTTGTTTTTAGTCAGTCTACGAATGGCCGCAGCCACCGCTGCGGCCATTTTTTGCTTCTGGCATCCACGCGCTTCTCATCGAGATCGATATGAGACCAAGGTCTCATTGCGATAGAGCGGACCGCTAGCCAAACTTTAGGCGGACAGCCGCGTGGACCGTCGTCGTGACGGGTATGGGTGCGACTGGTTCAAGAGACAGTTGGAAGCTTAAGGAAGCTTTAAGCGGTCATCTTCGAGCAGAACGGGCCGATGGCCGGTTCGGGAGAGCGGACAGTCGTAACCGCAAGCCGCAGTTTCGCAACCTGTTTCACAGGTGACCCAATGAATCACGGGAAGCTCATCGCCTGCCACGAATGCGATCTCCTGCAGCGGGAGGTGCCCGTACCGGAGGGTGGCGGTTTGCGATGCCGACGCTGCCGGGCCCAGCTATGTCGCGAGATCCCCAACAGCCTCGAACGCGCACTCGCGTTTTCTATCGCCGCAGCGGTACTCTTCGCAGTTTCGAATCTGTACCCCATCGTCGGACTATCGGTTAATGGAACTGTCGTAGAGACAACGCTCCTGGGCGCCGTTAGCGCGCTGTATGCCGACGGAAAGTGGCCAATTGCGGGGCTGGTGTTTGCAACCACGGTCCTGATGCCGATCTTGCAGACCGCGAGCATGCTATGGCTACTGATACCACTCAAGTTTGACCGTCTGCCTTGGGGCGGTCCGCTTATGTTCCGGCTGTGTCACCTCTGCCAGCCATGGGGAATGACCGAAGTGCTGATCCTGGGCTTGCTGGTTGCGCTCGTGAAGTTATCCGCGATCGCAGGGGTGGTCGTGGGCCCCGCGCTGTGGTCGTTCGGAACCCTGATGTTCGTACTGGCGGCGGCGGGCGCAGCTTTCGATTCGCGCAACCTGTGGTCGCGCGTCGCTGTCGTTGAGCATGCCGGCGCGTTGCCGAGCCTCGACGAGGCATCGCTGCAGGGCGCGCTTACCGCAGCACGATGCGGTCTCGCGCGGTGTCACGATTGTGGACTGCTCGCCAGGGCGCAGGCTAACGCTCATGCTCATGCTCACGCATTCAATTGCCCGCGCTGTGGTGCAGCGATGCACCTGCGCAAGCCTGCAAGCCTGTCGCGCACGTGGGCTTTCCTGATTACCGCGATGGTGATGTATATCCCAGCCAACGTGTTGCCTGTGATGTACACGAACTCGCTCTTCGGGACGGAGAACGACACGATCCTCTCTGGCGTCGTCTACCTCTGGACATCCGGGTCCTGGCCGCTGGCGATCGTCGTGTTCGTCGCCAGCATCGCTGTTCCGATGCTCAAGATCCTCGCGCTCGGATACCTGACGATCTCGACGCAGATGCACTCGCGCTGGCACCCCGTCGAGCGCACAAGGATCTATCGGATGGTCGAGTTTGTGGGGCGCTGGTCGATGCTCGATATCTACGTGATCACGATGCTCGTCGCGCTCGTGCAGTTCCAGGCACTGGCGACGATCCAGGCCGGTAATGCGGCAATCGCATTTGGCGCAGTGGTGGTGCTGACGATGTTCGCGGCGATGGCGTTCGATCCCCGCCTGATATGGGACGAAGTGGAGCAAGATCATGCCAGGACTCGAGAAACAGCCTGATATTCCCGACGCGGAGCCTGTGCCGCGATCGCGCTGGCGCCTCCAGGTAGTGTGGCTCGTACCCATCTTCGCGGTCCTGATCGGCGGGTGGCTGGCTGTCAAGGCGGTGATCGAGAAGGGGCCAACGATCACGATCGGCTTCGCAACCGCTGACGGTATTGAGGCGGGCAAGACGAAAATCAAGCTCAAGAACGTCGACATCGGGGTCATCAAGACCGTAACGTTGACCGCCGATAGCACCCGAGTCACAGCGTCCGCGGACATCAACAAAAATGCGTCGAAACTGCTCGTCGACGACACCCGATTCTGGGTCGTCCGCCCACGTATATCCGGCGGGACAGTGTCCGGTATCACCACGCTTCTGTCCGGCTCCTACGTTGAAATGGACGTAGGTAAATCGAAGACCGGACGTCGCGACTTCATCGGTCTCGAAGTCCCGCCGGTGATCACGAGTGATGTGCCGGGGCGCGAATTCGTCCTGAAAAGCACGAATATGGGCTCGCTCGATGTCGGCACGCCGGTGTTCTTCCGACGGCTGCAGGTCGGACAGATATCCAGCTACAAGCTCGATCCTGATGGACACGGCGTAACGCTGCGCGTATTTATCAACTCGCCGTATGACAGGTTCGTTCTTGCGGATACCCGCTTCTGGCACGCAAGCGGTGTCGACGTGACAATCGGGGCGACTGGCGTTCAGGTGAACTCGCAGTCGCTCGTGTCGATCATGATCGGCGGCGTGGCATTCGAGTCGCTGCCGGGCGCGGTCGACGAGACCGTCGCTGCGAGCGAGTCAACCTTTACGTTGTTCCCAGATCGGGCTGACGCGATGAAGGCGCACTATCAGGTCGTCGACAAGTTCGTCGCGAACTTCGCCGAATCGGTCCGTGGATTGACCGTGGGTGCGCCGGTCGACTTCCGTGGCATTGTGGTCGGCGAAGTGACAGCGATCTATACAAATTATGATCCCAAGACGGAGAGGTTCACCATCCCAGTGGAAATCAATCTTTATCCGCAACTCTTCGCGTCCCACTATAGGACCAACACGGGCACTAGCGCCAGCGGCCACCTGAGCAACGATCCTCACGCGACCGTGGATCGCCTCATCGAAAAGGGACTGCGTCTCCAGCTTAAAACGGGCAATCTGCTGACCGGGCAACTGTACCTGACCGCCGACTTTTTTCCCAACGCGCCAAAAGCCACGGTCAACTGGGCGTCATCACCTCCAGAGCTGCCGACCATACCCGGTAACCTGCAGCGGCTGGAGGACAACGTCACGGAACTCCTTGCGAAGCTGAACACGATCCCTTTTGCGGCGATTGGCAAGAATACGCAGCAGACGCTGGTGAGTGCGAAGACGCTGCTCGACCAGCTCGACACCGAGGTTGTTCCGCAAGCGCACGGCACACTCGCCGCGGCCCACGCGGCGCTTGACTCGGCCAACAATGTGCTGCAGCCGGACTCGGGTCTGCAGCAGAACGCGAACGACGCGGTACAGGAGCTTTCGCGCACCGCTACGGCTTTCCGAACGCTTGCCGATTATCTGGAGCAACATCCGGAAGCGTTGATTCGCGGCAAGCAGAAGGAGACCAAGCCGTGACGCGCGCCCTTGTGCCCTTCGTTCTGGTGCTGTTGACAGTGTCGCTTGGCGGCTGCGGCAGTTCACCCGCGTCTAGCTTCTACCGGCTGAAGCCAGACGCGACGCTCACCACCATGGGAACTTCGGTGCCGTTATATGTCGTGGTGAACCCGGTCACGATTCCACAACTGGTTGACCGACAGCAAATCGTCGTAAGCCTTGCCGACAATCAGGTGTGGCCTAACGTGTTCGAGCGCTGGGCCGAGCCGCTCAAGGGCAATATCCAGCGGACTATCGCCGGAAATCTGGCGGTGCTGCTTGGCTCCGAACAGGTCAGCGTCTACGCGGCAGACTCGGGTAGCTTGCCAATGTGGCGGGTGCGCGTTGACGTGATGCAATTCGATTCGGTACCGGGAGACACGGCGACTATCGACGCACTGTGGACGATCTGGCCTCCAGGGAAGGCGACTCCGATCGCCGGACACACGCTCGCACGCGTGCCTGCACAAGGGCAGGCTTACGACGCGCTTGTCGCCGCCCACGATCACGCGCTGGGGTTGGTGAGTCGGGATATCGCGGCGGCAATCAGGAAGAACTGATTGCGTTCGGCCACACAAATAAACGGCTTCCCGAAAGCCGATTCGCCTCGAAAATTTCTTTCAGCGGAGATCGATCGGTACGCCTTCTCAGGGATCAACCGCCTTGAACAGACGATTCTTGTCGAGCGTGACCGGATCGGGCATCTTCTCCGCGCCTTGCGCGAGCAGCGGCGGGTTGGCGTCCTCCAGCGCGCGCCCGGTATAGCGGCTGCGTGGCCGTATGACTTTGCCCACCCGGAGCTGCTCGATGCAATGCGCGAGCAGGCCCACGCTTCTGGCCGTGGCGAACAACGCGAACGACGTATCGCGTGGTAACGCCAGCTGTGCCGACAGGGCCGCAAGCGCAACGTCGATATTCGGCTGGAGCCCTGTCAGCTCCACCACCCTGTTGATGAACGAGACGAGCTCCCGAGGTGGATTCAGCACTTCGAGCAATGCGGCCGCGCGCGGATCGCCGTCCGGATAGAGATGATGTCCGAACCCGGGGATGGGAATGGCCGACTGCAGGTGATGCGCAACCACGTGTTCCGCACCGAGTCTTCCGACATCGTCGAACACGGCCCGCACGCGGCCGGACGCATCGCCATGCAGCGGGCCCGATAAGGTCGCGAGCCCCGTGAGCAGGCATCCCGGCAGCGATGCACCGGTGGAGGCAGTGATCCTGGCGGCGAAGGCCGAACTCGTTATCTCGTGGTCGGCCACGAGGACCATCGCACGGCGGATGAGCTCGGCGGCATCGCGGTCCTGGCCCCAACCGAGCGCGAGTCGTTCATGTGTCCATGGGGCATTTGCGTCACACTGCGCGCCAAACGCTTGCGCGATCAGCGCGACGAGCCGGCCAGCTTCGACATGCAGTGCGCTGTCCGTGCGCCCGAGGATCGAGTGCCCGTTGGCCGCGAGCGCCGCCAGCGAGGTGAATGCGCATTGCCTGCCGCGCTCGTCGCCCTGCAGCGGCAGATCACCGGCATCGAACGAAACCGGCCCGCGCGCATTCCACAGAATGGCAGCCACCTCTTCAAGCGTCGCCGTGTTCGAAAGCCGGATGCTGTCCCGTCCGCGGTAATACGGCCGGCCCTTCGAGAACGTGGTGATGCCGCTGTAAATGCAGGGCTCCGCGCCGAATATCATCCCGGCGGCGAGCGCCTCGCGCTTGCGTCCCACCTGTTTCTTTCGACACAGACTGGCGACGTCCTCCGCACGATAGAGGCTCTTGCGCGGGTCGCGCGGATCCGTCATGACCGCGATGGTCCCCCGGCTTACGTACGCATAGACAGTCTGCGCCTGCACTCCGAGTTGTCGAGCCGCTTCGGTCAGAGTGATCCAGTTTCGCATGGGATGGCAGGCAGGTAATGCTGCGCAACGCCGCAGCTGAGGAGTGACGGTGCGGATCGCGCGTGGCATGCAAGCGCGACCGAGCTAGCGCCAATGGTGACGTCTTTTCACGTAAAAGTCATCTCTGCGGGCCGCCGCTCCAGGATCTCGACGAGGATGTCGCCCGGCGATCGCACGAAGCAGGCTCTGACCCCTGCGCGTACCTGCTTGATCGGCTCCACGATCTCCGCGTCGCAGCGCAACAGATGCTCGAACGCAGCGTCGAGATCGTCCACGACCACGCCAAAATGATCGATGCCTTGCCTTCGCTCGCCATCCGGTAGCCGGCCAGTTTGCGCGTTCGCCAGCGGCGTGATGAAAAGATTGATGCTGCCGATGCGCAGATCCACCCGCCCGGGCCGCCGCACGATTTCGGCGTTCAGGCAGCGCGCAAACCAGGCAGCGGTCGCTTCGGCATCCGCCGAGCAAAGTTGCAGATGATCCCACTTGAATTCAACCATTCGTTTTCTCCGGATAGGCGAAGGCGTCACAGTTCGATGCGGGAGAGTTTGCCCAGCAGCGCGGAGTAGGAGAGCGCGCCGAGCAGGCAGATCGCGCCCATCATATTGAGCGCCCAATAGAAGTGGCCGGTATGGTGGGTGATGTAGCCGATCATCAGCGGCGTGGTGACTCCCGCGATATTGGCTGCGAGGCTGGTGATGCTGCTCGTCAGTCCCACGTACTGACGAGGCGCGATTTCGGAGACGGCGGCCCACGACATCGAGCCGACGCCCTGTGCGAAGAATGCGATAGTCAGGATCGCGATCACCGCCTCGTTCGACTCGACGAAATTGACGAGCACGATCGATGCGCCGAGCAGCGTGCCGATGATGAGCGGCGCCTTGCGCGCAGTGGAAATCGACACCCCGCGCCGGATGAAAAAATCCGACAGAGAGCCCGCGAGAAGAATCCCGAGCGTCGCGCCGATAAAGGGCAGCGCCTGAAAGATCCCGACCTTGATGATCGACATGTGACGCGCTTCGATCAGATAAGTCATGAACCAGGTGGTGAAGAAGACCAGCAAGGTGTTATTGCAGAACTTGCCAAGACAGATAGCAAGAATTTGCCGGTAGCTGAGCAGCTTGAGCGCCATGCGCCAGTCGAATTTCTCGCGAGGCTTGCGCGCCGTCGTAGCGCCGTCATTGATGTACTGCAGCTCCGCGGCATTGACGCCCGCGTGCTGATGCGGGTCGCGATACACCCGGTACCAGAGGAGACTGAACAGGATGCCGAAGCCGCCCGTCACGAAGAACACCGTGCGCCAGCCGTACGCGGCGGAGATCCACAACAACAGGCCGGTAAACAAGGGGGTGCCGATGTATTGCCCCATCACGTAGACACTGGTTGCGAAGCCCCGCTCTCTGGCGGGAAACCACAACGTTACGGCGCGCGCGTTCGAAGGGAACGCGGGTGCCTCCAGTGCGCCGATGGCGAGCCGCGATCCGAGCAGCATGTGATAGCCGGTCGCGAGACCCTGCGTCAGCGTGGCGAACGACCAGCCGACTAGAGACAGTGCATACGCCACGCGCGAGCCGAGAACGTCGGTCAGCACGCCGCCGGGCAACAGAGCAATGGAATAGGCAAGGCCGAATGCGGCAAACAGCTCACCCATCTGCATCCTGTCGAGCGCCAGCCCCTTCGAAAGACCCGGTGCGACGATGCCTAGCGCCGAGCGGTCCACGTAGTTGAGGATGGTGGCCACGAGCAACATCGAGAGCACGACATACCGGACCCTGGAGCGCTTCGCGGTATCCGCGTAGGCCGGGTTTCGCGGCGGCAAGGTTTGTTCCTCTACGACTTTCATCGGTGTCTCCTTGACATTGGCCTGTTGTTTTTCTATTGGCGAAAGGGCAATTTATCCGCGACCGACGAACGGCATCGCGCTCGCCATGATGGTCATGTTGAGCACGTTGGCTTCGAGCGGAAGACTGGCCATATGCACGACTGCATTCGCAACATGCATCACGTCCATTCTTGCTTCGGGTGCCAGGCGTCCATCCGCTTGCAATACGCCCCGGTTCATGCGTTCCGTGAGCGATGTTGCCGCGTTGCCGATATCGATCTGTCCGCACGCGATGTTGAAAGCACGTCCATCCAACGCAATCGATCGGGTGATACCGGTGACCGCATGTTTGGTCGCCGTATAGGCGATGGTATGCGGCCGCGGCGAGTGGGCCGAGATCGATCCGTTGTTGATGATTCGTCCGCCTTGCGGGGACTGCGCTTTCATCAAGCGATAAGCGGCGCGGGCGCAGAGGAACACGCCGGTCAGATTGGTGGCCACGACGTCGTTCCAGAAGTCGACCTCGTAGTCTTCCAGCGGCACGGCCCCTGCGTTACGGCCCGCGTTGTTGAACAGCACGTCGAGCCGGCCGAACGTCTCGGCGATCTGCGAAAACGCGTGCTCGACCGAGGCTGCGTCGGCGACGTCGGCCTGAACCACATGCGCTTCTCCGCCGGCGCTGCCGATTGCTTCTTTCGTCTCCAGCAGCGGTTCCGCTCTGCGCCCGATGAGCGCGACGGCGAATCCGGCGTTGGCGAGCGCGATGGCGGCAGCGCGGCCGATGCCGGAGCCGGCGCCGGTAACGGCCGCAAATTTCTTCGGTGCAGACATTTCACTTCCTCTCGACGAGTCAATTGAAGATGGGAAGCAGGTTTGCATTCTTGCCATGCGGCGAGCAATCTTGATTCATCGAATCAACATCTGAGCGCCTTGCGGATGGGGATCGCACCAGGGTTTTCCTGATACGCGCGTGGGCGGCGGGGAGACTGACGAGGGGTGTAGAGGGAAGGGATCGCCGCGTGCGGCGTGCAGCGGTACGATTCAGGGATCCATCCTTCCCGAGGAGTTGATTGATCCAATCAACATTGACGGCCCAACTTGCGGTTTCGTAGTCTCTCGACGTCTGTCCACCAAGGAAAAGCCATGTCGAAAGATAACCGTACCAGGCTGTTGATCGCGCGAAAAGTCCCCACGGCCGTAGCGAAACGCGCCGAGGCCGAATTCCATGCCTTCGTGACCGAGTCCGATATGGACTCATGGTCGGTCGTCGACTTCTGCAAGCAGCACGACGTGCCCGCTGTACTGATCGGCAAGAAGTCCGGGTTGCAGGCCGAGCACATTGCCGCGCTACCTTCGACGGTCAGGATCATTGCGAACGCGAGCGCGGGCTTCGATCACATGGATGTATCTGCGGCCCGGGAAAGGGGAATCGTCGTCACGAACGCACCCGATGCGCTGACCGAATGCACGGCCGATTTCTCCCTGCTGCTCCTGCTGGCGGCTTCCCGACGCGCATCCGAGTACGAACGAATCATGCGTAACGGTTGGGGCAAATCGTTCGGCATGACCGAAATGCTGGGGACGAGGGTCAACGGCAAGACGCTCGGTATCGTCGGATTCGGGCGTATCGGACGAGCGGTCGCGAAGCGTGCACAAGGATTCGGCATGCGCGTGATCTACACGGACATCAACCGTGCGGCTGAGCCGTTGGAAAATGGCGCGACGTACTACGCCAGTCTCGCCGACATGCTGCCGCACTGCCAGGTGCTGACGCTGCACGTGCCTGGCGGCGGCGTCCCGCTCATGACCCGACAAGAGTTTGGACTGATGCCCCGGGGCGCGGTGTTCGTCAACGCAGCGCGTGGCGGCCTGGTGGACGAAGATGCGTTATATGAAGCGCTGAGTTCGGGACATCTGTCCAGCGCGGGTCTGGACGTATATCGGAACGAGCCCAACGTCGACAAGCGTTTCGCGGCGCTCGATAACGTGTTTCTGACACCCCATATGGCCAGCGCCACGATCGAGACTCGCGATCAGATGGGTTTCACGGCGCTCGATAACGTCGCCGCCGTGCTGGATGGGCGACCCGCGTTGAATCCGGTCTGAGACTCGTCCTCGCGAATCAGGGCTTGTAAAGCGTGCGTGGCCGGACATGTTTCCGTCGCTCGCCGATCTTAGGGCCGCGCGGCGCAATCAGGGGGCAAACCGCTAGAATTGCGGTTTTAGCCCGGAATACGCCAATGTCTTTTGCCTCGCTTGGCCTGATCGAACCCTTGCTGCGTAATGTGCAGGACCTCAATTACCAGACACCCACGCCGGTGCAGGTCAAGGCGATTCCTGCTGTGCTCAGCGGCAAGGACGTCATGGCTGGGGCACAGACCGGCACCGGCAAAACGGCGGGCTTTGCGCTGCCGCTGTTGCAGCGGCTGGTGCAACACGGCCCGGCGGTGTCCAGCAACCGCGCGCGTGTTCTGGTGCTGGTGCCCACGCGTGAACTGGCCGAACAGGTGCTGCAAAGCTTTATCGTTTACGGCAAAGGTCTCGACTTACGATTTCTGGCCGCCTACGGCGGTGTGAGTATCAACCCGCAGATGATGAAGTTGCGCAAAGGCGTGGATGTGCTCGTTGCCACGCCGGGCCGCTTGCTGGACCTCAATCGCCAGAACGCGGTGCAGTTCGATCAGGTACAAACGCTGGTGCTGGATGAAGCCGACCGCATGCTGGATCTCGGCTTTGCGCGTGAACTCAACGCCGTCTTTGCTGCGTTGCCCGCTCAGCGCCAGACCCTGCTGTTCTCCGCCACTTTTACCGACGATATCCGCGCGATGGCGGCGGGCATCCTGCGCGGTCCGGTCAATATCAGCGTCAGCCCGCCCAATGCCACGGCCAGCAAGATCAAGCAGTGGGTGGTGCCGGTGGATAAAAGGAACAAGCCTGAGCTCTTCATGCACCTTGTGGCTGAGAACAACTGGGAGCACGCGCTGGTGTTCGTCAAAACCCGCAATGGCGTGGATTACCTGGCGGCCATGCTGGATGAAGCGGGCTATGCGGTCGACACCATCCACGGCGATAAACCGCAACCCGCGCGCCTGCGTGCGCTGGAGCGCTTCAAGACGGGCGAAGTACAAATGCTGGTAGCCACCGATGTGGCTGCGCGCGGGCTGGATATCGACGACCTGCCGCTGGTGATCAACGTCGATCTGCCGATCGTCGCGCAAGACTACGTGCACCGTATTGGCCGTACCGGCCGCGCGGGGGCCAGCGGCGTGGCGGTGTCCCTCGTGTGTGCCGATGAAGCGCCGCAACTGGCCGCGATCGAAGCGCTGATCCGGCAAACGCTGCCCCGTAAAGAAGAGCCGGGTTTTGAAGCCGAACACCGCGTGCCGGAAACTAGCGCGACGGGACAACTCATCAAGAAACCCAAAAAGCCCAAGAAGCCTAAAGTGCCGCAAGCGTCGCCGAGCGCCAGGCAGGTCCCCAGCGGAAAACCGCGCCCGCAAAGTGGCGAACCCAAACGCAAGCCTGCGGCGCAGCACGCTGCGGCCGGGAGTAAAGGCACAAGCCTGTCGGGCGGTAGTCCATTCAGCGTGCAAAAGCCACGCGGCAAACCCGCCAGCAAGCCAGCAGCGAGTTCGCATAAGCCTGCTGGCAAACCCGCTGGTGGTCGCGGGAAACGCCAGCCCTGATCCTGCAAATCGTTTTTCGCGCTTTCCTTGTTCAAATCGCTTCGTAGACCACGCGCGCGCGGCTCCCTATCATCGTCCGATCCAGCCAACGACGACCCCAGGGCAAGCCAGTGACTTTCGTGCATGACGGCATCGAGCAGATTCGCGAGCAGCGGCATCAGCATGGCGCACGCGATCTCACCACACTGCTAGCCGCGTTGCGCGCGAGCGCCGCGCAACGCGATCGCGAAGGCGGCCACGCCGCGCAGCAGAAGCAATGGATCGCCGATGCGGGTCTGCTGACGCTCGCCGTGCCGCGCGAATTCGGCGGCGCCGGCGCGCGCTGGTCCGCGATTTACGACGTGGTGCGTGAGCTCGCGCGCGTCGATAGCGCGCTCGCGCATCTGTTCGGCTTCACCTGCTTGCAGGTGGTCAGCATCGACCTATGGGGCAATCCCCGCCAACGCGACAAATATCTGCGCGGCACCGTCGAGCATCGCTGGTGGTGGGGCAATGCGGTGAATCCGCTCGACACGCGTCTCATCGCCACCTCGACGAACGATGGCGGCTACCTGCTCGACGGCCAGAAAGGCTTCTGTTCCGGTACGCGCGGCTCGCAGATGATGACCGTGTCCGCGCACGATCCGTCGACCGGCAAACCCGTGTTCGCCGCGGTGCCGACCGCGCGCGAAGGCATCACCGTTCACGACGACTGGGACCCGATCGGCCAGCGGCAGACCGACAGCGGCAGCGTGTCGTTCGAGCGCGTCAGGGTCGAGCCGGATGAACTGCTCGAACGACCCGACACGCCGCACGCGAGCCTGCGCACGCTGATCTCGCAACAGGTGCTGACCAATCTGTTCGTCGGGCTTGCGCAGGGTGCGCTCGAAGCGGCGCGAGCGTACGTGCACGAACATGGCCGGCCGTGGATCGCCTCCGGCGTCGCCAAAGCAACCGACGATCCCTATCTGATCCAGCGCTTCGGCGAAATGCATATCCAGACGGTCAGCGCGGAAGCGCTGGCCGCGCGCGCCGCCAACGCGCTCGACGACGCGTGGCAACGGAGGGCATCGCTCGATGCCGAGGGCCGCGCGCGAGTCGCGCTCGCAACCTCGGAAGCGAAGATCGTCGCGCATCGGGCGGCACTCGACATCGGCGAAAAGCTCTTCGACGCGTGCGGCGCCCGCGCGACGCACGCTCCGCTCGCGCTCGATCGCTTCTGGCGCAATGCGCGTGTGCACACGCTGCACGATCCGCTCGACTACCGCGTGCGTGACGTCGGCCGCTACGCGCTCAGCGGGACTTTGCCGGAAGTTTCTCTGTACACTTGAGGCCGGTTGCGGCGCGCCAGCGCGGCGTCGCGTCGATTCCCCTCGAGAGATCTCCGGCTTGCCGTTCAAACTACCAACCACCGCGACCGCGCCGTTCTGCCCTTCAGAGGTCCAAGGCTCGGTCGCCGTCTCCGCGGGCGCACCGTTCTGGAAGAAGATTCTGCAATTCGCGGGGCCCGGCCTGCTCGTATCGATCGGCTATATGGACCCGGGCAACTGGGCCACCGCGATCGAAGCCGGTTCGCGCTTCGGTTACAGTCTGCTGTTCGTCGTGCTGCTGTCGAGCCTCGCGGCGATGGCGCTGCAGTGCCTGAGCATGCGCCTCGGCATCGCGACCGGGCGCGACCTCGCGCAACTGTCGAGCGCGCGCTATTCGCCGCGCGTCGCGCGGGCGCAGTGGCTGCTCGCGGAGCTGTCGATCATCGCCTGCGATCTCGCCGAAGTGCTCGGCGGGGCGCTCGCGTTTCATCTGCTGTTCAACTGTTCACTGACCACCGGCGTGTTGCTGACCGCATTCGACACGCTGATCGTGCTCGGCCTCAAGGGCAAGAACTTCCGCGATCTCGAAGCGATCATGCTCGGGCTGATCGCGACGATCGGCATCGGCTACATCATCGAGCTTGCGCTGGTGAGGCCGCATTGGCCGTCGGTTGCGCAGGGGCTGATTCCGTCGTGGCAGGCGTTGAGCTCGCGCGAGCCGATGTATCTCGCGATCGGCATTCTCGGCGCGACGGTGATGCCGCATAACCTGTATCTGCACTCGTCGATCGTGCAGACTCGCGCGGTGAAGCGCGATCCGGCCAGCATCCGTTCGGCGATCGGCCTGTCGCGGATCGACACGATCGCGTCGCTCGTGATCGCGGCGCTGATCAACATGGCCATCCTGATTCTCGCGGCCGCCGCGTTTCATGCGACCGGCCACAACTACGTCACGCAGATCGAGGACGCCTACCGGCTGCTCGCGCCGATCGTCGGCACCGGCTTCGCCGCGTTCCTGTTCGCGATCACGCTGCTCGCGTCGGGACAAAGCTCGACGTTCACCGGCACGGTGGCGGGGCAGGTGATCATGGAAGGCTTCCTGAAGATGAAGATTCCGTGCTACCAGCGGCGCCTGATCACGCGAGCGCTCGCGCTGATTCCGGCGCTGATCGGCGTGCGGATGCTCTGCAATGGCGCGGTTGGCCAACTGCTCGTCGCGAGTCAGGTCGTGCTGAGCCTGCAATTGCCGTTCGCGCTTTATCCGCTGATCCGCATGACCGGCGACCGCTCGCTGATGGGCGAATTCGCCAACACGCTGCCGACGCGCGTGCTCGCGTGGACGCTGTTCGTCGCGATCAGCGTGGCGAATCTGTGGCTCGTCGTGCAGACGGTGGGGTTGGCTGGTTGAGCTGAAGGCGAAAAAAAACCGCGCAGTTCAAACACTGCGCGGAATCATTTGAGCTTCGGATTGGATCGGGCTGAACCCGTGCTGCGACGGGCGAATCGACCGGTCAGGCGGCCTGCGCGACCTGCGCCGCACCGAGCGCTTCCTGGCGCGCGGCGGCTGCCTTCTTCGTCTTGCCGGCACGCGACGGCGGCTGGCATGCGCCGCACACGACGTTGTGCTGCAGGTCGTGCTTGTGCGCGACGAACTTGCCGGTACAGCGGCAGCATTTGGTCAGTTGCAGGATGTCGGCGTCGAAGAAGCGCACGAGCGTCCAGGCACGCGTCAGATCGAGCACCGGTTCGGTTTCGCTGTGCTGACAATGTTCGAGATACAACCGATATCCCTTGGTCAGCGCATCGAGATGCGAGCAGCGCGCCTCGTTCTTCAGGAACAGGTACGTGTTGTAGAACAGCGACGCGTGAATGTTCGCAAGCCACGTCATGTACCAGTCCGCCGAGAACGGCAGCATGCCCTTGGGCGGCGATACGCCCTTGACCTCGCGATACAGGCGGATCATTCGGTCGCGCGACAGCGTCAGTTCGCTCTCGAGCACCTGCATGCGGGCGCCGAGCTCGATCAGCGCGATCGCGCGGAATACTTCCTGTGCGTCTTCGGTCAGGCTTCGCTTGAGCATTGCAGTCACCTCGATCAGGCAAATTGCTCGGCGGGCTGGCCTGCAAGCAGGATCGCCGTATGGGTCGGGGCAACTGCGGCGTGCGTGGTCGTTTGCGTCAACGCCGACAGCATCGCGTGGTCGTTGAAGCGGAAGAAGCACAAAAGCTGGTCGGAAGAGGCCAGCTTGACGATCTGCGCGAGCGACAGCCCGGCAAGCAAGTCAGCCAGTTCCGACGACAATCCCAGCCGGAACATTCCGACCGGTTTGTCCTCGCGCAACATGCGTTGCGCGAGCATGATGTAAGACAAATTAATTTCGCGGATTGAATCCAGCGTCTCGCTGCTACGGTCCATTTTTTCTGTTTCCGAAGCCCCGAATTTCTATGTCGGCTTTGCGCCGTTATGTCTTTTCTGCCTCGCCGGAAACGCGGCCTCCGGCTACATGTTGCTACTTGCTACAGTCATTTGATACAAGACGTTACATTTCGTAACAGCTGGGACGAATTGTATGAAGGGTAAAACCAGAAATCAATCCCTTCTCAAAAAAATATCCCAAAAAACTACATCATATTTCGGTAAGTTTTTCACGCCGTTGTAATGAATGATGCAAAGTGGATTTTCGGCCTTTCGACACTCGCTTCTAATCCATGAAAACCCTTGCTGGTTGGGCATCCTGTGCGATTAGCCGCGCTCCGCATCCGCGCTGCACCGCCATCGGTAAATTTGCTTTGCATTGGAAAGGAAATAGAAAGCGGCGCAATAGGCGGTAATAAATTCTCCTCCGGAACAGCGCGCGGGGGACCGATGGAGGGTGTAACGCCAGGATGAGGCCCCAGTTACAAACCAGGTAAACTGGGGCCGGATTTGTAACGGCTTGGTAACGGTCGGCAGCCGGTCTGGCGGATGCGGTTTGCCTCGATACTGAGTGGCGGTCGCAGACGCGTACCGAGTTCGCTGCCGACGAAGGTACGAGGAACCGCACCGTGCAGGCTGCCTGACACGATGTCGCCGCGATGGGCACCGATATGACAACCTTGGGCGAGGTGCCGGGATTGCCCGCGGAGCCTTCGTAGTCGATGAATCCGGGGCGCTATGCGAGGAAACGCGCCATCAGATCCTCGTCGTGGAATTCGCCGTCGACGTTCAAGGCGCCGACTTCACACCCGTATTTGCGAAAGCCGAGCGATTCATACAGCTTGCGCGCCGCGTCGTTGCGGCTACCCACGGTCAGTTGCACCTGTCGCAAACCGTCGACGCGCGCCGCGCGCGTCAACAACTCGCTGAGCAGCGCACGCCCGACCCCACGACCAGCCGCTTCCTGCGCGACATACATGCCGATCACGTTCGCCTTGTGCCGCTCCTTGTGGGCTTTGTTGCGCAGCAGACCCACGACGCCGATCAGCGGTGCATCCGCCGATGCGTACGCGCCAAGCAGGAACGAGCCTTCCGCCTCGGAGCCTTGCAGCGTCGCGTCATGCTGCGCGGCGCCCTTTGCCAGCGCTTCGTCGTAGCTCTGTCCGAATGCAGCGGGGTGAGCTTTCAGCCCGCGCAGACGAAACTGGAAAAAGGCGTCCCGGTCGGCGGGTCCGAGTTGGCGGATGAGCGGAGGGGCGGCGTTGACGGACATATCACATATTCGTGGAGAGTTGGGCAGACGTGGTGCGCGAGCGGCTAGCCGCGCTGGTGTCCGGCATATTCGCGCAGCGCCGCCGCGGTTTGCTGATCCGCCGGAAAGAACGCCTCGATAGCGAGCTCCGACAGCGTAACGTCCACCGGCGTGCCGAACACCGTGGTGGTACTGAAAAACGACAGCACGCCAAGCGGCGTGCGCAGCCGCAATGGCACGGCGATCTGGTTGATGACTGCGTCGTCCGGCGCTGTGGCGTCGGCATCGGGCGGCGCGGGATAGGCGGCCAGCTCGTCGCGCAGTGCGCTCAGCGTGTCGTCGCCGCTGACTTCGATCTGCCGTTGCAACCGGGCCAGCACATGCTCGCGCCACGCATGCCAGTTGACGATCGACGCCGCGATGCCTTGCGGATGCAGACTCAGGCGCAGCGCGTTGACCGGCGGCTTCAGCAGTTCGGGACTCGCGCCGCTCAACAACGGCTCGATCGCATTGTTGGATGCGACGATGGTCCAGTGCCGGTCGATCGCGAGGGCCGGGTAGGGCTCGTGTCCCTTGAGCACCAGTTCGACGGCATCACGCGCGGCGGCGAGCTGCGGGTCGGACAGAGGACGTTCGCGAAACAGCGGCGCGTAACCGGCCGCGACGAGCAGGGCATTACGCGCGCGCAACGGCACTTCGAGGCGCTCGGCGAGATGCATGACCATTTCCCGGCTGGGCAGCGCGCGTCCCGATTCGACAAAGCTCAGATGGCGCGTCGAAATGTCGGCCTCGGTGGCGAGCAGCAACTGGCTCATGCGTCGCCGCTGCCGCCATTCGCGCAGAAGATCGCCGACCGCCCGGGTACCTGGCGGCGCGGATGAGGGAGCCGTTTGTGCAAGGGAGAGTGTGTTCATGCCACCGATCATAGTCAAAGCGTGCAAGCAATCGATTACCTGAGAGGTAATGCCCCGCCAATTTCAATCTACGAGACGCGCGGCCGATACCGCCGAATCGCACCAACGATCGCGCCGCCTTGCGCGAACTCGCACGATGCCGTGGCCGGCGCCGCGCCCGGCTCAGGCGGTGGCGAGGCGCAGCGGCACGGCGGTGAATTTGACGCCGATCGCACTTGCCAGTTTGAGGACCGTGTCCATGCGTGGTTTGGAGCCGGGCGCGAGGGTCTTGTAGAGGCTTTCACGGCCCAGGCCCGCTGCCGCGGCGATCTTCGTGATGCCGCGTGCCTTGGCGATATCAGCGATGGCGGCGAGCAGCAGATCGGAGTCGCCTTCGTCGAGCGCGGCGTTCAGATAGGCCGCGACCATTTCGTCGTTATCGAGGTACTTCGATGCATCGAAGCGCGCCGTTTTGATCTTGCTCATGACCGTTCCTTTCTGATGGTTGTCCACATTGTTCCGGCATGCCTGATATCGGCCTGCTGCGTGGACTTGTTGCCCCCGCACAGCAGCAGGTACATCATGCGTCCCTCGCGCGCGTAGTAGAGCCGGTAACCCGGGCCGCAATCGATGCGCATCTCGAACACGCCGTTTTCCAGCAACCTCACGTCGCCGAAAAGTCCGCGTTCCGCGCGCCGGATCCGCACGAGAATTCGCGCCTTTGCCTTGAGGTCGGTGAGGCCGTGAAGCCAACGGTCGAACTCTTCGGTGCAGTTGATTGTATACACGCGCGGTGTTTCGATCTGCGGCTTAGTGTATCCCTTAGGATACGGTCTTGCAAGCGTCAATAGTGTCTCGATAAAGCGGTCCAAGCCGTCCTCCTGTTCATTGCATTGCCCGCCGGTCGATGTCGCCGTCAGGCTTCGGGCGGTCACATGAGGTTAGCGGTGCGAAGGTTTTTTGACGACTCGGCCAAATGGCCTATCTGGCGAAGCAAAAAGCGAAAAAACGCTGCGTGACGGCGACGCTGCATCCGCTTGATTACCTCCCACGTAATCGACGCAATGCACGCGAGCAGTCAATCTTCATTCCGAGCCCGCCGCATGCGATGCGTATGCCAAGCGAAGTGCTCAGTCCTGCCAATCGAGGAGTTTGAGATGAATGCACATACCGATTTGATCGACCGTTATTTCGATACCTGGAACGAGACCGATGGCGCGCGTCGTCGCGAGTTGATCGCGGCGACGTGGAGTGCCGACGCGGACTACCGCGACCCGCTGCTGGCGGGGGCGGGCCACGATGGCATCGACGCGATGATCCGCGCGGTGCATCAGCGGTTTCCGCATCACACGTTTCGTCGTACGACCGACGTCGACGGCTTCGCGAATCGACTGCGCTTTTCGTGGGCACTGACGACGCCCGCGGGCGAGGCGATCGTGAAGGGCTCGGACTTCGGCGTGGTCGACGCGCATGGACGCCTGCAAGCGGTCACCGGTTTTCTCGACGAAGCCCCCGGCGCCGCCTGACGCATTCTTCACGGAGACGATCATGCAACGGCCCGCCGCTGCCAAGCCTGCACAAGTCCATCTCGCGGTCGTGCGCGTCGCCGCTGCGCTCGATGCGTTGTCGAGCGCGATCGCGGGTTTTGCGCTGCTCGGCGGCGCGCGGGCGTTCATGTTCATTGCACTGCTAGGCTGGCGCGAGCCGGTGCTAGGCGGCGCGGGCCTCGTGCTGCTCGCGATGGTCGGCTGGCTGCGCTGGCAGTGCGGTGCGAGCGCATCGCCGCAAGCCGCGCGACGCGCTTGCTACAATCGATCGTCGTGCGGTTGACGCGTGACAAGCCTCATCTTGCGCAAAGCACACGACCTCACCCCGCGCCATGTTCCCAACCGAACGACCAGGAGACCCTGTGCTGAAAAATCTGGACCCGCTACTGAACGCCGATATCCTGCACGCGCTGCGCTCGATGGGCCACGGCGACGAACTCGTGATCTGCGACGCCAACTTCCCGGCCGACTCGGTCGCGCGCGGTACCGTGCTCGGCAGGCCGCTGCGTCTGGACGGCGTCGGTTCGCCGCGCGCGATCCGCGCGGTGCTGTCGGTGCTGCCGCTCGACACCTTCATCGAGCATCCCGCGTCGCGTATGGAAGTGGTCGGCGAGCCGCACACGATTCCCGCGGTGCAGCGCGAGGCACAAGCCGAGGTCAATGCGGGCGAGGGGCGTGAAGTGCCGTTCGTGGGGATCGAGCGATTCGCGTTTTACGAGCGTGCGCGCCAGGCATACTGCGTGATCGCGACCGGCGAGGAGCGCGGCTACGGCTGCTTCGTGTTCACGAAGGGCGTATTGCTCGCGCCGGACGCGCCACGCGCATAGTCGCTGCCACCTTCTCCGATTCATCACGACAAACCATGAGCTTCCAGCTGGAGAGTCTCGATCACCTCGTCCTGAACGTCGCCGACGTCGAAGTCAGCGCGGCGTGGTACGCGCGAATGCTCGGCATGCGGCGCACCGAATTCGCGTCGCGCACCGGCACGCGCGTGGCGATGACCTACGGCAATCAGAAGATCAATCTGCGTCCCGCATCGGCCGATACCGTCGCCTGGTTCACGTCGCGCGAAGTGCTGCCTGGCACGGCGGACCTGTGCTTCGTGACCACCGCGAGCCCGGACGACGTCAAGGCGCACTGGCTCGCGCAAGGCGTCGCGATCGAGGCGGGGCCGGTGGAGCGCGACGGCGCGCGCGGCAAGATGATCTCGGTGTATTGCCGCGACCCGGACGGCAACCTGATCGAGGTCGCCACGTATCCGCCAGCCTGAGCGGGCTTGGAAATCGTCGCCATTGCACATATGCTCAGGGGCGAGGCGGGGAACTGAGCCCGCCCAATCGGGTCTGCTGCTTATTCAATTACAGGAGTTCCCCATGTCGCGCCCCGTCGATTTCGGCATTATCTTCATCGCCCGACTCGCGCTTTCCGTGCTGTTCCTGTGGAGCGGGGTGATGAAGCTGCTGGGCTATGCGGGCTTTGTCGGCTACCTGCATTCGAAGGGCGTACCGTTCGTGCAGATCGCCGCGCCGATCGCCACCGCGGTCGAGGTGCTCGGCGGCCTGCTGCTCGTGGTCGGCTTCAAGGTGCGGCCGCTCGCGCTGATCATGGCGGTGTATACGGTCGCGACGGCGGTGCTCGGCCACGATTTCTGGAATATCACCGACCCTGCCTTGCAGCACGACATGGTGATCCATTTCTGGAAAAACATCGGGATCGCGGGCGGTTTCCTGCTGTTGTTCGTGACGGGCGCGGGGCGTCTGAGCATCGACAACGCGCGCGCGCCGCGCAGTGGTCTCGGCGGATTGTGAGGCGCGAGCGCGCGCAGTCGGCGCGGCCCGGATCCTGCTACCCAGCAGGGTGATCAATCCGCGGCACCCAAGGGAGCAGATGATGATTCAGAGCTTCGAGCAAATGATCGGCGGCAAGGTTACGCAACTGTGCGCGAGTCTCGGTGAAGGGCCGACGCCGCATCGCGTGATCATCAGCCTCGCCGATTCGGCGAAGACGCTGGTGATTCTGGATGCGTCCGGATTCATCGGCACGCTGAAGGCAGAGATCGAGGACCCGGAGAAGCTGGTCGCCGATGCGATCGCCAAGGCGCGCAACGAAGGCCTGATCGAGCGCGCAATCGATACCGGCGCGATTCAGGAGGCGTCGCTGTAGGCGACTCCGTTACATACACCGCTCGTACACCGCTCGTACACCGCTCATACTCCGTTTACTTATTCGCGGCGCTCGCCCCGCGCGCATCCGGTGCCGCCGCGTGCGGCTCCGGATGCACGAAACACGCGAGCACGAGCCCCAGCAGCAGCAATCCCACCGAAATAGCCGTCGCCGCCTGCATCCCCGGCACGATCTGCGTCGCAGCCGCGCCGCCCGCGAGTGCGCCGAAGGCCGCCACGCCCACCGCGCCGCCGGCCTGGCGCGCCGTGTTCAATACCGCCGACGCCGTGCCCGCGCGCCGCGCTTCGGTCGATGCGAGCACCGCCGTGGTCATCGCCGGCACCGCGAGGCCCATGCCCGACGGAATCAGCAAAAACGGCAGCAGCAGGCCGATCAGCGGCGTGTCTGCGTCGACGAGATGCAGCAGGCCGTAGCCGAGACCGGCCGTGAGCGCGCCGAGGATCATCGGCACGCGCACCCCCAGGCGGCCAATGACCCAGCCGCTCGCGACGTTCGAGATCAGAAAGCCGCCCGTCAGCGGCAGGAACGCGAGGCCGGCCTGCAACGGCGTGTAGCCTCGCACGCGCTGCAGGTAGAGGCTCAGCACGAACACCATGCCGTAATACGTCAGATTCACGCAGATACCGAACAATACGGCCGCGCTGAACGTGCGCGTGCCGAACAGCGACAGCGGCAGCATCGGGCGCGCGACGCGCGCCTCGACGAACACGAACCCGGCCGCCGCCAGCAGCGCCAGCACGAAGCCGCCGGCGACCAGCGGATGCGCGAGCCCAAGCGGGCGCCATTCGATCACCGCGGCGACGAACGCGGTCAGCGCGACGATCGCGAGACACTGGCCGCCTAGATCGATGCCGCGCGACGGCGCGCCGGTATTGCCGTGAGCCGCGGCAGGCGCGCCGCGCTGAGCGGTTTGCGGACGCGGGATCCACAGCAGCGTCGCGAGCAGGCCGGCCGCGCAGATCGGCAGATTGACGAGAAAGATGCTGCGCCAGCCGAACGCGGCGATCAGCAGACCGCCGGCCACCGGCCCGGCCGCGATCGAAATCGCGCCCGAGGCGGTCCACAGGCCGACCGCGCGGGCCCGCAGCTTCGGTCCGTGGCCGAATGACTGATTGAGCAGCGCAAGCGAATTCGGCAGCATCGCGGCCGCGCCGATGCCTTGCACCGCGCGCGCGGCGATCAGCATCGGGGCGTCGAGCGCGAGCCCGCAGGCCAGCGACGCGAGCGCGAACAGCACGATTCCGGACGCATACATGCGCCGCGCGCCGAAGCGGTCGCCGAGCGCGCCGGCCGAGAGCATCAGCACGGCGAACGCGAGCGTGTACGCATCGACGACCCATTGCAGTCCCGCGACGTTCGCGTGCAGATCCGCGCCGATTCGTGGCAGCGCGATGTTGACGATGGTTACATCGAGCTGTGTGACCACGAAGCCGACGCTGACGGTCGCGAGAACGCGGCCGAGGGCGGGCGAAAAGGAGGGGGAGGTTGAGTTCATGGGTACATCGTGAACCCGAGACGGCGCGCGATGTTTCGGCGCGGCGTGAAGTATGGATGACGCGACACGCGGCGAGCGCGGAACGCAACGAGCATTCCGCTACTGTGCAATTCAGATGCCTGAGCGCACCAGGCGACACCTGGCGGCGGCGCCTGTCATTCCAGAGCAGTCGCGCCGCCGCCAACCCGCAGATCAGCGCGCCCGCGGCGCATCCTTGATGAACAGCGTGGTCAGCGCACCCAGCACGCAGATCGCCGCGACATACAGCGGCGCGGCCAGCGGGTTCGACTTCATCATCAGCGACACGGCGATCGGCGTCAGACCGCCGAACACCGCATACGCGACGTTGTACGAGAACGAGATGCCCGAGAAGCGCACCACCGGCGGGAACCCGCGGACCATCACGAGCGGAATTGCGCCGATCACGCCGACGAAAAGCCCGGCCAGTGCATACAGCGGCACGAGCATGGACGTATCGACGGCCAACTGGCGAAACATCACGTAGTACGTGATCGCGAGCGCAATGCCGCCGACGAAAATCGTGCGACCCGCGCCAATCCGTCCGGCAATCGAACCGGCCATCACGCAGCCGATCGTCAGGCACAGCGTCGCGACACAGTTCGCCAGCAGCGCGGTGGCCGGCTCGATGTGGAACTGCTTTTGCAACAGCGTCGGCGTCATCAGGATCACGACGACGATCGCCGCCGACAGCATCCACGTGAGCAGCATCGACACGATCACCGTGCGCCCGTGATCGCGCAGTACGGCCTTTAGCGGCACTTCCGCGGCGATCGCCTTGCGCTGCTTCAGCTCGGCGAACACCGGCGTCTCGTGCAGCCAGCGGCGCAGATAAACCGAGAACATGCCGAATACGCCACCGATGAGGAACGGCACACGCCATGCAAACGCGGAAATATCGGCCGGCGTGAAATGGCGATTGACCGCCGACGCAATCAGCGAGCCGAGCAGAATGCCCGCCGTGAGGCCGGCCGTCAGCGTGCCGCACGCATAGCCGACGTGGCGCCCGGGCACATGCTCGGAGACGAACACCCAGGCGCCCGGCACCTCGCCGCCGACCGCCGCGCCCTGCATCACGCGGAACAGCAACAGCAGCACCGGCGCGAGCACGCCGATGCTCGCGTAGGTGGGCATCAGGCCCATCAGCAGCGTCGGCACCGACATCAGCAGCACGCTCAGCGTGAACATGCGCTTGCGGCCGAACAGGTCGCCGAAGTGCGCCATGATGATGCCGCCGAGCGGCCGCGCCAGATAGCCGGCGGCGAAAATGCCGAAGGTCTGCACCTGACGCAGCCAGTCCGGCATTGCCGCCGGGAAGAACAGCTGGCCGATCGCCGGCGCGAAGAAAACGAAGATGATGAAGTCGTAGAACTCGAGCGCTCCGCCGAGCGCGGCGAGACCGAGTGTCTTGTAATCGCTGTGCCCAAGCGGGCGTGGGGTGACAGCCTGCGCTCCACCCAGATTTGTCGCTTGCATTGCCATGTCTTTTGATGAATTGGGAGCCGCGCGAGTGACGCGCGGACATACGGCAGTCGTCGGGCGAGAAGTGTGGAAGGCGCTGGGTAGAGCACGGGACACGGGCGCGCCGTCCGGATAGGGCGGGCGCGCTGACGACGGAGGCCGGCGCGGATTTTACAGGATGAAAGCGTGAACCCCGCCGAAGCGCTCAGTTGGACGAGGTAAGCGGTAGAAATTCGGAGTGCTCCGATGGGAGCGACCGGGGTGCGCCTCCGAGAATGACCTCCCGTCCTTGTCGAGAGTCCATCCCATGCGCGTCGCAGTTCTTCAGCGTGACCCGGTCATGCGTCAGTCGATTGAATCCGTTCTGGTGCGAGCCGGCCACTTTTGCGCGGGCTACGACGACGGCTTCGCGATGTCGAGGTCGCTCGCGCGCTCCACGATGGATCTGCTGGTGCTCGACTGGCAGGATACGCGGCCTGAGGGTGCCGACCTGTTGCGCGCGGTGCGCCGGGTGGCGGGCGAGCGCGTGCCGATCATGTTCGTGTCCAGCGACGGGTCGGAGGAAAGCATGGTGCGCGCGCTCGCCTGCGGCGCCGACGATTACCTCGCGTTGCCGCTGCGGGACGCCGAATTTCGCGCGCGGGTCACGGCGCTGCTGCGGCGCGCGTATCCGGAGCGCTTCAGCGCCGCGAGCTGTTTCGAGATCGGTCCCTATCGGTTCGACACGGTCCGCCGGGCGGTCACGCTGCGCGGCGAGCCGGTGCCGCTGTCGCCCACGCAGTATCGGATCGCTGCATTGTTCTTTTCCAACGTCGATCGCGTGATGTCGCGCGACCATATCTTCGCGGCGGTATGGGGCCGCGAGCTGCGCGAATTAACGCGCAGGATCGACAGCCACGTGTCACGGCTGCGTCTGCTGCTCGCAATCGAGCCGCATAATGGTTTCAAGTTGCAGCCGGTATACAGGAGCGGCTACCGGCTGCTGCGACTCGACGATCAGGAAGGTTTGGAGTCGGCGCGCACGGCATGAACTCGACGCGGCCTGGTGTGTGCTGAAATCCGCGTTGCGGCCCGTCACGCTGGCAAACGGTGATCATTCTGCTTACGTGTCCGTATCGGTCAGCCACGGTTCCCGTGCGGGCGGTGACGGATATCGACGGCGGTACCGAATAGCGGGACGCTTCGCGCGCCGCAAGCGCGGCGGATCATGCACCGCACCGCTATGCCGAAATCGTCTCAATCCGCGCGCACGCGCACCAAGACCCCCCGGCCCGCGATTCCTACCATGGGCGACATGAAAACCCTCAACATCATCGACTCGCACACCGGCGGTGAACCCACCCGCCTCGTGGTGTCGGGTGGCCCGGAGCTTGGCGGCGGCACGCTCGCGCAACGGCTCGACGTGTTCCGCACTCGCTTCGACGACTGGCGCGCCGGTATCGTCACCGAACCGCGCGGCTCGGACGTGGTGGTCGGCGCGCTGCTCTGCGAGCCCGACGATCCGACTTGTGCGGCCGGCGTGATCTTCTTCAACAATGTCGGCTATCTCGGCATGTGCGGGCACGGCACGATCGGGCTCGTCGTGTCGCTTGCGCACATGGGGCGCATCGGGCCGGGACGTCACCGCATCGAAACGCCGGTCGGCGTGGTCGAGGCGACGCTGAACGAAGACGGCGGCGTCGCGGTGCGCAACGTGCCCGCGTATCGCCACCGCAAAGCCGTGCAGGTCGACGTGCCGGGCTATGGCGTGCTGACCGGCGACATCGGCTGGGGCGGCAACTGGTTTTTCCTCGTCGCCGAGCACGGACACAAGCTCGACGCCGCGAACATCGCGAGCCTGACAGCGTTCAGCTCGGCGATTCGCGACGCGCTGATCGCGCAGAACATCACGGGCGCGAACGGCGCGCTGATCGACCATATCGAACTGTTCGGACCGGGCTCGCGCGAGGGCCTCGACAGCCGCAGCTTCGTGCTCTGTCCCGGCAATGCATACGACCGCTCGCCGTGCGGCACCGGCACCAGCGCGAAGGTCGCGTGTCTCGCGGCCGACGGCAAGCTCGCCGAAGGCGCGGTGTGGCGCCAGGAGAGCATCATCGGCAGCGTGTTCGAGGCGAGCTATCGCGCCGCGGGCGACGGCGTCCGCGTGATTCCGACCATCACCGGTCACGCGCACATCATGGCCGAAGGGCGTCTGTGTTTCGACGAGCGCGATCCGTTCGCGTGGGGTATCCGGACCGCATGAGCCCGGATGCGCTGATCATCGGAGCGGGTATCGTCGGTGCCGCGTGCGCGGCGGAACTGGCCGCGCTCGGCATGCGCGTCGAGGTGCTCGACGCGCAACGCATCGGCGGCGGCGCGACGGCGGCCGGCATGGGTCATATCGTCGTGATGAACGACTCGCCCGCCGAATTCGCGCTGAGCCGCTATTCGCGCGAGCTATGGCTCGAACTCGCGCCGCAGCTGCGCGCGCGCGATGCGTTCGCACGCTGCGGCACGCTGTGGGTCGCAGCCGACGACGAAGAATGGCAGGCCGCGCGCGCCATGCATGCGGCGTTTGCTGCGCAAGGCGTCGCCGCGCAATTGCTCGACGCGGCCGAACTGCGCGCCTGCGAACCGGCGCTGGCGGAATCGATGGCGGGCGGTTTGCGCATCGAGCACGACAGCATCGTGTATGCGCCGACCGCCGCCGAATGGCTGCTCACGCAGTCGCCGCGCGCGGCGAATATCAGCGTGCGGCTCGGTGCGACGGTCGCGTCGATTGGTCCGGACGGCGTGACGCTGGCGAGCGGCGAGCCCATCCGCGCGGCGCACGTGATCGTCGCGAACGGTCTCGGCGCGGCGCAATTGCTGCCGTCGCTGCCGTTGCAGCCGAAGAAAGGCCACCTGCTGATCACCGACCGCTACCCGGGGCTGATCCGACATCAACTGCTCGAACTCGGCTATATCAAGAGCGCGCATCACGCGACCGGCACGTCGGTCGCGTTCAACGCGCAGCCGCGTCCGACCGGGCAACTGCTGATCGGCTCGTCGCGCCAGTTCGACACCACCGATCCCGCCGTCGAGATGCCGGTGCTCGCGCAGATGCTGCAACGCGCCGCGCAGTATCTGCCCGCGCTGCCGACGCTCAGCGGGATCCGCGCGTGGACGGGGTTTCGCGCGGCGTCGCCGGACGGCCTGCCGCTGATCGGACCGGCCGGCGAGCTGGCACCCGACGTCGACTCCGGTTCCGCGTCCCGCGTGTGGCTCGCGGTCGGTCACGAAGGGCTTGGCGTGACGACCTCGCTCGCGACCGCGAAACTGCTCGCGGCGCAGATCGCGGGCCGCGCCGCGCCGATTCCGTTTGAACCTTATCTGCCGGTCCGTTTTGCTGAACAGGTGACCCATGACCGACACTGACGCGGCCCGCATCCGTTTGACGGTCGACGGCCGAAGCATCGAAGTGAAACCCGGCACGACCGTGGCTGCGGCGCTCGCGATCGCCGGTGTGAGCGGCTCGCGGCTATCGGTCAACGGCGAGCCGCGCGACGCGTTGTGCGGAATGGGCGTGTGCCAGGAGTGCCGCGTGACGATCGACGGCCGCGCGCACGCGCTCGCGTGCCAGACGCTGTGCAGCGACGGCCAGCGCGTGCAGACGCGAAACGGGACGGTACACGCATGACGCGGCACTTCGACATCGTGGTGATCGGCGGTGGTCCGGCTGGGCTCAATGCCGCGCGCGCGGCGGCGCTGGCCGGTGCGAGGGTCGTGCAGATCGACGACAATCCGCGCGCCGGCGGCCAGATCTGGCGCCAGGGGCCGGCCTATCCGCCACAAGCGCCGTTGCATGCATTGCTCGCGGCGTTGCAGGCGCAGCAAAACTTCACCTACTGGCCATCGACACGCGTGATCGCGCCGCTCGGCGCGCAAGGCTTGCTGCTCGAATCCGCCGAATACGGCGGCGTGTCGATCACCTACGACAGGCTGATTCTTGCGACCGGCGCGCGCGAGCGTCTTCTGCCGTTTGCCGGCTGGACCTTGCCCGGCGTGACCGGCGCGGGCGCGTTGCAGGTGCTGATCAAAGGCGGCATGCCGGTGCGCGACGAACGGATCGTGATCGCCGGCAGCGGCCCGCTGCTGATGGCCGCTCTCGCTACCGCGCGAGACGCCGGCGCGCGCGTGATCGCGGTGGTCGAGCAGGCACCTGCGGCCGAGCTCGCGCGTTTCGGCGTGTCGCTGCTGCGCGAGCCCGCGAAGCTGCGTCAGGCGTTCAGCCTCACGCGCGGCTTCGCGGGACTACGTTACTGGACCGGCAGCATCGTGCGCGAAGCCCGCGGCGCCGAGCGCGTGCAGCAGGTGACGATCCGACGCGGCGAGCGCGACGTGACGCTCGATTGCGACCGCGTCGCGTGCGGTTACGGACTGCTGCCGAACGTCACGCTCGCGCAGGCGCTCGGCTGCGCGATCAACGAGGCGGGCGAAATCGTCGTCGACGACGAGCAGCGCACCTCGCTCGAACGCGTTTATGCGGCGGGCGAGTGCACGGGTGTCGGCGGCGCGGAGCTCGCTTGCGCGGAAGGCGAGATCGCTGGTCTCGCGGCGAGCGGCGCGGGCGCTGCGCAATCCGCCGCGCTGCCGGCGCTAGTCGCGCAACGCGAGCGCTGGCGGCGCTTTGGCGCGCGCGTCGCGGCGTCGTTTGCATTGGGTGAAGCCGCCCGCACGCCGCCCGCGGATGCGACGCTGTTGTGCCGTTGCGAGGACGTGAGCATCGGCGAAGTGCGCCGCTGCGCCGACTGGCGCGACGCGAAGCTGCAGACGCGCTGCGGCATGGGAGCTTGCCAGGGCCGCATCTGCGGCGCGGCCGCGAGCCTGTACTTTGGCTGGCCGGCTGCCGCGCCGCGTCCGCCGTTCAGCCCGGCGCAGATTGGCACGCTGATGAGCGCCGCCGAACCTTCCGCCGCGGCGCCATGACGGCTTCGCGCTTACCCTCGGTAGATATTGGCGGGCGTCGCGCCGCTCTATAATCGACCGCAATCTACCGCACGAGCAGGCCGCCCGGCCGCAGCGGAGCGGCGCTCCACGAACGCATTCCAACGCATTCAACCAGGCACGCACCAACGGAACCGCACGATGAATACGCTGGCTCATCCGCTCGAACCGGACGATACGACGCTGTCCGGCATGCTGTCGCATTTCAGGTTGCTCGAGCCGGTATTCGATGCAATGCCGGACGTCGTGTTCTTCGTGAAGGACGCGGACGCGCGTTATGCGCTCGTCAACCGCACGCTCGCTTCGCGTTGCGGCTTCAAGGAAAAGGCTGCGCTGCTCGGCAAGACCGCCGAAGACGTGTTTCCGCGCCGCTTCGGGCGCATCTACACCGCGCAGGACAAGGCGATCATCGGCGTCGGCAACCAGATGCTCGATCAGCTCGAACTGCATCTGTATCCGGGCCGTCAGCCGGGCTGGTGTCTGACCTGCAAACAGCCGCTGCGCGATGCGTCCGGCAAGGTGGTCGGCCTCGCCGGCATCTCCCGCGATCTGAAAGCCGACGAAAGCAGCCACCCGGCCTACAGCCGGCTCGCCGCCGTCGTGCAGTCGATCCAGGAAAACTACGTGCAGCCGCTGAATCTGAAGCAGCTCGCGGCGATGGCGGACATGTCGGTCGCGCAGCTGGAGCGCTACTTTCACAAGGTGTTCCATCTGACGCCGCGCCAGGTGCTGCTGAAAACGCGACTCGACGCGGCCACCGCGCTGCTGGTTTCGCACGACAAGGTCACCGACGTCGCCGCGCGCTGCGGCTACACCGATCACAGCGCGTTCACGCGGCAATTCAAGGCGACCGTCGGCGTCACGCCGACCGAATACCGGATGCTGCTGCACGGTACGCTGCGCAACTGAGCGGCAGCGCTGGTGTCATGGCGGGTCGCGCGCATCACTATTACGTGTACGTCGTCGCGCTCGACGACAAGGTGTGGAACGAGGCGCGCTTTCGTCGCGCAAATCCCGATTACCGGTTCGACAAGCCGTGCGTATATGTCGGCATGACGGGGCTCGACCCGGACTTGCGCTTCGATCGGCACAAGGCGGGCATTCAGGCCAATCGCTATGTGCGCGACTACGGCTTGCGTCTGATGCCCGAATTGTACGAAGTGTTCAATCCGATGCCTTACCGCGGCGCGCAGGATATGGAAGTGGAACTGGCAATCGGGCTGCGCGAGGCGGGGTACGGGGTATGGCAGGCCTGAGGGGCCTTGAGGGGCTGGAATGAGAAAGGCCGCGGCAACGTCGCTCGTTGTCGCGGCCTCGAACCCGGTTGCGATGATCGCGGGTTACTTCACCCCAAGCCCCCGCAACACCGCATTGCCCTCGGAGGTCAGGCGGATATGCGGGGTGCCCGCATCGTTCGAAACGGTCTCGACGAGACCCGCTTCGTAAAGCTGCGGAATTTCAGGTTTTGCGGATGCATCGATCGGCGCGTGCAGCAACAGCAGCAGCGTCGCGAGTTCGTGATGGCTCAGCAGACGGCGCAGGATAGTAGGCCGCTTGGCCGGTGTTTCGGTGGTGTTCGGTTCGGGCTGATTCATGGGGGGCGCACCTCGTGCGTTGACATGTCCGGGGATGTTGCGGACGAAGTCTTAAACGATTCTTAAGACTCCATTGTCCTGTAACACCGTGACATGAACATTGCAACGGGTCGGATTTCGGTGCGCGGAACTCCACCTTGATGCGCCATCAAGCCCCTTACGGCGCGCAGGTTTTGCCTGCCGATTCGATCCACAGGTTGCTTACATGACGCTTGCCCGCATAGAAACGGTAAGTCGTCGCGCCGTTGTCGCTGCGTACCTTGACGATGTTCGAGTCGCCGAAGTCGAGCATCTGGCCTTGCGGGATCCCGGTCGACTTGAACGCGGCATTGTGATGATTGGCCATCTGCGTGAGACAGGCGACCACGTCGTCGACGGAACGCTGGGTGGTCGTGTCCGTGACGGGCTCGCCGGCATCCGGGTCTTTCTGGAAATACGCGCAAGCGCTGAGCAGTAGCGAAAGGGACAGGACTGCAGCGAACTTCTTCATATCTCTCCTGGCGTTGATTTCGGCGATTCGGCTGCGGGTCCACGCGTCGCGCGGGCTGGACCGCAAAACAGGCGCCATTATATCGAGACGGCGAACCTGCCCCGAGCGGGGACGCAGTTCGCGTGCCTGAAGAGACGAAATCCGTAACGACGCGGCGGCTTCCAATGACGAAGCCGCCGTCGTGCCTGCGGTGCCAGCCCGTTACTTGCGCCGCTGCGCCTGCGCCGCGAGCCGCACCGCCGCGTTGGCTGCGCCGTAGCCGTCATAGCCGCCGCGCCGCTCGACGATCTCGAGGAAGAAGCGCTGGTCGAGTTGCTCCGTATAAGCGTGGAAAAACTCGCCGCCGCGTTCGTCGCGGTCGTACAGGATATTGTTTGCGCGCATCGCTTCCAGCAGCGTGTCGGACAGCGCGTAGCGGGCCGCGAGGTCGTCGTAGTAATTGCGCGGAATGCGCAGGATCGGCACGCCGTCGGCGACGAACTCGGGCATCGCGCTGAAGATGTCGCCGGTGCTGAACGCGACGTGGTTCAGGCCGGAGCCGTGATACGTGTGCAGCGCCTCGGCCACCGCCGTATGGCGATCCACCGATGCATTCAGCGCGATCCGCACCGAGCCGTCGGGGCTGCGCAGCGCGCGGCTGCGCACGAGGCCGTACGGATCGGGCACTAGCACCCCCGGCTCGGCCTGGAAGCCGAGCGCGGTGCGCAGAAACAGCACCCACGTGTCGAGCGCGTTCGCCGGCACCGACAGGCATACATGATCGATACGCTCGAGCGGTCCCACCTCGGTCGGCCCGTTGACGTCGGTGAGCACGAAATCGGCCTCGAACAGCGTGGGCTGATCCGGCGTTTCGTCGACGAAATAGTTCAGGCTGCCGTCCGGCGCCTGCACGGCCGGCAGCACGCGCTCGTTGGGCCCGATCTGGCCGGAGAACGGCGCGTAGCCGAAGCCGGCCGCGCGCTCGAACGCCTGGCTCGCGTCGTCGACACGAAACGCCGACGCGCACAGCGACAAACCATGCTGCTGGAAAAACGCGTTCGCGAACGAATCGGGCTCGGCATTGAGCACGATCGATGCCGCGCCGTGCTGATACAGCGTCACGTCCTTCGAGCGATGCTCGCCGGCCTGGCGAAAGCGCAGCTTGCCGAGCCAGTCGACGAGTTGCGTGCGCGTGGAGTGATCGACTGCGAATTCGAGGAACTGATAGCCGACGTGCGCGGGCACCGCGGGCGAGCGGTACAGGTCGCTCGTCGTCTTCTGCGGCTGCTGTTGCTGTTCGAGCAGCGCGCGGGTCTGCTCTTCGAGGAACAGCAGCGAGCGATGGCCGTCCGCGGCCGTGATCGTGGTGGGGGCGGCGCGAAAGCCGTCGTTGAAGATTTCCAGCGACAGCGGGCCCTTGTAGCCGGCCTTCACGACCTGCGCGGTGAAGTTCGCGAGATCAAAGTCGCCCTGGCCGGGGAAGCAGCGGTAGTGGCGGCTCCATTCGAGCACGTCCATCGCGAGCTTCGGCGCGTCCGCGATCTGCACGAACGCGATGCGCTCGCCGGGAATGTCGGCGATCGCGTCGGGCGTGTCGTCCAGCGACAGCGTATGAAAGCTGTCGAGCACCAGCCCGAGGCTCGGATGGTTGACGGCGTCGACGAGCTTCCACGCGTGGCGGTAGGTCTTCACGTGCTTGCCCCACGCGAGCGCCTCGTAACCGGCGACCACGCCGGCCGCTTCGGCCGCGCGGGCCAGCGCGCCGAGCTGGTCGATCATCAGCGAGTCGTCGCAGATGGTGTCCGGCGATACGTTGCTGCATACGAGGATGCGGTCCGTGCCGAGCTCGTGCATTACGTCGAACTTGCGCTTCGCGCGGTCGAGATTGCGCTCGAGCCGCTCGGGACTGACGCCGTCGAAATCGCGAAACGGCTGGAACAGCATGATCTTCAGGCCGAGGTCGTCGGCGATGCGGCGCACGTCGGCGGGCGAGCCGTCGAAATACAGCAGGTCGTTCTCGAAGATTTCGACACCTTCGAAGCCCGCCGCGCGGATCGCGCTCAACTTCTCGGTGAGGGTGCCGCTAATCGACACGGTGGCAATCGAACGTTGCATGAACGACTCCTGCAAAAACGCACAAACGACGGAGGAAATGAACCGACAAACCGCTGCGGCGCGCCCTGTGGACGCGGTCTGCCGGGCTTGCTGCAATGCGCAAAATGGACTAGTTCGTTACGCACTGCAGCAAGACGCAGACCAGAATACCCCACACTAGCCGGGAGTTTCGACAGTCTATACAAACTAACTAGATGGTACAAATTCGTAGAAACCCCGAATGACGGCGACGGCCAATGCGCGCACACTTCGCCATGCGTCGAAGAACCGCCGCGGGTGCCGCGGTTCGAGTCGCGCCTTATTCTGCAGGAGTCGTTGTCATGAGCTTTGCCTCCGTACTGGTCCTGAATGGACCGAACCTCAATCTGCTCGGCACGCGCGAGCCGGCCGTCTACGGCTCGGAAACGCTCGACGACGTCGCGAAGCTGTGCCGCGACGCGGGCGAGCGCCTCGGCCTCGCGATCGACTTCTGCCAGTCGAACGCCGAGCATCAGCTGATCGACTGGCTGCACGCGGCGCGCACCAAGGTCGACGGCATCGTGATCAATCCGGCCGCGTACACGCATACGTCGGTCGCGATCGCCGACGCGCTGAGCGCGATCGAGAAGCCCGTCATCGAGGTGCATATCTCGAACGTGCATCGACGCGAAGCGTTCCGGCATCACTCGTACGTGTCGGCGGTCGCCGACGCGATCATCGTCGGCTGCGGCACGCAGGGCTATGTGCTCGCGCTGGAACGGATGGCGACGATTCTTAAGAATAGGGCGGCAAAATGAACACTCAAGCGAACACTCAGGCAAACCCCCGCACCGAAGCGCAGATGGCCGCGTTGGCCAATGCGCAGGCGAACTTGCGGGCCACTCCGAATTCCTTTCTGGTCGGTCTGATCGGCTCGGGCATCGGTGGTTCGCTGACGCCCGCGATGCACGAGGAAGAGGGCAGCAAGCTCGGTCTGCATTACGTGTATCGACGCATCGACCTCGATGCGCAGAAGCTCGACATCGCTGCGCTGCCGGAGCTGCTGACGGCGGCCGAACGGATGGGTTATAACGGCCTGAACATCACGTATCCGTGCAAGCAGGCGGTGATTCCGCTGCTCGACGAACTGTCCGATGACGCCCGCGCGCTCGGCGCGGTCAACACCGTGCTGCTCAAGGACGGCAAGCGTATCGGTCACAACACCGACTGGTCCGGTTTCGCGCGCGCGTTCCAGCGTGGCCTGCCGGACGTGTCGCTGGAACGCGTCGTGCAGCTCGGCGCCGGCGGCGCGGGCGCGGCGGTCGCGCACGCGGCGCTGAACATGGGCGCGCAGTCGCTGACGCTGTTCGACGTCGACGCCGCCCGCGCGCAGTCGCTTGCCGACGAATTGCAGGCGCGTTTCCCTAAAGCCAAGGTCACTGCGGGCACCTCGCTGGGCGAGTCGCTGGCCGCCGCGCAAGGGCTGATTCACGCGACGCCGACCGGCATGGCCAAACTGCCGGGCCTGCCGCTGCCGGCCGAATTGCTGCACCGCGATCTGTGGGTCGCCGACATCGTCTATTTCCCGATCCGCACCGAGCTGTTGCAGGCGGCCGAAGCGCTCGGCTGCCGCACGCTCAGCGGCGGCGGCATGGCGGTCTACCAGGCGGTCGATGCCATGCGCATTTTTACGGGCCTCGAGCCGGACGCCGAGCGCGTCTACACCCACTTTCAATCGCTGTTGCAACGCTAACCGGCCGCGTAAAGACCGGCATCCAAGCTGATCGAGGAGACAAGCACGCATGACGCAATCGTTCCAATCCAGTTCGGCGGGCTCGCCCGCGCAGACCAAGACGGCGAGCACCGCGCGCCGTTCCAAAGCCCGTTACAAGATCCTCGGACTGCTCGCAGTCGGCACGATGATCAACTATCTCGACCGCACGGTGCTCGGCATCGCCGCGCCGCAGTTGACGAAGGAACTCGGCATCAACGCCGCGCTGATGGGCCTGCTGTTCTCGGTGTTTTCGTGGAGCTACGTGGCCGCGCAGATTCCGGGCGGCCTGTTTCTCGACCGCTTCGGCAGCAAGCTCACGTACTTCCTGTCGATGACGTTCTGGTCGCTGTGCACGCTCGCGCAAGGGCTCGTGGGCAGCATCGGCGGGCTGTTCGCGTTCCGTCTGGGCCTCGGCGTTTCGGAAGCGCCGTGCTTCCCGACCAATAGCCGCGTGGTCGCCACCTGGTTCCCGCAAAGCGAACGCGCGATGGCGACCGGTACCTACACGGTCGGCGAATATATCGGCCTCGCGTTTTTCAGCCCGTTCCTGTTCATGCTGATGGGCGCGTTCGGCTGGCGCTCGCTGTTCCTCGTGGTCGGCGGTGTCGGTATCGCGTTCGGCGTGGTGTGGTGGCTGCTGTATCGCGAGCCGCGCGATCATCCGTCGGCGAATCAGGAAGAGCTCGACTATATCGAGGCGGGCGGCGGTCTCACGCAACGCCACAAGGACGTCGCAGACGCGGCAGGTGCAGCCGCGCCGAAGAAGAACGGCTTCGAATGGCGCACGATCGGCCGACTGCTCAAGCACCGTCAACTGACCGGCATCTGCCTCGGCCAGTTCGCGGGCAATTCGACGTTGGTGTTCTTCCTCACGTGGTTCCCGACGTATCTCGCCACCGAGCGTCATATGGCGTGGCTGAAGATCGGCTTCTTCGCGATCATGCCGTTCATCGCGGCGTCGATCGGCGTGATGTTCGGCGGCATGTTCTCCGACTGGCTGCTGCGTCGCGGCAAATCGCCGAACGTCGCGCGCAAGCTGCCGATCATTGCGGGTTTGCTGCTCGCCTCGACGATCATTCTCGCGAACTATGTCGAGAGCAACGTCGTCGTGATCGCGATTCTGTCGGTGGCGTTCTTCGCACAGGGCATGGCCGCGCTCGGCTGGACGCTGGTGTCGGATATCGCGCCCGAAGGCCTGCTCGGTGTGACCGGCGGCATCTTCAACTTCGCCGCGAATCTGGCAGGTATCGTGACGCCGCTGGTGGTCGGCCTGATCGTCGCCGCAACCGGTTCGTTCGTGGGCGCGCTGGTGTTTATCGGTGTCATCGCGTTGATCGGTGCGCTGTCGTACATCTTCATCGTCGGCGATATCAAGCGGATCGTGCTGGTGGATTAAGTCTTCCTCCGCTTATCCGTCTCGTTTGATCTGACGGTCGCTGTTCCCTTCGAATCCCCGGTTGTCGTCGCAGTGCGGCGGCAACCGGGGATTTTTTGCTTTTCGTGGCGAGATCATCGCGCTTGTAGTCATGCGATGTCTTATTACATTTGCCCTGCTGAGGAAGTATGGCCAAAGTTGCGTAGAAATTACATTGCTCAATATGTGGGTAATTTAATAAACATTCAATATGTGAGACGTATTTCGCGCAATAAACGGCGGAATCCGTCATTTATGGTTATGGCTTTGTCAGACAAGGGTAAACCATCTTGTATGACATCACATCAATGAAGAGAATGCCTACAACATAAATTTCGAGCCGTAGGTTCAAACCATTGGAGGGGACATGAGGACAGGATTGTTGGCGATTGCAGTGGCATGCATGACTCTGGCGGGCTGTGGTGGTGGGATGTCGAGCAGTAATTCCGACGCGTCGGCCCCGCCCGCAACGGCGACCCCGGCGGCGCCGGCCTCTTCACCGACCGTTAGCACGACGTTCAACGTCGCCGACTTCGGCGCCAAAGGCGACGGCTCGACGGACGACACCGCCGCGATCCAGAAAGCACTGAACGCCGCGACTGCCGCGAAGGGGACGGTCGTATTTCCGCAAGGCATGTTCATGACCGGCGCGCTGTTCGTCGGGTCGGACACGACCTTGCAGATCGATGAAGGCGTGACGCTGAAGGCCATTCAGGCGCAGACCTGGTGGAATATCGAAACCACCATCGCGTCCGGCGCGACCAACGGTTTCTATCCCGATGGTCTTTCGCTGTACCCGCAGGTGCCGACCCGCGTGCAGGGCATCGAGATGAACTGGGCATCGGCGATCATCAACGTGCGCAACGCCGCCAACGTGACGATCACCGGCAAGGGCGTGATCGACGGCAACGGGCAAGCGTGGTGGTCGCACTATTACGCCGAGGGCACGTCGTTCCATTCGACGCTCGGTGCCACGTGGGCGCTCAACTGGGACGAGCAGCGCCCGCGCGGCATCGAAACGTACGAGTCGACGAACGTCACGATCAAGGACGTGACCGTGCAGAACTCGCCGTTCTGGACCATTCACCTGTGCTATTCGGACCAGTTGCACCTCGACGGCGTCAAGGTCTACAACTTCCCGACGCCCACGACCGGCATCATGCCGAGTACCGACGGCATCGACATGGACTCGTCGACGAACATTCTGGTCGAGAACGCGGACATTGTCGCGAACGACGATGGCTTCGTGATCAAGTCGGGCCGCGACGGCGACGGGCTGCGCGTGAACAAGCCGACGGCGAACGTCGTGATCCGCAACTCGACGGTGCGGGCCGGCGCGACCGCGTTTACGATCGGCAGCGAAACGTCGGGCGGCGCGAACAACATCGAAGTGTCGAACATCCAGGTCTCGCCGCTGACCGGGCAGATCAACAGCAACGTCGGCTACAAGACGGGCGGTCCGGCCGTCTACAGCGTGTTTGTGTTCAAATCCGCGCCGACGCGCGGCGGCACGATGGAAAACGTCTATATCCACGACATCAACGTCGACGACGCGTACTACTTCATGCAAGGCAACGAAAACTGGCCGGCTGGCGGCACTGTGCCGGCCACGTTCGGCTCGACGTATGTGGAACCGCCGTACTGGCCGTCGATTCTCGTGATGCCCGCGAACGCGTCGGACGGCTATCCGATCTTCCGCAACTTCAAGTTCGAGAACATCACGATGAAGCACGTCGAGAGCGCGGTGTTCGGCGTGGCGGGCTATACGATCGCGGGTGAAGCGGAGAAGGGCCGGTTTACCAATTTCACGTTGAACAACGTGAACATCACGGCCGTCAAATCGTCGGGCACCTCGGTGGGGGCCGGCTCGATCGCCAATGCGGGCAACTGGACCTTTACCAACAGCACGATCAAGGATGCCGCGGGGGCGAACCTCGTGCCGACGTTGCCCGCCACGTCGACTGCCGTCACCGGTTTGCCGGGGCAGTAAAGCCGCTGAACGCGCTGCGTTTTTCGAAGCGATAAAAAACGGGATGTGGTTTTCGCCACATCCCGTTTCCTTTTCAGCCGGTCGTTGCGCCGCCGGCGTCAATCGTCCTTCTTCACGAACCGCAAGATCGCATCGACGATCATCGCCCGATGCCGCGCGCGCAGCCGCGGATGCGACGGATCGCGCCCAAACGCCGTGCCGAACGTATGCCGGTTGCCCACGCGATGAAAGCACAGCGAGCTGATCATCAGATGCAGGTCGATCGGATCGATGTCACTGCGGAACTGGCCGGCCGCGATGCCGCGCGCGAGCAGATCCTCGATCGTGTGAATCACGGTGACGTTGCGTCCTTTGAACGTCTTGACCTGCTCGACGTACTTGGCGCCGTGAATGTTTTCGATCGTCACGAGGCGCACGAAGTCGCGCTGGCGGTCGTGGTAGTCGAACGTGAATTCGACCAGCGCGCGCATGCCCTCGACCGGATCGAGTTCGCTGATGTGCAGATCCTGTTCGAGCGCGCGAATGTCTCCATACACCTTCTCCAGCACCGCCTGGTACAACCCTTCCTTGCTGCCGAAGTAGTAGTACAGCATGCGCTTGGTGGTGTTCGTGCGTTCCGCGATCGCGTCGACGCGGGCGCCCGTCAGTCCCATCGCGGAGAACTCCTGGGTCGCGACGTCGAGGATGTTGCGCTTCGTCTGCTCCGGATCGTATTTGCGTGGAGCGTCCGCACGTCGGGCGCTGCTGCGCCGGGCGTCGCTACGTTTTGCGTCCGCATGCTTAGCCTCGGTACGTCGCGCATCGGCGTGCGGTGTGTCGGACACGATGCCGTTGGTATCAGGCTCGGCGGCCTTGCTTCCCTTTTTCATTGTGGTTTCGAGCGGCAGTGACGGCGCATTCTAGCATGGCGAAATGGGCCTCTGGCACGGGTCTCGGGCATCGACGCAAGCATCTCGAAGGGGCTTGCGTGGTGCTTACGCGACCGGGCGCGTGGGACGGCGGCGCGCGGCGAGTGCGTCGCGCGTTTGCATCGCGGTGTACGTGAGCTGCGCGGCCGCGAGACCGAGCGCGCCGTACGTGCGCGTGAGGCCGAAGCTCGCGAACGCGTCGGGCACTGGCCGTTCCCCGGCGATGGCCGCGGCCAGCAGTTCGCCCGACACCGTGGTCGGGGCCATGCCGTGTCCGCCGAAACCGACCGCGTACCAGACGCCATCCGCGCTACGGCCGATCTGCGGCATCTTGTGTCGCGCGTAGCTCATCAGGCCGCCCCAGGCGTGCTCGACGCGCACGTCGCGCAACTGCGGATAGACCTTCAGCAGGTCCTGTCGCAACAGACGCGCAATCGCGTCGGGCTCGCGGTCGCGCACCGAGATGCGGCCGCCCCACACAATGCGCGTGTCGGGCAGCGGCCGGTAGTAATCGAACGCGAAACGGGTGTCGTAGACCGCGGCACGCGTCGCGATCGCGTCGGACAAGCGGTGGCCGAGCGGCTCGGTCGCCATCACGTAGGTGGCGATCGGCAGCACCGCGCGCTCGACGCGCGCGTACACGTTGCGCGCATAGCCGCCGCCCGCCATCACGACGTGGCGCGCGTCGAGCGCACCCTGCGGCGTCTCGACGACGAAGCCCGCACCGTCGCGCCGCAAGCTGACGACCGGCGAGCGCTCGTGGATCGTCGCGCCCGCCTGCGCGGCCGCCGCGGCGACGCCGACTACGTACTTGAGCGGATGAAAATGGAACGCGTTGCGCTCGAACAGGCCGCCATGATAGCGGCTCGTTTTCAGTTGCGCGGCGAGTTCGTCGGCAGCGATCGGTTCCCAGTCGACGCCGAACGAATCGCGCATCAGACGCCGTTGCGCTTCGAGGCGCGCGGGTTCGTCGAACCAGTTCGCGAGGATCACGCCGGCATCGGTCGCGTCGCAATCGATCCGATGGCGCGCAATGCGCTTGCGCATCAGCTCGACCGCGTCGGTGGTCAGCGCATAGAGCTCGCGCGCGCGAGTCGGGCCGAGCGTCTTCAGCAGGTCGGCGCAATCGAGGCTGTAGCCGCCGAACACGAAGCCGCCGTTGCGTCCCGATGCACCGAAGCCGACCTGCTGCGCTTCGAGCACGACGACGTCTTCGACGCCGCGCTCGGCGAGTCCCAACGCGGTGGAGAGTCCCGCGAGTCCGCCGCCGATGATGCAGACGTGCGCGCTGCGTCGGCCGTTGAGCGGCGTATAGGCGGTGGAGCGGGTGACGGTGGCTTCGTAGAAACTTTGCATGGGGCGCGAGCTTGTGGACATGCCCTAGGTTAGCGGCAATCGTGTGTCGCCGTCCAGCCCGCATGAGCCCGCACGTCGGCGGGCGCCCCGCTGCGCTTCAATCGTGTTATCGACCCCAGCGCAACACGAGCGGATCGAGCCGGCGCGCGATCTTCAACAGCCCTTCGCGCGTCGCCGGGTGCATCTGCGGCAGCGGATGACGCACCGCGTCCGAGCGGATCACGCCGCCTTCCTTCATCAGCGCCTTGCACGAGGCGAGGCCACCCTGGCGATTCTCGTAGTTGATCAGCGGCAGCCACTGCTGATAGTGCGCGGCGGCGGCCTCGGTATCGCCGGCCGCATAGGCGTCGACGATCAGGCGGATGCCGTCGGCATAACCGCCGCCCGTCATCGAGCCGGTCGCGCCCGCATCGAGATCGGCCATCAGCGTGATCGCTTCCTCGCCGTCCCATGGACCGACGATCGCGTCGCCGCCCAGTTCGATCAGCTCGCGCAGCTTGTTCGCGGCCTGCGGCGTTTCGATCTTGAAGTACGACACGTTGTCGATCTCGCGCGCCATGCGGGCGAGGAACGGCGCGGACAACGGCGTGCCGCTGACCGGCGCATCCTGGATCATGATCGGAATCTGGATTGCATCGGACACCGTACGATAGAACTCGTGGATACCGCGCTCGCCGATGCGGATCGTCGCGCCGTGATACGGCGGCATCACCATCACCATCGCGGCGCCCGCCGCCTGCGCGGCGCGGCTGCGCTCCGCGCACTGGTACGAACTGAAGTGCGTGGTCGTGACGATCACCGGCACGCGGCCCGCGACGTGTTCGAGTGCGAGATGCATCAGCGTGTTGCGCTCGTCGTCGGACAGCGCGAACTGCTCGGAGAAGTTCGCGAGGATGCACAGGCCGTTCGAGCCGGCATCGATCATGAAATCGAGGCAGCGCTTCTGGCCTTCGAGGTCGAGGCGGCCCGCGTCGTCGAAGATCGTCGGCACGACGGGGAAGACGCCGCGCAGGGCGGTGGCAGTTGACGGTTGGCTCATGGTGATGTGGTCCGTGCTGGGATGGAAGGATCGCGCGTGGGCCCGCGAACGGGCGGCGCAACTCGATGAATGTCTCCTTGGGCGACTATACGGCGCGAGGCCGCGCAGGTATATTGAATTGTTTCCATATCGTGATCGCTTTTACGACTCACCCCGCCGATGAAAGACACGCTCAACGTCCTGCTGTCGAAGCTGCGCATGAAGCAGCTGCATCTGCTGATCGCGCTCGACGATCACAAATCGCTGCACAAGGCGGCCGGCGTGATGTCGATGACGCAGTCGGCGGCGAGCAAGGCGCTGCAGGAGCTCGAAGCGATGCTCGACGCGCCGCTTTTCGAGCGCTCGAAAAGCGGCATGATCCCGAATCAGCTCGGCCATTGCGTAATCCGCTATGCGCGCGTCGTGACGTCGGACCTGACCGCGCTTTGCCAGGACGTCGCCGAAATACGTTCGGGGCGGGGCGGTCGGCTCGCGCTCGGCGCGATCATGGGCGCGATTCCCGACTGCGTGGTGCCCGCGCTGAATCAATTGCATGCGGCGCAACCGGGTCTGTCGATCGAAGTGGTCGAGGACACCAGCGCGCGAATGCTCGCGCAGCTCGACGACGGCCGGCTCGATCTGGTGGTGGGCCGCGCGGCGGTCGCGGCCGATCCGTCGAAGTATCAATATCGTCCGCTGGGCGACGAGCCGTTGGCGGTGGTGGTCGGTTATCAGCATGCGCCGTTGCCGCGCCGCGAGATGACGTTGCGCGATCTCGCCGGGCATCGCTGGGTCATGTATCCGTCACACATGCCGCTGCATGCGCTGCTCGAACGCGAGATGGATCTCGCCGGCCTCGACATGCCCGACAATCCGATTTCGACGGCTTCCACTTTCGTGACGGTCGCACTGCTGCAAAGCAGCGCCGAACTCGTTTCGCTGCTGCCGAGCGCGATCGCGGGGCCGTTCGTGCGGCACAAGATGCTGCGTGTCGTGCCGGTCAGGCTCAAATCGCCATCGCAAACTTTCGGCATCGTCACGCGCAAGGGCGGCGTGCTGTCGCCGCCGGCGGAGCGGTTCATTGCGCTGTTGCGAGGGCAGACACAACAAGGTCACACAAAAGCGCGAACTTCGGTGTGACCGGAACGGGTTGCCGAGCCATCGTCCGCTTGCCGGTAAAAACGCCAGCAAAAAAACGCCGGGACCTCGGCAATGGCCGCCAGAAATGGCAAAACCGCCCGAAGCGGCGGTCTTATATTGGTGTGAAAAGACGTTCAATATCTCACGCCAGTTCGCGTTTTGTCATCCGGCGCCGGTGGGTGTTGTAGCCGCGACACTGTCGGTTCAATCCTGACCGATGACGGCTTCTCGTTCCGAGCTACACTGATTTAGATGAACTGAGCCAGGCTCCACACCCTGGCCATCGCTCGGGGGAGAGCAGCCATGAATCGGCCACCGCTTCGGTTTCCGCTTCGCGCGACCAGCACCGTGCCGGTACGGAGTTGGCGTTGGCTCAAATGGGGGCTGGCCGCGTTTGTGCTGCTCGCGGTGGCGCTGATTGCGCGGCTCGTGCAGATCGAGATCGATACCTCGCGGCTGCAGGCGCGCTATCTGTCGGAGCTGACCCGCGACGTCGGTTATTCGGTCGCCGACGGCCCCAGTCCTTCCATCCGCTTTCCGCAAGCCGACAAGGGCCCGTATGACGCGCGCCTCGGCTATGCGTTATTGCCTGCTATCCAGCAGCGTCTGCTGCAACATGGCTTCGAAATCAGCTCGCAGGCGCGCGATTCGGAACGCATGCTGTCGCTGGCGGACGATGGCCTGTTCCTGCCTTACGACGAAAAAGACACGGCGGGCCTGCAATTGTTCGACGGCACCGGCACGCCGCTATACAGCGCCCAGTTTCCGGGCCGCGTGTACGACGGCTTCGACGCGATTCCGCCGCTCATCGTGAACTCGCTGCTGTTCATCGAAGACCGCTATCTGCTCGATCCGAATCAGCCGAACCGCAATCCTGCGATCGACTGGGGGCGCTTCAGCCGCGCGCTCGTCGACCAGGGCGCGCGCGTTTTCAATCGTCATCAGCAGACGCCGGGCGGCAGCACGCTCGCGACGCAGATCGAGAAATTCCGTCATTCGGCCGGCGGCCGCACCGCGACGCCGCCGGAAAAGCTGCGGCAAATCGCGTCCGCGTCGGTGCGCGCGTATCTGAACGGGCCGCAAACGCTGCCCGCGCGCGAACAGATCGTGGTCCATTATCTGAACTCGGTGCCGCTTGCCGCGCAGCCTGGCGTCGGCGAAATCAACGGTATCGGCGACGGTCTCGCCGCCTGGTACGGGCGCGATTTCCGCGAGACCAACCGCCTGCTGAAAGCGCCGTCGACCGATGCGAATCTGCCCGACCAGGGCCTGGCGTTTCGCGAAGTGCTGTCGCTGATGATCGCGCAGCGCGCACCGTCGTTTTTCCTGCAGCGCGGCTATCCCGAGCTCGAACGGCTGACCGACAGCTATCTGCGGCTGCTCGCGAGCGGCGGCGTGATCACCGCGCAGTTGCGCGACGCCGCGCTGGCGGCGCACGTCGAACTGCATCGCGCGCCGCGCAGCACCCCGGATCTCGGCTCGTTCGTGTCGCGCAAGGCCGTCACGTCGATGCGCTCGCATCTGCTCGCCGCGCTCGGCGTGCGCAGCTTCTACGAACTGGACCGCCTCGACGTGCAGGCGACAGGCACGCTGAACAACGACGTGCAGCAGGCCGTGGCCGAGCGTCTCGCCGCCGCCGCGACGAAAGACGGCGCGAAGGCCGCGGGTCTGGTCGGCTTCGAAATGCTGCGCGGTTCCGACGATCCGTCGCATATCGCCTACAGCTTCACGCTTTACGAGCGGCACGGCGACGCGAATCTCGTGCGCGTGCAGACCGATAGCGTGAACCAGCCGTTCGACATCAATTCGGGCGCGCGCCTGAATCTCGGCTCCACCGCGAAATTGCGCACCGTCATTACGTATCTGCAGATCGTCACCGAATTGCACACACGTTATGCATCGATGAGCGACGCCGAGCTGAAGGCGATCAAGCCGGATCCGAACGATCGGCTGACGCACTGGGCGATCGACTATCTGCTGCACACGCGCGACCATTCGCTGCAACCGATGCTCGACGCGGCCGTCGAGCGTAAATACTCGGCGAGCCCGGGCGAAACCTTCTTTACCGGCGGCGGCGCGCAGACCTTCACGAACTTCGAGTCCGACGACAACAGCCGTATCCTGACCGTGCATCGCGCGTTCCAGCATTCGGTGAACCTGGTGTTCGTGCGGCTGATGCGCGATATCGTGCACTATGAAATGGTGCAGACGACCGGGCCGTCGTCGGAATGGCTCGGCGATACGGCGACCCGCAAGATGTACCTGACGCGTTTCGCCGATCAGGAAAGCCGCGTGTACATGAAGCGTTTCTACACGAAGTACCACGGCAAGACGCCCGATCAGCAGATCACGCTATTGTTGCTCGGCGTGCGCAAGTCGCCGCCGAAAGTGGCGACCGCGTTGCGCAGCGTCGCGCCGGATCAACCGAATGCGTGGTTCAACAAGATGATGTACGCGGCGCTGAAGAACACGCCGTCCGCTTCGATGCTCGACGACGAAGACCTCGCGATGCTCTACGACAAGTACGGCATCAACCGCTTCAACCTGAACGACCGCGGCTATATCTCGAGCGTGCATCCGCTCGAACTGTGGACGCTGAACTACCTGCGCTCGCATCCCGACGCGACGCTCGCGCAGATAGAAGCCGCGAGCCAGGACGTGCGTCTGTCGACTTACTCGTGGCTCTTCAAGACGCGCTATCACGTGACCCAGGATCACCGCATCAAGCGCATGGTCGAGCTGCGCGCCTACGACGCGATCGGCAAATCGTGGCAGGCGCTCGGCTATCCGTTCTCGACGCTGACGCCGTCGTATGCGGCTGCGATCGGCGCGTCGGGCGATCGTCCGGCGGCGCTCGCGCAACTGATCGGCGTGATCGCGAACGACGGCAACAAGGTGCCGACCGAAACGCTGACGCAGATCGACTTCGCGAAAGATACGCCGTACGAAACGCATTTCAAACGTGCGGTGGTCGCACCGGAGCAGCAGGTGTCGCCGGAGATCGCGGGCGAGGTGCGGATGCTGTTGCGCGACGTCGTGACGGGCGGTACCGCGAGGCGTCTCGCGCAAGGCATGACGTTCCCGAACGGCGAAACGCTGCAGGTCTATGGCAAGACCGGCACCGGCGATCAACGCCTGAACGTGTACGCGAAGGGTGCGCGTCTGATCGAGTCACGCAAGGTGAATCGCAGCGCGACCTTCGTGTTCGCGCTCGGTGACCGCTTCTACGGCACGCTGACCGCGTGGGTGCATGAGCCGTATGCCGCGCATTACGATTTCACGAGTGCGTTGGCGGTGCAGTTGCTGAAGTCGATGGCACCGGCGCTGCAACCGTTGCTCGACAAGCCGGTTCAGAAAACCGTGACGGCGGCGCCGGCGGAAGCGACCGCCACGGCGAAGAAGGTTGCCGTCGCCGTGAAGTGAATCGATTTATTTCGTGATTCCGGGGAAGGGCGGGAGCACCACTAACACGACGCTCACCGCTCGTCATACTCCGGCTCCGACGCCGCCGGCTTCAGGAACAGTTCATGGACCGGTGCGAAATGCGCATATAGCGGCAGAATCGCACCGCCCATCGCGCGGGCATCGGCGCCGATCGCGCCTTCCAGCAATTGCGGCCGCACCATCCCTTCCCATTCGAAGCGATCGAGCACGCGCTCGGTGCGCCGAATGATCTCGCGGATCAATAACCGGTCGAATTCACCGTCGATCACGACGGCTTCGAGATCGAGCAAAGCGGCCGCATTGGTGAGCGCGTTGGCGATCGCCGGGCACGCGCTGTCGAGCCATTGCTCGGTATGGCGCCACAACTCGGGCGACATCGCGCGATGATCGTGCGCGGCTGCCGCCGGCGCGCCCGCATCGCTGAGCAGTTGTTCGAGTACGAAGCCCGATGCCGCGTGCAGCAACTGCCGCGCGGGTTTGCGTGCGCTGCCCTCGCGCAGCGGGATCGAACCGACCGCGCCCGCGTTGTCGTGCGGACCGCCATGCAGACGTCCGTCGATCACCAGCCCCCCGCCGATGAAGGTGCCGACGAACAGATACAGAAAGTTGTGAATGCCGCGGCCCTGGCCCATCACGAGCTCGGCCGCGCATGCGGCCGTGGTGTCTTTCGCGAACTCCACGGGCAGACCGGTCATCGTCGCGATGCGCGCGCGCAGATCGATGTCGTTCCAGGCGTCGAGCGCGTCGGGCGGCGCGCCGAGAAAGTCGCGCCATCCGCCGAGCCACAACGGCGCCGCGACGCCGACGCCGACCACCTTGCCGGCCTTCGCGCCGAGCGTCTGGTTCACGCGCGCGAGTTTGCTTTCGAGCGCGGGGAACAGCGTGCGCGGGTCGGGGTACGCATACTCGAACACGTCGCGGCACACGATCCGGCCGGCGAAGTCCATCGCGAGCACGTCGAGACTGCGGCGCCCGACCTTCACGCCGATCGTGTACGCGCCGTCCGCGCGCAACGCGATCGGCACCGACGGCTGGCCGATCTTGCCGCGCACGCGCGCCTGCTTTTCGAGCAGGCCGTCGGCGATCAGCCGGTCGACGATCATCGACACCGTCTGCATCGAAAGACGCGTGAGGCGGCCGACCTCGGCTTTCGGCAGTGGTCCGTGCAGGCGGATCGTTTGCAGCACGATGCGCTCGTTGAATTGCCGCACGCCGATCTGGTTCGAACCGACCGTGCGTTTGACGTGCGAACGCGTGCTGGTGCTAGAGGTGTCCATAGTCGTATATCGGCCTCGTGGCTCAGCGGGTTGAGCGGCGGCGCATCATGCAATCGCCTTCACGTCGGCTTCCTTGGCGCCGGTCATGATAGCGACCGCTTCCGACATGTGCACGTCTTTTGTGTTGACGAGCGCCGCGCGCCGGCCGAGCCGCTGGATATGGATGCGGTCCGCGACCTCGAACACGTGCGGCATGTTGTGGCTGATCAGAATCACCGGCAGACCGCGATCGCGCACGCGCCGGATCAATTCGAGCACCATGTTGCCTTCCTTCACGCCGAGCGCCGCGGTGGGCTCGTCAAGAATCACGACGTGGCGCGCGAACGCCGCGCTGCGTGCAACGGCGACGCCCTGGCGCTGGCCGCCGGACAACGTTTCGACCGCCTGGCGCATCGAGCGGATGCCGATCTGCAGATCCTTCATGGCCGCGGTCGCTTCCTCGAGCATGCGGCGCTTGTCGATCATCTTGAACAGCGAGCCGCGCCAGCCGGGTTTCAGCAATTCGCGGGCGAGAAACAGGTTTTCGGCGATGCTCATCGCCGGCGCGACGGCGAGTTCCTGGTAGACGGTTTCGATGCCTTGCGCGCGCGCATCGAGCGGACTGCGGAACTTGACCGGTTTGCCGTCGAGCAGAATCTCGCCTTCGTCGGGCACCGTGGCGCCGGAGAGCGCCTTGATCAGCGACGATTTGCCCGCGCCGTTGTCGCCGATCACCGCGAGGATCTCGCCGGGCAGCACTTCGAAATCGCAACCGTCGAGCGCGGTCACATTGCCATAACGTTTGACGAGTCCGCTCGCCTGGAGGACGGGCATCGCGGCGGAAGCAGGGGTAGAAGTCGACGTCGACATGACAGGGCTCCTGGGTGGGCTCAACGGCCGCGGTGCGAGAGTTTATCGGCGGCGACCGCGAGAATCACGAGCATGCCGGTGATCAGGACCTGGTACACGGAAGAAACACCGATCAACGTCAGGCCGTTGCGGAATACGCCGACGATCAACGCGCCGAGCAAGGTGCCGACGATCGAGCCGCGTCCGCCGAACAGGCTCGTGCCGCCGAGCACGACCGCGGTGATGCTGTCGAGGTTCTCGGTCTGCCCGGCCTGCGGATCGCCGACGCCGGTGCGCGACACCGACAGCAGCGCGGCGATGCCGTAGATCGCGCCGGCGAGCGTGTAGACGATCAGCAGAATCTTTTGCGACGACAGGCCCATCAGCCGCGCGGCCTCGGCGTTGTTGCCGAGCGCGTACAGGTGGCGCCCCGGCACCGTATCGCGCAGCACGAACCACGTGGCCAGATACATCAGCAGCGTCAGCACGGTGCCGTACGTGACTTCCGCCGGTCCGACCCGGAACGTGTTGCCGAAGAACATGATCGCGTCGGGCAGGTTCGACACGCTTTCTGCGTTCGAGTAGATCTGCGTGAGCGCAAACGCGATGTTCAGCGTACCCAGCGTGACGATGAAGGCGGGCAGCTTGATGCGCGTGATCAGCAGGCCGTTCAACAGGCCAAACAGGGTGCTCGCGCCGATGCCGCACAGAATCGCGAGAACCGGCGGCACGCCGAGCACGACCGCGAACTTGGTCATGATGATCGAGCCGAAGGCCATCACCATGCCGCAGGACAGATCGATGCCACCGGTCAGCACGATCAGGGTCTGGCCGATCGCGATGACCGCGACGACCATCGTCTGCTGCAGGATCAGCGACAGGTTCTGGAACGACAGGAAGCGGTTGCTCTGCGAGATGAAGAATGCGCAGGCCAGCACCAGCGCGATCAGCGGACCGATTTCGGACAGCGATGGCAGGTGCTCGGTGAAAGACGAGCGCGGGCGGCCGGCGGGCGCGGAAGGAGTCGACATGATGGCAGTCCTCGATACATGAGCGTGACGGGAAGGGCACGCGACGAATCGGATGGCGGTCCGCCGCCACGCGCGACGGACCGCTTTGCACTGTGCGTTACTTGTTGCCCCAGCAGTTATCGAGGCCGAACTTCGTATCCTTGCTGTCGATGCCGGACATCGGCTTGTCGGTGATCAGCGTGACGCCGGTGTCCTGATAGCCGGACACCTTCTTGCCGGTCTTCGCGTAGTCGACGCCGGCGCTGACGCCGAGCGCAGCCATCTTCAGCGGATACTGCTGCGAGGTCGCCGCGATCGCGCCGGCCTTCACGTTGCGCACGCCGTCGCAGCCGCCGTCGATCGACACGATCATCACGCCCTTGTCCTTGCCCGCCGACTTCAGCGCGCGATATGCGCCGGCCGCGGCCGGTTCGTTGATCGTGTAGACCACGTTGATATCGGGTGCTTTCTGCAGGCAGTTTTCCATCGCCGTCTGGCCTTTCGCCTGATCGCCGCGCGTGTCCTGGCTGCAGACGATCGACGCATCGCCTTCCTTCACGCCGAAGCCTTCGAGGAAGCCGTTGTGACGCAGCACGCCGACCGACACGCCCGGCGCGAGATCGAGCGTTGCGATCTTCGCGGGCTTGCCGTTCAGCGCGGCCTTCGCGTATTTGCCGATCAGCACGCCGGCCTTGAAGTTGTCGGTAGCGAAGAGGGCGTCGGTCGCGTCCTGCGGATCGGTCGGCGTATCGAGCGCGACGACCATTACGCCGGCCGCGCGCGCCTTCCTGATGCTGGGCACGATCGCCTTGGTATCGCTCGGCGTGATCAGGATCGCTTTCGCGCCGGCCGTCATCATGTTTTCGATCGCGGTGACCTGACTCGCGTTGTCGCCGTCGAACTTGCCGGCGGCGGTGATCAGTTTCGCGCCGTCTTTCGACGCGGCTGCGTCCGCGCCCTGACGCATCTTGACGAAGAACGGGTTCGTATCGGTCTTCGTGATCAGCCCGATGACGGGCTGGTCGGCGGCCTGACTCGCGCTCGCGCACCACAGCGCAGTCGCCGCGGCGCACATCGACACGATGGTCCTGGCGACAGGACGCCTGCGGGAATTCAGATTCAGATTCATGAGACGCTCCTCCGGTTATTGGTAACGACGTTTGGAACTGCAGATGGATTGCGAATATGAAGCCGTAGGCCCGGCGTTTCGCAGCAACGCTTCGGCGCGATGTTGTCCGAAGGGAATTTTCTAAATCATTTTGCTTGATTTACTACAGCAGGCGAGCAGCCGCTCGTCAAGGAAATGTGCACACGGGAAGATTGCCGGGCAGAGCGGCGCGTGTGGGCTGAGAGCCTTGTGCGATAAGGCTTTGATGCCGTGTTGCGGTGCGGGGCACCGCGCCGCGGGTTCGGGAAAGTCCTGGCTTCGATGAAAGCTCGTCCAAGCGGTGACGATGGTGTGCTCAACGCAATTCGCTGGACATGCCGCATTTTGTAGCTGGCCGCTGAGCCCCGAAGACACTGCGCGGCTGAACAGCTCATCTCTTCAGGTGGTTAATTAGCAAAACGTAACAAGGTGAATTGACATTTCGAAAAGACACGACAGCTTCAATCATCTACTTACGATTTTTTATAGCATTGTGTTGATTTGACAAAATGTCACAATTATTCGCCCTTGCTTCAGCGGGAAACATAAATTCCAGGACATTCCATCACTTAACTACTGCGTATGTTGGTCGTTAACACATGCAAGTACGAACCAAGATTGGAGTCCCGTTGAGTCGTGCCCCACAGTGAAGAAACCATGCATCACATCGGAACATTCATTGCCGAATGGGATCGAGAAATTGTCCGAACATTACGCGTTTCAACAGTTCTGCTTTTACTCATGAATTGCAATCGAAAGTCATCTGGCAATCGAGATAACAGAGATTTGACATTGATTGCAAAGTTATTACGTGCGCTTTGCCGTTTTCACCATTTCGCTTTCATGGAGATGAATCGCTCCCCCAGCAAATTTGAGTTGTTTCCGGCATAGCGGCAAGCGACGCTACGTCGTGGTTTGAATTGGTTTTTTTACAGGTATCTGCTCACATGAATATCAAACGCAAACTTCAGATCCTCATGCTGGTGACAGCTTGTGCCATGGGGGGAGTGCTCGCCGTGACAGCGCTCGCATTCAACTCGATCGACGAGTCTGCGGCGGCTCCGGTTTTTCTGGACACAGAGTTGGGGTAAAACGTGTGATCCAAACTGGAGTAGTTGATGTTGAAGA
>NZ_SELS01000059.1 GCF_004197395.1 Paraburkholderia sp. UYCP14C | reverse complement strand
GCGCGTTCGTGCCGAGCCCGCAGCAGATCGCGGAGAAGGCCGTACTGCATGACGACAAGGCGCTCGCCGCCGTGCAGCCGGCGTGGATCAAGCGCTACACCGAAATCTTCTCGGCATGAACACGATGCTCGCGCGCTTTTCGCGACGTGCCGCAGTGGCGTCGGGCATCACGTCGGGTGGGCCAGACGGGTCCGCCGCCGTGGCGACCGACACCGTGCTTGCGAAGGCTCGTCCGTGGCTGCTGCTCGCGCCGATCCTGCTGTTTCTGGCGATCCTCGGCGCGGCCGCGCTGGTCGTGCTGCGCATGAGCTTCGGCACCTCCGGCAACGAATGGCGCAGCTTCACGCTGCAGAACTATGCGGACCTGCTCGACGGCTACTTCCTCAGGTCGCTGGGGCTGACGCTGCGGCTCGCGTTCCAGAGCATGCTCTTTGCGGTGGTGCTCGCGATTCCGGTCGCGCTCGCGATGGCGCGCACGAAATCGCGGCTCGCGCGCCGGCTGCTGCTCGCCGGTGTGCTGCTGCCGCTGCTCGTCAATCTGCTGCTGCAAGGCTATGGCTGGCTCGTGATTCTCGGCCCGGCGGGTCTGCTCAATCACGCGCTGCTCGCGAGCGGTGTTATCGAGCGGCCGGTGATGTGGCTGTATCGCGAGCATGGCGTGCTGCTCGGGCTGATCCAGACCGCGTTTCCGCTCGCGGTGCTGCCGCTCTCGAGCGCGATGCGCGCGGTGTCGATCTCGTACGAGGAAGCCGCCGCGACGCTCGGCGCGACACGCTGGCAAACGCTGCGTCACGTGCTGCTGCCGCTCGCGATGCCGGGTCTCGTGTCGGGCGCGCTGCTGGTGTTCGCGTACAACGCGAGCGCGTTCGCGGTGCCGCTGCTGCTCGGCGGCCGGCGCGTGCCGATGCTCGCGGTGCTGGTGCACGATCAGGTCGCGCCGCTGCTGAACTGGCCCGCCGCCTCCGCTTCCGGCGTCGTGCTGATGGTCGCGACGCTCGCCGTGATGGCGCTGTCGCAACGGCTCGTGCGCCGCACCCAACGACTGACCGGAGAGTCTCACGCATGAGCACGCTGCCGACCTCGCGCCTGCCGCGCACCGCACCGCCATCGCCGCGTTCGCCATGGCTGCCGCGCCTGCCTCATACGATGCCCGGCCAGCTCGGCCGCGCGACCGCGCTGGTCGCGGGCATCGTGCTGTTTCTCGCCGCGCTGCCGATCCTGACGATGATCGCGATGTCGTTCAGCGCGGCCGACACGCTCGAATTCCCGCCGCACGCGTACAGCCTGCACTGGTACCGCGCGGCGTGGCACAGCTTCGTGTCGCCCGAGGCGACCGACACGCTGTCGATGGGCGCCGCGCTCACCACCAGCCTCGTCGTCGCGCTCTCGACGATGCTGATCGCGACGCTGGTCTCCGTGCCGGCCGCGTACGCGCTGTCGCGCTACCGTTTCCGCGGCAAGCCGGCGGTCGAGCAGCTGGTCGCGCTGCCGCTCGTCTATCCGCTGGTGATGCTCGGCCTGTCGCTGCTGCTGGTGTTCAACGTGCTGCCGGTCGAACTGGGCGTCGGCCGTCTGATCATCGCGCATGTGATCCTGGCGCTGCCGTTCACGGTGAAGAACTGCGCGGCGTCGGTCGCGTCGATCGGCCCCGAGTTCGAGGAAGCGGCGCTCGTGATGGGCGCGAGCCCGAGCCGCGCGCTCGTCGACGTGGTGCTGCCGCTGATGCGCCCCGGCATTCTCGCCGGCATGCTGTTCGCGTTCATCGTGTCGTTCAACGAGTTCACGGTGACGTTCTTCCTGTACAGCATCGACACGATGACGCTGCCGGTGTGGCTCTATAGCCGCACGGTGTCGTCGCTCGATCCAACCGTGTTCTGTTTCGCGGTGGTCATCGTTGCGATCGACTTCGCGCTGATCTGGCTGCTCGAAAAGCTGATCGGCGACGAAGGCGTCGCGCTGTGAACCCCGCTGTGAACCCGCCACCTTGCTGGAGCCTCCGATGACCCACCTGACCTTGCAAGCCGTCACCCGCCGCTTCGGCGGCGTGCATGCCGTCGACAATGTCGACCTGAGCGTGCCCGACGGCAAGCTCGTGTGCTTTCTCGGCCCGTCCGGCTGCGGCAAGACCACACTGCTGCGGATGATCGCAGGGCTCGAAACGCCCACCTCCGGCAGCATCCATTTCGCCGGCCGCGAGATCACGCGGCTGCCGGCCAACCAGCGCGACTTCGGCATGGTGTTCCAGTCGCTCGCGCTGTTTCCGCATATGACGGTCGCGCAGAACGTCGCGTATCCGCTGAAGCTGCGCAAGGTCGCGAAAGACAAGCAGACGCGCCGCGTCGCCGAGCTGCTCGAACTGATCCAGTTGCCGCACATGGCCAACCGGCCGGTCACGCAGCTGTCGGGCGGGCAGCGCCAGCGCGTCGCGATCGCGCGCGCGATCGCCTCCGAGCCCCAACTGCTGCTGCTCGACGAACCGCTGTCCGCGCTCGACGCGAAGCTGCGCGAAGCGATGCAGGTCGAAATCCGCCTGCTGCAGCAGCGCCTCGGGATCACGACGATCATGGTCACGCACGATCAGCGCGAAGCGATGACGATGGCCGACGAGATCGTCGTGATGGAGAAAGGCCGCATCGCGCAGGTCGGCAAGCCGCTCGACATCTACCGCGATCCGGTCAGCGAGTTCGTCGCCGACTTCATCGGGCTCGGCAACATCCTGCCGGTGCAATACGACGGTGCGGGCGGCGTGAGCCTGCCGGGCGGACGGCGCATCGCGGTCGCGCCGAACCCCAGCGCGCCGCTCGCCGATGCGCGGCAGCCGGTGGCGGCCGGCGACGCGATCCGCCTGCTGATCCGTCCCGAGGACATCTGCGTGAAGGCGGCCACGGAAACACCGAACCCGAACCGGCTGCCCGGCACCGTCACGTTCATCCGCGACGTCGGCGCCTCGCTCGAAGCGACGATCGATTGCGCGGGCTTCACGCTGACCGCCGCGACCACGCCGCGCGAAACGCCCGGGCTCGCGCTCGGCATGCCGGTGCTCGCCGAGCTGCCGCCGCACGCGTGCAAGCTGATCGCCGCGCGCGCCGCCTGATACCCGCACCCATCACACACGCTTCGCTTCAATAAAACCGCATCACGACAAAGGAACCGACCATGAACCAGCGCCCCGCTCTCCAATCGACCCGCCGCGTGTTCGCGACGCTCGCCGCGACGCTCGCGATGAGCGCGTTCGGCGCGCTGTGCGCGCTGCCGTCGGCCGCCCATGCCGACGCGCTCGACGACATCGCGAAGTCCGGCACCGTGCGCATTGGCGTGTTCGAGGACTATCCGCCGTTCGGCTCGATCGGTCCCGACATGAAGCCGGTCGGCTACGACATCGACGTCGCCAATCTGATCGGCAAGACGCTCAATGCGAAGGTCGAGCTGGTGCCGGTCACCGGCGACAACCGCATGGCCTTCCTCGCCGACCACAAGGCCGACATGCTGCTGTCGGTCGGCCAGACGCCCGAGCGCGAAAAGGTGATCGACTTCTCGCAGCCGTACGCGCCGTACTACCTCGCGGTGTTCGGTCCGAAGACGCTGCAGGTGAAGAACGCCGCCGACCTCGCCGGCAAGTCGATCTCGGTCGCGCGCGGCACGCTCGAAGACCTGAGCGTGACGAAGATCGCGCCGCCGTCGGCGAACATCAAACGTTTCGACGATCCGAACGGCGCTATTTCGGCGTTTCTTTCTGGTCAGGTACAGTTGATGGTGGTCGGCAACGACGTCGGCGCGACGATTCTCGCGCGGCATCCGGCGAACGATCCGGAGCAGAAGTTCGCGCTGTTCAGCTCGCCCGATCACGTCGGTCTGAACAAGAACGAGCCGCGCCTGAAGGCGAAGGTCGACGAAACGATCGCCAAGGCCCGCAAGGACGGCACGCTGAACGCGATTTCGCAGAAGTGGCTGCGCGCGCCGCTGCCGGCCGATCTTTAACCCCGTGGCGTGGCGCCGTGAAGGCCGCGCCGCAATCTGATCCTGTGATGGGCACGAGGCCATGACTTACGCGTTCGATTTCAGCGGCTTCGGCCTGTATGCGGGGATGCTCGCGCACGGCGCCGCCGTGACGCTCGGCCTCACGGCGGTGTCGACCCTGGCGGGCGGGCTCGTCGGGATCGCCGGCGCGAGCATCGCGGCGGCAGGTCCGAAGTGGGCGCGCTGGCTGGTCGCGAGCTATGTCGAGCTGATCCGCAACACGCCTTTTCTCGTGCAGCTGTTCTTCGTGTTCTTCGGCCTGCCGAGCCTCGGCATTCACATCGACGAGATCCAGGCCGCGATTCTCGCGATGACCGTCAATCTCGGCGCGTATGCGACCGAGATCGTGCGCGCCGGCATCGATTCGATTTCGCGCGGCCAGGTGCAGGCCGCCCAGGCGCTCGGCCTGCATGGACGCCAGGTGTTCCGCCACGTCGTGCTGCCGCAGGCGCTCGCCAACGTGTTTCCCGCGCTGCTCGGCCAGGTGCTGATCGTGATGCTCGGCTCCGCCGTGGTGTCGCAGATCTCGGTGCCCGACCTGACCTATGCGGCGAACTTCATCCAGTCGCGCAACTTCCGCTCGTTCGAGAGCTACGTGATCATCACGGCGACCTATCTGCTGATGTCGATCGCATTGCGGCAGCTGTTGAACCGCTTCGGCCGCGGACTGTTCGCGGGTCGTGCCGCACGTAGTAACAACAACAGCAACAGCGGCAACGACGGCTTGCGGCGCAGCTGGCGCAGCCGCCTGATGTGGCGCGGCGCACGCACCCTGCCGACGGAGCGCTGATCATGGTCGAATTCACGCTGTGGGACATCGCCCGCAATCTGCTGCTCGCCGCGCGCTGGACGGTGCTGCTGTCGCTGATCGCATTCGTCGGCGGCGGAGTCGTCGGGCTCGTGCTGCTCGCGATGCGCGTGTCGCCGATCGCATGGCTGCGGCGCATCGTCGTGCTGTACGTCGAGGTGTTTCAGGGCACGCCGCTCCTGATGCAGCTCTTTCTCGCGTTCTTCGGCTTGCCTTTGCTCGGCATCGACGTGTCGCCATGGGCCGCCGCGGCCGTCACGCTGACGCTCTATACGAGCGCGTATCTGGTCGACATCTGGCGCGGCTGCGTCGAAGCGGTGCCGCGCGGTCAGTGGGCCGCGGGCGCGAGCCTCGGCATGACGTTCGGCCAGCAGCTGCGCTACATCGTGTGGCCGCAGGCGCTGAAGATCGCGGTCGCGCCGACCGTCGGTTTTCTCGTGCAGGTGGTGAAGAGCACCGCGCTCGCGTCGATCATCGGCTTCACCGAACTGACGAAGACCGGCACGATGATCACCAATGCCGCGTTCCGGCCGTTTCCGATCTACGGCATGGTCGCGATGATCTACTTCGCGATGTGTTTTCCGCTGACGTGGTATGCGCGGGTGCTCGAGAAGCGGCAGAAGGTCGGGCAGCATCGGTGAGCTCGGGTGAAGTGAAGGCGATGGACTGGCTCAAGCGCTAAATAAGGTTCTTCGTCTGGTTAGATTGCGACCTGCGCGCTCGCAGGAGCGCTGCCTCGCCAAGCTCGAGTGGTATTCGCCGCAACGGGTTGTCCACTGCCCCTCGGGAGCGTTCGACGTCCGGCAGCGCTGCGTGCGCCGCCCGCCGCCGACGCGCGTTCGGCGCGCGATGCGGGCCGCTCATAGCCGACAAACAGTCACCCCTACCTCACGAGTGACGTCGGCGGCCCGCGAACATCAGATTTCCCGGCAGGCTTCTGCGCATACGCGGCAAGCATCGCTGCATGTGCCGAAGTGTTCAGGCGCATGGCGGCCGCATTCCTCCGCACACTCATGGCAGATCCGCGCGCACAGTGCACAAAGTTCGGGTGCGAGATGACTTTGCCGAGCCAGCGCCGCGGACGTGAAGCGGCACAGCGACGCGCAATCGGCATCGAGTCGAATGCACTTGGTCATCGCTGCGACGCCCGGGTCTGCGAGGCACGCCGATACGCAGCGATCGCAAGCGGCGGCGCATGCATCGCATGCGTCGATACAAGACTGGTAGGCTTCAGTGCTCATGATGCGTCTCCAGTTTCGGGTGAGGTCGCGTATTGGACTTCCCGATGCGTGTGTAAGAATTTTAGTCGCGCACTGGCACGCCCGCGTGTCGGCTCGAGACGCTTCTACCGGGTTCCGATCACCATCGAATCTGGGCCGGCAAGCGGTTCGACGCGCACCTGGGTGAAGCCGACCTCCTTCATCCATGCGCAACACTGCGCACCGGTATAGTCGAAACCGCCAGGCGTCTCGATAAGCATGTTCAAGCTCATCAGAAGACCAAAGGCATTCTGCCTGCGCTCATCGTCGATCACCGCGTCGTAGACGATCAGGCAACCGCCGGGAGGCAGCGCCGCGTAGCACTTTGCGAGCAGTTGCATCTTTTGCGCCAGGTCCCAATCGTGGAGGATGTGTCCCATCACCAGCACGTCCGCGGAGGGGCACGGATCGGTGAAGAAGTTGCCCGAATGGAAACGCAGCCGCTCCTGCAGGCCGCGCGATGCCACGTACTCCTCGAACACGGGGCCCACGACCGGCAAGTCGAAACCGCCGCCGTGCAGGTGGGGATGCGCGAGTGCGATTTCCACGGGCAACGCACCTTGCGCCGCGCCAATGTCGATGAAAGTGCGGTAGTTTTGCCAGGGGAATTTCTGCGCCATCGCCTTGGCCGCACCCAGGCTGATCGCAGTCATCGCTTGCAGGAAGCCTCGTAGCGACCGCTCGTCGCGATAGAGTGCATCGAAGGGGTTGCCGCCGTGTTTGGCCTCGTTCTGCGGCTTTCCCGTGCGGAGCGCCTCCGTCAGAGAGCCCCAGAACGGATACAGCCGGGCGTTGGCCATTTCCAGCAATCCGCCCACGTAGCTGGGCTTGGGCTTGTCCAGGAAAAGCGCGGTGTCCTGGGTATTGCGGTATTTCCCGTCTTCGCGCTCCAGAAGATTCAAAGCGACCAGCGCATCGAGAAAATCGAGGGCCGAGCGCGGATGCAGTCCAAGCGCCTCACCCAGTTCCGCCGCGTCGTGAGGCGCGGTCGCGAGGCGCGTGAACACGCCGATTTCGACTGCCGACAGCAGCGTCTTGGCCGGCCAGAATCCCATGCCAAGTTGGAGCAGCCGTTCAGGAGAGGGTTCGCGCGGATTCGTGGCGTCAGCCCCAGACTCCTGCGGACCCATGTGCGGTGTATTGGCCATGGTTGCTCCCGGCGTGGATAGGCGCGGTGAAGTGTCTGCCGCCATCGTAGGCGGGCCAGGTTTGTTCGATGTTCGCTACCGTACAAAGCGAACTCAAACAGCTTGCATACCGGCCAAAACTAAAGCGTCTTTGTCCGCTTTCAGCAGACCTATGATCGTGCGCTCCGGCATCGATTGGCTGTCGACGCAATCAGGGTGCATAGCGCTCAATAGTTAGCATAATGGGCTCACCCAGGTGCTGTTCAAACGTACAGTAGCGCGCGCTTCACGTAACGGCCTAGACTTGATACGTGGACAAAAACGCGGAGTGAGTCATGGTCACCAGAACCGTCCGGCGGACGCTTTCCGATCTGACTTCGGCGATTGCTCAAATGCCGAACAGTAAGCATCGGGTCGAACATACCGTGAAATCGGCCCAGCACAGGGCTGACGAGGCCTGGAGGCGCACGACGCACGGACTGCATAACTCCATGATGCGTAAAGATCCGAAAGGGTGATTTTCGCAAGCCAGACGTAAGATCGACCCCGCCGGGTTGGACGCATAGGCTGCTGCTTCTCCCAGAACCAGATGCGGAGGCACCACCATGTCGAGCAAAAGCGGTAGGGACAACCGATCCGATCAATTGAATTCCAACAATCCGGCATACGCGAGTTCCCGGGCGAGCAACTTCCGCGACGATGATGTCGATTGGGAACCCGTCTCTTACCTCGATCGATATTTCTATACTCCGCCTCGCGCGACCACGTTTCAGGCGATAGGACACTACGGAGTTGGGGTGGTCTCACAGGAAGGGGAAGCGAGATTCGTCACGTTTCGTCTGGAAGCCACCACGAGCGCGACACTCCTTTATACCCACTCAGGCTTGCAGGCGCGCGTCGAGGACTATTTCGAGCGTTTCGCGATCCATGTGCATGGGCTGTTCCACGTGCACTTCAAGGCTCCGCCAGTCTTGTATGTGCAGTTCGATGGAACATCCGGCCGGCTACCGTGGCACGTTCCGCTCGACCTGGAACAGCCGGAGACGATGCAGACGTTTCTGATGACCCACAAGCCGTCGATGAACTTCGCGCCCGCTCCCGATGCAGTCATCAAACTATTATGTGATCGCCTCAGTGAACCCAGCGAGGATTGGGGCACTTTCGAAGCCCTGGATCGAAACACTTCGGATCTGACATTCATCTACGCCAGCCGCTGCAACGCTGAGATCGAGAAAAATTCAAAAGGATCGTGACGAAGCAACCGGTGCGCTCGATCGCCTGACTATCCAGCATCCTGTCGCGTCGTGCACCGTGCGCTTATCTGGGCGCAGCGGGGCAACGCGATGGGTAGCGCCCGTCCATTCCGACGCGCTAGACCAATGCGCCGGCTATTTGAAGTCCGATATCGTCCCCCTGCGTGAGCACCGGTTCGCCTCTTACCGTGCGCGCGATCAGCGCATCGGCGTTGGCAATCGCGATGCCCTGCTCCGCGTACCACGCATTGTGATAATAAGTGCTCCGGTAGCGCTCTCCGCTGTCACACAGCAACGCAACGATCGCCCCCTTCTCGCCGACGGCTTTCATGCGCTCCGCGATATACAGCACGCCGACGAAGTTAGTCCCGGTCGAGCCACCGACCCGGCGCCCAAGCCGGACAGCCAGATAGCGCATCGCGGCGAAGGACAGCGCGTCGGGTGTCTTGACCATCGCATCGACGCAAGCAGGGATGAACGAGCGTTCGACACGTGGACGGCCTATTCCCTCGATGCGCGAGCCGACGTTGAGCGTCAGGCCGCGCTCTGGGTGCCCGGCAAGCACGCTCCTGAAGTAGTCGAAAAACACCGAGTTTTCCGGATCGGCGCACAGCACCCGCGTTTGATGGCCCCGGTACGCGACGTAGCGGCCAAGCGTCGCGATCGTCCCGCCCGTCCCGCCGCTCGACACGAGCCACGCGGGCACGGAAAACTCCTCGGCCGCCATCTGCTTGAAGATCGACTCCGCGATATTGTTGTTCGCACGCCAGTCCGTCGCGCGTTCGGCATACGTGAACTGGTCCATGAAATGGCCGCCGCACTCCTGTGCGATCCGGTGCGACTCGTTATAGATGTCCGACGGATTGGCCACGAACTCGCATCGCCCACCATAAAACTCGATCGCTTCGATCTTCGCGCGCGATGTACCCATTGGAATCACCGCGACGAAAGGCAGACCGAGTAGTCGCGCGAAGTAAGCTTCGGAGATCGCGGTCGAGCCGCTTGACGCCTCGACCACCGTGCTCGCCTGGTTGAGCCAGCCATTACACAGCGCATACAGGAACAGCGAGCGCGCGAGCCGGTGCTTGAGGCTGCCGGTCGGATGGCTGGACTCGTCCTTCAGGTAGAAGCGAATGTCCAGATAGCCAGGCAGGTCGAGGGGAATCAGGTGAGTATCGGCGGAGCGGTTGAAGTCCGCCTCGATCTTGCGAATCGCTTCGCGTGTCCACACGGAATTTGCCATCAGAGCCCCCGATCGAGCGACACACGATGCGAACCATCGTGGCGGGTCAATACCCTTTCGTATAAAGCGCCAGATGGTTGCTGACCGACGTTACACCCGGCACGCCCTTCGCCACATCCGCGGCCTGCTGGATCTGAGGACCTTCCGGCACGCTGCCGGATAATGTCACGACACCGCCGCGCGCCTTGACGAATACGTTCGACACGTCGAAGTTCTGCGCTTTCGCTAACGCCTTGCGTACCTCGCGACCCAGCGTCTTGTCGGCCGGCGTCGCCTTACCTGAACTTGCAGCCGGACTCGACGCCATCGGCATCGCGTTGCTGGCCTGCGCGTAGACGTTCGACATCAGCGTCACGCCTCCCACGACGACGATCAGACTCACGAATTTGCATGCTTTCATGATTGCCTCTCTCGTTCGGCATTGCAGATGTTGAGTCAAAGATAGCCAACATTGCGCTTCCGACAAAGCTGCTTTCACGTCCCCCCAAGAAAATGCGGCAACCCTGCGATGCATGAGTTGCCGCTTCTGCGTTTCAAAGCACTTTCCGCGCGCTTACCGCCCTGCCTGCGTGGACTGACGAAACTTCGCCACCTCCGCCACCCCAACCGCCGGCGCGCCGTTATTCCACCCCGCGCGCACGAAACTCAGCACATCCGCGATCTGCCGATTGTCGAGCACTGCCGCGAAGCCCGGCATCGGGAACGGCGACGGCACGCCGTTGATCACCAGATCGCCGGTGCCGTTCAGCGTCACGTTGATCAGCGACGACGCATCCTTCGCAAGCACGTTCGGATTGCCGGCAAGCGGCGCGAGCATCGGCGCAAAGCCGCGTCCGTCGACACCGTGGCAATGCATGCAATACGCGGTATAGACGCGCGCGCCGGCATCGTTCGCGGGGCGATCGAGCGACACCCTGGTCGCCTGCGGATCGTAGCTATAGGCCGGCGCGCCGTTGCCGCCCGCCGGCGGCAGCGACTTCAGATACGCCGACACCGCCGCGACGTCCTGATCGCTCATCGCCTGCGTGCTGTTGTTGATCACGCTCGTCATCGCGCCGAATGCCGACGCATGGCGATTCGCGCCGGTCTTCAGGAACGTGCGCAGATCCTCGTCGCTCCAGCGGCCGAGCCCGCTGTTGTGCTCGCCGGTCAGGTTCGACGCGAACCAGCCGTCGAGCAGCGCGCCGCTCAGGAACGCGCTGCCGCTTTCGTCGAGCGCGCTTTCCTGGAACGCGACGCCGCGCGGCGTGTGGCACGAGCCGCAATGCCCGAGCCCTTGCACCAGATACGCGCCGCGATTCCACGCGACGTCCTTGCCCGGCTTGTCGCGATACGCGTCCTTGTCGAGAAACGCGATGTTCCAGAACATCAGCGGCCAGCGCATGTTCAACGGCCACTTGATGTCGGACTCGCGATTCGCCTGCTGCACGGGCGCGACGCCCTGCATGAAGAACGCGTACAGCGCCTTCACGTCGTCGTCGTCGACCTTCGCGTACGACGGATACGGCATCGCCGGATACAGGTTGTGGCCGTCTTTCGCGACGCCCTCGCGCAGCGCCCGCGCGAAGTCCGCTTCCGTGTAGCCGCCGATGCCGGTCTGCGCGTCGGGCGTGATGTTGGTCACGTAGATGCGGCCCATCGGCGTGTTCATCGGCAGACCGCCGGCGAACGGCTTGCCTTTCGGCGCGGTGTGGCACGCGGCGCAATCGCCGAGCTGGGCGAGATAAGCGCCGCGCTGCACCAGCGTTTGATCGGCTGCGCCGCTGGCCGCCGCAGTCGCCGCACCAGCAGGCGCTTGCGCGGCAAACGACAGCGCCACGCACAACGCCGCGCCTAGACCCTTCAGAGAGTTTTTCATGTCGGGCTCCTTTCGCGTCACGCGCTGTGCAGTTGACGGCCAACCGGCAATTGCCGCAGCCGCGTGCCGGTGGCCGCATAGATCGCGTTGGTCAGCGCGGGCGCGAGCGCCGCGGTGCCGGGTTCGCCGATGCCGCCGGGCGCCTCGCCGCTCTTCACGATATGCACGTCGATCGGCGGCGTCTCGTGGATACGCAGGATCCGGTAGTCGGTGAAATTGTTCTGCTCGACGCGACCGTCCTTGATCGTGATCTCGCTGTAAAGCGCCGCCGTGATGCCGAAGATGATGCCGCCCTGCACCTGCGCCTCGATCGTGTTCGGATTGACGAACATCCCGCAATCGACCGCGCAGTTCACGCGCTTGACCGTCACCTCGCCCTGCTCGACGGCGACCTCGACGACGATCGCGAAGAAGCTGCCGAACGCGTGCATCACCGAGATGCCGCGCCCTTGCCCCTTGGGCAGCGCGCTGCCCCAGTTGCCGGCTTGCGCGGCCGCGTTCAGCACGTTCAACGCGCGCGGCGATTTGCCAAGCAGATCGCGCCGGTACTGCACCGGATCGATCTTCGCGTGCGCGGCGAGTTCGTCGATGAAACTCTCGACCACGAAGGTGCCGCGCGTCGGCCCGACGCCGCGCCAGAACGCGGTAGGCACCGCGTGCGGCTCCACGCGCACGTAGTCGACCAGCTGGTTCGGCAGGTCGTACGGCAGATCGGCGGCAACTTCCACCGCGTCGGGGTCGACTCCGTTCTTCACCGCGGGCGGCGCGAAGCGCGCCAGGATCGACGAACCGGCAATCCGATGCTGCCAGGCGATCGGCTTGCCGTTCGCGTCGAGCCCGGCCGAGATCGTGTCGTAGTAGTACGGCCGGTACATGTCGTGCTGGATGTCTTCCTCACGGGTCCACAGCACCTTGACCGGCGTCGACACCTGTTTGCCGACCTTCACGGCCTGGGTGACCATGTCGGTTTCGAGCCGCCGGCCAAAGCCGCCGCCGATCAGATGGTTGTGCACGATGATCTTGTCGGCAGGCAAGCCCGTGACCGCGGCCGCCGCATCGACGACGCGCGTCGGCACCTGCGAGCCGAGCCAGATTTCGCACGCGTCGGCGCGCACGTGGACCGTGGCGTTGACCGGCTCCATCGTCGCGTGCGCGAGGAACGGCTGCTGGTAGACCGCGTCGACGCGCGACTTCGCGTCGCCGAACGCGCGGCCGACGTCGCCGTCCTTGCGTGCGACCGCGCCGCCGTGTTGCGAGGCCGCCGCGAGATCGTCGACGATGCGCTTCATCGATACCTGCGCGCCCGCGCCTTCGTTCCACTTGATGTCGAGCGCCTGCAGGCCGCGCTTCGCGGCCCACGTGTGAGCGCCGATCACCGCGACCGCGTTGTCGAGCTTGATGATCTCGCGCACGCCGGGGATCGTCTTCGCGTGCGTATCGTCGACGCTGGCGAGCGTGCCGCCGAACACCGGACAGTTCGCGATCGCCGCGTAGACCATCTCGGGCAAGCGCACGTCGAGGCCGAACTGCGCGGTGCCGTCGACCTTCTCCGGCGAATCCAGACGCTTCGCCGGCGTGCCGATCAGCTTGAAATCCTTCGGGTCTTTCAACGGCACGTTCTGCGGCGCGGGCAGCGCGGAGGCGGCCTGCGCAAGCTGACCATAGCTCGCGCTGCGATTGCTGGCCGCGTGGATCACCTGCCCGGCCTGCGCATGGCAACTGGCCGGATCGACCTGCCATTGCTGCGCGGCCGCGTTGATCAGCAGCACCCGCGCGCTCGCGCCCGCGCGGCGCATCGGCTCCCACGCGAAGCGGATCGACGTCGAGCCGCCGGTCAACTGCCCGCCGAGCAGCGGGTCCGTGAAGAGTTTCGCGTTGGGCGGCGCGTGATCGAGCGTGACCGTGTCGAGCGGCACTTCGAGTTCCTCGGCGATCAGCATCGGGATCGACGTATAAACGCCCTGACCCATTTCGACCTTCGGGATCACGAGCGTGATCTTGCCGGCGGTGTCGATCTGGATGAACGCGTTCGGCGCGAACACGCCGCTTTGCGGCGCCTCGTTCGCATCGCCGCCGATCACGCTCTTGCCCGCCTTCTGATCCTGGCTCGCGGCCGGCATGCTGAAGCCGAGCAGCAGACCGCCGCCGGCCGCGGCGCCGACCGTCACGCCGAATTTGAGGAAGCTGCGCCGCGAGATGCCGCGCGCATGCCGCGTGTTCGTGTCCGACGACCGCGTGCCGTTCTGTGCATCGAGCAATCCCTGCGACATGTCAGGCCCCCTTCGCGGCGTGCTTGATCGCAGCGCGCACGCGGTGATAGGTGCCGCAGCGGCAGATGTTGCCGGCCATCGCGGCGTCGATGTCAGCGTCGCTTGGGTTGGGATTGCGCGCCAGCAGCGACGCGGCCGACATCACCTGCCCCGACTGACAGTAGCCGCATTGCACGACGTCGAGCTCACGCCAGGCCTGCTGCACTTTCTGACCCGTGGGCGTGGCGCCGACCGCTTCGATCGTGACGATCTTTCGGTCGCCGACGGCCGCCGCCGGAAACACGCACGAGCGCACCGCGACGCCATCGAGATGCACGGTGCATGCGCCGCATTGCGCAATGCCGCAGCCGAACTTGGTGCCGGTCAACCCGACGAGATCACGCAGCACCCACAGCAGGGGCATGTCGGGCGGGGCATCGACGGTATGGGTTTCGCCGTTGATATTGAGCATTGTCATGAGCGGCTCCAGTGGGGGTGTTGTTGTGGTCATGCGGTTTAGATCGCGACACCGCATCAGAGCGCGAACATGTGTCGGTTTTGTTCGGTATGTCGCGCTAATAGGCGATGAAAAGCGGCCTATGATCGAGCGGGTATCGCGAGAAAGCCGGCCGATTGTAGTCGTGTCGAAAGAAGTCCGCTTTGGACGTGCCAGGCGGCACGGGGCATGCTATGCGGGGTGCATCGCATGTGTCGGCGGGGGCGATGCGTTACCATCGACGGATCGATCCGTTAGCGTGATCGCGCGACCCGCAACACCGCACTGCGCGGTGTTGCGATGCGCGATTCCGTCGAGTCACTTCAGCCGCAGGAGCCGCCGATGAACGACCCGCAATGCACTCAATTCCTCACGGACATTCGCCGACCATTGCTTGCGCTGCACAAGGCGATTCTCGATCACGAACGCGCCGTCTACGAAAAGGAGTTCGGCCCGGTAACGCCCGCGGCATTCCTGCAGGTGCTGATCAATGGTTCGGGGTTTCGCTGGCTGACGCCGCTATCCACGGTGATCGCGAGCGTCGACGAAATTCTCGACGACGCGGAAGCCGATGCGGGCGACCGTCTCGCGACCGCGGAGGCCGTGGTCGGCCTGTTCTCGCCCGAGCAACCGAACAATCACTTCATGCCGCGTTATCTGCCGCTGTTGCAGGCCGATCCGGCGATCCTGCATTACCACGGCGAGGTATCGCGCTTGCTGCGCGGCGTGCAAACCGCGTAACGGCGCTTCGCGCGGAGCACGGCGGCGGCGTGCGCGCTGCCTGCCGGCTCCCGCATTTCCTCACCGTTCATAAGCGGCTGCGGGGCGAGACCGCATGATCGATGCTCGGTATTTTTGTGTGGATTGAGCGGAATGCTCTGACGGGAAGGGAATTTCGCAACGATTGATCGACGCCGCAGACTATGCGGCCGATCGAATTACCTGGTTTAGCTGAATAAATTCAAGGTGAGCTTTTGCGGGAACGCCGAAGCTCAACCGCGCCCCTGCGGCAGATAAGGCAGCGGATCGACCGGCTTGCCGTCGCGCCGCACTTCGAAGCCGACCGACACGCGCGAGTTGCTCTCGTCGCCCATCTCTGCGATCTGCTGTCCCTTGCGGACGATGTCGCCCATCTTGACCATCAGCTTGCGGTTGTGCGAATACGCGGTCAGAAAATCCTTGTTGTGTTGGACGATGATCAGGCTGCCGTAGCCGTTCAGTCCGGTGCCCGCGTACATCACCTTGCCGTCGGCGGCGGCTCGCACCGGATCGCCCGCTTTGCCGCCGATTTCGATGCCGCGCGTTTCGCCCGGCTGGAACGCTTCGACGACGCTGCCCGCGGCAGGCCACGCGAGCGTCACGCTGCTCGCATGCCGGCGGGTTTCCTGCGTGACTTCGCGGACGTCGGTGGCATCCGGAGCCGCTGCGGCGGGTTGAGCGGAAGCTTGTGCCGACGTGGGCGCCAATGCTTGTGAAGCGGTCTGCGGCGCGGCTTGCGCCGCGGCCTTCGCGGCGGCGGCCGCATTGGCCACCTTCGCCGCGCGCACCGTCTCCGGCGACGCGACGTGCAGCACCTGCCCCGGCTTCAGCCGCGCCGACGCCTTCAGCCCGTTCCATGCCTGCAACTGCTTGACGCTGATGTGATGATGCTGCGCGACCCGCGCGAGCGTGTCGCCGCGCCTGACCCGATAGACGAGCGGCGGCGACTTTTTCAGCGACGCGTTATCGCTGCCATCGATCGACAGCGGCGCGGCCGCCGCCGGGTCGCCGGACGCTGTTGCCGTCGCATTTGCCGTCGCGGCACCGGTTGCCGGGCCGTTCTGCGCATTCGGCTGCCCGACGTTCGCGCAACCGCTGACGGCCAGCGCGACCCATGCGCCGGCGAGACCGGCCAATATCGTTCTGTCGAAACGCATTCTCATCCTGTTCGACTCCTGCTGTATGGATGCGCAAGCCGGATAGCCCGATGCCGCCGACCAGGCGCGCGAACTTCGGCCGCGCGACCCGCCCCGACGACACGCCGGAGCCGCCTCGTACGGCGCTCATTGCGTGCCTGCTTGCCGATCAAATTTCTGGCGGAATTCTAAAGTGTCGTTTAATAAAAACGCCCCGCGCCACACACTCTGATACAGACGTTACGAGCGGTATTTCCGCGTTACGAAGGCACGGGTTTCGGGACGCCAACGACGCGCACATCGCCGCTTGTCCGCCGCGTGTTCAGATTTGTTGACATTCGACTTATCGGCAGACGCGAGGGGAACTTGAATAGCCATGCGTCGAGGCGGAGGGCGCAAAAAAAGCCAGCCTGCGAAATCCGTAGGCTGGCTTTTCGCGTTGACGCGCAGCGAACTAGAACTTATGCCGGATCGCCGCGCGCACGACGACCTGCTTGTTCGTCGACGACGGCGACTGCGTGCCGGGGATGAATGCGAAGTCGAGGATCGACAGCGTGGAATCGCCGGTGACCTGTTGATAGGCGCCTTGCAGATAGACGTCGGTGCGCTTGGACAGGTTGTAGTCCGCCATCAGCCCGAACGTATGGATGCGCGGCTTCACGCTGCCGTTCGAGGCGTCGTAGGTTTCCATCGTGTACACGTACTGGGCGCCGACGAACAGCGCAGGCGAAAACTGATACTTACCGTTGACCTCGAAGTTCTGATACTTGAGCGAGTTCAACAGCACGCCCGGCGGGGTGACCGGCACCAGCGGCACCAGCGGCTCGATGCCGAGATAGCCCTTGGCGGTCGGCTCCAGATAGTTCGAGTTGCTATAGACGAAGCCCGCCGTCGCCGGTCCGAACGTATAGGTAATGCCGCCGCCGAACACGCGCAACCGCGTCGCGACGAAGCCGGCGTCGTTCGCGGTGATCGCCCCGTTCGAGCCGTTGCCCGGATTGTCCGCCTGCAGATAGGCGGCCGCGACCAGCAGCCCGCCGTACGTATACTGGCCGCCGAAGCTGTACGCGCGATTGTTGGCGAAGTTCGTGTCGTTGCTGAAGCTGTAGGTGCCGCCGAACTGGAAGCCCGAGATCGACGGGCTCGTGTACTTGACCGTGTTGTCGAGGCGGAAGGTGTTGTCGGTGTTGTCGTTGTCGTACGGATGCGAGAACAGCTGGCCGCCCCAACTGCCGTTGGCCGTGGTCTGCGCCAGATAGTCGACGACCGAATCGTATTGCCGGCCGAACGTCAGCGTGCCGTACGCCTGCGAGCTGAGTCCGACGAAAGCCTGACGGCCGAACAGGCGGCCGCCCTGCCCGAGCTGCCCGGAATTCAGATCGAACCCGTTCTCGAGCTGAAAGATCGCCTTCAGGCCGCCGCCGAGATCTTCGGAACCCTTCAAGCCCCAGCGGCTCCCCTGCGCAAGACCGCTCGCGAGTTCATAAACATGGCCGTGGCCGACGTTGTTCGTGTAGTTGATGCCTTCGTCGATCACGCCATACAGGGTGACGCTAGTCTGGGCCGCGGCAGGCGCGGCAAGAACGGCGGACGTAGCAACGGAGACAGCCAGCGCGAACACTTGCTTGTTCATGATGATCTCCCTGCACCTCGAGTGATAGGACAACTCGATCCGGCCGTCTTGTTCTCTTTGCTCTTTATTCTCGACACTTTCCCAGCAGTTCTGAAGACTGCTCCAAGCTCTGCTCTTTCCAGAAATCCTCACACGACATCGTCTGGCCGTCCATGAGTGGATGCGCCGATCATCGAGAATGTTGCTAATTCTCCACTGCGCGTTGCTGCCTCTTTTTTCGAAACGTCGCTTCAGGTAAACGGCAGCCGCTGCTGCCGATCTCGCTGCGGCATTGTCACGAAAAGAAATATAATCCTGCGCCTTTGCTGCGATGCAGCGGAACTCGATGCCGCAGCGAGGGTCATCATTACACCCCGCTGACACGGCCGCCTCGCGAAGGCGGCCGCGCGTGGCGAGGTAGGCCACGGGCGAAGCCAGCACGGATCACCTCACCGCCGCATCACCCAATCCCATATAAGAAAGCCTTGTGAGACGCCCGCCGCGCTGGATCAGCGCGCCGTCGCACGGGGCTGCTTTTGACGCAAACAATGGCCAAGTCATCCTCCCGCCTGATCGAGCTCGACTTTTTCCGCGGACTGGTTCTGCTGATCATCGTCGTCGATCACATCGGCGGCAGCATTCTGTCGCGCGTGACGCTGCATGCGTACGCGCTGTGCGATGCCGCCGAAGTGTTCGTGTTCCTCGGCGGATTCGCCACCGCCACCGCCTATGCGACGCTCGCCGAGCGGCGCAACGAGACGATCGCGCGCGGCCGCTTCCTGCGCCGCTCGTTCGAGATCTATCGCGCGTTTCTCGTTACCGCCGCTCTGATGCTGCTGGTCAGCGCGGTGCTCACCGCCTTCAGCATCGACGGGCCGAATCTGCCCACGACCGATCTCGACGACCTGATCGACACGCCGCTTGCCGCGCTGCGCGACATCGTGCTGCTGCGCCGCCAGCCGTACCTCGCGTCAGTGCTGCCGATGTACGCGTTCTTCGCGCTGCTGGTGCCCGCGATTCTGCCGCTCGCGCGCAGCAAGCCGTGGCTGCTGCTCGCCGGCAGCCTCGCGCTATGGGCCGGCGCGCCGGCGATCGGCCAGTACCTGCCCGCCGCGCCCGATATGCACTGGGACTTCAACCCGTTCGCGTGGCAACTGATGTTCGTGCTCGGCGTGCTCGCGCGCTGTCAGCCGGTCTATCAGCGCATCAGCGCGCACCGGTTCGGCTGGCTCGTCGGCGTGCTGGCGTTCGCGGTGGTCGTGGGGGCCGCGTACTACAAGCTCTTTTTGCTGCATGAGCCGCTCGCCGCGAGCCTCAAGCAGAACCTGTCCTACCTGCGCGCGGGCAATTTCCTCGCGATCGCGTGGCTCGTCGCCAATCTGATCGAGCTCGGCTGGGCGAAGAAGGTGGCGCGCCGGCTGCCGTGGGTCGGCGCGATCGGCCGTCAGGGCTTGCTGTGCTTCATTGCCGGCGCGGTGATTTCGCTGGTGGTCGACTCGGTGCTGTACGCGGCGACCGATGGTTACCTGAACTATCCGCTCGGACTGCTCGCCGATGCGGCCGCGGTCGGTGCGCTGTTTGTTGTCGCGCTGGGGGTGGAGCCGCTGAAGCGGGTCGTTGGACGGATCGTCGACGGACGGCTGCGGACGTCGGGCTGAAGAACTTTGCGCGCATCAAGCGCCTTCTGCGTTTCCGCCAATCCCCTCTCAAATCCGGCGCCAATGCTGATAGCATGACGGCCGCGCGCGAATCCCGCGCCAGCCGGCCTTCCCCACTGCCATGCGTCGATTTCTCCGCTTCGTTCTCGCACTGCTTGCCTTCGCCGTTGGCGCGCCCGCGTTCGCGAGCACGGTCGCGAGCCGCAGTTTCCATTCCGATGCGCTCGGCCGCGACTGGAACTACACGATCTACCTGCCGGGCGGCTATCGCGCGGACGGTCCGCGCCTGCCGGTGCTGTACCTGCTGCACGGCAATAACGGCGACGCCAACGACTGGATCACGCAAGGTCATCTGCAGAGTGCCGCGGACACGCTGATCGAGCGCAAGGAAATCCCGCCCGTCGTGATCGTGATGCCGCAAGGCGGCACGGACTGGTACGTCGATCGCAAGGAGAAGATGGAGAGCGCGTTCTTCGACGATCTGCTGCCCGAAATCGAAACACACTACGCGGTCGCGACGCAGCGCGCAGGCCGGATGATCGGCGGTGTGTCGATGGGCGGCTTCGGCGCGCTGCGCTACGCGCTGACGCAACCCGAGATGTTTTGCGGCGCGCTGCTGCTCAGTCCGGCGATCTATACGAACGAGCCGCCGCGCGCGTCGGCGGCGCGGCGGGTCGGTGTATTCGGCGAGCGCCAGTTCGATCCGCGCGTGTGGCACGAGCTGAACTATCCGGCGCAGTGGGACCGCTATATGAGCCGGCCGTATCGCCTGCCGATGTTCATCGCATCCGGCGACGACGATCTCGACATCCAGGCCGACGCGTCGCTGCTGTACACGCATCTGCGCCTCGCAGGCAATCCGGCGGCGCTGCGGATCATCGACGGCGGCCACACGTGGGAGGTGTGGAGCGCGCTGTTGCCCGCCGCGCTCAAATACACGCTCGGCTGCGTGAAGCCGCCGGCGCTGGAGCATCCGTCGAATCAGCGGCCTTGATCCGGCGCGGCGCGCCACGCGCAAGGCCGTCCAGCGCCGCGTCCCTCGACATCCGCGCTACTCCACGAGATCGGTCCACAGCACCATCAGCACCGTCATCAACGCGGGGCCGATGAAAATCCCCAGCAGCCCGAAGGTCTCCGCGCCACCGAGAATGCCGAACAGCACGAGCAGAAACGGCAGGCGCGTCGAATTGCCGATCAGCACCGGCCGCACGAAGTGCTCGGCGACGAACACGACGACCGCGCCGAATACCAGCAGCCCGGCCGCCGCGACCATCGAGCCTTGCACGAGCAGCCACAACGCCGCGAGACCGAACACGATCGGCGCGCAGAACGGCAGCATCGCGGCGATCGCCGTGACGAAGCCGAGCAGCGCCGCGTGCGGCACACCGGTCACGAAATAGGCGACGCCTAGCAGCGCACCCTCGCCGACGCCGACCACGACCAACCCCGACACGGTGCCGCGCACCGCGATGCCCATATGCGCGACGAGGTCCGCGCCGCTATCGCCGAAACCGCGCCGCACCGCCTTCAGCAGCGAGCCGGACAGGCGCGGCCCCGCCTGAAAGATCACGAACAGCGTGACCAGCATGAACGCGAACACCATCGCAGCATGCGCGGCGCGCGCACCGAAATGCCGGCCGAGCGTCATCACCGTGTTGCTGTGCAAGCCTTTCATCGCGGCCGAGTCGCGCAGCGGCTGAGCGAGATTGGCCTGCCACCACGAGGTGATCTGCTGCACGCCGAACGGCAGCCGGTTGACGAAGTCGGGCAGCGCGATGCCGTTCTCCTGCGCGTTGCGGAACCAGTCGTTCATCTCGTGCGCCTCGCGCAGCGCCTGCGCAAGGCCGAGCCCGACCGGCAGCAGCACCAGCACGGCGATCACCAGCGTGAAGACCGTCGCGACCAAGGTCGTGCGCCCCTTGAACCAGCGGCAAGCCGCCACCCTGTGCAGCAACGGCCACAGCGCAATCGCGACGACCCCGGCCCACGCCACTACCACGATGAAATCGCGCACCACCCACAACGCGAGCAGCACGAGCCCGATATAGAGCACGACCGATGCGGCCTTCTGCTTCTTCAGGCGCTCGGCGGCGCCGGACGACGATTCGGGCGAGTTGGGCGGGACTGCGGGTGGGCGTGGAATCATGTGAACTCTGGTGTTTTTGAACGGTGTGCGCGCGAGCCGACCTGAAAAGATCAAACCCGCTACACTGACGGCTCAGTTCGCCGCCCGACAATCAGCATCTTAAAGGAAGCGTTGCCGCCCTTTTCCCGGCCGCCCTCCTCGTCGCGCCACAGGCAACACAGCGTTGCAAAAATTCACATTATTAAAAAATCGCATAAAAATGCTTGCAACGCCCGTCATTTCGGCCAATCGCGCCTGTCAAGTCTGATTATTGCTAATTCCGGAACGGTGTTTCAACGGTGACACAATGGCTATCCGGCGCGCACGGGTCTACATTCGGCACTCCACAATACGGAGCCGATGATGACCCTGGAGTCCATCCCCCTCGACGGTAGCAATGGCGTACGCATCGAGATTCTCGAGAGCTCCGACACGACGCTGGTGATCCGCTGGGTCGAGCCGGGCCGCTGCCACTATGGTGAGCAGCGCTGGCGCCGCCGCTCGGCGCATTCGTCCGGCACCTGCGCGGTGTCGCGCCGCAAGATCCGTCGCGGTGACCCGGTGTTCAAGCCGGCCGAGCGCCCGGCGCCGTCGAATGCGTCCGCGATGATCTGCGCGGAAATCCTCGAACCGCTGCTCGAAGCGGCCTGACGCATGGAGCGTTCCCGACTGCCGGGCGGGGAGCGCGGGCGTCACCCTTTGCTGCGCTGAGATCGATCTCCCTACTGCGCGCGTGCCCTTAACTACCGCGCACCCGGCCGTCGCGGCATCGCAGGCTGCGGCGCCGCGCTGGCCTCGCCACCGGTTGCCCCTCCGCGCCTCGTGCGTTAAGGTGGATTCGTTGCGCCCGCCCCACCGCCGGCTCGCTACCCGGCGCCGGCGACGCGCCTTCCACCACCGCGCCGCGCCCGCCGCGACGCCGTTTGAGGGTCGATCATGGCAGAAGACACGCCGCAAACCCGCGCGGCCACCGCCGCTTCAACCTCTCCCGCTTCCTCCGCTCCTTCCGCTTCGCTGATCCCGCCGCAGCAGTTCTCGCTCGACGTGCTGCTCGAAAAGTATGCGAAGGGCGACGAGCAATCAGCCGACGATGTCTATCGCCGCGTCGCGCACGGCGTCGCCGAGGCCGAGCCGCCCGAGTTGCGCGCGTCGGTCGAGGAGCAGTTCGTCGACAACCTGCGCCACGGCGCGCTCGGCGCGGGCCGCATCATGAGCGCGGCCGGCAGCGGCATCGCCGCGACGCTGATCAACTGCTTCGTGCAGCCGGTCGGCGATTCGATCCAGGGCGTCGACGAACAGGGCTTACCGGGCATCTACGTGGCACTGCTGCAGGCGGCCGAAACGATGCGCCGCGGCGGCGGCGTCGGCTACAACTTCTCGGCGATCCGGCCGAAGGGCGCGCGGGTTCACACCACCAGTTCGGCCGCCTCGGGTCCGTGCAGCTATATGGACGTGTTCGACGCGTCGTGCCGCACGGTGGAGAGCGCGGGCTCGCGGCGCGGCGCGCAGATGGCGGTGCTCGACTGCAATCACCCCGACCTGCTCGAATTCATCGAGGCCAAGCATTCGAAGGGACGCTGGAACAACTTCAACGTGTCGGTCGGCGTCACCGACGAATTCATGCGCGCGGTCGAGAACGACGAGCCGTGGCAACTGGTCCATCGCGCCGAGCCGTCGCCGGCGCTGCGCGCGGCCGGCGACGTGCGGCAGCGCGAGGACGGCCTGTGGGTCTATAGCGAGCCCCAGGCGCGCGCGATCTGGGATCGCATCATGCGCTCGACGTACGACGTCGCCGAGCCCGGCATCGTGTTCATCTCGCGGATGAACGAGGACAACAACCTGCGCGCCGTCGAAACGATCCGCGCGACCAATCCATGCGGCGAGCAGCCGCTGCCCGCCTACGGCTGCTGCAACCTCGGGCCGCTGAATCTGACGCGCTTCGTCGTCGATCCGTTTGCGCAACTGAAGGGGCGCCAGCCGTCGTTCGACTGGGACGGCCTCGGGCAACGCACCCGCACGCAGGTGCGCTTTCTCGACGACGTGCTCGACGTGACGCTATGGCCGCTGCCTGAGCAGTACGCCGAATCGCGAGCGAAGCGGCGCACCGGTGTCGGCTTCACCGGCCTGGGCGACACGCTCGTGATGATGGGGCTGCGCTACAACTCGCAGGAAGGCCGCGATTTCGCGGTGCGCATCGCGCGGCTGATGCGCGACGAGGCGTATCGCGCGTCGGTCGAGCTCGCGCAGGAGCGCGGCGCGTTCGAACTGTTCGACGCCGCCCGCTACCTGGAAGCCGGCACGTTCGCGTCGCGCCTGCCCGACGACATCCAGCAGGCGATCCGCCGCGACGGCATCCGCAACAGCCATCTGCTGTCGATCGCGCCGACCGGCACCGTGAGCCTCGCGTTCGCGGACAACGCGTCGAACGGCATCGAGCCGGCGTTTTCGTGGACCTACACGCGCATGAAGGTGATGGCCGACGGCGGCCGCGAATCGTTCGATGTCGAGGACTACGCGTACCGGCTCTATCGCGAGCTAGGCGGCGACGTGGGCCGGCTGCCCGACTACTTCGTGAGCGCGCTGGAGATGTCCGCGCGAGACCATCTCGACATGATGGCGGCCGTGCAGCCGTACGTCGATACGTCGATCTCGAAGACCGTCAACGTGCCCGCCGACTATCCGTTCGACGCGTTCGAAAGCCTCTATTTCGACGCCTGGAAAAACGGCCTGAAGGGCCTTGCCACCTATCGCCCGAACGACACGCTTGGCGCGGTGCTGAGCGTGACGCCCACGCAGGCGGACGACGCGCTCGCCGAGATGGATCAGGACCCGCTGCGTATCGCGATCGATCATCGGCCTAAAGGCGAATTGCCGGCGATCATCGAGAAGGTCGAATATCTGACCCAGGCGGGCAAGAAGTCGCTGTATGTCGCGGTGTCGTTCATCGAGGTGACGGGCCGCCTCGCCGGCGAGGACGTGACGATCGAGCGGCCGATCGAGTTCTTCATTCCGACCGGTCAGCGCGACGAGTCGCAGCAGTGGATCACCGCGACGATGCGTTCGCTGTCGCTGGCCGCGCGCGGCGGCTTCGTCGCACGCAATCTGCAGGATATGCGCAAGGTGTCGTGGGATCGCGGCCAGGTGCGGCTTGGCGACGTGCAGCGTCTGGACGGTCATCGCGCGCCGCGCTGGCACGATTCCGAAGTGGCCGCGCTCGCGTTCGCGATCCAGCAGATCCTCTATCGACGCGGCTTTCTCGACGCCGAGGGCAATCAGGTGGCGTCACGGATGCTTGCGCGTTTGCCGCGCGGACAGATGAAAACCGACATGGCGCTATCCGCCGATTTCGGCATCCGTCCGAATCCCGCGGATAGCGCCGACGCGTTGCTGCAGCCGAACGGCACGCAAGGGCTGCACACGATGCTCGGACGCAAATGCGGTTCGTGCGGCGCGAACGCGGTGATTCGCAAGGACGGGTGTGATTTTTGTACTGCGTGTGGGGAGGTGGGGGCCTGCGGGTAGTGTGAGGTGAGGAGCGCGCTGGTACATGGCCGAGCGCGCTCATCGAAGGCTATGTCTCACCCCACCTTCGCGTAATAAAGATTCTGCGGATGCTTCGCCTCCGCGAAGAAAAACCAGCGCTCTGCAACGAGCCCCGCATACTGCACGAGACAAGCCGCAGCCAGCAAGCCGAACGACGCGCCAAGCGAACGCAGCCCCGCGCCCAGCACGATCAATACGACCGGCGCAACGAACGCAGCCACGAGAAAACCCCATTTGACTCCCCGCAGCGTGCGCGCCGATTTGCCGTGAAAGAACTCGCGCAGATTGAACGCGCCGGCGGTGAAGCCGCGTGACACCTGCACGAGCTTCGGGTTGTGGATGCCGGTCGCGCTCTGCACCGTCGACTTCGGCCGCAAACGCGCATTGCGCAGCAGCGACGCCGAGCGGCTCGCGCAGCCGGCGAGCGTCAGCAGGCACGCGCAGATCGCCAGCCCCACCGTCAGCTCGGGCGCGAACCATGCGCTCAATGCGGTCGCGAGCGTCAGACCCGACGCGCAGCCGAGCAGCACGAAATTCACCAGCGTCAGCGGCGTCGCCCACTCCTGCAGAAAGCGCAGGCACGCATAGATCATCGCGGTGCAGACGAACAGCGTGGCGCTCGCCAGCACGCCCAACCAGCCGAGCACGAGCGACCACGGCGAGCCGAGCCAGTGCGCGACGCCATACAGGAACGCGCACGCGAGAAACGCCGGCAGGCACAGGCATTCGCGCGAAAGCCACGAGGTGCGCCACATCGCGATCGCGCGCCACGCGCGTTCCGGATGGCCGAGATGGAAGAACGACGCGATCAGACCCAGACCGCCCAGCAGCACCGCAAGCGCGGCGCCACTCACGTAGAACGCGGTGGCGGCGGCGGGTTGCGCGATGACGCCCAGCCACGCCGCACTCTCGACACCGACGAGCGCGATCAACAATCCCTGCGCCGCGCCGCTCAGCGTCGTCAGGAAGACTACGGAAAAAGCCGGATTCATCGTGTGGCCTCGTCGTCGTTCAAATGCGCGTCGCGATCGACGCGAGATGTACTTCACCGCGCGCGAGCTGCGCCTCGAGTTGCGAATCGGGCGAACCCGGCGTGTGCGTGGCATCGTCGGTAGTCGTTCCCGACGACTTGCACGAGCACGCGTCGCTGCCGCAACCCGCGGCCGTGGTCGGCACGCGCGGCAAATAGTGATTCGCGGGACGCGTGCCCCACTCCGGCATCAACTGATAGCCGCCGCGCTCGCGGATCGCTTGCGACACCACCGACTCCGGATCGTGGATATCGCCGAACAGCCGCGCGGATGTCGGGCACGCGAGCACGCAGGCCGGCTTGCGATCGCGCTCGGACAGATGCTCGTCATGAATGCGATCGACGCACAACGTGCACTTGGTCATCTCCTTGCGCGCTTCGTCGAGTTCGCGCGCGCCATACGGGCACGCCCACGCGCAATACTTGCAGCCGATGCAGCGATCGAAATCGACCAGCACCAGGCCATCTTCCTTGCGCTTGTAGCTCGCGCCCGTCGGACACACCGGCACGCACGGCGGGTCCTCGCAATGCAGGCACGACTTCGGAAAATGAATCATCTCCGTGTCGGGGAAGCTGCCCGCTTCGAAACTCTGCACGCGATTGAAGAACGTGCCGGACGGGTCCGCGTCGTACGGATTGAAATCGGCGAGGCTGCCCGATTCGCCCGACGTGTTCCACTCCTTGCAGCTCGTCACGCACGCCTGGCATCCCACGCAGACGTTCAGATCGATCACCAGCGCCATCTGGGTCATTGCAAGCTCCTTACCGTGGCTTCAGCGTTCGTCGCCGTTATTGTCGGCGCGGCGCAAGGTCCCGCGCAGGCGCGCCGCGAATTCTCCGCGTCCCGCGAAATAGGTCTGGACGATGCGCGACACCACACTCTGCCGCGCAATCGCGCCAGGCAATTGCGGCATCGCGTCGAACTGCGGCAGCGTGTGCCGCGCGTCGGCCTCGGCCGGATAGATGCGCACGCGCACGTCGTACCAGGCGGCCTGGCCCGTCACCGGATCGGAGTTCGACATGCGCGCGGGTGCCTCGTCGCAGCCGGGTAGCTCGTCGGTGATCAGGTGATTGAGCAGGAAGCCGCGCCGCGATTCGTTCGCGTCCGGGCCGAGATTCCATGCGCCCGCCGCCTTACCGATCGCGTTCCACGTCCATACGGTGCCCGGCTCGACGGTCTCGCTGTAGCGCGCCATGCAGCGCACGCGGCCCCATTGCGATTCGACGTAGATCCAGCCGCCGTCGGCGATGCCGTTCTCGCTCGCCGTGTTGGGATTCACATAAAGGTAGTTCTCGCCATGAATCTGCCGCAGCCACGCGTTCTGCGAATCCCACGAGTGATACATCGCCATCGGCCGCTGCGTGACCGCGGCGAGCGGGAATTGCGCGAGATCCGTCGCCGCGCTTTCGAGCGGCGCGTACCAGAACGGCAGCGGATCGAAGTACCTTTCGACACGCGCGCGCAGATGGTCGGGCGGCTGTCGTCCGCTCGTGCGTCCTTGCGCAGCGAGCCTGAACTTCTGCATCACGTCCGAGTAAAGCTGGATCAGGATCGGCTCGTTGAATTTGCGGAAGCCGTTTTTGACCGCCCAGTCGAGATACGGTCCGTTGCAGTTGCGCGTGTACTGCAAGGTCTCGGGCAAGCGGTAATGGAACACGCAGTTGTTCTTCGCGTACTGCTCCCATTGATTCGGATTCGGTTCGCCGACCAGCGCCTTGTCGCCGTCCTTGCCGCGCCAGCCGATCAGAAAGCCGACGCCGGAACCGGGCGAGGTCGTGTGATTGACGACGAAGTCCGGATAGTCGCGAAAGCGCCGGCTGCCATCCGCATTGGTGAACACCGGAAACTTCAGGCGCGACGCCAGTTCGATCAGCACTTCCTGGAACGGCTTGCATTCGCCGGTCGGCGGCACGACCGGCACGCGCACCGAATCAACGGGGCCGTCGAACTCGGAGATCGGCCGGTCGAGCATCGACATCGCGTCGTAGCGCTCCAGATACGTCGTGTCAGGCAGGATCAGATCCGCGAACGCGGTCATCTCCGACTGGAACGCATCGCACACGACCAGAAACGGAATCTTGTACTCGCCGTTCGGATGTTTGTCCGCGAGCATTTCGCGCACCTTCATCGTATTCATCGACGAATTCCACGCCATGTTGGCCATGAAAATCATCAGCGTATCGATCGGATAAGGATCGCCGCGCCACGCATTGGTGATCACGCTGTGCATCACGCCGTGCACCGCGAGCGGATATTCCCACGAGAACGCCTTGTCGATGCGCACGGGCCCGCCGTGTTCGTCGATGAACAGATCCTCGGGCGCGGCGGGCCAGCCGAGCGGGCCCGTCGCGAGCGGTGTATTGGGCTTGACCGCGGCGGGGTCGTTCGGCGGTTTCGCCGACGGCGGCACCGCGCGCGGAAACGGCGACTTGTGGCGAAAGCCGCCGGGACGGTCGATCGTGCCGAGCAGCGACATCAGCACGGCGAGCGCGCGAATCGACTGAAAGCCGTTCGAATGCGCGGCCAGCCCGCGCATTGCATGAAACGCGACCGGGTTGCCGGTGACCGTGTCGTGCGTTTCGCCCCACGCGTCGGTCCAGCGGATCGGCAGCGTGACGCGGTGCCGGCGGCCCGTCTCGATCATCTCGCCGGCGAGGCGCCGGATCGTCGCAGCCGCGATACCGGTGATCGCCGCCGCCCATTCGGGCGTGCAAGCGGCGACACGCTCACGCAGCAATGCGAACGACGGCGTCACCGGCTTGCCGCTTTCGAGCGTATAGCGGCCGTCGAGCGCGGGCGTCACGCCGCTCGTATGATGCGGCACCGCGCGCTGCGTGGCCGGGTCCCACCAAAGATGATTCTGCGGAAACAGCGGATTGCGTTCGGGCTGCTCGGGATCGCGCACGAACAAGCCGAAGTTTTCGCTCGCTTCGTCGACATCGATCAGCTCCGCGGCGTTCGTGTAGCGCTGCACGAACTCGTGATCCCATGCGTCGGCGGCGATCAGTTCGTGCAGGAATGCCATGAACAGCGCGCCGTCGGTGCCCGGCCTGATCGGCACCCATTCGTCCGCGATCGCCGCATAGCCGGTGCGAATCGGATTGATCGCGATGAAGCGGCCACCCGCTCGCTTGAACTTCGAGATCGCGATCTTCAGCGGATTCGAATGATGATCTTCCGCGGTGCCGATCATGAAGAACAGCTTCGCGTGGTCGAGATCCGGTCCGCCGAATTCCCAGAACGAACCGCCGATCGTATAGATCATGCCGGCCGCCATGTTCGACGAGCAGAAGCCGCCGTGCGCCGCATAATTAGGCGTACCGAACTGTTTGGCGAACAGGCCGGTCAGTGCCTGCATCTGGTCGCGGCCCGTGAACAGCGCGAACTTCTTCGGATCGGTCGAGCGAATCGCGGCGAGACGCTTTTCGAGCACGTCGAACGCGGTGTCCCACGAGACCGGCTCGAACTGGGCGCTGCCGCGCGGCGCGCCGGCCTTGCGCATCAAAGGCTGTGTGAGACGCGCGGGCGAGTACTGCTTCATGATGCCGGAGGCGCCCTTCGCACAGATGACGCCCTGATTCAGCGGATGCTCGGGATTGCCGTCGATATAGCGCACCTCGCCGTCGCGCAGGTGCACGCGGATGCCGCAGCGGCATGCGCACATGTAGCAGGTGGTGGTCTTGATCTCGAGCTGTTCGTTCTGCGTGCGGGCGCGGTGCTCCATGGCCATCTCCGTCGCTGCTTCTGGTGGGCCGACGCGCGGCTGATACGCGCTCGTCATGCGATATCGGAATCGTATTCGCGTCCGCCTCGTAAGGGAAATCGCGATTTGCGAGCAAAACTATCTGGCGCCCCGATAGTTTCCGTTTCGCTTTCAGCTATGCGCTTTTTTTATCCGCATGTCCAGTTGGGCGAGATCGGTTGCGTGCGCCGGGCCGCGTGGGTTCACGCGCGCCCGTCGAGTTGCGCGATCAGCGCATCCGGAACCTCGACGCCGTCCTCATGCGCCGCCTGCGCGAGTTGCTCCCTGCGATAACCGGGCAAGCGCACGTCGTCGTCCATCAGCATCATCTCGATCAGCGCCTCGACCCGCGAGAGATAAGTGTCGTCGCCAGCCAGCGCGCCCGGGTCGATCGCCCAGAACAGATGGCCGATGCGCGAGCGCTCGCCCTCCTCGGTCAGAAACGAGCCCGCTTCGTAGCCGAAGTTCGCGCCGGTCAGCGCGGCGGCCAGCAGTTCGACCACCAGCGCCAGCATCGCGCCTTTCGCGCCGCCGAACGGCAGCATCATGCCGTCGAGCGCGGCGCGCGCATCGGTGGTCGGCAGGCCGTCGCGCGTGGTGGCCCAGCCTTCGGGAATCGGCTTGCCGTCGCGCGCGGCCAGCGCGATCTTGCCGCGCGCGGTCTGCGACAGCGCGAGGTCGATCACGAGCGGCGCGCCGTTGCGGCGCGGAAACACGGCGGCGATCGGATTGGTGCCGAACAGCGCGCGGCGGCCGCCCCAGGCCGGCATCGCCGCCGGCGAATTGCTGAACGCGAGCGCGACCATGCCGGCTTCGCCGAGCGTGGCCAGATGTGCCGCGCCAACCCCGAAATGATGGCTGCGGCGGATACCCGCGACCGCGCTGCCATACTGCCGCGCGCGTTCGGCGAGCGTCGCGACCGCGAGATCGCAGGCCGGATACGCGAGGCCGTCCGCGCCGTCGACCAGCACGGCCGCGCCGCGATCCGCGACGATGGCGGCTTGCGCGGCCGGATCGACGCGACCGTTGCGCAACTGCGCGCAGTACATCGGCAGACGCGATACGCCGTGCGAAGACAGGCCGCGCACGTCGGCGTAGACGAGCGCGCGCGCCGTCGATTCGGCGGTCGCCGGCAACGCATCCGCACGGCGCAGCGCGCCGATCGCAAGCGCGGTGAGCGCGTCGGGAAACAGTCGGGCCATCGGGTATTCCTTTGCCTGGTTCTATGGTCGGCAGCGCATCACTTTGTCATTGCCGCGGTGAAGCATCAAGTCCGCCACTGCCGTTCGATGCCGATGCGACGCGATTCTCACTTCGCCGCCTTTTCGAACAGTGCGGTGGCACGAGGCAGGTTGGGTTCCTCCTCCTGCGTTTGACCCGCTTGCCCCGCTTGCGTCGCCCGCGGTTTGCGAACCGGCTGCGCCACTGCCTGCGTCTGCACCTCGCGCGGCGCGGCAAGGAATTCGCGCGCGGCACGGGCGTCGAATGCGCGTTCCCAGCGGGCGACCACCAGCGTCGCGACGACGTTGCCGATCATATTGGTCAGCGCGCGGATCTCGTTGAGCACGCGGTCGACGCCGAGAATCAGCGTGATGCCCGCGACCGGAATGATGTTGTGCGTCGACAGCGTCGCGGTCAGCGCGACCAGCGCCGCGCCCGCCACACCCGCTCCGCCTTTGGACGTCAGCATCAGGATCGCCAGCAATCCGAGCTGCTGCATCAGCGTCAGATGCGTGTTGGTGGCCTGCGCGATGAACAGCGACGTCATCGTCAGATAGATCGCGGCGCCGTCGAGATTGAACGAGTAGCCGGTCGGCAGCACGAGCCCGACGATCGCGCGCGGACAGCCGATGCGCTCGAGCTTTTCCATCAGACGCGGCAGCACCGATTCCGTGGTCGACGTGCCGAGCACGATCAACAGTTCCTCGCGGAAGTACTTCAGCAGCGGCCACAGTCCCACGCCGGCCCAGCGCGCGGCAGCGCCGAGCACGATCGCGATGAACAGGATGCTGGTGATGTAGAAGCACAGAATCAGCAGCCCGAGTTGCTGCAACGTGCCGATGCCGTATTTGCCGACCGTGAACGCAATCGCGCCGAATGCGCCGAGCGGCGCAAGCCGCATGATCATTTCGACGATGCGCATCAGCGTATCGCCGAACTGCTCGATGCCGCGCATCAGCAGCCGGCTGCGCTGCGACATGATCGACAGCGCGATACCGAACAGCACCGAGAACAGCAGCACCTGCAGCAGATCGCCGCGCGCGAACGCGCCGACCACCGAGTTCGGCACGATCATGTCGATGAAGCTCGACGACGCCGCGTGCGCATCGGCGACGTAATGCGTGACCGCATGAGGATCGAGCGAAGCGGGATCGATATTGAGCCCCGCGCCGGGACGCAGCACGTTCGCGACGACGAGGCCGAGCACGAGCGCGATACTGGTGACCACCTCGAAATACAGCAGCGTCTTGAAGCCGACGCGGCCCACCTGCTTCAGGCTTTCCATGCGCGCGATGCCCACGGAAACCGTGCAGAAGATCACCAGCGTGATCAGCATCTTGATGAGGCGAATGAAGGTGTCGCCGAGCGGTTTCATCTGCACGCCGAATGCGGGCGCGAAATGACCGACGAGAATGCCAGCCGCAAGTCCGATCAGGACCTGCACATAGAGATGTTTGAGCACGCGCAAGATGGTGTCTCCTCCACTCGCTGCTGCCAGATGTCGAGCCGGCGCCACTGCCGCCTGAGCTGCCGGTCACGGGGGCGCCGATGGCCGCTTCTCCGTGCCGGCACGCGCCGGGAAGGTGGGACCGCCGCGCGCGAGCCGTGCGGCTCGCCGCGGCGGCCGGGCCGCCTGCGTCAGGCGCTTTCGAACAGACGCGTCAGCACGAACTCGCGGTGGCCGAGCGCTTCGGCCGAGGTGAAGCGGCCGTTGATCGTCGCCATCATGCATTGCAGCAGCTTGTCGCCGCTCTGGTCGAGGTTCTGCTCGCGCTGCAGGATGCCGGTCACGTCGACGTCGATATGCTCGCCCATCGTGCGAACCGTGCGCGGATTCGCGCAGATCTTGATGACCGGCACGATCGGATTGCCGATCACGTTGCCCTGCCCCGTCGGGAAGAAATGCACGACGAAGCCCGATGCCGCGCACAAGGTCACCATCTCGGCCGCGGCCGACGACGAGTCCATGAACCACAGCCCGGAATGGGTCGGCTCCTCGGCTTTGTCGAGCACGCCGTCGACCATGCACTTCTTGCCGATCTTCTGGATGTTGCCAAGCGCCTTTTCCTCGATCGTCGTCAGGCCGCCCGCGATATTGCCCTTGGTCGGCTGCGACTCGGACAGGTCGTCGGTTTTCCAGCGGTTGATCATGTCCTGATAGCGGTCGAACATGAACTGGAAGCGCTCGCGCACGCCGTCGTTCGCGCAGCGCGCGGCGACGATCTGCTCGCCGCCGGTCAGCTCTGAGGTCTCGCCGAACACGAGCGTGGTGCCGAGGCCATAGAGTTTGTCGAACGCGTTGCCGACGGTCGGATTCGCGCCGCAGCCCGAGGTGGTGTCCGACTCGCCGCACTTGGTCGACACCCATAGATCCGAGATCGGGCACTCTTCGCGATCGAGCGAGGTCGCGTACTGCACCATTTCCTTCGCGGCTTTCGACGCCCGCATGATCGTGTCGTGATCGCCGTGCAGCTCGATGCCGAAGCCCATCACCGGCTTGCCGGTTTTCGCAATGCCGTCGACGACGCGCTTGGTCCAGCCCTCCTCGATGCCGATCACGACCACCGCCGCGACGTTCGGATTGCTGCCCGCGCCGATCAGCGTGCGGAAATGCAGTTCGAGATCGGCGCCGAATTGCAGCCGCCCGTACGGATGCGGCAGCGCCATGGTCCCCTTGATGTTGTGTTCGACCGCCTGCGCCGCCGCATTGGACAGATCGTCGACCGGCAGGATGATCACGTGGTTGCGTACCCCCACGCGGCCGTTGTCGCGACGATAGCCGCGGAAAGTCGTATCCAGGTCAATCACGCTCATGGTGTCTCTCTCGTTCGGGTTGATGCCAGTGAGGGGCGGCTCGAGGCCGCGAAGCGGGAATGCGGCGAAACAGGCGGGAAAACGCGCGCGCCACGACGCGCGGCGCGGGTTGCTTACCAGCGCTTCGTCTTGATGTTGTGCACGTGCGCGTGCTCGCCGGCCTTGATCGGCGCGACCACCTTGCCGATGTCGACGCCGTACTTGAACACCGTATCGCCAACGGCCATATCCTTCAGCGCGACCTTGTGACCGATCGGAATGTCCTGCTTCGCCAGCACGGTGACGATTTCGTCGTCGTCCATGATCCATGCGTTGAGCTGCGTGCCCGCCTTGATGCCCTCGACCACGGCTACGCCGACCGTGTCTTTCGCCTCGTGCAGCACGATGTGAATCGTCCTGCGCGGCGCCGACGCGCCCGCTGCGGTGTCGTTGAGGTCTGCCGTGGGATTGCTCATGAACGTCTCCATTCGTAGTTTGAATGCGGTATGAGGGTGCCGCCGGGACAGCGCAGCCAGGTGCGCCGCGGTGAATCGATATTAGGCGCCGACTTGCCCGATGTCAACTAGGTCATCTATATGTGTTAGAAGACTGGACGAAACCCGCCCCGCTGTCGCGATGCGCCGGCAACATATGATTCATCCAGATGTATTAGATGACCGGGTCGTTTAGAATCAGATCAGGTTCAACCCCGGCGAGCAGTACGGCTCGCGTATCCCAGAGGTTTTCATGAGCACGCTCGCGATCAATGCCCCCGCGGTCGGCGGCACCCGGTACAAGGAGGTCAAGAGCGCGATTCTCGCGGCGCTCGCGGCCGGCGAATGGAAAGGCGGCGAATGCATTCCTTCGGAAAAACGCCTCGCCGAACGCTTCGGCGTGTCGATCGGCACGCTGCGCAAAGCCATCGACGAACTATGCGCCGAGAACATTCTGATCCGTCATCAGGGGCTCGGCACGTTCGTGGCGATGCATCAACGCGACCGGCACTTCTTTCGCTTCTTTCGCATCGTGCGGCGCGACGGCGACAAGGCCTACCCGGTCGTCACGCTGATCGGCTTCAAGAAGGCGCGTGCGTCGCGCGAGGCGGCCGTCGCGCTCGGTATCGACACCGGCGCGCGCGTGCTGCAGTTCGTGAATGGGCTCGCGCTGCACGGCAAGACCGTGCTGATCGAACATATCACCGTGCCCGAAGCGCTGTTTCCCGGCTTGACGGAAAGCAAACTGCGCAACCGGCCGAACACGCTGTACAACTTCTATCAGGACGGTTTCGGCATCAATGTGGTCGAAACCGATGAGCATGTGAGCGTGGCGCTCGCCAATGAACTCGAAAGCGCGCAACTTGGCGTCGAAATCGGCGCACCGCTGCTCGAGATTCGGCGCATCGCGTACTCGTATCACCGCAGCGCGGTCGAACTGCGAATTTCCCGGCTCAATACCGAGGAGTACGAGTACATCGGCACGCGCGCGGCGCGCGACGATCAGAAATAGCGGACCGCGCGCTTCAGATCGGCGTGAGCACCGCTTCGCCCGCGAAATGGCGTCGCGCGTTGTTCAGGAAGTTGTCGACCGAGGCCGTGATCGCTTCCGGCGAGCGGCCGCCCACGTGCGGCGTCAGCACCACGTTGCGCAGGCCGATCAGTGCCTGCGGCGGTTCGGGCTCGCCTTCGTAGACGTCGAGTGCGGCACCCGCGATCGCTCCCGCGGCGAGCGCGCGCGCCAGCGCGGCCGTATCGACGACGCTGCCGCGCGACACGTTGACGACGAAGCCTTGCGGACCCAGCGCCGCCAGCACGGCCTCGCCGATCAGATGCCGGGTGCCGGCGCCGCCTGGTGTCGCGACCATCAGAAAATCGCACCACTGCGCGAGCGCTGCGACGCTGTCGAAATAGCGCAGTTGCGGCGCATCCTCGCGCGGCTTGCGGTTGTGATAGCCGACTTCCATGTCGAAGCCGGCCGCGCGCCGCGCGATCTTCGCGCCGATATGGCCGAGCCCGACGATGCCCAAGCGCTTGTTCGACACGTTCGGGCGCATCGGCAGATGGTCGCGCCACACGCCTTCACGCGTCGCGCGATCGAGTTGCGGCACGTCGCGCACGACCGCGAGCAGCAACGCGAACGCGTGATCGGCCACGCAGTGATCGTTGGTGCCGGCGCCGTTGACGAGCACGATACCGCGCGATCGCGCGTGCTCGACCGGCAGATTCTCGTAGCCGGCGCCCAGCGCGCTGATCAGTTCGAGCCGCGGCATACGCTCGATGTCGGCCGCGCCGACACCGGTCGTGCCGTTGGTCAGCACCGCCCGGATCGCCGCGCCGTGCGTCGCGAGTGCGGCTTCGCGCTGCGCTGGCTCAGGTGCGTAGATGACGTCGAAGGCGGCCTCGATGCTCGCGCGGCTCGCGTCTTTCAGGTGGATCAAGACCAGCAGCGATGGCTTCATGACGACGTTTTCCCCGATGGCGTGAATGAATCGAATCGGCGCGCAAGCTTCGGCGATCGAGTGTAGCAAGCCTCGATGCGGCGCGCAGAACGGTCACGCTCGCCGTGCGCCATGCGCGGCGCCATATCGCCATGCACATCCGCGCAAAAACGACACGCCAACAGTCTTTCATTTTCGGCCGGAGCCAACCTGTCTAAAATAGGCGGCAATTCCGACCCCGAGAACCTCATGCTGGATAACCTCACGAGCGGCCCCGCGCCCATCAACGACGACTCCGGGATGTTCGAACTCGCGCCCGTGTCGCTGTGGCTCGAAGATTTCAGCGGCGTGCGCTCGCTATTCGATGAATGGCGCGCCGCGGGCGTGACCGATCTGCGCGCCCATTTCGCCGAAGACCCGCGCCGCGTCGCCGAATGCGCCCATAGCATCCGCGTGATCAAGGTCAATCGCCAGACGCTCGCGCAATTCGAGGCCGCCGATTTCGACACGCTGACGAGCAACCTCGCGTCGGTGTTTCGCGACGACATGCTGAAAACGCACCTCGAAGAACTGTGCCAGCTATGGGCCGGGCAATCGAACTTCACCAGCCACACGGTCAACTACACGCTCGGCGGACGGCGCCTCGACGTGCTGCTCAAGGGCGCGGTGCTGCCCGGTCACGAGGAGCGCTGGGACCGCGTGCTCGTTTCGACCGAAGACATCACCGAGCTCGAAGGCGCGCGGCGCCGCGTCACGCAAGCGGAGGAATACGCGCGCGGGCTCTTCGAACATTCGCCGGTATCGCTGTGGGTCGAGGATTTCAGCGCGGTCAAACGCCTGCTCGACGGCGCACGTGCGGCCGGCATCAACGATTTCCGCGTGTTTACCGATGTCCATCCCGAGTTCGTCGAACGCTGCATGGCGGAAATCCACGTGCTCGACGTCAACCATCACACGCTCGGCATGTTCGGCGCGAAGGACAAGAAGACGCTGCTCGCGCGCCTGGCCGACGTGTTCCGCGACGACATGCGCCCGCATTTCCGCGAGCAGCTGATCGACCTGTGGGACAACAAGCTTTTCCAGCAGCGCGAGGTGCTCAACTATTCACTCGACGGCAGCGAGGTTCACGTGCACCTGCAATTCTCGGTGCTGCCGGGCCACGAGCAAAACTGGAATCTCGTGCTGGTCGCGCTGACCGACATCACCGCGCGCAAGAAGGCCGAGGCGTACCTCGAATTCCTCGGCAAGCACGACGTGCTGACCAAGCTGCGCAACCGCTCGTTCTACGTCGACGAACTGAACCGGCTCGAACGCAAGGGACCCTGGCCCGTGACGATCATCATGGCCGACCTGAACGGCCTGAAGCGCGTCAACGATCAGCTCGGCCACGCGGCCGGCGACGCGCTGCTGCGGCGCGCCGGCGAAGTGCTCGCGAAGGCGATGGAGTCGCCGTTCCATGCGGCGCGGATCGGCGGCGACGAGTTCGCGATCCTGATGCCCGACACCGACGAGCGCGGCGGCGCGGCGATGATCGACGCGATCCGCCAGCTCGTCGAGATGAACAACCAGTTCTATCCGGGCTCGCCGCTGAGCTTCTCGATGGGCGCGGCGACCTGCCAGCGCGGCGACCGGCTGGAAGCGGGCGTGCAACGCGCCGACCTGCTGATGTACGCGGAAAAGCGCGCGCACTACGAGGACCAGCCGGGGGCGAACGCGGCGGCGAAGTAACGCTCGCCGGCGTCAGACGTTCACCACGCCGGCTCGACGCTCAGCGCTCAGCCCGGCAGCTTGGCCGCCAGCACGTCCACCTTGACGATGCCCGGTGGCGAGGCGAACAGCTCGCCCGCCTTCGCCATCAGCGCGGCCGCGACCTTGCCGTTCAGATGCGCGTCGCGGCCGGCTTCGTCTTCGAACGCGTCGAAGATGCCATACGTGGACGGACCGAGCTTCAGACCGAACCACGCGGCAGTAGCCGGTTCCTGCTCGACGAGCGGCAGGCCGCCGAGCAGAAACGCCTCGACCTCCTGTTCCTTGCCGGGCTTGGCTTCCAGACGGACATACAGGGCGAGCTTGACCATGTTGCGACTCCTTGGTGGGTGCGGCAGACGGCGATGCTCTGAAAGGCGCTTTGAAAAGTATAGGCGGCGCCGGCTGAAGCGGCGCTCGACTTGATGCGCGAGCAAGTCACACCCCCGGAAAGCGCAGCTCGAAACGCACCACGCCCGGCAGCGGACACACCACCCGCGCGCTGCCGCCATGCAGATGCATGATCGCCTTCACGATCGCGAGCCCGAGTCCGTTCGATTCCGTGAACGCGCTGCGCGCCGCGTCGCCGCGATAGAAGCGATCGAACAGCCGGTCGAGTTGCGCGGCCGGAATCGGCTCGCCCTCGTTTTCGACCGTCACCAGCGCGCCCGCTTCGTCCTGCGCGCCGCATAGGCGCACGGTCGTGTCGCCCGCGCCGTAGCGCACCGCGTTGACGACCAGATTGTTGATCGCGCGGCGGCACAGCATCGGATTGGCCGACGCGATGCCCGCCGCGTCGACTTCGAAACGCATCCCGCGCTCGTCGGCCAGACCTTCGAAATAGTCGGCGATTCTGACGAGCTCGCCATGCAGATCGACCGGCTGCCGTTCGATCGACAACGCCGCATGATCCGCGTGCGCGAGAAACAGAATGTTCTCGGCGATATGGCTCAGACGATTCAACTCCTCCAGATTCGATTCGAGCAGTTGCTGATATTCGTCGGCTTCGCGCGGCTGCGCGAGCGCCACCTGGGTCTGGCCGACCAGCGCGCCGACCGGCGTGCGAATCTCGTGCGCGAGATCGGCGGAAAACTGCTGCAGGCGTTGATAGCCGTCAGCGAGACGATCGAGCATCGCGTTGAACGCATGGGTGAGCTGACGCAGTTCCACCGGCGCGGCTTCGTTATCGAGCCGCACAGTCAGGTTGGTCGGACTGATTTGCGCGGCGCGCGTGGCGATCTCCCGCACCGGTCGCAGCGCGCGGCGCAGCACGCAGTATGCGAGCAGCGTCGCGGCCAGCATGCCGGTCAGCGTTGCCAGCACGATGCGGTTGCGGTACTCGGCCAGCATGCGCATTTCATGCGTCATCGGATGGCCGGCGATCACCTCGACTTCGGTGCCGTCCTCGCGCGCCGTCGCGGTCGCGATCGCCCAATGCACCGGCACGCCATCGGGCAGATGCGTCTGCGGGATATCCGCGGCGCGCGGCGGTTTGCCTGCCGGTACGGCCGGCAGGTCGGGCACCGCGAGTCTCGCCGGATTCACGTCGACGAACGGCGCGTCGCCGGGCCTGCGGAAGATCAGCACGTCCTCTTCCGCGCCGAGCATCGTTTCGAACAGCAGCGGGCGCTTTTTCAGTTCGCTGACTGAATAAAGGTCGTGCACGATGCGGCTGAAATGCTCGACGCGGCCGCTCAGCACGACGTCGGCGCGGCGTTGCAGCGAGACTTCGGCGGAGTGATAGAAATACGCGCCGAGCGAGCCGATCACCGCGCAGGCGATCAGCGCGAACAGCAGCGTGGTGCGCGCGATCAGCGAGCGTTCGGTCCAGAGCTTCATGCGCCGTCGCCGAACGTGTAGCCGATGCTGCGCACCGTGTGAATCAGCTTCTTGTCGAACGGATGATCGACCTTCGCGCGCAAGCGCTTGATCGCCACGTCGACCACGTTGGTGTCGCTATCGAAGTTCATGTCCCACACTTCCGAGGCGATCTGCGAGCGCGACAGCGCTTCGCCCTCGCGGCGCACCAGCAGATGCAGCAGCATGAACTCCTTGTTGGTCAGCGGAATGTCGACGCCCTCGCGCGTGACCCGGCGGCGCAACACGTCGAGCCGGAGATCGGCGACTTCGAACACGTCGCTCTCGCGGATCACGCCACGGCGCAACAACGTGCGAATGCGCAGCACCAGCTCGGTAAACGAAAACGGTTTGACCAGATAGTCGTCGGCGCCGAGTTCGAGACCGCGAATGCGGTCGCTGACCTGATCGCGCGCGGTCAGGAAAATGACCCGCAGATCGCGTCGCGCGCGCAGCGCCCGCATGATCTCCCAACCGTCGATGCCCGGCAGCATGACGTCGAGCACCACCAGCTCGTAGTCGTGCTCGAGCGCCATATGCAGGCCATCCGTGCCGGTGCGCGCGAGGTCGACCGCGTAGCCGTTCTCGCGCAGGCCCTTCTTCAGATAGTCGCCGGTCTTCGGATCGTCTTCGATGACGAGAATGCTCATGATGCCCGCTGCTCCTGCGCGCGATTCGACCCGCAAGGCCGCGCTCGCGCGTGCAATAAACGCCTGATGAGCGCGCCCGACAAGCCCTGCAACGCTCCCGGTGGCCATTCTACGTGGCCGCCATCGGCCATTCATGACGTTTTTGTCATCCTCCCGTCACCCTGATGAGCCGATGCGGCGGCTAGTCTGAGCGCATCGTTCACCACGCTGCATCCCTTCCTGGAGTTGCCTCATGAAGACCCGCATGAAGATCGCCCGCGCACGAACGCTGCGCGCCCTCGCCGTCCCCGCCCTCGCCGCCGCGCTGTTCGCGACGAGCTTCGCGGCTTCGGCCCAGAGCGCCGCGCCGACCGGCGTGCGCGGCACCGTGACGTCGCTATCGGGCGATCTGCTCAAAGTCCACACGCGCGACGGCCAGGACGTCGACGTGAAACTCGCCGCCGACACGCCGATTCGCGGCGTCACGCTCGCCAACGTCACCGACATCAAGCCGGACAGCTACGTCGGCACCGCCGCGATTCCGCAGTCCGACGGCACGCTGAAGGCGCTCGAAGTGCACGTGTTCCCGCCGAGCATGCGCGGTTCTGGCGAAGGTCATCGGCCGTGGGATCTCGGCGCGAACAGCACGATGACGAACGGCACGGTCGGCTCGCTCGTGGTCAGCAACGGCCGCACGATCACCGTCAAGTACAAGGACGGCGAGAAGAAGATCGTGATTCCGCAGGACGTGCCCATCGTCAGCCTGGAGCCGGGCAGCCGCGCGTTGCTCACGCCCGGCACGAAGGTCGTGCTGTTTGCGCACAAGGATGCCGATGGCTCGATGGCGGCGAATTTCATTTCGGCCGGCGAGCACGGGGTGACGCCGCCGATGTAATGCGGCACGTCGTTCGCTTTCATCCATCCCGTCTTTCAAGCCAATGCCCGAATCGCCAGCATTCCCGGTCGTTCATTCTCTCGTCGTTCGCGTGACGCACTGGATCAATGCGTTCGCAATGGTCTGCATGGTGATGAGCGGCTGGGCGATCTATAACGCGTCGCCGATCTTTGCGTTCCGGTTTCCCGTGTGGGCGACGGTCGGCGGATGGCTCGGCGGCTCGATCGCATGGCACTTCGCGGCGATGTGGCTGCTGTGCGCGAACGGGCTGCTGTATCTCGCGCACGGCGTGGCGAGCGGCCATTTGCGTCGCAAGCTGCTGCCGGTGCGTCCCCGCGACGTGGCACGCGATGCGGCGCTCGCGTTGCGTTTCAAGCTGCCGCACGAGACCGGCAAGTACAACGCCGTGCAACGCGCGCTCTACCTGCTGGTGCTGCTGCTCGGTGTGCTGCTCGTCGCATCGGGGCTGTCGATCTGGAAGCCGGTGCAATTCTCGTGGCTGACCGCGTTGTTCGGCGGCTTCGATTTCGCGCGGCGCGTGCATTTCGTCGCGATGGCCGGCGTGGTCGGCTTCGTCGTCGTGCATCTGCTGCTGGTGCTGCTGGTGCCGCGCACGTTGCCGCCGATGTTCACCGGACGCGCCCGGCGCGGCGCGCCTCGCATCGATCAAGCTGCACAGAGGACTCGCGCATGAGCGCCCCGCAACGAAACGACACGGCGAACGATACGCACGCCAATGCAGAAGACGCGCGCCGCTCACGTATCGTGCTCGCCGACCATCGGCCGCAGATCGAGCAGCTGCAGCGCCGCTTATTTTTGCGCTCGTCGCTATCGATCGGCGCGCTCGCGATGCTGTCCGGCTGCAACCTGCAGGACAACGATTCCGTCGACAAGGTGCTATGGGCGATGTCGCGCTGGAACGATCGTGTGCAGGCGTGGCTGTTCAATCGCAACAAACTCGCGCCGACCTATGCGGCGCGCGACATCACCGATCCATTTCCATTCAACGCGTTCTATCCCGAGTTCGACGCGCCCGATGTCGACGGCTCGACCTACCGGCTCGAAGTGTCGGGGCTGGTCGCGGATAAACGCAGCTGGAGTCTCGAACAGCTGCGCGGATTGCCGCAGGTCTCGCAGATCACGCGTCACGTGTGCATCGAAGGATGGAGTGCGATCGGACAATGGAGCGGCGTGCCGTTTCGCACGTTTCTCGAGCTGATCGGCGCCGATCTGAGCGCGCGCTACGTGGGCTTCAAATGCGCGGACCGCTACTACTCGAGCCTCGACATGGCGAGCGCGCTGCATCCGCAAACCCAATTGACGCTCGATTTCCGCAACGCGCCGCTACCGGCCAGATATGGCTATCCGTTGAAGCTGCGCGTGCCGACCAAGCTCGGCTTCAAGAACCCGAAGCACATCGCGGCGATCTTCGTGACGAACACGAACCCGGGCGGCTACTGGGAAGATCAGGGCTATAACTGGTTCAGCGGGCTTTAGACCACGGTCACATAACGCGGCGCCGGCTTGGGTGCGCGCGGCGGCGGCGGCGCATCGTGAGCGGCGCGCATGCGCTTGACTTCGTCGACGGGACTCAGGCCGAACAGCCGCTTGAACTCGCGACTGAACTGCGACGCGCTTTCGTAACCGACGCGCGCCGCGGCCGCGCCCGCGTTCAAACCATCCTGCACCATCAGCAGACGCGCGTGATGCAGACGCGTGGTCTTCACATACTGCATCGGCGAAGTGGCGGTGACCGCCTTGAACTGCGCATGAAACACGGCGAGGCTCATGCCGGCTTCGGCCGCCAGCGTATCGACATCGAGCGATCCGTGATAGTCCGCATGAATGCGCCGCAGCGCCTTGGCGATGCGGCCGAAGTGATTCTGATGCGTGAGCGCCGCGCGAATCGCGCCGCCCTGCTCGCCGGTCAACACGCGATAGCAGATTTCCCGCACGATGCCGGGTGCCAGGATTTGCGCGTCGAGCGGCGACGCGAGCGCTTCCATCAGGCGCTGCACTGCGTTTCTCAGCGGGGCGTCGAGCGGCGTTGAATACATGCCGGCCGGTTCGTACTGCGCGAGGCCCTGGGTTTCGTTGAGCGCCATCAGCAGCTCGGCGACCATCGTCAGATCGACGCGCACCGACATGCCGAGAAACGGCTCCTCTGCGCTCGCCTCGGTCTCGCATTCGAACGGCAACGGCACCGACAGCACCAGGTACTGCTGCGCGTCGTACTGGAACACCTGATCGCCGAGATAGCCGCGCTTGCGTCCCTGACAGACAATCACGATGCTCGGCTCATACATGACCGGCATGCGCGGCATGGGGCGATTCGCACGCAGCAGGCTGACGCCTTCGAGGCTCGAGCGCGTCATGCCGGCATTCGGCGCGAGCAGATCGAACAGTTCGCGCACGCGGCGTTGCGCGGGATCTTCCGTAACGGAACCGACAGCTTGAGTGGACATGACGATATGGTGACGGCCAGGAGAATAATGCTTGAAATTTAGCATCAAACAGCCTATCGCGCCGCCCCTCCGGAGTTTTAGGCAAACCTTCAAGACGATCAGGTATTCCCCGAGCGGTGTCGGGCTCCTAAGATGGGAACCCTACCGGATCGCCTTTTTCGACGCGCAGCGTGCACGGTCATCGACCGCCACGCGCCGACAGCTTGCCAATATCGGCCACCCCACGCTCGCGTCCCGATCCCGGTTCACGCTGCGGCCCGCCGCATCCGCAACCCTGTGTTGCGCATCGCCGGCGCGTCGCAGGTTGCGCCATCACCCTCTTTGCTGGAGCTACCCATGAGCACGACGTATGCCTATGCAGCGAGCGACGCTACCACGCCGCTCGCCCCGTTCGAAATCCAGCGCCGCGCGCCACGCGCCCATGACGTGCAGATGGAAGTGCTGTACTGCGGTGTGTGCCATTCCGACTTGCATCAGGCGCGCAATGAATGGAAGAACACGATCTACCCGGTCGTGCCGGGTCACGAGATCGTGGGCCGCGTGACCGCGGTCGGTCCGAACGTGACGAAGTACAAGGTCGGCGAGCTGGTCGCGGTCGGCTGTCTGGTCGATTCGTGCCGCACCTGCGCGAGCTGCGCGGAGGGTCTCGAGCAGTATTGCGAGAACGGTTGGGTGGGCACGTACAACGGTGTCGATCGCGTCGACGGACAGGTCACGTACGGTGGCTATTCGACGCAACTGGTCGTCGACGAGGCCTTTACGCTGCGCGTGCCGCAGAATCTCGACCCTGCGGGTGTCGCGCCGCTGCTGTGTGCGGGCATCACCACGTATTCGCCGCTGCGCACGTGGGGCGTGGGCCCGGGCAAGAAAGTCGGGATCGTCGGCCTCGGTGGCCTCGGCCATATGGGCGTGAAGCTGGCCCGGGCGATGGGCGCGCATGTCGTGCTGTTTACGACGTCGCCGTCGAAGATCGAAGATGCGAAGCGGCTTGGTGCGCATGAAGTTGTTGTTTCGAAGAATCCGCAGGAGATGGAAGCGCATGTGAATAGCTTCGATTTCATTCTCAATACGGTGGCTGCGCAGCATGATCTGAATCCGTTTTTGAATCTGCTCAAGCGGGATGCGACGATGACCCTGGTCGGTGCTCCGGAGCACGATCATCCGTCGCCGCAGGTGTTCAATCTGATCTTCAAGCGGCGGCGCCTTGCTGGTTCGCTGATTGGAGGTATTGCCGAGACGCAGGAGATGCTGGATTTCTGCGGTGAGCATGGCATTACTTCCGATATTGAAATGATTCCGATGCAGAAGATTAATGAGGCTTATGAGCGGATGCTCAAAAGTGATGTGAAGTATCGGTTTGTCATTGATATGGATTCCATGCGGAAGTGATAGCCGCTTGGTGTGCCGCGCGGCGGGTGCTTTTTTTGCGCCTGCGGCGCGGGGTTCTGTTTTGTTGTTTGTGTGCTTTTTGTCCTCGCTTTTTTTCTGTGTTCTTAGGGTGTTGGCCTTTCCTTGTTGTCTTGTCGGTCTATTAGCGTTGCCCCTGTGCGGGGCGGCACCTACTTTCTTTGCTGCTGCAAAGAAAGTAGGCAAAGAAGACAGCTCAAACCGCTAACTCTTAAGCGGGTCCCTTTGTCTGCCACGGGTAGTGGTGCATCTGGAATCTGTGTTCTCGCACATTCCACGGCAGTGACAAGGCCGTCATTCTTCCAGCGGCGCTGCGCGCGCCGAAGCGCGGTTCTGAAACCATTGGTCGTTTCGGCGCGTCGCCGAGGCGAAGCCGATGGCCCCACTAACGAAGAAAACTACAACTGGTTTCCCATGCATTCCCGTCCGCGACGCACGTAGTGCGGAGTGGGATGGATGACGGCTTTGTCACTGCCGTCGAGTGTGCGGGGGCACGGATTCCAGATGCACCACTACCTCATGTGGACCGAGGGACCCGCTTAAGAGTTAGCGGTTTGAGCTGTCTTCTTTGCCTACTTTCTTTGCAGCAGCAAAGAAAGTAGGTGCCGCCCCGCACAGGGGCGACGCTAATAGACCGACAACACAACGAGAAAAGGCCAACACCACAAGAACAACGACAAAACCGCCGCAGGCAAAAGCGAAAACCCATTTGGAGCATCCCAGTGATCGACAGAATAACTGCAATGCGCACATTCATCCGAATTGTGGACACCAACAGCTTCACCCGCGCAGCGGAGTCATTAAACATTCCACGCGCGACAGCGACAACGATCGTCCAGAACCTGGAAGCCCTGCTAGGCACAGCGTTATTGGTCCGCACGACGCGCCGCCTAAGCATCACCCCAGAAGGCGCAGCCTATTACGAGCGTTGCGCACAAATCCTGGCCGACATCGACGAAATGGAAGCCAGCATCCGCAATTCGACCGACAACCTGACCGGCCGCCTGCGCATCGAAATGCCCAGCGCGTGTATCGGCTCCGGTTGTCTGGACAAGCTTTTGCAGCTCAGGCGGCCAGCTTCATCAGCCTTTCCTGACGGGCTTCG